>NZ_JAHGAW010000006.1 GCF_018603885.1 Sphingobium nicotianae
GCGTGTCTCGACTTCGCTCGACACGAACGGGGAGGTTCGAATCCTGAATGCCGGGTGGCCTTTATGGCTTGTTGCGCGGTTCCCATTTGCGCTCGCGATACCAGCGGGTGACGATATATTTCGTGCCCTTGGTCACCGGCAGCGCGGCATGCAGCGTGGCGCCGTTGGGGCTGCCATCCGCATTGAGGTTGTTCCAGACCAGCAGCGTGCCCATGCGCGGCGGAATGGTGACGCCCAGATGCGGGAACTGGGTCTCGCCGCCTTCCTCGACATCGCAGAGATAGACCATCGCCGTCCAGCAGCGCTGGCCACCGCTCACCCGCATCGCCGGCCAGTAGAGCTTGTTGTACGGGAAATAATCGTGGTGGAGATCGTAGCGCTGGGTCTCGTGATAGCGCTGCCCCTGCAGCAGCTCGCCCGTGTCGCCCTCCAGCCCGACCAGCGCGTCGATGCGCTTGGTCACGGCGATGACGAGGGGGTCGTAGATGTCGAGGTTGCAGCTGTTGCTGGTGCGGTAGCTGGCCTTGATGTCCGAGAAGAGCTTGGAGGGTTTGCAGCCGGCGTCGATCTTCGCGACCAGCTCGGCGCATTCCCTGGGCGTCACCAGGCCGTGGCGCAGGAACATCTCGGCGCGCCCGGTCGGAATGCGGCTGATCATCGGGTTGCGCGTCAGGCGGGTGCGGACGCGCTCGCCAATCTCCGCGCGCGCCGGCGAGGGATGTTCCGCATCGTCGAGCCAGGTATCTCTCATGAGCCGCGTCCTGCCATCGGTGCGTGCGGGGAGCAAGGGGGCAGCGGTCCCCACGAACGGGGGATGGGTTTCTCATTTTAGAAAAAGAACCGACCCCTGCCGAAGCGGGAGCCGGCCCAGTTCTTCCTGAAGGCCGATCAGGAATGCGGATCCGGGGAGGCGGCTAGCGCCTCACCAGAAAAAGTCGTGGATCACGTCGACGACATAACCGTCGCGAATGTCGACCAGCAGCGCGTCGTCATAATAGCGGACCCAGCGCAGCGGGCCGTAGGCCGGCGGCAGGCGATAGTCGTAGGGATCGTCGATCCAGTAATCCGAGGCGAACAACACGTTGCTCAGATAGAAGCCGATCGAGAAGCGCGTGTAGCCGCGGTTCCATCCATAGGGCGCATAATAGGCGGGCAGATGGTAGAAGCTGCGGTTCAGCGACCGATAGCGCTGCCAGTCGTAGCGGCTGTTGCCGCGCCAGCTATTGTCCCAGCGGCGGGTATCGGCCCAGCGGTCGCGGTCCTGCAGGCGGCGCTGATAGTTATAACCCTGCTGCTGGCGGCGTTGCCAGTCGCGATCCCGCGCGGCGTCGCGCTCGCGATTGTCCTGCTGCCAGTTGTTGTTGCCGCGATTCCACGTGCCATTGTCGCGTCCGTCGCGTCCGTCGCGTCCGTCGCGTCCGTCGCGTCCGTCCGGGCGATCGCGGCGATCATCGCGGTTCCAGTCGCGCTGGCCCGGCGTGCCATTGGTGCGCGACCAGTTGCGCTGCTCCTGCTGGGGCGGCGGCGGGGCCGGTGTGTTGACGGCCGGCGGTGTGCGGTCGCGATTCCAGTCACGGCCACCCTGCCAGTTCCCGGCGCCGGGGCGCGGCGTGTTGCCGTCGCGCTGCTGGCGCCACTGGGCGGCAGCGGGCGCGGACGATGCCGGAACCGGTGCGTTCTGGACCACGGGGGCACGCTGTTCGCGCGCCGGCGCGGCCTGCTGCGGGGCGGGGGCAGGGGGTGACCAGCTGCGCTGACGTTCGCCGCCACCGCCGGGCTGACCGCCGCGGCCGCCGCCGCCGCGCCATTCGCGCCCGTCCTCGCCCCGGTCGCGACCGGGCTCGGCCAGCGCCGGGGCGGCCAGCGCCAGCATCGTCGAGGCCAGAAGGCCTATCTTCACAAAGCGGGTCATCGTCGAAACATCCTCAAAGACACAGGCGAGTCTTCGCCATTGAGGAATTGTTTACCGGAGGGCGGCTGTCGCGGCGCTGAACATAGCTGACAGCCAGATGACAGAATTGTGTCAGGCCGTGATCAGGTGCCTAGTCCTTGGTCGCCGGGGTCAGGCCGGGAACGTGCCTGGCCGCATCGGCGGGCGCGATACCCGGTGCCGGGGCGGCCGCGACGCGCTCCTCGCCGCGCATGATGCGGCCGGCCTGCTTGATCGCCTCGCGGATGCGCGGATAGGTGCCGCAGCGGCAGATGTTGGTCATCGCCGCGTCGATTTGCTCGTCGGTCGGGTTGCTGGTGCGGCGGAGCAGCACCGCGGCGGTCATGATCATCCCGCTCTGGCAATAGCCGCACTGCGGCACGTTCTGCGCGGCCCAGGCCTGCTGCACCGGATGGCTGCGATCGGGCGAGAGGCCCTCGATCGTGGTGACGAAGCGGCCTTCGATCGCGGCGATCGTCACCTGGCAGGAGCGGATCGCCTTGCCGTCTATGTCGACCGTGCAGGCCCCGCAATCGCCGGTGCCGCAGCCATATTTGGTGCCGGTGAGATTGGAGGCGTCGCGCAGCGCCCAGAGCAGAGGCGTCTGCGGGTCCATCCGATACTGGATCGGGCGATCATTGACGGTGAATTTGGTCATGGCGGCCGGTTATAATCATTTTGCCGTTCGGTTCGAGCGGCCATCGAGCTTGTCGAGATGGCTGTCGAGAATTTCGCGCCTGGCTGTCCTTCTCGACTCCGGTTCTCGACAAGCTCGAACCTCAGCTCGAAGCGAACGGCGAGAGGGCTAATCCCGCCAGCTCTTGTCCTTGCGGTCGATCAGGCGCGTCATCGCGGCGAACTCGGCGAGGCCGCGCATGCCCTCGGGCGCGGCGGTGAGCACGTCGCGCTGGTGCGCCGCCACCACCGCGTCGGGCACGCGCAGCGGCGTGCCGGCCTGCCGCGTCGCGATCTGGATCGCGCAGGCGCGCTCGAGGAAGAAATAGGTCTGGAAGGCTTCGGGCAAGGTCTTGCCCATCACCAGCAGACCGTGATTGCGCAGGATCATGATGCGCTTGTCGCCCAGGTCGGCGATGAGCCGCGCGCCTTCCTCGGGATGGATCGTGACGCCCTCGAAGTCGTGATAGGCGATCTGGCCGGCGAACATGCTCGAATAGAAATCGGTCGCCTGGAAGCCTTCCTCGATCGAGGCGATGGCCATGCCGGCGGTCGTGTGGGTGTGAATAATGCAGTGAACATCCGGAAGAAGCCGGTGGAACAGGCTGTGCTGGACGAAGCCGGCGCGATTGACCGGATAGGGGCTCTCGGCCAGCTTGTTGCCGTCGATGTCGATCTTGACGAGATTGGAGGCCGTCACTTCCTCGTACATCAGCGTGAAGGGATTGATCAGGAAGGCATTGTCCTCCCCCGGCACGCGCAGCGAGATGTGATTGTAGATGAGCTCGTCCCAGCCCAGATGGGCGAAGATGCGATAGCAGGCGGCGAGCTGCTCGCGGGCCTGTCGCTCCGCGGTGGTGATGGCGGCGGGCTTCAGGGCGGTGGCCATGATCCTCTCTCCTTGCGACTTATGGTTGCCCGTTACGGGCTTGCGGCGGATGATGCGCGCGGCTCGCCGAAAAGTCGAGGGTAAGCACCGCGCGGCCTTCTAGAATCGCGCCCGTCTGCTATGGCGGCGGCCGAACCGGACCGGAGGAACGATGATGAGGATGATCGCACTGGCGCCGCTCGGCGCGCTGCTGCTGGCCGGTTGCGCGGCGACGCGCGGACCCGTCACCGGCACCGCGCCCGGCCCGGTCGCCGCCCTGCAGATCATCGCCTTCAACGATTTCCACGGCCATATCGATGCGGACGACCAGACCGTCATCCCGCCGGGCTCGCCCAAGGGCACGGAGAAGGTGAAGGCGGGCGGTGCCGCCAATTTCGCCGCGGCCGTCGCGGCGCTGCGCGCGGAGAATCCAGCGAGCGCGGTGGTGACGGCGGGCGACATGATCGGCGCCTCGCCGCTCAGCTCCGGCCTGTTCCTCGATGAGCCGACGATCCGCATCATGAACCGGATCGGCATCGACTACAGCGCGCTCGGCAATCATGAGTTCGATCGCGGATCGAAGGAGATCCTGCGCATGCAGGCGGGCGGCTGCGCCAAATATACGCTGCGCGAGCCCTGCCAGATCCTTCCGGCCTTTCCGGGCGCCAGCTTCAAGTTCCTTGCCGCCAACACGGTGCGGGAGGACGGCACGACGCTTTTCCCCGCCTATGGCATCAAGACGCTGACTGTGAGCGGAAGGAGCGTGCGCATCGGCTTCGTCGGCATGACACTGAAGGGCACCGGCGACCTCGCCAGCCCGAGCGGCGTTGCCGGGCTGCATTTCGCCGACGAGGCGGAGACGGCCAACAAGCTGGTCCCGGCCCTCCGCGCCGCGGGGGCCGACATCCTCGCCGTGCTCATCCACGAGGGTGGCTCGGTGAAGTTCGACGTGCCCGATCCGGGCGACTGCAAATATCTGACCGGCGACATCAACCCGATCCTGCAGAAGCTCGATCCGGCCTTCGCGCTCGTCATCTCCGGCCACACGCACCAGTCCTATGTCTGCGACTATGGCAAGGTCGACCCGAGCCGGCCCTTCCTGGTGAGCAGCGCCGGCCAATATGGCACGCTGCTGACGCGCATCACGCTCGATTATGATTTCGGCACGAAGCGACTGGTCGGCAAGCATGCCGAAAATCTGGTGGTGACGCAGAGCGCCGACTCGGCGGCGAAGCAGCCGGAGGTGGCCGATCTGGTGAGCCGCTACGATGCCGGCGCGCTCGCCGTGCGGCGGCGCCCGGTGGGCAAGGTCGGCGGCCCGCTGACCAAGACCGAGGAGAAGAGCGGCGAGAGCGTGCTGGGCGATTTCATCGCCGATGCGCAGCTCGCGGCGATGAGCGCGCCGGACAAGGGCGGCGCGCAGTTCGGCATCATGAACCCGGGCGGCGTCCGCGCCGCGATCACGCCCGCTGCGGACGGCACCGTCACATTCGGGGATCTGTACGCCGCCCAGCCGTTCGGCAATATCGTGGTCACGAAGGCATTGACCGGCGCTCAGATCCGCGCCGCGCTGGAGAAGCAGTTCGATCAGGTCGACGACCTGCGGCTGCTCAGCGTCTCGCAGAGCCTCCGTTACAGCTACGACACGACGAAGCCGGCGGGCCAGCGGGTCTTCGACATCACGCTCAACGGCCAGCCGATGACCGACGGGGCGACCTATCATGTCGCGATGAGCAACTTTCTCGCCAATGGCGGCGATGGCTATCCCATGTTCGCGCCCGGCGCGCAGCTGGCGGACGGCCCGTCCGACCTGGAGGCGCTGGAAGCCTATGTCGCCGGCGCGGCCGTCCGGCAGCCGCCGGTGCCGACTCGCATCCGCAATCTGACGCCGGAATGAGCCTCGCCGCGGGACGAAGCGGGCCCTGGCGGCCGTTTTTCCGGCCTTTCCGGTCTTGATCCGGTAACCTCTCGCTGCTATGGGCCTGCCGGTTACGCCGTGACACCTCGTCGCGGCGCATATTGTTTTTGGGTATTTCGCGTTTCGGGCCGGGGATCGGCGGGGCGCATGCCAGCTTAGAATTGGAGACTGACGGGCTTATGCAAATCATCGTGCGCGACAACAACGTCGACCAGGCGCTGCGGGCGCTCAAGAAGAAGCTGCAGCGGGAAGGCGTGTATCGCGAGATGAAGCTTCGTCGTCATTACGAGAAGCCCTCCGAGAAGCGTGCGCGCGAGAAGGCCGCGGCGATCCGCCGTGCGCGCAAGCTGGAGCGCAAGCGCGTCGAGCGCGACAGCGCACGGTAAAAGCATGTCGGTCCGGCGCGTGGCGCCGGCCGGGTCTTTGGTTTTCTGACAGTTTGAGGAAAGCGGCCATGTCCGTGACGGCGGTTCCATTGCGGCCCATCAAGCCCGGATCGGTCCGCCGTTTCTGGCTGGTGATGGTCCTGCTGTTCGCCGTCGCGATCGTGCTGGCCTGGGCCGGCAGCCGCCAGTTTGGTCAGATGCCGAGCGGCCTGCGCTACCAGATGCTCGAAAAAGGCACCGGCGCGAGTCCGACCAAGGAAGATTTCGCGCTCGTTGCCTATAAGGGCATGCTGCCCGACGGTACCGTCTTCGACGAGAATCCCGGCGCGCCGATGGAGCTGGCCTCGATGGTCCCGGGCTTCACCGAAGCTGTGACCAAGCTGCGCAAGGGCGGCAAGATGCGCGCCTGGATCCCCGCCGCGCTCGGCTATGGCGATCATCCGCCCCAGGGCAGCCCGATCCCGCCGAACAGCCCGCTGGTCTTCGAGATCAAGCTGCTCGAGTTCAAGACCCGTGCCGAGGTCATGGAGCAGCAGCGCGCGATGCAGCTCCAGCAGATGATGCAACAGCAACAGCAACAGCAGGGCGGTGGCGCCGCACCGGGCGGACCGGAAGGCGCTCTGCCGCCGGGCATGGAAGGCCCGCCACCGGGCGTGCAATAAGGCCGACGGCCGGGCGCGCTCGCGCCTTCGCTTTCCCTGAAGATCAATTCCGTTGCCCGAGCCTGCTCGGGCCGCCCTGATTCAGTCCGTCATCCCGAGGAGCGAACCAATGGCGACCGACGACGCGATGTCTCCGCTTTTCTATCATGGCACACGGGCCGACCTGAAGCCGGGCGATCTGATCGCCGCCGGCTACGGCTCCAATTACGGGACGCGCAAGGCGGCGAGCTTCGTCTATCTGACCGCGACGCTGGATGCGGCGACCTGGGGCGCCGAGCTGGCGCAGGGCGATGGGCCGGGCAGGATCTATATCGTGGAGCCCACCGGCCCGATCGTCGACGATCCCAATCTGACTGACAAGAAATTCCCCGGCAATCCGACCCGATCCTATCGCTCGCGCGACCCGCTGCGGGTCACCGGCGAGGTCGTGGACTGGCAGGGGCATTCGCCCGAGCAGCTCAAGGCCATGAAGGACCATGTCGAGGCGCTTCGGCTGCAAGGCATCGAGGCCATCGACGAGGAGTGACCAGAGCCTGTCCTGATTCCGCTCCGATCAGGTTGAAACATCGCGGCAGGTTTTTCTCAAACGAGGCAAACTCCGGGAACCGGCAGGCCGCTTACGCCTGCTCCGCCACCCTGCGCTTGGCGCGCTCTTCCAGGATCACCTTGCTCATCGCCAGGATCGGGTCGGCGAGGGCCAGACCCAGGATGCCGAATAGCGCACCGAACATGATCTGCGCGCCGAGCACGAGGGCGGGCGGCATGTCGACCGCGCGTCGCGCGACGGTCGGCGTGATGAAATAGCTCTCCACCGTCTGTACCGTGAAATAGACGCCGATGGCGAAGAAGCCGTGCTGCACGTCCACCGAGAAGCCGACCAGGGTGATCAGCACACCCGACATGATCGCGCCGATATTGGGCAGGAAAGCGAGCAGGAAGGAGAGGACGCCGAGCAGCATCGCCATCGGCACGCCGGTGATCATCAGCAACATGCCGGTGAGGAAGCCCGTTGCCATCATGCCAACGAGGCGCCCGGCCATCAGCCGGCGCAGCGTCCAGCCGACCTTGTCGATCAGGTCGTGCGCCTCGTCGCGCCGCGCGATCGGGACGAGCCAGGCAAGCCCGCGTGAGTAGAGCTGGGCCTCCGTGGCGAGAAAGACCGCCAGCACGAGCATCATGACGAGGCTGGAGACGACGCCCGCGGCCGAACTCAGGATCGCGGTGACGCGGCCAACCGAGCCGAGCAGCTGCTCGCCGGCCTGCCGTAGTTCGGCGATCCCCAGATTGATGCCGTGCGCCTGCGCGAACGCGCTGATGCGTGCGACCTGGCTTTCGATCAGCGGCGGCAGCTGGGCCGCCTGCTGAATGACCTGGGTGCCGGTCAGATAGAAGGTCCAGCCCACGAAAGCGACGACGAACGCGACGATGATCCCGAGGCGATAGCCGCGCGGGATGGGCAGGAAGCGGCCCAGCAGGCGCGTGCCGCCATCCAGCATGACGGCGATGACCACCGAGGCGAGGATGAACAGGATCGGCTCGATGAGAATGACGACCAGCGCCCCGGCGGCCACGACGCTGAGCCAGATGACCGCCCGGCGCAGTTCCTTCCAGAATTCCGAGGTGTGCGCGTCGGCCGGGCCGGGGCGGTCGAGCCGGTCGGTGACCGGGCCCGGCTCCGCTTCCGGCTTGCGCGCAGCGGCCCTGGGCTTTGTGACGGGGGTCGTGCGGCCCGCCGCGATCTTGGCCGTCGCGGCGGCGGAGCGACGTGCGGGCGACTTGGCGCTGCCGGCCGCGCGCTCCGTCACTTGACTGCGGGCTCCGCGACCTTGGTCGGGTGGAGTGACGTGCCGGCGCGACCGGGGCGGAAGCTGGAGAACCAGCTCGCGGGATTGAAGAGCTGGGTCGTGCCGTCGAGCGAGAAGGTGATGAACTCGGCGCGGCCGCCGATCGTCTCCCACGGGATCGGCCCGCCGAGGCCTGCCTGCTCCAGCGGCACGCGGCTGTCGGCGCTGTTGTCGCGATTGTCGCCCATCAGGAAGACGTGGCCCGCTGGAATGCGGACCGGGCCGTACCAGTCGATCTCGCGCGCGCCCATGTCGATGATCGTGTAGGTGCGGCCGTTGGGCAGGGTCTCCTGCTTGACCGGCAGCACGCAGATTTCCCTGCCGTCCGGATCATATTGGATGCCGCCGGGGAACTGGCGCGGATCGCACGGCGAATTGGCATCGACCGGCAGGCGCAGGGGCTTGAGCCACACCTGCTTGACCGGCACGCCGTTCAGGATGACGACGCCGTCGCGCACTTCGAGCAGGTCGCCCGGCAGGCCGATGACGCGCTTGATATAATCCTCGTTGCTGTGGCGAGGGGTCGCGATGACGACGTCGCCGCGCTCGGGCATCTTGCCCCAGACGCGTCCTTCCATGAACGGCAGGGTGATGCCCCAGGCCTCCGGCGGCGTGCGCAGCACGACATTGCGGAAGATCGCGGCGGGATTGGGAATGGTCGGCGAGACGTAGGACCAGCCATAGGCATATTTGGTCACGACCAGCCGGTCACCGACGAGCAGGCCGGGCATCATCGATTCGGAGGGGATGTAGAAGGGCTTGGCGATGAAGCTGTGGAAGCCGAGCACGGCGAGCAGCAGCAGCACGATGCTCTTGATCTCGGACCACAAGTCGCTGCCCTTCGATTTCCTGGCTTTTTCTCGCAGGCTCTCGCCTGGCCTGACCGGTGTCTGATCCGTCACGGAAAACGCGCCTCCAGAATGACGAATGCCTGCGCCCAGGGATGATCGTCGGTCAATGTCACGTGCACAAATAGGCTGGCGCCCGGTGGGGTCAAGGCGTCGAGACGTGCCCTGGCTCCGCCGGCGAGTGCCAAAGTGGGAGCGCCCGACGGCAGATTGACCACGCCGATGTCCTTCATGAACACCCCGGCCTTGAAACCGGTGCCGACCGCCTTGGAGAAAGCCTCCTTGGCGGCGAAGCGCTTGGCCAGCGTCGCGGCCTTGGTGAAGGGGCGGCGATTGGCCTTGGCGCGCTCGATGTCGGTGAACACCCGCCGCTCGAACTTCTCGCCGAAGCGATCCAGGCTGTTCTGGATCCGCTCGATATTGCAGAGATCCGAGCCGAGGCCGATGATCATGACAGAAGAAGACCCTCACCCAACCCTCTCCCGCGAAGGCGGGAGAGGGCTATCATGGCCTTCTCCCGCCTTCGCGGGAGAAGGAGGGCCCCGCCGCGTAGCGGTGGGAGGATGAGGGTCTTCTTCTTTCTCATCCCCGTGCCGCGTCCATCAGCCGGCGTATCTCCGCCACGCTCTCGTGCAGGCCGAGGAAGATCGCCTCGCCGATCAGGAAATGGCCGATGTTGAGCTCGGCGATCTGCGGAATCGCCGCGATCGGGCCGACATTGTCGAAGGTGAGGCCATGGCCGGCATGCGGCTCGATCCCGTTCTTGGCGGCGAGCGCGGCCATGTCCGCGATGCGGCGCAGCTCGCTCGCGCGTTCCTCGCCCTCGACCTCGCAATATTTGCCGGTGTGCAGCTCGACGACCGGCACCTTCAGGCGCAGCGCCGCCTCGATCTGGCGCGGGTCGGCCTCGATGAAGAGCGAGACGCGGCAGCCGGCCTCGCCGAGCTTGTCGACCATCGGCGCGAGATGATTGTGCAGGCCGGCGGCATCCAGGCCGCCCTCGGTGGTGCGCTCCTCGCGCCGCTCGGGGACGAGACAGACCGCGTGCGGCCGGTGGCGCAGCGCGATCGCCAGCATCTCCTGCGTCGCCGCCATCTCGAAATTGAAGGGGATGGTCAGCTCTTCGGAGAGGCGCGCGACATCCGCGTCGCTGATGTGGCGCCGGTCCTCGCGCAGATGGGCGGTGATGCCGTCGGCGCCGGCTTCCTGCGCGATCAGCGCGGCGCGGAACGGGTCGGGATAGGTCGTGCCGCGCGCATTGCGGATGGTCGCGACATGATCGATGTTCACGCCCAGCCGAAGGTGGCGCAGCGACAGGCTCACGCCCGGCTGCCCGGCTTCACGGCCGGGATCGCCGCGAGCTCGGGCGGCAGGGCATCGGCATCATAGACCGGGAAATTGAGGCTCACGAGCGGGAAGAAGGGCACGCCCAGATTGGCTTCGCCCGCCGAGCGATCGACCAGGGCCGCCTCGGCGATCACCTCGCCGCCGGCCTCGCGCACCGCTTCCATCGCCTGGCGCGACGAAAGCCCGGTGGTGACCACGTCCTCGACCATCAGCACTTTCTGGCCCGGCGTCAGGCCGAAGCCGCGGCGGAAGACGAAGGTGCCCTGCGGCCGCTCCAGGAAAATCGCGTCGCAATTGAGCGCGCGGCCCATCTCGTGGCCGATGATGATGCCGCCCATCGCCGGCGAGACGACGACCTCGATCGCCGCGCGAATGTCGCGGGGCAGGGACTGGGCGAGCGCGATGGCGAGTTTCGCCGCCCGCTCGGGGTTCATGAGAACGCGCGCGCACTGCAGATAATTGGCGCTGTGTTTGCCCGACGAGAGCAGAAAATGCCCCGTGAGGAGCGCTTCCGCCGCCCGGAATTCGGCAAGCACGTCTGATTCGGTCATTGGTCCCATGGCCCTTCTCTGTCGACCGGGCGGGATAGCGGCGGATCGGCGGACAATCAACGGCCGCAATTGGTGCAACAGAGTGCTTGAGGCATCGGATATGCCTGCGTATAGGGGCCGGTGATTGAAGAGGGGGGCCGCGTTTTCCGCCTGGGAATCACGTGGCCTGATAGTGAAAGCAGGTCGGACCGCATGAATAGAAGAATCAATGCCTTCATGATGGCGATGGCTTTGGGACTGAGCGCGCTCGCGCCGTCCTCGGCCATGGCGCAGGCCGAAGCGGTCAATGCGGCGGCGCAGGCTGCCCCGGCGGCGCCCGCGGCCGCAAATGAGGCAGGCAATGCGGCCACCGCGGCCAAGCCGGCATGGGATTATGCCAAGCCCGTCGCCACGGTCGGCCAGCCGCAGCCCGGCGAGATGACCTTCCAGGAGCAGTTCACGCCCAACGGCCATTATGCGCTGTGGATGCACGACAATATCCTGCTGTGGGTGTGCATCATCATCTCGGTCTTCGTGCTGGCCCTGCTGCTCTATGTGATGGTGCGTTTCCGGCGGAGCGCCAATCCGGTGCCCTCGCGCACCTCGCACAACACGCTCATCGAGATTCTCTGGACCGTCATCCCGGTCTTCATCCTGATCGGCATCGCGATCCCCTCGATCGATCTGCTCGCCCGCCAGTTCAAGCCCGCCCCCAAGGATGCGCTGACCGTCAAGGTCACCGGTTACCAGTGGTATTGGGGCTATGAATATCCGGACAACGGCATTCCCGAGTTCGTCTCCAACATGCTGCCGCCCGAAAAGGCGCTGGAGCGTGGCGAGCCGCGGCTGCTGGCCGCGGACAATCGCATGGTCCTGCCGGTCGGCGTGCCGATCAAGCTGATCATCACCGGTTCGGACGTCATTCACAGCTTCTCCATCCCCGCTTTCTGGGTGAAGGAAGACGCGGTGCCTGGCCGTCTCAACGAGCGGACCTTCACCATCGAGAAGCCGGGCGTCTATTATGGCGTCTGCTCGGAACTGTGCGGCGCGCGTCACGGCTTCATGCCGATCGCGGTCGAGGCGGTGAGCCCCGACAAGTTCGCGCAGTGGGTCAAGGCCCAGGGCGGCAAGATGCCGGGTGACAAGTCGGCCGAGGCCGCGCCTGCCGCTGCTTCCGTGCCCGCCGCAGCCGAGCCCGCTGCCGCCACCAATGCCGCGACGCCTGCCGCCGCCAATGCCGCCGCGCCGGCAACCAAGTCCTGAGGGTAACGACCATGAGCACAACCACCGCAGATGATTTCCACGGCGCTCACGCCCATGACGATCATCACGACAGCGATCACAAGCCGGGCTTCTTCGCCCGCTGGTTCATGTCGACCAATCACAAGGACATCGGCACCCTCTATCTGATCTTCGCGATCATGGCGGGCGTCATCGGCGGGGCGATCTCCGGCCTGATGCGCGCCGAGCTGGCGAATCCCGGTATCCAGTATCTCCATGGCTGGGCCCAGATGATGGACGGCCCGGACGCGACGATGGACCAGGCCTATCACCTATGGAACGTGCTGATCACCGCGCACGGCCTGATCATGGTGTTCTTCATGGTCATGCCGGCGATCATCGGCGGCTTCGGCAACTGGTTCGTGCCGATCATGATCGGCGCGCCGGACATGGCCTTCCCGCGCATGAACAACATCTCGTTCTGGCTGCTGATCCCCGCCTTCGCGCTCCTGCTCGGCTCGACCTTCGTGCCCGGCGGCAGCGGCAATGGCGCGGGCACCGGCTGGACGGTCTATGCGCCGCTCTCGACGAGCGGCTCGCCAGGTCCGGCGGTCGACATGGCGATCCTCTCGCTCCACCTTGCGGGCGCCAGCTCGATCCTGGGCGCGGTCAACTTCATCACCACCATCTTCAACATGCGCGCGCCGGGCATGACCCTGCACAAGATGCCGCTGTTCGTCTGGTCGGTGCTGGTCACCGCCTTCCTGCTGCTGCTCGCGCTGCCCGTGCTCGCCGCGGCGATCACCATGCTGCTCACCGACCGCAACTTCCACACCGTCTTCTATGATGCGGCCGGCGGCGGCGATCCCGAGCTCTACCAGCACCTCTTCTGGTTCTTCGGTCACCCCGAAGTCTACATCATGATCCTGCCGGGCTTCGGCATCATCAGCCAGATCATCTCGACGTTCAGCCGCAAGCCGGTGTTCGGCTATCTCGGCATGGCCTACGCGATGGTGGCGATCGGCGTGGTCGGCTTCATCGTCTGGGCGCACCACATGTTCACGACCGGGATGACCGTGAACGTGAAGATGTATTTCACCGCCGCGACGATGGTCATCGCCGTGCCCACCGGCGTCAAGATCTTCTCCTGGATCGCGACGATGTGGGGCGGTTCGCTCAGCTTCAAGACGCCGATGGTCTGGGCGCTCGGCTTCATCTTCCTGTTCACCGTCGGCGGCGTGACCGGCGTCGTTCTCGCCAATGGCGGCATCGACGATAATCTTCACGACACTTATTATGTCGTGGCGCACTTCCACTACGTCCTCTCGCTGGGTGCCGTCTTCGCGCTCTTCGCCGGTTTCTATTACTGGTTCCCGAAGATGAGCGGCCGCATGTACAGCGAGTTCCTCGGCCAACTGCATTTCTGGGTGTTCTTCGTCGGCGTGAACATGCTGTTCTTCCCGATGCACTTCCTGGGCATGAGCGGCATGCAGCGCCGCGTTCCGGATTATACGGACGCGCTGGCCTACTGGAACGGCATCGCCTCGTACGGCTATCAGATCATGGGCGTGGGTGTGGTGATCTTCTTCGTGAACATCATCTACGCTTTCGTGGCCGGCAAGAAGGCCGAGGGCAATTACTGGGGCGAAGGCGCGACCACGCTCGAGTGGACGCTGTCGAGCCCGCCGCCCTACCACCAGTTCGAGACCCTGCCGGTCATCGACGACAGCGGTCATCATTGATCGGCGTCGGTCCCTGGTGGACCGGTTGCTCCGCCGGGGCTGAAATGAGAGGGGGCGAGGGCGCGGAAAGCGTTCTCGCCGCCCTGCTGGAAAAAGCGAATTGAACCCAAGGTCTGGTATTTTGGCGACGAATGCATCGATCCTGACGAATGAAACGGCTTCCTCGGTTCCCATGCCGGCGGACTGGCGTGATTTCGTCGCGCTGACCAAGCCGCGGGTGATGACGCTCGTCGTCTTCACGGGCCTGTGCGGTCTGCTCGTCGCGCCGGGTCACCTCTCGCCGATCCTCGCCTTCACCGCGATCCTGTGCATCGCGCTCGGCGCGGGCGCGGCCGGCGCGCTCAACCAATGGTATGAGGCGGATCGCGACGCGCGCATGAAGCGCACCGCCGGCCGTCCGCTGCCCGCCGGCCGCATGGACCGGCAGAGCGCGCTGCATTTCGGCGTTGGGCTTTCCTTCTTCTCGGTGCTGTTGATGGGCTTCGCGACCAACTGGTTCGCGGCCTTCATTCTCGCGGTGTCGATCCTCTTCTATGTGTTCGTCTACACGATCTGGCTCAAGCCGCGCACGGCGCAGAACATCGTCATCGGCGGCGCGGCCGGCGCCTTCCCGCCGTTGATCGGCTGGGCGGCGGTGACGGGCGATGTCGCGGCCTTGCCGGTCGCACTCTTCATGCTGATCTTCTTCTGGACGCCGCCGCATTTCTGGGCGCTGGCCCTGTTCGTGCGCATGGATTATGCCAATGCCGGCATCCCGATGCTGCCGGTGGTGGCCGGGGAGCGCACGACGCGCCGCCAGATCCTCTTCTATACGGTCATCATGGCGGCCGCGGCGCTGGCGCCTGTCCTCCTCCGCCTCACCGGCCTCGTCTATGGCCTCACGGCGCTGATCGCGACCGGCATCTTCGCTGTGCTGGCCGTCCAGGTGTCGCTGAGCCACGAGACAGATCCGGCGCAGATGCGTGCGGAGCGGCGGCTGTTCAAATATTCGGTGCTCTATCTCTTCCTCATTTTCGGCGCGGTGGTCGTCGACCATTGGGTCAAGCTCGCATGACGCCCGAGGAGCAGAAGCTGATCCAGGCCCGCCAGCGCTCGCGCTCGATCGTGATGGCGGTCGTGCTGTTTGCCCTCGTGATGCTGTTCTTCGGCATCACCATCGCCAAGATGTCGCACTGAGATGGCCGCGACGACCCTCTCTCCGCAGCGCGCCAAGCGCCGCACCGCCTTCTTCGCGGCTCTCGCCGCGCTTGCGATGCTCGGCCTCGGCTTCGCCTCGGTGCCGCTCTACCGCCTCTTCTGCCAGGCAACCGGTTACGGCGGCACGACCCAGCGGGTGACCGAGGCGGAGGCCGCCGCCATCGCCAGGGCATCGCAGGGGGAGGGGCGCCAACTCTCGATCCGCTTCGACTCCAATGTCAACGGCGTGCCCTGGGCCTTCTACCCTGAGAAGAAGAGCATGACGGTCGGCGTCGGCGGCAAGTCCATGGCGATCTTCATTGCCAAGAACAACTCGGACAAGCCGATCACGGGCCGGGCGGTGTTCAACGTGACGCCCGACGTCGCAGGCCCCTATTTCACCAAGATCCAGTGCTTCTGTTTCACCGAGCAGACGCTCCAGCCCGGCCAGGAAGTGCGCATGCCCGTGCTCTTCTACGTCGACAAGAAATTCCTGGACGATCCGGACGACAAGGACGTGCAGGAAATCACCTTGAGTTACACCTTCTATCCGGTTGAGAAGCCGGCAGACCAAAGCTAAACAGACGCGCACATCCCAAGCGCACATATACGGGGAAAGACATGTCCGGCGCCAAGAACCACGATTATCATATTCTGCCACCCGCCATCACGCCGTTCATCGGCGCGATGTCCGCGTTGATCATGGCGGTGGGCGCGGTGAGTTGGATGCATCCCGATTCCATGCCCTCGCATGGCGGGGCGATCTTCATCCTCGGTCTGCTCGGTGTGCTCGGCACCATGTTCATGTGGTGGTCGGACGTGATCCGCGAGGCGCATGCCGGTGATCATACCCCGGTCGTGCAGCTTCACCTGCGCTACGGCATGATCCTGTTCATCGCGTCGGAAGTCATGTTCTTCGTCGGCTGGTTCTGGGCCTTCTTCGATTTCTCGCTGTTCCCCAGCGCGCTGCCGCCGATCGATGGGCTGTTCCCGTCGAAGGGCATCGAGGTCATGAATGCGTTCGAGCTGCCTTTGCTCAACACGCTGATCCTGCTCTGCTCGGGCACGACCGTCACCTGGGCGCATCATGCGCTGATCCACGGGGACCGTCAGGGTCTCAAGACCGGCCTGTGGCTGACCATCCTGCTCGGCATCACCTTCACCAGCATCCAGGCCTATGAATATGCCCATGCGCCCTTCGCGTTCGGCACCACGCCTTATGGTTCGTCCTTCTACATGGCGACCGGCTTCCACGGTTTCCACGTGCTGGTCGGCACGATCTTCCTGATCGTCAACCTGATCCGCGCCTACAAGGGCGACTTCACGCCCCGCCAGCATTTCGGCTTCGAGGCCGCGGCCTGGTACTGGCACTTCGTCGACGTCGTCTGGCTGTTCCTGTTCGTTGCCGTCTATGTCTGGGGCGGCTGGGGCGCGCCGGTCCACGGCGGCTGAGCCGCGACGAAAGCCATGACGCAAGATAAAGCCGCGCCGACGACACCCCTCTTCCGCGCGGCTTTGTCGTCGCGATGCCCGCGCTGCGAGAACGCGCCTCTCTATGATGGCTGGGTGCGGCTGGCGCCGCGCTGTCGGGCCTGCGGGCTCGACTATGGCGCGTTCAATGTCGGCGACGGGCCTGCCGCGTTCCTGATCCTCATCGTCGGCGGGCTGGTGACGGCGCTGGCGCTCATCGTCCAGGTGAAGGCAAGTCCGCCCTTCTGGGTGCATATCCTGCTCTGGGGGCCGCTCACCGTCGCTCTGGTCATCGGATGTCTGCGCGTCTCCAAGGCTGCGCTGCTGATCCTCGAATATCGCAACAAGGCGCGCGAAGGGAAGATTGCCGACGGGCCGAAGCCGTGATCCGCAAGCTTCCGATCGTTCCCACGATCGTCGTCGCGCTGGCGATTGCCGCCATGATCGGCCTGGGCATCTGGCAACTCGGCCGCGCGCATCAGAAGGAAGCCGCGCTCGCCATCTGGCGCGCCAACATGACGCGACCGGCGACCGCCTATCCGGCGCAGCGACCGACGGACGAAACCTATCTCTTCCGTCGGCTGTCCGCCAATTGCCTGCGCGTGATCGGCTGGCAGGAAGTCGGTGGGCGGAGCACGGACGGCAAGAGCGGCTGGCGCCACATCGCCACCTGCGCGACAGGTGCGGAGGGGCCGGGTCTGGTCGTGGATGTGGGCGTGAGCACCTTGCCCAACATCAAGATCGCCTGGGCCGGCGGTCCTGTCCGCGGTCTCGCCACGCATGAGCCGGACAACACGCCCTGGATCGCGCGCCTGGCCCGTCATGGTTCGCCGCTCCGCCTGATGATCGTTGCCGAGAGCGCCGCGCCGGGCCTCGCACCCTCCGCGCCGCCCGATCCTGCCTCGGTGCCGAACAATCACCGCTCCTACATGGTGCAGTGGTTCCTCTTCGCGGCGGTTGCGGCGGTGATCTACGGATTGGCTGTGCGCAAGCGGCTGCGGGACCAGGCCGCCAAATAGGGGGCGTGTCGCCCAAGTTGCGATAATCGCAAGTCACCGCTAAGGACCGGCCCGTCATGCAGTATATCAGCACCAGGGGGCGCGCGGGGGCGCTCGATTTCGAGGGCGCGACGCTGGCGGGGCTGGCGAGCGACGGGGGCCTCTACCTGCCCGAGCATTGGCCGACCTTCACCGCGGACGAGTTCGCGGCGATGCGCGGCCTCTCCTATGTCGAGACGGCGGTCCGGGTCATCCTGCCTTTCGTCGGCGAGAGCCTCAGCGAAGACGAGCTGCGCGATCTGTGCACACAGGCCTATGGCCGCTTCGCTCATGCCGCCGTGACGCCATTGCTTCAGCTCGACCACCGGCACTGGTTCCTGGAGCTGTTTCACGGTCCGACCCTGGCCTTCAAGGATGTCGCGCTGCAGCTGCTCGGCCTGCTGTTCGAGAAATTCCTCGCCCGTCGCGACACGCATCTGACCATTGTCGGCGCGACATCGGGCGATACCGGCTCGGCCGCGATCGACGCCGTGGCCGGCCGTGCCAAGATCGACATCTTCATGCTGCACCCCGCCGGCCGCGTGTCGGACGTGCAGCGGCGCCAGATGACGACGGTGCTCGCGCCGAACGTCTACAACATCGCGATTGAGGGCAGCTTCGACGATGCGCAGGCGCTGGTGAAGCGCATGTTCAACGATGCCGATTTCGCGTCGCGCTTCGATCTCTCGGCGGTGAACAGCATCAACTGGGCGCGGCTGGTCAGCCAGGTCGTCTATTATGTCTATGCCGCCGTCCGCCTCGGCGCGCCCGACCGCAAGGTTGCGTTCGCGGTGCCGACCGGCAATTTCGGCGACGTGTTCGCCGGCTATGTCGCGGCGCGGATGGGCCTGCCGATCGAGCGGCTGATCGTCGCCACCAACGTCAACGACATCCTGCACCGCGCGCTGAGGGAAGGCGATTACAGCCAGGGCACGGTCATCCCGACCGCGACGCCGAGCATGGACATTCAGGTCTCCTCCAACTTCGAGCGGCTGCTGTTCGATCTGGGCGGGCGCGACGGGATCGCGCTCGGCGAGCAGATGAAGGGCTTCGAGGCGACCAAGGCGATGCGCCTCACCAACGCCCAGCGCGATGGCGCCGCGAAGCTGTTCACCTCCGCGCGCATTGACGGCGACGCCATGTCGCGCACGATGCGCTGGGCCTATGATGCCGCCGGGCAGGTGATCGATCCGCACAGCGCGGTGGGTCTCGCGGCGGCGCATCAGGTCGAGCTCGACCCCTCCGTCCCCGTGGTGACACTGGCGACGGCGCACCCCGCCAAGTTCCGCGACGCCGTCGAGCGCGCGACCGGCACGCGCCCGACCTTGCCGTCCCGCGCGGGTGACCTCTTCGGTCGCGAGGAGCGCTATGCGACGCTGCCCGCGACGTTCGAGGCGGTGACCAGCTATGTCGCGGAGCGGGCGGTGGCACGCCGTGGCTGAAAATGCCCTCCTTAAGCCCCTCCCTTTCAAGGGAGGGGTAGGGGGTGGGTGTCGCGCAGCGATCTGCGACATCGCCAAGCCCCACCCCAACCCCTCCCCTAAAGGGGAGGGGCTATAAGGGTGCCATGACTCCTCTGCCCCCCACTCTCCCGCTCGGCGTCATGATCGCCGAACCCTGGGCCGACTACGGCCTCGTCGACAGCGGCGCCGGCCGCAAGCTCGAGCGCTACGGTCCCTATCGCTTCATCCGCCCGGAGCCGCAGGCGATGTGGCAGCCGGCACAGGCGGACTGGGACGCGCATGGCAGCTTCATCCCGGCCTCGGACGAGGATGGCGGCGGGCGCTGGCATTTCGACAAGCCGGTGCCGCGCGAGGGCTGGCCGCTGGCCTGGGAGGAGGCGCGCTTTCAGGCCGCCTGCACGCCGTTCCGCCATCTGCAATTCTTTCCGGACATGGCGCCGATCTGGTCCTGGGGCCGCGCGCAATTGAAGGGGCTGGCGGCGCCGCAATTCCTCAACCTGTTCGGCTATACCGGCGTCGGCACGCTCGCTTTCTCGGCGATCGGCGCGCAGGCCGTCCATGTCGATGCCTCGAAGAAATCCGTCGCGCAGGCGCGCGCCAATGCCGCGCTGTCCGGGATGAGCGAGCGGCCGGTCCGCTGGATCGTCGAGGACGCCGCGAAGTTCACCGCGCGCGAGGTGCGGCGCGAGCGGCGCTATGACGGCATCCTGCTCGATCCGCCCAAATATGGCCGCGGTCCCGATGGCGAGATCTGGCGGCTGGAGGAGGATCTGCCCGGCCTCATCGCCGATTGCCGCAAGCTGCTGGACGGCGAGAGCCGTTTCCTGTTTCTCACCGTCTATGCCGTGCGCATGTCGGCACTCGCGATCGGCGAGCTGCTGCGTGCCCATCTCGGCGACTTGCCGGGCAGGATCGAATGCGGCGAACTGGCGGTGCGCGAGGAAGCGCGCGGGCTGCTGCTCCCGACCGCGATATGGGCGCGCTGGTCGCGCGATTGACGCTGAGAGCCCGGCGTATCGTGCCGAGCGCGACGCAAACCCGCGCGACCGACAAGCTGACCACCAGAGGCGCGGCCTGGCTTCGGACCGCCAGCTGATACGTAGTTTCCCCAAGCTCTCAGTGGCGCTCAAATGTGCGAATTGCGTGAGAAGCGGCGCTCGCGAAGAGGGATGAATGCAACGAAGCGCTCGCGGGACTGATCCCCGTCAAGGCCGGCGGAGAGCCTTCGGCCTGGGGCGGATCGCACCAATGAAAGGATCGCCCATGTTCACGATCAATGTCGGCACTGCGGATCGAATTGCCCGGATAGCTCTTGGGGTGATACTCTTGGCATTGGTGTTCGTCGGGCCGAAGACGCCCTGGGGCTGGATCGGCCTGATTCCCCTGCTCACGGGCCTCGTAAGATTTTGCCCTCTGTACACCGTGCTGGGAATCAGCACCTGCAAGCGGGATTGACGCTCCTCCGCTTCGGCCGGGGTCAGTTCCCGTCACGCAGGATGATCGCGGCATCGCGCTTGTTGGCCCTGATTTCCGCTTGGGTCAGCCCGTCCACTTCATGCGGAAACACGAGCCACTCATCGGTCTCGTGGACATAATAGTCCGGCACGAGATCGACCTTGGTCCGCGCCGGCTTGTAATAGACCGTCGCGATCCGGACGGTGTCCGGCATGTTGTGGCGGCACCGCGCGCGCAGCGCGTCGAGGAAGGCGGCGATCGAGCGCCCGCTCTCGAACACGTCGTCGATGACGAGCAGGCGGTCGTCGGGCGCCAGAGTGTCGACCAGATAGCCCAGCGCATAGACGCGCACTTCGGGCTCTTGCCGGTCGATCCCCGAATAGGAGGATGTGCGGATCGCGATGTGATCCGCGACGACGCCATGAAACTCCAGCAACTCCTGCACCGCGATGCCGACGGGTGCGCCGCCGCGCCAGATGCCGACGATATGGGTCGGGCGAAACCCGCCATCGAGGATTTGATTGGCAAGGCGGAAGGAGTCGGTCAGCAACTCGTCGGCGGTCAGATAGCGCTTGTCCACGTCGCCTCCCTCACTCTCGCCCGGCGCGCAGGGCCGCGCCGCCCGCGATCGGTGCAGCGACGCAGAGAAAGAGCGAGCATGCGGCGACCATCTTGAGCGCGCTGCCGCCCCCGAATTGCAGCGCACCCGCGCCGAAGATCAGGATGGGCACCGCGAGCGGCAGCACGAGCAGGCCGGTGAGCGCGCCGCTGCCGCGCAGACCAGCGGTCAGGGCCGCCACCAGGATCGCCAGCGCGGCGAGGCCCGGCGTGCCGAGCGCGAGGCCGATCATCACGGTCTGCAGCGTCTCGGGGGCCAGCTTGAGCAGCGCGCCGGCCGGGAGCGCGGCGACGAGCAGAGGCGGGCCGAAGCTCAGCCAATGCGCGATGCCCTTGGCCAGCACGATGCTTCCCTCGCCGGCGCCGCGCAGCACGAGCTGGTCGATGACGCCGCTTTCGCGATCCGGCTCGATCAGTCGATCGATGGGAAGGAGGCTGGCGAGAAGCGCTGCGATCCATAGCAGTCCGCCGCCGGTTTGCGCAAGCAGGGTCGCATTGGGGCCGACCGCGAAGGGGAAGAGCGCGGCGATCAGCAGCAGGAAGGCGAGCGGCAGCCAGGCGCCCCCGCTGCGGAAGGCGCGGCCGAGATCGCGCAGGATGATCGCGCCGATCATGGCGCCTCCCCGGCGTCTCGTGGCGCTCGCAGTTCGATCGTCAGGTCCTGCGCCCAGGCCAGCGGCAGATGCGATGCGGCAAGGACGATGCCGCCCGCCGCGCGATGCCGGTCGACCAGCGCGCCGAGTGCCGCGGCGGATTCGACGTCGAGGCCGTTGGCGGGCTCGTCGAGCAGCCAGACCGGCGCGGCGGTGACGAGCGTGCGCGCCAGCGCCGCGCGCTTGCGCTGCCCGGTGGAGAGCATGCGGACGGGGATGTCGGCAAGATGCGCGATGCGCAGATCGGCAAGGGCGGCGTCGATCCGCTCGGCCGGGGCCTCGTCGATCCGCGCCCAGAAGGTGAGGGCCTGCCGCACCGTGCGCTCCCGGTCGAGCGCATCGAGCTCGTCGGTGAGCGCCACCGCCCCCTCACAGCGCACCGTCCCCGCATAGGGTCGCAGCAAACCCGCGACGATGCGCAACAGGCTTGATTTGCCGACGCCGTTGGGCCCCGCAATCTGTGCGCTGCCACCCGCCGCCAGCGCGAGATCGAGCCCCGCGAACAGCATCCGCCCACCGCGCACACAGGCGAGGCCCTCGAGGAGGAGCATGGCGTCGCTCATCGCTTGACCGACTCCGCGCCTCTGGCCGAGAAGGGCGCGCTGCCCAAGGAGAGCATGATGCCCCGAATTCCCCAGCTCACCGACGAAGAGCGCACGGTCGCGCTTGGGGCCGTGCCGCTCTGGCGGCTTTCCGACGATGCCACCGGGATCAGTCGGGGCTTCATGTTCAAGGATTTCGTCGAGGCGTTCAGCTTCATGACGCAGGTCGCCCTGCTGGCCG
Organism: Sphingobium nicotianae; assembly: GCF_018603885.1. GTDB lineage: Bacteria > Pseudomonadota > Alphaproteobacteria > Sphingomonadales > Sphingomonadaceae > Sphingobium > Sphingobium nicotianae. The sequence goes on from NZ_JAHGAW010000006.1 coordinate 22,627, forward strand.
AGCGGGCCGATCATCATCCCGAATGGTCCAACGTCTATGGCCGGGTCGACATCCGCCTGACCACGCATGACGCCAACGGTCTCTCGATGCGCGACATCGCCCTCGCGCAGGAGATCGACGCGCTGCTGGGGTGATCCGCCCGTAAATCCATAGCGTCACCCCAGCGAAAGCTGGGGTCTCCTGGCGCCAGAGATACCAGCTTTCGCTGGCATGACGAGGTGGCGCCATCAAAACACCTTCGTATTGTAGTGGTGCCAGGCCATGATCGCCATCGCGCTGCGGTGCGGACGCCAGGGCTCCGCCAGTTCCCGCGTCAGCTTCTCGCTCGGCCGTTCGGCATGGCCCATGATCCGCCCGATCGCGATCTGGACGGCGAGGTCGCCCGCCGGCCAGATGTCGAGCCGCCCTTCGGCGAAGAGCAGATAGATTTCCGCCGACCAGCGGCCGATGCCCTTGACCTGGACAAGCGCGGCAATCGCCTCCTCGTCATCCGCCGGGAGCGCATGCAGATCGAGCGCGCCCGTCACGACCAGCTCGGCGAGGCTGCGGGCATAGCCCTGCTTCTGGCGCGAGAGGCCGCAGGCGCGCAGCGTGTCGTAATCCTGCGCGATCAGCGCCTCGGGCGCGCAGCCGGCGCCGATCGCCGCCTCCAGCTTGTTCCACACCGATGCGGCGGCCGCGACGCTCACCTGCTGGCCGACGATCGTGCGCAGCAGGGTCTCGTAGCCCGGCTCGCGCTGGCGCGGCTCGGGATAGCCATGGCTGGCGATGGCGCCGGCGATCAACGGCTCGCGCGCGGCGAGCGCATCAAGGGAAGTTCGCAGCGCTGTTTCGTCGAGCATGGGCCGTCCCGGAGGTTGATTTCTCGCAATCGCTTCCTCATAGCGAGCCGATCACCGGTTGGGAGATAAAAATGGCGCAGTTGACGGTCGTGAAGCGGGACGGAACCAGTGAGCAGTTCGACGCGCCCAACGGCTATACGGTCATGGAAGCGATCCGCGACCAGGGCATTGACGAGCTGCTGGCGATCTGCGGCGGCTGCTGTTCCTGCGCGACCTGCCATGTCTTCGTCGACGAGGCCTATTTCGAGAAGCTGCCGCCGATGAAGGGCGACGAGGATGATCTGCTCGACAGCTCGGATCATCGCCAGGCCAACAGCCGTCTCTCCTGCCAGATCCCGATCAGCGGCGATCTCGACGGCATGACCGTCACCATCGCGCCGGAGGATTGAGCCGAGCGGCCTGCTCGGGATTCAGCGTTGATCGGGTGGAAACGCCTATTCCGCCACCCGTCCGTTCGTGTCGAGCGAAGTCGAGACACGGTGGGGGGGCGTATGCGGGGCTCGACGTAGCGCGACACCCACGGGCGGGTTTTCATCCAGCCACCATCATTTTCTAGCGGGCGGGCGTGTCGACCAGCGTCCAGGTCTGGGATTTGCAGCCGATCCGGCCGATGAGGCAGCCCTGCGCGCGCAGGGTTTTCGCATCGACCAATATGATCGTGCCCGAGAATGTCTTGTTGATGTCGGGCACCAGCACCTTGCCGCGCCAGGCGGATTTGCCCTCCGGGACGAAGTTCTGGAAGAGCCGCGCGCCGATCAGCGGATCGGTGCCGCCGCGGCGCGCATCCGCCTGGGCTTTCGCATTGGCCCAGATGACCGTCCCGCACATCGCCGGACTTTCCCGGCCACAGGGCTCGGCGCGGACGTGCACGCTGCGCTGCGGATTGGTCCAGACCGCATTGTGCGGCTGGCCCTGCGCGAGCGCGCCGGTGCCGAGGCAGGCCAGCGCGGCCAGGGTGATCGCGCCGCGCGGTCTCATGGCAGCGGCGAGACCCGCAGCACCGCCATCGGCGCATCGCGCGTGTTGGGGCTGACGGTCCAGACGATCTTCTTCGATCCGTCCGGCTGGGTCTGGGCGCCGTCCTCCTGGTTCTGGCTGACGACGTCCGCCGTCGTGGTGAGCGTGAAGCTGCCGTCAAGCAGCGAGCCGGGGCCTTCGTCGCCACCCATGCCCCCCATGCCGCCCATGCCTCCCATCGAGCTCGACGCCGACTCGTCGTTGGCGAAGCCCGGCGCCTTCACGCGCAGCCGGTCCTTGCCGCGCAGCTCGATCGCCAGGAACGGGAACATGATCTCGCCGTCCGGATTGAACGGGAAGACGAAGGCGTGGTCGAGCCTGCCGCTGATCCGATAGTCGATGGCGAGCTTGCGATTGCCGATATAGCGCACCGAGCGGAAGCCATATTCGCCGCGCAGGGTGGTCGCGAGCTGCTGCAGCTTGGCGGCGTCCTCGTCCGATTCGCCGAAAGTTTCGTCCGCCTTGCCCTTGGTCTTCGCCTTGGGCTTGGCCCGGGCGGCGATCTGGATCATCCGGGGTTCGCCATCGCCCTCGTCCCAGCTCTGCTCGGAATTCCCGTCGCCCGGGTTCGCATTCATATTCTCCTCGTCCACCGGCGCGCTCTCCGACTTGGACTTGAGGAGCTGCACTTCGCCCACATAGGTGAAGGTGAAGCTGCGGTCGGCCTTGATGTCGAGCGTCGAGACGAACTTGGTGGGGACGAGAATGCAACTCGCCAGCAGCAGGGGCGCGGCGAGCAGCACGAGCCATCGGGTCAGTCTTGTCATGCCGCATGTCCCCCACTGGGCAAGGCAGGCGAGCGTCGCGCCTTACCGCGTCATGCAGGCGTATAGCGCGATCGCGGCCGCGTTGGAAACGTTGAGGCTTTCCATGCGCGGCGACATCGGCAGCCGGGCGACCATGTCGCAATGATTGATGCTGTTGAGGCGCAGCCCTTCGCCCTCCGCGCCGAGCACGAGCGCGACGCGATTGGCGCCCTCCAGCGCCGTGCCGAGCGTTTCCTTGGCGTCGCCGTCGAGCGCGATGCGCCAATAGCCGGCCTCGGCGATCTCATCGAGCGCGCGGGCGAGGTTGACCACGCGCACCCAGGGCACGATCTCCAGCGCACCCGCCGCCGCGCGCGCGACGACGCCGGATTCCGGCGGCGCATGCCGGTCCTGCGTGACGATGCCGAGCGCATCGAAGGCGGCCGCCGAGCGCAGGATCGCGCCGACATTGTGCGGATCGGTCACCTGATCGAGCACCAGGATGGGCCGGCGCGCCGCCTCGTCGGGCGCGCCTTCCTCCAGCAGGTCGCCGAGCCAGATGTCGTCAAGCGGCTCGACCTCGGCGACGATGCCCTGGTGCGGCGCGTCGTGCGGCACCAGTCGGCCCATGTCGGCGACATCGGCATAGACGATCGGCAGCACCGGCGGCAGCTCCAGCGCGTTGATCACCTCGCGCGTGCCCCAGATCTTGCGAATCACCCGATTGGGATTGGCGAGCGCGGCGATGACGGCGTGGCGGCCATAAATATGGGGATAGCCACCCTTGGGCTTGCCGGTGCGATGTCCTCTTTTCATGGTGCCGCTTTTCCACAGCGCGGCATTGACAGGCAAGGCCCCATTCGCCAAAGACGCCCCTCCAAATCCGTTATCGGGCTCGGCCCGGCCGGATCAGGCGCCTTGGAAGGGTGGCCGAGTGGTTAATGGCAGCAGACTGTAAATCTGCCCGCGAGAGCGTACGCTGGTTCGAATCCAGCCCCTTCCACCACCGCCTTACCAGCGGAATCAGCCTTTCTCCCCGATAGTCCGGCCCGATTTGAGAGGCCCCGAGGCGGCGTCACGGCGAAGCCTGACGATCGGCGCGGCTCGATCTGGACTTCTGCTTGCCAAAACAGAGCCGTGACTTTGCCTGTTGTCCGTGATTTCGGTTCTGTCGCAAGGAACGACGCGGAAGGAATATAGTCTAAAATGCGTAAATTCCCGTTAGTGTATTTCAAGATATACGTAGTTTAACAGTGCATATAACGAAAGTTATATGAAGGTAGGGCGTAACAAATCGAGACGATGGGCCGGGATTATTGTCATTAATGATTGTTTAAATGCCGACAAGACTCGGTTATTGAAGATGTGTGCTTCACGACTTCTGGCGGTTCGCCATTTTGGTTGTGAGCGCCGTGAAGATGTCTTCATGGAACAACTGGGAGTTGTGGGAATGAACAAGTTTCTTATGACGTGCAGCATCGCTGCCGCCGCGTTCGTGGCGATTTCACCTGCTCAGGCGGCCCTGCCGGCCTGTGATATTTCGGATATCAGCCCCACCCAAAGCCCGTTCACGACGTTCGGCTCGTTCGATTGCGCCGGCTTCGTCGACGGTCAGGCATTTGCCGGCAGCCCGGCTTCGGTCGCGCGTCTGCAGGGTCTGCTCGACGATCTCTATGGCGTCGGCGTGAAGAATGCGGGCTCGATGACCTATATCAAGCTCCCCGGCCTCGCCGGAGCGATGAGCCAGGATTTCAGCGCGGCGCCGTTCAACACGCTGCTCAATGGCATGACGCTGATCGGCCTGCACTACGGTGCCGGTCAGGGCTCGCCCGGCAATGCCGAAAAGGCCGACACCTCGGTTCTGTATCTCTTCGATGCGGGCGTCGATCTCAAGACGATTTACTGGAAGTACGGCGCCAGCTCGGACATCGTGCTGTTCTCGACCCAGCCGGGCGGGTCCGTTCCGGAGCCGGCGACCTGGGCCATGATGATCGGCGGCTTTGCCCTGGCCGGCGCCGCGATGCGCCGTCGCAAGGCGGCCGTCAGCTTCGCCTGAACAGGACCGGTCGATGAGTGACGGTCTCCAGGCCGCGCTCACCATGAAGCACCGCTGCGCCCACGCGGCGGTGCTTCTTTTTGTCGGATGAGGATCAGGCAGGCAGGATGACCAGCCAGCAGGAATTGTGGACCCTCGTGAGCATCGTGCTGGAGGAAAAGGGCGACGAGGCACCAGCCTTCGTCAAAAACAAGATTCAAGGCTTCACGCGCGATCGCAATGTCGAAGGCGCGGCAGTCTGGCGCGCGGTCGCGGCGCGGTTGCAACGGGTGATGGCAGCGCAGGGCGCCGAACCACACCCGATGCCCATCGCCCGATCCGCCTGAGCCCTCATGGCCGGGAAAAATGAGGGCGGCGCAATTCCGAAAGCCCCATGGGTGATTGGCCCATTGGGACAGCGACTGACCCTGGACATGCTTCCACCTGCGGGAAACGCGCACTGGCTGCCGATGCGAAAGGCGGAAGTGGTGGCGGCGGTCAATGGCGGTCTCCTCACGATGGAAGAAGCGCTCGATCGCTACAACATGACGCTTGAGGAACTTGCCGGCTGGCTGCGTGCCGTCGAGCGGTTCGGCCTGAACGGCCTTAGAACCACGCGCTCGCTGCGGTATCGGGCCATCCAGGAAAAAGAGCGCAAATATTAGTTGGCTCGGTGCCCGCGATGATCCTTGCGCCCGGTTGGCGGTTCATGCGCGATTACTTTGGTACACGCACGCTCTGCACCTTCTCAATGAGAACGGTTCTGGTAGCGTCGCCAAGATAGCGCTTTTGATGAGAAAACAGGCTCACACGGCCAACCAATTGCACGGTGAATGTGCCCCAGGGCGGTTCTGGTTTTCTCCAGCCTGCCGCTCGCCGGGTTGCAGCATCCAGCCGTTTACACTCTTCTTTGGTGCATCGGATGGAAGCTCCATTGCCGTCTCGAAATAGCCTCCCCGTCGCGTCATAACATTGTTCAAACCGGCTATTTTCGAAGTTGGTGAACCAAGTGCAAGTCAGATGGCGCCGCTTTCCGAAAGCTTCGTTGTCAACCGTGATCTCATCTTTGCCGATGGAAGTCGCGGATGCCAATGCCAAGATAGCCAGTTGCCACATTCCTCCATCATATCGTTGATTCCCATGCCTGCAATCGGGAGATCTTGTGATGGCGTCGAGCTATTGATTGTCGTCGCGACCGGAATCGGCTTCCAGCTTCGACATACGCGATCTTGGACGGCGCGGGCGTCGTGGATTCGAGAGATAAGCCCCTCCCCTTCAGGGGAGGGGTTTGGGGGTGGGGGCGATGCGTCAGCATCGCTTGCGCAGCAATAGATCTGAGAGGTCCAACCCCACCCCAACCCCTCCCCTGAAGGGGAGGGGCTTATGTCGGCAACTCGTCGGGACCGGACCGGCCGCTTCCAGCGTCGGCACCCACCATCTCGGACGGTTCGAACGGGCTGGAGCGTGCCTTATCAACTCCCGTCATTCCCGCGTACGCGGGAATCCAGAACCCAACCGCACTGTCATGGCGCCCCTCGATTCCGCGTTCGCGGGAATGACGATGTGGGAGCTATCCGCAATGGCGTCGCATCCGGAAGGGCAGGCTGTGGACGAAATCACTGCCAGCCGCCGTTCAGGCGCGGCCTGAATTATCCAGCCGTCCGAGGCCCATCGCACCAGATTGCGTCCGCCCTTCTCGAAGATGCCGACCCCGATCGCATATCTTGTGGCCGGCGTCGCCGCCAATCGCCTGTCAGGGGAGCAATGGCGGAGGCCGATTACTTGCGATGGTCTGGCGGCATTTTTGAAGGCTCCAAATAAACCAATAGCCTATATCTTACAGCATATCGCGACTATTGCGATCCCTCACCTTTCACGACGTGGAGAACTTCATCTCACCCCGGCGCAATCATGAACAATTGTTGGTGGGAACAGGGCTATGATGGTATTAAGTGTTAATCAATTCACCATATGAGCTATGACAAAGATATAAGTTAGGGTTGCAGACGCCGTGCAGACTATCGCGTCCGGAGAAATGCTGGGCAAGCGACCAGCCCTTCTGGCCCTGGCGCTGGCACGCGTCCTCATCGCCAGCGCGGTGCTGCTTCAGGGCCGGCAGGCGGCGATGTCGGGCGCCGCATTCCATACGATCCAGGGCCTCGTCTTCCTCCTGGCGGCGCTCGCCCTGGCGGGTCTCTTCCTCAATCTCCCCCGGACGAGGATCGAGTTTCTGATCCTGCTGCTGGTGGACTGGATATTCGTCGGCTGCATCACTTTGCTGGGCGCGCCGGTGACGGGCCTGCTGCTGCTGTTCTTCGATGAGATCGCGCTTCGTGTCAGCGGCTGGCCATGGACGGCGCCTGTCGCGATCGTGCCCCCGATCGTCGCCCTGGCCGGCCTCTGGTGGGCGGACAGGATGACGCATCTGAGCTGGATCGAGCTTCAGGTCCTGCCTTCGGACGTCATCGTCTGGGCCATCATCATGCTTCTTTATGCGCTGACGTCGCATTTCGCGAGCCGGCGCCGGGCCAGCCTCGAGCGTCTCAGCGACGATATCTGGATTGACCCCATCCTCGCGTCCAATCAGCCCTTTTCCTACGACTTCACCAAATGGATTCAGCAGCTCTCCAGCCTGTTCGGTGGCGAGCGCTGCATCTGCATGCTTGCCCTGTCTCGCAAGAACGGGCTGGCCCGCGTCTTCAGCAACGGGCCGGTTGAGCGCTTCCAGGCCGAATTGACGAAGGGGTTGGGGATACTGCGGGATCTGCCGGGCGGGCTGACCGTGGTCCGCGACCGGGAGCGTGAGCGCGCGGATCGCGCGAATGCCGACGATCCGATCCATCAATTGCACCTCCTGTCGCTGCTGGATCATGGGGTCATCATGGCCAAGCCGTTCGAGCTTGGCCGGCAGAGCGGTGTTCTCATCCTGGCCCATGATCAGCCGAACGACGCGGTTCTGGCGCAGGAGGCCCGGGCCATCGATCAGGCGCTGGACGGCGCCATCCAGCGGATCAACCAGACGATGGAGATGCGCCGCGCTTTCCTGACCGAGGCGCGCGAGGTCGCCCGGCGGGATCTGCACGACGGCGTGCTGCAATCGCTGGCCGCGCTGCGGATGCGGCTGCTCACCATCATCCAGTCCCAGGAGCTCGCGCCCGCCGCCAATGCGGAAATTCGCAACACCGCGGAGATCATCGCGCTGGAGCAGGCGCGTCTGCGCTCTCTCCTCGACGAGAATGTCGATGCCGATCAGCCGGTGAACCTTTTCGAGGCGTTGCGGCTGTGCGTGAAGACCACCGCGCTGCAGTGGGAGATCGACGTCGAGTTCGTCAGCGATGAGACGGCGATCCCGATGCACCGGGAGTCGGCCAACAATGTCGAATATCTGTTGCGCGAAGTGATCGCCAATGCCGCCCGCCATTCGGGATCGAAGGAATTGCGCTGTTCGCTGGCGCTGCGCGATCATAATCTGATCATCAGCCTGATGGACCTGTCGGCGACGCCCGCGCGGCTCTCGGGCGATTTCCACAATGGCCCGCTGTCGTCGCATTCGCTGCGGCAGCGTCTCTCGCTCGTGAATGGCCGGGCCTATTCGGATGGTTTGCAGACCGGCACGCTGCTCGCCATCGCTATCCCGCTGACTTATGATGAGGCAGACCTATGACGCGCAAAAAAGTCATGATCGTGGATGATCATCCCTTCTTCATCCATGGCCTGGAGCGCTATCTGAGCGCCACCGGCAAATATGAGATCCAGTCGGCCCTGTCGGTGGCGGAAGCCATGAGCAGGATCTACGCGTTCGACCCGCATCTCATCATGATGGATGTGTCGATGGCCGATGGCGGCGGCATGGCCATGCTGCGCCAGGTCAAGGAGCGGCTGGTCGTCAAGACCATGTTCCTGACCGTCCAGATCGACCCCGAGGACACGATCGAGGCGTTGCGCCTGGGCATAGACGGGATCGCGCTCAAGGACAGCGATCCCGAGGAGATCGTCCGGGCCATCGACGCGATCCTGGCGGGCCAGCCGGCGATCGATCCGTCGGTCACCGAGCGCGCCTTGCGGCACTCGGTCAGCAATCCCACGCCGAGCCTGCGGCAGGACGACCTTTTGACCGCGCGGGAGTCCGAGATCGTGGATTATGTCTGCACCGGCCTGCGCAACAAGGAGATCGCCGATCGCGTCGGGCTCTCCGAGGGCACGATCAAGGTCCATCTCCACAATGTCTATCGCAAGCTCGGCGTCAATTCGCGCTCCGAGCTGATCATCAAGCAGGGCGGCCTGCAGTTCCGCGATCCGTCCGACTATTGAGGGCGCGGCCTACAGCATGACCCGGGGGAGGGCCGCGATCGCACCGGCCGCGATCGCCACGCCATAGGCGATCTTGCCCTCGCGGATGGCGCGCGCGCGCGTTTCCTTGCTCTGGACCATCCGGATGAGCAGATGCGCGACCGCCAGGACCAGCCCGGCCAGCGCGACGCTGACGAACAGATAGAGCGAATTGCCCAGCGAGAACCAGAGCGCGATAGCGGCATAGAGCTTGGCATCGCCGCCGCCGAACCAGCGCAGCGCGAACAGGATCATCCCCACCGACAGCGCCAGCGCGAAATGCAGGAGATGCGACACCAGCGGTCCCGCGATGACGCCGAGCGCATAGGCGACCGCGAACAGGACGAGAAGCGCGACGGACCAGCCGTTCGCGATCGAACGCGTGCGAAGATCCTGGAAGGCCGCGCCGACCAGCAGCGCGCAGGCGAGGATCTGGCAGGCGATGGCAGCGTGGCTCATGGCCGCTTCGCCGCCGCCAGCAGCCGCTCGTCATAACGCGGCGAGGCCAGCAGCGCCTGGTCGATCAAGCTGCGGGCCAGCGCCGTCCGCCCCGCCCGGCGCGCGCCGTCGGCGGCATCGGCCAGCCGCTGCGCCCAGCGCTCGTCGGTGTCGGACGCCGCCCGTTCCGGCTCGAAGCCGCGCATCCCGTTCACCAGATCGAGCAATTGCCGCGAGGCGGCGTCCTGCGGCGCGCTCGTCACGCCGTCCTGCAGCGTCTCCGCCGCGCCAGTGAGATCGCCCATCCCGATCAGCGCGCGCGCCCGATCGTTGCGCAGCATCGAGGGATCCCCGCCCGCCGCCAGCGCCTGCGCGAAGGCGAACCGGCTGGCGTCCCGCTCGCTCTTCTCCCCGAGCAATGTGCCCAGAGCGCGCCACACCCGCCAGTCCGGCGCGCATCCTTCGGCCACCGCGCCCAGCCGGTCGATCGCGCTGTCGTCATGGGCCCGTTCCATCAGGGCGAGGGCCCGGATGCGCTTGACGCCACAGCGCAGCGCGCCCTCCGCTGCGACGCCCTCGATCAGCCGCTCGGCATCCGTCGCGGACCCTCGCGCCAGCGCCAGTTCGCCTCTCGCGAGCATGAGCGCGTCGTCCTGCGCGCCGGGATGCTGCGCATCGCGGATGAGGAGCAGCGTCGACGCCTCCTCGAGCCGTCCGGCGGCGATGGCGGTGCGGATAGCCTCGGCGTCGGGCTGGTGAGCGCTGGGCGCCGCCTGCGCCGCCACCGGACCCGCCGTCATGAGCTGCAGCAATGCCGGCAGGATCAGGAGGCGCATTGCGAGGAGGATGTGCGCGCTGCCGCGTAGAAAGTATAGGATGCCAGCCTGGCCTGCGCGCAGGCCTGCCTCGCCATCGTGATCGACAGCGCATTGGCGATCCGTCCGCGTGCGTGGCCGAGCGCGGCCCGGAACGCGGCCTGGCCGGTCAGCGCCTCGCGCGCTTCGGGCGCGACGGTCTCGCCCTTGTCCCACTGCGCGAGATAGTCGCGCTGCATGATCTCGGCCAGCACCTCGGCCGGCTTGCGCGCGGCGATGCGCACCTCGTAGATGCTGACGCGCTTGAGCACGGGCGCCGGTCCATAGGCGGGGACGGGGGCCTGCGCCCTGTCCAGCGTGAAGCGGACCGGCTGTTGCGGCGCCGCGGACGCGGCGGCTTGCGGTGCCCTGGTCGTCAGCATTGCGCCGAGCGTGCCGACCGCAAGGCGCGCCTCGGTCAGGACGGGCTTGTCGCCCGCTGGCGGCAGCGCCAGCGAAAGATCGGCGGCCTTGTCATGATCGACCGGGGAGCTGGCTTCCTGGCGCAGATGATAGCCGACCGGCCCTTCGTCCTGACCCGCTGGCATGTCCGCAGCCAGCTCGGCATCGCCCGCGCGATCCGTGGTGCTGGCGAAGCGGTCGAGATTGCGACGATAGGACGCATCCGTCGGCGCGAAGGCGATGGCCCGCTCGAAATAGCGCCGCGCCAGATCATCGCGGCCGATCGAGGCATAGGCGATGCCCAGCCCGTTGCTCGCCGCGGCCGAGTTTTCATCGAACCGCATGGCCTCGCGAAACTGGGCGATCGCCAGACCGTAATTCTCGCTCGCGAGGAACCTGCGGCCCTGTCTGATCAGGGCGTCCGCGCCCGAGAGCGCGGTCGCTTCGGGCACGCCGACGGGCCGGATCGCCACGCTCGCGTGTCGCCCCGCACAACCGGCGAGCAAGGATGCCATCAGCGCGCAGCAGCCGATCGAGCGATATGTCCGGTTCATCAATGTGTCCCCCGCATCAATGGCAACATCACGCGAACCACGCGCAGCGCCGCAGGCAGCATCAGCACGCCGATCATCGTCGGCAGCATGCAGGCGACGAGCGGGATGGAGAGCAGCACGGGCAGCTTGTGGGCCTTTTCCTCGGCGCGCATGCGCCGCTTCTCGCGCATCTCGCTGGCATAGATGCGCAGCGTCTGGCCGATGCTGGTGCCGAGCTTGTCGGACTGGATGAGCAACGTCGTGAACGCCCGGATCTCGTCCACCTGCGCGCGCAGGGCCATGCTGCGCAGCGCCTGCTCCCGGCTCGCGCCCGCGCGCAATTCCAGCGTCGCCGTCGAGAGGATCTCGGCAAGGAGCGGATGCGAGCGCAGGATTTCCCGGCCGACCCGGTCGAAGGCGGCTTCGAGGCCGAGGCCCGCCTCGACGCAGACCAGCATCAGGTCGAGGCAATCGGGGAAGCCGTTGACGATCTCGTTGCGCCGCCGCTCGGCCCGGCCGTTGAGCCAGATGTTGGGCAGATACATGCCGATCAGCGCGAGCCCGACCGAGATCAGATAGATTTTGAACAGGGACGGCCGCTCGGGGGCGAGCAGCACGGTCGCGAGATACAGGCTCGGGACGCCGAAGAGCAAAACGAGCCGGGCGAGCGTGAAGATCCGCACGGCCACCGGGGAGCGGAAGCCGGCCATGGCCAGCTTCGCCTTGAGCGTGTTGTTCTTCTCGTCGGTGAGCTGGATGCCGGCCCGCTCGATTGCCGCGGTCAGCTTGGCCCAGCCTTGCTGCCGTTCCTGCTCGCGCAGATATTTGCTGTCCGTCTCGGCCGACAGCGGCGATCCCGATGGCTCGACTTCCAGCCGCCGGCGGACGGCGGACCGGCCGGAGACAATGCGCGCGAACAGCAGGACGCCGGCGACGACCGCGATGAAGACGATCATCAGGACGGTCATGCGCAGGGCAGCGGAGGATATGAGGACGTCGACCATGTCAGACCTTCAGATCGACCATGCGGCGGATGATGAAGACGCCCAGCAGATAGAGGCCGATGAGCAGGCTGAACCCCATGATGAAGGCCGGATCGTTGGAATATTCGAGGTAGAAGGCCGGATTGGTCGCGAAGACGAGGGCGAAGGTGCCGATCGGCAGCGCCGTCAGCACCTTGGCCGACATGCGCCCCTCGGAGCTCAGCGCGCGCACCTTCATGTACATGGAGGCGCGCTCGCGGATGACCTGCGAGAGATTCTCCAGAATCTCGGCGAGATTGCCGCCGGTCTCATTCTGCACGGAGAGGGAGACCACGAACATGCGCATATCCTCCAGGTCCCAGCGATCCGCCATGTCCTGGAGGGAGTCCCGCAGGTCGGCGCCATAGGCGACCTCGTCTGTGACCAGGCCGAACTCGCTGCCGATCGGGTCTTCCATTTCGGTGGCCAGCAGGTTGAGCGCGGAGGCGATGGGATGTCCCGCCCGCAGGCCGCGCACGAAAATGTCCAGCGCGACGGGAAACTGCTCCTGCATCTTGGCGCGGCGCTTCTGGGCGACCTGCGCCAGGAACAGCATCGGCAACACGATGCCGATGCAGATGGCCAGAACCAGCGCCAGCTGGATCGTCCCGAGCGTCAGTCCGAAGCCGAAGAGCCCGGCGCTGATCACGATCAGACAGAAGACGGTCGCCGCCGCGGCGGCCATTGCGGCCAGTCCCTGCTTCGCGGTCAGCCCGATCTTGCTCGCGCGAATGGTCTTCTCGAACGAGCCGAGCAGGCGCCCGGCCAGACCGGGCAGCTTGCCGAGGCCGTCCGCCGAATCCTTGCGGATCTGGGTGATGATCTCGCGGCGGTCGTTGCCCTGCTCGATCATGCGCAGGCGCTTGTTGATCGCGCGGCTCGAGCTGCCGCTGGCGCGCCATTGGCCGAGCACCATCTCGCTGATCAGGAACACGGTGCCGAAGATGAGGACCAGGACGAGCGTCCGGATGACGGTGTCGCTCATCTCAGCTGATCCTCAGGTCGGGCCGGAAGATGTCGGCCGGCAGGCTGACTCCGTGCTCGTGCAATTGCTCCAGGAAGCGCGGCCGGATGCCGGTCGCCTCGAAATAGCCGTCGATCCGGTTGGTCTCGTCGCGGCCGCGAATGCGGTAACGGAAGATTTCCTGCATGGTGACGACGTCGCTTTCCATGCCGGTGACTTCCGACACGCTGGTCACCCGGCGCGATCCGTCGGAGAGGCGCGCGACCTGGACGACGACGTTGATCGCCGAAGCGATCTGCGCGCGCGCGGAGCGGGCGGGCATGTCGATGCCGCTCATGCCGATCATCTGCTCCAGGCGCGCCAGCGCGTCGCGGGCGGTGTTGGCATGGACGGTGGTCATCGATCCGTCGTGGCCCGTATTCATCGCCTGCAGCATGTCGAAGGCCTCGCCGGCGCGCACCTCGCCCACGATGATGCGGTCGGGTCGCATGCGCAGCGCGTTCTTCACCAAGTCGCGTTGGCTGATCTCGCCGCGGCCCTCGATGTTGGGCGGGCGGGTCTCCATGCGCGCGACATGGATCTGTTGCAGCTGCAACTCGGCCGAATCCTCGATCGTGACGATCCGCTCGGACTGGTCGATGGCCGCCGACATCGCGTTGAGCAAAGTCGTCTTGCCGGCGCCCGTGCCGCCGGAGATCAGCACGTTCCGGCGCGCCACCACGACGGCGGAGAGCACATCGGCAACGGCCTGCGGAATGCTGCCATATTCCACAAGCTTGCCCATGTGGATCGGCTTCTTGGAGAATTTGCGGATCGAGAGCAGCGGCCCGTCGATCGCGAGCGGCGGGATCACGGCGTTGACGCGCGAGCCGTCGGCGAGGCGGGCGTCGACATAGGGCGACTGTTCGTCGACCCGGCGGCCGACCGCGCTCACGATCTTCTGGATGATGCGCAGCAGGTGGCGGTCGTCCTTGAACCGGCTGTCGACGCGCTCCAGCCGGCCCTGGCGCTCGACGAAGATCACGTCATGCCCGTTGACCAGGATGTCGTTGATTGTCTCGTCCTGCAGCAGCGGCTCGAGCGGGCCCAATCCCAGCAGCTCGTCGAGAATGTCGGAGACCAGCGCCCGGCGCTCGGTCTGGTTCAGCGCATGCTTCTGCAGGGCGAGCTGCTCGTGCACGATCTCGCCGACCTCGACCTCGATCTGCGGCCGGGTCATCGTTTCGAGCGCCTGCAGGTTGATGAGCTCGATCAGGCGCCGGTGCAGCTCGATCTTGAGGTCGAGATATTCCGGCGCCGAGCGGCCGCGCGGCCCGGCATCCCGGTCGCGGGCGCCCAGGCTTTCGGTGTCGGCATGGGTATCGCGCTTGATCTGCCACATCTTAGCGCACAGCCCGGTCGGTCAGTTGGGCGATCGTCTGGGCGATCCGGGCATAGTCGCGCGCGACCTTCGATCGCTTGCCGAGCTCGGCGACGAGAATGCCCTGATTGTTGGCGGCGCTCAGCAGCGGATAGTCGTTGTGGACGGAGAGCGTGACCGGATGGCCCAGCGCTTTCGCCGCGTCGTCGAGGCCGATGGTCTTGAACAGCCGCTGCTCGACACGGTTGACGAGGATCTGGATCTTGGCCGGGTCGACGCCCTGGCTGCGCAGCAGTTGCAGCTGGCGCCGGCCCTGCCGCAGGCTGGCGATGCTGAGCGTGACGACCAGCACGATGATGTCCGCCTCGGCGACGACCGCCAGCGTCCAGTTCGCCCAGTTGGCCGGTAGATCCGCGACGACATAGTCGAACTCGCCCCGCGCCGTGCGCAGGATTCGGCGGATCTGCGTCTCGTCGACCGTTTCGATCGGCTGGATGTCGGGCGGTGCCGCGACGAAACGAACCCCGCCGGCCACGTCCGAGGAGACCGTGCGTAGGAAGTCCCCGTCGATGCGCGCGCCGCCCGCCAGCAATTCGCTGAGGGAAGGCTCGTTGGGCGCGCCCAGATAGGTGGCGGCATTGCCGAACTGCACGTCCAGGTCGAACAGGCATGCCGAGCCGTTGCCGCCTTCCGCGCCGAGCGAGGTCGCGAGATTGACCGCGACATTGGTCGCGCCGACGCCGCCTGTGCTTTTCACCACGGCGATCAGCCGGCCGTTGCGGCGCTCGCCCGCCACCGGCTTTGGCGCCAGGCTTCCCAGGATTTCGCCCACGCTCTCGGCCAGCTGGCGGATCGAGAGCGGCAGGTCGACCACGTCGTTGACGCCCTGCCGCAGCAGCGTGCGCACCAGCGCGACGTCGGCGTCGCGGGCCAGCGCGATGATCGGCAGGTCGGGATTGTCGGCGCGCAGGTCCGTCAGGCGCGCCAGCGAGCGCGGTGTCCGCGCATCGACCTCGACGCACAGGATCGAGGCGGACTGCACGATGCCGCGCGCGACCGGCTCCGTCAGCTCGGCCGGATTGACGGTGACGGCGAGGCCGGAGGCGCCGGGATCGCCTTCCTCGAGCTGCGCGATTTCGGCTTCGCTGAGGACGATCTCGATCTTGTACTGACTGAGGTCCAGGATCTCGTCCTCCGATATGCCAAGCTTGTGATCGAAAAGTCCCACGATAATCGTCCGTCAGTTCAAGTCGGTGCCGGCGCCGTCTTCCAGGCTGAGGGTCGCGCTGAAACTCGGCAGAGTGATCGACGCGCCGAACAGCAGGAGCGTGATCGGCTGAAACACCACGTTTCGCAGATTGACGGTAACAAGTGGTGAAACGTCCGGCCCGTTCGGGTCGCCGGCATAGCCGAGCCCCGAATAGCCGTAGTCCACCGTGACGTTCGCCGCCTTGATGTCCGGTTCGAGCTGCGCCATGCGCGCCACGAGCCGGTTGAACGCGTCCCCGTTGCGCGTCATGCCGAACGGGCAGCTGCCGCCGCTCTTGCACGCGCAGGTCGCCGAATCGCAGCTCACCCCCGGGAAGGCGCTCTCGGGGACCGGGTCGCCCTGTGGGACGCCGTTCGCCGCATAGCTGTAGGTGGCGAGGTCGCTGGGCACGAGATCGGTCGCCACCGCGAAGCGCACGCCCATCTGGGTGGCTTTCTCCGCCTCGTTCCAGGTCCACATCAGCCGGCCGACGTCGATCGCGCCGAAGATGAACAGCAGCAGCAGCGGCAGCACCATCGCGAACTCGGCCGCCGAGGCGCCCGCGCGATCCCGCCAGAAGGCCCGCAGCGCCCCCCTCATATGCCCATCACCGGCGACTGGGCCGAGGCCACGAGGTTGAGATCGTTCGCGAAGATCAGCGATCCGAACAGCGCGGTATAGGGCACGGTCGCGCTGACCGTCACGCGCGGCGCGTCCCCCGCATTGGCGGCATAGATCCCGCTCTCGCCGGAGACGCATGAGACCGCGAGCGTGACCTGCGCGTCGGTCCAGCCGGCGATCCTCGGCGTCGTGCCGCTCGGTGACCCGGTGCGCGTGACCGCCCTGATCGCGCTCGCCGCCGCGCTGTCGGTCACCGCCGCGCAGCTATATTTGCCGAACGACTGGCGCCCGGCGAAGCGCGCCCCGTCGCGCACCGCCTTGATCAGGACATGCTCGTTCCAGAAATAATTGCCGGCCTCGAACGCGCCGAACATGATGATGATCAGCAGCGGCGTCACCAGCGCCATCTCCGCCGCCGCGGTGCCGCGCCGGTCGCGCAGGAAGGAGGCGAGCAGGCGCGTCATTTGACCAGATACGGCACGTCGCGGCGCACCACCTGGCCGGCCGTGCCCGCGCTGGTGCTCGTGCCGGCCTCGGCGATCACTTCGACATACATTTCGTCCTTGGACGTGCCGCTCTTGTAGGTGACGGAGCGGCCCAACGAAGGCTCGGTGAGGAAGACGTCGATCCACTTCTGCACGGGCAGGTTGGTGGAATTGCCGTTGACGCTGTTGGCGGTGCAGTTCACGACCGCGACCGAGAGCCGGCGCCGGTCCGGGTGGGAGCCGCCCGGCGCCATGCCCGGCGTTACGCATTTGGGCGCGCCGTAGGCATATAACGTGTCGACCGGGCGGCCCGCCGGGTCCAGCACTTTCTGGCCGTTCAGCACCGTGCCGGCATTGTCCATTTCCCACTTGTAGACTTCGTAGCGCGAGGCATTGGCCGCCAGATGCGTGCCCGCCATCCAGCCGCTATGGTTGAGACCCTTGTAGTTGACCCGGAAATAGGCGTCGATATCCCACACGCCGTCGCCGATCCGGCTGCCGCCGGTCTGGCCACTGCAGGTGGTGTCGAAGGCGTGGCAGAGATCGCGCGGATAGCCCATCGCAAGCGGATCCTGTGCGCCGGTGGTCGGCAGGGCGGTGGTGGTCGTCACCGGCGTCGCTGTCTTGCCGTTCTTGCCACCGAGATAATAGCCATAGCCCGTGGCGGCTTCCTGCCAGCCCTTGTTCTGGACGATACAAGCCTGGTTGCCGGTGGTCTTGTTGTCCTTCACCAGATCCTTGGTGCTGTTGGTCGAGGGCGGGCAGGTGCCGCCGCTGGGGCAGGAGCTGGAATCGCCCACGTCGAAGCGCGTGTTGAGCGCATCGATCACGGTCTGGCCCATATTGCCCGGATTGGTGCTGACGCCGGTTCCGGGCGAGCAGTCATAGGGCAGCGACACCCAGCCGATCGCTTTCGCCAGATCGGGCGTGCCGTTGCCGCTGCCGGTCTTGAGGAAGCCGAAATTGCCGGGCGCCCAGCCGCCGCTGACCAGCTTGAGGCCCTTCCTGAGATAATTGCCCACCGTGAAGGCGGGGTCGGTCGCCTCCGCCGGATTGCAGATCATCAGCGGCGGCACCTTGCAGATCGCCGATCCCAGCCCCGCCATCGCGATCGCGTCGAGCGATCCGGAGCTGATCGCCCCGACGATCGGCGTCAGCGCATAATGGACTTCCCGGCCATCGACGGTGACCTTGACGAACCGCGCCGTCGCATCCGCCGTCGTCGCCGTCGTACCTTGATCGGTGTAGAACTCGACCTTCGCCATCGCGACCGAGGGCTTCGTCCCCGCATCATAGGCCAGCAGCGTCGAGTTGGTGACGAGCGCGCTCGCCGCCGCCGTCGCGCGCGCGATGGCGCCGCTCTTGCCATCGAGCTGCGTCGCCGCCGCCAGCGCGGCCTGATCCGCCGCATTCTGCAGCTCCGAGTGGAGGCCGGCCATGCGCGCATAGTCGAAGGCGATGCCGCCCACGCCGATCAGCGCGACCAGGCAGAGCGCCACGGTCGGCGCCACCGCGCCGTCGGTCGATCCATGCAGGGCTCGCAGTCGGGTCGTCAGCGCCATCGCATCCTCCCTGTTACCGCCCGGAACCGCCCGAGTTCGATGCGCCGCCGGAAATGCCGTCGGTCGTGCGGATGCCCTTGGGCGGCTTCACTCTGTCGGTGCGATAGCGCTCGACGGCGGCCGCACCCTTCTGGCCCGAATAAGCCGGCTCGGCCCCGTTGGCGGCCGGATCGGGGTCGATCGTCTGCGCCGCCAGATTGGTGCGCACGCTGTCGCCGAAGCCCGCGTCCATCGGCGTGCAGGCGCCCAGGCACAAGGGCAGGCTCAGGGCGAGGGCAAGCGCGCCGACCTTAATATTCATAGCCATCACGCTTCTCCTTGGCCTTCTTGCTGTCGCTCGCCGGCGCAGTCGCGCCTTCGGGCGCGGGCAGCACCGGCACCGCCCCGTCGGTCCGCCCCATCAGGAACAGGTCGCCTTCCCGCGCATCCTTGACCCGATCGGTCGGCAGCGAGATCTGCGCGGGCTTCACCGGCTTCACCAGATGCGGGATGACGACGATCACCAGCTCGGTCTCGCCGCGCTGGAAGCCCGTCGAGCGGAACAGCGTGCCCAGAATGGGCAGCGATCCCAGGATCGGCAATTGCCGCACCGTCGTGCCGAAATCCTTCTGCATCAGGCCGGCGATGGCGAAGGCCTCGCCGTCGTGCAGCTCCAGCACCGTGCTTGCCCGCCGCGTGCGCAGGCCGGGGATGGAGAGGCCGTTGATCTGCACCGAGGAACTCTGGTCGATCGCGCTGACTTCCGGCTCGACCGCCAGGCTGATCACCTTGTCGGCCAGCACCGTCGGTGTGAAGGCCAGGCTGACGCCGAACGGCTTGAACTCGACCGTCACCTGTGCGGCGCCGCCACTGCTATTGCCGTTCTGCACCACCGGAATCGGGAATTCGCCGCCCGCCAGGAAGGAGGCGGTCTCGCCCGAGAGGGCGATCAGCGTCGGCTGAGCCAGCGTCTTGACCAGCCCCTTGCTCTCGAGAGCATCCAGCGTGCCTTCGATGCCGACACCGCCGATATTGAAGAGCTGGCGGAACACGCCGAACGTGTCGGTCACCGCAGTGCGCTGCATGACGCCCACGCCGGTATCCTTGTCCGGCACGAGCTGGGCGCCATTGCCGAACACGCCGTCGAACCGGCCGCTCTGGCTGTTCAGGAAGGCGCCGATGCCCAGCTTCTTGGCGGTGTCGCGCTGCACTTCGGAGAAGCGCACTTCCAGCATCACCTGCTGGCTCGCGCCCAGCGACACCATGTTGACCACCTTGTCGCCCGAATAGGTCTTGGCGAGCTGGACGGCCCGGTCGATCGCGGGCGCGCTGGAGGCGACACCGGTGAGGACGATCGCGTCGTTGGAGATGCTCGCGCCGATCTTCTCGCCCGGCAGCAGCTCGCCGATCTGGCGACGCAGCGAGACGATGTCCGGCCCGACCGCGACATCGACAACCGCCATCACATGGTCCGCCTTGTCGAACACGGTGAGGCTGGTCGTGCCGATCTTCTTGCCGAGCACATAGATGCTCTTGGTGGTGATCGGCATGACGTCGGCCACCTCGGCATTGCCCACCATCACCCGGCCGACCGGCTGGTCGACCGTCAGCATCTGGCTCTTGTTCAGCGGCACGTCGAGCTGGCCGGCGCTGACGCCGGAGGCGGCATCCTGCCATGACGGCGGGGGGGCCGCCATGGCAGAGCCGGGAAGCCCCGTGAGGAGGACGGCACAGACCATGCTGACCAACGTGGGAAACGCTTGCATGTCCTTAATTGCCGCCGTCACGGGACACCTCGACCTTGGAAATGGAAAGACCCTTGCCCACGATCACGGCCGGGCCGCTCGGCCGCGCCGGCGCGGCCGCACGCGGTGCGGCAGGCGCCCGGTGATAGGCCGGCGCCGCCGCCGCAGCGGGGGCAGGAGTGTAGTAGGGATAGCCGCCCGATCCGAGATCGGCGACCGTCACGGTCCGCGTCTCGGCCGGCTTGCGGTCCGCGACATTGCGCAGGGAGAGAGAAAGCTGGCCGATCTGGCCGGCCAGCGCGATCTTCTGCGCCTGAATGGGGTCGACTTCCAGGGTCACCGTCTTGCTGACCTGCGGGTCCTTGCTGGCGTCGTTGGCATTCTGGTCGGTCGCGATGACGCGCACATTCTCGACGATCGTGTCGGTGATCTGCTCGGCGGCGCTGGCGCCACTGGCCGGCGGCTGCCGCGTCAGCAACACGTCGACGCTGTCGCCCGGCGCGACGAACCCGCCAACGCCCGAGGCTTCGTTGACCCGGATCGCGACGGCGCGCTTGTCGCGCGACAGCGTCGCGGAAATGACGGCGCGGCCACCGGGGCCGGAGATCATCGGGCGCAGCACCGGCACGCCCGCCTCGATGGGGCGCAGCGTGACGCGTGGCCCGGCGGGATCGGAGAGCAGCGCGCGAATATCGTTGAAGGAGCCCTCGGGGACCGACGAAGACGGCCATTGCACGACCTTGAGCTTGTCGGCGGTGATCTGGTCGCCATAGTTCAGCGGAACGCGCGCGGCGACGATGGTCGCTAGATTTAAATCCTCGGCAATCTTTTCGTTGTGTCTCGCAACACCCGTAAAATAACTATTTGCAAGATATACGGCAAAGACGCCCATCAGGAGCGCAATGAGAAGAATTACAAAGTTACGTTGATTCGACAACGTACGCGCTCCCGAAGAAACCGAAGAGACTGCCACGCCGATCGCTGTTGGCTCGGACCGTGGCAGCCTTCGAGGTCAGATCGAACTTACTGAACTTCGTGGGCGGTGATGAAAGTACCCGCGGCCGTCAGTGCGTCGCTAATGCCACTGCCAAGTGCGCCAGCGCCGACAACGATGGCGGTGCCAATGACGCCGAGGATCAGCGCATACTCGGCAGCGGCAGCGCCTGTCTGGTCGTACAGAAAGGTCTTGATGAATGTCTTCATGATTAAGTTCCCATGCAACAAATTGAGCTTGAACCCATTTCATGCTCATTTCTCGCCCACCTGAGAAATTTATTACGAAAGCTCTGCAACCCACGTTTCAGTCCGGGTTTTTCAACCCTTTCGCAGCCCTCCTCAGGGAACGCATTGAAAAGAAACCATTATCGCCTGTTAGTCAATTTTTAACTTTCTGAGTATTTTCAATAGCTTGTGAAAACGGTTCGTTAACCATGTAAAATGATATTTCTAAGTAAAAACACGTACCGCTATAATACCTTAAGTCAGGTTTTAACCAAATTTGATAAATAATTCGTTATATAACCTTCGTTTATTCATCCGCGCGGAAATGCGTCATCAATCTGAATTTTCGGGCATTTTTCCGACATGGCGGAATTCGCGCCGTGCGCGCTGCGGCCCCGGCGAAAATGGTTCCCGGCAATGAGTTCAGCCGTGCGAATCGGCGGCCGAGTCGAGCAAATCGGGGAGCCTCATGCGCTTTCGGCCAAATCCTGTGTCATTCAGGCACATTAACCCCTTCAAGAGACGTTAACGGTCTTTCGTTAGGTCTTGGCCGGTCCGCAGCGCGAGAGTATCGTCATGGTCGAGATGGCAGCATTCCGTAACGGCAGCTTCGCGCGGGTCATGCGCTTGCGGTCCCTCCGCGCGATTGTCGCCGTGGAGCGCCATGTCGGCCTGATCGCCGCCGCCTGGGCGCTGGTCCTCGGCGTCGTCGTCATCCGGCGGCTGGAAGTTCTCGCCGTCGCGCCCTCCTGGTCCAGTCTCGCCGCGCATCTCGCCCTCATCGTCTCGCCGGCGCTCGGTCTCGTGCTGGCCGCCCGTTTCTTCCCGCGCCATGCCCTCGTCGCGCTGCCCGAGATCGTGCTGGCCCGCATCGGCCGGTGGCGCCGGGTCGATCCGCTGACCGCGCAGAGCCATCCCAGCTTCGGGGCGAGCGGCCTGATGGCGGGTCTCGCCATCGGCCTTTTGATCAACGTCGCGATGCGCACCGGCGAGTTCATGATTGGAGTCCCCGCGATCGCCAGCGTCGGGCCGGGCTGGGCGCGCATGCTGTTCTTTTCGCTCGCGGCCGATTGCGTGCTGTTCAATCTTCTCTATGCGGCGGCGTTCGTGCTGGCGGTGCGTCACGTGCCCTGGTTCCCGCGCGTCCTGCTGCTGATCTGGACGATGGACGTCGCCTCGCAGCTCGTCATCGCACAGCTGCTCGGCGATCAGGCGCTGCCGGCCCCCGTCGCGCGCGGGCTAGTATTGGTACTGACGGGCAATATCCAGAAGACCATGCTCAGCATGGCGCTGTGGCTGCCTTACCTGCTGCTGTCGGAGCGGGTGAACGTCACCTATCGCCGCCGCGTCCGCCGTTAGCGGGCCTGTCCCGTTATCTGGTGGAGGAGGGCGAGCACGTGGGATTTGCTCGCCCTCCGGAGCGCGTCGTGGGAACGCGCCCGTTTTGGTTCTGGTGGTGGGTCAGACCTGGATGTCGCGCCGGGTCAGTTCGTCGCGGATGGCCGCTTCCGCCGGCGTCGGATGGTCCTGGTCGGCCGCATTGAACCACAGTTCGACCAGATCGGTGTCGGACAGCAGCGCGAATGCCGCATCGTTCCCCGTCGTCAGATATGCCCGCCCATCCTTCACACGGATGTTGTCGGCGATCTTACCCCCCCTGACAATCCCCCAACCGATATATCCGCTAGGGTGTAGGTTCAGTCCAAAATGAGAAAATGCGCCGGCGAGTTGGGGAAGTCGTTGTTCTAAGCGGCGTGGATAATTCCAGCTAGCGCCCGGTCTCTTTGATGAGGCAGATCTGGTCGTTGGAAGGCGGGGTTCGGGCGGGAAAGGGCCATGAGGCCATCTCCCTCTACAGGAGCAGAGCGCAGCGCTGCCCGTCCCTTGCGCAGTGGCGAAATCGGGGCTGTCCTACTTGACTGGGTTAAAGCAAGAAGACTCGGGGCATGCGATCCCCGGGGCTCTTTCTCATCATGAACAAAGCAGCACGCAGGCAAGCGCTTGGCCTGTATCGTTGCTGATAGTGTGACCAAAGATGGGTTGCCAGGAATGACGGTTCGAATGTGCGGGGGTGTAAGATCAGTGTTAATTTCGGGATAACTCATGAGCGCGAGATCGCGTTAGCGATGACGCTCTAAACCTTTGTCATGGGGATGCGGAACGGCTCGTGGGGGCGAGGAGCGGATCGTGTCAGAGAAGATTGACGGAGAGGTGAAACGATCGGTGCCGCAACCGGAAGACGTGACGATCACGGGGGCGGATTGGGAAGCGGCGCGGCGTTTCTGGTACAGCACCGACTGCCTGCTCTATGGCAGCCTGCCCTATCAAGCCCTGCGCGTGCGCGAGGTTCTGGACAGAAACCCGGACCAGGACAAGCTGACATGCGCCTTCGCCTCCTATCGCGCATCGGTGGAGCGAGCGGCCCTGTTGCAGGGCGCCCGTCTGGCGCTGCGGGCCGCCGCCAAGGTGGCCGAGCGATCCATCGCCCGGCGGGATGCCCGCCTGCCGTACCGAGCGAGCGCGAGCGACATCGAAACCGCCATCCTCGCGTTGCTGCCGGAAGAGGCGGAAGAGGCCGGCATGGAACAGTGGCTCGCCAATCTTGAAGAGGAGGCGGACCGGACCGAGCATTCGTCAACCGTGCGCTTTGCCTGAGCGGCCGCGCCCAAGCCAGCCTTGCCCATTCACTCTATGGAGCGTGCCTTCACCGGCGCGAACGATGTGGAATCATGATTGAAGCCCGGTCAGCGAGCAGCGAGCATCCCAATGATCCCGATGTCGCGCACATGGTCCGCGCCTTCGCCCGCCCGGCGACGCGAGGCGACCTGTTCCGGCTCGTCCTCGACATGCAGGCCGTCGTGGAATCGCTCGTGCAGTTCGAAACGGCCTTCCTGCGCCGGGATTCCGACAGCATCCGGGCGGCCTCGATGAGCGCGGAGCGCGCGCTCGGCATGCAGCTCCAGCGGATCGAGGAAGCGCTGGAGGAATGGAAGAACTCCGTCCCCTGACGGATCGCCAGGGAGGCACAGCGAGACCGGTCAGCTTCGCGACAGCGTGTCGTTGATCTGCGCGGACAGCGACTGGATCGAGAAGGGCTTGGTGAGCAGCGGAATGCCTTCGCCCCGGGCAGAGATGCTGGCCTCGCTGAAACCCGTCATCAGCACTGCGGGCATGCGCGGCCAGCGACGTCCGATCTCATGCACCAGATCGAGGCCGTTGAGCTTGCCGGGCATGATCATGTCGGAAAGCACCAGCGCGAAGTTCGCGCCTTGCTCCAGCCGGACGAGCGCTTCGTCGCCCGATGCCGCGCGCTCTTGCTCATAGCCGATCTCATCGAGCATCCCGCCGACCATTTCGGCGACCGTGTCGTTATCCTCGACCAGGAGAATGCGCCGCTTGCTCGCCGCCTCGACGACCGGCTGTTCCGGTTGCGAGCGGATCGGCGACAAGGTCGAGCGGGGAAGCAGCAAGGTGATGCGCGTCCCTTGGCCGGGCACGCTTTCGACCTGGATGTCGCCGCCGGACGCGCGCACAAACCCATAGACCTGGCTGAGGCCGAGCCCGGTGCCGTGCCCGGCGCCTTTGGTCGTGAAGAAGGGTTCGAAGATCCGATCGAGCACGTCCGGCGGGATGCCCGTGCCGGTATCGCTGATCGCGATGCGCACCTGATCGGGCGCGCCGCCATCGCCCGGCAGGTTCTCGGCGGAGATTGTCACGAGGCCGCCCTGCGGCATCGCGTCGCGCGCGTTGATGACGACGTTGAGCAGGGCGACCTCGAGCTCGGACGGATCGATCTCGACCGGCCACAGATTGGACGCGATGCTGGTCTTGAGCGAGATGCCGTTGGTGGTCAGGCGATCGAGCAGGGTGTCCATGCCGCGGATGCGGTCACCCAGATCGACCACTTCCGCCTTGAGCGGCGAGCGGCGCGAGAAAGCGAGCAATTGCTGGGTCAGCTTGGCGCCGCGATCGACGGCATGGCGAATGCCGGCCTTCAGCCGATCGAGCCTGGCCGGGTCGTCGGTGCGATCCATGAGGTCGAGGCTCCCGGAGGCGACCATCAGCAGATTGTTGAAGTCATGCGCCACACCGCCGGTGAGCTGGCCGAGCGCTTCCATTTTCTGCGACTGGCGCAGTGCCTCCTCGGCCTGCTGGCGGCTGGCCGTCTCTTCCTGCAACCTGGCATGCGCCTCGTGCAGCGACGCATATGACGCACCGAGCGTGGCGATCAGCAAGGAGGCCATGAGCACGATCGCGGCGAGGCCGGCATAGCGCGTTGCACGGCGCTGCCAGCTATCGAGCGTCGCACGCAGATAGACCGTGCCCAGCCGTGTCCCACCCTGGACGACCGCCGCCGTCACGGTGAGGTCGCGCGCGGTCATTGCCGGTTCGGCAAGGCGTCCGTGATCCGGAAGCCGGGTCGGCACCACGTTGTAGCCGGCGACGAAACGGCCCGTGGCGTCATAGGCGCCGACTGCGATGATCTGCGGATCGGCACGCAGCGCCTCGAGATATTCACGCAGCGTGGCTTCGTCGCCGAACGCCAGCGGCGCGGCGATGCCGCTCGCCAGGATCTGCGCCTGCACGCTCGCCTGGCGCAGCTTCTCGGTCCGGCCGATGCGATCGACCTGGAGCGTGAACACCACGCCGGCCAGCAGCAACAGCAGCGCGATGATGGCAGCCGCAAGCGGCGTCGCCATCAGCTGCTTGATCCAGGCCTTGAGCGAAGCCGGCCTGACCGGCGAACCGACACGCATCTTCATTTCCGTTCCACCGATATGGCGAGCCCGAGCAATTTCGAGCTTATCACCAGACCATTGCTACGCGCAGCGCCTTCATCAATCTGGAAGCGCACGCGCCCGGCCTGCATGACGAACTGGATCATCGATCCCTGCACGCCGCTTTTCTGATCGCTGACGGTGAGCACCGGCTGCCCGGCAACCGCCGCGAAGGGCGCGTAACCCGCCGACGAGGATCGGCCGGCGAAGAGCATCTGGCAGCCCGCTGCATTGCCGCTGTCGCCCAGGCGCCGCACATTCACCGAGCGGCCGGAAATGCGCTGCCCGCGGACGACCTCGTCGAGCGTCGCGCCGAACGGATCCTCGCCGACAACACAGATGGTGAAGGGCTTGCCTGCACCGGCACCATTGTCCGGCCACTCCACAAATGGCGCGAACTTGAACAGAAAGCTCGCCTTGACGGCCTGTTCAAGCGGTGCCGCGCGCGCGTGAGCCGTCCACAAGCCGACAAACATTGCGCATAGCATGAGCACGGCAAGGCGCGGGCCCCTCATCAGCGATGAGAGTCCTACAAGGTCCACTTGAGAGCCACGAACACGCTCCGCCCGACCGGTTTGGCGTCGGCAAGCGGAAGTTCCTGATGTCTGTCGTGGAGAAGATTGAAACCCGACACGGAGAGCTCCGCGCGTTCGACGAACTGCCAGCCGAGCCGCGCGCCAAGTTCGACATAGCTGGGCGAGAAGGGGTCGGGCAGGGCGCTCACATAGCGAAGGTCCGCATCGAAATTGATCTGGGGACCCAGATCCATCGACGAGCGCAGCGAGGCGCGATGCGTGGGGTCGTTGCCGACCTGCGTGGTGCTGATGAGCGGCACCGAACCATCCTTGAAATGGAATCGCGAGATCAGCAGGCTATAGCCCGGTTTCACCCGCCACCAGTCGGTCAGGCGGATATCGGCCCAGGAATCGAAGCCGTAGGTATGGCCCCGGATGCCATTGCCCCAGTAGAAAGGGAGGGTGGTCACCGGCGTCGGCTCGACAGTGCGCAGATCATCATAAGCATTGTAGAATCCGGAAACGGACAGCGATACCTGCGGTGTCAGATCGAGACGGGTGCCGCCCTCGAACGCGGTGAGCTTCTCCGCCCGGAAGTCCGTCATGCCGGTAATGCCGAGCGTGCCGTTGGGAAAGAATTCGCGAACATCCCGATCGAACGGTGTCGGCGACCGGACCGCCCGCGAGACCGCCGCCCAGAGCAGCGCGGAGTCGTTCGGCTTCCAGGCCAGGCGCACGCTGGGGAGCAGTTCGCTCGCCTCATAGGGGCCATATTCCAGCTTGAGACCCGCAATGGCGGTGAGCCTTGGCGTGATCGCGACGCTGTCCTGCACGAACAGATTGGCGAGGAATTGCCTGGCCCCGCTCGGCACGAACAGGAGATTGGGGACGCCGAAAATCCGGTAGCGATTGAAGCGTGCGCCGCCGCCCCAGACGATGCTGTGGACGGTGCCCAGCGCAAAGCTGTGCTGCAGGTCGAAATCGACCGTGTCGACGCTGGCCCGGCCGCTGCCATTGCCGATCTGGCGGGCGGCATGATCGAAATAAGTCTGGACCTGCAGCCTGTTGCCGGACGCCGAAGTCCGGTCCCAGCGGGCGACAAGGTCGAAGCCCTCGGTTTCCTCGTCGGCCGACGCCGGCCCCTGTCCGCGGGAGCCGTGATAGGCGTCGCCCTGCACCATCAGCGTATCGTTGGCGCCGGGGCTCCAGTCGACGCGGAAGCCGCCCTGGGTCCGGCGCGAACCGTCCCTGGCGCCGTCGCCGCTCTCGAAATTCTGGTGTCGTTTGACGAACAGCCGGTAGTTGAGCGTGTCGCCCGCGCTGCCGCCATAGCGCAGCCCCGCGTCATAGGTGCGATTGCCGACCACGCCGGTGGCATAGAGACCCTGGCTGGCGCCGGCATTGCGCGTGATCACGTTGATCACGCCGTTGACGGCGTTGGCGCCCCAGAGCGTCGCACCCGGTCCGCTGACCACCTCGATGCGGTCGACATCTTCGGGCAGCACATCCTGCTGATCCCAGTAAACACCCGAATAGAGCGGCGTATAGACGCTGCGCCCGTCGATCATCACCAGCAGCTTGTTGGAGAAGCTCTGTGCGCCTTCGCGGCCGCTGAGGCCCCGCGCCGTGATCACGACGTCGTTGGGCGAACCGCGCGCGATCTGCAGGTTGGGCGCCAGCCGCAGCATGCCGGGAAGCGTGATGTTGCCGGACCGAACGATGTCGTCATGGGTGATGACGAAAATGGCGGCGGGGGCATCTCCAAGGGTGCCGGCGCTCTTTGTGACGGAGGTGACATCCAGATCGGACAATGCCGAGATCGGCATGTCCCGCAATTCCTCGATGCTCTGCGCCGCCGCTGGGGCGGGCACACCGCAGACGCATAGACCTGCCGCAAGCCAGCCGGACGTGCGCACGGCGGCCCGACACTCAGATGGCATATTTACCGCTCCCCCTCGTCCGGGCTATTCAAACGTTTCTGAAGGCAAAAGGTTCCCAAAACGAGTATTTTTGAAGATCAATCGCTCGGCACGAACGGATGATCGCGTCTCCGCCCGTCGTCAGGTCTGGGAGAAGAGCGCTGCTTCCTGCGCGAGCGCCTCGTGGATCGCGGCGGCGCGGTCGCTGGAAGGGACACGGCCGACGCGCTCGCAGGCCAGTGCGGCAAAGCCCGACATCTGCGCCACCGCGAAGCTGATGCCATAGAGATTGCGCTGGAGCGGTACGCCGGGGATCGCGCGCGGATAACCGGACGCGATGGCGGTCCGCTGGGCGTCGATCGTCTCGATGCGATAGCGCTCGCGCGGGCACTCCCAATCCGGAGCGACGCCCAGCACCTGCGGCAGCGCGCCGGGATAGCAAGGCAGGTCATTGGCCTCGCGCGCCGCGACGATGAGGATGCCGGCGGCGACCGCCTCGTCTGCGACGCGCGCGAAGATGTCGCGATGTGTGGCGTTGATCGATCCGAGACTCAGATTGACGATCTCGGCTTCCTGCGCGACCGCCCAGCGGATCGCCGTCACCAGCGCGGCGGCGCTGGTCTTGAGCCCGTCGCGAAAGACGCGGACCGGCAGACAGGTTGCATCGGGCGCCTTCTCCTGGATCGCGGCCGTGACGGCGGTGCCGTGGCCGAGCCGGTCGAGCGTCGCATCCGCACCCGCCTCGATCGTGCCGTCGGCGAGGATCGTGACGCCGGCGTCGATCCGGCTGGCGTCGATATGCGGATGATCGGGATGGACGCCGCTGTCGACCACGGCGACGCGCACGCCCCGCCCGGTGCTTGCGGGAAAGGGGCGCGCCATTGGCGGTCGCCCGCTGTCAGGCACTGGCCCCGACCGGTGCCCGGCGCATCGTCGCGCGCCCCTGATCCAGTGTGATCACGCTGTCGGCGACCTGCGCCATGGCCGGCTTGTGGGTGATGACGATGATCGTCGCGTCGGGCAGCACCTCGCGCAGGCCATGCGCCACCAGCGTCTCGGTGTCGCTGTCGAGCGCCGAGGTCGGCTCGTCCAGGATGAGCACGCTCGGCTTGCGCAGCAGCGCGCGGGCCAGCGCAACGCGCTGCCGCTCGCCGACCGAGAGTGCCAGCCCGCGCTCGCCGGCCCGCGTCGCGAGCCCCTCCGGCAGCCGCGCGATCAGCTCACCCAGGCCCGCCGCCCGCGCCGCCTCGTCGATGGCGCGCGCGTCCGCGCCGGGCATGGCGAAGGCGATGTTGGCGGCGATGCTGTCGTTGAACAGATAGGGCGACTGGTCGACCAGAATGACCTCGCGCCGCAGATCCGCGAGGCGGATGTCGCGCAGGTCCTCGCCATCGATCAGGATGCGGCCCGCGGTCGGATCGAGATAGCGGACGAGCAGATCCGCCATGGTCGACTTGCCGACGCCGCTCGGCCCCAGGATCGCGCAGAAGCTGCCCGGCGCGATGGCGAGATCGACATCGACCAGCACCGGCTTGCGATCATAGCGCATCGACACGCTTTCGAAGACGATGCCCTGGCGCACCGGGCCGATCGGCATCGCATTCGGCCGCTCGGCGACTTCCGCCGGCGTGTCGAACAATTCGAAGATGCGCGCGAGCGAGACGCGGGCCGAGGCGAGGCCGGAGCTCAGCCCCATCAGCGCCTGCAGCGGCGCGAACAGGCGCATGTGATAGGCCATGAAGGCGACGAGCGTGCCGATCGTCATGCGCCCGTCGATGATCTGCCAGCCGCCATAGAGGATGACCGCGGAGGTCGAGACGGTGAGCAGGGTGCCGGGCAGAGCGCCGGCCATGAAGGAGGCGAGCTGCATGCGCAGCATCGAGGAAATGAAGGCACCGTTGCGCGCCCGGAAGCGCTCCACCTCATGCTGCTCGGCGCCGAGCGAGACGACGACGCGCATGCCCATGACGGTGTCGACGAGCAGGCTGCCGAGATCGGCACCGCGCTGGCGCATCTCGCGGGTCAGGGCCACAAGTTTGCGCTGATAATGGAGGAAGACGCCGACACAGGCCGGGATCAGCACGGTGCCGACCAGGAACAGCCGCCAGTTCAGCCACAGCATCAGCAGCACGGACCCGGCGAGGAACAGGATGTTGCTCAGCACCGAGAGCAGGGTGTCCGCCGTCGCGCGCTGGACGTCGCTGACATCGCTGTTCATCCGCGACATGAGATCGCCGAGGCGGAAGCCGCCGTAGAAGCGCGGCGAGAGCGACTGGAGATGGCGCAGCAGGGCGACGCGGATGTCGAATAGCATCGCCGCCGACAGGGCGATGTAGCGATAGCTCGCCAACATGTTCAGCGCGAAGCCGGCGATGGTGACGGCGATCAGCAACCCGGCAATCTCGATCAGCGCGCCCATGTCCCGCTTGAGCAGCGCGTTGTCGATCATCAACTTGGAGATATAGGGCTGGGCGAGGTTGAGGCCGGTCGAGGCGAGGCTGACGAGCAGGACGAAGAAGAGCGGCCGCAGATAGGGCCGCAGATACGGCAGCAGGCGCCCATAGGTGCGCCAGTCGGCAACGGGTGGTGGCGTGACATGAGGCAGAGGGGCGGGCGGCGGCGAGCTCAGATCACGGTCTCCCGTTCGACGAGGCGGAAATCCTGCAATTGATAACGTGGTTCGGGCAGGGTGGCGAGCCGGGCGGTGCACCAGTCGAACCCGTCCGCCAGGCTGGCCATCTGCGCGTCCCACCAGGGGCCGGTGCCGCCGCTGCGATAGAAATCCGCGCAGAGTCGCAGGTGGCGCCGCATCGTCGCGATGAGCATCGATTCATAATGCGTGCGAAGCGCGGCCGGATCGCCGCCGTCGCGCCATGCGGTGATGACGGCCGCCGCCAGCACGGCCTCACGCAGGGCCTGCGCCGTGCCGTCGCCGCAGATCGGATCAAAGGCGATCGCGGCGGTGCCGCAGGCCAGCCAGTCCTCGCCCTGCAGGCTGGTCAGGATGCGCGGGCAGACCTCAAACTGGGCGGAGGCAATGTTGACCTGATCGAGCCGGGCCGCGACGTGGCGGCTTAGCGCCACCAGCCGCTCGATCGACGCGCCGATGCCGAGCAGCCAGGCGGCATCGCCCTCGCCGGCAGGGATCAGGAACAGCCAGCCTTCGCGCACGGCCTCGATCCAGCAGGCCGACCGGTCCTCGGGAAAGCGCAGTGTCACGGCCGCAGTGCCCGCCGTTCGCGCGCCGAAGCGCCTGAGCGTGCCGGCGGGGAAGGGGGCAGCGGTGTGGAGCGTCATGTCGGCTCGGGCGATGGCCGCCGATGGCAGGGCGAGCGCGGCATCGAGATCGGCCTCCGACACGACGACGGCGCCGTGCGGCAATGATAGCGCCTCCGCGCCGCCCCAGGCGACGATGCGGCGGTCGATGCGCGGCTTGTCAGCGAACAGATCAGGCAGCGCAAGCACGTCGCGCAGCAGCGCCAGGGCGGGATCGCTCAGCATGACCGCGGGGACGGAGGGGCGATGGACAGGCACCAAGTCCGCCGCGATGCCAGCCCGGCCGAGCAGATGCGCGCAGCTCATCGCCGCCACGCCGCTGCCCCTGATGGTGAGGTTCATTCGGACTTGCGAGGCTTCCGCGCGATCACTGCGTGATCACCATGCCTGCCATCGTGATGTCGTTCTGCGTTTCCCAGTCCGCGACCGGCTTGAGCGTCTTGCTGTCATAGACCGCGATGTCATAGCCGGCGCCATAGACATAGAGCTTCGCCCCGTCGCCCGACATGCCGAAATAGAAACGCCGGCGGCAGGGAAACTCGGCCTTGTCGACCGCGATGTTCTTGACGAGATCGAAGTGCCAGAACTCGCAGCGCTGGCTGCCGATGTCGCCATTCACGGCGACGGTATAGCCGTCCTTGCCGTCCGGCGTCACTTCGAGGCCGGCGAGCCGCGCCGGGGCCGGGCCGACCGGCGTGAAGTTGAACTGGCGCGAGGTCAGATCGAAGCGGGCGATGCCGAAAATCTTGTTATGGACGTAGGGATCCTGCGCGTTGAACAGGGAGATGAGCTGGCCGGGCGTGCGCAGCCGATCCAGCGTGCCGCCGAAGCTGACCTGCTCCATGCCTGGCGAGTCCGGCTTGGCGAGGTCGAAGCGCTCGACGACCTTGAAGTCGGCCGTGTTGACGACCAGCACCTTGTCGCGGAACACATAGAGCGTCTTGCCGTCGGGCGAGAGCGCGAGATTGCCGCGATAGCTGAACGTGCTGTCCTCCGGCGCGAGATCGACCGAGCGGACGACTTTCTTCTGCTGCAGGTCGACGACCATATATTGCAGCTTGCTGATGAAGTAGCGATCGATCTCCTTCTCAATCCGCGTGCCCAGAATGTAGAAGTAGCGGCCGGTGGGATCGACCACGCCGCCATCGAAGCGGTAGCGCGTCGTGGGCGTGTTCAGGCTGAACTTGTTGATAATCTTGCGCGTGGCGACGTCCATCACCTCGATGCCGCTCGTGGTGTTGGTCGTGACGTAGAGCTTCTTCTTGTCATCGGAGAGCCGCATGCTGGTCGGCAGGCCGGTGTCGAGCGTCACTTTCTGGAGCGTGGCGCCGTTGGTGTCGTCGATCATCATGACCTGGTTGGGATAGCCGCCCAGGAAGATCGTGCTCGCGGCCAGCGAACTTGCCGCGCCGGTCGCCAGCAGAAGGGCCGAGACACATAGGGACAGCTTTTTCATGCGACAGGCTCTTCCTCAATCGTTGCAGGCAAGGGGCTCGACCGGTCTCATGGGAAGACGAGATCGAGGTTGCGCCAGTCCTTGGTGGCCACCGCGCAATTGGCGGCCCAGTCCGGCGAGTAATTGAGATGATCGGGCACCGCGACCGGCCAGAAGCAGGTGACGTAGCAATCGTAAATGTCGCGCTCGACCGGCTGGCACAGGCCCGCCGTGCCGCCACCCGAATCCACTTCCCAGCCGGGCGAGAAGGAGAGCGTACAGCCCATCGGCACATGCGGCCGGGGTGCGTTCTGCTGCAGGGCGACGACATCTTCCTCGGTCGAGGCGTCTGCCGCAGTGATCGCGTCGTCGATGCGCTGTGCTTTCCTGTTGAGGGGCCGGAGATGCTTCATGACAGGGCCTTCCGTTCAGCAAATCGTTCCAGGAACTGGGGATTGAGGGCGCTCAGCGCGCCGTAGATCTTGAGGCAGGTGTCGGTCCACTCGCGGATCCAGTCGCAATAGTGGAGGTTGGCGTGGCCGGTGTCGCCGTAGCGCACGAACGCCTCGTGATGGCAGCCGCCGGCGCAGAGCGGGCGCGCCCAGCAGGTCTGGCATTCATATTTGGCGGTGACGTGGCCGCGCGAGAGGAAGTCCTCGCGCTTGTCCTGATCGATGCCGGTTTCGAGATTGCCGAGCGTGTGCGTGTCGGCATCGGTGAAGCGGTGGCAGGGCGAGAGATCGCCGGACGGACTGACCCCGAGCAGGCCCAGGCCCGCGCCGCAGGGATGCGACTTGTTGACGCCGGCCAGCAGCTCGCCGATCGTCTCGCTGACATTGGTGAAGCCGTGCATCCGGCCGCGCAGGGCATATTCCAGCCACTCGTCGGCCAGTTCGTGGAACTGGGCGAGCACCTCGTTCATGCCGTCGCCGTTGATCGAGTAATCATGGTCGCCCGAGGTCGTCACCGGCGCGAAGCCGACCTCATGGAAGCCGATATCGTCCTTCAAGTGGCGATAGATGCGCACCACGTCGGTGACGCCGTTGGTCAGCGTCACGCGCGCCGTGATCGCGCGGGTCTTGTGATTGGCGATGAGCTTGCGCAGGCGCGGCTCGATCACCGCATAGGTGCCCTTGCCGGTCTTGTAGACGCGGTGCTTGTCCTGCAGGTCCGGCGGGCCGTCCATGCTGACCGTGACGCCGATGCCGTTGTCCGAGAGGAAGGCGATGATCTCGTCGGTGAGCAGCGTCGCGTTGGTGGTGAGGCTGAAGCCGATCGTCTTGCCGGCCGCGGCCGCCGCCTCGTTCGCATAGAGCACCACCTCCTTCAGCAGCTTGAAGTTCATCAGCGTCTCGCCGCCGAAGAAGGTGATGTGCACAGCCCCGCGGTCCCGGGACTGCTCCAGCAGGAAGTCGACCGACGTTTTCGCCGTGTCGATCGTCATATATTTGGGCTTGCCGGCGGGCGTCGCGATCTTGTCGGCGCCGAACTCGTAGCAATAGGTGCAGGCGAGATTGCACTGGTTCGTGATGTTGAGCACCAGCGCCTGCAGCGGGAAATCGGCCGGCGGGCTGGTCGGGCCGGGCTCGGGCGCGCCGCGATCGGTGACGATGCCGCGCACCAGGCGCAGCTCGCGGATCAGCTCCTCGGCATCCGCGCCGTCATAGCCGCCGGCGACCAGCGCCTCGACCAGCTCGGCATGGCTCATCTCGCGCTCGTCGAGCCGGGCAAGGACATTGGTCGCGGCCTGGTCCAGCGCGAAGATCGAGCCGGCCGACACGAGGTACATGAACTCCTGCCCGACCGACTGGAAGCTGTGCATCTCGCCGCGCCGGTAACGGGTGACGCTGATCGGCTCCATCTTGGTCATTGCGAAACCTCCGGCTGGTCCCAGCGCTTGTAGGTGGGCACGGTCACGACCAGGTAGGAGCGGGCGGTGAGCGGCCGGCCGAACGCGTCCTTCTCGGACTTCGCCGTCGCGACGACCCACACCTCGCCATAATTGTTGCGACTGAAGCGGCGCTTGGGGTTCGGCCCTTCGACCGAGGGGACGAACAGCGCGGCCGGGCTCAGCGTGCCGACGAAATCCTTGTCGTCGTCATAGGTGACGGTCGAGAATTCCTGCACGCTCCAGGTGACGTCGATCGAGCCGAGCGGGATGTCGTCGGCAGTGTTGGGCTTGCCATCGAGGCCATTGTCGAAGCCGATGGCGTCATATTGCTGATAGCCCTTGGGATATTTCTCGCCGCCGAGATGGGCGAGGCTCGTCTCGGGCGTGACCTTGAGATAGTCGACCTTCTTGTAGATCGGCAGCGCCTTCTGCAGGACCGTGCCGCGTATGCCGACGTCGCGCAGGCCGGGGAGGGCGGCACTGGCGACGTCGACGGTGGCGACCACCTCGTTGGCGCTCGCCGAGGCGACCTTCTTGACGGTGACGCCGGCGCCGAGATCGAGATCGGCGGCGGTGAGTCCGCTCGGCAGGTTGGCGCCGTAGATATGGACGCTGACACCGGTTGAGCCAACCTTGATCGCATAAGGCGAGACGCTGACCACCACCGGATCGGCGCTGACGCGGGTCAGCTTCACGTCCATGCCGAACTCGTGATACTCGCCCCAGTACCAGCGGCCCTCCGCGCTCTTCTGGTCGGGCGAGAACCACATCGTCTCGCGCATCACGCTTTCGAGATCGTCCGGCTTCTCGGTCGAGAGCGCGCCCTGCGAGCGGCCGCGCCAGCTATAGCCCGAATAGATGATGCCGCTGCCCTTGCGGGTCATCGCGGTGCCGCCGGTGAGGGAGTGCAGGGTCGTCGAGGTGGTGAAATCCGCAGGATCGCTGCCCGGCGCGATTGTCATCTCGCCCACGAAGCGGCCCTTGCCGGGCACGGTCGCCGAGACGATCCAGGTGCCGGCGAGCTTGGGATCGCGGATGCGCGGCTGCCAGGCGGCCCATTCGGGCGTGTGCAGCGCCGCGGCCTTGGAGATATAGTCGAGCGCGACCTCGCCCGGCGTGGGCGGCGGGGGCGCGCCGTCGGCCGGCTCGGCGCCCGGCATGCGCCGGCGATACTGCGCTTCCGCCTGCGGATAGAGCGCGACGTGCATGTTCTGCAGCAGCGCCCATTCCGTGCGCGTGCGGCGCGAGGACATGGGCTGGCCGAACGCATGGCAGGAGGCGCAGGCGGTGCGGACGGTCTCGTTGGGGATGTTCGTCTCGTCGAGGATACGGCGCTCGGCCATGTACATGACCGGCTTGGCCTCCTCGGGCGCCAGACCGTGCCATGTCGCGAGATATTTGACGATGCCCTTGGCTTCCACGGGCGAGATCGGCGCGCCGTTCAGCTCGACCATGCGCTTGATCGTCTGCGCCCAGCCTTCCGGCGTCGCGCGCACCCAGGAGATGCGGCTCAGATTGCCCTTGGCGTCCGGCGCGTGGCAGGTGCCGCATTTCTCGATCGTGAGCTTGTCGGTGACGGGGATGCCGGCCTCGGTCTCGACCATCGGCCAGGCGTCCTTGTCAGCCGGCTTGGTGGCGACCTGCGCCGCCACGACGGAGGCGCAGCCGACGGCGCTCGCCAGCAGGAGCTTCTGCGCCAGGGAGACGCGCGCGCTCAGCTTTCGCACCTGCGAAGGGATGCGCTGGAATGGCGTCAGGGTCACGCTTGATTGCGTCGATCCGCTCTCGGAATCGATCGATACTGGCTGGTCGCTCCGCGAGACGCTCATGCTCGGATAGTCCCCTTATTTGTCCGGCGCCGCTGTGATTCGGTTCATCGGATTGCGCGAAGATTGGACATTCGTCCAGAATTGGTCAAGCGACTTTTGCATGTGCGAACAGACTTTATTTTCAAGCCTGTCGGCGTGCCGCTCCGCTCAGTGCGTCGGGGCCGGCATGACGAACAATTGCCGCAGCGAGGCGGGCGCGCCGCACTTGCGGATGGCGCTCTCGACATGGCGGGCGCGCTCCGCCTTGAGCGAGACGGAGGAGAGGGCGAACTGCCGCTCGTGAGCGACCTCGGCTTCCGTGAACGGCTTTGTGCCACGCGGCGCGCTGGTGCCGCCGATGCCGAAGATGACGTAGTTCACCAGATCGGCAAGCTGCTGATTGTCGGTGATGCGGCTGTGCGCGATGTTCGGCAGGCGGATGAGATAGGCGCGCGAGTCCGGCGTGCACATGAAGTAGCCGACGCGGCCCTGCAACTCGGGCAATTGCGCTGGCGCCGAGCGGCCGTCCACGCCGTGGCAGCCGCCGCAATTCTCGATATAGTCGGAGCGCGCCAGCAAGGGATCGCCGATCATCGCGGCAAGCGGGTCGGCGCCGGTCTCGGCCCGGCCGGTCATCGAGCCCGCAGCCGCGCAGATCATGAGCGTCAGCACGGCGAGCAGGACCAGAGAGGCGCGGAGGGTCGGCATGACCGGTCTCACCCTCGCGACCTTCCGGTCTACTGCGCTGCGCCGACCAGCACGGCGGTCGAACAATGATACTGCATGCTGTCCGTGCCGAAGCACCAGATGATGTCGTTGTTGAGTTGCGGCGTGTAGATCTGCGTCTCGCGGTCGGCATTGTCGCAGAAGCAATGGTTGCACAGCGGCTTGCCGCAGCAGTCGCGATAGGCGATCAGATAGGCCTTGCCGTCATCGGGATTGATGCATGTGCCGACCCAGGAGACGGGGGACGGCTGGGCGCCGGCCGGGCAGCTATGGATGCCGCCGCCGCAGCAGGAGCAGAGCGCGCCGTCGATCGCGCAATAGCGCCAGTAGTTGCACTCGGTGTCGTCCTTGGTCTGCGCGGCGCGCGCGAAGGCGGTCTTGCCCTCGGGCGAGCGATCCGGCTTGGCGGCATTGGCGCGGCTGACCGGCAACAGCGGGAAGGCGGGCGCGGCGACCAGGGCCAGCCCCAGTTTCGAGAGCAGGCTGCGGCGCGAGGTGCGGCCGGCAAAGCCACGCAGCAGCGATTCGCCCAGGCCATCGGCATCGAACTTCTTCATCTGTTTGCCCCCTTTTCCCGACCGGCTCAGGCTGCCTGGGCCTTGAGGCCCGTGATGTAATCCTGCACCGAGCGGAGCCCCATCTCATGCGCGATGACCAGGCTCTCGAGATGCTCGCGGCTGTTGACGAGGCCCTTGGAGAGCACCGCGCCATGCTCGTCGAGCAGCACGGCGTAGGGCAGCTTCCCGACGCCATAGGCCTGGCCCACTTCCGGCCCGTTGATGAAGGTGTAACGCTCGAGCCCCTGCTTCGCGATCATCTCGCGCTGCACGGCCGGATCGTCGTCGCCCACGAAGCTGAGCGCGATGCGCTCGTCATGCGCGAAGGACTTGGCCATCGGGATCAGCGCCTTGCAGAGCGGGCAGGCGGCCGAGACGAACATGAGCAGCCGCAGCTTGGTGCCGTGCGCCTCGCCGCCGACGAAGGTCGTGCGCCCGTCGAGCGTCGCCGCCGCGATGGCATCCGCGCGCTCGCCCACTTCGGGGCCGCCCGCCGTGGTCAGTGCGCCGGCCGGGGCCACGCGCATGTGCAGGACGCCGACCTGCCGGGCGAGCGCGAGCAGCGCGGTGCCGAGGATCAGGATCACGACCCAGGAGAGGATTTGCGAGACGATGAGCGAAACCAGCATGGCGCCTATCTCCTGGACGCGAGGGCTGGGGCGGTGCCGATCGCCCCGATGGAAGACATGAGCGCCGCAAGCAGCGCGAGGCTCAGCCCGGCCGCGACGGCGGTGACGAGATCGATCCCCGCCAGCGTCGCCAGCTCCGGCAGGCGCAGCAGCAAGGCCGCGCCGAAGAGCAGATTGCGCAGCACCAGCGTCCAGCTCAGCGATTGCGACAGTTCGGGCCGCCCGCATCCGCAGCTGATGTGGCTGCGGCCGCGCAGGATATTGATGGCCATGGCGAGCGCGAACAGGCCGAGCAGCGCGATGCCGAGCAGCGCCGGGACGGGACGCAAGCCGGCGATGAGGGCGGCGCCGATCAGGATCTCGGCGAGGGGAAGCAAGGTGGCGGCGGGCGACACCAGCGCATCGGGCAGCAGCCGGTAATTGGCGATCACGCCCGGCAGCAGCCGGCGATGGCGCAGCTTGACGATGCCGGCGGTCGTGAAGATCAGGCCGATCCCGATCGAGGCCGCCAGGCCCGTCACCGACAGGGCGGTGGCCAGCGCGGTCATCATGACGCGGGCATGGTATAGGCCATGCCGCCTCCGGCCCGCTCGATCTTATGCTCTTCCTTGCCGGTCTTGCCGTCGAGGATGATGCCGTTGCCGCCTTCCTCCTCGTTGAGGAAGATCATCGGCTCGGCGCCTTGGGTCACTTCGATATGGGCGGCGGGGATCTTGAGCGGGAAGCGCCGCACGACCTTCCTGCTCGTCGTATCGAGCACCCAGATCTCCTCGCCAGCCGCCTTGTGCGACCAATATTCGCCCATGTGCATCAGCACGTAGAGCTCACCCGAGGGCCGGTGCAGCGCCATCGGCTGGCGCCCGCCCGGATACCAGTCGACAGCGAGCGGCTTGGTGTCGGCGGCGGCATAGCCCGCGGCGGCCTGGATCGAATAAGGCTGCGCGACCGTCGGCGTCGCGCCGAGCGTGGCGGTGTAGATGAGGCCGGTATAGGACATCATCACCGTCTGCTGCTTGGCCTTGTCATACTGGAAATTCTCGAAGATCGGATCACCGGTGGCCGAGAAGAAGGGCGCGCTGTGCGTGATCACCGGCTTGGCGCCGCCGACCGTGACGGTGGCCAGCGACCCGTCCGAGCAGAGCGCCGAGAAGCCCACCGCCGGATTGGGCATCAGCGCCGCGCAGCCGGGCAGCTCGATCGCCTTGACGAACTTGCGCTTGGTGAGGTCGACGACGTTCACTGACGAGGCGGGGCTCATATTGTAGACGAAGCCCCATTTGCCGTCGTCGCTGATGATGAAATTCTGCTTGCGCTCGCCGACCAGCAGCCGGTCCGGAATATTGATGTCGGCCTGCAGCTTGAGATCGATCGCGTCATAGACCGCGACCATGTCCTGCCGGGTACCGCGATTGCCCTTCGTCCAGATCGTCTCGGAGACGTAGTAGAACTTGCCGGTCGGATCGAGCGCCATGTCGGAGCTGGCGCTGGTGTTGACCATGCCCTTCATCTTGCCGGTCTTGGTGTCGTAGATGCTGGTGCCTTCGCTGCCGAAGCCGCCGCGCACGAACACCCATTCGGGCTTGGGCGGCTCCATCTTCGAGACTTCGGACGTCTCGCCCTCCTGCGCGCGGACCGCGCTGCTCGCCGTCATCAGGGCGAGGATGGTGAGCGAAGAAAGCACCCTGGCAGCGGCGAGCGTCATATGGTCTGGTCCCCCGATCAATGCCGATCTCGCTGTCGAAGATTGGACAGATGTCCAAATTCGTCAAGTGTTTCTTGCGGCATCGCCACAAATTTTTTGCGAGTGCGAAATCAGGCGTGGTAAAATTTTGAAGTACCAGCAGATTCTGCCCGGTCGACCGGCAGATCGTCAGTCTTCTCCGGCGCGGCACGGCACCAGAGCCCGGAGAGAATCAGCGCAACGCAGCCGGCGGAAATCGTGACGATGGCACCCCCCAGAAGGCCCGCGTCGCCGAAAGCGCTCGTCAGGATCGAGCCGATGACAGGTCCCAGAATCATGCCCCCGCTGTGTGTGCAGGCGACGAGGCGGCGGAAGAAGGGATCCTGACTGGCGGCGCTCGCCATGCCCGAGCAGCGGATGATGATCGCGGTCGAGCCGATGTTGAGCAGCACGATCGAGACGACGAACAGTGCATCGTCGCCGATCGCGGTGGCCGGGATCGGCGCGAGCAGGGACAGGCCGGCCAGCGCGCCGGTCAGGGGCAGCGGCATCAGCGCGCGCTCGCGCATGACGCTGAGCGCCGTCAGCGCACCGGCGATCGAGCCGATCGCGACGGCATCGCCGATGACGCCCTCGTCGATCTGCGCCGCGATAGCGAGCGCGCCGGTGAAGCTCCAGACCATCATCGTCGAGCAGATGAACAGCAGCGATGCCGCGGCGAGCGCCCAGGCCGAAGGCGAGATGGGATGGCGCTGCTCGGCGATGCGGGGGGTGGCGCGGGCAGCGGGCTGCTCGGCGCGGCGCGTGAACAGCATCAGGCCGAGCGCGACGCTGGGGACGATGGCCAGCGCGGTCAGCGCCTGACCCGGATCGGCCGCGCGCGCGACCGCCGGCGCAACCAGCGCGACGCATGTCGAGAGCAGCAGCTGGATGAGGAACACCGCGCCATAGGCGCCGTTCGGGCGCCAGGCGGCTGCGGCGCTCATCGCCCGCGTGTAGATCATCCCCATGCCGAGGCCATAGCTGGCGCGGATGCCGAGCAGCGCTGCGGTCGCGTCGATCCGCGCGGTGGCGAGGCTGGCGAGCAGCGCGAGCATGGCGCAGAGGATGAAGAGGCCGAACGGCAACCGCGCGCCGGCGCGCCAGACGATCAGCGAGCCGATCACCATGCCGCTCTGCGTTGCGCCGACGATCCAGCCATGATCGGCCGGGGCGACGGGGTGCGCAGAGGACAGGAGCGTGAAGAAAACGGGATCGATGCCGGGTTGCAGGCAGCCGAGCGAGGCCGTCAGGATCGTCGCGAAGAGCGCAGCCTTGTGCAGTCGCAGTCCCATGATGATCCTCGCAGCCCTCCGCGCGCCGGCGGCGCGTGGGCCCGTCAGATCATCCCGTCCGGGACCTGCGGTCTCTAGGTCAGCCGCCTGGTCATCAGCGCGATCTCACCGGGCTCGAGGCTCTTGGCGAGCCGGACGAACCATTCGGTGGAAATCGCCGTGATTGCAGGCATATCGCCTGCCCAGGGCTTCTGGTATCCGAGAAAAGGCGTAGTGCCTTCCATCGAGGCGCTGATGAACAGGGCGACGGTGGCGACCTCTTCCTTGCTCAGCCGGGGATTGATGGCGCTCACATATTCGCCGATCACCTCATGTACCTTGCCATAGAAGGCGCGGACGCGGTCGGCGATGAAGTCGTTGTGGTTGGCGAGCGCCCACAGCTCGGTGAACAGCCGCGTGGTGCGCTTGCCGCAGATGTCGTCGAGGCAGATCTTGATGACCAGCCGCAGCCGCTCCTCGGCCGAGAGGTTCGGCTGGCGCACCTGCATCTCCAGCTTCACGTCATAGTTGGTGACGATCTCGTCCAGCAGCACCTGCACCAGCATTTCCTTGCGCGGGAAATGATAGCTGACATTGCCGACCTTCATGCCGCAGGCGGCGGCGATGCGCCGAATCGTGAAGGCGGCGGCGCCTTCGTCGATCAGCACGGACAGCGCCGCCTTGAGGATGGAGTCCACGGTTTCGCTGCCGCGCGAATAGATGCCGGGGCGGGGACGGGCGAGTTCGGTAAGCGCTTCAGCCATGCAACCTGCTATATAAAGGGCCTGATGTCGCCGCCAAGTCACGGTGCAGCAAATTACATGCTGCACCTGCTAATGGATGCTTGACGAAAATTTGATAAATGTCCAGTATTTGTGAATCGGTATCCGCAAATCCGGGCGGCGACCGGCGGGTTTGCGCGAAAGGGATGCGTCGAATGAGGCCTGTCAGGTGGACGATTGCGGCCCTTCTCCTGTTGGTGCCGAGTCTCGCCCATGCCAACGGCGCCGCGACCTATTCCTCGCGCTGCGCCATGTGCCACCGGCCCGATGGCGCCGGACTGCCCGGCCAGTTCCCGCGGCTGAGCGGCCGCGTCGGGCAGATCGCGGGCGCGAAGGACGGGCGCGTGCTGCTCGGCAAGATCCTGCTCTATGGCATGTACGGGTCGATCACCGTGGACGGCAAGCCGCTCACCGGCCTGATGCCGCCGATGGGATCGCTGCCCGATCAGGATATTGCGGACGTGCTCAACCATGTCGCGTCGTTCAAGAAGGCCGGCAAGCCGCCAGCGCCCTTCACGGCCGCCGAAATCGCCGCCTTGCGCGCGACCAGATTGTCGAGCGCGGCGGTCGGCGCCGAGCGGGCAAGCCTGGCGGCGAAGGGCGTGGTGGTGCCATGATCGTGGTGCGCTGCGCGCCTCGCTGCCCCAGCGTTTCGGCGCGCGTCGCTAGGCGGGCAGCGTCACCGTTGCGCAAAGGCCGCTCGGGACGCGGTTGACGAGTTTGACGTCGCCGCCATGCGCGCGGGCGACGGCGCGCGCGCTTGCCAGGCCCAGCCCCATGCCGCCGGTCTCGCGGTTGCGCGATCCCTCCAGCCGGAAGAATGGCTCGAAGACTTTGTTCAGCCGATCCTCCGGGATCCCCGGCCCTTCGTCCTCGACGTCGATCACGATCTCGCCATCTTGCCGGTGCAGCGTTACCTGCGCCGCGCCACCGTAGCTGATCGCGTTGTCGATGATGTTCGACAGCAAGGCCTTGAGCGCGGCCGGATCCCCCTCGATCGCGATCGGCTCGCCCGGCGCCAGGCTCGCGATCGCGCCATGATCGACGAAGCCGTCGACGACGCTTTCCGTCAACGCACGCAGATCCAGCTTCTGGCGCTTCGCCGGCTGGGCAAGATCGCGCAGAAAGCCGAGGACGACCGTGATCATCTCCTTCATGTCGAGAATATCGCCTTCGGCGGCCGTGCGCTGCGGTTCGGGCATGGCGTCGAGGCGCAGCGACAGGCGCATGAGCGGCGTACGCAGGTCATGGGCGATCGCCGCCATCAGCAGCGAGCGGTCGTCGACATAGCGCGCAAGCCGCGCCTGCATCTCGTTGAAGGAGGCTGCCGCCTCGACGATTTCGGGAGGTCCGGTGAGCGGCATGGGCTCGGCGCGCGGATCGCGGCCCAGCCGCTCCGCCGCCTGCGCGAACAGCGCGATGGGCTGCGCCAGCTTGCGCGCCAGCCACCAGGCGACCGGCGCCGCCGCCAGCACCGTCGCCAGGATCCAGAACAAAGCGCGCTGCTGCCAGAAATTGATGCTGCGGCTCAGCGGCGCCACGGTCCGCCATTCATGCCCGCGCAGCCAGAGCGAGGCGCTGAAATCGCCGAAGATGACATGGCCGTTGGGACCCTCGCCGGCGGATACCAGCCGCCGGACGCGCATTGGCGACAGCAGCGGCAGGTCCATGATGATCGGCGCGGGCAGGGGGCGCCACACGCGGACATGGGATTCCGGGACCTTGAGCTCCTCGGCGAGCCGTTGCTCGACGAAACCCAGCCGGCGACCCCGCGCGGATGCCGTTTGCGCATCCAGCACCTCGATGCGCAATTCGCCGGCCTCGTCCGCTTTTCCGGTCAGCGCGGCGCCTACCTGCGGCAGCGTGAACAACTTCGGCACCGGCGCGGGCAACAGGAAGATGAGCGCGGTGGTGACGAGCTGGACGCCGGCCACCGCCGCGATCATGACGAGGAAGATGCGCAGAAATAGCGGCGCAGTCCGCCGGCGCGGCGCGATCATGCCGGACGGACCTCCGGAACGAACAGATAGCCTTCGCTCCTGATCGTGCGGATCACCTCGTCGCCAGGCGCGCGCAGCTTGCGGCGCAGCCGGCTAACCTGCACGTCGATCGCGCGGTCGAAAGCCTCGGTGTCCGGCCCGCGTGCATGGTCGAGCAGCGTGTCGCGGCTGAGCACCTTGCGTGGCCGCTCGACGAAGGTGCGCAGCACCGCGAAC
Organism: Sphingobium nicotianae; assembly: GCF_018603885.1. Lineage (GTDB taxonomy): Bacteria > Pseudomonadota > Alphaproteobacteria > Sphingomonadales > Sphingomonadaceae > Sphingobium > Sphingobium nicotianae. The sequence goes on from NZ_JAHGAW010000006.1 coordinate 67,557, forward strand.
TCGCCCGGCAGCAGATCGACCAGCAATCCGTCCGCGTCGAGGAGCTGGCGCGTCTCGAGATCGACCACCCAGCCGTTGAAGGTCAGCGCGCGCGCGCCGTTGGCGACGGTCTCGCGGCTGCGCAGGGCGGCCTTGACGTGCGCGAGAATCTCGCGCGGGCTGCAGGGCTTCACCAGATAATGGCCGGCACCGATCTCCAGCCCGGCGACGCGGTCGTCGATTTCGCCGAGCGCGCTCAGCATGATGACCGGTGGTCCACCGCGCGCGGCCAGCCGCTCGCAGACCGAAAGCCCGTCCTCGCCCGGCATCATGATGTCGAGGATGATGAGATCGAACGTCGCGGCCTGCATCGCGCGGTCCATCTCGCCGGCATTGGCCGCCGTCTGGACGGTGTAGGCATGACGCATCAACGTCTCGGACAGAAGTGTCCGGACGCCGGGATCGTCGTCCACCACGAGCAGGTTGGCCATCGTGCCTTTCCTTGGGCTATCCTCGCCGCATCATATCGCGGGCAATGCCGGGTGTCGCTTTCGCATGCATGCTTTTCCGGAGTGTTTCCATGGGCTGCGCGCGCGGTGGATCGCCAGGATTTCCCGTTGGGGCTGACGACTACTCCTTCCTCCGCGACAGGGCCCGCGCCTCCGCCTCGATGCTTGGGTCGATGAGCCTGGCAAGGTTTTCCCGCGTTCGGGGCGTGCGGCCATCCCGGGCGGCCAGCCAAGCTTCCTCGCTCACCAGCGTATCGAGGAGGTCGGCTGAGAGCGTCGCGGGGAAGCTTTGGTGCGGCCAGGCGGCGCGAACGAGCTTTTCCGGATAGCCCGTCGCCTGCGCCGCAAGGATTATGGCGTCAGCGGGATCGCGGCGCATATGCTCGGACGCCTCGACCAGCCTGGCGACGAAGCGGACGATCTTCGCGCGCGACGCGGGATCGGCCAGCTTTGCGGCCGTCGCGTGCAGATTGTAGAGCTCACGATAGCGTGTGTCCGGCTGCAGGATGACGGCGTCGCCGCCGAGTTGCTCGATGGCGCTCTCCGGCTCGGGATCCCACAGCACGAGCGCGTCGGCGCCGCCGTCCAGCAGGAGCCGGGCGCTGTCCTTCGGCGGAAGCGGGAGCGGGACGATCTCCACGTCGGCGTCCGTCATTCCGGCTGTCGCCAGCGCCGTGTGGAGATAGAAGGCGGCCGAACTGTCCCTGACGGTCGCGATCTTCCTGCCTCGCAGGTCGGCAACGGACCGGATGCGGGCTGATCGCTTGCCCACGATCCGATATTGGCCTTCGGTGATGGTCAGGATGATCCGCAGATCGGGATGGGTCAGCGAATGCCGCAGCGCCTGGGTGTCGGCGTGGCCCGCGAGGTCCGCGGCGGCGCTTTCCGGCACCTGGTAGAGGCTGGGGATGGCACCGTTGGGAATCTCCGGCCGGGCGGCGGCCAGGTGCCGGATCGCATAATGCACCGGCGCCGCCTCGATCACGGCATGGGCCGAGAAACGGAGGTCGCCCGGTGTTGCGCGGGGCTGCACGGCGCGGCTGGCACATCCGGCCGTTGCCATGGCCAATACGCACAGGAGCGCGAGCGTCACGGCGCGGCTCGTTGGCACACGCGATGCCAGTGTCGCAGCTCTCATAATCCTCCCCCGCCTCTTCATCTCTAAATTAAAGTCATATAGAATAATATTGTCTCGTCCGATAGGCCATGTTAGCCGTGCCGCAAAGCCGCGACCAACGGGATGATCGGGCAGGGAGAGACAGTTGAGCGTGGCGCAGCAATCGATCGACACGGTGCTCGAGCAGCCGGTCATGGGCAGCTATCGCTGGACCCTCTATCTCGCGTGCGGCTTTCTGATGATGCTGGAGGGCTATGACGCCTATGTCGTCTCCAATCTCGCCGCCATCATCGCCAAGGGGCTCTCCATTCCGATCCCGCAGATGGGGGTCGTGTTCACGGCGCAGTCGGCGGGCATGGCGCTGGGCTTCTATACCGTGCCGATGCTGGCCGACCGGATCGGCCGGCGCAACATCATCATCATCGGCGCGATCCTGTTCGGCGTCCTGACCCTGATGTCGGCGATGGTCGGCACGATGCAGCAATTCACGATCGTCCGGTTCCTGGCCTTCGCCGCGCTTGGCGGGACGATGCCGACGATCGTCGCGCTGAACGCGGAATTCATGCCGGCGGCGCGGCGCGGCAAGCTCGTGACCTGGCTGTTCATCGCCCATGGTCTGGGCGCGTCGGTGGCCGGATTGCTGGGCCCGACCATCGTCGCCTATCATAGCTGGCAGGCGGCCTTCTGGGCGGGCGGGCTGCTCATGCTGCTGTTCGTGCCGTTTCTCTATCTCTACCTGCCGGAATCCTGCCGTTATCTCATCCTGCGCGATCCGCAGGACGCGCGGATCGGGCAGATCCTGCGACGCATCGCGCCTGGCCTGTCGTTCGCGCCGGGCACGCGCTTCACGACGACCGAGACGAGGACGACGGGCATTCCGGTCGCGGATCTGTTCCGCGATGGCCGCGCCCCGATGACGGTGTTGCTCTGGGTCGCGATGGGGGCGGCGCTGTGCGTGACCGCGACCTTCACCGCCTGGCTGCCGACCTATCTCCACGTGCTTGCCGGCCTGCCCGTCGCCACCGCGACGCGCATGACGGCGGTGTCGGCGTTCGGCGCGATCGTCGGGCCGATCCTGCTGACGATCATGATGAAGCGGCTGGGCATGCCGCTTGCCCTGATGGCGACCTTGCTGCTGGCCTTCGTGGCGATGACGTGCCTGGCGCTGGTCGGCGGGCTGCCCTGGCTCGGCTGGGCGCTCGGCGCCGCCTACGGCCTGCTGCTGATCGGATCGCAGGCTGGCCTCAACGGGCTGGTGGCAGCAAGCTATCCGACCTCGATCCGCTCGACGGGGATCGGCTGGGCGGGCGGCGTCGGCCGGCTGACGTCGATGATCGGTCCGGGGCTGGGCGGGATCATCCTGGCGGCAGGATGGGGCCCCTGGGAAATCTACCCCGCCATCGCCGCTCCGCTCCTGATGGCGGCCGTGGCGATGCTGATCTTCCACTGGATCCGGGCCGGGGAGCCGGCCGTCGAGGCAGACCGGACGACGGGTCCCGGTGTCGCGGCGGCGGCGAGGCATTAGGATCGCGCCTGGCTGCACGGAAAGTGTTAACCTGTGTGAGGTTCTCGAAGGGTATTTCGTTCAGAAATAATGACATGTGCCTCGAAACTTCGCGAACATCGCGCGTATGACGCATGGCGTTTCGTCAAAAGTCCCGCGCGGGCCGAGCGGGGGTCTGATGTTTCGGGAATGGTTCAGACGAGTCAAAGAGCGGGCGCGGCCTGGCGCCTGATTGGCATGGCATGAAAGGTGGCGCGTAGGACAGAAGGTCGGGCGGTGCTTTCCGGCGAGGGCGGGGCACTGGCGTGGTTCATGATTTCCGCGTTGACGGCACGGTCCTGATGGTCGCGGTTCGACACACGCCCTGGACGGCAAGCGGACGCGGAAAGGCCGCCGGGAGCTGGTCCCGACGGCCTTCCCGATGTGCAGCGATCGATCAGGCGAAGCTGGCGACAGCCTTGCGGCCGCGCATCGCGGCGCCGGCGAGCGCGAAGCCGCCGATCATCATCGCCCAGGTCGCGGGCTCGGGCACGCCGGGATTGCCCGGCGTCGCCGAGTTGATCGTGATGTCGGCAAAAGCGACCTGGTTGGCCGAACCGCCGAAGTCCACCGACATGGCCGTGCCGGCGAAGGTCACGCCGATCGGGACATAGGGGCAGAAGTTCGCGCCGAAGCAGCCCGGAACGCCGGCGCCGTTCTGCGTGGTCGGCAGGTTGATGGTGGCGAGGATCGACCCGGTGGCGTTGAGACCGCTGTACACGTTCACGAAGGCCGGGTTGTTGACGGCACTGTAGTAGAACGAGAAGCCGGTGTTGAAGCCGCCGGCAACGTTCATCGTCGAGGCCGCACCGGTCAGGAAGAACAGCAGGTTGCCGCCGGTCGGCAGCGCCGCCGAGTTGCAATTACCGCCCGGCTGGACCGAGCAGGCAATGGCATTGTTCGAGAAGCTGATGCCATAGTTGGTGCCGGGGCCGGAACCGAGGCTGCCGGTGCCACCATTATAATATTCGAGAACAAGTTCCTGAGCGTCGCCGTTCAGACCGGCAAAGTTCAGCGATTGAGCGCTGACAGGCATCGTGACGGTGGCAAGCAAAGCGCCTGCCAGAGCAAATGCAATCTTCATGATCAAACTCCCACATGCCGCGTTCCCAGACGTATCGCGCAGCTGCTTGTTGGGACCCGCGGCACTTCCCACCAGCCTAGCGATCCGATCTATCTCGTGCGCCTGGTTCCCAACGCAGGGCGCACGCAAAGATCACCGGGATATTAACCTTTTTTGCCATGCAAGAAGAGCGGAAAATTCTCGGTCGGGACACGTTTTGAGATTGTGCCGAAATGGTGCAGATGATGCTTTGAAATATCTATAAATTTCAAAATCTTAACAAATTTCGCTTCCCAGTGGATACTCCACAGAGGGCCGATTTCCGGCTTTGCTGGCGGCTCCCGTTACCGTGGATGCCGCGATTGATCGTCACCGGTTCGGCTGTTCCCGATTCGCCGCAGGGGCTGGGCTCCCGCCGCGATCGGCGCGCCGACCATCCTTCAGGACATGATGCGCCTCACCAGGGAACCTGGCCATTTTCGCCGTACAGCCCGCCGGTCGGGCCATCCGCGCCGAGGAGGGCGAGGCCGACAGCTACCGCGGCGCCTTCGCCGGGCGGGCGGCCCTTGCCGCCCGAAAGCGCGGTGGCGCACAGGCCCGGATTGGCGGCGTTGACCTTGATCGGCGTGTCGAGCAGCTCGTTGGCGAACTGCACGGTGATGCCGTTCACCGCCGTCTTGGAGGTATTGTAGGCGAGCAGGCGGCTGAACGAGAAGGGCGCGTCGCGGCCGCTGCTGAGCGCGAGCGAGGCGAGGCCGGTCGACATGTTGACGATGCGGCCGGCGGGCGCGCGGCGCAGCAGCGGCAGCATCGCCTGGGTGACGGCGACGAGGCCGAAGACATTGGCCTCGTAGGTCTCGCGCATGATCGCCAGATCGGCACCGCTCGGCGGCACGTCGCGCTCCAGCGAGACGGCGGCGTTGTTGACCAATATGTCGAGCCGGCCCCGGTCGGCGGCGATCCGCCCGGCGGCGGCCTCGATGCTGGCTGCGTCGGTGACGTCGATCGGCAGGAACTGCGCGTCGAGACCCTCGTCGCGCAACTTGGCTGCGGCCTCCTCGCCGGCCTGCGCATTGCGCGCGCCGACCAGCACGGCGGCGCCCGCCTTGGCGAGGCCGCGCGCGATCTCGAAGCCGATGCCCTTGTTGGCGCCGGTGACGAGGGCGACCTTGCCCGCCGCCTCAGACATCGAACGGTGCCGAGCGCGGATATTTCTCCATATATTGCAGGAACTGGCCGAAATATTTGTCGCTGCGGATCAATGTGCTCTTCTGGAAGCCGCGGAAGCGCAACGAGAAGAGGATCGGCTCGTCCTCGGCATAGAGCTTGTGGACATAGTCGACGCGCTTCTCGAGCTCGGCATCGGCCGCCTCATAGCCCATCTCCTCCGCCTGCGACTTGCGCATGGCGACGATGAAATAAGCGTCGGACCAGCCCGCCGCGACCTGCGAGCTGCCGGCCATGAACAGCCGTTCGATACCGCCGGTCAGCTGCAGGTGCGCGGCGAGCCAGGTGCCGCCATAAAGCTGCGTGTCGGCGACGCGCACGTTGGATTCCTGACGGACGGTCACAACATAATCGTCGAAATCGACACGGACCGGATTGGGGTCCGGGATATTATGGACCGTCTTCAGATGCTGGAAATCGACGAGGTTGGACGAGCTGATCCAGCCCTCGATCGGCCGCAGCGCATGATGATAGGCTTTGTAATAGACCTCGTCTTCCGAGAGATTGGGAAATTCCGGAAGATCGAACAAGGCTTCCTCACCATTGAAGGCCCAGATGATGCCCCAGCGCTCGCCGGCGGGATAGGGATGGATGCGCACGGCGGAGGGGATGACGGTCTCGTCGGGAATGTCGACGCATTGCCCGTCTGGCCCGAACTGCCAGTGATGATAGGCGCAGCGCACCGCGCCATTGACCAGGCAGCCTTGCGCGAGGTCGGCGCCGACGTGCGGGCAATAGGCGCTCTGCACGACCGGCTTCCCGTCCGGGCCGCGATAGACGATAACGCGGGTACCGAGGAAGTTGACGCCGACGATCTTCCCCTCGGGCAGATCGGCCGCCAACATGAGCGGGTTCCAGTTCTTCAGATATTTGCCGTCATGCGCCTTGCCATAGACCTGGCCGGTATGCGGCTGCGGAGGCGCGACCGGCGCCTCCTGAATGTTCGCGTCAGACATCGGACTCTCCTTGATGGCGGCCTGCCTAACATGTCGCGCCGGGCGGGGAAATAGTTTTTATAGTCGAGTAGAATTATTGGAGGGGGCGGGGCCCTTGCTCAAACTTCCGTTCGTCCTGAGTAGGGGGTGAGCCTGTCGAGCCGCAGGCGACCGAAGGTCAACACCCGTATCGAAGGATTCTGTGCCGCGCGGAGTCCTTCGATACGCCATTTCGACAAGCTCAATGGCTACTCAGGACGAACGGGAACATAAGTCTGCTAAGGAAAGGAGTAGCGTAAGGAGCGCGCTCAGCTTCCCGCCGCAACCTTGCGCGCGGGCTGGGTGCCCGCAACGCCCTCCGCGCCGACGCCCTTGAGGATCATGTCGATCACGAAGGCCTTGTAGCGCTCGGCGGCCTGCGCAGGGCTTTCGCCACCGCGGCCGACCAGCTTGGCGGCATGCAGAATCTTCTCGCACAGGCCCATGATGGCGAGGAAGGTGAAGGCCGGGTCGATCGGCCGCAGCGTGCCCTCGGCGACGCCGGCGTCGATCAGGCCCTCGTAGATCTCCAGCGTCTTGCCCATCCACAGGTTGATCAGCTCGGTCGCGAGCGGGTCGGTCTCATTGTCGATGATCTCGACCATGAGGCGGTGGTAGAAGGGATTGACCAGGAAGAAGTCGACCATCGCGTCGATGCGGATGGCGAGGCGCTCCGGGGCAGACTTGGCGTCGTTGGCGCCCTCGATCTCGATGACGCGATCGCCAATCTCCTTGGAGAGCATGCGGGCGACGTCGACCAGCAGGCGGGTGCGATCCTGGAAATAATATTTGAAGAGGGTCAGATGGACCTTGGCGTGGCGCGCGGCGACCGAGAGGGAAAGCTTCTCCGGCGGCACGGTGCGCAGCAGCTCGGCAGTCTTCTCGATCAGCAGCTCTTTGCCGATCCGTCCCTTGCCGGTCGGTCGGCCGATGGCGCGCGCCGTTTTGGCTTTGGTGGCCTTGGTGGCCTTGCGCGGGCTAGCCGATGGGGTCTGATCGCCGATTGGAATAATATCCTTCGCCAACGGATCGTCATTTCCTTCTTGTCGGCCGGAAGCGCCCGGGCGATGTTGAAACCCCTAGCTCTTCCCTCGCTTTTCGGCAACTCCCGCGGCGAAAAGGACAGTTTGCCATAATTATAATGATATTGAAATAGGACCGTCGGTCCAGTAGGTCGGTAGGAAAGCGCGAAAGACGGGCAGCGAAGGGGCAGAGGATGGCGAAGGGCTACAAGGACAGGCTGCGGGCGCCGCTCAATTCGCCGGAGTTTCGCGGGGCGCGAGCGCGGCGCTACGAGCGGATCGAGGCAGATGGCATGGTCATCGAGCGCGACCTGCGGGTGCCAACGCGGTTCGGCTTCGACATCTGGATCGACCTGTTCCGCCCCGCCGATGCGCCCGTGCACATGCCGGTGCTGGTGGCCTGGACGCCTTATGGCAAGCATGACCCCGCGCCGCTCGCGACGATCTTCCCGGCCTCGGGCGTCGAGCCGGGCTGGATGTCCGACTATACCATCTTCGAGGCGCCGGATCCGCTGTTCTGGACGCGGCGCGGCTATGCGCTGATCACCGCGGACGTGCCGGGCACCTGGTATGCCGAGACGGAGGCGAGCTATTTCTCGCCGCGCGAGGCTGAGTGCCATTACGACCTCATCGAATGGGCGGGGACGCAGGACTGGTCCAACGGCAAGGTCGGTACATCGGGCGTCTCCTATCTCTCCTCCTCTCAGTGGAAGGTCGCGGCGCTGAAGCCACCCCATCTGGCCGCGATCAATGTGTGGGAGGGCTGGTCCGACACCTATACCGAGATCGTCCGCCATGGCGGCATCCCGGAGACGCATTTCTGGCCTTATATCCAGGTGCGCTGGGGCGTGTCGGACAGGCAGGTCGAGGATCTGTGGGCGCAGACCGTCGAGCATCCCTTCTTCGATGAGTATTGGAAGACTAAGGTCGCCGATTTCGCGGCGATCGATGTGCCGGCCTATGTCGTGGCGAGCTGGTCGGATCATGGCGTCCATACCCGCGGGACGCTGGAAGCCTACAAGGGACTCTCCTCGTCGCAGCGGTGGCTGGAAATCCACGGCAGCAAGAAATGGGGCTATTTTTACGAGCCGCCATCGGTGGCGCGGCAGGCGGCTTTCTTCGATCATTTCCTGAAGGGGGAAGCGACCGACCTCGCCAACTGGCCGCCAGTGCGGCTGCATGTGCGCGATCGCTTCGGCGTCGCGGTGCAGAAGCCGGCGGCGCAATGGCCGGTCGAGGACACGCGCTATGAGCGGCTTTATCTGGATGCCGCCGCGGGCGCGCTCAGCCGGGAGGCGCCGGCGCTGGCCGGCGAGGCCGTCTATGATCCGCTCGACCAGACAGGCGAGGCGGTGTTCGACCTGCGTGTCGACACCGAGACCGAGCTGGTCGGTCATATGAAGCTCAAGCTCTGGGTCTCGACGGACGAGGGCGACGATCTCGATCTCCATGTCGCGGTCGAGAAGCTGCGCGCGGATGGCACGAAAGAGGGCTTCGCGCATTGGGCGGTGTTCGAGGACGGGCCGGTGGCGCTGGGGTGGCTGCGCGTCTCGCGACGCGCGCTCGATCCGGACAAGTCCAGCGACTGGCAGCCGGTGCTGGCCAACGACCGCGACGAGAAGCTGGCGCCCGGCGAGGTGGCCGAGGTGGACATCGAGATTCTGCCCTCGGGCACGCGCTTTCTGCCGGGCGAGACGCTGCGGCTGATCGTCAAGGGGCGAGACGTCTACAATCATCCCAAGCCGATGCTCTACATGCGGCATGAGGATACGGTGAACCGGGGCACGCATCGCATCCACAGGGGCGGTGCGCGGGCATCCTATCTGCTGGTGCCGGTGGTGGCGTTGGGCGAGCGGCTTTGACTCTTAGCCCCTCCCCTTCAGGGGAGGGGTTGGGGTGGGGCTGGACGTTTTGGCAGTCTCGCTGCGCGAGCGATGCTGCGCATCGCCCCCACCCCTTCCCCCTCCCCTGAAGGGGAGGGGCTGATCAGTCGGGTATCAGGAAAATCCCCCCAGAGCCGGCGGAGAGGAGCTGCCGGCCCTGGGGTATGCGGTGCTGCATGCGTCCGCCGGATTGCCGGGCGCCGGGGCGAAGTGCCCGGCGACCGCTTGCAAATCTCAGTTGCGGCCCCCGGACGCGAGCACCTTGTTGACCGCCGCGGCATTGGCGCCGCTGAATTCGTGGCGATTCTCATAAACCCAGTCGAACGATTTCTCGCGCTGGCGGTTGGTGCCGTTGAAGCGCGGCATGACGTAGCGCGCCATCAGCTCGTAGCTGCGCTTGGTCGCTTCGTAGTTCATCCAGTTGGTGCCGGACATGAGGACCGTGCCGAACGGGCCGATCCGCTCCCACAGCTTCTCGAGATACTCGACAGCCTCGTCCGGCGTGCCGACCAGGCCGCCGCGCGCGGCGACCATCCTGGCCGGATCGTCGCCGCCCTTCTCGCGCGTCTCGGCATAGGCCTTGGGATTGAGGGCTTCGAGATATTTGAGCCAGGGGTCGTAGCCGAAGTGCAACGCCTTCTCCGCCTCGGCCTTGGTCTCGGCGAGGTGGAATGAGACGACGACGCGCAGATCGTCGCGATCGAGCGTGTTGCCATGCTCCTTCGCAGCTTCCTCGGCATGCGCCCAGGCGCCGTTCACGTCGCCGCCGCCCTGCGTCAGGATGCCCATGCCATAGCGGCCGGCGAGGCGCGAGCCGATCGGCGTGCGCGAGGTGGCAACGGCAAGCGTCGGGCGGGGATGGCTGTAGGGCGAGAGCTGCAGGCGGGCACCGTGCAGCGTGAACCAGTCGCTGTCATGATCGACCACTTCGCCGTCGAGCAGCCTCATGATGACATCGACGCCCTCGACCAGTCGCTCGCGCTGCTGCTCCGGCGCGATGCCGAGCATCTGCGCATCGGAGATGAGCATGCCGGGACCGAAGCCGAACATGGCGCGGCCGCGCGTCTGATGGTCGAGCTGCACGATGCGGTCCGCGACCATATAGGGGTGATGATAGGGCACGGAGATGACACCGGCGCCGATGCGGATGCGCGAGGTGCGCTCGGCGGCGGTGGCGATGAAGAGATCCGGCGAGCCGTAGATCTGCAGGCCGCCGCTGTGATGCTCGCCGATCCACGCCTCGGTGAAGCCCAGATATTCGAGATACTGCACCAGATCGAAATCGCGCTGCATGCAGAGCGCGACATCCTCGTCATTGGTATGGTGAGGGGGCAGGAACACACCTGTCCGCACGTGACGCGATTCAACCAAGCAACTTCTCCCAGATCTGTTCTCGCCGCGAGCCATCCTTAGGCGCCCGCCATGCGCGTGACAAGATATTTCTAGTTGATTAGAAAATATACAACGGAAGGAGCGCGCGCTTTCCTCCTTCTTCCGTCATTCCCGCGAACGCGGGAATCCAGAATGGCGAGGCCCGGCTTATCCGCTCTTGGATTAGCTTCGCTGAACTTCGTTTCCCGCGTTCGCGGGAATGACGGGGAAGGTTCAGGTGGAATGACGGGAAAGGCGCGGGGCCAGCCAGTCAGACGGCGCGTGCCTCGATCGCCCAGCAGCCGTCGGCGAGCGGCTTGACCGCTTCGACCGCGAAGCCCGCTTCGCCGAGCATATCGCGGAATTCCGCCTCGGTGCGTTCCTTGCCGCTGATCGGCATCATGACGAGATCGGCGCGGACGACGGCCTCGTCCTGGGCGCCGACGCGCTCGGGCAGGATGCGCTCGAGGAGGAGGAAGGCGGCGCCCGGTGCGAGCGCGGCCCGGATATTGGCGAGGATGCGCCGGCAGTCGCCATCCGGCCAGTCGTGCAGGATATATTTGAGGAGGATGCAGTCGCTCCCCTCCGGCACGGCGCTGAAGAAATCGCCGCCGCGGAAGCCGGCGCGTCCGCCGAGGTCGGCCTCGTTCAGATAGCGTTCCGCACCGGCCGCGATCAGGCCGAGATCATAGACGAAGCCGCTTGCCTCGGGATTGGCGCGAAGAACTTCGATCAGCACGGCGCCATAGCCGCCGCCGACGTCGATGATGTTGCGATAGGCGGAAAAGTCGCATGCCTGCGCGAGCGCGCGGGCGATCGGCACGGACTGTTCGGCCATGGCGCGGTTGAAGATGTCGGACTGGGCGGGGTCGCTGTGGATCGCGCCGAAATTGCCGTTGCCCCAGCCGGGCTCGCCGGTGCGCAGCGTGTCGCCGAGCGTCTCCAGCGAGCGCCAGATGCGGTCGCCCCACAGCATCGCCATGCCGCGCAGCGAGTTGCTGGCATCGGCGCGCAGCATATGGCCGGCCGGCGTCGCGACGAAGGCATCGGCCGAGACTTGATCGCACAGCCCCAGCACGGCGATCGCGCGCAGGATGCGCAGGCAGGTGGGCGCATCGAGCCCGAGGAGCAGGGCGAGATCCTCGACGGTGCGGGGCGTCTCGTCCAGCGCGTCGAACAGGCCCGCGCGCGTGCCCTCGTAGATGGCGCGGGTGCGCCATGCGCCGGTTATGGCCTCGGTCACCTTTCTTGCGTCGGACATCATTCCCTCCTCCTGACGGCGCTTGTCGCGCATTCCTCCGCGCGCTCCTGCACCTTTTCGCTTTCGCCCGCAATTAGAATTATAGATGAATATAATATGACGATTTCGGTGGATTCGCGGCGCATTTGCAGGAAGACCTCGCCGCAACAAATTAGGGAGAGAGACATGCACGATCTGTCGCGCCATACGGCGGTCATCACCGGCGCGAGCTCCGGTATCGGCGCGGCGGTCGCGCGGGCCTTCGCGGCGGGCGGCGCGAAGCTGGTGCTGGCCGCGCGGCGGCAGGACCGGCTTGAGGCGCTGGCGCGGGAGCTGGAGGGCGAAGGCGGTGAGCTGATGATCCGCCCGACCGACGTGACGTCCGAGGACGACGTCGTCGGCCTGTTCGCGGCGGCGGAGGCTTTTTCGCCGGTCACTCTGCTGGTCGCCAATGCCGGGGTGGTCAGTCACATGCCGACGGCGGACTGCACCATGGCGCACTGGAACGAGGTGATCGGCGTCAATCTGACTGCGGCCTTCCTGTGCGGCCGCGAGGCTTTCCGGGCGATGAAACCGCGTGGGCGGGGTCGGATCATCAATATCGGGAGTTTATCGGCGCAGATGCCGCGCGAGAACACGATCGCCTACACCGCCAGCAAATATGGCCTGGAAGGCATCACGCGCTCGCTGGCGCTGGACGGGCGCGCCCATGGCATCACGGCCTCGATCATCCACCCCGGCTCGACGATCACCGAGCTGATGGGCGAACAGACCAACACGAGGCCGCCATCCGACAAGACAATGGAAGCGACGCATGTCGCCAACCTGATCGCGATGATGGCGGCGGTCCCCGACGAGGTGAATCTGCTGACCGCGACGATGCTGCCGATCGCACAGCCCTATCTCGGCCGGGGCTGAGTATGCGGCGGCGCTTGACGGCGCTACAAATGTAGCGTAGTGCTACAAATGTAGCGATGAAAGGTTCGCCATGCTCAAGAAACTGCCGCCCCGTGAACGCGAGATCGTCGACCTGCTCTATGAGCGGGGCGAGCTGGCCGTGTCCGAGATTTGCGACGCCCTGCCGGTGGCGCTCAGCGGCTCGGCGGTGCGCGCGATGCTCAAGCGGCTGGAGGACAAGGGCTATGTAACGCGGGCCGACTCGCTGCGCGGCTTTCTCTACAGCCCGGTCGTCGCCGACAGTGATGCGCGCAAGTCCGCGCTGAGCGACGTGGTGCGGACCTTCTTCAACGGATCGGCGGCCAGCGCCGCGAGCGCATTGCTGGGCATGTCCGAGCGGATCGACACAGGCGAGCTGGACGAGCTGGAGCGAATGATCGCGCAGGCTCGCCGCGCGAAGGAGACTGGCCGATGAACGCGCTGATCGCTCTTGCCCTCAAGTCGCTGGTGATCGGCGCCGTCACCTTGCTGCTGCTCCGCCTGGCGCGGGGACGCTCGGCGGCGGAGCGCAGCTGGGTCGCCCATGTCGGCCTGCTCGCGATGGTCGTGCTGCCCTTCGCGCCGCTGGCGATGCCGGCGCTGCAGATCGAGCTGCCTTCCGCCGTCAGCTCGGCAACGGACCCGGCATCGCCCGCGCCAGTCGCGGCTCAGGGCGCGGCGGAGCCCGCGGTGTCGACGAAGGTCGCGGCGGCGCAGCCGGCCGATACCCGGGCGAACGCGGGTCCAGTCATCGATCTCGATACGGCGTCCTTGCTCTACTGGATCCCGACCGGCATCCTGCTCGGCATCACGCTGCTGTCGCTCATGCGGCTCTTCGCCCTGCGCGCGCGGGCGGACGTGCTCGTCGACGGCCATTGGCTGAGCGCGCTGGCCCGCGCGCAGAAGCGGATGGGCTTCAAGCATGGCACCGCGCTGCTCACCAGCGGCGATCTGCCCTCGCCGATCAGCTGGGGGCTGATGCGCCCGGTGATCCTGCTCAATACGCGTGCGGTCGATGCCGCCGATGAGGCCGAGGCGATCATCGCGCACGAGCTGGCGCATGTCGCGCGGCTGGACTGGCTGAAGCTGTTGCTCGCCCGCGTCGCGACCGCCCTGTTCTGGTTCAATCCGATGGCCTGGATGCTGGCGCGCGAGGCGCATCAGCTGCGCGAGGAAGCGGCCGACGACACAGTGCTGGCGGCCGACATTCCCGACACGGACTATGCCCAGCTGCTGGTCGGCATCGCCCGCCACGAGTGCAAAGGCATGCTGATCGGCGCGCATGGCGTGGCGCCGTCGAAGAGCTCGCTCGCCCGCCGCGTGAAGCGCGTGCTCGACAGCGGCCTGCCGCGCGATCCGGCGGCGCGGCCGTTCCTGCTCGGCGTCTTCGTCGGCATGCTGGCGCTCGCCGCGCCACTGGCCGCGCTCACGATCGTTCCAGCCGGATCGGGCGCGACGAACGGCAAGGGCAAGAAGGTGGCCTTCGCCGACGAGGACAAAGGCTATTATCCGGCCGGCGGCGTCGCGCTGCCGCATGTCGTGCGCCAGAGTGTTGACAAGGCCGTCTCGTCGGCCGTCCAGGGCGCGCTCTCGGTGGTGCAGCCGCCGGAGCCACCGGCACCGCCGATCCCGCCGGCCGTGGCGCAGAGGATGGATGCGCGCGGCGCATGGTCGGGCATCGGCCCGCGTCCGGGCGAGGTCGGCCCGAAGCCGGGTGATGTCGGGCCGGTCACGCGCCAGCCCCGTGACGAGCATTCGGCGATCGACACGGCCATCGAGATGCGCGCCGTCGGCGTCACGCCGGATTATGTCGCCAACATGCGGACGGCGGCGCCCAATATCGGCCGCCTCAGCAACGAGGATCTGATCGAACTGCGCGCCGTGGGGGTGACGCCGGCCTATGTCCAGGAGCTGGCGAATGCGGGCTATCGCAGTCTCGACAAGGATGCGCTGGTGCAGGCGCGGGCCATGGGTATTCGCGGCTCGTATATCGCCAGCCTCGCGGCCGAGGGCTATCCCAACCTGTCGATCGACGAGCTGGTCGAGATGAAGGCGGTCGGGGTCCGCGCCGAGGATATTCGCGCGCTGCGGCGGCAGGGCTATCCGCGCTTCACGCCTAAGCAGCTCGTCGACATGAAGGCCGTGGGCGGCAGCGACATCTCGCACGGCCGGCGAGGCCGTGGTGCCGATCCGGATCCTGATCCCGATCCCGATGACGACACTGGCTGAGCGGCCCGCGCCGCGCTGACCGCCTGATCTTCCACTGACGCAGACTTCGCAACGCCCACCCCGGGCGAACGGGAGCGGCTTGCCGCTCGCCACAGGAGACGTGCCATGCCTCGACCCCTTGCATTCCTCATCGCCCTCGCGCTCGGCCTGATGGCTGTCGGCTCGGCCGGCATCGCTCTGCCGCTCGACGATATCCGCTTCACCCTCGATCTTTCGCGCGATCATGCCGAGGTGCGGCTGACGCTCAACGACGCGCGCGACAAAGGCAGGAAGGGCGATCATCACTCGTCGTCCGACTATCCTGTCTCCGACCTTGCCGGGCTCAAGCCGGACTGGGCGAGGGGCGGCCCGGTCAGCTTCGCGCTCGTCCGTGATGCCGGCCGGGTCGACTGCGCCGGCACCGCGCGCGCCGCCCATGCCGAGGGGACGTGCCGCTTCACGGCGGATCGCGGCCTCTCCGATCTTCTGGCGGCGAGCGGCATGGCCCGGCCGACCGAGGAAGAGGCTTATGCGATGACGCTGATCGGCGTGCGCCGCGCCCTGCTCGATGCGCTCATCGCCGGCCATTATCCGATGCCGGGCATCGACGATTTCATCGCGATGAGCGCGGTCGGGGTGACGCCGGACTTTCTGCGCGAGCTGGCCGCCACCGGCTATGCGCGGCTGGAACCGGAGCAGCTGATCCAGATGGCGGCGCTCAGGATCGATCCCGCCTTCATCCGCGGCTTCGAGCGGATCGGTTACAAGAATCTGCCGGTCGAAACTCTGGTCC
The DNA here is from genome assembly GCF_018603885.1 of Sphingobium nicotianae. GTDB lineage: Bacteria > Pseudomonadota > Alphaproteobacteria > Sphingomonadales > Sphingomonadaceae > Sphingobium > Sphingobium nicotianae. The sequence continues at coordinate 83,422 of NZ_JAHGAW010000006.1, forward strand.
AGCTTCGCGCGCTCGATGTCACGCCGCAGTTCGTCGAGTTGGTCAGGCGCGACAGCATGGGCGATCTCTCCATCGACCAGCTCGTCAAGCTCAAGGTCATCGGCTTCAGGCCTGCCGCCGCCGCGCACTGAGCGTTAGCGGCCCTTCAATCCCGATTTGCGAAAGGTGGTTCATGGCTTTCAGGCCCTTCTCCAGTCTTGCCCCGATGATCGGCGCTGCGCTGATTCCCGCCGCGGCCATCGCGCAGGCCGTGCCGGCCGCGACGGACCCGGCGGTCGTGCCGCCGCCTGCGCTCTCCGGAGGTCGTGCCAAGCGCGTCTATACGCCCGCCGATTTCACCCGCTTCGCGCCCAAGACCGCCTATGACCTGCTGGTGCAGGTGCCCGGCTTCGTGATCCGCGTGCCCGATCAGAATCGCGGGCTAGGCCAGGCATCGGAAAATGTGCTGATCAACAGCCAGCGCATCGCCAACAAGTCGGGCGGCGCGGTCGACGAGCTGCAGAAGATCAACGCCGCAAACATCGCGCGGATCGAGATCGTCGAGGCGGCGAGCCTGGGCATTGCCGGTCTTTCGGGGCAGGTCGCCAATGTCATCCTCGCGACGGAGATCAAGTCGTCCGGCCGGTTCGAGTGGAAGCCGGACTTTCGCGCGCATTATTCCGAGCCCAATTATTTCAGGGGTAGCATCAGTTACACGGGCAAGAGCGGCTGGCTGGACTATACGCTCGCGGTCAAGAACAATACCGGGCGCGGCGCGTTCGGCGGGCCGATCCTGCTCTACGATGCCAGCGGCAAGCTGTTCGAGACGCGCGAGGAAATCTACCACGGCGAGACCGAGCAGGTCACCTTTTCGACCAAGTTCACGATCGACGGACCGGGGTCTTCGGTGGGTAATCTGACGCTCGCCTACACGCCCTACTGGGCGCCCGAGGCGCGGTGGGACAGCCGCATCCGCACCGACGGCAATGACAGCGCGCGTAGGACCGGCACCAAGCTCGACGGCTGGTATTACGACCTCAACGCCGATTACGAGTTCGCGCTCGGCCCGGGGCGGCTCAAGCTGATCGGTGTGCGCCACTTCGATCATGAGCCGATCGTCACGACGCAGGTCACCGATTTCGACAGCGGCAATCCCGCGCAGGGGACCTTGTTCGGGCGCAACTCGCGCATTTCCGAGACGGTGCTGCGCGGCGAATATCGCTGGAAGACCGGCGCTAACGACTGGCAGCTCTCGCTCGAGCGCGCCTTCAATGCGCTGGACCAGCGCGGCTCGCTGGCCAGGCTGGCGCCGGGCGGCGCCTTCGAGCCGCAGGATTTTCCGGAAGGGACCGGCAAGGTCCAGGAACTGCGCTACGAGGGCATCGCGACGCTCAGCCGTCCGCTTGGGCCGAAGCTCGATCTGCAGATTGCCGGCGGCGGCGAGATCTCGACGCTGGAGCGGGTCGACGGCAACCTGCCGGCGCGCAACTTCTTCCGGCCCAAGGGCAGCATTGTGCTCGGCTGGCATCCGGGCGGCGGCTGGGACGCCAGCCTCAAGCTCAATCGCCGCGTCGGCCAGATCAGCTTCTATGATTTCCTCGCCCAGCCCAAGCTGGTCGACGATCGCGAGAACAGCGGCAATCCCGATCTCGTCCCGCCCCAGCAATGGGAAGTTGAGGTCGAGGTCGGCAAGGAGCTCGGCGGCTGGGGCAAGACACGGCTGCGCGTTTATCGCCATTGGGTGGAGGACATCGTCGACATTATTCCGATCGGCACGGATGGCGAGGGCGTCGGCAACCTGCCGCATGCCACCCGCTTCGGGATGGAGAGCACCGGCACCTTGCTGTTCGATCCGGTCGGCGTGAAGGGGGCCAAGCTCGACATGACGCTTGGCTTCGAGCGCACCAGCGTCAAGGATCCGCTGACCGGCGAGAACCGCGCGCTCAGCGGCACGCGCGATCATTGGGTGGAATTCAACCTGCGTCACGACATTGCCGGCACGCCGCTCGCCTGGGGTGTCGATGCCACCAATGAGCATTACACCGCGAACTTCTATCTGAGCGAAGTCTATCGCAGCTGGGAGGGACCATGGTTCGTCAATGTCTATGCTGAGCACAAGGCGCTGTTTGGCCTGACCGTCCGCGCGCAGATCGGCAACATCTTCAATGCCCGCCACCGCCTCGACCGCACAGTCTATGCAGGCTGGCGCGACCGCGATCCGGTCGCCTTCATCCAGCGCAACAACCAGCTGATCGGCCCGATCTTCCAGTTCACGGTGCGCGGCAACTTCTGAGCAAATCCGCACATGACGCTGCGGAAAGCGTCTTTTCGCCATGGACGGCCGCCCAATTTCCCCGCTTGCCTTTTAATCAGCCTGTCTTATGAATGGCGCAATTGTCGAATGGCATTCAAAATAGTGGCATGACCACGCCGACGACAGCGATCAAAAGACGATGATCAAGAGGGGAGTGGATTATGGCACGCATCGTGAGGCTCCGTACGCGGGGCTTGCTGATGATCACGACGGCGATCGGCGCTGTGGGACTGACGGTTGGTCCGGCGCAGGCGCAAGCACTGGCTGAGCCACAGGATGCCCCATCGGCGGCCGAGGGCGCCAGCGATCAGGACATCGTCGTCACCGCCTCGCGCACGGCCCAGAACGGCCTGCAGGCGCCAACGCCCACGCAGGTGATCGGCGCGGACGTCATCGCCAAACAGGCGGTGACCACGGTCATGGAGGTGCTCAACCAGAACCCCGCCTTCAAGGCGACCCGCTCGCCCGGCGCCAACGCGACCAATACCTCGAGCCCAGCACAGGCCACGGCCGACCTGCGCGCGCTCGGCGGCCAGCGCACGCTGGTGCTGGTTAACGGATCGCGCGTCGTGCCGTTTGCGCCGGCCAGCAATCTCGGCGTGCCGACCACGACCGACCTCAACCTCTTCCCGACCCTGATGATCGAGCGGGTCGACGTGGTGACCGGCGGCGCCTCGGCGCTCTACGGGTCGGATGCGGTCTCGGGCGTAGTCAACCTGCTGATGCGCAAGCAATATGACGGTATCCAGGTCACCGCCCAGGCCGGCATCTCGTCGCGCGGGGACTATCGCACGCTGCGCGGCGGCTTCATCGGCGGCCATGATTTCGATGACGATCGCGGCCATATCGTGCTCAGCGCCGACTATTCCGACAACAACGGCGTGGGCGACATCTATCGACGCGGCTGGGGCCGGGATGAATGGATGATCGTCAGCAACGGCCAGCGCACCACACCGAATACGCCGGGCTTCGGCCAGCCTGCCTTCATCCTTGCCAAGAACGTCCACAACAGTCTGGGCGCGGGCGGGGTGATCACCAGCGTCATACCCGGCCTGACCAACATGACCTTCAACAACAACGGGACACTGCGCCCATTCCAGAAGGGCTCCATCTTCGGCGGCTCGACGATGATCGGCGGAGAAGGTCGCTCGATCATCACCGACACCGCGCTGGTGCCGGACGTCACCCGCTTCACGGCCTATGGCAGCCTCCATTATGAGCTCAGCGATGCCGTCACCGCCTATGTCGAGGGCGGCTATAGCTGGTCCGAGGGCTTCCTGGACGGCGTCGCCATCCGCCTCACCAGCCAGGCGATCCGGCGCGACAATGCCTTCCTGCCCCCTGCTGTGCTGGCGCTGCTGCCCGCCACGACGCAGAGCTTCAACATCAGCAAGATCGCCCATGACGTCGGCATCAATCACTATGATGTGACCAACAAGACGCCGCACGGCGTGGTCGGCTTCGAGGCGGCGCTGGGGGGGGCGTGGAAGCTCGATGCCCATCTCTCCTACGGCGAAAACCACTACGCCTCGCGCACCAGCGAGAACCCGGTCACCGCCAAGCTCGCCTTCGCCATCGACGCGGTGAAGGACGCGAACGGCAACATCGTCTGCCGGGGCGTGCGCGACGGGGTCGCGGCGGCGGCGGGCTGCCAGCCGCTCAACCTGTTCGGCGAGGGCAACACCAGCGCGGCGGCACGCGCCTATATCTGGGGCAATGGCCTCTCCGAGGTGAAATATACCCAGGTATCGGCGGCGGCCAACATCGTCGGCCAGCCTTTCTCGACCTGGGCGGGGCCGGTCGCGGTGGCCTTCGGCGGCGAATATCGGCGCGAGACCGAAGCGCTGACTGCCGATGCGGTGGGCGCCGCCAACGGCTTCCTCACCGCCGGCAACGCCGTGCCCTATTCCGGCGCCTTCGATGTGAAGGAGGGCTATGCCGAGGTCACTGTGCCGCTGGCGGCCGACACGCCGGGGCTAGAGACGCTCGATGTGAACGGCGCGTTCCGCTATGCCGACTATAGCACGGCGGGCGGCCAGACGGCCTGGAAGCTCGGCGCCGTCTGGGAGCCGATCAAGGGCCTCAACTTCCGCGTGGCGCGCTCGCGGGACATTCGCGCGCCCGCGATCAATGAGCTCTACAGCCCGGGCAGCAACGTCACCAACAACGTCACCCTGGTCGTCGACGGCGTCACCAAGAATGCCTCGATCCCGCAGAATACCAGTCTCGGCAATCCCAATGTCGGGCCGGAATTCGCGGACACCTGGACGGCGGGCTTCGCCTATACCGGCAGCGGGGCGTTGCGCGGCGTCGGCCTCTCGGTCGATTATTACAACATCAAGATCAAGGACGCGATCACCAACCTTTCAACCACGAATATCGCGGCCCTGTGCGGGGCAGGGGAGACCCAGTTCTGCAACTATTTCACTTATGGGCCGGACACGAGCACGCCCAACCCCAACGACCGCATCCACACCGGCCTCGTCGCCGGCGCGCTCAATGTCGGCGCCTTCACGCAGGAAGGCATCGACATGACTTTGAGCTACCGCACCACCGCGCCGTTCCTGGGCGAGGACGGGCGCTTCACGACCACAGCCAGCGGCACCTATGTGCTGCACGCGCTGGTCGACAGCGGCACCGGCGCGGCGCCGATCGACCGCGTCGGCGAGAATGGCTGGGCGAACCTCGGCGCGATCCCGCACTTCCGCAGCACGATGACCAACACGTTCGGCGCGAAGCAGTGGGAGCTCTCGTTGCAGACCATCTTCATCAGCGGCGGCGTCCAGGACGTGACCTACAACACCTCGCCGACCACGACGATCAACGACAACAAGGTGCCGCGGGTCGTCTATTTCAACCTGACCGGCAAGCTCATGGTCGGCGACGCCCGCAAGTTCGAGCTGTTCTGGGCGGTCAACAACGTGCTGGACAAGGATCCGCCGCCAACCCCCTACATCATCCTCAACGGCCCGGTGAACGGCCAATATTACGACAAGGTCGGCCGCAATTTCATGGTGGGTGCGCGCGTCAAATTCTGACGGGCGCATCCGTTTCCCTCCTGGGGCGCCTCCATGGGGCGTCCTTTTTTTGGGCGCCGAGGACTGTCGGACTGATCGAGAGAGTCGATCGGGGCGCGCGATAATCTTCCGAAGTTCACGAAGGTCACGGTGTGAATTAATTTCTATTTCGCGAAAACAGGAGGGGGACCCGGACGAGCCGGATCCTGTGATCGAAAAGCGATTATTCATGCTGAGAAAGAACCGGGCTGTCATGGCATCATGGCAGGGGTGTAGGACAGGGGTTTCCGAAAGCGTGAGTTCCGACCGGTTTGCATCGGTGCGAGGCCATGGGCTCGCGAAAGCGGATTATCGGACGGCGACGTCTTTACGGACGGCGGCGTTGTATTCTGTTCGCCGCGCTCTAGGACCGCTGCATGACTAAGACGTTGTTCCTCCCCGGGGCCACTGCCGATGCGTCCTACTGGAGTGATGTCGCCGACCTGCTCGATGTCGAGGCGATCCATTTTTCGTGGCCGGGCCTCGGGGGTGAAGCACCTGAAGAAGGCATCGAAAGCATCGACGATCTCGTCCGTCTGGTTCTCGCGGAAATCGATCAGCCGGTGAATATCGTTGCGCAGTCGCTCGGCGGCCTCATTGCGATCAAAGCCATCCTCCAAAAGCCTGAGCATATCAACAGGCTGGTGCTGGCGGTGACCTCCGCTGGCGTGCCGGTTGGCGATCTTGGAGGAACAGACTGGCGGCCAAACCACATTCGCCGCTTTCCCAATGCACTTCTGCCCCGGTCGCCAGACTGGATGGAAGACACGTCGGTCGATCTATCGGAGCAGATAGCGCTTATCCAGGTTCCAACACTTCTGCTGTGGGGAAATGAGGACCCGATTAGCCCCGTTGCCGTCGGGGAGCGATTGCATTCGCTTTTCCCGAAATCGGAATTGCGGATCATTTCCGGAGGCCATCACGATCTTGCCCAAACACATGCGCAATTGGTCGCCGGCTTCATCGCTCAGCACTTCGCCTGACCGTCGTTGGGTGCACCACCAGACTATGCGGGCTGTTGAAGGCGGACGGCCGCTCCCCCCAACCCCTCCCCTGAAGGGGAGGGGCTAAGAGTTGGATTCTCGCCCGTTCCGGTGAGCCACCCTCAGCTGAAGTTGAGCTGGTTGCCGCCCCGGAAGAGGTTGACCAGTTCGCGGCGGGTGCAGAGCCAGCGGCCTGCGGCTTCGTCGTAGCGGAAGGTCTCGGTGGCGCGGCTGATGCGGGTGGGGACTTCGCTTTCCAGCGGCGGCTCGCCGTCGACGGCCCAGAGCAGCATGTACCAGTGAGCGGTGGCGCCGCCGGTCTCGTCGAACTCGGCGCGGAAATTGCTGTAGGCGTGGACGGCGACGCGGGCGCCGCGGTCCTCGCGCCAGCTGTAGAATTTCTGGATTTCCTCGCGGCCTTCGAGGTTCAGCTTGCCGGATTTGTAGACGGCTTCGGGCGCGTAATAGTCGGCGGCGTTGCGGCCCCAATTGGTGTCGACGTCATGCCAGAAGTCGGCGAGGCCCATTTCAAGCTCGGCCGTGGCGATGGCGCGGTCCCTGCGATTCATCCTTGTCTCTCCGTGATTTGGATCGGGTATTGCGGGCCGGCCGTGAAGCGTGACGCGCGCGCGCTCAGCCATGGGCCAGCGCGGCGCGCTGGATCCTGGGCGCGCCGTTGAGGCTCATCAGCCAGAGCGAGAAGAGGCCGGCCGAGGCGAGCGGCAGGGCGAGCATGGCGAAGATGCCCGCCGCGCCGAAGCCCTCACTCAGGACGAAGGCGCCGAACAGAGGGGCGAAGATGGAGGCGACGCGGCCCGCGCCATAGGCCCAGCCGACGCCGGTGGCGCGGTAGCGCGACGGATAGAGCGCCGCGGCGAGGGCGGCGACGCCGGCCTGGCCGCCATGCTGGCACATGCCGAGCATGACCAAGGCGACGAACATCAGCGGGCCGGGCGCGGTGACGCCGATCAGCGCGCAGCCGAGCGCCGCGGTGAGGAAGGTCGCCACCATCACGCGCTTGAAGCCGAGCCGATCGATGAAGAAGCCGATCGACAGCGTGCCGAGGACGCCGGCGGTCGTCTCCGTGGCGTTGACGGCGGCGACCATCTGCCAGGAGAGGCCGAGCACTTCCTTGAAGATCGTCGTCTTCCAGACCCCGGCGGTGATGAAGACGAAGCTCGATATGGTGATGGCCCACATGAGCAGTGTCCTAACGCGCATGTCCGGCCCCAATATCTCGGCGACCAGCGCTTTGGTGGCGCCGCCGGTTTGGGCTGGGCGGGGTGTCGCGACGATCGTCACCGGCGGGGCGCCGCGCGGCTGCATCGCCCGGGCGAGCGTCTGGATCGCGGGATCGTCCGGATTGCGGCCGGCGCGCGCGCGCAGCGATTCCGGCAGGAGGAAATGGACGAGCGGCAGCATGATCGCGGGCAGGGCCGCCGCGATCCAGAAGGCGCCGCGCCAGCCGAACGGTTCCAGCACGACCGCCTGCATGATCGCGCCGAACAGCGAGCCGAGCATCGTGCCGGAAACGGTGATGGCGCTCATCGTGCCGCGCAGACGTTTCGGCGCGGTCTCCGACGCGATGGTGACGAGGATGGGGATCATCGCCGTGCCGCACAGCCCGGCGAAGAAACGCCAGGCCGCGAAGACCGGCAGCGTGTGGGCGGTGAGGATGCCGAGCGCGGCGACCATCATGCCGGCATAGCAGATGAGCAGGACACGGGGCCGGCCGAGCCGATCGGCAAAAGGCGGGATCAGGAAGGCGCCGATCAGCATGCCGGTCTGCTGCGCGATCATCGCGGCGGTGACGGCGGCGGGCGCGACGTGGAAATCCTTGGCGAGGAGCGGCAGAACCCAGCCGACGACATAGAGCTCATAGCCGTCGATCGCGGTCAGCAGCGTGCAGAGGGCGATGACGATGATGTGGAAGCGATTGAGCGCGAGGCCGTCGACAAACGTGTCGGCGTCCATGGATTGGGGGATCGATGTTGGCATCGAATCCGGTTGCGCGCCCGTCATCCTGTCTCTCCTCCGGCCTGCTCGTGGACAGGCGCGGGGAATAGAACAGGATGGCAGCCAGACTGTCAATCAGGTTTGGTGAACATCGTTTGTCATGAGCAAACAGAAACGAGGCCGGGGCGCGGTTTCACGGCGCACATGAGGGCCGCCGCGATGCTGGACAGCGATGGCGCGATCCGCCATCAAGCAGTCATGGCGAAAACAGCCCATTCCGATGCCAAGACTTGGGCCGAGCATCCGACGCGCTCGATCCTGAGCCTCGTCAAGCAAGTGCAGTACAAGGCCTATGTGCGGCTGGAGTCCGTGTTCCAGCCGCTCGGCGTGACGGCGGTGCAGTTCCGCATCCTGACGACCCTGTCGTCGCGGCCGGGGCTCTCCTCCGCCGAGCTGGCGCGGCTCTACGACGTCAAACCGCAGACGATGATCAAGCAGATCGCCCTGCTCGAGGCCAAGGGGCTGATCGGCCGCCGGACCAGCCCGACCAACCGGCGGCTGCTCGAACTGACCCTGACGGAGGAGGGCCAGGCTTGCCTGAAGCTGTGCCGCACGGGCGCCCAGGCCATGGAGCGCACGCTGCTGGAGCCGCTCGACGAGACCGAGCAGGCGCATCTGCGGGCCATGCTGGTGACCCTCCTGCAGTCGATGAGCGGCCCCGTCGTGGCGGAGGGCGACGATCCGGATATCGAGGAATTCTCGCGGGTGGGCGTGCAGCGGGTTTGAGGTGGTGACCGACACTCCCCCTCCCGCTTGCGGGAGGGGGCCGGGGGGTGGGCTTTCCGACGTCACCGTCCAGTGCCCACCCCTAACCCCTCCCGCAAGCGGGAGGGGGACAGACCGTCCGAAACGCCTCGTCTGCCTGACAAGCTTAGGTGCCGCCCATCCCATCCCCCGGTTCACCTCCCCCAAGAAGAGCTTGATTGACCGATCCGCCGCGAGGCCCGACACGCAGCGGGCCGTGCTGACGCTCGCCCTCGCCCTCGTCGCTGCCCTTTACGCCTCGGTCGGGCAGGCGGGGGGCACGGGTTATCTGGCGGTCATGGGCATCGCGGGGATCGATCCTGCCGTGATGAAGCCGACGGCGCTGGCGCTCAACGTGTTGGTCGCGGCGATCGCCACGTTCCATTTCTGGCGGGCCGGGCGCTTCTCGTGGCGGTCCTTCTATCCGTTCGGCGTGCTCGGCTTTCCCTTCTCGCTGATCGGCGGGGCAATCAACCTGCCGGCTCATGTCTATTATCCGGTGGTCGGCGCGCTGCTGCTGGCGGCCTCGGGCCAGATGATGCGCGCGGCGCTGGCCGGGGCGATGCCGGAGTTGGCGCCGCGGAATCCGCCCTTCGTGCCCGCGTTGCTGGTCGGCGCCTGTATCGGCCTGCTCTCGGGGATCACCGGGACCGGCGGAGGCATCTTCCTGGCGCCGGTCATCCTGATGACGCGCTGGGTCGAGATGCGCCGGGCCGTCGCGGTGACCGCCGCCTATAATCTGCTCAACTCCGCCGCTGCCCTCGCGGGCAGCTATGCCACGCTGAACCGGCTGCCGGCGGCGCTGCCGCTGTGGCTGCTGGTCACGGCGATCGGCGCGACGGCGGGGGCCATCGTGGGCAGCCGCCATGTGCCGGAGCGGCCGATGCGCCTCCTGCTCGCGCTGATCCTGCTCGCCGCGGCGCTCAAGATGCTGCTCGCCTGACCGGTCGCTCACGCTCCGATCGCCACAAAGCCCTTTACATCATGCGCACCTCATGACAGCAAGGCTGTTATAAGCTTGGCTGTCAAATAGGCCGCCGAGTCTGAGAGGAGATGCGATCATGCAGTTCGGGCTCTTTTACGAACATCAGTCGCCGGCGCCGTTCACCGCCGAGGGGGACCACCGGATCTTCCAGAATGCGCTGGACGAGCTCGAGCTCGCCGACGCGCTGGGCTATGATTATGCCTGGCTGGTCGAGCATCATTTCCTCGAGGAATATTCGCACAGCTCCGCGCCCGAGGTGTTCCTGGGCGCGCTCAGCCAGCGGACCAAGCGCATGCGCCTCGGCCATGGCATCTGCGTGATGCCGCCGGCGATCAACCATCCCGTCCGCGTCGCCGAGCGCATCGCGACGCTCGACCTGCTCTCGGGTGGCCGCATCGACTGGGGCACCGGCGAGAGCGGCACCGCGCTGGAGCTGGAGGGCTTCAATGTCGATGTCGACCGCAAGAAGGACATGTGGCGCGAGGCGACCGAGCAATGCGCCAACATGCTGACGATGACGCCCTATCCCGGCTATGAGGGCGAGTTCTTCTCGATGCCGACGCGCAACATCGTGCCCAAGCCGCTGCAGAAGCCGCACCCGCCGCTCTGGGTCGCCTGCTCGCGGCGCGACACGATCCTGCACGCGGCGCGCAACGGCATGGGCGCTTTGGTCTTCGGCTTCGCCGCGCCGGAGCAGGCGGGGCAGTGGGTCCAGGACTATTACGACATCATCAAGTCCGACGAGTGCGTGCCGATCGGCCATGCGGTGAACGCCAACTTCGCGATCGTGACGGCGCTCAGCGTCCATGAGGACGAGCAGGAGGCGATCCGGCGCGGCTCGCAGGGGTTCAAGTTCTTCGGCTATTCGCTCGGTTATTATTCCTCGTTCGGCGAGACGAAGCCTGGCGATTCAAAGGTCTGGGAGACATTCCTCAAGGCCGAGGACAAGATCGCCGACAATCATGGCAACGGCGGCATCGGCACGCCCGAGCAGGTCTATGAGCATTGCAAGGGCTATGCGGACGTCGGCGTCGACCAGATCATCTTCGTCCAGCAGACCGGGCCGGCCAATCACGAGCATATCATGCAGTCGCTGGATCTGTTCGCGAAGACGACCATGCCGAGGCTGAAGGCGGACGAGGAGAAGCGGCTCGCCGACAAGGAGGCGGAGTTGGCGCCCTATGTCGCGGCCGCCCTGGCCCGGAAGAAGACGATGGCGCCGCTGCCTGTCGACGAGATCGCGCCGGTCACCTCCTTCGGCCAGCGCAAGAAGGATGCCGGTGCCTATGTGAACTTCCGCTCCGATCGCGGTGGCGGCGTCGCGGTGGTGCCGGACGATCCGCTCGCGCCGGTGGCGAAGGATCCGGCGGCGGCATGATGCGGGGGGGAGGTCAACTCCCCGCCCGTTCGTCCTGAGTAGGGGCTGAGCTTGTCGAAGACCCGTATCGAAGGACCGTGCATGGCCCTTCGATACGGGTCTTCGCTACACTGCCTTCGGCAGCTACTCAGCCCCTACTCAGGACGAACGGGAATGGTAGGAATGCCCCTCCGTTCTTGTTGAGCGTGGCTGGACTTTCAGGCTCCGTCAATCGTCCCGCGAGGCGCCCTCATGCGCGCGCTGGACGTTGAGCAGCGCCCGCGCGCCGTTCACCGCGCAGGGCCAGCCGGCATAGAAGGCGATGTGCGAGATGGCTTCGCCCAGCTCCTCAACCGTGAGGCCATTCTCGATGCCGAGCTGGATATGTCCCTCCACCTGATTGCGGTTGAGCGCGACGAGGGTCATGATCGTGATCAGGCTGCGATCGCGCTTGGAGAGTTGCGGGCGTTCCCAGACCTTGTCGTAGAGTATGTCCTGCGTGATCTCGTTGAGCAAAGGGGCGACGGCGGCCAGTTCCTTGCCCTTGCCGCCGGATGGTCTCTTCATGTCGTCTCTCCCGTCGGGCAGTTGCTATTTACAAACCCCATTCAGCATGGCAGCGACATCCTTATAAGCCAAGCTTTCATATCGCCGTCCGGTTCGATGCCGAAGCGGGAAAGGCTGTTAGCACGGACGAGGATGTTGCGCGCGGGCGGCCGCGCGGCCGCAGAGATACTTACCCTGAAAGGACCGATGCCATGAGCTTCAAGACCGACGATCCCTCTTTCGAGGCCGGCAAGGAGATGCGGCGCAAGCTGTTCGGCGAAGCGGCCGTGGCGCGGCTGGAGGAGGCGGATGATTTCAACGAGCCGCTGGAGGATTATGTCACGCGCGCCTGCTTCGGCGAGACATGGACGCGGCCGGGCCTGACCCTGCGCGAGCGCAGCCTGATCACGCTGGCGGTGGTGGCGGCGCTCAACCGGCACACGCCGGTCAAGCGGCTGACCAAGATGGCGATCACCTGCGGCGCGACCAAGGACGACATCAAGGAGACCATCCTGCAGACGACCATGTATATGGGCATCGCCGGCGGCGTGGAGACCTGGGCGCTGTGCGCCGAGGCGCTGAAGGAAATCGACGCCTATTGAGGGGTAGGGGGAGCCCTCTCCCACGAAAGTGGGAGAGGGCTTTAGGGGCCCGTCCCTCAGAAGCGCACGCGGGCGCCGAACACATAGTAGCGCCCGACCTTGTCGAACATCTGCGAGTTGGCCACGGTCGGCTGAGTGATCGCGTTCGGCAGGATCGGCGGGCTGACGTCGAGCAGATTGTCGACCTTGCCGTAGATCTCCAGGAAATCGGTGATCTTGTAGGAGGCCGACAGATCGAGATAGCCGCGGCCCTTCACATGATTCTGGTCGGCGGGCAGATCGACATTGTCGACATAGAAAGAGCGGAACTTGCCGCTGCCGATATAGCGGAAATAGGCGCCGAGGCGCATCTTGTCGGTGGTCCAGCTGAGATCGTAGTTCCATTTCCAGTGCGGCTGGCCGGAATAGTCGGTGGCGAGGTCGCCGATATAGCTGGTGGTGAGACCCGAGACGGTGAGGGCGAGCTTGTCGACATAATTGACCAGCAAGCGGGCCGCGACCGTGCCCTCGGCGCCGAGCAGCGAGAGCCGGCGGCGATAGGCGATCTCGAAATCGATGCCGCTGGTCTCGCTGCGCTGCGTGTTGACCAGAGTGGCGACGACCTTCGAGATGAGGTTGGTGTTCGGATCGACGGTGATCAGCGCGCAGCTGTCCTGCAGGTTCGAGACATAGCAATTGTTGAGGATCGTCTGCGAGGGAATGGCGGTGATCACCCCGTCGATCTTGATGTGATAATAATCGATCGAGGCGTTGAGGCCGGGCAGGAAGCTGGGCTGGAGGACGAGGCCGATCGACTTGGTGTCGGCGCGCTCGGGCTGGAGCGTCGGATTGCCGCCGGTGAGCTGCAGGATGATGTAGCTGGGCGACGGCCGGTTGGCGCGCGGATCGGTCAGCGAATTGAGCACCTGGTTCTGGCCGGCGTAAAGCTCGTTGATGTTGGCCGCGCGAATGTCGCGCGAGATGGTGCCGCGCAGGCGGATGTCCTTGATCGGGTTGTAGTTGAAGCCGACCTTCCAGGTGGTGACCCCGCCCGAGGAGCTGTAATCGGCATAGCGCACGGCGCCGTTCAGCTCGAGATTCTGGGCGAAGGCCATGTCCTTGGCGAGCGGAACGGCTGCTTCGAGATAGGCTTCCTTGACGGTCAGCTTGCCCGTGAAGGGCTGCTGGTTGATCGAGCGCCAGGACCGCGTCAGCGAGAGCGCATCGGACACGCTGTCGATCGTCTCGTGCCGATACTCGCCGCCGACCGCGACGCTGACATCGCCGGCCCAGGTGGCGAAGGGCTTGCCGCGCAGGTTCGCGCCGGCCGCGTTCTGGGTCATCCTGGCATCGTACCAGGACGTGCCCCGATACCAGTTGAGCGCCGCCTGGCTGATCGAGCCGGCGCCGAATACGTTGATCGGCACGCAGGCGGGATTGTCGTTGGCGGTGCTGGCATCGGCATTGATCCGGCAGACCGGCTGGCCATTGGCGCCGATGACGGCGTCGACCCCGTTGAACCAGTTGGTCTGGATGCGGTTGTTGACCGATTCCTGGCGGAAGCGATTGTCCGAACGCTGGACGAAGGCGTCCCACTCCCAGCCATCGCCGAACTTGCCGTTGAGGCCGGCGGCATAGCGCAGGACGCGGCCCTTGCTGTTGTTCTGCGAGAAGCCGTCTTCCATGTTCACGCGGCCCAGGCTGAAGCGCGTGATGTTGTTCGCCGTCATCAGCGTGCGGATCGAGGTCGGCAGGAAGGCGTTGTCGCGCTGGATGGTGAGCGGCGTCGCGCCAAGATCGATGTTGGGCGCCAGATCCGAATTCACCTCGACCCGCGACCAGAGCAGGTCGGTCCACAGGGTGATTGCTGGCGAGATGTCGAAACTCGCGCGGCCATAACCCGAATAGCGCTTGATATCCGGCAGGATGTTGCCGTCATCCTCCAGCGAGGCGCCGTCGCCGCCGAGCATGAAGGTGTTGTTGGCCGGGCTGCCATAGGTGAAGGATTGCGGCGTACCGCCGGTGCCGAACTGAACACCGCGCAGCACGTCGACGCCATTCGCGGCATTGGTGTCGGCATTGACGCCGACGATCAGGCCGCCGAGCGTTGCGAACAAGCGACCATTATTGGCGATATAATTCTTGACCTGGCTATTGGTCGACGTCGCAAGCGGATTGCCGAACAGGATCGGACTGTTCTGCCCCCAGGGACGGGCTGCCTGACGCGTCTGCCCGGTATTGTGATAGAAATCGCCGGCGATCTCCAGATGCAGACGATCGTCGAGCAGGCTGGTGCCGGCCGCGCCGGATATCACCGGGCGGTTGAAATCGCCGTAGCGCGAGACGCCGTAGGAGGCGTCGAGCTTGAGGCCGGTGAAGTCTTTCTGCAGCCCGAAATTGATCACGCCCGCAACCGCGTCGGATCCGTAGGCGGCCGAGGCGCCGCCGGTGACCACATCAACATTGCTGATCAAGGCGACCGGGAAGACGTTGGAATCGATGCCGCCGAACGGGCTGGTCGCGGCGAGGCGGCGGCCGTCGAGCAGCACCAGCGTGCGCGCGGCGCCAAGGGCGCGCAGGTCGATCTGGTTCTGACCGACCGGCTCGGACGAGCGGCCGACATTCTGGTTCACGCGCAACTGCGGGATCTCGTAGTTGAGCTCGGCGACGCTGGTGATGGCGCGGTCCTGAATCTGGACGGCGCCGACCGTGGTGACGGGCGTGGGCGCCTCGAAGCCGCGGCCGAGGCGCGAACCGGTGACGACGATCGCCTGATCCTCGGCCTCGCCCGTGGCGGGCTGTGCCTGCGCGTCCGCCGGCGCCGCGAGCGACAGCATCGGCAGGGCCAGCGCCAGAGCGCTGCAACCGGACCGCCAGGACGGCGGGCCGAGGCGTGAGATGATCGACCAAGAACGCATGTACATCCTCCCCTAACCGGATACGGGCACGGCCTCTGGCCGCTGCCTTCCGCACGTTCGCGCGACGTCTGAGACGGAATGTCCCGCCCCGCATCTTCATTCTGAATTAACGAACGATAGTCGGTTATGACATATAGCGCCTATCGCGCAAGGGTAAAATCAGATATTGCCGAACGTCATTGGTTATCTGCATAAGTGATGCGGACGGTCCACCTTGAAGGACTGCGCGGGAGAGACGGCATGGCAAGCACGACAGCGGGACAGGCGCGATCGCCCGCAGCGACGATGAGCCCCTATCAATATGCGCTGGTGGCGCTCTGCTGCATATGCAACCTGGCGGACGGGTTCGACGTCTCCTCCCTGTCGCTGATCGCGCCGGTGCTGAGCGAGGACTGGGGCATCGATCCGGCGGTGCTCGGCGTCATCTTCACGGCGACTTCGGTGGGCCTCGCGCTCGGTGCCTTCTTCATCGCGCCCCTTGCCGACCGCTTCGGGCGGCGGCGGGTGATGCTCTGCGCGATCGGATCGCTGGCCGTGACGATGATGCTGTCGGGTGCCGCGACGAACATTTCCCAGCTTCTCATCTTGCGCACGGTCACCGGCCTTGCGCTCGGAACATTGGTCGTCTGCCTCAACACCACTGTCGCCGAGTTCGCGACGCCGGCCGCGCGCAACGTTTCGATGGCGGTCGTGCATGTCGGCTTTTCGCTCGGCATGGCGACGGCGAGCGCGGTGACGATCCTCGTGCTGGACTGGCAGGGGTGGCGGGGCGTGTTCGTCGCGGCGGGCCTGCTGAACGGGGTGACCTTCCTGATCAGCCTGCTGCTGCTCGGGGAGTCGCCGCAATTCCTGATCAAGCGGCGCGGTCCGGCGGACCTTGCGCAGTATAATCGCCTGCAGCGGCGCATGGGACTGCCCGACGTGGCGGCGCTCCCGCAGCCGGTGGTCCATGAAACCGTGGCGCGGCCGGGCTTCCGCAGCATGCTGGAACCGGCGATGCGCAGCGAGACGCTGCTCGCCTGGACGACGGCGCTGACCTATTCGATCGTCGGCTATTTCCTGATGAGCTGGAAGCCCACGATCCTGCACAATGCCGGCCTCTCGCCCAAGCTGGCGGCGGCCAGCGTGATGATCAGCAGCGCGTTCGGCATTGCCGGCCATCTCGGCATGGGCCTGTTCGCCAAGCGCTTCGGCGAGCGGCGGCTGACGGCGCTGTTCTTCCTGCTGGCGGCGGTCTGCCTCATCATCTTCGGCATCCAGCCGCCCGACCCGGTCCCGCTGCTGCTGATGGCCGGGCTCACCAACTTCTTCGTTGTCGGCGCCTATACCGGGCTCTTCCTGGTCGCGGTGGTGATGTATCCGCCGGCGAGCGCGAATACCGGGCTGGGCTTCATCGTCGGCTTCGTGCGCGTCGGCGCGGCGGTCGGGCCGATGCTCGGCGGCTTCCTGCTCAGTGCCGGGTTCGGGCGGATGGACACCTATGTCGTCTTCTCGGCGATCGCGATCGTCCCTGCGCTCACCATGTTCCTCGCCGCCCGGCTCGCCGCGCGGCGGCGGCCCGACGCCTCCTCCACCGCAACCGCAGGTCTTGCCAGTGAAGCTGTTTGATGCGCATGCCCATGTTTTCACCGGCGATACGGATCGCTATCCCATCGACGTCACCAATGCGAAGGAAAGCCCGGAAGCGCTGATCGCGCGCATCCGGGACAATCCGATCGACGCGGCGCGGCTGCTCGCGGAATGGGATGCGGCCGGGGTGAGCGGCGGCACGGCGGTGCAGTATAACTCGATCTACAAGACCGATAATCGCTACATGCTCGACGTGGTCGACGCGCATCCCGGACGGATGTCGGCGGTGCTGATCCTGGACGCGACGCGGCCGGAGACGCCGGAAACGCTGACGGCGCTGGCCAGGGCGCATGACGTGGTGGGGCTTCGACTGTTCGGCTTTCCGGGACCGGACGCGGACTATCCCTGGTTCGACTCCCCGGCCGCGCACCGCACCTGGGAGGCGGTCGCCGCAAATGGCCTCGCGATGGACATGATGTATGTGCCGGGTCCGCCGACGCGCAACGTGATCGGCCGGATCGTGGCGCTGGCGAAGCGCTTTCCGGACATGCCGGTGCTGATCGACCATTGCGGCTGGCCGCATGTCGACCGGGGGGATGAGGGGACGATCGGGGAGGAACTGCTGGAGATGCGCGAGGTGCGCAACATCCAGTTCAAGTTCACCGGGATCAACTTCAACCGCTTCGCGCCGGCCGGGATCGATCCGGCCCGGTTCGTGCGCCGGATGGTCGACACGTTCGGCGTCGAGCGGCTGATGTGGGGATCGGACGTCGGCAACACCAGGGAAAGCTATGCCGACATGGTGGCGATGGCGATCGGCGCGATGGACCTGCTCAGCGACGCGGAGCGCGCGGCGGTGCTGCACGACAATGGCCGGCGCGTGCTGGGCCCGCGCCGGGGATGATCGCCTATTCCCTGCCCGGCATCGGATAATCCTCGGCATTCAGCACCCAGCCGGGCTTGGCCGAGAAGTCGAAGCGCGGCGGGCAGAAGGCATCGAGCAGCCGGTTGAGGCCGGGCGCGACGCCCTGCGAGGTGTGGGTGACGGGCGGCGGGATCACCGCGACGGAGGGCGCGGCGCAGCGCTCATGCTCGTCCTCGCGCCATTCGCGGCCGTCGCTGATCCACGGCCAGCGCAGATGATGGATATAGTCGCCATCCAACGCGATCGAATATTGCTCGAAATCGTCGTGATGATGGGGCGAGAGATTGTCGAGCCCGCGCTCGCCGACGCGGCCGTCGCCGAAGTTCACCATGATCGTGGAGCCGCGATAGAGCCGGCCGAAGCGGCACTGCTCCGGGCCGACCGAGCCGGAATAGACGCGCACCTTGCGGCCGCCGACCGGGTCCGGCCAGGGCTGGAACGGCGGGATGTTGGGGTCGGGCGTCTCGTAGAAATCGGCATTGGCGCAGCGGGTGACGAGATCGACCGCACGGACGGTGAACAGGCGCAGCAGCCGGCTGCCCTTGCGCACCGTCACCTTGCTCGCGCCCGAGGGCACGAAGGCGACCGACTTGCCGCGTGCGATCACGCGCTGGCCGTCACTCTCGATCTCGATCTCGCCATCCTCGTCGGGGAGAAGGACGGCATATTCGTCGGGCTGGTCGGCCCGCTCGAAGACGGCGCCTTCGCCCACCTCGCTATAGGCGACGACCATGGTCTGGCCGCGCGCATACCAGGTGCGGGCAACGGAGGTCGTTTCCTGCGGCGGTTCGCCGTAGAAGCGGGCATAGCTCGCGCCCTTGAAACTGGTCGGGGTGGGGGCTTTCCCGCTCTCCGCCGGGGCGAGCGTTGCCCGCAGATCGTTGCGCCCGTACATCGCTCTCTCCTGCGTCAGACGATTGATTCCGGCGCTTTTGCGCGGTCCGGATGGTGTCGATCGTAGGGCCGTGATGGCTGCGGGGTCTAATTCCTTATATCAGCCTGGCTCATATCCGGAAAGTATCGGATGGCAGCATAGCGACTCATAGCGTGATCCTATCGCAACCTGTCCAAAACGGCATTGGACCCCACCGGGACAGGTGCCAAACAGGGTGCAAAGACCCGGGAGTGGAGGATGGCCTTGCAGTATGATGCGGCGACGATCGATGCGCCCGAGCGCGCCGAGAGGCACATGGGCGCCGCGCTCTCGCGCCTGCTGCGGCCGCGCTCCATCGCCATTGCCGGCGCCTCCCCGGATGCCAAGACGATGGGCGGATCGGTGCTCGCCAATGTCGAGCGGTTTGCCTTCGGCGGCGACGTCCACCTGATCAGCCCGACGCGCGACGAGATCAACGGGCGGCCCTGCATCAAGTCGGCCGAGGAGCTGCCGATGGGAGTCGATGCCGCTGTGCTCAACGTGCCGCGCGCCGCGATCCTGCCGATGGTCGAGGCCTGTGCGCGCCGGGATGTCGGCGGTCTGGTCGTCTTTGCTTCCGGCTTTGCGGAGGCTGGCGAGGAGGGGCGGCGCGAGCAGGAGCGCGCCGCGGCGATCTGCCGGGAGGCAGGCATGGCTTTGCTCGGCCCCAACTGCTTGGGCTATGCCAATTATCGTGCCAATGTTGCGCTGACCTTCGAGCCGGTGCAGCCCATGCCCCCCGGCAAAAGGCGCGGCGTCGCGGTGATCGCGCAGAGCGGTGCGACGGCGTCCAATATCCGCGCGGCCATGCAGGGGCGCGGCATTTCGGTCTCGCTGTCCGTCGCGACCGGCAACGAGGCGGTGATCGACGGCAGCGACCTCATCGATTTCATCGTCAGCGACGGATCAGCCGGCGCGATCGCCCTCTATGCCGAGCAGATCGGCGATCCGCAGCGCTTCCTCGCCGCCGCGCGAAAGGCGCGGGCGGCGGGCATCCCGATCGTCATGCTCCATCCCGGCCGCAGTCAGCGCGGCATGGCGGCGGCGGCATCGCACACCGGCGCGATGGCGGGCGACTATGCGCTGATGCGCAGCGCCGTCGAGAATGAGGCAGTGGTGGCGGTCGACACGATGGATGAGCTGTTCGACACGCTCGCCATCCTGCATCGCTATCCGGAGCCGGTGCCGGGCGATCTGGCCATCGTCACCAATAGTGGCGCGATCCGGGGCATGTGCTTCGATTTTGCCGAGGATATCGGCCTGCCGCTGGCGCAGGTGAGCGACGCCACGCTCGCCCGGCTGGCCGAGAAGCTGCCGGGGCTGGAGATCGACAATCCGCTCGATGTCGGCACGACCGGCTTCGTCAGCGGCGCCGTCTATGGCGAGACCAGCGAGATCATGCTGGATGACCCCGCGGTGAGCGGCGTGCTGCTGCCGATGGCGAGCGGGGCACCGCCGCAGCAGCGCTCCAAGTCGGACGCGGTCATCCCCGTCGCGCTGGCATCCGGCAAGCCGGTGGTGATGGCGCTGACCGGTGACGAAGCGCCCCTCGATCCGGACTTCCTCAGCGCGATGCGCGACAGCGAGACACCGCTGTTCCGCTCGCCCGAGCGGGCGATGCGCGCCTTCGCGGCGGTCAATCGCTATGCATCGGCGCTGCGTCATGTCGAGGACCGCACGGCGCCGGCGAGCGGCCTGACCGGCTGGGCCGAGGCGGGCGTGAAGCCGGAATATGCCGGCAAGGATTTCCTGCGCCGGATCGGCGTGCGCGTGCCCGAGGGCGGGCTGGCCGGGACGGTCGAGGAGGCGCTGGCGATCGCGAGGCGGATCGGCTTCCCGCTGGTGCTCAAGGCGCAGGCGGCGGCGCTGTCGCACAAGAGCGATGTGGGCGGCGTGATCCTCAACCTGCGCGACGAGGCGGACCTGCGCGCCGGCTGGGACCGGCTGATGGCCAATATCGGCGGTGCGAAACTGGACGGCGTGCTGGTCGAGCAGATGTCCGCGCCGGGCCTCGAGATGATCGTGGGCGCGCGGCATCATCCGCACTGGGGCGCCTCGGTGCTGGTCGGCCTGGGCGGCGTCTGGATCGAGGCGCTGGACGCGGCGGAACTGCTGCCGGCCGACATCTCCCATGCCCGCGCCGTCGAGCGCATCCGGGGGCTGCGCGGCGCCAAGCTGCTCGGCGCCTTTCGCGGCCAGCCGGCGCGTGACGTGGACGCCGTCGCCGATGTGGTGGTCAAGGTCGGCGCGGCGATGCGCGCGGGCATCGGCATCGAGGAAATCGATATCAATCCGCTCATGGTGCTGGCGGAAGGGCAGGGGGCGGTCGCGCTCGATGCCCTGATCGTCACGCGCTGAGCAACGACAGGAACAGGACGAGGACAATCATGACCGATAAAGCGATACCCGGCGGCGACACCGTGAAAGTCGAGTTCGAGGATGGCATTGCCTGGGTGCATCTCAACCGGCCCGAGAAGCGCAACGCGATGAGCGTCGGCCTCGCGCGGGAGATGAACGCGGTGTTCGATGCGCTGGAGGTGGATGATCGCGCCGGATGCATCGTCTTGACCGGCAGCGGCGAAGCCTTCTCGTCCGGCATGGACCTCAAGGATTTCTTCCGCGCGACCGACGGCATCTCCGACGTCGAGCGCCACCGCGCCTACCGCGAGACGCGCGCCTGGCAATGGCGCACGCTCATGTATTACGCCAAGCCGACCATCGCGATGGTCAACGGCTGGTGCTTCGGCGGAGCGTTCACGCCGCTCATCTGCTGCGATCTGGCGATCGCCGACGAGGATGCGGTGTTCGGCCTCTCCGAGATCAACTGGGGCATCATCCCTGGTGGCGTCGTCTCCAAGGCGATCTCGACGCTGATGGGCGACCGCGAGGCGCTCTATTATGTGATGACCGGCGAGAAGTTCGACGGGCGGCGGGCCAAGGAGCTCGGCCTCGTCAACGAGGCGGTGCCGAAGGACCGGCTCAAGGCGCGCACCCGCGAGCTGGCGAAGATCCTGATCGACAAGAACCCGACCGTGTTGCGTCAGGCGCGGATGGCGTACAAATATGCGCGCGAGATGAACTGGGAGCAGGCGGCCGAATATCTGACCGCCAAGGGTGACCAGACCACCTTCGTCGACCGGGAAAAGGGACGCGAGCAGGGGCTGACCCAGTTTCTGGACGAAAAGACCTTCAAACCCGGGCACGGCCACTACAAGCGGGAAGAGGAGCAGGATGGATGAGAAGGCCGAGCGCCGCCAAGGGCGATGAGCTGAAAGCCGTCGCGCCCGATTTCGTCGAGCTGACCGACCGGGTGCTCTACAGCGAGGTGTGGGAGCGGCCGGGCCTCGCGCCGCGCGACCGATCGATGCTGACCATTGCGGCGCTGATGGCCTCCGGGCGCCTCGGGCAACTGGAGAACCATATCCGCTTCGGGCTGGAGAACGGCATCACGATGAAGGAGATGGAGGAAATCATGATCCATCTCGCTTTCTATGCCGGCTGGCCGTCCGCCGTGGCAGCGACGCGGACGTTCCATGACGTGGTGAAGGCGCGCGAAGCGGCGGGGAGCTAGCTCTACCTGATCCACTTGGGGGTCTTCCGTTCGTGTCGAGCGAAGTCGAGACACGAGAGAGCCGCCCTTGCGTGTCTCGACTTCGCTCGACACGAACGGGGTAGGTGTCAGCCCGCCCAACCGCCGCCAGCCGCCACCACCGCCCGCTGATGATCGGTGTCGCCGAACAGCATCCCCAGCACCGTCAGCCGCTGGAAATAGCGCCCGGCGGGATAGTCGCTGGCGAGGCCCATGCCGCCATGGAGCTGGATCGCCTGCTGCCCCACGAACCGCGCCGAGCGATTGACCAGCGCCTTGGCGGCCGCGACGGCGACGCTGCGCCGGGCTTCCGGCGCCTCCATCATCGAGGCTGCGTAGATCATGATCGAGCGGGCACGCTCGATGGCGATCAGCATGTCGGCGGCGCGGTGCTGGAGGGCCTGGAACGATCCGATGACGGCGCCGAACTGCTGGCGGACATTGAGATAATCGACGGTGATGGCGAGCAACTGCTCCATCGCGCCGACCATCTCCGCACAGGCGCCGAGAATGGCGCCGTCGACAGCCTCGGCGAGGATCGCGCGGTTGCGCGCGGGATCGCCGATCGCGGCCTCGGGCGGCAGAGTGACGGCGTCCAGCGTCACGTCCGTCGCGTGGCGGCCGTCCGGCGTCGGCTGGATGGCGAGCAGGACATTGGACGTGCCCGGCGGAATCAGGAACAGGCCCAGCCCCCGCGGCGTCGCGGCGGGGCAGAGCAGGACGGTTTCGCCGTCATGATCCAGCACCGCGACTTTCGCGCCGCTGATCGTCCAGCCCTCGGCGGTCGGTTCGGCGCGGGTCGCGGGCGCATCCCAGCGATAGCGCTGGCCCGGCTCGAACAGCGCCAGGGCATGGCGCGCGCCCACCGCGAGCAGGCCGGTCAGGGCTTCGTCTGCGCCGGCGAGCGCCAGCGTCCGCCCGGCAAGCAGCACCGATTGCAGATAGGGCGCCTGCGACAGGTGTCGACCCATCGCTTCCATGACGATCATGACTTCCTCGGGGCCGCCATCGAAGCCGCCTTGCGCCTCGGTGAAGGGCAGGCCGATCAGGCCCTGATCGAGGCAGTCGCGCCATTCGGCCGCGGGGTCGCGAACGGTCTGTGTGGCGTGGCTCGCCAACAGACGCCCCGCCATGTCCGCAAGCAGGATCTGCTCTTCGCTCGGATCGAAATTCACGACGGCCGCCCCAGCCGCAGCACCGAGCCGGCGAGAATGTTGCGCTGGATCTCGTTGGAGCCGCCGAAGATCGAATATTTGCGGGAGCTGAAATAGGCGGAAACGATGCCCGAGCGCGCATCGAGGCCGTCGAAAAGCGCGTCCTCGCTTGCCTCGGGAAACCCCGCGGTCAGGGCGCCGGGACCGAGCGTGTCGATCAGCAGCTCGGCGGCGCGCTGGAGAAGTTCGCCGCCTTCGGTCTTCAGGATCGAGGTCTTTGGATCGATGCCCTGCACCGGCGCGGAGGCGACGACGCGCATCTGGGTGATCTCCAGCGCCTTCAGCTCGATCTCGGCCCAGGTCAGCCGCCGGCGGAAGGCGGGATCGTCGATCAGCTGGGCGCCATGTTCGCCCGATGCCTGTTCCGCCAGCGCCCGCACGCGGTCGAGCCGCCGCCGCGTGAAGCCGACATTGCCCATCGAGGTGCGCTCCTGGCCGAGTAGGTAGCGCGCATAATCCCAGCCCTTGCCTTCCTCGCCGACGAGATTGTCGGCGGACACCAGGACATTGTCGAAATGCACTTCGTTGAGATGGTGGAAGCCGTCGATCGAGCGGATCGGGCGCACCTCGATGCCGGGCGTCGCGAGGTCGATCAGCAGGAAGCTGATGCCCTGCTGCTTGCGCGCTTCCTGTGAGGTGCGCACGAGGCAGAAGATCCAGTCGGCCTCGTGCGCATAGGTGGTCCAGATCTTCTGGCCGTTGACGCGATACGCATCGCCTTCGCGCACGGCCGAGGTCTTGAGCGAGGCGAGGTCGGAGCCGGCATTGGGCTCGGAAAAGCCCTGGCAGAACCACAGGTCGAGATTGGCGATGGCGGGGAGGAAGCGCCGCTTCTGCGCCTCCGATCCGAAGGCGGCGATGACCGGACCGACCAGCGCGACATTGAAGGCCAGCGGTTTGGGGACGGCGTTGCGGTCGATCTCCTCGGCGAGGATCGCGCGCTTGACCGCCGACCAGTCGCGGCCGCCCCATTCGAGCGGCCAGTGCGGCACGGCATAGCCGGCGCGGTTGAGGATCCGCTGCGCCTCCACCGTCCAGGCGCGTGGCAAGGGCTGTTCCTGATAGACGGCGGTGCGGATGCGCTCGGGGACATTGGCGAGGAGATAATTGCGCACCTCGGCCCGAAAAGCCTGCTCGTCCTGCGTGAATTGCAGCTCCATCAATCGGCCGGTGCCAGCGGGGTTCGTCCCCGGATCAGGTCGGAGGCGCGTTCGGCGACCATGATCACCGCCGCATTGATGTTGGCGCCCGGCACGGTCGGGAAGACCGAGGCATCGACCACGCGCAGGCCCTCGATGCCCTTCACGCGCAGCTCGCTGTCGACCACCGCGGCCGGATCCTCGCCCATCCGGCAGGTGCCGCAGGGATGCTGGGTGATCTTGAGATTGTCGCGGATGAACTGGTCGAGCGAGGCATCATCCTGTGCTGCCGCACCTGGCGCGCGCTCGCCGCTGACCATGTCGGCGAGCGGGGCCGACGCGAAGATGCGCCGCACCGCTGCGACCCCGCCGCGCAACTCGGCGAAGTCGTTGGGCGTCGAGAGGAGGTTAAGGTCGATGCGCGGCCGCTCGGCCGGATCGGCGGAGCGCAGCTCGACCGTGCCGCGGCTCTCCGGATGCAGCTGCATGACCATCACCGAGAGGACGTGGCTCTGCTGCGCGCCGAACGGATACCAGAGCTTGGCGTCGAGCCGGACCGGCAGGAAGACGAGCTGGATGTCCGGCTGGGACAGCTCGGGCCGGGTCTTGAGCATCAGGATGCCGCTGGTGATCTGCGTGGCGAACGGTCCCTTGCCGGTCGCCCACCAGCGCAGCACCGATCGCACCGCGCGATCGAAGCGCAGGGCGGAGAGAAACGTCGTTTCCTCCCGCGCGTTGAAGCTCATGTAGAGCACCGGATGCTCGGAGAGATTGCGCCCGACCTGCGGGGCATCGACGAGCGCCGCGATGCCATGCTCGGCGAGGTGGTCGCGCGGGCCGATGCCCGAGAGCATCAGCAATTGCGGTGATCCATAGGCGCCGGCGGAGAGGATCACTTCCTTACGGGCGCGGACCTGATGGAGCGCGCCGTTCCGGCGATATTCGACCCCGACCGCGCGGCCATTCTCGATGAGGATTCGGGTGGTCTGCGCCTGCGATTCCACGCGCAGGTTGCGGCGCGTGCGGGCGGGTTTGAGATAGGCTTGCGCGGTGCTGGCGCGGCGGCCCCGGCGATCGACCGTCACCTCGCAGCGCGAAAAGCCCTCCTGCTGCGCGCCGCTCAGATCCTCGCTCGCTTCGAAACCGGCGGCGAGCACGGAGGCGCCGATGGGCGCGCCGAGCAGATGATCGTTCTCGACCGGCGTGACGGCGAGGGGGCCATCGCCGCCATGATAAGGCCCGGCGCCGTGCCAGCTCGTTTCCATCTTGCGAAAGTAGGGGAGCACATCGGCATAGCTCCAGCCCGTCGCGCCCATCTGCCGCCAGCCGTCATAATCGCCGGAATGGCCGCGCATATAGATCATGCCGTTGACCGAGGAGCAGCCGCCGAGCAACTTGCCGCGCGGCAGGGGCTGGGTGCGGCCGCCGGTCTTGGGATCAGGCTCGCTCTCATAGCCCCAGTCGATGGCCGGATCACCCGCCGCCATCATGAAGCCGAGCGGCATTTTGAGCAGCCATTTCTCGTCCGACCCGCCGGCCTCGAGGAGCAGCACCGCGTTGGCGCCATCCTCGCTCAACCGGTTGGCGAGGACGCACCCGGCCGACCCGGCGCCGACGACGATATAATCCTGTTCCTGCATGCCCTGCATCCGCTCCCGTGCCGGCGTTGTGTCATGGCAAATAGCGTTCGACAAGGCCTAACGCGGTCGTTTAATGGAGCCTCACCGGCACAAAGCCGCCTTTTGACCCAGCCGAGGAGGAACGGAATGTCGGACGCGCAGACCCTGGAGAAACCGCCGGTGCCCGCACTCGATGAGGCGCGTCGCTTCGCGGCGGGACGGCATCAGCTCTTCATTGGTGGTCGCTGGGTCGAGCCGCAATCGGGCGAGCGGTTCGCGACCCATGACCCGGCGACCGGCGCGCATGTCGCCCATGTCGCCAAGGCGATGGCGGCCGACGTCGATCTCGCCGTCCAGGCCGCGCGCAAGGCGATGGCGGACCCGGCCTGGACCGAGATGAAGCCCAATGCCCGCGCCCTGCTGCTCAATCGCCTCGCCGACGCGCTGGAAGCGCATGCCGACGAGTTCGCCGCGCTGGAGACGATGGACCAGGGCAAGCCGGTGCGCGACGCGCGCTTCTTCGACCTACCCTATGCGGTCGATCTGCTGCGCTACAATGCCGGCTGGGCGACCAAGCTGAATGGCGAGAGCATATCGCTGTCCGGCCCTGGCACCTGGCATGCCTTCACGACGCGCGAGCCGGTCGGCGTGGTGGCGCAGATCGTGCCGTGGAACGCGCCGATCGCCATGGCCGTCGCCAAGATCGCGCCGGCTCTGGCGGCCGGCTGCGCGGTGATCCTCAAGCCCGCCGAGGAGACGCCGATGACGGCGCTGCGGCTCGCGCATCTTATCGCGGACATCGGCTTCCCGGACGGCGTGTTCAATCTGCTGACCGGCTTCGGGGAGTCGGCGGGTGCCGCGCTCACCGCGCATCCCGGCGTCGACAAGGTGACCTTCACCGGATCGACCGAGGTTGGCCGCCTGATCCTCCAGGCCGCGGCCGGCAACTTCAAGCGGGTGACGCTGGAGCTCGGCGGCAAGACGCCCTGCATCATCCTGCCTGATGCCGACGTGCCGCGCGCGATCGAGGGCGCCGCGCGCTCGATCTTCGGCAATGCCGGCCAGATCTGCAATGCTGGCTCGCGACTGTTCATCCATCAGCGCCATTATGATGAGGTGGTGGAGGGCGTGTCGAAGATCGCCGAGGCGATGAAGGTCGGCGGCGGGTTCGAGGCGGATACCCAGATGGGGCCGGTGATCAGCGCGACCCAGCGCGATCGCATCCGCTCCTATGTCGAGGGCGGCGTTGCGGCCGGTGCGACCCTGCGCGCGGGCGGGCGCGAGATCGGCGGCCCCGGTTCGTTCGTCGCGCCGACGATCCTCACCGACACGGACGCGCAAATGGCCGTGCGCCGCGAGGAGATTTTCGGCCCGGTGCTGTGCGCCATGTCCTTCGCCGAAGAGGATCTGGAGGCGATTGCCGCGCAGGCCAATGCCAGCGACTATGGCCTGGGCGCGATCCTGTGGACCAACAATCTCTCCGCCGCGCATGGGCTGGCCCGCAAGCTCAAGGCCGGCACGGTGCGGGTGAATGGCGGCGGTCTCGATCCGGCGCTGCCGTTTGGCGGCTTCAAGCAATCCGGCTGGGGCCGCGAGAATGGCCGCGAGGGCATCGATGCCTATACGGAGGTCAAATCGATCGCGATGGCGCTATAGCGATGCCGTGACGGCGATGACCGGGTTTCGGCGGTGAGCGGGCGCTGCCTCTCCCACCGACGTCACCCTGGGCTTGACCCGGGGTCCCGCTGTTCCTTTTTCACACGTTCGGGGCATACTTCGATATCGCACAGAGGAAGCGGGATCCCGGATCAAGTCCGGGGTGACGGCAATCTCAATGTCCGCAAAGGCGTCGTGATCCGACCTATCCGGCCCCTTCCGCCAGCTGCCGCGAAACGCTCTGCGCCGCCGCCGGTACCAGCCCCACGCACTTGTCACGATTGGCGGTCACATATTCGATGGGGCCGAGCAGGGTCAGCACCGCCGCGAGATTGCCCTGTGGTCCCAAGACCGGCGCTGCGACGGCCGCGAAGTTCTGGTTGAGCTGGCCGACCGTCGAGGCATAGCCGTTCGCGCGTACCGCCTCGATCGGTCCGTCGAGCTGGTCCATGGCCAGCGGCAGGCGACCACCGTTGGCGCGGCGCACGCTGGTCTGCGCATCGAGCAGTGCCTGCGTTTCCGACCGGGGCATGTGGGCGAGGTAGATGAGGCCGCTCGCCGTGGTGCCGAGCGGAAGGATATAGCCCAGCCGGAGCGCGAAGGCGCCCTGCCGCCCCCCGTCCGCCTTGGCGACGATGCACGGCCCCTGATCGCCCCAGAGCGAGAGATAAATGGCGCAGTCGGTCTGGTCGCGCAGCTGCGTCAGCACGTCGGCGGCGAGACTGACGACATCGAGCTGGCGGACGGCCGCGAGGCCGAGCTGGATGGCGAAGGAGCCGAGGCCATAATAGCCGTTGCTCGGCTCCTGATAAGCCATGTTCTCGCGCACGAAGCTGACGAGATAGAGATGAACCTTGCTGGGCGGCATGCTGGCGCGCGCCGCGATCTCGCGCAGCGGCAGTGGCCCCTCGGCCATGCGCAGGACCCGCAGCACCCGAAAGCCGACTTCGATCGACTGGACCCGCCGCCGTGACTGCTCCGCCATGCCCTCTCGCGCCATTCGTTCCACCCTGCACCGTGAACGATCTTCCTGACCGCTGAGGCGCGCTCTGTCTAGGTTTTGCGCTGCGAAAACTGGGGGAGGGGAGGATCGAACCGGCTCGCCGGACAATGCAGATCGAGAGGAAGCGTTTCACCTGATGGTTCAATCAGTTGCGAAATCAACAGATGTCGTTGATTCTGTCTCGATTCGTGCGATAGTTCGTCCGTGGCACCGCCAGAGTGCCGAACAGAATGAGGGAGGCTCTGCGTTGCTCTTTCGCAACCGCAATTTCCGTCGGTCATATCCATTGGCCGGCGCTCGCCTCGCGATCCATCGAAGCACGTCATCCAGAACCAGAAAAGGGCGCATGTCGAGCGGGTGAACTGCGCGCCGGATTTTGCCGGCGTTCGAAGAACAGGGAACAGGAGAGAGAAATGCC
This sequence comes from Sphingobium nicotianae, assembly GCF_018603885.1. Taxonomy (GTDB): domain Bacteria; phylum Pseudomonadota; class Alphaproteobacteria; order Sphingomonadales; family Sphingomonadaceae; genus Sphingobium; species Sphingobium nicotianae. The sequence continues at coordinate 112,946 of NZ_JAHGAW010000006.1, forward strand.
CGGATTTTCAGCGAGAGATTGTCGCCGCGGATGTCGCATGTCTGCCGCATGGCTGGCCAGCACGGCGCTGGCCATCGGGCTGATCGGCACCGGATCGGCGCAGGCGCAGACGTCGCAATCTAGTGCCGAGACAGCCTCGGATCAGGCGATCATCGTGACGGGATCGCGCCTCGGCCGCACCACGTTCGACACGCCCACACCGGTGACCGTGCTCGGCGGCGACAATCTCAAGCAGCTCGCCATCACCAATGTCGGTGTCGGCCTCAACCAGCTCCCGGCTTTCCGCGCCAGCACCTCACCGGCCACACAGGGGTTCGGCAGCTTCAATGTCGGTGCCAACATCGTGAACCTGCGCGGCATCGGCACCAGCCGCAACCTGGTGCTGGTCGATGGCCGCCGGTTCGCGCCTTCGACGCGCGAGGGAACGGTCGATCTCAACCTCGTGCCCTCCGTGCTCGTCGGCCGCATCGAGGTGGTGACCGGCGGCGCATCGGCCGCCTATGGCTCGGACGCGATCGCCGGCGCGGTGAACGTCATCCTCGACAAGGATTTCGAGGGGGTCAAGGGACAAGCCGATTATGGCGTGTCCGGCAAGGGCGACGGCGACAATTTCCATGCCGGGCTCGCCTTTGGCACGAAGTTCGCGGGCGGGCGCGGACACTTTCTCATCGGCGGTGAATATGACGACCAGAAGGGCATCGGCAATTGCTTCACGCGCGACTGGTGCACCTCCGGCGCCAATGTCACCAACACCGGCTTCGCAACCAACGGCCTGCCCAATCTGGTGCGCAGCAACGAGAATGCCGGCTGGTTCTTCAACAGCGCGGGTGTCGTCTCGATCAACAATAATGCAGCCGGAACCGGCGCCACGATCCGCAACCTGCGCGGCACCAACGGCATCACTTTCTCGCCGACGGGCGCTGTGCTGGCCTATCGGCCCGGCTCGCCGGCCTTCGGTCTGAGCCAGATCGGCGGCGATCTCTACCCGACCTACACCGACGCCAACATCACCGTGCCGGTGACGCGCTATTCCGCGTTCGCTCATGCCGATTATGAGTTCAGCGACAGGCTGAGCGGCTTCATCGAGGGATCCTATGGCCACATCATCGGCAAGCTGCTGCAGACCGCTTATTTCAGCGCGTCGATCCCGGTCTTCGCGGACAATCCCTATATGCCGGCGGAAATCCGAGCGATCGTCGGCCCGGCGCCGGGCCTGACGGAGCGCCCGGCGGCAGCCACCTTCAGCCTCGGCCGCGTGCTGGACGATGTCGGACGCGGCTATTCGGTCTCGACCGCCGATACCTATCGCTTCACCACCGGTCTCAAAGGCGACCTGGGCGGCAGCTGGAACTGGGACGCTTATTATCAATATGGCCGCACCGACCGGCTCCAGACGGTCGAGAATAATCTGGTCACTGGCGATCCCACCCAGTCGCTGACCAACCCCGCGACCTATGCGGCGGCCAACGCTCGCTTCCAATATGCGATCGATGCGGTGCGCGACCCGGTGACGGGCAACCCGACCTGTCGCGCCCTGCTCAGTGCCAATGCCGCGCTGCGCCAGGCGGCCGCGGGCTGCGTTCCGATCAATCTCTTCGGCGCCGGGAATGTCACGCCCCAGGGCAAGGCCTATATCTTCGGCACCTTGCGTGAGGACATCAGGCTCCAGCAGCATGTGCTGGCCGCCAACGTCCGGGGCGACATCACCGAGCTTCCTGCCGGCCCGGTCTCCGTTGCCGGCGGTGTCGAGTATCGCGTCGACAAGATCTCGGTCGTGCACGACGCGCTCTCCAACCAATATGCCTATTTCCAGAATTTCGGCTCGGATTACCGGGGCACGAGCAAGGTGCTTGAAGGCTATGCCGAGGTCGGCGTCCCGCTCGTCAAGGATGCGAGCTGGACCAAGTCGCTGAGCCTCGACGGCGCTGCCCGCGTCACGCGCTACGACATTCAGGGCTTCGGCAGCTATCTGCGCGCCGCCGCCAGCAATGCCTTCACCCGGGCGACCTGGAAGATCAGCGGCCTGTGGGAGCCGGTCGACTGGCTGCGCCTGCGCGTGACGCAGAGCCATGACATTCGCGCGCCCAATTTCGCCGAGCTGTTCCTGGCTTCGGCCGGCGCCTTCACGCCAATCACCAACCGGTTCACCAACTCGGCCAATACGCCCGCCATCTTCTCGGGTGGCTCGCCGACGGTGAAGCCCGAGACGGCCGACACCACCACGGCAGGCATCGTCATCCAGCCGGGCAGTGCGGCGCAGGGGCTGCGGCTCTCGGTCGACTGGTATCGCATCCGGGTGAAGGACTATATCGCGACGGCGCCGGGCGGCGTGCAGCAGATCGTCGATCGCTGCTTCGCCGGCGTGCAGATCGCCTGTAATCTCATCACCTTCGGCGCCAACCAGTCGATCACGCAGATCCGCAACGTCTCGCTCAACCTCGATCGACTGACCGCACAGGGCATCGATTTCGAGGCGCAATATCGCTATCCGCTGGGCGAGGGGAGCGCGCTCACCTGGCGCGGCCTCGCGACCTATGTGAGCAAGCTGGAAGCGACCAGCTTCCGCCAGTCGATCGACCGCGCCGGCCAGACCGGGCAGTCGGCCGCCATCGCCGCGCCGGACTGGATCATCAACAGCTACCTCACTTATGACGGGCCGCTGTTCAGCCTCACCGTGCAGGGCCGCTGGATCACCAAGGGCAAATATGATGCCATCTACAGCGCGCCGGGCGATGCGGGCTATACGACCACGGTCGCCAACAGCATCAACAACAACAATGTCGGCGGGCGCTTCTACGTCAATCTGTTCGGATCAGTGCGGGTTTATGGCGACCGTGCCCATGGCATCGAGCTGTTCGGCTCGGTGAACAATCTCTTCGACCGCGCGCCGCCGGCAGCGCCGGAGACGCAATTCTACACCAACCCAACCTATTTCGACACGATCGGCCGCTACTTCCGCGTGGGCGCGCGGTTCAATTTCTGAGACGCTGGCTCGGATTGAAATGAGAGACAATGCTCCTGCTTTTGCAGGAGTAGCGTCTCACAGGAGCAGAACGAACCGACCGGCGAGTCAGGCCGAGGCCAGCGCCTTGCGCTTGCGCTCAGTCCAGGTCTTGAGCGTGTCGTGCGCCTCGGCCGCCGCCTGCTGCAGGAAGCCGGGTTCTTCCGTCCGGGTGGTAATCTCGAGCCGCAAACCATTGGGATCGAAGAAATAAACCGAATTCACGAACTCGTGGTCGACGATGCCGATGGTCTCCACGCCATGCTCCTTGAGGCGGTCCTGCATCGCCCGGACATTGTCGAGCGAGGCCGTCTCGATCGCGAAATGCTGCACCCAGGCCGGCGTGTTGGGCGAGGGGGCGGGCATCTCGTCGCCGCCCAGATCGAAGAAGGCGATGTAGCTGCCGTCGCCCAGCTCGAAGAAGAAATGCACATAGGGGCTTTCCTCGCCGGTGCTGGGCACGCGCTCGGCGAGCATGCAATTGACCATCGGCAGGCCGAGGATGTCCTCGTAGAAATGGCGAGTCTCTTCCGCGTCCCGGCACGGGTAGGCGAAATGATACATGCCTTTCAGCGGTCTTGGTTCGGTCATCGGGCTGCTCCTCTCGCGCCAGACTAGCAGGTCTGGGGATCATCGCCTGTCACCCATATAGGGGGACAAGCCCGGCAGATCGAGATCAGGCCCCCTGCGGCGCGGATGCGCGCTCGGCCATGACAGTCGCAAAACGCCGCAGGGCGGCCGACTGGTCCCGACGGCGCCAGACCAACAGGACATGGAGCGCCAGATTGAGGTCGGAGATGGGCACGAGGCGGATGTTCTGGAATGACGGCAAAGGCTTGCTGACCGTCATGAAGCCGACGCCCATGCCGACCGCAGCCAGGCTCAGCAGGATCGAATTGGTCGTGCATTCCTGCACCACGCGCGGTGCTCCACCAGCTTCCAGACAGGCGGTCATCAACCGGTCATAATAGCCGGGCTGGGCGCGCCGTTCCGGCCAGAGCACCGGTTCGTCGGCCAGTTCCGCCATGGTGACGCTGTCCCGCTCGGCCAGATGATGATTGCGCGGAACCGCCAGCATCGTTTCACCGATGCCGATGGTCACATGCTCGAGATTGTCGCGATCCCGCTCATCGACATGCGCGTCATAGAGGATCCCGGCGTCCAGCGTGCCTTCCTTGAGCGCGGCGATCTGTTGCATCGATCCCATCGATCGCAATTCCAGCGCGACGCCCGGCTCGCTCTCGCGGAACTGGAGCAGGCCGTATGAGATGAATTCATGCGCGGCGATGATTTCGCTCAGACCCACGCGGATCGTCCCGAGATGGCCGCTGCCCAGCCGCTTGGCGCGATCCGCTGCGCGGTCCACCTGCGCGAGGATCTCCTCGACATCGGCCAGGAAAATCCGGCCAGCTTCCGACAGCCGGACGCCGCGCGGCAAGCGCTCGAACAGCTCGACGCCAAGCTCGGCCTCCAGATCGCGGATCTGACGGGTCAGCGCTGGCTGCGCGACGCGCAGGGCGATCGCGGCGCGGCCGAAATGCTCCTCGCGCCCGATCGCGCGGAAATAGCGAAGATGCCGCAACTCCATCGGAGTTTCATACCTATGCGGTATCTAAGGCTCAAGACCAAATTATTGGACGTATCAGTCGTCCGGACACACTCTCGCGACAAGGACAGAAACTGAACCTCGGAGACGGACTTGGATACGGTGCATATTGACGAGCTGGACTTCGGCACGCTGTCGATGCTCGACGTCCGGGGAACGCAGATCGAGCTGCTCCGGGCCGGTTCGGGCGCGCCCTTGCTGTTCCTTCATGGTCTGGACGGGCTGGAGGGGGCCGCCGCGATCCTGGCCGAGTTGGCACGCAGCTTCGCGGTCTATGCGCCCTCGCACCCCGGCTTCGGCGGATCGGCTTCGCGTGACGGCCTGAACCGGGTCGATGATCTGGGCTATTTCTATCTCGACATGATGGACCAGCTCGGGCTTGACGCGCCCGTCGTGGTCGGCGCCTCGTTCGGTGGCTGGGTCGCGGCGGAAATCCTGACCAAGGAGCCGCGCCGCGCTGCCGCTTTGGTCCTTGCGTCGCCATTCGGTCTGCGCACGGCCGAGCGGCGCGAGCAATATGTCGCCGACATCTTCATGATGTCGCGCAAGGAGCTCGGCGAGCGGATGCAGGTGGGCGCCCCGGGCCCGCTGCAGGACATCATGAACCTGCCCGAAGATCGTCTGCGCCGCGCGATGCGCAATGACGAAGCGGCAAGCCATTTCGGCTGGACGCCCTATATGTGCAATCCGCAGCTGGCCGACCGTATGCATCGCATCGTCTGCCCGACGCTCATCGTCTGGGGCGCAGAGGATGCGATCATCAGTCCGGCCTATCGCGAGGCCTATGCGCGGGCGCTGCCGCTGGCTGAGGTGGCGAGCATCGCCGGCGCCGGGCACCGCGTCCATGGCGACCAGGCGCAGCAACTCGCCGCCCGCATCACGGATTTTGCCGGCCGCTGAGCCGATCCCACGGAGACATGAGATGATCATCTGGCAATTCAGCGAACAGGCCTATTATCCCGCCTTCCAGAGGCCGGGTGCGATGCGCGTGACCTTGCCGCAGAACCAGTGCGATCCGCGCGAGGCGGGCCGGCTGCTCAATCGCTATCTCGACGAATATATGCTGGCCGACGAGCTCGGCCTCAACATCATGATCAACGAGCATCATGCCGCTGCGACCTGCATGTCGACCAGCTGCATGACGACGCTCTCGATCCTGGCGCGGCAGACGCAGAAGGCGCGGCTGCTGGCGCTCGGCATCCCGCTCGCCAACCGCTCCAATCCGCTGCGCGTCGCCGAGGAGATCGCGATGGTCGATTGCCTGTCCGGCGGTCGGCTGGAGGTCGGGCTGGTCAAGGGCGCGCCCTATGAGCTGTTCATGTCGAACCGTCAGCCCACCGGCTTCATGGACCGCTTCTGGGAAGCGCATGACCTCATCGTCGCCGCGCTCGCCAACGAGGGCGACAATTTCTCGTGGCAGGGGGAGCATTTCCATTATCGCACCGTCAGCCTCTGGCCCCGCGCGATCCAGGCACCGCATCCGCCGATCTGGATGACCGCCTCCAGCGCCAGCAGCGCGCGCGAGCATGGCAGGCTCGGCTATACCTGCGCGACCTTCCTCTCCGGAGCGGTCGCCCGTCAGGTGTTCATGGGCTATCGCGAGGCCTATGCGGCGCAGTTCGGTCAGCAGCCGGGTCTCGACCGGCTGGGCTATCTGGCGGTGGTGGCCTGCGCCGACAATCGCGCCGAGGCATACAAGCGCGCCGAGGCGATGCGCAGCTATTTCGCCACCGCCGCGCGCTGCGATCCGCAGTTCCGCAATCCCTGGGGCTTCAATCCGGTCGAGGCCAATGTCCATGCCCTGCTGGGCGGCAGAGGCGGCAAGGCGATCCCGGTCTATGACTCCATCGACGATTATATCAAAGCCGGCCTGATGTTCGTCGGCACGCCCGACGATGTCTATGAGCAGCTCGCCGCTTTCCACGAAGAGACCGGCGGCTTCGGCAATCTGCTGATGATGGGGCAGGCGGGTGAGCTCAATCATGAGGATACCGTCGACAGCCTGACCTTGATCGCGAAGGAAGTCGCCCCGCGCCTCAAGGAACTGCCGGACGTGCCGCTCGAAACGCGCTACGAGGCTGTCGGCTGACGGCGATAGGGGTGGAGACGGTAATGGCGGAAGAAACGGCGGTGTTTGCCGAGGGCATCGCGGATTATGTCGCTTTGTTTCGCCAGACGGCGCCATCCACCGACATGGAGGTCATGCGCTTGTTCGGCGACATGACGGCGGGCCGCTTCGCCCAGGGGCTTGCGGTGAACGTACGCCGGTTCGACACCTCCATTGCGGCGCCGGGGCGCGAGATCGCGGTGCGCGTCTATGATCCGGCCGGAAATCGCGCCAGCGAGGAGCTGCGGCCGGCCATCTGCTATTTCCACGGCGGCGGCTTCGCGCTTGGCAGCGTCCAGAGTCTCGATCTGGCGACTGCGGCGCTGGCCGAGGCGACCGGGGCGGTGCTGGTCAGCGTCGAATATCGCCGCCTGCCCGACAGCGACTATCCTGCCGCTCAGGCCGATTGCGACGAAGCCTTCGGCTGGCTCGCGCGCAGGGCTGATATGTTGGGTGTCGACCCCGCGCGGATCGCGGTATCGGGCGACAGCGCCGGCGCGCTCCTCGCATTCTGCTGCGCGGCCAACGCGCGCGATGCGGGCGGGACGGTGCCGGTGTGCCAGCTGCTGTTCTACGGCACCTTCGCGATGGATCCCGACCGACCGGCCTACAAGACCGCGCTCGATCCCAATCTCGTCGTGGCGCGCATCCATAACTACATCGCGCTCTACAAAGAGCAGGGCGGCGGGCCTGCCCCGGTTGACCGGACCGATCTCGCCGGGCTGCCGCCCGCCCATATCGTCGCCGCGCAATATGATCCGCTCTGCGAGGAAGCCGGCGAGTTTGCCGACAGGCTGCGCGCGGCGGGCGTCCCGGTGACCCACCATGTCGCGCCCGGCATGATCCATGGTTTCCTGCGCGCGATCGGCGTATCGCCGCCCGCGCGCGACGAACTGACCGCGGCGGCGCAGGCGATCCGCCCGCTGCTATGGCCTGACAGAACAGGGGATTAAGCGATGGAAAAGGATGATCTTTACGAGCGCGGCCGGCAGATGCGCCTCGACATGTTCGGTGAGGCGGGCGTGCGCGGCATCGACGATGCCGACGACTTCCAGGAGCCGCTGCAGGATCTGGTGACGCGCCATTGCTTCGGCGATGTCTGGAGCCGCGCGGGCCTCGACGGCAAGACGCGCTCGATGCTGACCATCGCCATGCTGATCGGCCAGTCGCGCCCCGACCAGCTCAAGAACCATGTGCGCGGCGCAGTCGCCAACGGAGTCACCAAGGAAGAGGTGCGCGAGATCCTGGTCCATGCCGCGCTCTATTATGGGCTGCCCTCCGTGTCCGACGCGTGGCGCCATTGCCGGGATGCACTGAAGGAGGTCGATGCTTACTAGGTCGTCGGCCCGACAAGGGCGGACTGTCAGGACGCGGCCCAACTGCGGACATCATAGCCCCTCCTCTTCAGAGGAGGGGTAGGGGGTGGTGGCGATGCGCAGCATCGCTCGCGAAGCGAATGACCGCCACGTCGCAAGCACCACCCCAACCCCTCCTCTGAAGAGGAGGGGCTTATGACGGCTTCCCAACTCATTGCGGGCGTTCGATTTGCGAGTGCGCGCTCTGCCTGCCTCATTTTGGCGACGAACCTCAGCCGAACGGCTGATCGAAGCCGGCGGTTTTGATGAAATTGGCGAGGAGCGCATAATAGCCGGCGATGGCGACGCATTCGCTCGCGCCCGTCCGCCCGATCTGGTCGATGGCGGATGCCAGCGTCGTCGGCGACGCCACATTGTGCGCGATCAACTCGCGGCAGAGCGCGATGATCGTCGCGTCCGGCTCGCTCGGCGCATGGGCCTGCGCGTCCGGGTGGGCGGCGGCGATCGTCGCCTCCGGGACGCCCGCCGCCCGCGCGGCCGGCGCGTGATAGGTCCATTCATAGCCGCAGCGGGCCGCACCGGCTGTGGCGAGGATCGCGATTTCGCGCTGCGCGTCGGGCAGAGTCGAGCCGAAACGGATGACGGCGCCGACCTCCTGGATCACGCGCGCCAGATGCGGCGCGTCGAGCATGGCAAGGAAGGGGCTGGGCACCGAGCCGCGCGGTCCGGACGCGATCAGGTCGACGACGCGGCGCTGCTCCTCGGTCGCGCCCGCCAGATCGGCGGACAGGCCGATGGCCGGCGCCTCGGGTGTGGCAGTGGAGGGCTCGGGCGCGCTCAGCATTTCCAGAGCCACGGCGTGGAGGCGGGCAAGAATCCGCTCCTCGTCCGCCCCGGCGAGTCGCATGTCTGCAAATGGCGGTTCGACCGCTGCCCCGACCGGCGCGAGATCGAGCAGCGAGAGGATTTGCGCAAGCCGGGACATGGGATCCTTCTCCTCATTCATGCCCTTTGATCTGGTATCAGTCAGGCTGACATGGTAGTCGGGCGCAAACAGAATAAGAGGGCGCCGTGCTTCAGTCACTCGGTTATGTCGGCATCGAGACCGCGCACATCGACGACTGGGCGGATTTCGCGACCGGACTGCTCGGCATGCAGATCGCGCAGCGCCGTGCTGCCGGGTTCGACCTGCGCGCGGATGCGCGCGCAGCGCGGCTGTTCGTCGATGCAGGCGGAGCCGAGACGGTCAGCGTCATGGGCTGGGAAATCGCCGATGGTGCGGCCTTGGCGCATCTCGCTGTCCAGCTCTCGAATGCCGGTCAAGACGTCGCGCCGGGATCGCCTGAGCTGGTCGAGCGGCGGCGGGTGCGCGATCTGATCGTCGCGCACGATCCGGCCGGCAACCGGCTCGAGTTCTTCCATGGCGCACAGGATGCGTCGACGCCTTTCGTGCCCGGCCGGGCGATCAGCGGCTTTCGCATCGGGCCGCTCGGCCTCGGCCATGTCGTGCTGACCGCCCGCTCGGCCGACACCGTCATTCCCTTCTATCGTGACCTGCTCGGCTTCCGGCTTAGCGACTATGCGCTGCGCCCGTTCGGAGCCTATTTCTTCCATCTGGGCAACCGGCATCACAGCTTCGCGGTGGTCGAGACCGGCGCCAACGGCTTCCATCACCTGATGGTGGAGCTTAACTCGCTCGACGATGTCGGGCAGGGCTATGATCTCGCGCAGCTCGAGGAGGGGCGGGTCGCCGTCACGCTCGGACGCCATACCAATGACCATATGACCTCCTTCTATGCGCGCTCGCCCTCGGGCCTGATGATCGAATATGGCTGGGGTGGCCGCTCGATCGATCCTGCGCGCTGGGAGCCGTTCGAGTGCGACTATGGCCCGAGCCTGTGGGGACACGAGCGCTCGTGGCTCGATGCCGCCAAGCGGGCTGAGGCCCGGTCCCTGCGGCTGGGCGCCGCTGCCGCGGGCCGGCGCGCGCCCGATTTCGTGCGTGGGACTGAGTGACGAAGGCAAGATCGAGGCAACCACAAGGAGAACTATAGATGAAACTGGTCAGCTTCATGGCACATGGTCGCGCCGGCTGGGGCATGGTGGAGGGCGATGCGGTCCGGGACATGAGCGCGGCTCTGCCCGGCACGCCGAGCCTCAGGACGTTGCTGGAGCAGGACGGGATCCCGGCCGCCGGCAAGGTCGCCGCGTCAGCCCCGTTGCTGGCAATGGAGACCATCACCCTGCTGCCGGTCATTCCGGACCCGGCCAAGATCTTCTGCATCGGTCTCAACTATGTCGAGCATCGCGAGGAGACCAACAATCCGACGATGACCGAGCCGACCATCTTCGTGCGCTTCGCCAATTCCCTGACGGCGCACGGCATGCCCATCCGCCATCCGGCCGAGACGGACATGCTCGACTATGAGGCGGAACTGGCCGTCATCATCGGCAAGGGCGGGCGGCGGATCAGCCGCGCGGCCGCCTATGATCACGTCGCCGGCTATGCCTGCGCCAATGATGTCAGCGTGCGCGACTGGCAGCGCCACACCACGCAATATACGCCGGGCAAGAACTGGCCGACCAGCGGTCCACTCGGTCCCTGGCTCGTCACGCGCGACGAGGTCGGCGAGCTGGCGCCGCTGCGCATCAGCTGCCGCCTGAACGGCGAGACGGTGCAGGACGCGCATCTGGGCGACCTGATCTTCGATGTGCCGCGCCTCATCGAGTATATCTCGACCTTCACCGAGCTGGCGCCGGGAGACGTGATCTTCACCGGCACGCCGGGCGGCGTCGGCGCCAAGCGCGTGCCGCCTCTGTTCATGAAGCCGGGCGACCGGGTGGAAGTGGAGATCGAGAAGGTGGGCCTGCTGGTGAACCCGGTGGTTCAGGACTGAGGATCGCGCGCCCTCCGTTCGTGTGGGGGGGGTGGCGTGGCCGGGTATGGCGGGGGGCACCTGGGGCGCCGTAGCGCGAGCGAAGTCGAGACACGTTAAGCGCTGTGCCAACGTGTCTCGACTTCGCTCGACACGAACGGGGGCGGTGAGCAGTCCCCTAAGCTGCTTCGCTCGACTCGGCCGCCGCGCCCGGCGCGCCGAGCCGCTGCGAGAGACTGTTGGTCGCCTCAAGCAGCAGACTGGAGAAACCGCGCTGGCGCTCGCCGGTCATGAAATCGGTCGGCCCGAGCAAGGTCAGCGCCGCCGCGATCCGGCCGCTATAGTCGAAGATCGGCGCGGAGATGCCGGAGAAGTTGCGGTGTAGCCGGCCGACCGTCGAGGCGAACCCGTGCTGGCGCACGCGCGCGATCTCCTTGGCGAGGCTCTCCGCAGTCTCCTGCCGTGAGGCGCCGCCGCCGCGCTTGCCCGCGGCCTCGAACGCGGCCTGCGCGCCGAGCGCTTCCTCGGTTTCCGTGTCCGGCAGATAGGCGAGGAAGACGAGCCCGGTCGCGGTCGAGGTGAGCGGCAGGATGTAGCCCAGGCGCACCGCGAAGGCGCCCTGCAGCGCGCCATCCGCCTTCGCCACGATGCAGGGGCCACGATCGCCCCAGAGCGAGAGATAGATGGCGCAATCGGTCTGGTCGCGCAGGCTGGTGAGCGTGTCGGCGGCGAGGCTGACCACATCGATCTGCCGGATCGCAGCGAGGCCGAGCTGGATGGCGAAGGAGCCGAGGCCGTAATGACCCGTCTTCACATCCTGATAGGCGACATTCTCGCGCACGAAGCTCACCAGATAGAGGTGGACCTTGCTGGGCGGCATGTTGGAGCGCGCGGCGATCTCGCGCAGTGGCAGCGGCCCCTCCGCCATGCGCAGCACGCGCAACACGCGGAAGCCGACCTCGATCGACTGGACCCGCCTTTGTGCGGGCTCTGCCGCCGTTTGCTTCGCCATTCAGCACCCATTTTTTTGCCGTTCCGGGCATTGCCACGGTTCCCGGTCTGCGCCAATGGATTTGATATTGACGAATATCATTCGTCAGAACTATGACTTTGCCCGAGAGAAGGGGTGTGTGTTGAAGACCAATTTGGGGATCGGTATTGTCGGCGGCGGCATCGGGGGTCTGACCGCGGCATTGGCCCTGCTGCGCCGCGGTTTCGACGTGACGGTTTACGAGCAGGCGAGTGTCCTTCAGGAGGTCGGGGCGGGGCTGCAGATCAGCCCGAACGGCGTGCGCGTACTGGCTGCGCTCGGCGTCGAGAAGGAATTGCTGGACATTTGCTTCGAGCCGCAAGGCAAGGAGATAAAGCTCTGGAATACCGGCCAGACATGGAAACTATTCGACCTCGGCGTGGAGTCGGTCGAGCGCTATGGCTTTCCTTACATCACCGTCCACCGCAACGATCTGCACCAGCTGCTCTATCAGACCATCGTCAGCCTCTCGCCCGATGCGGTGAAGCTCGATCATCGCTTCACCGGTGTCGAGCGCAATGACGGCAAGGTGACGCTGGCGTTCGACGGCAAGCCGTCGGCGACGTTCGACGTCGTCATCGGTGCCGATGGCGTCCATTCGCGGATGCGCGAGCTGCTGTTTGGCGCGGGGCCGGCCAAGTTCACCGGCATCGTCGCCTGGCGCGGCGTCATTCCGGCCGAGCGGCTGCCGGAGCGGTTGCTGAAGCCGGTCGGCGTCAACTGGATCGGGCCGGGCGGCCATGTCATCCATTATCCGATCCGCCGAGGCGAGCTGATCAACTTCACCAGCGTCATCGAACGGCAGGACTGGACGGTGGAAAGCTGGTCGATCCCCGGCACGAACGACGAATATCACGCCGATTATCCTGGCTGGCACGAGGATGTGCATACCTATATCTCGGCCATCCCGCAGCCCTTCAAATGGGCGCTGATCGCGCGGCCGCCGATGCAGGACTGGGTGACGGGACGGATCGCGCTGCTTGGCGATGCCTGCCATCCCTCGCTGCCTTTCCTGGCGCAGGGTGCGGTGATGGCGCTGGAGGACAGCATCATCCTGGCGCGCGCCTTCGAGGAGTTCGACACGGTCGAGGACGCACTTGCCCGCTATCAGGCGGCGCGCATCCCGCGCACCACCAAGGCGGTCAACGGCGCCAATGCCAATGTCGAGCGATTCCACAACCCCAAGCTTGCCGATCCGGCCGGCGCGCAGGAATATGTGGATGCACAATGGGAGCCGAGCCAGGTGGTCGATCGCTACGAATGGCTGTTCCGCTACGACGCGACGAGCGTGCCGCTCGACGGCCAGACCGTGGCGGTTTGAGGCGAGCGCGCTATGAGTGAGTCTGGCCCAGCGAGCAAGGCGGCATGGACGCGCAAGCCGCTCATCCTCTCCTTTCCGGACAATCCCACCTTCAACGAGACCTATGGCTTTGCCGGCAATTCGGGGAAGGTGAACCTGGAGGCGCAGCTGCTGCGCGATCCCGCCTCGACCCAGCGCACAGTCTATGTGTTCATGCACCCCACCTCGGTGCTGCATCTGCTGCCCATGCCGCTCGCGCTCGCCGATGCCGGGCTCGATGTGCTCTGCGCCGCGAGCCGCTATCCGCGCAACGACACGGCTTTGATCTTCGAGAAGGTGGCGATCGATCTGGGCAAGTGGATCGCCTATGCCCGCGAGGCGCTGGGCTATGAGAAGGTCGTGCTGGTCGGCTGGTCGGGCGGCGGGTCGCTCTCGCTCTTCTATCAGGCGCAGGCGGAAAGCCCGAGCATCACGCAGACGCCTGCCGGCGATCCGGTCGACCTGACCAGGGCGGGGCTGCAGCCGGCTGACGGCGTGATCTTCATCGCGGCCCATCTTTCCCGTGCCGAGACGATGACGGAATGGCTCGACCCTTCCGTGACCGACGAGCTCGATCCGGACAATCGCGATCTCGAGCTCGATATTTATTCGCCCGATTGCCCGAACAAGCCGCCGTTCAGCGCGGCGTTCGTCGCGCGCTTCCGCGAAGCGCAACGGGCGCGCAACCGCAAGATCACCGACTGGGCACTGGCGACGCTCAAGCGCCTGAGGGAGCAGGGCACCGAGGAGCAGGAACGCGCCTTCGTCGTCCACCGGACGATGTGCGACGTGCGCTGGATCGATCCGACCATTGACCCGTCCGACCGGCGGCCGGGCCATACTTATATGGGCGATCCCAGGACCGTGAATGTCGGCCCCGTGGGCCTTGCACGCTACACGACCCTGCGTTCCTGGCTCAGCCAGTGGAGCTACGATCTCTCCAACGCCAAGGGACCGATGAACGCGGCGCGGATCCACCGCACGCCGGTCCTCCAGATCGAGAACACTGCCGACGAGGCCGTGCCGGCGACCCATAATCCCGCGATCCGCGACGCCCTGGCAACGCCGGACAAGGAATATGTCGTGCTGAAGGGCGCGACCCATTATTATCTCGGCCAGCCCGAGCTGCTTGCACAGTGCATCGGCGCGGTGATCGACTGGAGCCGTCGCAAGGGCCTGCTGTCCTCATGATGGCGCGGGAAACCGCCGATGCCCTGGCCGATCTGGTCGGCGCGATCGGCAGCGAGCGGTTTCCCGGCCATTTTCATGCGGCGCTCGCCTCGCTGGCCGACGTCGCGCTCTGCTCGGCGTTCCGGCAGGACGAAGACGGGACGATCCGGCTGATCCTGGCGCAGGGTGCATTGCCATTGCTGGCGGATTTCCCGCTGCATGCCTCGCTGGATTATGCCCGGACCTATTGGCGCGCGGATCCACAGATGCGCCGCCTCGCGCATGCCGCGCCGGGCCCGCCGATCGTACTGCGCAGGAGCGCCGCGGAAATCGCCGATCCGGCCTATCGCGCGGCCTGCTATGAGCGGGCGGGCATCAGGGAGCGCATTTCCATCTATCGCGCCGGTGCCCCGTCGCTCGTCGCCAACGGCTATCGCACGCTGGAGCAAGCCGCCTTTTCGCTGGCCGAGATGGCGGCGATCGAGCGTCATGCCGGCCTGCTGATGGCGGCGCTCGAGCGCCATGAGCAAGGTCGCGCCGCAGCTGGGGAGATGCATGACGAAACGGCGCTGATGCAGTCCCTCATGAACCTTCACTGCGGTCTCAGCGCGCGCGAGGCGGAGGTTTCGGCCGCGATGATGCTCGGTGAGACACAGGCCGAGATCGCCGCGCGCAAGCGACTGTCGCCCGACTCGGTGGTAACCTATCGGCGCCGCGCTTATGGCAAGCTGGGCATCGCCAACCGGCGCGATCTGTTGCGGCTTCACCGGCGACTGGCGAGCGGCGAGCGGGCGTGATCGCGATCCGGCGAAGAGCGGACGGGCGGGCAAGGGGCGAGGGACTGAGATGGCTAAATCTTTCATGGCACGTCACCCCGGACTTGATCCGGGGTCCAGCTTCCTTCGCCAAGGCCTGGCTTTGAACGCTGTGCTTGAAAGAACAGCTCGACCCCGGATCAAGTCCGGGGTGGCGGAGATGGGTTATGCCCGCCTGCGGCTCTGCAGGGGCTTTGGTGGGGTGCTGATGACAGGCGCGCTCCTGGCGGCAGCACCTCTCGCCATCGCCGGCCCCGCCAATGTCGATCACGCCCGGCTGCTTGCGGCGGACAGGACGCCCGGCGAATGGTTGACCACCGGCCGCACCTATGACGAGCAGCGATTCAGCCCGCTCGACCAGATCAACGACAGGAATGTCGCGCAGCTCGGCCTCGTCTGGTCGGCTGACATTCCGGTCGATCGCGGGGTTGAGGCGACGCCGCTGGTGATCGGGCGCACCCTCTACAATATCGAGCCGTGGAACGTCACCACCGCCTATGACGCCACGACCGGCAAGCAACTCTGGCGCTTCGATCCCAAGGTCAATCGCGACTATGGCAAGCTCGCCTGCTGCGACATCGTCACGCGCGGCGTCGCCGCCTGGAAGGGGCGCATCTACCTCGCGACGCTCGATGGCCGCCTGATCGCGCTTGATGCGCGGACGGGCAAGCCGGCGTGGAGTGTCGACACGTTCGACAAGCTCTGGCCCTATACGATCACCGGCGCGCCGCGCATCTTCGACGGCAAGGTGCTGATCGGCAATGGCGGCGCGGAGGGCGCGGCGCGCGGCTATGTCACCGCCTATGACGCGGCGAGCGGCAAGCAGCTCTGGCGCTTCTACACGGTGCCCGGCGACCCCGCGAAGCCACAGCCCAACAAGGCGCTGGAGATGGCGGCCGGGACGTGGAAAGGCGACTGGTGGAACCGCGGCGGCGGCGGCACCGTCTGGGATTCCATCGTTTACGACCCGGATCTCAAGCTCATCTACATCGGCACCGGCAATGGCGGGCCGTGGGTCCAGCGCTATCGCAGCCCCGGCGGCGGCGACAATCTGTTCCTCTCCTCGATCGTCGCGCTGAAGGCCGACACGGGCGACTATGTCTGGCACTATCAGACCACGCCTGCCGACGAGTGGGACTTCACCGCCACGCAGCCGATCATCCTCGCCGATCTCAGGATCGACGGCGTGCTGCGCAAGGTGCTGATGCAGGCGCCCAAGAACGGCTTCTTCTATGTGCTGGACCGGGTGACGGGGAAGCTCATCTCCGCGCGCAATTATGTGCCGACAAGCTGGGCGAGCGGGATCGACATGACGACCGGCCGGCCGATCGTGAATGCCGAGGCGCATTATGGCGTCAATCCGGTGATCGTGACGCCCGGGCCGGGCGGCGGCCACAATTGGAACCCGATGGCCTATAGCCCATTGACCGGGCTCGTCTATCTGCCGACCACCGAGATCTATTACGCTTATTCGCGCAATCCGGACTTCAAGCAGTCGCCGGGCAATATGAGCCAGCTCGGCATTGGCGGCGCGGGCTTCGAGCTGACGCGCAAGGCGGCCGCCGAGTTCGCCGAAAAATATGCGCGCAACGGGCTGATCGCCTGGGATCCGGTCGCGCAGAAAGAGGTCTGGCGCGTGCCCTATACAGGGCGCGGCAGCGGCGGGGTGCTCGCGACGGCGGGCAACCTCGTGTTCCAGGGGACGATCGACGGCACTTTCGCCGCCTATAGCGCGGACAAAGGCCGGAAGCTCTGGGAGATGCCGGTGCAACAGGTGCCGATCGCGGCGCCGATGACCTATATGATAGACGGCGTGCAATATGTCGCGGTCAATGCCGGCTGGGGCGGGGGCATCGCCCATGCGGGGGTGGTCAAGCCCTTGCCGATCCCGCTCTCGGCGCCACGGCTTCTGGTCTTCCGGATCGGCGGCACGGCCAAGCTGCCGCCGCTGGTACTGGCCGGCGCCGGCCCGGTCCGGCCTGACGACACCAAGGCCGATGCCGCGACCATCGCGCAGGGCGGCGCTCTCTTCGCGACTCATTGCGCCACCTGCCATGGCGAGCAGGCACGCGGCGGCATCAAGGATCTGCGCGTCATGTCGCCGCAGACGCGCGCGGAGTTTCTCGACATCGTGCTCGGCGGCAAGCGGCGCGAGAAGGGGATGGTCAGCTTCGCCAATGTGCTGAGCCGGCCCGATGCCGAGGCGATCCAGGCCTATCTCGCGCGCCGCGCCAACGAGGATTGGGAGAGCATCACGAAGCGCTAGCGCCATCGACCCTCTCCCGCCCGCGGGAGAGGGAGGGCCCCGCCGCGGAGCGGCGGGAGGGTGAGGGTCTTGCCTTTGCGTCGCAAAGGCGCGGGCCGATGGCCCGCACACCCTCATCCAACTCCGCCTAATTCGCTTCGCTCATAAGGCTGCGTATCCTTCTCCCGCCTGCGGGAGAAGGTTTGAATGCGCCGACGGGCTAAGCCTAAGCCGCCACCAGCCGCACCGGCAGATGCTTCCAGCCCACCGCCGCATTGTTGATGAAGCGCTCGCCCTCGCCGGCCGGCTCGATCGCCGCGACCTTCCGGACCAGCGCTTCCAGGATTACCTCGGACTCCATCCGCGCCAGAACCTGGCCCATGCAGATGTGGATGCCGCCGCCGAAGCCGACATTGGCGCCGGTGCGGGTCACGTCGAAGCGCTCCGGGTCGGCCCAGCGGCGCTCGTCTCGACCCGCAGCCGTGAGGAGCAGGGAGATCTGGTCGCCCCGCCGGAACTTGATGCCCTCGACCTCGATGTCGACCAGCGCCGTGCGACCTTGCATGCGGGCGGGGACGTCGTAGCGCAGCATCTCGTTCACGGCATTCTTCACCAGCGCCGGATTCTCGCGCATCAGCGGCCAGTTCTCCGGGAAACGCACGAGCCCGCCGATAATGTTGGCGATGCCGAGCACGGTCGTGTCGAAGCCTGCCGCCAGCGTCGCGCGAATCAGGAACTCGGCCTCCTCCTCCGTGACGATCCCCTCGTCGCTGAGGCCGAGGATCCTGGCGGCGAGGCTGCCGGGGGTCACCGTGTCGCGGCGGGTGTGATGATCGACCCATTCGAAGGCCGGTCCCGCGCGCACCATGCTCGCCTCGAAGATCGCGTTGCGCGGGCCGACCGTGTTGAACGCGGCGTCACCGAAATCGAGGATCAGCGCGCGCCCTTCCTGCGGCATGCCGAGCATGTCCGGGAAGACCTTGAGCACGAAGGCGGCGGCGATGTCGGTGACGGCATCGACCGTGCCCTTTGCCAGCGCCGCGTCGACGATCCGCTCGGCATCGGCGGCGAAGGCGGCACGATAGGGCGCCAGCGCGGCGGGCGACAGGAAGCGCATCAGCGCATCGCGCGCGATCGTATGGTCCGGCGGATCCTGCACGACGAGGATCGGCGGCACCAGCGTGAAGGGATCGTAAAAGGGCTTGGCGGTCGAGGTGAATTGCCGCCAGTCGGGCAGGATCTTGCGCACCGGCTCGTGTCGCATGACTGCGATGCTGTCATATTTGTCGAGCCAGACCGCGTCGCCTAGCCTGGCGAGCGAAGCATCGCTTTCCGGCAGCGCGGCGATCCAGTCGCGGGTGAAGGGGTCCGCATCGGTGCGCGGCATCGTGTCGGGCGGCGTGACCTTGATCTCGTCGGGCGCGATCATGCCTGCATCTCCCGCCGTTTCGCTTCGTCGGCGAAGGCCCTGGCGATCGCGTCCTGCCGCGCCGCCACCTCGGGCCACATCCCGGGATGGGTGATCGCGTAGAGATCGCCGCGCCTGATCGCGTCGAGTGCGATCCGCGCAGCGCGGGCGGGCGAGATCCAGTCGACCGCCGCTTCCTTGAATTGCTCGCTGTCCTCCAGCAGCACGTCCGAGAGATTGCCGGCCAGATGCGCCGGGCGATTGCGCGTGCTGCTGCCCAGATCGGTCTGGACCGGGCCGGGGCAGAGCACCGTCACGCCGATCTTCTCGCCGGCCGTGGCCATTTCCATTGCCAGCACCTCGCTCAGGCCCAGCACGCCATATTTGGCGGTGCAGTAAGTGGCGAGCGTCGGCACCGGCATCATCGAGGCCATCGAGCCGGTGTTGAGGAAATGGCCGCCTTCCGGATTGGCGCGCAGGATCGGCAGGAAATGCGTGATGCCGTGGACCACGCCCTTGATGTTGACGTCGATCATCCATTGCCAGTCGCGCAAGGTGAGATCGACAACCGGCGCCATCGGACCGATGCCGGCATTGTTGCACATGATGTGGACCGTGCCGAACTGCGCGACGGCGCGGCCGGCGAGGGCCGCGACCTGATCCGGATCCGAGACGTCGGTCGGCACGCCGGTCACGCCGAGTTCGGTCGCGGCCTGCTCCAGCCGCCCGGCCTCGATGTCAGCGATCATCACCTGCATGCCTTCGGCCAGCATCGCCTCGGCCAGCGCCCGGCCGATGCCCGATGCGCCGCCGGTGATGACGGCCACTTTTCCTGCGAGCGATCCTTCCATGCTTTCCCCTCTTTTCCGCCGGTCTGTCGCGCCGGTCCAGGCACTTGTGGCAGCAAATCCCGGTTCGCGACAAGCACGGAAAAATGCGAGACGATGTTTCGTTGACAGGGGCAACTCGTCCACATACTTATCATGTTATGTTTTGCGGCCGGGCCGCCAGGCAGGTCGCGTGTGCTGCAAATGCGCACGAGGCGGAGGGAGAAATTGTCGGGCGGCGCTGATCGGATCAGGCCCGCTCCGGCCGGGAGAGGTTAGAGAGAGTGGCCACGACCAGTGTGAATGAGGCGACCGCGGCGTCGTCGGAATCCCCGGCTATCGCGCCGGATGGAACGAGTCCGAAGGGCTGGTATCTCGTCTATATGACCGCGGTGGTGGGCGTGATGTCGCAGGTGGATCGTGGCATCCTGGCCCTCTTCGTCCAGCCGATCAAACGGGACTTTCACCTGAGCGACACGCAGGTGAGCATCCTGCTCGGTTTCGCCTTCACCTTCTTCTATGTGGTCGGTGGTCCGCCTTTGTCGCGCATGGCCGATAATGGCGTGCGCCGCACAGTGATCTCCGGCGCGCTCGCCGTGTGGAGCATCGCGACGGCCATGTGCGGCTTCGCGCAGAGCTTCTGGGCCTTCTTCGCCTCGCGCGCGGTGATCGGCGCGGCCGAATCCGGGTGCGGCCCGGCCAGCCTCTCGATGATCGGCGACGCCGTGCCGCGCGAGAAGCTGCCGCGCGCCTACGCGATCTACAATAGCGGGTTTGTCGGCGGCTCGGCGCTCTCGCTGATGCTAGGCGGCGTGCTGATCGGCCTGCTGAGTGATATCAAGCCGATCCAGCTCGGCAGCTACGGCGTCATCTATAACTGGCAGCTGGTCTTCATCATCGTCGGCCTGCCGGGACTGCTCATCGCGCTGCTTTTCCGAGCCACCGTGCCCGAGCCGGCGCGCAAGGGCGGCAAGAAGCCAGGTGGCTATCCGCTGCGCGAGGTGCTCGCGCATGTGCTCAGCCAGCGGGCGATGCATTTTCCCCTGATCATGGGCGTCCTGCTGATGGCGTTCCAGACCTATGGGCTCGCGGCATGGGGTCCGGCCTTCTATCAGCGCACCTATGGCTGGGGGCCGGCGCAGATCGGCATGCTGCTTGGCGTCATCACGCTGATCGGCTCGACGATCGGTCTGTTCACCGGCGCACGTCTCGCCGAGATATTCGGCCGCAATCGGGATGACGCCAACCTGCGCGTCCTGTTCCTCGCGCAACTCCTGCCGATCCCCTTGCTGGTGGCCGCGCCGCTGATGCCCAGCCCGTGGCTGGCGCTCGGCCTGAATGCGGTGGGCGGCATTCTCGCGACGATGGGGGCGGCCGGATACAATGCCGCGATCAACATCTCCACGCCCAACGAGATGCGCAGCCAGATCAACGTCATGTACTTCATCCTTCAGAATGCCATTGCAGGCTCGCTCGGCCCGACGGTCGTCGCGCTCTGCACGGACTTCATCGCGCATTCGGAAGGCGATCTTCGCTACGTGATCTCGGCGCTGCGGCTGATCCTGGGTCCGGCCACGGCCTTCTTCCTGTGGAAAGCATTGAGGCCCTATGGCCGCATCTATCGCCAGAAGGTCGAAGAGGGCCTGAATTGAGCACGGGCCTGCCGACGCAGCTCGCGGCGTCGCCCGGATATCGCGCGTGACGGCCAGCATGGACAGCGTGGCCGCCGAGGCGCCGCCCACCACCCCGCGGGCGACCAGGGGCGGTTGGTTCACCGTCACCATGCTCGCCGTGGTCGTCATGCTGGCCCAGATCGACCGAGGCATCATCTCGCTCATGGTCGAGCCGATGAAGCGCGATCTCGGCCTGACCGACACGCAGATCAGCCTGCTGATCGGCATCGCCTTCACCTTCTTCTACGTCATCGTCGGGCCGCCGGTGGCGCGCATCGCCGATCGAGGCTTCCGCAAGTCCGTGGTGGCGAGCAGCCTGGCGATCTGGAGCGCGGCGACGGCGCTTTGCGGCCTCGCGCAGAATTTCTGGCAGCTCGCTCTCGGCCGCGCCGTGATCGGCGGCGCGGAATCGGCGAGCAGCCCGGCGAGCATGTCGATGATCGCCGACGTCATCCCGCGCGACAAGCTGCCGCGCGCCTATGCCATCTATACGGCGGGCTTCGCGGCTGGCGGATCGCTGGCGCTGATCCTGGGCGGGCTGCTGATGGGCGCCTTCGCGCATTTCGAGCCAGTCCACGTGCCGGGCATAGGCCTGATCCGCAACTGGCAGCTTGTGTTCATGATCCTCGGGTTGCCCGGCCTGATCGTTGCCGGACTTATCGTCCTGACCGTGCCCGAGCCGCAGCGCCGCGGCGGCAGTCGCCCGCAGGGCTATCCGCTCGGTGAGGTGTTCCGCTTCATTGCGGCCAACCGGGGCATGCACCTGCCGCTCCTTGCCGCCGTGCTCCTCAACAGCTTCCAGAATTTCGGCGCCGCCGCGTGGATCCCGGCATTTTACGAGCGCACCTATGGCTGGGGGCCGGCCAAGGCCGGGCCGTGGCTCGGCATTGTCGGGCTGGTCACGTCGCTGATCGGCCTCTTCATCGGCGCACATATCGCCGAATGGCTCGGCAAGCGCCGGGACGACGCCAATCTTATCGTGATGTGCCTGACCTATGCCTTCGCGATCCCCTTCAACGTCGTCCAGCCGCTGATGCCGACGCCGGAGCTCGCCATCATCGTCGGCGCGATCGGTGCCTTCATCGCGGTGATGGGCGGCGGGGCCTATAACAGCTCGCTCCAGGTTGCCACGCCCAACGCGATGCGCGGCCAGATCAACGCCATGTATCTCTTCGTCATCGCCGCGATCGGCGGCGCGCTCGGACCGCTGCTGATCGCGCTGGTCACGGACTTCGTCGCCGGTTCGGAGGCCGACCTGCGCTACGTGCTGATGGGCTTCCGGCTGGTGATGGCGCCGCTCAGCACCTTGCTCGTCTGGCTGGCGATCCGGCCCTATGGCCGCGCCGTCCGCGCGCGGATCGAGGAAGGCGAATGAGGATAGGGTGTCCGGAGAGGGGATGACATTGGCCGCGCACGCTGAAACCACGCCCATCGAGGCGCCAGCCGCACCTTCCGTCGTGTCGGAGGATGCGATGAAAGGCGGCTGGTATGCCGTCTTCGTCATGGCCCTCGTGGTCATGCTGGCTCAGATCGACCGCAACGTCATTTCGCTGATGGTCCAGCCGATGAAGCGTGATCTCGGCCTGTCGGACACGCAGGTGAGCCTGCTGATCGGTCTCGCCTTCTCCGTCACCTACACGCTCGTCGGGCCGCCCGTGTCACGCATCGCCGATCGCGGCTTCCGCCGGCCGGTGGTCGCGGCGAGCCTCGCCATCTGGAGCTGCGCGACGGCGGCATGCGGACTGGCCCAGAATTTCTGGCAACTCTTCCTTGGCCGGGCGGTGGTCGGCGGCGCGGAATCGGCGAGCAGCCCCGCATCGCTCTCGATGATCGCCGACGTCATTCCCCGGCACAAGCTGCCGCGCGCCTACGCCATCTACAATGCCGGCTTCATCGGCGGCGGCGCGCTGGCGCTTACGCTCGGCGGCCTGCTGCTCGGTGCGCTGCGCCATATGGAACCGATCCATGTGCCCGGCATCGGGCTCATCCGCGACTGGCAGATCGTGTTCATCGTTCTGGGCCTGCCCGGCCTGCTGGTTTCGTTGCTGATCATGCTGACCGTGCCCGAGCCGCAGCGGCGCAGCGGTCACAAGGCGGAGGGCTATCCGCTGCGCGAGGTTTTGCGCTTCCTCGTCGCCAATCGCGCG
Organism: Sphingobium nicotianae; assembly: GCF_018603885.1. Lineage (GTDB taxonomy): Bacteria > Pseudomonadota > Alphaproteobacteria > Sphingomonadales > Sphingomonadaceae > Sphingobium > Sphingobium nicotianae. Next base: position 136,506 of record NZ_JAHGAW010000006.1, read on the forward strand.
ATGCACCTTCCCATGCTGTGCGGTGTGCTGCTCAACAGCATGCAGGCTTTCGGCGCGGCGGCCTGGGTGCCGGCCTTCTACGAGCGCACCTATGGCTGGGGACCGGCGGTCGCCGGTCCTCTGCTCGGGCCGATCAACATGGCGAGCGCGCTGGCCGGCCTCTTCTTCGGCGCCTGGCTTGCCGAGCGGCTCGCCAAGCGCCGTGACGACGCCAATTTGCGGGTGATGTTTCTGGCCAACTTCCTCTCGATCCCCTTCATGGTGATCCAGCCGCTGATGCCATCGCCCTGGCTGGCGCTGAGCCTGAGCGCGGTCGGCGGCGCCATCGCGGCGATGGGCGGGGCGGGATACAACAGCGCGCTGCAGCTCTCGACGCCGAATGCGATGCGCGGCCAGATCAACGCCTTGTATCTATTCTGTATTGCCGCGATCGGCGGGACGCTGGGACCGTTGTTCATCGCGCTGCTGACGGATTTTGTGGCGGGCAAGGAAGAGGATCTGCGTTATGTGCTGGTCGGCTTCCGCGCGCTTTTCGCCCCGCTCGATTGCTTCCTCATCTGGCTGGCCGTCCGGCCCTATGGGAAGGCGTTTCGAGCCAGGATCGAAGCCGGGGATTGACGGCGGGGAAAGCCCGCGCAGGAGAGGATGAGAGATGAGTGCGAGCGTAAGCGGCGAGCCGACGGATATGGCCGGAGACGGGACTGCGGATGCAGCGGCGGCGACGTTTGACGGCACCAGCCAGGGGGGCTGGTATATCGTCTTCATGACCGGCCTGGTCGCGATCATGTCGCAGATCGACCGCGGGGTACTCGCTCTGTTCGTCCAGCCGATCAAGCGCGACTTCCATCTCTCGGACACGCAGGTGAGCGTGCTGCTCGGCTTCGCCTTCACGTTCTTCTATGTGGTGGGCGGGCCGCCAATTTCCCGCCTGGCCGATCGCGGCGTGCGCCGGAATGTCATCGCGGGTTGCCTCGCCGTCTGGAGCGTCGCGACGACGCTATGCTGTCTCGCGCAGAATTTCTGGGGTTATTTCTTCGCACGGGCCGTGGTCGGCAGCAGCGAGGCGGGCTGCGGACCGGCGAGCATGTCCATGATCGCGGATGCGGTGCCGCGCCAGAAGCTGCCGCTGGCTTACGCCATCTACAATAGCGGCTTCATCGGCGGTGGCGCGCTCTCCCTGATCATCGGCGGTCTGCTGCTCGGTCTCCTCAAGGATGTGCCGCCGATCCACATCGCCGCCATCGGCGTCATCTACAACTGGCAGCTCGTCTTCCTCTTCCTCGGCCTGCCCGGCCTGCTCATTGCGCTCTGGTTCCGCCTCACGGTGCCCGAGCCCAAGCGTCGCGGCGCGACCAAGCCGGGCGGATATTCGATGAAGGAGGTCGGCGGCTTCGTGATGAGCCAGCGGGCGATGCACCTGCCTTTCATCATCGCCGTGCTGCTGATGTCGTTCCAGCTCTATGGCCTGCAGGCCTGGGTGCCGGCCTTCTTCGAGCGCACCTATGGCTGGGGACCGGCCCAGTCCGGCCCGCTGCTCGGCCTGTTCGGGCTGGTCAGCGCTGTCACCGGCCTGTTCCTCGGCGCGCATTTCTGCAACGTGATGAGCAAGCGCTACGACGATGCGCATATGCGCGTCTATTTCATCTCGCAGACGCTGGCGGTCCCGTTCGGCATCGCCGCGCCGCTGATGCCCAATCCCTGGCTGTCGCTGGTGTTCAGCAGCCTCAGCGGCATCTGCGGATCGATGGCGAGCCCGGCCTATAGCGCCCTCATCCAGCTCACCACGCCCAATGCGATGCGCAGCCAGGTGACGGCGCTCTACTTCATCCTCGCCAATGCCATCGCCGGCACCCTCGGGCCGACCCTGGTCGCGCTGACGACCGACTTCATCGCGCATAACGAGCATGATCTTCGTTATGTGATGGTCGGCTTCCGCGTCGTGCTGGGGCCGATCGCGGCTTATTTCATGTATCGCTCGATCGCGCCGTATCGCGACCTGTTCCGCAAGCAGCGGGACGAGGAAGCGGCCCGCACCGTGGCGATCTGACAGTTTGAAGCGAGGGAGGAGCGGCGATGCTGCTGGAAACGATCGCGACCGGCCACACGCCGATGGACATGACCGATCTGCGCGGCAAGGTGGCGGTGGTCATCGGCGGCGCCTCCGGCATCGGGCTGGCGCTGGCGCGGCGGCTGAAGGCGGAAGGCATGCAGCTCGTCCTCGCCGATTTCGATGCTGCTCCGCTGGAGGCGGCCGCGAGCGAGTTGGAGGCGCTCGCCGTCCTCGCCGATAGCCGCGATCCGCAGAGTGTGCAGGCGCTCGCCGATCAGGCGGTGGACCGGTTCGGCAAGGTCGACCTCCTCTGCTCCAATGCCGGCGTGGCGCGGATGGCGGGCATTGCGCATTTGACCTTGCAGGACTGGCGCTGGCAGTTTGACGTCAACCTGTTCGGCGCGGTGAACGCGGTCCAGGCCTTCCTGCCGATCCTCAAGGCGAACTCGGACGGCGCCCACATCCTGTTCACGGCCTCGCTGTCGAGCTTCTACCCGACGCGCGGACAGGCCGCCTATGCCGCCACCAAATATGCGCTGGCCGCCTTCGGCGAGACGCTGGCGCTGGAGATGCAGGCGGAGGGCGCCAGGGTCGGCGTGACTCTGCTCTGCCCCGGTCCGGTGCGCACCAATATCGGCACGCAATATGCCAGGCGGGAGGCGCAGTATCAGGCGAAGCCCGGGGCGGGAGCGGGCGGCGGCCCGGACATCCACGAGCAGGCGTTCCGCAGCGAGACGTTCGACATTGATTGGAGGGCGGCGGACGAGATCGCGGACGCGGCCCTCGCGGGCATGCGCCGGGGCGAAATGTGGGTCATCACCCATCCCGACCTGATGTCGGCGACGCTGGCGCGCAACGAGGCGATCGCGCAGGCGGCAGAGCGCAATGGCGCGCGGCCGCAGGTGAAGGCGGCGCAGCCGGCGGAATAGGGTCCCAGAGGGCTGGTAAAAGCCCTCTCCCGTGAAGACGGGAGAGGACAAGAAAGGTCAGTCCACCCCGTTCCACTTCATGAGCACGCGGCGGCCGGTGTCGTGCAGCACCTTGCGGCGCTCCTCGTCGTTGAGCAGCGCGGTCGAGTCGATCGCGCGCTGCACCATCTCGTGATAGGTGCCGGACGAGGTGCCGATGTCCGATCCCCACATGATCTGGTCGGCGCCGTAGAAATCGACCGCGCGGCGCAGCACCTGCTCGACGGCGACGCCCTGCTCGCGGGTCGTGTCCATGATCAGCGACGTCCATTTGTAATAGATGTTCTTGCGCGCCGCGAAACCGTCGAACCGGGAATCGATGCCGAAATTGGGCTGCGTGACGTCCGGCATGAACAGGTGATCGAGCACGATCGGCGTCTTGGGGAAGCGGTCCGCCATCGATTCCACCACCGGGATCAGCTCGTCGGCGTCGAAGGGCGGGCCCTCGAGGTCGACCGCGAGGCCGAGCTCGTCGCACAGCGCCCAGACAGCCACGGACTTGTCCGAGCTGAACCAGGCGACCTTGTCGTCGACGTTGACCGGGAAGTAGCGCACGCCGACGATGCCGCGGCCCGCGCCCGCGCGGATCTCGGGAAGTGTCTTCTCCTCCTCGGGGTCGAGAATGACGATCGCGCGCATCTCGTCCGGAAACAGGTCCGCCGCATCGACGATATAGCTGTTATCGGTGCCGTAGATCATGCCCTTCTGGACGGCGGCGATGCTGACGACGTTGAGCTCGCCCATCCACTTGTGCATCTGCTCGGCGGTCGGCTTCTCGTTGACCGGGTTGGGACCATGCTGGCCCCCCGGGATGCCGATCGTGCCGGGGCCGAACGGCGCCCGCAGCGCATGGCCGCCGCCGCCGGTCAGCTTGAACGGGTTGCGGGGATAGCGCGCATCGTCATTCGAGACGAGATGGGCATGGGAATCGAACAGGCGGGGACGGGTGTCGGCCACGGGTAATCCTCTCTATCGGGCGTCAGGGCCCAGGGCTGTCAGGCGCTCTCAGGCGCCTTTCATCAGCTTGTTGAAATTGGCGAGCTGGGCAGCGGCGCTGGCGCGCAGAAAGCCCTGGTCGTTGCCGACCAGCATGACCGTCACGCCCAGATCCTTCATCGCCTGTGCGTCGTCGGAGGCGAGGCTGGGACAGACGGCGGCGAGCGCCTTGCCGTTGCGCAGCACGGCTTCGGCCGCCTTCTTGACCGCTTCGTCCAGCGTCGGCTTGGGGCCTTGCACATTGCTCAGCGACAGGCCGAGATCGCCGCGGCCGAGGAAGAAGACGTCGATGCCCTCGACCGCCGTGATCTCCTCGATATTCTCGATGGCGGCGGCATCCTCGATCATCGCGAAGACCGTGCTGACGCCGTCGGCCCACTGGTAATAATTGTCGATGCCCTGCGTCGCCATGCCACCATAGTCGCCGCCGCGGCTCACGCCCGAGCCGCGCGAACCGCCCTTGTAGCGCGACCAGGAGGCGAGATTGCGCGCCATCGGCGCCGAGTCCACATGCGGGCACATGATGCCGACCGCGCCGTCATCGAGGCAGGAGAGCACGCTGGCGGCATCGGGGCGCGAGATACGCACGATCGGCGCGATGCCGAAGGCGCGCGCGCCGAGATAGGCGTGGCCGAGCTGCTCGCGCGTCCAGGGCGAATGTTCCTCGTCGAGCATGACGAAGTCGAACCCCAACTGGCCGAGGATTTCGGTCGGCTGCGGCACGGTGAATTTCATGAAGGTGCCGAGCACCGGCTCGCCATTTTTGACGCGGGTGCGGAAGTCGCGGATATCGGGGCGGGACGTGGTCATGGCGTGCATCGGCCTTTCGAAAGGGATAAAAAAGAGGCCCGCGCTTTATCACGCGGGCCTCGGGCTGATTTGATCAGGCCGGTTCTTTTACCGGCATCGTCACGCCCTCGGGCAGCGGATATTCGTCCGCATTCTGGATCCAGCCCTCGAGCAGCGAGAAGTCGAGCCGCGGCGGCGCGAAGATGTCGGCCATGCGATTGTTCGACGAATGCAGGCTCTCCGAGGAATGGATGACCTTGGCCGGGATGAACGTGGCCGAGGGTGCCTCGGTGATCGGATACTGGTCGGGATACCAGTAATTCTTGTCGACGCCCCAGGGCCAGCGCATGTTGTGCAGGAAAGACCCCGCCACCACGAACGAGCACTGGTCGAAGTCGGCATGGCTGTGCGGCGACATCTTGGTGATGTCGCGCGGGCCGCCACCCGGGGGGGGGAAGTTCAGCATGATCGTGGTGCAGCGCCAGATCGGGCCCATCTTGCCCGGCACGCGCTCCTTCCACAGGTCATAGACGCGCAGCTTGAAGCCGTCGACCGGGTCCGGCCAGCGCTTGAATTCCGGAATGTTCGGATCGTGGACCGCATAGGTCTCGGCATTCGCGCACTTGGCGTTGAGATCGTCTGACTGGGTCGAGAAGAGGCGCGCCAGGCGGCCGCCCTTGGGCAGGGTGATCTTGCTGTCGCCCGGCGGCACGATGACCACCTGATAGCCCGGGCCGGTCCTGGTTTCGGGGCCGTTGACGCCATGCTGCGCGCTCACCTCATAGGGCGTGTCCTCGTCGATCAGCACGATCATATATTCGTCGAGCTGGTTGGTGCGCGAGAAGGTCGCGCCCGGCTTGGCCTCGATATAATTGACCAGCAGATCCTGGCCGCGCGTGTACCACGACTTGCCGTTCGCGTCGTCGTCGGTCGGCTTGTCCTTGTAGTAAAGGCCATAGCTAGCCGGCGTCGCGCTGCTGCCCGATGGGTCGCGCGCTGCGGTGGCGAGATTGTTCCGGGGATCACCTGGGGGATACATGCAGTTCTTCCTCTCCACTTAAGTCCATAGACGGGGCTCGATCCGCCTCCATCAAAAACATAACATGATAAATATAATTCCGGGAGATGACCGAGTCAACGAGACATCGTTCCGCTCTATGACACAGTGTTACGAAAAATCGCAAGCCTGTCGAGGATCAGCCCGGCAACGGCGGCAGGCCGATCAGCCAGGCGGGATTCTTGCGGAACATGAGGTCGAGGTCGGCGTCGGTGAAGCCCGCCTTGCGCAATTCGCGAATCGCCAGCACCAGCGCGTCAGGGTGATTATAGCCCGGCAGGCCGGCATCCGATGAGACGAAGACATGGGCCGGGCCGACCGCGCGGATCATCTTGATCGTGCTGTCGCGCAGCGCGGGGGCCATCAGCTCGCTCGCCACGACCTCGGCATAGGCGCCCATCGCGGTGACCTGCTTGAGCTGTTCGATCGTCGGATCGGTGAACTGCGGCCCGAGCCCCGGATGGGTGATGATGATATGCTCGATGCCCTTCTTCCTGGCCTCGGTAACCAGCATCAGCATCTCGGCGGGGAAGACATGGCCGGTGGCAAGCGTCAGCTTGTGCTGGGCGATCAGGTCCAGCACCTCATTCACTTCGGGGATCAGCTTGCCGTCCCTGGAGGTGCGCACGAAGCGGCGCGTCTCGTGCGGGTAGGTCACCTCATGCTCGGAGTCGTGCGTGGGGAACCAGACGATCTTGGCGTAGCCGCCCTGGACGTCGACGAAATAGCGGATCGCCTGCGGATTGATGCCGCCGACCGTGGTGTTGAGCGCGATGCCGCCGAACGCTTCCAGGCCATCGGCACCGGCATATTTGCGCACGAGAAAGGCCGTGCTGGCCGATTCCGACCAGTGGTTCTTGAAGACGAGGCCGCGCATGCCGCTTTCCTTGGCGCGGCGGGCGATCTCGAAGGCGTCGCGCTGCCGCTCGTAGGAATCGGGTCCGAAATGCGCATGCAGGTCGATCGCGCCCTTGATGATCGGGTCTGTCAGATGCTGGTCCGGCTGCGGGTGGAAGGTCATGGTCTTGTATGCCTCCCATGCCGTCTCGCCCTTGTTCTTGAGCTCAGGGGAGGGGGGCGACCGGTCGACGCCCTGCGCCACGGCGCTGGTGGGCACCGCCGTCGCCATTGCCAGGCAGGACAGCCCGAGCAGAATTTTCTTCGAGATCATATGATTGTTCCTCATCCCAAGACTCATTTCGATCCTCATAACCGGAGGCAGTCACGCGCCGCTATGCCGGTCTCGCAACCAGCATATCCCATCACCAGCAGGGATTTTCCGGCGGCGAGGTGCTGCTGATCTCGTTGATGACGTTGCGGCGTGAGAAGCGCCAGCCCTGGGGCGTGCGGACGAGATCATCCTCATAATAGCCATAGCCGGCGAGATAGGGCCAGCGCGGCTGATTGTCGTTGTTGAGGTCGAACCAGTAAGCGACGGCATGAGCTTTATCGCCGTCGATCCTGATGACCTGATTGGTCACGAAATGCCGCAGGTGAGCGGGCTTGGTCGGCGCGGAGGCGTCGGCGAGCTTGCCGAAGAACTGGCCGACGCGGGTGATCATCTCGCGGATCTGATCGTGGCCCTTCGCATAGCCCTCGGGAAACACCAACTCGCCGTCCTCGGTGAAGGTGTCGACATAGACCTGGGCGTCATACCAGTCGATCGCGTACATGTAGCGGCTCTGCAACTCGGCGATCTCGATCTTGTCGATCGCCTCCTGGACGGCCTTGGGAAGTGCTGTGCTCATCTGCCTCTCCATGCCGGCGCCGTGCGCCCGAACTGCCGGTGCGCATCCGCCGAACTAGTTAACATGTTCACCGTGCTATAACTTGCATCCGCGCGCAATAGTTGAACGAAACGGCGGGAAATGCGGCACGGACGGGAGTCCCCGCGCGCGTCCTGCGGATCACCAGCAGGGATTTTCCGGCGGCGACTCTCCGGTCATCTCGTTGAAGATCTTGCGGTGGGTGAAGAGCCAGCCGTCGCCATCGCGCACGAGCTCGTCTTCATAATAACCGTAGGCCTGGACATAGGGCCAGCGCTGCAGATTGTCGTTGTTATAGTCGAACCAGTAGCAGCGTGCCGTGGCGCGATCGCCGTCGATCTTCACGACCGCATTGCTGATGAAATGCCGCTTGTGCGCCATCTTGGTCGGTGCCGAGGCCGCGCCGCCGCGTCGATACATGTCGCCCAGCCCGGCGCTGACGGCATGGATCGCCGCGCGGCCCTCGGCGCGGCCTTCCGGCCATTCGAGAATGCCATCCTCGGTGAACAGCGCGGCGTAGATGTCCGCATCATACCAGTCGAGCGCGAACATGTAGCGGCTCTGCATTTCGCGGATCTCGATCGTGTCGATCATGTCCCGCGTGGCCCGGTCAATAGTGTCGATCGTGTCGCTCATCGTCTGTTCTCCTCTAGGCCGTCACACGCCGGATGAACCGGCCCACCTCGGCCTGCAGCGCGTTGTTCTCCGGCACGTCGCCCGGCCCGAAGCCGCCATGGGGCATCGCTTCCCAGACGTGCAGCTCGGCATCGATTCCCGCATCGCGCAGCTTGCGATGGATGCGGACCGAGTTGGACAGGAAGAGATCGCGCGTGCCCGACTGGACGAGGGTCGGCGGGAAGCCCTTCGTGAAGTCGGCGAAGAGCGGCGAGAGATACGGATCGGTGAGATCATGCCCGCCTGCATAGAGCGCGTTGGCATCCGGCAGGCCTTGCTTCAGCACCGTGTCGATGTCGGCATTGGTGCGGAACGTGTCGCCGGCCTCGGTCAGGTCGACTTCCGGCGTGAGCAGCACCGCGCCGGCCGGCAGCGGCAGACCCTGGTCGCGGATCATCAGGACGGTCGCCGCCGCGATATTGCCCCCTGCCGAGCTGCCGCCGACCACGATGCGGCTGGGGTCGACCGTCTCCAGCAGCGCCTTGTACACGGCGAGGCAGTCCTGCGGCGCGGCGGGGAAGGGGTGATCGGGCGGCATGCGATAGTCGACCGAGACGGTGTGGATGCCGAGATTGGCCGCCGGGCGCAGGCCGCCGACCTTGGCGAAGGCATCCGCGCCGACGACGAAGGCGCCGCCGTGGACGAAGAGATAGATCGGTCCGCCTTCTTCCGCGCCATCCAACGGGGCGCAGTCGTGACACAGGACGCCCGCGATTCTCTTGGTCTCGATCGTCGCCGGGAGGGATGCGAGCAGCGGCGCGGCCATGTTGGCCCAATTGGCGTCGCTATTGGCGATGTAGGCGCGCCAGCCCGGCAGGTCGTCCGCCCTGGGCCAGGGCATGCGCGGCGTTGCGGCGCCGTCCGACAGCGCCTTGCGCGCCGCCGGGCTGATCGTCTCCGGCGGCGGAATGTCGCGCGCATCGATATGGACGGACGTGTAGCTGGGTGTATCGTCGGCCAACGAGCCTCTCCTCTTTATCTGTCTACGTCGTGACGCGGCGGATGAAGCGCGCCACCTCGGCGAGTATCTCGGCATTTTCCGGCGCGTCGCCCAGAAATTCCCCATGCGGCATGGCTTCCCACACATGCAGTTGCGCGTCGATCCCCGCGTCGCGCAGCTTGCGATGGACGATCACGCTGTTCGACAGGAACAGATCGCGCGTGCCCGACTGGACGAGGGTCGGCGGGAAGCCCTTCGTGAAATCGGCGAAGATCGGAGAGAGATAGGGATCGGTCAGGTCGTGCCCATTGGCATAGGCGGCGTTGGCCTCGGGCAGGCCGGCCTTGAGAATGACGTCCAGATCCTCGTTGGTGCGGAAGGTGTCGCCCGCTTCGGTGAGGTCGATCTCCGGCGTCAGCAGGATTGCGCCGGCCGGTAGCGGCAGGCCCCGGTCGCGGGCCATCAGGATGGTTGCGGCGGCGATGTTGCCGCCCGCCGATGTGCCGCCGATGACGACGCGCTTGGGGTCGATCGCCTCGATCAGCGCCAGATAGACGGCGAGGCAGTCCTGCGGAGCGGCGGGGAAGGGGTTGTCCGGTGCCATGCGATAGTCGACGGAGACGACACGCGCGCCGGTCGCGCCCGCGTTGCGCACGCCGAGCGCCTTGGCATAAGGTCCGCCGCCGACGACGAAGGCGCCGCCGTGGATGAAGAGATAGACCGGGCCGTCCGCCGCCACGCCGCCGGTCGGGAGGCAATCGAAGCAGGGGACGCCGGCAATCTCCTTCGCTTCGAACGTCGCGACGCCGCTCGCCAGGATCGGCGCGCCCTGCGCCTCCCACATCGCATCGACCGCGGCGCGCTGCCGCAGCCAGGCTTCCTTGTCGTCCCAGGCGGGGCGGGGCCGGCGCGGGAAGGCAGCGCCGTCGGCGAGGCCCTTTTGCGCGATCGCGCTGATCGTCGCGGGTGGCGCGATATCGCGCGCGCTCAGATGGACGGGCGTGTAGCTGATCGTCTTTTCGGCCGGCTGACTGCTCATTCTTCTTCCCTCTCGCGCCGACCGGCGCTCGTCATGTTCCGTCTTCGGCGTCAGCGCGCCGGCCCCTCCAGGAGGCCCGGCGACTTGAGGTCGATCGCATACACATCGTCGCAGGCTGTGATGTAGAGCGTCTTTGCGTCATCTCCGCCAAAGGCCATGGCGGAGGCGCAGATCAGCTTCGTCGGCTCCCTGTTGCCGACGGTCGGCATGTGGAGCAGGCCGAGCAGCTTGCCGGTCGGATCGGTGATGCGCACGATGCCCGGCATCGGCCCGGTCGAATAAAGATTGCCCTTCGCGTCGGTCTTCATCCCGTCGCCGATGCCCGGCCCCTGCGTGAAGAGTGTGCCCGGGCCGACGCTGCCGTCCGCCTTGACCGGATAGCGCATGATCTTCGGCGTGGCGCTCATCGTTCCGGCCGAAAGATAGAGATATTTGTCGTCCGGCGAGAGCGCGATGCCGTTGGGCTCGGAGCCCAGCTCGTCGCGGCTGACGACCTGCGTGACCTTGCCGTCCTTCCACATCCAGACCGCGTTGGGCATCTGCGCCAGCCCGCCATTGATGCCACCGCGCAGGCCGACATCCGAATCGGTGAAGTAGATCGCGCCGTTCGCGGCGATGGCGACATCGTTCGGCCCGTTGAAGCGCTTGCCGTCGGCCTTGTCGGCCAGCACGGTGCGCGTGCCGTCCGGCTCCAGCCGCTTGAGCGCGCGATCCTGCCCGGCGCACCAGATCAGCCGACCTTGATGATCGATGCCCGTGCAGTTCGGCCCGATCAGGATCAGATGGAGCCGCGCGAAGGACGCGAGCTTGCCGTCATGCGCGAAATCGCTGCCGCTATAGCCGGCCGTATCGAGCGCGACCGACACCTCGCCCGCCGGCGATACCTTATAGACCACATTGCCGATGATGCTGCTGACGAGGAGATGGCCGGGGACGCCGCCATGCCCCCTGACCCAGACTGGTCCATCGGCAAAGCCGAAGCCGGACGCGATGGTCCGCAGGGTTGCGTCCGGCGCGATAAGGGCGTCGAGCGCGGGGTCGGCGCGCTCGATCCGGAATGGCTGCGGTGTCGCGCTGGGCGGTGCGGGTTGCGCATCGGCGCCGCAAAAGGCGATGGCGGCCGAGAGCATGGCGCAGGCCATTGCCCACCGGCCGGGGCGGGCGATGCGATTCGGAGGATCAGAAGGTGCCGGCGCACCGGTCGATCGCGCCATGCCGGGCTGCTCTCTCATCTCGCTCCTCGCCCAAAATCGGATCCGTACCTTCGTGGGACCCGGAAATCATCTGTCTCTAATTAATATGTTAAATATAGTTGGAACGGATCGCAACCGGGCATGGGCAGGGCAGGCGAGAGAGGTTCGATTTGCGCCTTCAGGTCGCAAAACAGGGTATCGCGAGCCGACACAATGCGCGCGACCATCCGCGAAGATCATGATATCCTGACTGAACTCTACATGAATGTTGCAGAAATTGCCGGCGAGCCGGTCCGAATCGGCCACGGATTCGGCTTCCGGCATCGACAAAATGCCCCGAATCCGGCCGCCTCGGCTATCGAACTGTGACATTATTTCCGCATCGGGCCGGTTTAACTTCCGATCATGCGATCGTCCGTTGACAGGGTTTTTCCAGATATATACTTATCATGTTATGTTTTGTGGCAAAGCTGCAGGGCATGTGACGCCGGAGCGCCACGTGAGATGGCCCCATTTTTTGACATTATGAACGCAGCGAAAAACTGACGAGGAGTAGGACATGATACAAAGGGGAGGAACAGGTATGTCGGCAGGAAAGGGCCGGCGCTTGCTCGCCGGAAGCTGCCTGGCGGCGTTGGCCGCATTTGCGCAGCCGGCATTCGCGCAGAACGCGGCGACGCCACAGACCGGAGCAGCGCCTCAGGATAGCGCCGCGACGACGGATGATCAGGGCATCACCGACATCGTCGTCACTGCGCGTTATGTTTCGGAAAATGTTCAGGACACGCCGATCGCGATCACCGCGCAGACCAGCACGCAGCTGCAGGCCGCGAACGTGACGCAGCTCAGCACGCTCGGCGCGGTCGTGCCGAACCTGTTCACCATGCCGGGTGACTCGCAGTCGGCCGGTACGCCGGTCATCGGCATGCGCGGCGTGACGCAGGGGTCGACCTCGAGCCTCGCGGTTCCGCCGGCGCTCGCTATCTATACCGACGACATCTATCACTCGACGACGGCCGGCTCGGAGCTGGACTTCACCGACATCGACCATATCGAGGTCAATCGCGGTCCGCAGAGCACGCTGTCGGGCAACGCCTCGATCGCCGGTTCGATCAAGCTTTATACCGTTGATCCCAAGGGCGACGGCTCGGGCTATCTGCAGGTCGTCGGCGGCTCGTACAAGAAGCTCGGCATCAGCGGTGCCCTGGATCTCGGCCTGACCAGCAACCTGTCCATGCGCGTCTCGGGCAATTTCGAGCGTCAGGACGGCTATGGCAACCGCCTCGACTTCTCCTGCATGATGGATAAGCTCGGCACGCCCCAGTACAAGGGCACGCTGCCCTACTTCCAGCCGGACTCGCGTAATCGGGATTGCATCATCGGCCATCTCGGCGGCGGCACCAAGGCCGTCGGCCAGGTGAAGCTGCTGTGGAAGCCCACCGACAAGATCAGCTGGCTGGTCACCGCGCGTCACCGCGAGGAAGATCTGGAAGAAACGCCGGAAGTCGCGCTCTTCTACCAGACGGCCTGTGCCGCCGCGACGACGGTCAATCCCTCGCAGGGCATCTTCATCGCCACCCCGGCGATCGGCCCGGCGGGTTGCACACCCTCGACGGCCAGCGCCGCCGCGGTTCACCGTGCGGCCTACAACACGTTCGGCATCACCAGCGGCTCGTGGTTCATCACGCCGCAGCGCAATGGCGGCATCTACGATACCTATGCCACCAACTGCCGTCCGCTACTGAACCTGCAGGGCGGCGGCTTCCCGGCCGGCTATCCGACGGGCTACTGCTACGACCAGGGCAAGACCGCGCACCACACCCTGCTCTCGTCCAAGCTGAACTGGGAGCTGACCGACGACATCAACCTGACCTGGATCGGCGGCTACACCAACTATGGCAACGAGTTCACCCAGAATGGTGACCAGTCGCCGCTCGGTTATGTGGTCACGCACTTCGTCAACACCGACAAGCAATATTCGAGCGAGGCCCGCCTCGACGGCAAGCTGTTCGACGGCAAGCTGCAGTGGGTCGTGGGCGGCTTCTGGCTGAAGATGAACGGCTACCAGAAGACCCACGTCGATTTCGTGAATATCTTCCAGAACTCGATCATTCACGGCATCAACAACAGCAAGTCGGCCTTCTTCCACCTCGACTACAACCTGACGGATCGCTGGCGCGTGTCGGGCGGCGCCCGCTACACGGACAGCGAGATCATCATCACGATCGACAATCCGCAGGCAGTCTCGGTGCTCGTCCCGGTGACCTCGTCGACCAAGCGGCCTGACTGGCTGATCTCGACCGACTACAAGATCACCGACGACATCATGGCCTATGCGTCGGCCGCCTCCGGCTCGCGTCCGCCGGGCCTGACCACGATCACCGGTACGCCGCGTCAGCTTCAGGCGACCTCGGACGAGGATCTGATCAGCTACGAGGCGGGCATCAAGGCCGACTGGTTCGATCGCAAGCTGCGCACCAACCTGACGGCTTTCTATATCGACTATCGCAAGCTCTCGACGGCCGCGACCGGTATCGAATGCCGCAACCAGCCCGGTGCGGTGGCGACCTGGTTCAGCGCGAACCAGAATTCGCCGGAAGCGATCACGATCTGCTCGCAGTTCCCCGGTGCTCCCAGCCCGATCACCTTCACCCAGAATGTCGGTATTCCGGCCAAGGTGCGGGGCTTCGAGTGGGATATCACGGCGAACCCGGTGCAGGGCCTGCGCATCGACTGGACGGGCGGCTACAACAGCTATCAGTCCGGCGTGAAGACGCCCAATACCCCCGGCTATCTGTGGCCCGGCAACTATCGCCAGCCGCAGTGGAACCAGCATGCGGACATCTCGTATGAGATCGAGTCGCCGATCGGTTCGTTCACGCCGCGTCTGGACTGGACCTGGCAGTCGCTCCAGACCTACGACACCACGCCGCAGGCGCACGCGCCGGCAGCCAAGCTCACGATCCCGGCTTACTCACTGTTCAATGCGCAGATCGCGTATCGGGCACCGGACCGTGGCTGGACCGCGACGCTCGCCGTCACCAACCTGGCCAACAAATGGTATCACTACCAGGTCATGAGCGGCGTCATCAACGATCAGACCCGCGTCGGCGAGCCGCGCGAGTGGACCCTCACGATCCGCAAGAACTTCTGACCGGATCATAACCAGCTCTCTCCTGGCCCACGGCGCTTCACGGCGCCGTGGGATTTTTTTGTTGGGGGCATGGTGGCTCGGCCGGATCTGTCGCGATCACGGGAAAACATCCCGTTCGTGTCGAGCGAAGTCGAGACACGCCCGCGCCGCGCTAGCGCGTCTCGACTTCGCTCGACACGAACGGATCGCCCCTCGCTTGAGAGGAGCTCTGGGGGGATTGCCTTCTGGCGATTTCCCTCCCGTGCAGGCAGGGGAGGCGTCAGCGTCGAGCGCGGTCCGACGCCTCGCTGCCGAAAGTCTGCCGCGCCCGCCTAAACCCCTCCGACCAGTGTGTTACAGGAGTCAACAACTTAAAATCCGCAGAAAACCCAGAATGTCGAGTTTTGAGGGCACGCCGCTTGGATTGATTTGGTGCGGGCGAATTGGATCGCACACGTTATCGCGTGACGCTGGAGATGGGCCTTGCCATATCACTGAGATGGCAAACTCGCTTTTTGATGATGTTCCCTTGAGGGCTAAGTTGATCGGTTGGGGGATCATTGTGGTGCCTCTTGCCACATTGGTCTTTCTTGGCGCGGTGTTTCTACGGGCTGACCCCATCGACCAGCGATTGGTGTGGGGATGCTATGTGGCTAACGGTGCCCCCTCTCTAGATATCCGCAAAGATGTCATTCATGTCATTGAGCCGGCCCACAGGACATTCAGCTATGTCGCTGAGCCCTCTAAAACGAGCTACCAACTCAATGTGCGACCTGCATTGCTTCTGACACGCGAGGCGACAGGCCAATACGAGTTCACCGCCGCACGAGGCATTGGCTACTTTTGGCCACTGTTGCCTGCTGCTGGAAAAAACAGAGACCGAGTGAGGCATCCCCCAGAATTCGCGGGCCGTGTCGAGGTCGCTGCGGATGGGGAAGGGGTTATATATACCCGCACAAGCGAAGTTGGGGTTTGTCGACAGTGAGCGAAACAGAATCAGACATACTGCCGACGCTGGGCTTAGGCGGTGATGGTGACGAGATAGACGCCGTTCGTGATGTGGAGCGGGCGTTGGGTGTCGAGATAGATTGTAGCAACGCTGAAATGTCGCGGACGGTTGGCGATGTGTATGACGCTGCCAAAGCTGCGCTTCCTGACGATCAGCGAAACGCGAGCGACCTGTGGTCACGCTTCGCTACTGCCATCTCCTATCAGACTGACGTTGATCCAACGCGACTCGCGCCAGAGACATTGCTGTTAGCTGATCGCAAGCCACGGTGGCCAATGATGCTTGTCGCGATTGGTATTGGGCTTGCGATAGCGGTCTATCAGAACTGGAAGTAACCACGACCGTTAACCATACTCTCCCTACAAACGGGGAAGGGGCAACTCTCAACGATCGATGGCCTTAATCAGACCTCTTCGGCCGCCAGCACGCGGCCCTTGAGCAGATCGGCGGCTTTCTCGCCGATCATCATCGTGGGCACGTTGGTGTTGCCGGACGGATCCTCCGGCATCACCGAGGCGTCGGCGACGCGCAGGCCCTCGATGCCGTGGACGCGCAGTTGTGCGTCGACGACGGCGAGGTCGTCGATGCCCATCCGGCAGGTGCCGCAGGCATGGTGGCGATGCTCGGCCTGCTGCCGGATGGCATGATCGAGCTCCGCATCGCTCTGCAGATCCTTGCCCGGCAGCAGTTCCTCGCTCACCAGCTCGCGCATCGGCGACTGGGCGAAGATGTCGCGGCTCAGCCGCACCGCCTTCAGCATCGTCGGCATGTCCGCCGGATCGGTGAACATGTTGAAGCGGATGCGCGGCAGGTCGAGCGGGTTGGACGAGCGCAGCTTCACCCAGCCGCGCGACAAAGCGTGCAGGATGCCGACGCGCGCGGTGAAGGCGTAGATCGGTTTCCTGGTGATCCCGGGGAACCAGAGCTCGGCATGCTGGTGGATCGGCATGCAGATGATCTGCACGTCCGGGCGCTCCAGCTCGGGCCGGGTGCGCAGGAAGATGTTGGCCATCGTGCCGGCGGTGGTGAACGGTCCCTTGCCGAGCAGCGCCCATTGCATCACCGCCAGCGTCGCGCGGTCCAGCCGCAGATGGTTGGACAGGCCGAGCTTGCCGTTGGCGCGGTAGATGTTGAGCAGATTGGGATGTTCCTGCAGATTCTCGCCCACCCCCGGCAGATCCTGCAGCACCTCGACGCCGGCCGCGCGCAGCTCGTCCGCCGGGCCGATGCCGGAGAGCATCAGGAGGTGCGGCGAGGCGTAGGTGCCCGCGCACAGCACCACTTCGCGATCGGCGCGGACCTGTTCCAGCTTGCCGTCGCGCAGATATTCGACGCCCACTGCGCGCTTGCCCTCGAAAAGGATGCGCGTCGTCTGCGCCTTGGTGAGCACGGTCAGGTTGCGCCGGCTCTTCATCGCCGGGTGGAGATAGGCGCGCGCCGAGCTGGCCCGCCAGCCTTTGTTGGTGGTCAGCTCGATCCGGCTGATGCCTTCCTGCTGCGCCCCGTGATGATCGTCGCTGGCGTCGAGGCCGGCATTGATCGCGGCCTGGCGGAGCTCGTCGAAATGGGCCTCGGGAAAGTCGATGGGCACGTTGCCGACCGGGCCGTCGACGCCATGATACAGGCTCTCGCCGCGCCAGCTATTCTCCATCTTCTTGAAATAGGGCAGCACGTCGCGATAGCCCCAGCCTTCCAGCCCGCGCTGGCGCCACAGGTCATAATCATAGCGGCTGCCGCGCACGTTGATCATGGCATTGATCGAGCCGCATCCGCCCAGCGTCTTGCCGCGCGGGATCAGGAGCTTGCGGCCCTCCAGCCCTGGCTCCGCCTCGCTCTCGAACGGCCAGACATAGCGCGGGTCGGTCGCCACCTTGGGGAAGGCGATCGGCATGCCCATGAAGGGATGGTCGTCCCGCCGCCCCGCTTCGAGCAGCAGCACCGAGACGTCCGGATCCTCGCTGAGGCGTGCGGCCACGATCGAGCCCGCCGAGCCCGATCCGATCACGATATAGTCGAAAGCCTTCATCGCCGAGCCGGGAGCCCCCCGTTAACGCACGCCATGTTCATTCTATCCCCTGGCTTCGATCATGCCACGCCGCCGTCCCGCGAGATTCGGGTTGTGCTCGGATGGTCGCAGCGTATAAACTTCACAAGTTAATAATAACGGGATCAACCGGGGGCAAGAGAATAGGGGAGGCCGGACGCCGAATTCGCCGGGTATCCCTGATTTGCGCCACTTTGCTGTGCCAGGAAGGACGTCCACCATGCCGACCAATCTCGAACAATATCCGAATCTCCGCCGCGTCGTGACCGGCCATGACGAGAGCGGCAAGTCGATCGTGATGATCGATGCGCCCTGCACCTATCATGGCGCGGATGGCGATAGCTGGCGTGTGCAGGACATCTGGCGCTCGGCGGTGGTGCCCGCGCCGATCGACGGCATCGAGCCGGATCCGGTGGCGGGCCCGGTCGACTTCGAGATTCCCACGACCGGGGTCAGCGTCCGCATCACCGACATCCCGCCGACGCCGGCAGGGTCCGAGCCGTTCATGCACCGCACCAACAGCATCGACTATCTGCATGTTCTGGAAGGTGAGATAACCATGCTGATCGATGATCTGGAAACCAAGATCATCCTGCGCAAGGGCGACACCATGGTGCAGCGCGCCACCGATCACGCCTGGGTCAATCACACCGACAGGCATTGCCGCCTGTTCATCTGCATGGTCGCCGGGCGCATCACGCCGGAACTGGAGAAGGCCATCGGCAAGATGCCGGAATGGGACCCTAATCATCGGCGCAACGGCTGAGTCAGGGCGGGGCGGGCCCTCCCGCGCGGATGCTTTGCCTCGCCGCCGGTGCGGTCTATGATGTATCCCCGGCGGGCGACGTCTTTGAGTGGACAGGTCCGCCAATTGCCATATGTTCGCAGCCGGGGGCGGAGTGTTCGCAGCGGAAAAGCGGGGGAGGAATATCATGGCAGGACAGGGCAGGGGGCGGGTGTCGATCACGGCCGGAACCCGCAAGATGCCGCCGTTCGAGCAATCGCTCGGCGCCACATTGATCGAGGCCAAGGAGACGGTCATCGCGCCGTTGCGGCCGATCCTCCGCGAATATCGCGTCACGGAGCCGCAGTGGCGGGTCATGCGCGTGATCAACGATCGCGGGGCGACGGACGCCACGGGCCTGGCCGAGGTTGCGCTTCTCCACCCGCCCAGCGTCACGCGGATCCTCAAGGAGCTGGAAGAGCGCAAGCTCGTCTCCCGCGAGCCTGACGCCAATGACCGCCGCCGCACGATGGTCGCGCTCACTGCGGAGGGGCGGGAGTTCGTGAAGCTCATCTCGCGCACCATGATGCGGATCCTGCGCGAATATTCCGAGCGGTTCGGATCGGAGCGGCTCGAGCGCCTCGCCGACGAGTTGCGCGCGCTGTCCGCTGCCGTCAGGGGCGTCGAGTAGCATAAATCAACCCCGGCGGCCGCGCGGGGGAATCCCTATTGCCCCTCAATGCTTATCATGTTAAATGGATTGCGTGAGCTTTAAAGTTGGACGAAAAGGTTGAGGATGGCGACGATTGAGGCGCCCGTGCGGCCCGAGCTGCTGGCGGCAAGCGATGCGGTTATTGAAGACGCGGTCGAATATGCGGATCCGATGGTGCTCCGCGGCCTGCTCTATCAGCTGACGGGCGATCCGGAAGTCGAGGCGATCGAGATCAAGAAGGTGCGCATGGGCCGCGCCGAGATGAGTGTCCTCGCGAACGAGTCCGACATTGCCCTCCTGCGCCGCAAGGCTGCCGACTTCCTCAAGTCTTATCGCGATTCCGGCGCCGGCGAGCTGAGCTATGGTCCGCGCGAGCGCGTGCCCGAGAGCTTCGGGCTGGTCATCGGCCATCCGATCGAGGACGAGGCGGTCGATCTGATGGTCGAGGAAAGCGCGCTCGACCCCTGGGCGCGGTCGCTCAAGTGGCAGGCTCAGCCCGATCCCGAGGCGCTCGACAATTTCGAGGTGCTGGTCATCGGCGGCGGCATGGGCGGTCTGAATTCCGCCGTGCAGCTCAAGCGCGCCGGCATCCATTTCCACGTGATCGAGAAGAATCCGGATGTCGGCGGCACCTGGTACGAGAATCGCTATCCCGGTGCGCGCGTCGACACGCCGAGCCGCTTCTATCTGAACCTATTTGGTGTCGACTTCCCGCAGGAATATGCCTTCGGCACCCATGTCGAGAACCAGAAATATTATCACTGGGTCGTCGACGAGTTCGGCCTCGATGGCGACATAACCTACAATACCGAAGTCACGTCCATGGTCTGGGACGAGGCCGACTCGATGTGGGATGTCCACGTCAAGGGGCCCGATGGCGAGCGCGTGCTGCGTGCCAATGCGGTTATCAGCGGCGTCGGCTTCCTCAACCGGCCGAACATGCCGGTGATCGAGGGGATGGACGAGTTCAAGGGGCCGTCGTGGCACACGGCGCGCTGGCCCGACAATGTCGACCTTACCGGCAAGAAGGTGGCCGTCATCGGCACCGGCTGCACCGGCTACCAGCTCATCCCCGAACTGGTGAAGCTCGCCGGCCACGTCACCGTTTTCCAGCGCACGCCGCAATGGCTGATGGGCATCCCCGGCTATCTGTCGAAGCTGCCCGAGCAGGTGCTGTGGCTCGATCGCAACCTGCCTTATTATACCAATTTCACCCGCTTCAAGAGCTTCTACGGCACCGGGCCCTATCTGGCGCGCGTGTTCGATGTCGATCCCGACTTCGACGATCCGCACACGGTCAGCCCGCTCAACAAGGCGGCGCGCGAGCGCAGCATCGAGTTCCTGCAGAGCAAGCTCAAGGATCCCAGGCTCGTCGAGGTCATGACGCCCAAGCATCCGCCATGGTCGGCGCGCCCGGTCGCGGTCGACGCGGATTATTCGATCCTCGACGTGCTGGAGACGGACGACGTCACCCTGGTCACCAGCGGCATCAACCGGATCAACGCGACCGGCATCGAGGACGGCGAGGGCGTCCAGCATGATGTCGACGTGATCGTCTATGCGACCGGCTTCAAGGCCAACGACTTCCTCTATCCGATGGAGATCACCGGGCGGGGCGGGCAGACGATCGGCGAGCTGTGGGCCGAAGGCGGCCCGCGCGCCTATCTCGGCTGCATGATCCCGGGCTTCCCCAATCTCTGGGTGCTCTACGGGCCGAACACCAATGGCGGCCTGCCGGTCTCGCAATATCACGAGATGACGATGTTCTACGCCATGCAGTGCATGGAAAAGCTCATCCTCGAAGGCAAGCACTCGATCGAGGTCACGGCGGATGCCTACTGGCGCTACAACAAGGAGCTGGACGCGATCAACGGCACCAAGCTCTGGGCCGATCCGCGGGCCAATAATTATTACTGGACCAAGCATGGCCGTTCCGCCTCGCAGACGCCTTACACGGGCTTCGAGGTGCGCAACTTCATGCTGAAGCCCGATTATGACGACATGGAGATCCGCTGACCGCCAATCTTCCGGCGCAGGCAAGACAATCATTCCGCAATACGGCCTGTATGCCGCGCGCGGAGAGGAAGCATGAACAAGGAGATTTTCGCATGAGCGCGCCCAACCTTCGTCATCCTGACAAGCTGTTCATTGGCGGCGAATGGGTCGAGGCCCATTCGGGCCGCCAGCTCGAGATCACCTCGCCGGATACCGAGCAGGTCGTGTTCCGCGTCGCCGAGGCGGACGAGACCGACGTGGATCGCGCCGTCGCCGCCGCGCGCAAGGCGTTCGATCAGGGGCCCTGGCCCTGGATGGCGCCAGCCGAGCGCGTCGCCGCGATGAAGCGCTTCGTCGAGGCGCTCAAGCGCCGCGAGGGCGAGCTGGGGTCGGCCTGGTCGATGCAGATGGGCGGCATGAGCTTCCTCGCGCCGTATCTGACCGGTCGCGGCACGCAGAATCTGCAGGATGCGATCGATCTGGGCGGTACCTTCCCGTTCATCAGCAAGGTGGCGAGCGACGCCTCGCCGACCGCCTATGTGGTGCATGAGCCGGTCGGCGTCGTCGCCGCGATCGCGCCGTGGAACGTGCCTTACATGATCATGTGCGCCAAGCTCGGCCCGGCTTTGCTCTCGGGCAGCACCGTGATCATGAAGCCCTCGCCCGAGACGCCGGTCGAGGCCTATATCCTCGCCGAATGCGCCGAGGAGGCCGATCTGCCGCCGGGCGTCATCAATCTGGTGCCCGCCAATCGCGAGGCATCGGACCATCTCGTCAACAATCCGGGCGTCGACAAGGTGAGCTTCACCGGCTCGACCCTGGCCGGCAAGCGCATCGGCGAGGTCTGCGCCTCGCGCGTCGCGCGCTGCACGCTGGAGCTGGGCGGCAAGTCGGCCGCGATCATCATGGACGACATGCCGGCCGAAGAGGCGGGCAAGATCCTGTCCGGCGCGATCACTTTGCTGAGCGGCCAGGTCTGCGCGATGCTGACCCGCGCCATCGTGCCCAGGCATCGTCACGACGAGATTGCCGACGCGATCGCATCGGAGATGCAGAAGATCCGCCTCGGCCACAGCGACGATACCAACGCGCAGATGGGCCCGCTCGCCATGCAGCGCCAGCTCGAGCGCGTCGAAAGCTATATCGAGAAGGGCAAGAAGGAAGGCGCCGATCTCGTCACCGGCGGCAACCGCCCGGCGAGCATGAACCGCGGCTATTTCTTCGAGCCGACCTTGTTCGCCAATGTGAACAACAACTCCGCCATCGCGCAGGAAGAGATTTTCGGCCCGGTGCTGAGCCTCATTCCCGCCGACGACATTGATGATGCGATCCGCATCGCCAATGAGTCCAACTACGGCCTCAACGGTTCGGTGCTCACGCACGACATCAACGAGGCGTGGCGGGTCGCGCGGCGCGTGCGCACCGGCAATGTCGGCCAGAACGGGATGCGCAGCGACTTCTCCCTGCCGTTCGGTGGCTACAAGCAGTCGGGCATCGGCCGCGAGGGCGGTGCGCAGGGCCTGCATGCCTATCTGGAGACCAAGACCATCCTGCTCGACGCCGAACCGGCCGAGCTCGTCTGATCGCTTCAGCCTATCTCTCTTCCCGGGACGTCGCGGCCGCGATGCGGTGGCGTCCCGGGGCATTTCCCCGGAGCATGACCTCGTGACCAAGCCTGCAATCGGCTTCATCGGCCTTGGCGTGATGGGCACGCCAATGGCGCGACATCTCGCCGCGGCCGGCTATCGACTGACGGTCCTCGATCTCGATCCCACCCTCGGCGACGCGCTGGCGGCCGAGTTCGCCGACGTCAGCGCCGCTCGCAGGCTGGCCGAGGTGGGCGCCGCATCGGACATCGTCGTGACGATGCTCCCCTCCGGCGCGCCGGTGCAGCAGACCGCGATCGGTCCCGGCGGCCTCATCGAGAGTTTGAAGCCGGGCAGCCTCGTGCTCGACACGTCTTCGTCGGAGCCCTGGTTCACCCGGGAGACGGCGCAGCGCCTCGCCGAGGCCGGCATCGCCATGGTCGATGCGCCGGTCTCGGGCGCCGAATGGGGCGCGATCGCGGCCGAGCTGGTCTTCATGGTCGGCGGTGCGAAGGACGATGTCGCGCGCGTCGTGCCCTTGTTCGACATCATGGGCAAGGCGCAGTTCCACCTCGGTCCCGTCGGCGCCGGCCACATCATGAAGTCGCTCAACAATCTCATCACCTCGGTGACCTTCATGGCAACGGGCGAGGCGCTGCTCGCGGGCAAGCATGCCGGGCTTGATCCCGACATCATGATCGATGTCCTCAACCAGTCCACTGGCGGTTCCTGGGTGGCGAAAACCCACTTCAAGCAGCGCATCTTCAACCGCAGCTTCGACGATCCGTTCAAGCTGGCGCTGATGGTCAAGGATATCGGCATCGCGCTGGAAGCGGCTGAGCGGACCGGCGTTCCCATTCCGCTGTCGCAGGAGACGGGGCGCCAGTGGCGCGAGATTGCCGAAGGGCAGGCCGCCGATGCCAGCGTCAGCCGCATGATCGCCGGCATGGAGGAGCGCGCGGGCATCGAGCTGACGCCCGGCTCCAGTTGAGACGGACAAAACCCTGCTGACCGGCCGGGCGCATCGCGATCGGTCGATCGGATCGCAAGGAGAAGGATATGCAGTTGCGGACGCTGGGCGGCACGGGGATGCAGGTGAGCCCGTTGTGCCTCGGCGCGATGATGTTCGGCGCGATCGGCAATCGCGATCATGACGAATGCGTGCGGATCATCCACCGGTCGATCGACGCGGGCATCAATTTCATCGACACGGCCGATGGCTATTCGCGCGGCGAGTCCGAGGAGATCATCGGCAAGGCCATCAAGGGCCGCCGCGAGCGCCTCGTCATCGCCACCAAATTCTATGCGACGATGAGCGACGATCCCAACATGCGCGGCGCGTCCCGCCGCTGGGTCACGCGCGCCGTCGAGGACAGCCTGCGCCGGCTCGGCATCGACCATATCGATCTCTACCAGCTCCACCGCTGGGACGACGTCACCGATCTCGAGGAAACCTTGTTCACGCTCACCGATCTCGTCCGCCAGGGCAAGATCCGCGCGTTCGGCTGCTCCAGCTTCCCCGCCGATCGCATCGTCGAGAGCCACTGGATCGCCGAGAAGCGCGGTACCCAGCGCTTCCGCTGCAACCAGCCCGCCTATTCCATCTTCAATCGCGAGATCGAGCGCTTCATCCTGCCGGCCAGCCAGCGCCACGGCATGGGAACGATCACCTTCAGCCCGCTCGACGGCGGCTATCTCTCCGGCCGCTACCGCAAGCCGGAGGACATGAACGGCGAGAATCGCTTCGCTTATTTCGGCCGCATCACCGGGCGGGGCTTCGATCCTTATGCGGAGGCCGTCCGCCGCAAGCTCGATCTCGTCGCAGAGCTGTCGGCGCTGGCGGACGAGGCCGGCATCTCGCTGGCGCACATGGCGATCGCCTTCGTCATCCAGCATCCGGGCGTCACCTCCGCGATCCTCGGGCCGCGCACCTTGGATCAGCTCGAAGGGCTGCTCGGCGCCACCGATGTCAGGCTTTCGGCCGAGACGCTCGACCGCATCGACGCGCTGGTGCCGCCCGGCACCTCGCTCAACCCGATCAACGACATGCCGTCCGGAACGACCAAGCAGGCGCTCCGGCGTGGGGACGCACTATGACAGACACTGCCCAGGAATTTGACGCCGTCGTGATCGGGGCCGGTTTCGCCGGCATCTACATGCTGCACAAGCTGCGCCAGCAGGGGCTTCGCGTCCGCCTGTTCGAGGCCGGCGATGGCCCGGGCGGCGCCTGGTACTGGAACCGCTATCCCGGCGCGCGCTGCGACTCCGAGAGCTATTTCTACTGCTACTTCTTCTCGGACGAGATCCTGCAGGAGTGGAGCTGGAGCGAGCGCTTCCCCGCCCAGCCGGAGATCGAGCGCTATCTGAACTACGTCTCGGACAAGCTCGATCTGCGCAAGGACATGACGTTCGGCGCGCGCGTGACCACGGCCGCCTATGACGAGCAGGCGAACCGCTGGACGGTCGAGACCAGCGCGGGCGACAAGGTCACCGCGCGCTATGTCGTGACCGCGATCGGCGGCCTCACCTCGACCGCCGCCAACCTGCCGGACATTCCCGGCGTCAAGGATTTCCAGGGCGAATGGTATCATACCGGCCACTGGCCCAGGGAGGGCGTCGATTTCCGCGGCAAGCGCGTCGGCGTGCTCGGCACCGGCTCGACCGGCATCCAGGCCGTGCCCGTGATCGCCGAGACGGCGGGGCATCTGACCGTCTTCCAGCGCACGCCCGCCTATATCATGCCGGCCAAGAACCATCCGCTGACCGAGGAGTATAATGCGCAGATCAAGGCCAATTATCCCGAGATCCGCGCCAAGGTGAAGACGCACTGGGGCGGCCAGCCCTATGATGCGCCGGCCTACAGCTTCGAGGAAGTGACGCCCGAGCAGGCGCTCGCGCTGCAGGAGGAATATTGGAACAATGGCGGCCTGCGGGTCATCCAGCTGTTCAAGGAAGGCACGCGTCTGCCCGCCGCCCGCGAGTTCATGGAGAATTTCTTCCGCGAGAAGGTGCGCAGCATCGTCAAGGATCCGGCCAAGGCCGAGATACTGGAGCCCAAGGGCTATCCGATGGGCGCCAAGCGCATCGCGCTCGACACCAATTATTACGAGACCTTCAACCTGCCGCATGTCGATGTGGTCGACGTGCGCAAGACCCCGATCACCAGGATCACCGAGAAGGGTATCCTCGTCGGCGACACCGAATATCCGCTCGACGTGATCGTCTTCGCGACCGGCTATGACGCGGTCACCGGGCCGTTCCGGGCAATGGACATTCGCGGCAGGGGCGGCATGCAGCTGCGCGAGCGGCTCGACGATGGTCCGCGTTCCTATCTGGGCATGAGCTTCTACGGCTTCCCCAATCTGCTGGCGGTCAGCGGCCCGGCCAATCCGGCCCTCTCGACCAACGTGCCGGCCTCGATCGAGCATGACGTCGAGTGGATCTCCGACATTGTCGACTATGCCGAGAAGAACGGCTTCAAGACGATCGAGCCGACCGAGCAGGCCGAGGATGACTGGACCGAGGAGACGCAGGCCAAGGCGCGCGGCTCGGTCTTCGATCAGGCCGACAGCTGGCAGTATGGATCGAACGTGCCGGGCAAGCCGCGGCGCTTCCTGATCTGGCTGGGTGGCCTGCACACCTTCCGCGATCGCTGCGCGGAGGTGACGCGCGAAGGCTACAAGGGATTTACCTTCACCAAGTGACGAATGGCCCGGAAACGCGGGCAATCTGGAGGATGGGATGACTGACGCAGCACGACTTCAGGAGCTGGAGGACAAGGAAGCGATCCGCCAGATCTTCACCGATTATGCCCGCTATCTCGATAATTACGATTATGCCGGCTATGCCAGCCTGTTCGCGCGCGAAGGCGTGTTCGGCACGTCGGTGGGCGTCGAGGCGATCACGAAGCAGATGGCCGACTATGTCGAGCGCGTGACCGGCGCCAAGGCGGAAGGGCGTTTCCGCGACGCCGTCCACCTGATGAGCAACCCGCATATCGAGATCGATGGCGACACCGCCAGGATCGACATCACCTGGTGCTACATGACCCGTGATGCGGACGAGGTGCCGACCGTCTTCCAGATGGGCCATTATCTCGACGATCTCGTCCGCGAGGACGGCAAGTGGAAGATCGCGAAGCACACGGTCAACCGCAGCATGGGCCGTGCCCAGCTCGAGCCGCCGCATCCCTCGCGCTTCGATGCGCTGCAGGCGCAGGTCCAGGAGCTGAAGGACAAGGAGGAGATCCGCCAGATCTTCACCGATTATGCCCGCTTCCTCGATACCGGCAATATGGAGGGCTATGCCAGCCTCTTCGCCAGCAATGGCTGGATGAAAGCGTCACTCGGCGAGGCGACCGGCCCGGTCGCGATCCTCGAGCTGCTCAACAAATATCGCGACGTCTCGAAGGGGCGGAAATTCCCGCGCTCCGTGCATATCGTCAACAATCACGACATCAATCTCGACGGCGACAAGGCCGACGTGAAGGTCACCTGGTTCTATCTCACGCTCGATCCGGACGGCGTGCCGATGATCCTGCAGGGCGGGCATTATATCGACAAGATCGTCCGCGAGGACGGCAAGTGGAAGCTGGTCAGCCATGACATCGACCGCTTCTTCGGCCGTGCCGCCTTCGAGCCGGCGCCGGTCACACGGCTCGACCGCATCGAGCAGCGCCTCAAGGATGTCGAGGACAAGGAAGCGATCGTCCGCCTCTGCATGCGCATGCAGGACGCGCTCGATGGCCGCGATCTCGTCGATTATGGCAATTGCTTCACCAAGGACGGCGTGTGGAGCGGCGTCACCGGCCGCTATGTCGGCCCCAAGGCGATCACCGAGTTCTTCGAGAAGGTCTGCAAGCCCTGGGAGACGCCGGGCCACACCACCTATCACACCACCTCCGATTTCGTGATCGACCTCGACGGCGACACCGCCAGGGCGCGCAGCCAGTGGCGACACATCATGCGCGGCGAGAAGGACGCGCCAGTCATCGTCCATCACGGCCATTATGACGACGAGTTCCGCCGCACGCCCGAGGGCTGGCTGTTCACCAAGCGCGCGGCTTTCGGCGACATTCCTTATTACGAGCCCAAGTTCCAGCTCATCGGCGCGGCGAAGCCGGAAGAGATCGAAGCCTGAGCGGGCACCGGATAACCGACAAGAGGAGAGGATCGAATGACTGACGCAGCAAGCCAGGATCTGCACGCGCTCGTCGCGGACATGCAGGCCCGCCTCAGGCTGGCCGAGGACCGCGAAGACATCTGGCGCCTGCTCATGAAGATGCAGGATGCGATCGATGGCCGCGACATCAAGGCCTATGCCGACAACTTCACCGAGGATGGCGTCTGGGCCGGCGTCGTCGGCCGCGGCGTCGGCCCCGCCGGCGTGCTGGAGACGCTCGGCAAATATATGCATTCCGTGGTCGACCAATCGAAGCGGACCTTCCATGCCACGATGGACGTCGTGATCGATATCGACGGCGACACCGCGACCTCGACCAGCAAGTTCCAGCACATCCGGCACGCCGAGGACAACACGACCGACGTCTGGCATCTCGGCGCCTATGACGACCGGCTGGTGCGTACCTCGCAGGGCTGGAAGTTCACCCAGCGCCACGCCTATGTGATCGTTCCCTATATGGAGCCCAAGTTCCAGATGGTCGGCGCCGAGGATCGCCCGAAGGAATGGACGCAGCGGCGCGGTTGCAAGGAGTGAGGCTGGTCCGGCTGCTGGCGGCCTTGTTGCTGACCTGCTGGGTCGCAGCGCCGGCGGCCGCGTCCACGGCCATGCTCAAGGGGCTGAAGATCCACTACACGGTGCAGGGCAAGCCGGGCGGCAAGACGCTTATCTTCGTCCACGGCTGGACCTGCGACGACCGTTCGTGGTCTCGGCAGGTGCCGGCCTTTGTCGCGGACTATCGCGTCGTCACGCTCGATCTGCCGGGCCACGGCCAGAGCGACTCCCCGCCGCCAGCCGGTTACTCGATCGGGCTGTTCGCCGATGCCGTCGAGGCGGTGCGCAAGGCGGTCGGCGCGAACAAGGTGGTGCTGGTCGGCCATTCGATGGGGGCCGGGGTCAGCCGGCTCTATACGCTGGCGCATCCCGAGCATGTCGCCGGCATCGTCTCGGCCGATGGCCTGCTGGACATCCGCCCCTTCGCTGCGGCCGCCCTGCGTGCGCAACCCATGACGCATGAGCGGCGTGTGGCGGCGATCGAGGCGATGTTCGTCCCCTCGACACCCGAGCCGCTCCGTCAGGAAATCCGGCAAATGATGCTCGGCGCGTCGGAAGCGACATCGGTCGGCGCCAATGCCGCGATGATGGACCCGGCGATCCAGTCCAATGCCGTCATCACCGCGCCCGCGCTGACGGTGTTCGCCAGCTCGCGCACCATGGGCCTCGCCACGCCGACCAAGGAGCTGCTGCCCAACTGGGAGTCGGTGACGATCCCGGACACGGGCCATTTCGTGATGATGGAGAAGCCGGACCAATTCAACGCGCTGCTCCACGCCTTTCTGGCGACGCGGGCACGCTGGCAATGAATGCCCTCTCCCAAGTGGGAGAAGGCTACGGACCGCTAAGTCGAACCGAACCGTGCTCCTGCGAAGGCAGGAGCCCAGGGCGGTTAGGCCCGTCGGTTGCGCCTTGGGCTCCTGCCTTCGCAGGAGCACTGATCTGGTTTGGTTGGCCCATGGGAGGGCCGTTCGCCATATCAGAAAATACTGTCCTACACGCCAGCCGGCATGGCAGGATCAGGCCGTTCTTTCTCAGCCCTGAATAATCGCTCTTCTCGATCAGCTTTCGTCCGGCACCCCTGATGCCCCCGAGGAAAATCATTTTCCCCGTGACCTTCGTGAACTTCGGCGGAAAACTGCGCGGCATGATCGATCCACTCGATCAGGGAACGGAAGGGGGCTTACCCCTTCGCGCCCTTGATATGCTGCTCCTGGATGCGCTGGCGGGCGCGGATGACCGGCAGATATTCCTCCCCGGTCGGGATGGTCGGGATGTCGACCCGGCGCAGGATCTTCCAAACGCCATCCTCGCGGATGAACTCGTCTTCGTAGCGGCCGAACAGCACCGGCACCGGATTGCCGCCCGGCCCGCGCCGGAACAGCAGATGGCCCGAGCGCATCTTTGCGCGGTCGCCGTTCAGCTCGATGCGGGGATGGAAGGTCACCTCGAACGTCTCGAGATTGACGAAATCGTCCGGCTTGGTCGGGAACAGCCCGGCGACGAGCGCGCGGATCTCCTCCTTGCCTTTGCGGACCATGCCGCCATTCACCCATTCGGCCTCTTCCGCGAACAGCGCGATATAGGCGTCGGCATCCTGCGCATCGAGCGCGGAGGCATAATCGATGATGATCTGGCGGATGTCCTCCTTGTCCTCCAGCAGCTGCAAGCGCTGCTCGACCGAGAGCGCGGCGCGGCTCATTGCGCGCCTCCCGCCGGCGGCTGGGCCGGCTGCTGCTGGCGCGCGCGCATGATCCTGCCCCATTCCTCGGGTGTCGGAATGGTCGGGATGTCGACCCGCTTGAGGATCTTCCACACGCCATTCTCGCGGATGAACTCATCCTCGTAGCGGCCGAACAGCACGGCCTGCGGCAGGCCGCTGCCGTCCATGTGGCGCCGGAACAGCACATGCTCGGATCGGGAGGTCGCGCGGTCGCCATCCACCTTGATGTCGGGATGGAAAGTCAGCTCGAAGCTGTCCTTGTTGACGTATCCGGCGGGCGTGTTGTGGAACATGCCGTCGATCAGGGCATGGATCTCGGCCGGTCCCTTGCGCACGATGCTGCCGTTGATCCACTGGCCGTTCTTGGCGAACAGGGCGACATAGGCATCGGCATTCTTGCCGTCGAGCGCGGCGGCATAGGCGATGAAGATGTGCCGGATGGCGTCCTCATCCTCCAGCCGCTGGACGCGCTGCTCCAGGGTCGGCTTGGCCGGCGCCTTGGCGGTGGCCGCCACCGGCATGGTCGCCGCCAGCGCGGCGGCGAGAAGGGCCGCGCGCCTCATGTCCGCACCTTCGACAGGAAGATCTCTTCCCATTCGGCATGGGTGGGGATCAGCTCCTCCGCCTCGCGCCGCGCGATCTTCCACGCGCCGTCGATGCGCACATACTCGTCGGTATATTGGCCCGCGAGCGCCGAGGTCGGCCGGTCGTCGCGGCGCAGCACGAAGAGGTAGCGCGAGACGGCGCTGGCCCGGTCGCCGTCCAGCTCGATCCGCCAGTTGGTGTTGGCGTGATAGTAGTTCACCCGCTTGGGCGCCTCGGCCGGGCCGCCATTGGGGCCACCCAGCATCGCCATGATCGCCTCGCGGCCCTGATAGGTGCCCTCGACATTGGTCCAGACCCCGTCCGGCGCGAACAGGCTGACGAAGCCCTCCCAGTTCCGGCTGTCGAGATAGACCGAATAGTCGAAGATGATGCGCTGGATGGCCAGCTCATCCTCGACCCGCTGGAGGCGCTCCTCGATCGACCGGCTGCTCATTTGAAGCGGTCCAGATCGGGATCATAGGGCACGTCCGGATCGAGCGGCACGCCCGCCGTGTTGAGGAACGAGCCCATCATCACGAAATGGCCGACCACGAAGATCGCGTCGATCAGCTGCTCCTCGTCGAAATATTTGACCAGCTCCGCCCAGATATCGTCCGGGATGAAGAAGTCGGAGACGAGCGCATCGGCCGCCTTGACGAGGGCCAGATCGGCAGGGGCCCAGTTGTGCGAGCCGAGCGGGCGCTTGAGCGCGACCACTTCCTCGTCGGTCAGCTTGGCGTTGCGCGCATAGGAGAGGTGGCGTGACCAGACATAGTCGGATTGGATCCGCCAGGCGGTGCGCAGCGCCATGATCTCGCGCTCGCGCTCGGGCAGCTTGTTCTTGTCGATCATGACGTAGGTCGCCCAGACGCGGAACGCGGTGAGCATGCGGGGATGGCGCGCCATGGTGCGCGCCACGTTGAAGTCGGCGCCCATCTTGCGGAACGGGCCGATAATCTCTTCCTGCGCGTCGGTGAGTTCGCCGTCCTTGAGCGGGGGCAGGCGCGGTTTGTCCATTGGCATGAGGCGGCTCCTTATAGTTTCTCGAGATCGGGGTCGGCGACGACATCGTCGTCGATCGGCAGGCCGGCGCTGTTGAGGAACATGCCCAGCATCATGAAATGCCCGCACACGAAGATCGCGTCGATGATCTGCTCTTCGTCGAAATGGGCATTGAGCTCGGCCCAGACCTTGTCCGAGATGAAGAAATTGGCGACCTGATCCTCGGCCAGATGGATGAGGGCGATGTCGGCGTCGCTCCAGGGATGCGCCGAGATCGGCTTCTTGAGCGCTTCCATCTCTTCCGCGGTCAGGCCGGCATTGGTGCCATAGGGGATGTGGCGCGACCAGACATAGCCGGCCTTGATGAGCCAGGCCGTGCGCATCGCCACGACCTCGCGCTCGCGGTCGGCGAGCTTGTTGCCGCCGCCCATGCTGTAGGCGGACCAGGTGCGGAACGCCTTGGAGGCGCGCAGATGGCGCAACAGCGAGCGCAGCACATGGCTGTCGATGCCGCGATCTCGCAGCGGCGCGAAATATTCTTCCTGTTCCGGCGTGAGCTGCTCGTTGGTCAGCCCCGGCAATCGGGGTGTCTTGGTACGCATGGCATCCTCCCTTGTCTTGTTGATCGGCCGGGCCGCAGCGCCTTATTGCGCCAGGAACCCCCCATCCATCACCAGCGCCTCACCGAGCGCCAGGTTCGATCGCGGGCTGGCCAGCCA
This sequence comes from Sphingobium nicotianae, assembly GCF_018603885.1. GTDB lineage: Bacteria > Pseudomonadota > Alphaproteobacteria > Sphingomonadales > Sphingomonadaceae > Sphingobium > Sphingobium nicotianae. The sequence goes on from NZ_JAHGAW010000006.1 coordinate 168,944, forward strand.
GAGCACCGCGTCGGCAATCTCGTGCGGCTGGCCCCAGCGGCCGATCGGCAGGCCCTGGCGGATCAGCGCATCCGGGAAGGGGTCCTCGAACGTGCCGAGGCCGGTCTTGCCGCCGATGCGCGTCTGGATGGCGCCGGGCGCGACGGCGTTGATGCGCACACCGGTCTGGGCAAGCTCCAGGGCCACTGTGCGCACGATGCCGATGATGCCATGTTTCGCCGCCACATAAGGCGTCGCGCCGGGCGCGCCGGAGAAGGCGACGTTGGAGGCGGTGCAGACGATGACGCCCCGGCCGCGCGGCTTCATGTGCCGCACCTGCGCGCGGACGCACAGGAAGATGCCCTTGAGGTTGATATCGACGACTCTGTCCCAGTCCTCGTCGGTCGTGTCCTCGATCGGCTTGAACTTGGAGCCGATGCCGGCATTGTTGAAGCCGATGTCGATCCCGCCGAACGCTTCGATCACGGAGGCGTGGGCCGTATCCACTGCCTGCGAATTGGCGACGTCGATTTCGCGCGTGATGACGTCCGCGCCCATGTCGCGCAGCTTGGCTTCCGCCTCGGCAAGATCGTCCGCGCTGACATCGAGAATGGCGATGCGGGCGCCCTCCCGCGCGAACCCTTCGGCACAGGCGAAGCCGATACCGCGCGCGCCGCCGGTGATGACGACGGATTTGCCCGCCAGTTCCAGGTCCATGCCTCGTCCTCTTCCTCCGGCTGGGCATCGGCATGCCATGCCGCTCCGCCTTAAAACATAACATGATAAGTATGTTTCGACGTTGCCGGAGTCAACGAACGAAATCGCGCTTGTTCAGGCGGGGCGCGGGGAGCAGGGGTTTTCGACTTCGTCGGGTTTGCCACTTATGAAGAATGACGAACCGGATCAGATTCCGGTTGTGCTCGGGGCCTGTCTCGATATAAAATTTCACACGTTAATAAAAATCGTTCAAAACCGCGTCGGAAACCGAAGGGGGAGGGTGTTCAGCAGCAAGTCCGTCGCCGTCTTCTGTCGTCAAGGCGCCCTTGTCTGATGGCGCGTTGTTCTCGCGTCGATGAGCTGTGATGGGTGCACGCAGCGGACGACCTGGTGTCGTGTGGGCGACCCTGCGGATGGCTGGCGAGTGGGAAGGCCGAGGGCGAGGCGCTGCCAGATGTCGATGGTTTATAAATGGCAAATTTTCACGTTCGAAATTTAACCCGACAGGGTTTCTGTTGCGCTAGGCGAAACAGTCAGGCAAGGGGGAAACATGAGCACGATCCGAAAAATTCCTCCGTTCGAACAGTCGCTCGCGGCCGTGACGCTCAGCACGAAGGAAGCCGTGATCGGGCCGATGCGGCCCAAGCTTCGGGAGTATAATATCACCGAGCCGCAGTGGCGCGTGATGCGAGTGATCAATGATCGCGGCGCCACCGATGCCACCGGCCTCGCCGAGGTCGGCCTTCTCCACGCGCCGAGCGTCACGCGAATCCTCAAGGATCTTGAGGATCGCAAGCTCGTGACTCGCGAGCTCGACGCCAATGACCGGCGTCGCACTCTGGTGGCCTTGACCCCGGAGGGGCGGGAGATCGTCAAGGTGATTTCCCGACAAGTGGTACAAATTATGCGGGAATATTCGGACCGTTTCGGTGCCCAGCGACTCGAAAAGCTGGTGACCGAAATGCGGGCGCTTTCTGCGGCTATCAAGGGCGTCGGATAAACCGCCGCGGTCATTTCAGCAGGTTTGAGAGGGAGGCGCGGGAGATTTGTTGTTGCGTCGCAATACTTATCATGTTAAATGCTTTCCGCTGACTGGGCAAATGCGCCCTTTCAGCCGGCTTGCCATCCCTGGGCGAGCCGGGACCGAGACTATGCCGGCAGGCACTGCGAGAGGAAAAGGCATGCGATTGGCCATGGCTTTGCGCTTCGCGGCACTGACGGCGCAAGCCGCCTATGAACGTGATGGAGTCAATCATGCATAAGATCGTCGTCCTTTATCCGCCACAGCCCGATCCCGACGCGTTCAAGGCCTATTATGAAGCGACGCATATTCCGCTGGTGCGCAAGCTGCCGGGCGTGTTGGGCTTCCGGTACAGTTTCAATGTCGAGGCGCTGGGCGGGGAGTCGCCTTATTTCTGCATCTTCGAGGCTGACTTTGCCGATGGCGCGGCGATGGGCGCGGCGCTTCAGTCGCCCGAGGGCGGCGCGGTCGCCGGCGACGTTCCCAATTTCGCGCCGGTCTCCCCGACCCTGATCCACTATCCGGTCACGGGCGGCATGTAACGAGGAGCGGCGGCGCTGGCGGATCGCCGGCGTGGCCCTCGAACGAGAAGATCATGCGGATGCGTCGGCGCGGCCGCCGGGCATCCGCCCAATATGAGGCTGGAATGACAAAACCCTTCGCTCTTCGTGATTTGGTCGATGATCGCCCGCAGGATGGCGTCTTCCGGGTCAATCGCGCGCTGTTCCGCGATCCCGATCTGTTCGCGCTCGAGATGAAGCATGTGTTCGAGGGCGGCTGGGTGTTCGTCGGCCTGGCGACGCAGGCCGAGAATCCGCACGATTATTTCACCGGCTTCATCGGCCGCGTCCCCATCATCGTCCAGCGTGACGGTGACGGTGTTCTTCGCTGCTTTGTTAACGCCTGCCCGCACAAAGGCGTCCGCCTCATCCAGAAACTGTGCGGCAATGCCCGCCGGCATGTCTGCCCCTATCACAGCTGGACGTTTGACAGCACGGGCGCGAACAAGAACATCAAGTGGCAGAAGGCCGGCTGCTATGGCGCCGGGTTCGATGAGGATAATCACGATCTCGCCAGCGTCGCGAAGTTCGGCGAGTATCGCGGCTTCCTGTTCGCTAGCCTCAATCCGAACGTGCCGAGCCTCGAGGATTATCTGGGCGAGGCGCGCAAGTTGATCGACCTCGTCGTCGACAAGAGCCCCGAGGGGCTGGAGCTGGTGCCGGGCCGCGTGACCTTCACCTATGCGGCCAACTGGAAGATGCAGCTCGAGAATTGCTCGGACCAGTACCACTTCACCTCGACGCATCCGAGCTACATCCGCATCCTCGATCAGCGCGCCCGCGAGCAGAGCGCCGAGGTGGTGCAGTCGTCGATCGGCGCGGCCGATTTCTGGCAAGAGGATGCCAGTGGCACGACCGGCGGCACGATGAGCTTCGATCACGGCCATGTGCTCAATTGGGGCATCATGCCGGTGTCGGCGGCGCTACCCGAATATGAGCATGCGGAGGAATGGGCGCAGTTGCACGGCGTCGCCAAGCGCAACTGGATGTTCAACATGCGCAACCTGACGATCTTCCCGAACCTGCAGATCGCCGACAATGCGTCGAGCCAGATGCGCGTTATCCGGCCGATCGCGGCCGGCCTAACCGAGATGCAGACCTGGTGCCTTGCGCCCCGCGGCGAGAGCGCGGAAGCGCGTCGCTTCCGCATCCGCCAGTATGAGGATTTCTTCAATCCGACCGGCATGGCGACGCCCGACGATACGGTCTGCTACGAGGAGGCGCAGCTCGGCATGGCCGAGCAGGACCGGCCCTGGCTGCAGGGGCATGCCCGCGGCCTCACCGCCTCGGTCGAGGGCGGCAACGATTATTCCGACATGATCGATATGAAGCCGGCGCGCAGCGTGCTGGCAGATGCGCAGCTCTGCGACGAGAGCTTGTTCGGGAACTATTATCGCGCCTGGGCCGACCGCATGGCGGAGGTGCTCTCGTGACGGTCATGACACAGGGCGACGCGGCCGCCTATCTCTATGCCGAAGGACTGATGCTGGATCGGCTCGATTTCGATCCCTGGCTTGCGCTCTACACGTCCGACTGTCTGTTCTGGATGCCGGCCTGGCGCGACGATGGCACGCAGACCGATGATCCGGACCGCGAGCTGTCGCTGATCTATTATCGTGGGCGCCGCAATCTTGAGGATCGCGTTCAGCGCATCCGCTCGGGATTCTCGGTCGCGTCCGCCGTCATGCCGCGCGTTGCGCACATGATCGGCGGCGTGCAGCTGACGGAAGCGGAGGAGGGGCGGGTGAAGCTCGATTCCTCTTTCATCACCAATGTCCATGACGTGCGCAGCCGCGCCACCCATGCCTATTTCGGGCGGTACGAGCATGAGCTTGTGCTGGAGGACGGCGCCTGGAAGATCTCGCAGAAGATCATCCGGCTGATGAACGATGTCGTGCCCACCATGCTCGATGTTTACGGCGTTTAGGAGCGATCGGCATGACAACCCTGTCATCGACGCCCAGCGTCGCGATCATCGGTGCGGGCGCCATGGGCTGCCTGTTCGCCGCCCGCATGGCGGAACAGGGCGCGCGCGTGACCCTGGTCGATGTCGACAAGGCACGGCTCGACGCCATCGCGCAAAACGGCATCACGCTCAAGGACGATAACGGCACCCGCACGCTCCCCGTCGGCGCGTCGCTGGCGGCGGATCTTGCGGGGCCGGTCGAGCTGGTCGTGCTGTTCACCAAGGGCATGCACAGCGAGGCGGCGGTCAAGTCTGTCGCGCATCTCGCGGCAAGCAAGCCGATCGCGCTGACCCTGCAGAACGGCATCGGCAATGCCGAGCTGCTCGCGGCCGGTTTCGGCGCCGATCAGGTGCTGCTCGGCACGGCGCATGTGCCGGCCGATCTCAACGGCCCATCTTCGGTCGCGACGCATGGCTTCGGCCATCTCGACGTCGGCGGTTTCACACTGGCGGCGCAGTCCTTCGCGGCACCGGTCGCCGCGCTACTCCAGGCGTCGGGCTTCGACACCCATGTCGCACAGGACATCAACGCGGCGGTCTGGGAGAAAGTGGCCTTCAACGGCGCGCTCAACGCTACCGGCATGATCTGCCAGGTGCCCAATGCCGGCATCGACAACGAGCCGGGGCGCCGCATCGCGGTGCGGATCGTGGACGAGACGGTGGCGGTCGCGGCGGCCAACGGCATCGTTATTGATCGCGATCGGATCGTGGCGACGGTGGATCAGGCGCTGCGCGAGCATGCCCACCACAAGGCCTCGATGCTGCAGGATCGCGAGCATGGCCGGCGGACGGAAATCGAGACAATCAACGGCGCGATCGCGCGGGAAGGCGCTCGCCTCGGCGTGCCGACGCCGGTCTGCGACACGCTGAGCGATCTGGTGCGGGTCATCGAGCTGGCCAGCAGCCGCTGAGCGCTCCGGCCGGCCGTCAAGAATTGCTGCCGCTGGCGCTCGGACGCGCCGGCGCGCCGCGACAATATGCACGGGGAACACGGACGGGAGAGTAGATCATGTCGGCAAAGAGCGTTTCTAATCCATTGCGTTGGGGCCTGCTGGGAGCGCTGACGCTCTCCGCCTCGGCTGCCGTCTATCTGGCGCCGGCGCACGGTGCGCCCAAGAAGGCAGTGGCCAGGGCCGAAGCGCCGATCATGATCAAGGAGGAAGGCAGCTTCGCGGCCGGCGGCAAGATCATCGGCGACGACAGCAAGTCGATCCATTGCGACCAGGGCCATGTCGAATATCAGATCCCGGTCAATCCGCGCAAAGTCGGCCTGTTCATGTGGCACAGCTCCAGCGCCCACGTCTGGCAGAACCGCTGGGATGGCGGCGAGGGCTATCAGAGCATTTTCCTGCGCCGTGGTTTCCCTGTCTTTATCTGGGACGGCCCGCGCGTTGGCCGCGGCAACATGTCGTGCGAACCGACGACCTACGAGCCGCGTATGGGCCAGGATCAGGGCAACTGGATCGCCTGGCGCTTCGGTCCCAAGCCAGGTGAGTGGTTCCCCGGCGTCCAGTTCCCGACCAAGAGCAAGGAAGCTTATGATGCGGCGATGTATGCGCGCTATCATGAGTATGACTTCGCCAAGAACGCGCACATGGAAGCCGAGGCCGCGGCCAAGGCGATGGATAAGATCGGCCCCGTCGTGGCGCTCACCAACAGCGCTGGCGGCTGGCGCGCCATGCTCGCCGCCCTCAAGAGCGACAATCTGAAGGGCATCGTTGCCTATGAGACGGCGGCGTTCGTGTTCCCGGAGGGCGAGGGACCGCAGGGCGTGGAAGGCGGCTTCGGGCCGACGCATGTGCCGCTGGCCGAGTTCAAGCGCCTGACCAAGATCCCGATCCAGCTCGTCTGGGGTGATTATACCGCGCAGACCTACTGGAAGACCAACGTCGAGATCAGCAAGCAGTTCGTCGCCACGATCAACAAATATGGCGGTCATGCCGAGCTGCTTATGCTTCCCGATGCCGGTCTCAAGGGCAACACGCACATCGCCTTTGCGGACATGAACAATGTTCAGGTAGCAGACCTGCTCTCGGCCTTCCTCAAGAAGAACAAGCTCGACCTGCGGTAATCCCTGGCGGTGGAGGCCGTGTTCCTGCCAGCGCAGGAGCACGGCTTGCATCCAGCGCGAGGCAGGCGCGTTGTCGCAGCCTCGCATCAGTCTTTTCTATCAGCCTTGCGGTAACAGTTCCTTCAGCGGAACGGTGACGTCCGTCAGCGCTTCCGCCGCGATCACTGCCCGCGCCTCGACCAGCTTGCGCCCGGCGACATAGTCCTTGACCGCGTTGACGCAGTCGAGCGCGATGACCTGAGCGTCGCGAAGATAGACGATCGAGAAGCTGCGCTCGGGGATATTGCCGCGCACCAGCGCCTGATCATGGCCACCGCTCAGGCCCACGGTCTGCAGCTTGAGATCATATTGGTTGGACCAGAACCAGGGGGTGGCGCGATAGGGGGCGGGCGTGCCGCACAGATGTCTCGCGACCGTGCTCGCCATGTCGTTGGCATTCTGCACGCTCTCCAGGCGGATGACGGCGCCGTCCGCGAACGCATTCGCGTGCGCCGCGCAGTCGCCGATCGCATAGATGTTGGGCAGACTGGTCCGGCAATGCTCATCCACCAGCACGCCATTGCCACAGGTGGCGCCGGCCGCTTCCAGCGGAACGATGGAAGGCAAAATGCCGATACCGACGATGACCGCGTCGCAGGCGATCGTCTCGCCGTTCACTAGCGCCACGCCGGTGACGTGGCCGTCCCGGCCGTCGATGTGGCTGATCGCGGCCTCGAGGCGCAGATCCACGCCATGCGCGCGATGCTCCGCTTCATAGAAGCGCGAGAGCGGTTCGCCCGCCACGCGCGCGAGCACGCGCGGCAAGGCTTCCAGCAGCGTGACCTGGCAGCCGCGCTTGACGAGCACCGCTGCCGCTTCCAGGCCGACATAGCCGCCGCCCACGATCACGACGCGCTGCGCTCCGCCTTCCAGCTCGGTCATGAGCTGATCGACATCGGCGCGGCCGCGGATGACATGGGCTCCGTCGAGATCAGCGCCGGGGCAGGAGAGGCGCCTTGGATCGCCGCCCGCTGTCCAGATCAGGCTTTCATAGTCCAGGGTCGATCCGTCATCGAGCGTGACGCGCTGTGCCTGCGCATCGACGGCGACCACCGAGCGCGACAGGATAAGATCAATCGCCTTGTCCGCCCAGAAGGATCCCGGGCGCAGGAGGATGCGCTCGAAAGGCTTCTCGCCCGAGAGATAATCCTTGCTGAGCGATGGCCGGTCATAGGGGAGATGATCCTCCCGGCCGATCATCGTGATCGATCCGGCATAGCTCTGCTGGCGCAGCGAGATCGCGGCCTGCGCGCCGCCATGGCCGGCGCCGACGATGACGACACCCGCCATGACCTCAGGCGACCATCACTTCGATGAGGGTCGGGCCATTCACCGCATAGGAGTCGGCGAGCGCCTGTTCGAGAGCGGCGACGTCGGAGACTTTGCGGCCGGCCGGGAGGCCATGCCCGGTCGCGAGCGCGCAGAAATCGAGGCCGGAAAGGTCCGTGCCCACCACCTGCTGCATGCCGAAGGTCTGGCCGAAGTCGCGCAGCGCCTGATATTTGCTGTTATTGATGATCACGAAGGTGATCGGGCTGCCGAGCTGGAAGGCAGAGAAGAGCGACTGGATGCCGTACATGGCCGAGCCATCGCCCATGATCGCGATCACGCGCTCGTCCGGCCGCGCCAGCGAGACCCCGACCGCCGCCGGCATGCCGTAGCCAAGGCCGCCGCTCGCGGTGGTGTAGAAGCAGTCCGGCCGGTTGAGGCGCAGATAGGCCTGCATGATCGGACGCGTCGTCGGGGCCTCCTCGACGATGATGGCGTTGGCCGGCAACGTGTCCGCGATGGTCCTTAGCGCGAGGCGGTCGTCGAGGACGGCGCGGTTCAGCTCGGCGGGGGCAGGGCGGGGCTCAGGCGCGGCGCGGTTGGCCGGCTTGCCCAGCGCGACCAGCGCCTGCGCGATCGCGCGCGTATTGCCGAGAATGGCGTTGCCGACCGGGGCCCAGGCGAGCACGCCCGGATTGTCGCCGACCGTCCAGCATTCGGCATCCTCGGGCAGATGCGGGCCGAACCCCTCGGCGTGATAGAGATTGAGCGGGCCACCCATCGACAGGATGAAATCATGCCCGCCGAGCATGGCGTTCATCCGCTCCTTGAAGGCGGGCACGAAGCCGCCGAACAGGGGATGATCCTCGGGGAAGACGTTCCGGCTCGCATAAGGCGCGGTATAGACAGCGGCTTTCTGCTGCTCGGCAAGCGCGATCAGCGCCTCCCAGGCGCCGTCGCGCGCCGTGCCGGCGCCGAGCACGAAGGCCGGGCGCTTGGCGCGCGCCAGTGCGGCGGCCAGCTTGGCGATGGCGGCCGGATCGCCCGGATTGAGCGTCGCGACGCCGCGCGCATCGACCCAGTCGCACTCGACATCCCAGTCGTCGACGGGAACTGAGATGAACACGGGACCGCAAGGCGGTGTCATCGCCTCATAATAAGCTCGCGCGATCGCGATCGGCACGTCCTGCGCCCGAGCAGGCTCCACGGTCCACTTGACGAAGGGGCGCGGGAATTCGGTCGGTCGCTCGGCATGGAGGAAGGGCTCGAACGGCATGATCGAGCGCGCCTGCTGACCGGCGGTGACGATCAACGGGGACTGGTTCTTGTAGGCCGCGAAGATGTTGCCAAGCGCATGGCCGGTGCCGGCGCTGCTGTGCAGATTGACCATCGCGGCATTGCGGGTGGCGAGCGCATAGCCGTCCGCCATGCCGACTACGACCGACTCCTGCAGGCCAAGAATATAGCGGAAATCCTCGGGGAAATCGCGGAACATCGGCAGCTCGGTCGAGCCGGGATTGCCAAAGATGGTTGTGATGCCGAGATCCCGCAACAGGCGGATGGTGGCGTCGCGGACTGTGGGCATTTGGCTCTCCGGGCATTGAAGCTTGTTGGGGTGACAGGTGGCGCTTTGCAGTCATTCGGTCTATTGCAAATCTCTCACCAACTCATACTGATTCTGCATGACTTTCGAGCGACACCTTCTCGCCGCTTTTCAAGCCGTGGCGGAACATGGCACGGTGGGCCGGGCGGCGAAAGCGCTCCATGCCGCTCAGCCGACCATCTCGCGCTACGTGCGCGCGCTGGAGGAGCAATTCGGCCATGCCCTGTTCGACCGGGACAGTCGCGGCATGCATCTGACGCCGGCCGGCGCCGACCTGCTGCCGCGCGTCCATCTGCTGCTATACGAAATGGCTGCGGCGCAGGATCTTATGGATGCGCATCGCGGGCTCAAGCGCGGCGCGATCCGGATCGGCGGCGTCACCGCGATTTCCCGCGCGGTCTTTCCCGCCGTGCTGGCACGTGTGGCGGAGCGCGCGCCGGGCCTGCGCGTCGAGGTGATGGTGGCGTCGGAAGATCAGCTCGATCGCGCGCTGGCCAATCGCGACATCGACATCATGTTCGCCACCGATCCGCCCAGGGAAGTCGAGGCCGTCAGGATCGGCACGCGCGCGTTCAGCGATCGCTGCGCGGTTTTCTGCGGCCGCTCTCATCCCATTTTGGCTGACCGGCCGGTCAGCGCCGCCCGCGCGCTCCGGGAGCAATGGGCACTGCCCGGCCTCGAGGCGACGCCACGGCGCCAGTTCGAGAGCCTGGTCCGCCAAGCCGGCTTCGATCCGCCCAGTGTCGCGCTGGAGACGGATTCGGTGGAACTGATCCTCGCCGTGGTAGCGCGCAGTTCTATCCTGAGCTGGTTCCCCGAACCGCTCCTGCCCGAGGCGCTTGGCCGGGGCGACATCGTCATCCTGCCTGTTCCGGATCTGGAACTCGCCAGGACCTTCTCCATGTATCGCCGCTCACGAGGGACATTCCCGGCCAGTGCGCAGATCTTCATCGACGCGCTGGGAGAAGCCGCGCGAGCGTAGCCGGGTGCGCATTGCTCGCGCACCGGGCCGTGAAAACGGCGGCAGAGCGCTGTTGCCGATCTGCATCAACGCTTGGCCAAGAGCGCCCTTGGCGCTTTTCTCGACGCGCATTGCATCAAAGGTTGTTGAGAACTCAACTCATCGCTGATAATCGATCGATGACTGGGCCATTCGCGTCACCGCGCGTTGGCTGGCGGACAGCGTCGAGTGAGCGCCGCCGCATGGAGAGGAGAGAGACTATGACGGCACCCATCGTTCGTTTGCGCAATCTGCAAGTTAGTTCCGGAAGCAGCGCCACCGCCCTCGCGCTTGGCCTGGCGCTCATGGCCAGCCCGGCTCTGGCGCAGGATGCCGCTGCCGCCGCAGCCGCGCCACAACAGGCCGAGGCGGCGCCCGAGGAAGCCATCGTCGTCACCGGATCGCGCATCGCGCGCTCGGGTTTCGATCAGCCGACGCCGGTGACGATGATCAATGCCGAGCAGATGCAACGGCAGGCTGTGACCAATATTTCCCAGTCGCTCAACGATTTGCCATCGTTCCGCCCGCAGTCCACACCGGCGACGACCGCGATTTTCGTGAGCAACCTCGGCGCCGCGACGGCCGATCTGCGGGGGCTAGGGGCCAATCGTACGCTCGTTTTGATCGATGGCCGGCGGGTCGTTCCGGCGACTGTTGCGGGCGGTTCCTTCACGCCTGGCGGTACCGTCGATCTTAACCTCATCCCGACATCGCTCGTGCAGCGGGCCGAAGTCGTCACCGGCGGCGCATCTGCCGCCTATGGCTCGGATGCCGTTGCGGGCGTGGTCAACCTGATCCTCGACACCAAGTTCAGCGGGATCAGGGGCTCGGCGCAATATGGGCTGGCCGAAGCCGGCGACAATAAGGAATATCAGCTCTCCCTTGCGGTGGGCACGGGGTTTGCCGACAGCCGCGGCCATATCGTCGTGGGCGCGGAATATTCTGACAGCAAGGGCGTCGGCGACTGCTACACGCGCGACTGGTGTGCTGCAGGTTCAGGGACGATCAGCAATCCGCTGGTTTCAGGCAGCACGACGCAGCGCGTCGCCGCCGGCCAGCCGGCCACAATATTCCTGCCCAACCCACGCACGGCCACGGCTTCCATGGCTGGTCTCATCACCGCCGGCCCACTGCGCGGGACTGAATTCAACACTAGCGGCACGACCTTCGCCCATAATTATGGCACATTCTACAATGCCGGGCTGTTCCAGAGCGGCGGTGGCGATCCGGTCATGGCCTATTATGAGAATTTCCCGATCGTATCGCCGACCGAGCGCCTCAACATTTTCGGTCATGGCGAATTTGAGCTTGGCGACGCTGTAACATTGTTCGCCGAAGGCTCCTACGGTCGGGTCCATGGCACGATCATCGGCGCCCAGCGACGCGATACGGCAATCACCATCAGGCGGGACAACGCCTTCCTGCCCACGACGGTCGCCACCAGAATGGATAGCCTCGGGCTCACGAGCTTCAACATGGGGCGCATCTGGGACGACATCGGCCCCCAGGTTGGCACCGTGACACGCTCGACGAGCCGCGCCGTGTTCGGAGCCAAGATCCGCATGTGGGGCGACTGGACGATGGATGCCTATTATCAATATGGGCAGACCAATTATCACCAGATCGGCCGCAACACGACGATCACGCCGCGCATGACCTTCGCGCTGGATTCGGTTCTGGTAAACGGTGTCGCGACCTGCCGCGGCGTGCGGGATAATGTCGCTGCTGCCGCCGGCTGCCAGCCGCTCAACCCGTTCGGCAATGGCAGCGTCCAGACGACGCCGGCTGGCGTAGCCTACGTCACCGGCACGGCGACGCAGGACTCGAAGCTGACCCAGAATGTGGTTTCGGCCGCCGGACAGGGAACGCTGTTCCAGGGCTGGGCGGGGCCGATCAAGCTGGCCACGGGTCTTGAGTTCCGCCAGGATATCGCGCGCGGCACGGCCGATCCAATCTCGACCGCCCTGCAGTTCTACACCAGCCCCGGCGCCGCGATCAGCGGCAAGGTGGATGTGTTCGAAGCCTTTGGAGAACTGAGCGTGCCCTTGTTCAAGGGCGCGGAGCTCAATGGTGCGTTGCGGACCACTGATTATTCGACGACAGGTGCGGTGACCACCTGGAAGATTGGTGCAGATTATGCGCCGCTGCCCTGGCTCCGCTTGCGTGGCACACGCTCGCGCGACATTCGTGCACCCAGCATTTTCGAGCTTTATGGCCCGCGCTCGACGTCGTTCCAGACCGTGATTCCGGCGACCAGCCCCGGCGGGCAGGTGCTCGCCTCCGTCCTGCTGGGCGGCAATGACAAGCTGGTGCCGGAAGTGGCGGATACCTGGACGGTCGGCGTGGTGTTGCAGCCCGACTTCGGGTCGGCGGGACGTCCGCGCCTCTCCGTCGATTATTACGATATTCAGCTCAACAATGCCGTCTCTCAGCTGGGAGCGCAGGTCATTGCCGATGGCTGCGAGAAGAACAAAAATCCCGAATTGTGCGCGCTCGTCACTTATGACGGGACCGGCAAGATCGCCCAGATCGTCAATCTCAACATCAACCTGGGCAGCCTGATCACGCGCGGATGGGACGTCGAGGCGTCCTACACCCTGCCGATGACGGTGTTTGGCGGCCAGATCAGCTGGCGCGGGCTGGCCACGATCGTCGACGATCTTATCACCGTGTCGGCGAGCGGCACGGTGGACCGGGCTGGCATGAACGGCGCGCCGACCTCCCAGCCGTCCGGCGTGCCGCGCTACATCATCAACAGCTATCTGACCTATACGTCCGACCGGGTCACGGCGCAGGTCCAGGTCCGGCACCTGTCGGGCGGCATCTACAATGTCACCTCGATCGGGCCGGGGCAGGCTGGCTATGATCCCGCGCTCGCCAACAGCGTAAACGACAATCTGATCGGCAGCGCTACCTATGTGAACCTCAATGCGAGCGTAGCGGTCTGGAAGAAGGATGATCGCAAGCTCGAGATTTTCGGCGCGGTCAGCAATCTTCTCGACAGGGATCCGGCGAACAATACCCCATCGAGCTTCGGCCCGGCCAACAACGTCCTGTATGACGTGATCGGCCGCAGCTATCGCGTCGGCGCGCGGTTCAAGTTCTGAGCAACAGGACGTCCCAAATTACCCCCTCCCTTTCAAGGGAGGGGGTCGGGCGTGGGTGTCGCGCAGCGTCAATCGCAGCGTTGCAGCTCCACCCCAACGCCTCCCCTGAGGGGAGGACTAGATTATAGGAGAGGCTTATGAGCAGCACCACAGGCTTCACGCTGATCATGAAGAACGGTGTCGATCCCGCGACCGCGCCGGGCAAGCCGCCTTTGCCGCCGCGCGAGCATCAGCAATGGGTCGATGACGGACTGCTCATCGATCGCAACATCGAAGTCACGTTGCGCGACGGCGTGCCCATCCTGATCGACCTCTATCGCCCGGCGAATGCGCCCGACGGGCCGATGCCGGTGCTGCTTGGCTGGAGTCCCTACGGCAAGCATGGCATGTCCGACACGCTCTTTCCGCCGCATTCGGGCGTAGAGGCGGGCTGGATGTCGCGTTTCACCGCCTTTGAGGCAGCCGACCCGGCTTACTGGTGCGCGCACGGCTATGCGGTGTGCAACGCAGACTCGCGCGGCATGTGGCTCAGCGAAGGCGACGTACGTCACAACGGCATCGGCGAGGGCGAGGATTGCTATGACCTGATCGAGTGGCTCGGCGTCCAGCCCTGGTGCAATGGCAAGGTCGGGATGACCGGCGTCTCCTATCTCGCTGCGATCCAGTATCTGGTCGCGCAATTGAAGCCGCCGCATCTCGCGGCGATCAATCCCTGGGAGGGCTTTTCCGACTGGTATCGCGAGTTCGCCTATCATGGCGGTATTCGCGAGACCGGTTTCGTGCCGCGCGGGACGGGCAATCTGCGCTTCTCCAATGGGCACTACGAGGACACGAACGCGAACGTGCAGGCGCATCCGCTGTATGACGATTATTGGGCAAGCAAGGAGGTCGATCTTGCGGCTATCGACGTGCCGGCCTTCGTGGTCGCGAGCTGGTCCGATCATGGACTGCACACGCGCGGAACGATTGAGGCGTTCCGGCACATGTCGTCCCGGCAGAAATGGCTGTTGGTCCACGGCCAGAAGAAATGGGCGCATTTCTATGATCCCAAGAACCGCGAGCTGGCACGGGCTTTCTTCGATCAGTTCCTGAAGGGCGAGGCGCAGGGTGTCGAGCAGTGGCCGCCTGTCCAGATCGAAGTGCGCGAGAGTGCGCGCATTCATCCGCTGCGGGCGGAGCGCGAATGGCCCCTGGCGCGGACGCGCTACGAGCCGCTCTATCTGGATGCAGCGACTGGAGCCCTGTCCCAGCAACCGGTTGAACAGGCGGGGCAGGTCGCCTATGATCCGATCGACGAAGCGGGCGAAGCGCGGTTCGACTATCGCTTCACGGCCGATACCGAGATTACGGGTTATATGAAGCTGCGCCTGTGGGTCGAGGCGCAGGGCGCGGACGACATGGACCTGTTCGTCGCGATCCAGAAGATCGATGTGGCCGGAAATCCCGTCGGCATGACCTTCTATGCCTTTTACGAAAATGGCCCGGTCGCGTTAGGCTGGCTGCGGGCCAGCCATCGTGCACTCGACGAGACGCGCTCGACGCCCTGGCAGCCGGTGCACAGCCATCTGGAGGAGCAGCGGCTGGAACCTGGCGTTCCTGTGCCGGTCGACATCGAGATCTGGCCGTCATCCACCCTGTTCCGCGCTGGCGAGACGCTGCGCCTGGTGGTGAAAGGCATGGACATTTATCGCGACGCGCTGCCGATGCTGCCGTTCGCGCGGCATGAGGAGCTGCGCAACGCTGGAACACACGTGATCCACGCGGGCGGGATCTACGACAGCCACCTGCTGCTGCCGGTCGTCCCGGCCACCTGAAGTTCCGGTCTTATCACATGGCACTGCTCGGTCGCCAGCATAGCCTCGATAGCGGCCGCGGCGGTCGAGGGGCCGTCTTCCGCGCCGATCGACGCGGCAAGGGCTGCAGCCTTCTCGCTGATCCCGCGATCGCGCAGCAGGGCGAGGAGGGCCGGTGCCGCGATGCGCTCGCGGAAGCGGGCAGCCTTGATCGTGGCGCCGACGCCCAGGCCGGCGATCCGGTGCGCGTGATCGAACTGGTCGCCCATGTGCGGCACCACCATCTGTGGCTTGCCGGCACGCAGGGCCTGCCCCACCGTTCCGATGCCGCCATGGTGGACGATCGCGGCGCAATGCGGGAAGAGCTGCGCGTGCGGCGCGTAGGCGCAACGGAAGATCACGCAGTCGCTGGTCGCGGGCTCGGCCTTGCCGGTCAAGAGGATGGCGCGCATGCCGATCGCGCGAGCGACCTTCTCGGCCTCGTCATAGAAGCGTCCCGCCGCATGGATCGCCAGCGTGCCGAGTGAAAACACCAGCGGCGGCGGTCCTGCCGCGAGAAATTCGGCGAGGCGCTGATCGAGATGCTCGTCCGACGAGCGATCGCCATCGAACCAGGGGAAGCCGACCAGCTGCGTATTGGGCGCCGCATCAAGCGGCAGCGGCGCGAAATATCTGGAATAGAGGCCGAGCGTGAGGCCGGTCAGCGGGCTGGCCTTGAGGGGCGCCTTGCCGCTGCGGCCAAGGCCATGCGAGGCGCGCGCCGAACTGATCTTGCGGCCATAGGAAATCCGCATCGCGCCATGCAGGCTGGCATAGACGAGGCGATTCCATCCCGCACCCACGGTGCCGACCGGGCAGCGCTTCATCATCGCGAAGTCGCGCGTGTTGGGCGGATCGAGTGCGGAGAGCAGCGCCATCGGCTGCAACACTGCCGACACCAGGGGGACGCCGCATTTCTCGGCGGCGATCGGGGCACCAAGGGCGAACGGCGAAGCGACGATCGCCGCCGCACCCTCCGTCAGCTCGGTCAGCCGGGCGGCGCTGGAGGAAAGGTCCGGCAGGATTACTTCTTCGAACATGTAGCGCTGGTTGCTGATGATCCGGTGCGCCGCGTCACTCCGCTCGGCGCCCATGCGCGCGCAAATTTCGTCGAAGCTCGGCAGGATCGCAACGGCCTCAATGTCCGTCGCCAGCGCCTTTTTAACATGGTCGGCGGGGCATCCCAGGATCGGACGGAATCCGCGCGCCTGCAGCGCCTTTGCCACCGCCAGGAAGGGATGGAGATCACCCAATGTGCCAATGGTTGCGAGGACGATCTTGCGCATCGCGCTCGCTATAGCGGACCGTACGCGGCGTGCGATATACGGGGTGTGCTTTTTTTGACGGGCGTCATACCGGTCCTGTGCCGAAATGAACGCCGCGCGGCGCTATTCCAGCAGATCCTGCAACTTGGTGATCAGCGCCTGGATGCGCTGCGCCGCCTCGGTGAAGGTGGCGACGTCGGCGCGATTGCCATTGCCGCGCGCTTCCTTGGCCGATTCGACATAGCCTTCCAGGTCGGCTTCGAGCGCATCGACAAGAATTTCGACCTCATCTTCGGTCAGCGAGAGTTTGATTGCCTTGGCCATGAGTGTCTCCATCCATGAAGTGCGGTCCCCCTAGGGACCACACGAGACCGGCGCAACCGACATTCTGCTCTCTCAGTCGATCTCGGACTTGAGCGCATAATAAGAGAAGATGGAATGATCCGGATCGGTGCGGCGATGGCCCACGCCGACGATGAGCGTGCGGCTCATCCAGTCGTGCGGTCCCTCGGGCACGGTGAAGGTCGGCGAGAAACAGAAATAAGCCGGCTGGCGTACACCGTGAACCAGCTTGCCTTCGCCCGGCTTGGAGGGGACGAGATAGCCATTATTGTTGATGTAGATCTTGGTGCCGTCGTCCGCTTCCAGCAGATAATGCGAGTTGACCACGACCACGCCGTCGCCGCGCACATGTGCGAAATCGGCGCCGCTGTCGGGCACCACCTTGCCCGAGAGGCGCGGGCCATAGATGGTGCCGCCCGAGCAGGGCGTATAGCCCTGATGCCCGCCGCCCGGCAGCGGCCCGAAGATGCAGCGCTCGGGACGGAACTCAACGCGCATCTCGAAGACATAGTCCAGATGAGCGGGGACTTGGGGGGCGTTCATGTCTTTCGTCCTTTTTTCCGTCATTCCCCCGAACGAGGGAATCCAGGATAGCGAAGGGTTGCCCTATCCGGGCCTGGATTCCCGCATTCGCGGGAATGACGAGAGGGTTGGGTGAGGCGAGTCCTAAAGCAGCATGAAATAATGGATGCGGTTCGCCTTGGGGATCTTCTCCGCCACGCCGACGAAGATGTGCTTCCCGAGCCAGTCGTGCGGCCCCTCGGGCACGTCGAATTTGGGGCTGACCCGCATATAATATTCATCCGCCCCGACCGGCTCGTTGCGGGCCATGCGCTCCATCGCGTCGCCCTCCGCCCAGCGATAGCCGCGGCTCTGCAGATAGATGGGCGTACCGTCGTCCGCCTCCAGCAGATAGCGCGCATCGAAGTCGATCACGCCGTTCGGTCGCACCAGCGGGAAGTCGCCGCCGCTCATCGGAATGACGCGGCCCTTGATGCGCGGTCCTTCGAACGTGCCCTGCGCGGCCCAGATCGCCGCGCGAGTCGCGCCCATGCTGCTGGGCGTGATCCAGATCGGCGGCGTGAGGTCGATCGAGACGGTGAAGGCGAACTCGAATTGAGGCGCGAACGGATGGGGCGGCGCTGGTGTCGCCATGGCAATGGTCTCCTTGGGATGGGTCAGGCGGACGCTTTGATGGTCGGCAGCGTCTTGTAGCGTGCTCCGAGAATCTGCGAGAATTTGCCGTCGCGCAGATAATAGAAGCCCAGGCTCTCGATGTTGAGCGAATCGCCCTTCATCAGTGGCCCCGCGATGAAATCGGGCCAATCGACGAGCCCGTAGAACTCCGTGCGGACATGGCAGGCAAGCGTGCCGGCGCCGACCGCGACGCCGACGATGTCGAGCGTCTCGCGCACCTTGGACTTCACGTCGCGATAGAAATCGAGGATATTCTCGCGTCCGATGATCTGGCGCTTCTCGCCGAGGTTGAACACGACATCATCGCAATAATAGCGGCCGAACCCCTGGAAATCATTGGCATTGAAGCGGGCGATATAGTCCGCATAATCGTCTTGCGTCATGATCCTCGCCCTCACCGGTGTTGATGTTGATTTGTCAACAACTAGGCCAGGCTCGGATGCCGATCAACCCAAAAACCACCCTGCATTCCACGTTGCCAAGGCGTCGCATTTTTGATCCAACGGCGATGATGAAGAGGAACGCGATTTCGGGATGCCGGCATGGCTGAGGGAAATCGCGACATCAGGCGCGTGCCGGTCGACGATGTCATGCGCATTTTCATCGCCAAGCCCGGCTTTCTGCTCGCTCGCGTCGATCAGATCGCAAATGCCCTCTATGCGAAGCTCACCGAAGGCGCCGAGACACTGGCGCAGGCGGAGCTGCTGTTGGCCATCGCGGCACAGGGCGAGTGTGGCGATCAGGCGGGGCTGGCGCGCGCTTGCGGCAGCGATACCTCGACGACGGCCATCATCCTGGACAATCTCGAGGTGGCGGGCCTCATCGTCCGCCAGCAGGATTCGCGCGACCGACGCCGCAGCATTCCTCTGCTGACCGCGGCCGGGAGCGCGCGCATGACGTCGGTGCGGGCCGCGTTCGGCGCATTGCAGATCGAGTTGTTGCGGGATTTCGACGCGAAACAGCGCGATGTTTTCATCGGGCTGATCGGCGCGATCGCGCGGGGCACGGATCACGCCGCGCCGCGCTGGGAAGCGGAAAGCTCACCCTTTCTCAAGGAGCCGAGTTTCCTGTGCCGCCGCGCGCTGCAAATCTGTCAGGCGCAGTTCAGCGCCTGCGTCGCGCCACTCTCGCTCACCTTGCGGCAATTCTCGGCGCTCGTGATCCTTCATCTCCATCCCGGCCTCAGTCAGGTCGACTTCGCGCGGGTGTTCGGGCTGGACCCGTCAACCTGCGCGGTCGTGCTCAAGAAGTTGGCGACGAGGGGGCTTCTGGAAGCGGCCCGGGCGCCCGACGACCGGCGCAAGACGCTCTATTTCACGACCAGGGATGGAAGCGGGCAGGCAGCGAGCGTCCAACCCGCGGCCGACCGATCCGAGCAGCTGACCTTCTCGCCGCTGGCGTTGGACGAGGCGGACCTTTTGCTGCGCATGCTGCAGGCGATCGTGCGGCGTCATGCCGCGCGGTTGCGCTATCCGGGCTGCCTTCCCTGGGACGACGAGACGAGCGAGGTCCATGTTGATTGATTGTTCAACATCGATATACAACGATGTCTGACTATTTGGCGAGTCTCTCGCCGAAGGAGAGGAATTGATGGCGGACAGCGAAGGACGCACCATCCCGGTGCGTAATCCGCGCACGGGCGAGATCGATTTCGCGCTGCCGGTGACGACGGCAAGGGAGCTGGCCAACAAGGCGGCGCGGCTCCGCGCCAATCAGGCGCTCTGGGGCGCCCGGCCGCTCGCCGAGCGCATCGGCGTCATGCAGCGCTGGCTCGGCGAAGTCGCCAAGCGCGCCAACGACATCGCGCAGGCGGATGCGATCGACACCGGCGGCTGTCACACCTCCTATCTCCAGGGCTTCATCACCATGGGGAATATCGGTGGCTGGATCGAGGATGCGCAGGCCGCGCTCGACGCCGCCAGCTATGAAGGCCCATCCAGGGCAATGCCGAGCGTCACGGTGCGGACCCAATTCGTGCCCTATCCGCTGGTCGGCGTGATCGGGCCGTGGAACGCGCCGATGATGCTGGTGCTGCTCGACGCGATCCCGGCCCTGTTCGCGGGCTGCGCGGTGATCATCAAGCCGTCCGAAGTGACGCCGCGCTGGGTCGAGCCCTTGTTCGAGACGGTCGCGGCGGTACCCGAGCTCGCTGGCGTGTTCGACTTTGTGCAGGGCGAGGGCGAGACCGGCAGGCAGCTCATCGATATGGTCGATCTCGCCTGCTTCACCGGCAGCGTGCCGACCGGCCGCAAGATCGCGGTGCAATGTGCCCAGCGGCTGATCCCCTGCTATCTGGAACTGGGCGGCAAGGACCCGGTGATCGTCACGCAGAGCGCCGATCTGGAGCGCGCGACGACAGCCGTGCTGCGGGGCGGGGTGCATGCCAACGGCATGGTCTGCTTCTCGGTCGAGCGCATCTATGTGGCGGAGAGCATCCACGATGCCTTCGTCGCGCTGCTCGTCGAAAAAGCGCAAAAGGTGCGCCTCAACAGCGACGACCCGCGTGCCGGGCATCTCCATCCCTTCACCTTCGCGCCGCAGGCCGGCATCGTCGAGCAGCAGCTTGCCGAGGCAGTTGCCAAGGGCGCGACGATCCTGACCGGCGGCAAGACCGAGACGATCGGCGGCGGCCTCTACATGCGGCCGACGGTGGTGACGGGCGTGACGCACGACATGACGCTGATGACGGACGAGACCTTCGGCCCGATCCTGCCGGTGATGCCGTTCAAGACGATTGAGGAAGCGATCGCGCTGGCCAACGATACCAGCTTTGGCCTCACCGCCAATGTGATCGCGGGGAGCGAGGAAGAAGCGCTGCCGATCGCCAAGCAGATCAATGCCGGGTCGGTGTTCATCCAGGATACCTTCCTGACCTTTGCCAAGAACCGCACGGTCGGCAGCAACAGCTTCGGCCGTTCGGGAGTGGGCGGTGGTGCGCGCACTGGCCCCGAGGCAATCCTGCGCTACGTCCGGCGCAAGGCGCTGCTCACCCAGCATGGCGAGCCGGCGGATATCCAGAACGACCATCATCTGGGGCAGCATTGATCGGCCGCCGTCCTGTCGTCACCCCAGCGAAAGCTGGGATGACGATCGAGAAGACTGATAGAGAAAAGAGAGAAGGTTGAGACATGGCGTGGAGACTGACCGCAGAAGACCGGCTGGAAATCCAGGAGCTCTACTCGCGCTATGCCTGGGGCATCGATCTGGCCGATGCCGACATGGCGATGTCCACCTTCACGCAGGATTGCTCGTTCGACCATCTCTGGCAGGGCAAGGTGCAGGGGCATGAGGCCATCCTCGCCAATCTCCAGTCGCTGTGGAACGACCGTCAGCACTGGTGGTACGGCCGTCAGCATCTGATGAACCATTTCATCATGGAACCGCGCGAGGAGGAGGGCGAGTGCGACGTGCGCTGTTTCTTCCAGATCATTCAGTTCCAGACCGACTATCACACCAATTTCGTGTTCGGCATCGGCACGCGCATCGATCATGTAACGAACAAGGAGGGGCCGTGGCGCTTCCAGTCGCTGCACGTGAACGCCTGGACGGCGGCGGATCAGGTGCCGTGGAAGGGTGAGCTGCTGATGGTCAAGAAGCCGGTCCACAAGGCCGCGCCGGTGGCGGGGAAGAAATGATGGAGAGAGTTACGCATCACCCCTCTTCAGAGGAGGGGGCGGGGGTGGTGGCGATGCGCAGCATCGCGCGCACAGCAACCAGAGGTCGGGTGGCGAAGCACCACCCCAACCCCTCCTCTGAAGAGGAGGGGCTATGATGCAAATAACCGCCGCCGTCAGCCGCTCCAATCAGGCCGCACCGGAGTTGGAATCGCTGGAGCTGGAAATGCCCCGTCCCGGCGAGATGCTGGTGCGTATCGTCGCGGTCGGCATCTGCCATACCGATCTCCACGAGCATCCCGGTCGCCACGCGCCACACCCGATCGTGCTCGGCCATGAAGGCGCGGGCGTGGTCGAGGCGCTGGGCGATGGCGTGCGCGGGTTCGAGATCGGCGACCATGTCGTGCTTTCCGGCAGCAGCTGTGGCGTCTGCCCGAGCTGCGTCGCGGGACGGCCGACCTATTGCGATCTCGCCATGCCGATGAGCTTCGGCGGCAAGCGGCTCGACGGATCGGTGGCGCTCGCCCATGGCGACGAGAAAATCCACTCGCATTTCTTCGGCCAGTCGTCGTTCGCGACCTATTCGATCGTGCCCGAGCGCACGGCAGTGAAGGTCGACAAGGACATTCCACTCGACAAGCTGGCGCCGCTGGGCTGCGGCGTCATCACCGGCGCCGGCTCGATCATCGAGGCGCTGAAGGTGCGGGCGGGACACACCGTCGCCATTCTCGGCACGGGCGGCGTTGGCCTTTCGGCGGTGATGGCGGCCAGGCTGGTCGGCGCCAAGCGGATCGTTGCGGTGGACATCAACCGCAAGCGCCTCGACCTCGCGCTGGAGCTTGGCGCGACCGACATCATTGCGGCGGACAGCGAGAATGTTGCGCAGCAAATCCGCAGCATCACTGGCCGGGGCGTCGACTTCAGCTTCAATTCGACCACGGTGCCGGCCGTCCATACGATCGCGCTGGAATGCCTTGCCATGAATGGCACCGCCGGCTTCGTCTCGGCGCCGCGCGGCGAGTGGGCGCCGGCCATGTTCGCGATGCTCGCGGGCGGCAAGCAGCTCCGTGGCATTCTGGGCGGCGACGCCAATCCGCGCACCTTCCTGCCGATGCTGATCGACTATTGGCGGCAGGGGCGCTTCCCGTTCGACCGGCTCATCGAGACCTATCGGTTCGACGAGATCGGCAAAGCCTTTCACGATTGCGAAGCAGGCACGGTGATCAAGCCGGTCCTCAAGGTTGGAGACGCAGCATGACCCCCGAAATTCGCACGCAACTGGCCGGCTTCGGTGCCGAGCTGACCCCGGACATGCTTGGCGGCACCCAGGCCATCTACCGCGCGCTGCAGCCCGGCCTGCCGCGCCACGCCAAGGTGACGCGCGACATCCGCTATGGCGCACACGAGCGCAACCGGCTCGACATCTTCCAGCATGACGACGGACATGACGGCGCGCCGGTGCTGGTCTTCGTCCATGGCGGCGGTTTCGTGCAGGGTGACAAGACCAGTGAAGGTTCGCCCTTCTACGACAATATCGGCGCCTTCGCGGTCGACGAGGGCTGGGTCGGCGTCACCATGACCTATCGCCTGGCGCCCGATCATCGCTGGCCCGCCGGCGGCGAGGACGTCGCGGCGGCGGTCGACTGGCTGCGCGAGAATATCGCGCAATATGGCGGCGATCCCGAGCGGATCTTCGTGATGGGCCAGTCGGCGGGCGCGGTGCATGTCGCCGAATATGTCGCGCGTTTCTCGCCCAAGATCGCGGGCGCTCTGCTGCTTTCCGGCATCTATGACGTCACGACCGCCCTTCCGAGCCCGCTGCACGTCGCTTATTATGGCGAGGATCGCGCCGCTTATGGCCCGACCGCGACCGTGACCGGCATCATCAACGCGAAGATTCCCGTGCTCATCACCGTGTCGGAATATGATGCTGAGGATTTCCAGATGCAGGCCGCCTCGCTCGCGTATCGCTACACGCAGCAGCACAAGGCGATGCCGCGCCTGCACTGGCTGCACGGCCACAATCATCTCTCGCCCGTGCTGGAGATCGGCACGCCGGGCAGCGATCTCGAGCGTCACATTATCGACTTCATCCGCGCCGTCTGAGGAGCCTTTCCATGGTCGAATCCATCCATTTCCCGGACATCGAACTCTATACCGGCTGGGGCGAGCCGATGCGCGCAGACATCGCGCTGCGCGGGCTCGAGCTGATCTCCGGCGCCATCCCCGATGGCATCGAAGGCGCGCTCTACCGCGTCGGCGCCGATCGCCAATATCCCTCCGGCCGCACCGATGACATTTTCATCGATGGCGAAGGCCAGATGCACATGTTCCGCTTCAAGGACAATCAGGTCGATTATGTCGTGAAGTGGGTCGAGACCGAGCGCTACAAAAGGCAGAAAGCGGCCAGGCGCGGGCTCTTCGGGCGCTACCGCAACCGCTATACGATCGACGAGAGCGTGAAGGACGTGCATCTCGGCACGGCGAACACGACGGCGATGTTCCATGCCGGCCATCTCTATTCCCTGAAGGAGGACGATCTCCCCTACGAGATCGATCCCGACACACTGGAGACCAAGGGCCGCGTCGATTTCAATGGGCTGATCTCGTCCGAGACGTTCACCGCCCACCCCAAGGTCGATCCGATCACCAACGAATTGCTCGCCTTCGGCTATCAGGCCAAGGGTGACGCAACGAAGGACTTCGTCTTCTACGTGTTCGACGCGGACCGGAAGATCAAGACCGAGATCTGGTTCGAGATGCCCTATGCGGCCTGCGTCCATGATTTCGCGATTACCGACGAGTGGGTGGTGGTGCCCTTCTTCCCGCTGATCACGGATCTCGATGTGGTGAAGGCGGGGGGGCCATATTATCAGTGGCATCCGGACGAGCCGGTCCATGTCGCCCTCGTGCCGCGCTACGGCAAGGCGGAGGATATCCGCTGGTTCAAGGGGCCGACCGGCAGTGCTGGCCACATGATGAATGCCTATCGCGACGGCACCAGGATCCACCTCGACATCTGCTATTATGAGGGCAATTGCTTCCCCTTCTTCACCACGCCGAGCGGTGAGACCACCGAGGGCGTGCCGCCCTTCCTGACGCGCATGACCTTCGACCTCGCCAGCAACGACGATGGCTTCACCAAGCAGCGCCTACTCAACATCCCCTGCGAGATGCCGCGCACCGACGATCGCTATCAGGGCCGGCCGTACCGCTATGGCTACGTCATCGCCCGGTCGATGGACGGGTCGAGCGGGATGGGCAAATTCGATCACCAGACCGGCGAAATCGACATCTGGCGACCCGGCCCCGGCGACAGCGTGCAGGAAGCGCAGTTCGTGCCGCGCACGCCGGATGCGCCGGAGGGCGACGGCTGGCTGCTGTGCCTGGTCTCGCGCGTCTCGCAGAACCGCAGCGATCTGGCGATCCTCGACGCGAAGAACCCGTCGGCCGGCCCGGTCGCTTTGCTCAAACTGCCGATCCGCGTGCGCGCAACCTTCCATGGGACATGGGTGCCGGAGGAGACGCTGCGGAGCGGGCAGTATCGGATGAGCCTCGGGGAAGTGGCCTGAGCACTTGTTCAGTCACATCCGTCACCCCAGCGAAAGCTGGGGTCTCGTGAGTTGAAGGCCAGACCTCGCCTGCCTGGGACCCCAGCTTTCGCTGGGGTGACGATTAGGGCAGACGCCGGAACCGCGCCGATCTGATTCGCGTGAACTTGCCGTCCGCAAGGTTATAGAGGGCGAAGTTGATGCTCTGCCGTCGCTCGCCCTTCGTGAGCGGGCCGGTCGGAAAGTCCGGCCAGTCCGCGAGCGGCACGAGAGTCGTGCGGATTTCCGCGGCGACCATGTCCTCGCCCCCGACGAAGCTCAACAGGTCGACCTGTTCGTCGATCCGCGCTCTCACGCCGCGGTAGAAATCGAGAATGGCGGCGCGTCCGCTCAGCGTTGCCGCCTGCCCGAAGAACTCGACATCGTCCGCATAATAAGCGCCGAAACCCTCGAAATCGCAGCGGTTGAACGCATCGAGATAGGCTTGGAACCAGCCGCGGTCGGTCATCAGGCGGTGACTGGCTGCGCGGTTCCGTCCCGGCGGTCGGCGCGGACCGCGGCCAGCAGGAACATGAGCAGCGCCACGCCGAGCGGCAGTGCGGCCGCCAGCGCCAGCGTCAGCTGCAGCGAGAAATGCTGCGCCAGCGCGAAGCCGCCCGCGATCGGCGCGACCACGCCGCCGATGCGCCCGGCGCCGCCGGCCCAGCCCAGCGCGGTCGATCGCATGCGCGGCGGATAGACCTGCGTGATCAGCGTGTTGAGGCCCGCTTGGCCGCCCGTCTGGAAGAAGCTCCAGGCGATCACCAGCGGCAGGAAGCCGGCCGAGTGGAACGGCACCCAGGCGAGCATGTTGAGGCAGGCGGCGAGCACCACATAGAAGCCCGAGAGCAACAGCGCCGGCCGCATCCGGTCCATCATCCAGCCGATGACCAATGTGCCGCCGACACCGCCGAGATAGCCGATCATGGCGGTGACGGCGAACTGCTGGATGGGGATGCCGGCCATTTCCTGGAAGAAGCTCGGCAGCCAGGCGCTGAGCAGGGCGGTGTTGGTCATGCTGAGCGTGCAGGCGGCCCAGATGAGCGTCGTCATGGCGAGCCGGCCCTCGGAGAAGATGTCGGTCAGCTTCGCCTTGCGCCCCTTTGTGTCGCCGGTGCCGAGCACGAACAGCTCGTCGCCATTGAGCGTGGCCGCCGGATCGAGACGGCGCACGGTGCGCGCGATGCCCACATCGGACGGATTGCGTTCGGCCCGGAACTTGAGCGACTCCGGCACGAACAGCACGAGCAGGGGCACGCAGAGCAGCGGCACACCCCCGCCGATCCAGAAACCGCTCTGCCAGCCATAGGCGTCGAGCAGCCAGGCCGCGACGATCCCGCTCGCCGCGCTGCCGGTCGAGAAGCCGGCGAGCGCGACCGCCACCAGCATTGAGCGGCGCCTGATCGGCGTCAGCTCGGAGATGAGTGCCATTGCCATGGGCAGGCCGGCGGCCATGAACACGCCCGCCACGCCGCGCATGATCGCGAGCTGCTGCAGGCTTGCGGCGTGGGCGGAGACGAGCGTGATCGTGCCGAAGACCAGACAGGAGAAGATCAGCATGAAGCGCCGGCCGAAGCGGTCGGCGAGCGGGCTCATCGTGAAGGCGCCGACGGCGAGGCCGATCTGCTGATAGACGAAGACCGGCGTCATGGCCTTGGCTGTCGTGCCGAAATCCTGCGCGATCGCGGGGGCGATCTTGCCGATCATAAAGATGTCGAACCCGTCGATGAAGCAGATCAGGATGCAGACGAGGAGCGCGACGCCCTGCGTCGATCCGATGCGGGTGCGGTCGATGAAGGCCTCAATGTCGAACCTGGTCATGAAAAGCCTCCTCGTGCGCCCGGTTTGCCCGGACTGGTTGTCGCCGCGCACTCAATCATGAGGTTGTTGGGGAATCAACAAGGATGTGGGGGCCTCCTCTTTCACCCCTCCCTTTCAAGGGAGGGGTGAAAGAGGGAAGGATTGCGCTTGTTGCTGTCTGATCAAGACACGCCCATTGAACAATTGCGCCGGGACGCGTATCGCGCGCCATCACCGGGCGAATGACGCCCGACACGCGGTCGAGAGGGACCGCCCAGCACATAAGCAGAGATTATGACCTTCCAAAGCCTTCCCACGCTTCTGTCCGAAGCGCTCGCCGCCCGTGGCTATGACGCCCCGACGCCGGTCCAGGCCGCCGTCCTCGAATCCGAGGCGCATGGCCGCGATCTCATCGTCTCGGCGCAGACCGGCTCCGGCAAGACCGTCGCCTTCGGCCTCGCCATGGCCGCGCAAGTGCTGGACGAGAGCGGCCGGGTCCGCCCTGCGCAGGCTCCGCTGGCGCTGATCATCGCACCGACACGCGAACTCGCCCTGCAGGTGAGCCGCGAACTGGCCTGGCTCTATGGTGGCACCGGCGCGCATGTCGTGACCTGCGTCGGCGGCATGGACGCCAGCAAGGAGCGGCGGGCGCTCAATCATGGCGCGCATATCGTCGTCGGCACGCCCGGCCGCCTGCGCGATCATCTGGAGCGCGGCGCGCTGGACTTGCATGTATTGGCCGTCGCAATCCTCGATGAGGCCGACGAGATGCTCGACATGGGGTTCCGCGAAGATCTCGAGGAAATTCTCGACGCCACCCCGCACGAGCGGCGCACCTTGCTGTTCTCCGCGACCATGCCGCAGTCGATCGTCGCGCTGGCCCGCCGTTACCAGAATAATGCCCTGCGCATCTCTACGGTCGAGACCGATCGCGGCCATGGCGACATCGCTTATCAGGCGATGGCCATCGCGCCGGCCGACATCGAGCATGCCGTCGTCAATCTGCTGCGTTTCCACGAGGCGGAGACGGCGATGCTGTTCTGCGCCACGCGCGACAATGTCCGCCATCTTCACGCCAGCCTGACCGAGCGCGGTTTCGCTGTCGTCGCGCTCTCGGGCGAGCATAGCCAGAATGAACGCAATCAGGCCTTGCAGGCGCTGCGCGACCGGCGCGCACGGGTCTGCGTCGCCACCGACGTCGCGGCGCGCGGCATCGATCTGCCCAGCCTCAGCCTGGTCGTCCATGTCGAGATTCCGCGCGATGCCGAGACGCTCCAGCATCGCTCCGGCCGCACCGGCCGGGCGGGGAAGAAGGGCACGGCCGTGCTGCTGGTGCCCTATCCGCGCCGCAAGCGGGTGGAATCGATGCTGCGCGGCGCGCGCATCCCCGCCGAATGGATGCCGCCGCCCTCGGCAGAGGATATCCGCCGCGCTGACGGCGAGCGCATGCTCTCCGCTTTGCTCGCCCCCCTGGAATTTGACGAGCAAGATCGTGCGCTCGCCGCCAAGGTCATGGCCGAGCGCAGCCCGGAGGACATCGCCGCCGCGCTCGTTCATGCGCACCGCGCGCGCCTGCCCGCGCCTGAGGATCTCCTCGGCAGCGAAGCCGCGCAGGAGCAGCGGGGACCGCGTCCCGGCTTCGAGGGGAGCGTCTGGTTCCGCATGAACATCGGCCGCAACCAGAATGCCGATCCGCGTTGGATTCTGCCTTTGCTGTGCCGGCGCGGCCATGTCAGCCGGGGCGATATCGGCGCGATCCGCCTGGCCGCCAACGAATCGATGTTCGAGGTGGCGCGCGACGCAGCCGATCGCTTCCTCCAGGCGGTGCGCCGCACGGCGGAGGATGAGGATGATGGCGTCCTGATCATTCCGTTCGAAGGCGCCCCGCGCGACGAGGCCAAGCAGAACCGGCGCGACAATGCGCGGCGCGGCCCCAACATGCCCAAGCCCTATCGCCAGCCCGAGGCCCGGCCCAAGCTGGAAGCGCGCCCCGGCGCCAAGCCCGCCGACCGGCCCAAGCCCGGTCCCAAGGGGGCGATCAAGCACAAGGGGGCCTGGAAGAAAGGCCCGAACAAGGCGCCGCGGGGCTGACGATGATCCGCATCCTCGTCGATGCCGATGCCTGCCCGGTGAAGGAGGAGATCTACAAGGTCGCCTTCCGGCACGAGGTGCCGGTCACGATCGTCAGCAACAGCCCGATCCGCGTGCCCGCGCATCCGCTGATCGACCGGGTGGTGGTGAGCGACGGCTTCGATGCGGCGGATGACTGGATCGCGGAGCGCTGTGAGCCGGGCATGGTCTGCGTCACGGCCGACATCCTGCTTGCGGATCGCTGCCTCAAGGCCGGGGCATTCGTCCTCGCGCCCAACGGCAAGCCGTTCACGACCAGCTCGATCGGGAGCGCCGTCGCGACGCGCGCGATCATGGCGGACCTGCGCGCGGGCGCGGTGGGCGATCCGATTGGCGGGCCGCCGCCCTTCAGCAAGACCGACCGCTCGCGCTTCCTTTCCGCGCTCGATGAAATGCTCGTGCGATTGAAGCGGGGGCGGTAAGAGAGCGCATGGCAGAGAAATTCGAACGACATCGCCAACCCTGGACGCCGGCGGAAATCCAGAAGCTTCACACGCTCGCCAAGAAAGGCATGGCGCTCAAGGCCATCGCCAAGGCGCTCACCCGCAGCGAGGAATCGGTCAAGGACCGCGCCAAGAACGACGGGCTCAGCATCGCGAAGCTGCGGTAGAGTCTGTCCTGTTTAGACTGAACCGGCATGTGTTTCTGCTTTTTACACAGGACAAGCTCTAGGTAGCGGCCTCATCTTGGCCCTCCGCACTTTCTGACTTGTCCCTTCGTCATCCCCGCGAAAGCGGGGATCCAGGATCCGGCCGAACGCCCGCTGCGCCCCTGGATTCCCGCTTTCGCGGGGACGACGAGGGCTGCTGGGAGAGGTGTGGGTTCAAGGGTGGCGCGGACCTCACTCAAAGGACCGACCCGCGAAGCGGAAGGGTGGGGATCCCTGTCCTACAAAACCCCGTCAATGCTATGGAAATGCACGAGGTTCCAATACCTCCCGCTCTTTGGCCCCGTCAAAAATCCCTAAAATCAGATAGTTCCGTTCGACCCGAGCCGAACTTTCGCGCATTCCCATATGCGATACGTGCGACCTTCGTGATGTTTCGCCCGAAACCCGTGGAAAAGCGCCATTTCTCGCGCTCAAAACCTCACACGTCGGCCTCCGGTCAGCGGGTTCGAGTGAGCTTCGGAGGGTGGAACTGCTCTCGAACCGTCGAACGGCATCCAATTCCGGGGTCGGCCCGCGAGTCGTCGCGCCAATCGTCATTCAGGCTATCGCCAGCCCGTTGTCCTGCTTGATCATGTCGGCCGCCTTCTCGCCGATCATGATGCAGGCAGCGTTGGTGTTGCCACCGACGATGCGCGGCATGATCGCCGCATCCGCCACGCGCAGGCCCTTGAGGCCGTGGACGCGCAGGCGCGGGTCGACGACGGCCATGGGGTCGCCTGTGCTGCCCATGGCGCAGGTGCCGACCGGGTGCAGTGCGGTGTTGCAGGCGGTGCGCACCCAGGCGTCGATCTCGTCCGGCGTCTGCACGTCCGCGCCCGGCATGACTTCGGCGCCGAGCACTTCGGCAAGCGGCGAGGTCGCGAAGATCTCGCGCAGTTGCGGGATGAGGCGGCGGAAGAAGGCGCGGTCATTCTCGGTCGAGAGCACGTTGGAGAGAATGCGCGGCTTGTCGGCGGGATCGGCCGAGCGCAACTTGACCCAGCCGCGCCCCTCGGGCCGCAGCAGCACGCAGGCCATCGCGACCACGTCCGGCTTTGGCTTGCGCCAGCCCGGGAACCAGGTCTGCGCGCCGATCATCGTCGGCTGGAACAGGCATTGCGCATCGGGCCGCTCCAGCTCGGGCCGAGTCTTGAGGAAGCCGTTGGCGGTGACCGGCATGTCGCCGATCATGCCGCCGCGGGTGAGCAGCCAGTGCAGCGCGGAGAGCGCCGCGCGGTCGAGCCGCAGCGCGTTGGTCAGCGTCACCTCGCGCGCGGCATTGAGCACCATCGCGACCGAGGGATGATCCTGCAAGTTCATGCCGACGCCGGGCAGATCGTGGACCGTCTCGATGCCATGGCTCGCCAGCTCGTCGGCCGCGCCGATGCCGGAGAGATTCAGGATCTGCGGCGAGTTATAGGCACCGCCCGAGACGATGATTTCCTGATTGGCGGCGACGCGGCGCATCTGGC
This sequence comes from Sphingobium nicotianae, assembly GCF_018603885.1. Taxonomy (GTDB): domain Bacteria; phylum Pseudomonadota; class Alphaproteobacteria; order Sphingomonadales; family Sphingomonadaceae; genus Sphingobium; species Sphingobium nicotianae. The sequence continues at coordinate 200,167 of NZ_JAHGAW010000006.1, forward strand.
CCGAGGCATCGCGGAACTGCACGGCGACCGCGCGGCCCTTCTCGATCTCGATCCTGGTGACCAGCGCGCCGGTCTCGACCTTGAGGTTGGGCCGGCTCATCGCGGGGATGAGGAAGCGCGCCGCGGTGCTGCCGCGCGTGCCATTGTGGATGGTGAGGGGCGGCGGCCCCCAGCCTTCCAGGCCGCCACCGTCCCTGGCGCTGTGGAAGGTGTCGCGCTCCTCATAGCCGAGCTTTTCGACGGCGCTGATGAAGCGGCGGTAGAGGTCATTATCCTTGGGTTGCTGCTTGATCGAGAGCGGCCCGCCCTTGCCATGCCAGGGATCGGCGGGGCCCCAATGATTCTCCGACTTGCGGAAGTAAGGCAGCACGTCGTCATAGCTCCAGCCCTCGTTGCCGAGCTGGCGCCACTCATCGTAATCGCGGCTGTGGCCACGGGCGTAGAGCATGCCGTTGATCATCGAGGAGCCGCCGAGCGCCTTGCCGCGCGGCTGGCGGATCTGCCGGTCGTTCGCGAAGGGCTCCGGCTCGCCCATATAGCTCCAGTTGAACTTGGGATCGGCCATCACGAACGGGAACAGAATCGGCATGGCGAGGCGGATGCCGTTCTCGCGCTTCCCCGCCTCGAGCACGAGCACGTTGGCGTGCGGGTCTTCCGAGAGACGGGTGGCGATCACCGCGCCTGAAGAGCCGGAGCCGATAACGATGAAGTCGGGACTGGGTGAAGGCACTTAGCTGAGATCCTTGAACCGGGCGGATTTGATGTGCGTAAACTTGCCGTCCTTGATCTTGTAGAAGACGATGCTTTCGATCGTGCGGACGTCGCCCTTCTTCGTGGGCCATATCTCGAAGTCCGGCCAGTCCTTGACGGTGGTGAAGACCGTGCGGTTGTGCATCGCCACGCCGTCCGGCGCGATGATGAGATCGAGAATCGTCAGTTCCTCGTCGATATGCGCCTTCACGCCGCGGTAAAAGTCGGCGATCGCCGTGCGGCCGATGATGCGCTTGCGGTCACCCAGGTTAAAGTCGACATCGTCAGCATAGAAGCTGGAGAAACCGTCGAAATCGTTGCGGTTGAAGCAGTCGATATAGCGCTCGAAATCCTCGCGGGTCATGCGGTTCTCTCCTTCCGTGGCGGCAGCTCGGCGGCGGGGAGCACCTTGCCCTTGATGATGTCCGCCGCCTTCTCCGCGATCATGATCGTCGGGGCGTTGATGTTGCCGCCGGTCTCGTCCGGCATGACCGAGGCGTCGATGACGCGCAGGCCCTCCATGCCGATGACGCGCAGCTGCGCGTCGACGACGGCCATCGGCCCCGCGCCCATACGGCAGGTGCCGAGCGGGTGCGAGGTGGTGGTGCCGGTCTCGCGGATATGCGCGTCGAGCGCCTCGTCGCTGGCGGCACCGGCGCCGGGGCTGATCTCCGGGCCAGTGATCTCGGCCTGCGGCGAGGTCGCGTAGATCTTCCGCGCGATGCGGATCCCGGCGCGGGCGGTGGCGAAGTCGGTCGGGGCACTGAACAGGTTGAGGCTGATGCCGATATGGTCCTCGGCCCGCGGGCTCTTGAGGAAGACCCGGCCGCGGCTCTCGGGGTGCAGCAGGATCACGTCGGCGGTGAACTTGTGCTGCGGCGCCTTCCTGATGCCGGGGAACCAGAGATGCGCGTCCAGCGTCACCGGATTGCACCAGAGCTGGATGTCCGGCTGGGCGAGGCGCGGATCGGTGCGCAGCACGGGATTGGCGCTGTTGACCTGGCGCGCGAAGGGGCCTTTGCCGGTGAAATACCAGCGCAGCACCGAGAGCGTCGCGCGGTCGAAGCGCAGCTCGTTGACGAAGGTCACCGGCTGGGCCTCGAACAGCAAAGGCACGCGCGGATGCTCGGAGAGGTTCTGGCCGACCCCGGGCAGGTCGTGGACAATCGCAATGCCTTGCTCGCGCAGCTCGTCGGCCGGTCCGATGCCGGAGAGCATCAGCAGTTGCGGCGAGTTGTAGGCGCCACCGGAGAGGATGACCTCGCGGCCGGCCCTCGCGGTGACGAGCTGGCCTTCGCGCCGATACTCGACACCGACCGCGCGCTTGCCTTCAGTCAGCACGCGCTGGGTCATCGCGCCAGTGACCACCCTCAGATTGGGCCGGCTCATCACCGGCTTCAGATAGGCCTCATAGGTGGAGGCGCGGCGGCCGTTGCGGTCGATGGTCAGCTCGACCTTGCCGACGCCTTCCTCGTCGCCGCCGTGAATATCGTCAGTTAGCTTATGGCCCGCCGCCTTGGCCGCTGCCATCAGCTCGTCGTGGAGCAGCCACTTGGTCGCGTTGGGCGTGACGCTGAGCGGGCCCGAGCCACCATGCAGGTCGCTCTCCCCGCGCCAGCTCGTCTCCATCTTGCGGAAGTAGGGGAGCACGTCGGCATAGCTCCAGCCGGTGCAGCCCATCTGCGCCCAGCGGTCGAAATCCGCGCTATGGCCGCGCATGAAGACCATGCCGTTGATCGAGGAGGATCCGCCGAGCAGCCGGCCGCGCGGCAGGATGAGCTTGCGGCCGTTCATGTGCGGCTCGGGCTCGGTCCAGTAGGGCCATGTGATCTCCGGGCGCCGCAACGCCTTCAGGAAGCCGAGCGGCATGCGGATGAGCCAGTTGTCCGCGCTTCCGCCTGCCTCCAGCAGGAGCACCCGCACGGCCGGATCCTCGGTGAGGCGCGCGGCGAGTACGGCGCCGGCGGAGCCCGCGCCCACGATCACATAATCATATGGCTCGGCGGGCGTTTGGGCGGACAGGGGCTCTCTCCCGTTGACTTTGTCGCGCCGGTCTTGGCGCTCGCTCGATCCTGCTGTTATTGAGGAGATCGTGACGAATCAACAACTGTCGGTTGCCACGATGGCCGGACCGACGATGGAAAGGATGCCAGCGCCATGAACGCTCCCTACAGCCCCGGGCTGCTCGACCAATTGCAGCTGCGCTATGCCAAGGGACCAGTGAAGATGCTGATCGGCGGCGACTGGGTCGAGGCGGCGTCGGGCGAGACGTTCGAGACGCTCAATCCCTCGACCGGCGCGCTGATCGCCCATGTCGCGAGCGCCGGCGAGGCGGACGTGGACCGCGCGGTGGCGGCGGCGCGCAAGGCGTTCGAGGGGCCGTGGTCCAAGGTGAAGCCGGACGAGCGCACGCGCCTGCTGCTCAGGCTCGCCGAGCTGATCGAGGCCAATGCCGACGAGCTGGCGCTGCTGGAGACGCTGGACGTGGGGCGGCCAATCCAGTTCTCGCGCATGATCGACGTGCAGGGCGCGATCGGCCAGCTGCGCTACAATGCCGGCTGGGCGAGCAAGATCGCGGGCGAGACGGCCGAGATCAGCGCGCCGGGCGAGTGGCTGAACTATATCCTGCGCGAGCCGGTCGGCGTTTGCGCGCAGATCGTGCCGTGGAACTTCCCGCTGGTGATGGCGATGGGCAAGCTGGCGCCGGCGCTGGCGGCAGGCTGCACGATCGTCCTCAAGCCCGCCGAGCAGACCCCGCTCTCGACCCTGCGGATCGGCGAGCTGGTACTGGAGGCGGGCATTCCCGAGGGCGTGGTCAACATCGTCAGCGGGCTCGGTCGGACGGCGGGCGCGGCGCTGGCGGCGCATCGCGATGTCGACAAGGTGGCTTTCACCGGCTCGACCGTGACCGGCAAGGCGATCATCGAGGCGAGCAAGACCAACTTCAAGCGGGTGCAGCTGGAACTGGGCGGCAAGTCGCCGACCTACATCTTCGCCGATGCCGATCTCTCCAAGGCGATCCCCGCCGCGGCGATGGGCATCTTCTTCAACGCGGGGCAGGTCTGTGCGGCGGGCTCGCGGCTGTTCGTGCATGAGAAGGTGGCCGACCAGGTGCTCGAAGGCGTGGTCAATATGGCCAGGGGCATGAAGGTTGGCCAGACCCTGGAGGCGGACACGATGATTGGCCCACTGGTGAGCGCGACGCAGCTGGAGCGCGTAACCGGCTACATCGCCTCGGGCCGCGAGCAGGGCGCGAGCGTGCTCGTCGGCGGCGAGACGATCGGCGATCAGGGCTACTTCGTGCAGCCGACCGTGCTGCTCGACACCAGGCCCGAGATGCGGGTGCGGGCGGAGGAGATATTCGGTCCGGTGCTGTGCGCGATGCGCTTCGGCGACGACGATGATGTCGACGCGCTGGCCGGGCGCGGCAACGAGACCGAGTTCGGCCTCTCGGCATCGATCTACACGCAGAACATCACCACCGCGCACCGGCTGGCGCGGCGGCTCAAGGCGGGCACGGTGCGCATCAACGGATCGGGCGGCGTCGATCCCGCCCTGCCGCTCGGCGGCTTCAAGGCCTCGGGCTGGGGCCGCGAGAACGGCAAGGCGGGGATCGAGGCCTATACCGAGCTCAAGGCCGTGAGCGTGGCACTCTGATGGCAAGCCGGGGAGCGGGCCGTCCGCCGGCGCAGGAGGTGACGGCACTCGAGACCGCCGGACCGCTGGAGGATGCCTGGAAGATTTTCGACGCGCGGCACATGCCCTACCGTGTGCTGATGCTCGGCAAGATGCTTGATCGACTCTCGGTCCAGCATGTGCGCGATCTGGGCGGCATCTCGCTCGCCGAGTGGCGGGTGCTGGCGCATCTTGCGGTCATGGGGCCGAAGAGCGCGAGCGAGGTCTCGGCGGCGGCGCTTGTCGACCGGGCCGAGGTCAGCCGGGCGGTGCGGATGCTGGAGGAGGGCGGCTATGTCGTGCGCGAGGACAATCCGCGCAACCGCAAGAGCAACCTGCTTGTCCTGACCGACGCCGGCAAGACGATCTACGAGCGGGTCCACAAGGAAAGGCGCCTCTTCTTCGATACACTGACGGCGGACTTCGGGCCCGACGACCTGGGGCTGCTGGACAACCTGCTGCTGCGCATGGCGCGGCAGGCGGACCGGCTCCTGCTGGACGGCTTCGCGACGACCGGCAAGGCGCCATGAATTACGATGACTATATCGCGGCGTTCAATCAGGGCGACGACGCGGCGCTGGTCGAGACCTGGTTCGCGCCCGATTGCGTCATGTATTCGAGTTCGCGGGTCAGCCGGGGGCGGGCGGAATTGCTGGCCTTCCTGCGTTGGGCGCATGACGGCGTGCGCGAGGTGGTGCGGCCGCGGCAGGTGATGAACCATGGCGACCGGCTGTTCGTCGATGTCGACATGGACTTCGTCTGCACCGCGCCCCGGCCGGACTTCCCCTTCGTGCCGCTGCTGCCCGGTGACATCGTCACGGTACGCTTCTTCGTCACCTATGCGCTCGACGGGAATGGCCTGATCAAGGAGCTCTGCTCGATGACCTGGCCGGCCGAGCAGGGCGTCATCAAGGCGCCGATGCTCTCGGGCCATGCCGGCGGCCGCGCTTCCTACCATGCCTATGCCGCCGCGTTCAGCGCGGGCGACATGGAGCGCGCCGGACGCTTCTACACCGACGACTGCACGCTGCGCCTCTCATCCATGCCGCCGATCATCGGCAAACAGGCGATCTGCGACTTCTACCGCACGATGTTCCGCTCGGTGCGCGAGCATCTGACGATCCACAGCCTGGTCATGGACGATCATGGAATCGCGGTGGATTGCACCAGCACCTTCACGGCGCAGCAGGACGCGCCCGATTTCGTGGTGGCGCCGCTCAAGGCCGGCGAGTCGGTCGCGGTTCGGGTGTTCGTGATCTATGGTCTGCGAGACGGCCGGATCTGCAAGATCGATGTGGCACGGGCCGGAGAGCCCAAGCGGGAAGGGTCTCAGTAAGCTGGCGGGTCGCTCGCCGGGAAGGATTCGTCCGAGGCTTCGTCGACCTTCTCCCATTTGCGGACTGGCTTGTCCTTCATCGCATCCGGACCGGCATCGCGGACCTCGGGCGTGGGATGGGGCTTGGGCTGCTTTTCGTCCTTTGCCGTCATGGCGCTTCTCCGTTGCAGGCCATGATCCTGCCACTGTACCGCGCGCCGCACCAGCGCGTTTTGCCCGGAGCGGTGATCGAGACAATCGATCAGACGGCGTAATATTCTTGCGAAGTTCACGAAGGTCACGGGAAAAATAAAATTTTTTCGGCAGGTGGACGGCGCATTTCCGCCGTCATCATCGAGAAAAACGATTACAGAGCTGAGAAAGAACCGGGCGGTCATGACATGATCCCGGCGATGTAGGACAGCGATTTCGGAAGGCTCACTCGCCCAGCGTGGCATAGGCGATGACGCCCGCCAGAACTGCGAAGACGGCCGCGACGATGGCGGCGAACTGGAAGGCGCCGAGCAGGGCGCCGTCGGCCGCCGCGATGACGGCGCCGGCCAGCGCGGTCGCGATCAGGCCGCCGGTGCGCGCGATCGCGCTGTTGAAGCCGGACGCGGTGCCGGTGTGACGATCATCGACCGATGAGAGCACGGCGGTGGTCAGCGGGGCCACGGCGCCGGCCATGCCCAGCGCGATGATCGCCATGCCGGGAAAGATGCTGGTCCAGTAGCTGGCCTGCGGATCGGCGCGGGTCAGCAGGGCGAAGCCGAGGCCCGTGACGATCGGGCCGAGGGTCAGTGGCCAGCGCGAGCCGATCTTGCCGGTGAGACGGCCGGCGAGACGCGAGGCCGCGCCGATCACCACCGAGAAGGGCAGCAGCGCGAAGCCGGCTTGCGTGGGGCTGTAGCCCCCGCCGACGATCAGCAGATAGGGCAGCAGGACGAGCAGGCCGCCGAGCGCGCCATAGAGGAAGAAGGTGAGGAGGCTGAGGCCAACAAAGGGGCGGGAGGCGAACAGGATGAGCGGCATCATGGCGCGATTACCCAGATGCCGCTCGGTCAGGATGAAGCCGAGCAGGAGCGCCAGCCCGATGCCAAGGCCGAACCAGATCTGGAGAGAGGCGCCATGATGGCTCGACCAGAGGGTGAGCGCCCAGGTCAGCGCGCCGAGGCCGGCGGTCGCGAGCAGGGCGCCACGCCAGTCGAGCGCTTCCTTCCCCTCGGCGCTTTCCGCCACGTAGCGGCCGGCGATGATGACGGCGAGGAGCGCGACGGGGATGTTCAGATAGAAGATGGCGCGCCAGCCGACCGTATCAACCAGCCAGCCGCCGAGCGGCGGGCCGATGGCGCTGGCGATCGCACCGGCCGCCGCCCATGTGCCGACCGCGCGCCCCCGCGCCTCTCCCTCGAAGGAGCTGCCGAGAATGCCGAGGCTGTTGGGCATCAGCAGCGCGGCGCCCGCGCCTTGCAGTACGCGGCAGGCGAAGAGCATCTCCAGGCTGGCGGTGAGCGCGCAGCCGATCGAGGCAAGGGTGAAGATCGCGATGCCCAGGATCAGCATCCGGCGCCGGCCATAATGATCGCCCGCCGCGCCGCCGAGCAGCAGCAGGGCGGAGAGGGGCAGCAGATAGGCGTTGATCGTCCAGGGAAGCTCGGCCGCGCCGCCGCCCAGATCGCGCCCGATGGCGGGCAGGGCGACGTTGGTCACGGAACCGTCGATGAAGGCGAGGCTGGAAGCCAGCATGGTCGCGGCGATCGTCCAGCCGGGATGGGCGATCGATTTCGGGTTGTCCGCTGGAGAATCGGTATCGCTCAAGGATTGCATCCCATGGAGACGGCCGGAATAGACAGGGGGACCTGGAAAATAAATGGCCAGCGATGGCAGCAACGGGCGGGATCGGGACGTCAATTTGGCCCTCTCACGCGAAAGCGGAAAAGGGCTAGAAAAGGCAATGTCGGAAATGTCGTGGTGTCCGGACGGTCTGTTTCAGAATGAGGAGACGAGGCATAACCCGTTGAAGGTCAATCGGCTTAGCGGCCGGGAGGCTGGCCTGCCGTCGGGTCAAAAAGGCCCGCTGACTCATATCGGGACAAGTGGTCAAAATGCGTCATAAAGAGCGGGGCGCGGCCCGCCTTTTCTGTTGACTTCACCGGTGCGACGGGGACACAAGGCGTCGTCGAAACAAAACAATATTGCTTCAGAAAGCCGCCAAGGCTTCGAAGCTTTCGCGAGGGTCGCACCTATGTCAAGCATGTACGGGACATGACGTTCACGTCAACGGAACCTATAAGCCGTCCTTCGTCCAAGGGATGATCCGCCATGCGGCGCGATCCCGGCGACGGCTATCGTGTTTCTCCTGACATCGGGAAATCGAACGTGACATTCGGAGCGAATGACTTCGCGCGCGCGGCGCGTGACGACGCCGACAACGCGCGCGTCGAGGCGGCGAATGCGAAGCTCGAGACCAAGGCCCAGCGCCTGCTCGACCTGACCAAGCGACGCGACACCTACTTCCGGCAGTCGATCATGGCTGACAGGACGATGGCCGTCATGTTATCTTTGTTCCTTGCCGAGTTGAAAGCGGTACCGCTCACGGAAGCGACACTCGCGCTTATCAATCTGCTGGAAGACGACGAAGGAAGAGGCGTCGTCGAATCCCTCATACATGCGGGGCTGGTCGTCGTTACCGGAGCAAATCCGGATCGGCGGACAGTCGGGCTCACGCCGCTCGGATCCGCAAGAATGCGGAGCTTCATCAGCGACTACCCAGACACCTGATGAGCTTCGCGGGCCAGCGTGCGCCGATCACCGCCGTCCTCCCAGAACCCACGCGGCAGGACGGACTCCACGACGATCGACGTGCGCTGGCCCACCCCACTTTCCCTGGGCGCCCCCAGGACCGATTGGCGAGTTTTCCGCACTCATGATTTTCAGATGGATGAACGTCTTTGTCCGGTAGTTACGGGACATGCAAAGCCGTGAGGTTGCGTTTATCCGGGCATCAACAGGACAGGGAATGTGCCGGACGAGTGCGGAGCCACGCTTTCGCACGAGGACGGCCTTTTCTGTTGAAAACAAAGGTTCTTTGACATGTCGAACGATGCGCAGCGCGGCAAGTCGCCGGCGTTCCATGCCGCAACTCCCGAAACGGGCAGTGCCGGCGCGGGCCCGGAAGTCCGGCTGGAGGCCAAGGCCACGCGGCTGCACACGCTCAGCCGTCTGCGCGGCAAGCATTTCTTCACGCCTGTCATGGCTGACAGCGCGATGGACGTCATGCTTTCGCTCTTCGTCGGTGAACTCCAATCCAGCAAGGTGAGCGACACGGCGCTGGCCGTGGGCAATATGCTCAACCGCGAGGAAACGGAGACGATCATCGACAGACTGGTCCAAGCGGGACTGGCCGTCATCACTGGCCACGAGCCGGATCGACGGACAGTAGGGCTGACGCCCCTCGGGTCCGCAAGGATGCGGAGTTTTGTCAACGACTACCCGGACGTTTGACAGCTTCGCAGGTCGGCGCGCCGTTATGCCTTTGTGAACGCCATCCCCCACGCTGGCGATCACGGACCAAAAGGCTGACGGAGCGTCGACCACAACCCAAGTCCCGGCTGTGTCGCCACACCCTTCTCCTCCCACGGAAGATGGTGGCGCAGCCGGGCACTTTCCTCCCTATCATCCAAATGTGTCCGGCATTTTTCACGCCGACCCGCCAAGCGGCCGCCCGGTGAGCGCCGTTCATCGCCCATTCAAGCGCGCGGCGCTGTTTCGGCGCGATGACTGGATCTGGCAAAACGGGCGCACAGGCGCGCGCATCAATCGCTTGGCGACCTCTCCCTGCTTCGCTAAGAGGCTGCGCATGAACCTGCTCAAGATGCGCCGTCCCGCCCTGCTGACCGCGGCGCTGATCCCCATCATCCTCGTCGCCGGCTGTTCCAAGAACAAGAATCGGCCGGATACGCAATATGTCGCGCGTGACGTCAGCACGCTTTATATGGCGGGCAAGCAGCGGCTCGACCGCGGCGCCTATGCCGAGGCGGCGATCCTGTTCGACGAGGTCGAGCGCCAGCATCCCTATTCGCCCTGGGCGCGGCGCGCGCAGCTGATGAGCGCGTTCAGCTATTATGCCTCGCGCGACTACACCAAGTCGATCCAGTCTGCGCAGCGCTTCCTCTCGATCCATCCGGGCAATCGCGACGCGCCTTATGCTTATTATCTGATCGCGCTCTGCTACTACGAGCAGATCAGCGACGTGACCCGCGACCAGAAGATCACGCTGCAGGCCAATGACGCGCTCAACGAGCTGGTCCGCCGCTTTCCCGATTCGCGCTATGCCTCGGATGCGCGCCTCAAGCTCGATCTGGTCGCCGACCATCTCGCCGGCAAGGAGATGGAAGTCGGCCGCTTCTATCAGCGCCGCCGCGAGTGGATCGCCGCCTCGCTGCGCTTCCGCAAGGTGGTCGATGCCTATCAGCGCACCAGCCACACGCCCGAGGCGCTGGAGCGGCTGGTCGAATGCTATCTCTCGCTCGGTGTCATCGAGGAAGCCAAGCGCGCCGCCGCCGTGCTGGGCGCCAACTATCCGGGATCGGAATGGTATGCGCGCAGCTACAAGCTGATGCGCGAGCACGCGCCGGGGGCCTGAGGGCGGATCGACATTCGGCCCATATCGGCCTGCAAATGTCGCTTTTGCGCGCTTCCGGTGCTCACGTGCGTTAAGTACGCTGCGCTCCGGGTCACACAAAAACACCATTTTCGGCTCGATCTGGACTAAATGTCGATCCGCCTCAGGAGTATTCCCTCACCAGCCGGGGCGACGGCCGCCACCCCGGCCCGTTTCATCTCATCCCGCGAAATAATGCTGGGCTATGTCGGCCAGCAGGTCGATCTGCGTCGGCTGCCAGCCGAGCAGGTCACGGGTGCGCGCGCTCGACGTCGGCACGTTGATCGCGGCGAAGCGGGTGAACCAGCCGAAATGCGTTTCGGCATCCGCCGGTGCAACCGACGCGACGGGGAGGCCGAGCCCCTGGCCGATTGCCTCGGCGATCTGGCGGAAGGCGATGCCTTCCTCGGCAACGGCATGATAGGGGCCGTCGGTCGCGCCGCGTTCCAGGGCGAGGCGATAGACCTTGGCGGCATCGGCGCGGTGCGTCGCCGGCCAGCGGTTCATGCCGTCGCCGATATAGGCGGAGACACCCTTGCTGCGGGCGATGTCGATCAGGATCGGCACGAAGCCGTGATCGCCCGCGCCATGCGTGGAGGGCGGCAGGCGCACGGCCGTCGCCTGGAGCCCTTGCGCAGCCAGAGCGGCGGCCGCCGCTTCCGAGCGGCGGGGAAAGGCCGATGCGTCGGGAGGCAGATCGGCCTCCGTGGCCAGCCGGCCGTCGGTCAGCAGCGCGACGCCGGACGTGACCAGAAGCGGGCGATCGCTGCCGACCAGCGCCGAGCCGAGCGCCTCGATCGCGCGGGCATCCTCGGCGCAATTATCGAGGAACTTCGAGAAATCATGATTGAAGGCGGTGTGGATGACGCCGTCGGCCGCGCTTGCGCCGCGCTGCAGGATGTCGGGATCGGCGATCGAGCCGCGCAGCACCTGCGCGCCGGCGGCTTCGAGCGCGGCGGCCGAGGCATCGGAGCGGGCGAGGCCGGTCACGGCATGGCCGGCCGAGAGCAGCTCCCGGACGATGGCCGAGCCGACGAAGCCGGTCGCGCCGGTAACAAAGATGTTCATGGAAAGCTCCTGAGCTTGAGGGGAGGCCGCCTCTTTCTCACGCAGATTTATCCTGTTAAAGTAGTGACATTATCATGGTATAAAGGCTAACAGGATGAGCAGCGCGGCACCGGGGCACAATCCGCTGGGCCTCTATCTCAAGGATCGGCGCGCGAAGCTCGATCCCGCCGCTTTCGGCCTCTCTGGCACGCGGCGGCGCACGCCGGGACTGCGGCGCGAGGAAGTCGCCCAGCGCGCCAATATCAGCCCGACCTGGTACACCTGGCTGGAGCAGGGGCGGGGCGGCGCGCCCTCGGCCGATGTGCTCGACCGGATCGCGCGGGCGCTGCTGCTCACCGATGTCGAGCGCGAGCATCTCTATCTGCTGGGTCTCGGCCGCCCGCCGGAAGTGCGTTATCGCCCGACCGAGGGCGTGACACCGCGCCTGCAGCGCATCCTCGATGCGCTTCCCTATAGCCCGGCGCTGGTCAAGACGGCGACCTGGGACGTGGTCGCCTGGAACAAGGCGGCGGTCGTGATGCTCACCGACTATGCGATGCTGCCGCCCGAGCAGCGCAATATCCTGCGGCTGATCTTCCTCGATCCGCACGTGCGGGCGGCGCAGAATGACTGGGAGGCGGTCGCGCGCTTCGTCGTCAGCGCCTTCCGCGTCGATGCGGCGCGGGCGGGAGCGGCCGAGGAGGTGGAGCCGCTGGTCGAGGAATTGTGCCGGCTCAGTCCCGAGTTCGACGCGATGTGGCGCGACAATGACGTGCGCAGCTATGGCGGCGGCCTCAAGCATCTGCGCCATCCGACCGCAGGCACGATCGCGCTGGAATATTCGGCCTTCGCCGTCGACGAGCGGACCGATCTGACGATGATTATCTATCATCCCGCCACCGCCGAGGATCTGGCGCGGCTCAAGGGACTGGTGGAAGCGCGATACGGCAAGCTGTCCGATGGCGATGGGCGAGCAATCCCCTCGTGACGGCCCGGCGATGATGCACTAGGTCTCGCTCGACATGCTCACCGGCCTCGCCATCCGCAACATCGTGCTCATCGAGGCGCTCGATCTGACCTTCGAGCGGGGGCTGACCGTGCTCACCGGCGAGACGGGGGCAGGCAAGTCGATCCTGCTCGACGCGCTGGGGCTGGCGCTCGGCATGCGGGCGGACAGCGGGCTGGTGCGCGCCGGCACCGATCAGGCGAGCGTGACGGCGAGCTTCGAGCCGGCGGCGGCGGGATCGGCGCTGGCTGCTTTGCTCGCCGAGAACGAGATCGATCAGGAGCCGGGCGGGCCGCTCCTGATCCGCCGCACGCTGAAGGCCGATGGCGGCAGCCGCGCCTTCCTCAACGATCAGCCCTGCTCGGCGGCGCTGCTGCGCGATGTCGGCGCGCTTCTGGTCGAGATTCACGGCCAGCATGACGAGCGCGGCCTACTCAATCCGCGCGGCCACATGGACCTGCTCGATGCCTTTGGCGGGCTGGACACGGGCGCGGTGCGGGCGGCGCATGCGGCGTGGCAGGATGCCGGGACGCGGCTGGCGGCTGCGCGCGACGCGCTGGAGAATGCGGCGAAGGAGCGCGACTATCTCGCCCATGCCGTCGACGAGCTGACCAAGTTCGCGCCCGAGCCGGGCGAGGAGGAGGCGCTGGCCGCCGAACGCGCGACGATGCAGAAGGGCGCGCGGCTGACCGAGGATCTGGCGGCGCTCGATGCGGCGCTCGGCGGGTCGGAGGGCGCTCTCTCCAAGCTGCGGCAGGCGGCGCGGCGGCTCGACCGGATCGCGCCCGAGCATGAACTGCTTGCCAGCGCACTGGCGGCGTTCGACCGCGCGGTGATCGAGGCGGCCGAAGCGGAGGACCAGCTCGCCCGGGCGAGCGAGGCGCTGAGCGTCGACCCGGCGCGGCTGGACGCGATCGAGACGCGCCTGTTCGATCTGCGCGCGCTCGCCCGCAAGCATCAGGTCGCCGCCGACGATCTCGCCGCGCTGGCCGAGCAGATGAGCGCGCAACTGGCGCGGATCGATGCCGGCGAGGCGGGGCTGCTCGATCTGGAGGGCGAGCTTGCAAGCACGCGGGCGGCCTATGAGGCGGCGGCACAGGCGCTGAGCGACGCCCGGCGCGCGGCGGCGGCCCGGTTGGACAAGGCGATGGCGGATGAACTGGCGCCGCTCAAGCTGGATGCCGCACGCTTCCGCACCGATGTCGAGCCGCTGCCCGAGGGACAATGGCGCGCATCGGGCAAGGACCGGGTCGAATATATGATCTCGACCAATCCGGGCGCACCCTTCGCTCCGCTCACCAAGATCGCCTCGGGCGGCGAGCTGTCGCGCTTCATCCTCGCGCTCAAGGTCGCACTGGCGGCGCAGGGCAGTGCGGGCACGATGATCTTCGACGAGATCGACCGGGGCGTGGGCGGCGCGGTGGCCGGGGCGATCGGCGAGCGGCTGGCGCGGCTGGCGGGTGGCGCGCAGGTCGTCGTGGTGACGCACTCGCCGCAGGTCGCCGCGCGGGGGGCGGAACATCTGTTGATCGCCAAAAGCTCGCAGGGGACGATCACCCGCACCGGCGTCCATCCGCTGGACGAGGCCGAGCGGCGCGAGGAGATCGCCCGCATGCTATCGGGCGCCGCCATCACCGACGAGGCGCGGGCGCAGGCCGATCGGCTGCTGGAGGGTGTGTGAGCGCGACGGTGACCCTGTGGCGCCCGATTGGGCCGGAGGAACTGGCGCTGATCGAGCAATCCGGCATGCGCGCCTTCCCGCCGCGCCTGCCCCAGCAGCCGATCTTCTATCCGGTGACGACGCGCGAATATGCGATCAAGATCGCGCGCGACTGGAACGTGTTGGCGAGCGGCAGCGGTTTCGTCACGCGCTTTGAGGTCGATGCCGATCTTCTCGCGCGCTATCCTGTCGAGACGGCGGGCGGCCGCGCACATCAGGAATATTGGATCCCGGCCGAGGAGATGGACGCCTTCAACGCGGCGATCGTCGGAGCCATCGAGGTGACCGACCAGTTCGGGCAGGAGGCTTGATGGCAGCGGAGATGACGCGGCGCGAGGTGGCGACGGCGGGCGCGGGCCTCGCGCTGCTGGCTTTGGCCGCGCCCGGGCTGGCGGCAACGGAGACAAGGCGCATGGAAGAGGAAAAGCCGCATTACGGCCTGATCGGCCAGATCAAGGCGCTGCCGGGCAAGCGGGATGACCTGATCGCGATCCTGACCGAGGGCAGCGGCGAGATGCCGGGCAATGTCGCTTATATCGTCGGCGCGGACGTGGCGGACGCGGACAGCATCTGGATCACCGAGCTGTGGATGACGAAGGAGGCGCACGCGGCCTCGCTCAAGCTGCCCAAAGTCCAGGAGGCGATCAAATATGGCCGGCCGCTGATGGCGGGCTTCGGCGTGCGGGTGGAGTTCGTGCCGGGATGAGGGGTGACGTTTGTGGTGGTTCGGCACCACCCCCGACCCCTCCTCTGAAGAGGAGGGGAGTGGACCCTGTTCCCGATTGCGAGGCAGATCAGGCAAAGCAGCCGTTTTTTGCTCCCCTGGTGCCGGATGAACGCAGATCGACCGACGATGCTGGCTCGCGCGGCGCGCATGCGGAGGGAGCCGACCGAGCCGGAGCGACGGTTGTGGAGGCAATTGCGGGCGTCGCAGCTCAGCGGATACAAGTTCCGTCGGCAGGCGACGATCGCGGGGCGCATCGTCGACTATTTCTGCCCGGCGAAGAACTTGATCGTCGAGCTCGACGGTGACACGCACGATGTGGAATCTGATGCGGCGCGCGACGCCGATTTGCGAGAGAGGTTTGGCTTCGTGACGCTGCGTTTCGGCAATCGCGATGTGATTGAGAATATGGAGGGCGTTTTGTCGAGGCTTTTGCTGACGCTCGACACATTGCCCGACCGGTGGGTCAGCGGCACCACCCCCGGCCCCTCCTCTGAAGAGGAGGGGAGAGAGTCATGACCGATCCCGCCACCCTCTCCGAAGCGGATGCGGCAAACCGCCTGATGCGCCTCGCCCGGGAGATCGCGCATCATAACCGGCTCTATCATGCGGACGACGCGCCCGAGATCAGCGACGCGGACTATGACGCGCTGGTGCGCGAGAACAACGCGCTGGAGGCGGCGTTTCCGCATCTGATCCGCGCGGACAGCCCGAACCGGCAGGTGGGCGCCTCCGTCGCGGCCTCGGCGCTTGCCAAGGTGCGGCACGAGAAGCGGATGATGAGCCTCGACAATGCCTTCGCGGACGAGGAGGTCGAGGAGTTCGTGGCGCGGGTGCGGCGCTATCTGAACCTGCCCGAGGGCGAGGGCGTCGCGATGACGGCGGAGGACAAGATCGACGGGCTGTCGCTCTCGATCCGCTACGAGGGCGGCAGGCTGGTGCGCGCGGCGACGCGGGGAGACGGCGAGATCGGCGAGGATGTCACGCCCAATGTCAGTCACATAAGCGACATTCCTCAGGAGCTGCCGGAAGGCGCGCCGGACATTTTCGAGGTGCGCGGCGAGGTCTATATGGAGAAGGCGGCGTTCGTCGCCCTCAACGCGCGGCTGATGCGCGAGGGGCAGGCTGTCGCGGAGGCGCGGGGCGAGACGTTCGACCCCGAGGGGGTCCGCCAGTTCGCGAATCCGCGCAACGCCGCCGCCGGATCGCTGCGCCAGAAGGATGCGAGCGTGACCGCGAGCCGGCCACTGCGGTTCCTTGCGCATGGCTGGGGTGCGGTGTCGGCGCTGCCGGCGGACACGCAATATGGCGTCATGAAGGTGATGGAGCGCTGGGGCATCCCGGTCTCGCCGCGGCTGGTGCTCTGCCCGGACAGCGCCGCGATGCTGGCGCATTATCGCGGGATCGAGCAGATCCGTGCTGATCTGCCCTACGACATTGACGGGGTGGTGTATAAGGTTGACCGGCTGGACCTGCAGGAGCGGCTGGGCTTCGTCGCCAAGGCTCCGCGCTGGGCGATCGCGCGTAAATTCCCGGCCGAGCAGGCCGAGACGACCCTGCTCGGCATCGACATCCAGGTTGGGCGGACCGGCAAGCTGACGCCGGTCGGCCGCCTCAAGCCGGTGACGGTGGGCGGCGTGGTCGTGCAGAACGTGACGCTGCACAATCGCGACGAGATTGCGCGGCTGGGGGTGCGGCCGGGCGACCGGGTCCTCATCCAGCGGGCGGGCGACGTGATCCCGCAGGTGGTCGACAATCTGTCCCGCGACGACGACCGGCCGGCTTTCCTCTTCCCGGATCATTGCCCGGAGTGCGGCAGCGAGGCGGTGGCGGAGGAGGGCGAGGTCGACGTGCGCTGCACGGCCGGGCTGATCTGCCCGGCGCAGCGGATCGAGCGGCTCAACCATTTCGTCAGCCGCGGCGCGATGGACATTGATGGCCTGGGCGACAAGACGATCCGCGAATTCTTCGAGCTGGGCTGGCTGGAGCATGGGCCGGCCGACATCTTCCGGCTGAAACAGCATCGCGCCGAGTTGCTCGGACGTGAAGGCTGGAAGGACAAGTCGGTCGATAACCTGCTGGCAGCGATCGAGAATCGGCGCGAGCCGGACGCCGCGCGGCTGCTCTTCGGGCTGGGGATCCGCCATGTCGGCATCGTCACGGCACGCGACCTGCTGAAGGGGTTGCACGATATTCACCGACTGCCCGCCAAGGCCGCCGAATTCCGCGCTTATCGCGCGGACTATCCGCAGGGCGAGGCCGAGAAGCCCAGCCCTTTCGCCGCACGCATGCTTAAGGCGGTGAAGCAGATTTTCGAAGTGAGCACGGATGGCATCGGCATCGCGGTCGGTCATGCGCTCGCGGATTTCTTCCACGAGGACCATAATGTCGCCGTCTGGGACGACCTGCTGGGTCAGGTGTCGCCACCGCCTTATGTGGTCGAGGTGAGGGCGAGCGCGGTCTCGGGCAAGACGATCGTGTTCACCGGCAAGCTCGAGACGATGAGCCGAGACGAGGCCAAGGCGCAAGCGGAAGCGCTGGGCGCGCGGGCGGCGGGATCGGTGAGCGCGGCGACGGACCTGGTGGTGGCCGGGCCGGGCGCGGGCTCCAAGCTCAAGAAGGCGGCCGACCTCGGCATCGAGGTGATCGACGAGGCGGCCTGGGCGGAGATCGTGAAGGGGGCGGGATAGGCGCGCGCCGAGGCCTGCCGGCCTGTCCCAAATGCTGACAAGATGGTTTCCGGACATGGTTAACGCGCGTTGACCGCGCCGGCCTCCGGTGAGACTTTCGCATCGGCGATCGCGGATCGTCGCAGTGGGAGGACGCTTATGTTTCGCAAAATGATTTTTGCCGCCGCCTTGCTCGGCGGCACGGTTCTGGGCGCGGGTGCCGATGCGCAATCGATCACCATCGCGCCGGGCTCCGGGCCGGCGGGCGGCTATCTCGGCCTGTCGCTGTTCGGCATCGGCCCGATCGCCAACCTGACCGGCGACGGCTCGGTCTCGCTGAACATTCCGGGCATCACCTTCGGCGGCCAGAGCTGGACGAGCCTCACGGTTGCCGAAAATGGCTTCGTCACGCTCGGCAACGCGGCCGTGCCGGGCAGCCTGTGGACCTCGGCCAATCTCAGCCTGCCGGCGGGCGGCGTCACCGCGCCCATCCTCGCGCCGTATTGGACGGACATCGATTCCACCGGCGGCGCGATCCGGGCCGGAACGCTCACCGATGGCACGCACAGCTGGGTCGTGATCGATTGGGACAGCGTTCTCCTGCCCAGCAGCACGGCCCGATCCAGCTTCGAGCTGTGGATGGGAGTCGGGTTCGACGACGTGACTTACAGCTATGCCGCGATGGGCTCGACCGCCGCTTTCACCATCGGCGCGCAGGATGCCTCCGGCACCATCGGTACCAACTATCTCTACAATAATGGCTCGATCAGCCGGAGCGAGTTGAGAGTGACGTCGACGGGTCTGCCGGTCACGCCCTCGGTGCCGGAGCCGGCGAGCTGGGCGATGATGATCGCGGGGCTGGGCGTCGTGGGCGGGGTGCTGCGCCGCCGCCAGATTGCCAGCGTCCGGTTCGCGTGACACGTGCGGCGCTCCGGCCGGTGGGTCGGGGCGCCCATGCGGGAGGGTTGTTTCTCGCCGGCGGCGGAACGCCGGAGCAATCCTTGCTGCTCGATGGCGCGTTCATCGGGCGATGCTCATCGTCCGGGCCACTGGTCTATGTCCCGACGGCTCGCCGCGACCAGCCGCCGGCCGACAGCCTGAGCTGGTTTTGCGCGGCAATGGCGCCCCATGGCGTCGGGGCGATCGAGATGTGGCACGACCTGCGGCCGAGCCTCCCGGTCGATCGGATCGGCGGTCTCTACATCGGCGGTGGCGACACCGTCTTTCTGTTGCAGGAAGTACGGCGCACGGGGTTCGATACCTTCATTCGCAGCGCGGCTGCGGCGGGCATTCCCATCTATGGCGGAAGTGCGGGGGCGATCATCCTTGGCGAACGGCTTGGCGGATCGAAGGCAGCCGCAGCCGCTGGTCAGGCGATGATGGCGGGGCTTGGATTGCTTGCCGGGCATATGGTCGGCTGCCATTTCCAGGAGGATGAGATCGATCGCCTGCGCGCGGCGAGCATCGATTGCGGTGCGCCGATAATCGCTATTCCCGAAACGGCCGGCGTGATCGTGGAAGGCGCGCAGCTGCGCAACATGGGGCCCGATCCGGTCTTCCTGCTGGACGGGATGGAGATGCTGTCCGTAACAGCGGGAGAGGCAGTGGGGTTGCGGCGGCCGCGCGACGTGTAATTTTCTTTCTCGCGCGGGACATGATAGAAGAAGCGCATGGAGAGTCACATCCATGAGACACCGCCGGAAGGCGCTGCGGCCGACTGGACCATCCCGCAGGACTGGTCGGCTTACACCGCGCAGGATCATGCCACCTGGGACAGGCTGTTCGCTCGGCAGAGCGCGCAGTTGCAGGGGCGGGGCTGCGCTGCCTTTTTGCATGGGCTCGACGTGCTACGGCTCTCCAGGCCGGGCATTCCCGATTTCGAGGAGCTCTCCGCGCGGCTGATGGCGCTGACCGGGTGGCAGGTCGTCGCGGTGCCGGGGCTGGTGCCGGATGCGGTTTTCTTCGACCATCTCGCCAATCGGCGCTTCGTCGCGGGTAACTTCATCCGGCGGCCGGACCAGCTCGATTATCTGCAGGAGCCGGACGTGTTTCATGACGTGTTCGGCCATGTGCCTTTGCTCGCCGATCCGGTCTATGCCGACTATATGCAGGCCTATGGGCAGGGCGGGCTGCGCAGCCTGGCGTTCGGCGCGCTGCACAAGCTGGCGCGGCTCTACTGGTATACGGTCGAATTCGGCCTGATCGAAGAGGATGGCGGCCTGCGCCTGTTCGGGGCGGGGATCGTTTCCAGTCACGGCGAGAGTGAGTTCGCGCTCGATGACCCGAGCCCCAATCGCATCGCCTTCGATCTGATGCGGGTGATGCGGACCAACTACCGAATCGACGATTATCAGCAGAGCTATTTCGTGATCCCGAGCTTCGAGTCGCTGCTCCGGGCGACGGTCGAGACCGATTTCGCGCCGGTCTATGCGGCGCTCGAAACACTGGATGACATCGCTCCGGATGCGGTGTTGCCGCAGGATCGGTTGTTAACGCGTGGCACACAGTTACGCGCGCGAGGCGAGGTGCGTCAGAATATTTCGCAGGAGTAGTAGTTTGAATATCTAAGCGCGGTGCTCTTGAGGGAAAATTCTTTAAATACAATTGCGTGAGTGGATATTGGCTCCGTCGATCGGCGCCGTGCCTCGATCCGTCGCATTTCCAAAGCTTGTTAAACAGGGTTAATGAGTCGTTAGGGATATTCGCCGAAAGTTAACGGCATGGAACAGAGCACCTACCCCCGGGGTGGCCAGTCTCGCCCCCAAACCGCCGCCGGCCGATCCTGGGTGATCGGACCATTGGGTCAACCGCTTACCGAAGACTGCCTTCCCGTGGCGGGATGCAGCTACTGGACGCCGCGCCGCAAGGCGGAGGTCGTCGCCGCCGTCAATGGCGGGCTGCTCAGCGTCGACGAGGTTTTCGCGCGCTATCAGCTGTCGGTCGAGGAATTCGCCGGATGGCAACGGGCCGTCGACCGGTTCGGCATGCCGGGCCTCAAGCAGACGCGGCTCAAGCGCTATCGCGACATTCAGGAGCGCGCGCAGCAGTCCGGATTCGCGGCCATGGCGGCCTGAGCCGATCGCTTACCAGCTCCCGTAGCCCGGCGCCTCGCCGACATCCTCGGCGCGAAAGCGGGTGGGGCGGCGCCAGCCGAAACGGCGGCGCTTGCGCAGGTGGAGGGTGGGCCAGTCGCCTCCCTTTTCGCCGGCGCTGTCGATGCGGCCCGCGAGGCGCAGGCCCTGCTTCCAGTATGCGGCGATGACGCGGTCCGCCTGGCTGTCCAGCAGGCCGGCGAGGATCAGCGAGCCACCGTCCGCCAGTTGCTTGGCGAGGCTGGGGGCCAGCTCGATCAGCGGACCGGCAAGGATATTTGCGATGATCAGATCATAGGGCGCGAGGCCCTGGATCAGCGCATGATCGACGCCGGGCGCCGCAACGAGCTGGAGCTCGCCCGGGCCGCTGCCTAGCGCCACGCCATTCAGATCCGCATTTTCCGCCGTCACGTCTATCGAGATCGGGTCGATGTCCGAGGCGAGGGCATGGGCGTGGGGCCAGAGGGTCATCGCGGCGAAGGCGAGCAGGCCGGTGCCGGTGCCGATGTCGGCGATATTGCCGAAGCGATGGCCGGTCTCGTGCAGCCGCGCGAGCGTCAGCAGGCAGCCATAAGTGGTCTCGTGCTGGCCAGTGCCGAAGGCCTGACTCGCCGGAATGAGGAAATTGGTGAAGCCCGGCTGCGGCGGGTCTCCCTCGTCATTGCGGACATGAAACGGTCCGGCCGTGATCGGATCCAAGCCGGCCTGGCTCTGCGTCACCCAATCCGCGTCGGGCACCGGTTCAAGCGTATATTGGGTGCGCCTGCCGTCCGGGAGCAGAGCGAGGAGCGCGTCGATGGCGGCGCCGTCCGGCTTGCCTTCGAAGATGACGTCGAGTTGCCAGTCGTCCGGCCGGGCGATGTCCGGCTCGCTGGCGATGATCGCGGGCGGGCTTGGCCAATCGGCGAACAGGCTCTCCGCCTCGAACTGGATATGCTCGGCGGTGGCGCGGGAGCAGGGGAGAGTCATCTGCCAGGCTGCTGCGGGCGATGCGGCGGATTTGGGAGAGCGCTTGGACTTGGCCATGCACGCGGCTCTAGCGGATTTATCGCATTTGGGGAGCGGGCAAATTTATCGGCCCGCTCCATTTGTGTGCGTGGGGCGGGGCGCTCAGCCCACGGCGCGCTGCTCGCCGCCGACGGTCTGGACGAAGTTCAGCGAGCGGCTGCGCAGGTTGCCGAGATGACTGCGCACCTCGGTGAAGCCGCTCTCCAGCTCGTCGATCTCGGACGCGACGATCTCGGTATCCTGGCGGATCGCCGAAATATTGGACGACATGGAGTCGGCGGCGAGCGCGGTCTCGTCGACGGCGGCGGTGATCATGGTGACGGTCTGCGACTGCGCGTCCATGGCGGTGCGGATGCGCATGCCCATGGTCTGCACTTCCTGGACGGTGACGCGGATGCGCTCATTGGTCTCGACCGACTGGCGCGTGGCATTCTGGATGGAGGCGATCTTCTGGGCGATGTCGTCGGTCGCGCGGGCGGTCTGGCTGGCGAGCGACTTCACTTCCTGCGCGACCACCGCGAAGCCGCGACCGGCATCGCCGGCGCGCGCCGCCTCGATCGTGGCATTGAGCGCAAGCAGGTTGGTCTGGCCGGCAATGTCGCGGATGAGGCCGAGGATCGACTCGATCGACTGGGCATGATCGGAGAGGGCGGCGGACATGTTCACCGCCTCGCCGGCCTGCACGGAGGCGCGCGAGGCGACTTCGGCGGCCTGATCGACTTCGGTGCGGGCTTCCTCGATGGCGCGAATCAGGCCCGAGCTGGTGTGTGCGGCCTCGCGCATCGCGATGGCGGACTGCTCGGCGGCGGCGGCGACTTCGCTCGCCTTGTCGAGCATGCCGCGCGTCGCGCTGGAGGCTTCGCGCGCCTGATCGCGGAGGCGATCGCCCAGATCGGCGGCCTTGTCGATCTGATCGGTCAGCAGATCGGAGAATTCCTGGCGCTGCTGGTCGCGCTTGATGCGGTCCTGCGCGCGGATATGGTCGGCATAGGCGGCGCAGCAGACTTCGACCTGCACCAGCGAGATGTAGCGCATCTGCGCCATCAGCCTGGCGCGCTCCTCGAGATCGTCCATCAACTCGCCGAGAATGTCGCGGAGCTTGTCGACGACGCTGTTGATCGTGAAGATCTGGGTGCGGATCGAGAGGCCGCGCTCGATGGCGTAGATGAGGAAGGCGCGGGCCTGCTCGCCCCACGCCTCGCCGGTGAGATTGCCGAGCAGCTCATGATGGAAGGCGCGGGCGTTGCGACGCAGCTCGTCCAGTTCGGTGGCGCTGTGCGAGAATTTGCCGGCATTGATCATGTAGGCGTCGAATGCCACGTCACCGAGCTCGTCGACGCGATCGCCGATGATCTCCCTGATCCGCAGTGCGGCTACGGGCAGCTTGCCCTGCGGATCGAACTCCCTGAGGCGCTCCGCCATGGAAATCGTGTCGCTGATAATTGCGGTCATGATCCAAATCGATCCTCTGCCAGGCGCTACACCCAGTCGCGCTCAGACCCCGCAGATAGCCGGTCTTCGTTAACCGCCGGTTATTGCTGGGCCGTCCGCCCGCACGGCCGAACATCGATAAGCCCACCCTGACCGTTTGCAGTGCGGCGGCTTTGCGCTAAAGGGACGCCAACTTTCACGATCAGGGTCGCTTATCATGGCGCAATCCCGGCCGAGGCCGCTCTCTCCGCATCTGACCATCTGGCGATGGGGTCCGCACATGCTGATCTCGATCCTGCACCGCGTGACGGGCGACGGCCTGGCGATTGTCGGCGGCCTGGGGCTCACCTGGTGGCTGTTCGCGGCCGCGAGCGGCCCTGCGGATTACGCGACATTTCAATATTATGTGTGGCGCGCCGATGAGGCGGACCTGGCCGGGCTGATCGCCAACTATGTGAGCCGGATCGTGCTGATCGGCTTGTCCTGGGCCTTCTTCCAGCATCTCTTCTCGGGCCTGCGCCATCTCGTGATGGACATGGGCGCGGGCTATGAGCTCAAGACCAACCGCACCTGGTCGCTGGTCGTCATGGCCGCGGCAGTGATCGCGACCATTGCGCTCTGGGCCTATATCTTCACGCGGGGAGCGCACTGATGGGCAGCGGAACCAAAGTCGGCAAGGTCCGCGGCCTCGGCTCGGCCAAGAGCGGTGTCCATCACTGGGTCGCCCAGCGGTTCACCGCGATCGGCAACGCGCTGCTGGTAAGCTGGCTGATCGCCGGGCTGGTCATGCTGCCGTCGCACGATCATGGCGCGGTCGCCGGCTGGCTCGCCCAGCCGATCGTCGCGGTGCCGATGATGCTGATGATCGTCAGCGTCTTCTATCATATCCGCCTCGGCCTGCAGGTGCTGATCGAGGATTATGTGCATGATGACGGGCTGAAGTTCGCCGTGCTCGTGCTGCTCACCTTCTATGCGATCGGCGCGGGGGCGGTCTGCCTCTTCTCGGTCGCCAAGCTCGCTTTTGCCGGAGGGCCCCTCTGATGGCCGACGCTTACAAGATCGTCGATCACACTTATGACGCCGTCGTGGTGGGGGCCGGTGGATCGGGCCTGCGCGCGACCATGGGCATTGCCGAGAGCGGTCTCAAGACCGCCTGCATCACCAAGCTGTTCCCGACGCGCTCGCACACCGTGGCGGCGCAGGGCGGCATCGCGGCGAGCCTAGGCAACATGGGTCCGGACCACTGGACCTGGCACATGTACGACACGGTCAAGGGCTCCGACTGGCTCGGCGACCAGGACGCGATCGAATATATGGTGCGCGAGGCGCCGGCGGCGGTCTACGAGCTGGAGCATGCGGGGGTGCCGTTCAGCCGCACCGAGGAAGGCAAGATCTATCAGCGCCCGTTCGGCGGCATGATGCAGAATATGGGCGCCGGCCCGCCGGCCCAACGCACCTGCGCCGCCGCCGACCGCACCGGCCACGCCATGCTTCACGCGCTCTACCAGCAGAGCCTGCGCTACGACGCTGATTTCTATATCGAATATTTCGCGCTCGACCTGATCATGGAAAATGGCGAGTGCCGCGGCGTCATCGCCCTCAACATGGACGACGGCTCGATCCACCGCTTCCGGGCCCATGCCGTGGTGCTGGCGACCGGCGGCTACGGGCGCTGCTACTTCTCGGCGACCTCGGCGCATAGCTGCACCGGCGACGGCGGCGGTATGGTGTTGCGCGCGGGCCTGCCGCTGCAGGACATGGAGTTCGTCCAGTTCCACCCGACCGGCATCTATGGCGCGGGCGTGCTCATCACCGAGGGCGCGCGCGGCGAGGGCGGCTATCTGACCAACTCCGAAGGCGAGCGCTTCATGGAGCGTTATGCGCCCTCGGCCAAGGATCTCGCCTCGCGCGACGTGGTCTCGCGCTCGATGGCGATGGAGATCCGCGAGGGCCGCGGCGTCGGCAAGAACAAGGATCATATCTACCTGCACCTCGATCACATCGATCCCAAGGTGTTGCACGAGCGGCTGCCCGGCATCACCGAGACGGGCAAGATCTTCGCGGGCGTCGACCTGACGCGCCAGCCGCTGCCGGTGGTGCCGACCGTGCACTATAATATGGGCGGCATCCCGACCAATTATCATGGCGAAGTCGTGACCTTGAAGGACGGCAATCCCGATGCCGTCGTGCCGGGCCTGTTCGCGGTGGGCGAGGCGGCGTGCGTCTCGGTCCATGGCGCCAATCGCCTGGGCTCGAACAGCCTGATCGACCTCGTCGTCTTCGGCCGCGCGACCGGCAAGCGGATCGCCGAGATCGTCAAGCCCGGCGCGGCGCACAGGGCGCTGCCGGCGGACTCGGCGGAGCTGGCGCTCGCGCGCGTCGACCATTTCCGCAATGCCAAGGGCGGGACGCCGACGGCCAATATCCGCCTCGACATGCAGCATACGATGCAGGCCCATGCCGCCGTGTTCCGCACCGACGCGCTGATGGCCGAGGGCATCGAGAAGCTCGAGAAGGTCTATGCCGGGATGAGCGACATCGGCATCACCGACCGCTCGATGATCTGGAACACCGATCTCGTCGAGACGCTGGAGCTGGACAATCTGATCGGCCAGGCGCTCTGCACGATCAAGGGCGCGCGGGCGCGCAAGGAAAGCCGCGGCGCGCACATGCACGAGGATCATCCCGATCGCGACGACGCCAACTGGATGAAGCACACGATCAGCTGGTTCGACGGCTGGGGCGGCAAAGGGGGCGCGGTGACGCTCGATAGCCGGCCGGTGCACGACTATACGCTGACTGACGAAATCGCCTACATCGAGCCGAAGAAGCGGGTTTATTGAGCCCGCCGGGCAGGCTTCCCCGGAAAGGAAGCGCTGCCCGCGCAGGACACCCGGCTCATCCAGCACACCGCCGGTCTCTCGTCCGGCAGGGACAGGGATGGCAAGGAAAGGACTCCTCCGGGCCGCCCGATGGGGCCGTCGGTCCGGTCGGTGCCGGTCAGTCTCCTGGATGCTTCCTTGAGGGCATGCTGCGCGGATGCGCTCACATGCCCGTTATGCGTCGCTCAGCCGGTGGCTTGTGCCAGTTCCTGCTTGATTCGAAGCTTCTGCTTCTTGAGCGTCGCGACGAGAAAATTGTCCGGCGCGGGCCGGGCCGTCTCGTCCTTGATCCGGGCTTCGAGCCCGGCATGTTTGGCGTGAAGTGCGGAAACATGGGATGTGTCCATACTGTCCTCCTTAGCCATTGCGACAATGGAGGGTCAGTAAATCACTCCGGCGCGGACCTGTCTCCCCCCTTTTTTCGATTTGCGATAAGCCGCAGCACAGGCGGCGACGATGTGATTGATCGTTAAACAAAATTCCGATGGCGCTGCCCTGTCATTTCGCGACTGCGGAAGAAAAGGCGTTAACGCTGAATTTTTGTTGCGATGGGTTCGGCCGTTGCGGGCGGGGAGACGCGATGCGATGATGCAGCCGCGCGCAGAATGACGGGAGGTTGCGAGTCGGTGTTGTCGATCGAGGAAATCGAGCAGCGGCTGGAGTTTCTGCGGGTCGAACATCGCGATCTCGATTGCGCGATCGTCGCCCTCAGCCAGATCGCCCAGCCCGACCAGCTTCAGCTCGCGCGCATGAAGAAGCGCAAATTGCGCCTGCGCGACGAAATCACGATGCTGGAAAACAGCCTGATTCCCGACATTATCGCTTGAACAACCGCCCCATTTCGGGACGAGCCACGGTCCGACGCCGACATGTGGTTGATTCGAAGTTAATCGGCGCGACAGCCGCCAGGGTCTGTGGCAGCAACGATGGCATGAGCGACTCAACCACCCTGCTCAACCAGTTCGACCGGCGCCTGATCGACAGTCTCTATGTCGAAGCCATGGTGCTTGCCGACGAGGCGCGTTCCTTCTTCGACCATCGGGCCGAGGAACATCGCGCTTTGCTCGGTCAGGTCGACCGCGTTGAATTCGCCTGCGAGTCGCTGAAAGTGACGACGCGCCTGATGCACGTCATCGCCTGGCTGCTGACCCAGCGCGCCATCCTGAACGGCGAGCTGCCCGAGTCCGCGCGTGGCGAGGAGCGCCACGGACTTGGCGCTGCCGCACCGACACCCGCCGGCATTGCCGAGCGCTTCAGCGTCGACATGGCGGCCCTGATCGAAACGAGCGAGGATCTCTACGATCGGGTCTCGCGCCTGGAACGCCAGCTGATCGGGCGCGGCCGGAACGACATCGCCTTGCCGCTCAGCCCGGCGCGCGACCTGCTGATCCGGCTCGAACGGGCCTTCTGATCCGCCGGGAATGGCCGCGCCGGTCGCCCGGGCGATCGGCGGTGCCTCCAATCGACCCAAAACCCTGCGAAATGTCCGAATGCGGGTTGCAGTCGAGCCGCGAACCCATAGACAGAGGTCATGTTGCGACGGTCGGGCCTTGGCTGGTCTCCCAATCCTGAGCTGAGTGTCGGCTGGACCGTCATGGCGATGATGCTTGCGGTGCCGGGCATCGCGCGCGCGCAGCCCAGTCCGACGACAGTGCCGTCGCCGTCCGCCACGCCGGCACCTGCCCAGACCGCGCCGGACAATAGCCTCGATCTTGAGGAGATGCCGGACATCGGCCTCGACTGGCCCGATCTCGCCGCGCCCTCCGCGTCGCTGCCTACGGACCCGGTGCCGGAACCGGAAGCGGCCAGCCAGAATCAGGCGCCGCCGCCGCCCTATCCCCCCTCGGATGCGGAGGTCGCGGCGGAGCAGGCGACATCCGATGCGACGCGTGACGCGCTCGCCGCACTCGATCCGAGCGTGCCGCTGCGGTATCACACCACGCTGGACGGCTTCAGCGCGGTTGCCGACGCGACCTTCTATACGCGGTTCGATACGCTCTCCGTGCTGAAGCAGGGCGAAGGCGACCGCGCCAATATCGCCCAGATTCGCCGGCGCGGGCAGAGCGACACCGACCTCGTCGATGAGCTGCTGCGGGCGCGGGGCTATTACGACAGCCGGACGCGCATGAGGTTGGGCGTCGACGCGGGGACGGACCCGCACGTCAACGTCATCCTCGGCGCCAGCGCGGGGCCGCGCTATCTGCTCAGCAACGTGCAGGTCTTTGGCCTGGAGGGCGCTAGCCCGCTGGGCACGGACCTGCGCGGGCTGTTCACCGTCAAACAGGGCGATCCGGCCGACACCGACGCGATCCTCGCCGCCACGGACAAGCTGCGCACGGGGCTGGGCGAAGGCGGCTATCCCTTCGCGGACGTGCGCGAGCCGGTGCTGACGGTCGATCACCAGCAGCGCGAGGCGATCCTCAATCTCAACGTCACGACCGGCGGCTTCCGCCGCTTCGGCGAGATCAAGGTGAACCAGCAGGCGCCGTTCGATGCCAGGCATGTCGCGGTCATCAGCCGTTTCAAGCCCGGTCAGCCCTATAATCAGAGCGACATTACCGACCTCGACCGCGCGCTGATCGCCACGGGTCTGGTCTCGCAGGTGACGATCACGCCGCAAGAGGGCAAGACCGATCAGCTGGTCGATCTCGCGATCAGCATGACTCCCGCGCCGCCCCGCACCATCTCGGGCGAAATCGGCTATGGCACGGGCGAGGGCGCGCGTATCGAGGCGAGCTGGCAGCATCGCAACTTCTTCCCGCCCGAAGGCGCGCTCACCCTGCGTGGCGTGCTCGGTACGCAGGAGCAGAGCCTGACGGCGACGCTTCGCCGCAACAATCTGGGCCGCCGCGACCGTGTGCTCAACCTCGAGCTCAGCGGCGCCAATGTCGACCAGCCGGCCTATCAGGCCCTGACCGCGGGCATCGCCGGCAGCTTCGAGCGGCAGACCAATCTCATCTTCCAGAAGGACTGGACCTGGTCGTTCGGCGCCGAACTGCGGATCAGTGACGAGCGCGACCTCTACGGCGCCTCGCTGACACCGCGGCACCGCACCTATGTGATCGCGGCACTGCCGACCGGCGTCACCTATGACGGCAGCGACGATCTGCTGGATCCGCGCAAGGGCTTCCGACTGGGCGCGCGCATATCGCCGGAAGTGTCGCTGCAAAATGGCGTGTTCAGCTATATCCGGGGCCAGGTCGACGGCAGTGCCTATGTGCCCTTCAGCGATCGCGTGACGATCGCCGGACGGTTCCGCCTGGGCACGATCGTCGGTGCCTCGGCGGATCGCATCGCACCGACCCGGCGCTATTATTCCGGCGGCGGCGGATCGGTGCGCGGCTATGGCTATCAGGCGATCGGCCCCCGTGACCTCAACAATGATCCGGTCGGTGGCCGCAGTCTCGGCGAATTGTCGCTGGAAGCGCGCTTCCGCTTCGGCAGCCTCAATCAGTTCGGCCTCGTGCCGTTCATCGATGCCGGCACGATCTCCGCCGATCCCTGGCCGAGCGCCAGGGAACTGCGCATCGGGGCAGGGCTGGGCCTGCGTTATTACAGCAATTTCGGCCCGATCCGCATTGATGTCGGCACGCCGCTGAACCCGCAGCCGGGCGACTCGCGGATCGGCGTCTATGTCTCGCTGGGGCAGGCCTTCTGATGGCCGAGGAGATCGCTCCCGACCTCGCGCCCGTGGCGGCGGCTCCCGCCCGGCGTCGCTGGTGGCGGTGGGTGAGTCTCTCGGTGCTGGTGGCCATCGCGGCGCTGTTGCTGGCGATCTGGGGCGGGGTGCGCTGGCTCGACAGCCAGGCGGGACACCGCTTCATCATCGGCCAGATCGCGCGCTGGGAACCGGTGACGGGGCTGCGCGTGAGCGTCGGGTCGATCGAGGGGCGGCTGTTTCGCGACCTGACGTTGCGCGACGTGCGCTTCTCCGACCCGAAGGGTGAGTTCGCGCGGGTCCAGCGCGCCGACATGAGCTGGTATCCCCTCGGCTGGCTCTCCAACCGGCTCGACATCGATCGCCTGCACATTGTTTCGGCCGATCTCCATCGGCTGCCGCAATTCCGGCCGACCGAGGCCAAGACGTCGATCCTCCCGGGCTTCGACATTCGTCTCGCCGACCTGCGCGTCGACCGGCTTGGGCTCGGCGCTGGAATCGCGGGCGAGCGACGCACGATCCGCGCGGTCGGCAAGGCGGATATTCGCTCCGGCCGGGCGGTCATCAATCTGCTGGCCTTCTCGGCCAATACGCCGGACGTCGTCCGCCTCGCGCTCGACAGCCGGCCGGATGATCGCAAGTTCGACATCGATCTCGTCGTGGTCGGGCCGCGTGGCGGCATCATCGCCAAGCTCGCCGGCACCGATCGGCCGGTCGCGTTCACGATCAGGGGAGATGGCGACTGGCGCCGGTGGAGAGGACGCGCGCTGGCGCTCGATGGCAAGCAACTCGTCGTCAATCTCGCGCTCGGCATGGAGCAGGGCAGCTATCATGTGCGCGGGCCGCTGGCGCTGATCGGGCCGATGACATTGCTCAAGCCGCTGGCGCCGGACGGCCGCGCGCAACTCGATGCGACGCTGCGTTTCGACAATCGCCTGCTATCGGGCACGGCATCGCTCGGACTGTCCGCCGCGCAGCTCAGGGCAACCGGCGGCCTCGATCTCGCCCGCAACCGCTTCGATGAACTGCGGCTGGACGCCGCGATCGCGCAGCCCGGTCGCCTCGCGCCCGGCGTGAGCGGTCAGCCGATCCAGCTGCGCGCGCGGCTCGCCGGGCCCTTCGCCGACGCCCAGCTTGATTATCTGCTGACCGGCGCCGAACTGCGGCAGGGGAGCCTGCAGCTGCGCGACCTGCGGCTGTCCGGCGAGGGACGGCTGGCCGGCACGAAGGGGAGCTTCCCGATCCGCCTGACGGCGCGTTCGCTGGCGCTCGGCAATCCGATGATCGACGAGCGACTGCGCAATCTCACCGTGAACGGCATGCTCACGCGAGACGGCGACGCGCTGCGCATCGCACCGACCGCGGTGAAGGCGAGCGGGCTTGCGGCCGTGCTCGACGGGCAGGCGAACCTGCGCGCCGGGAGCTTCCTCGCCAATCTCAAGGGCGGGTTCGACAGGCTGGAGATGCGCGGCCTCGGCCGGCTCGATCTCAGTGCCGTGCTGCGTCTCGCGCATCTGCCGCGCGGCGCGACGACTTTCACCGGCACGGCGCGCGCGACGATGCGGCGGCTCGACAATGGTTTCCTGCGCGGCCTCGGCGAAGGGCTGCCGGTGCTGACCAGCAACTTCGCCTTCGCGGGGCAGGGTCGCATCGCGCTGAGCAACCTGCGCGTTGCGGCGCCGGCGCTGACTCTTGCAGGCAACGGCTTCGTCGATCCCAAGGGCAATCTCCAGATCGCGGCGACCGGCCAGCACCGCGCCTATGGCCCGCTGCGCGTGACGCTCGCCGGCAAGGCCGACCGGCCCGAGGTGGACCTGCTGCTCGAGCGGCCGCTGCCCGTGCTGCGTCTCGCCAATGTCCATGCGCATCTCACGCCCGACGAGCGCGGCTATGCCGTGAGCGTCGAGGGCGGATCGATGCTCGGGCCGTTCAAGGGCGAGGCTGCGGTGCTGCTGCCGCCCAATGGCCAGGCGACGATCGCGCTCACCAATCTGGGTATCAGCGACGTGGTGGTGAAGGGCGAGATCGTCCCGGTTGCCGGCGGGCTGCAGGGGCTGCTCACCTTGTCAGGTCCGGCCGAGGGGCAGATCGAGCTGTCGATGGTCGAGGGCGTCCAGAAGATTGGCCTCAATGTCGATCTGGGCGGCGCCAAGTTTGCGGGATCGCCGGCGATCACGGTCAATCGCGGCACGGTACGCGGCGACATTTTGCTGCGGCCGGGCGCGGTGAGCATCACCGCCAGTGCGCAGGGGCGCGGCTTGCGGATCGGGTCGCTGGTCGTCGGCCGTTTCGCGGCAGCCGCCAATCTGGTGAACGGGGAGGGGACGGCGACCCTCTCGATGAGCGGCCAGAACGGGCGCCTGTTCGACATTCAGGGGCGCGCGGGCATTGCGCAGGACCGCATCCGCATCGATCTGCAGGGATCGGTCGACCAGCGGCCGCTCAAGCTCGATCGGGCCGCGGTGCTGACCCGCGAAGATGAGGGCTGGCGCCTCGCTCCGGTGACGCTGCACATGCAGGGCGGCGGCCTGCGCCTCGCCGGACTGCTCGGCGCGACCGCGACACATGTCGAGGCGCAGATGCAGAGCCTGCCGCTCGCCTTGCTCGATCTGGTCAATGGCGAGCTCGGCCTCGGCGGCACGGCGGACGGGACGCTGGCGTTCGACTGGCCGCGCGGCACCGTGCCCAGCGGGCGGATGAACCTGCGCATCAAGGGCCTGACCCGTTCGGGGCTGGCGCTCAGCTCGGCCCCGATCGACATCGGCCTCAATGCGATGCTGGACAGCCAGCGGCTAGCGGCCCGTGCCGTCTTCGCCAAGGGCGGCACCGTGATCGGCCGTGCGCAGGCGCTCGTCGCGCCGCTCGGGACGGGGTCGCTCGCGGACCGCGTGCTCAATGCCCCGCTGCGCGCCCAGCTCCGCTATGCGGGCGATGCCGACACGCTCTGGCGGCTCACCAATGTCGAGATCATCTCGCTCGGCGGCGACGTCCGGCTCATCGCCAATGCGACCGGAACGCTCTCCGACCCGCTGATCCTGGGCTCACTCGACACGAGCAATGCCCGCCTGCAGAGCCCGGTCACCGGTATGTCGCTGACCAACGTCTCGGCGCACGGCACGTTCAGCGGCTCGCGCCTGAGCATCGGCGACATTCAGGGCCGCACCGCCGGCAATGGCGCGGTGGCCGGCAGCGCGATCTTCGATCTCTCGGCCGAGCGCGGCGTGGGCATGGACATCAATCTGCGCGCCGAGCGGGCCGTATTGCTCGACCGCGACGATGTCGGCGCGACCGTGACCGGGCCGCTGCGGATCCAGTCCTCGGGCAGCGGCGGCGTGATTTCCGGCGACCTCGATGTCGTCGCCAGCCGCTTCGTGCTCGGCCGCGCCTCGGTCGCCGCCGAGATCCCGCAGCTCCGCCTGGTCGAGATCAATCGCGCGGGCGATGAAGTGGAGCGCAACCGCGCCGCCGCATCCTGGCGGCTCGACGTGAAGGCACGCGCGCCGCAGGGCCTCATGGTCGAGGGCCTGGGCATGCAGAGCGAATGGTCGGCCGATCTCACGATCGGCGGGCTGGTGACGGCACCGGCCTTCCGCGGCACGGCGACGCTCATTCGCGGCACCTATGACTTTGCCGGCAAGCGCTTCGACCTGCGCGAAGGCCGGCTGACCTTCAACGGCAGCACGCCGGTGAATCCGGTGCTGGACGTGCGCGCCGTGGCGGATGTGCAGGATCTGTCCGCGACGATCACCGTGACCGGCACCAGCCAGCGGCCGATCATCAACTTCTCCAGCATTCCCGCCATGGCGCAGGACGAGCTGCTCGCGCGGCTGCTGTTCGGCACGTCCATTTCGAAGCTGTCCGCGCCCGAAGCGCTCCAGCTGGCATCGGCAGTCGCGGCTTTCCAGGGTGGGGGCGGCGGGCTCGACCCGATCAACGCGGTGCGCCGTGCCACCGGCCTCTCGCGCCTGCGCGTCCTCGCCGCCGATCCGACGATCGGGCAGAAGACGGCGATCGCGGCGGGCAAGAACATTGGTCGCAATCTTTACGTGGAACTTATCACCGACGGGCAGGGCTACAGCGCGACGCGCGTCGAATATCAGATCACGCGCTGGCTTTCGCTGCTCTCGACGGTCTCGACCGTGGGTCGCCAGAGTGCGGCCGCGCGGATATCTAAGGATTATTGAGCGCTCGGCCCTCGCTAAATCGGCCGTCAGCAGGCATGTTGCTGACATGGCCGCTTCCGATCGTCTGCCGCGACTCGCCGTCCTCATCGACGCTGACAATGCGTCGGCCCGGATCGCCGACGGCCTGTTCGTCGAGATCGCCAAGATCGGCGAAGCCAGCGTACGTCGCATCTATGGCGACTTCTCCAGCAGCCGCCTGAAGGCCTGGACGGACATATTGCAGCCGCATGCGATCATGCCGCACCAGACCTTCGCCTATACGACGGGCAAGAACGCCTCGGACATCTCCCTGGTCATCGATGCGATGGACCTGCTGCACGATGGCCGCGTCGATGGTTTCTGTCTGGTATCGTCGGACAGCGACTTTACCAGCCTCGCCGCGCGCATTCGCGAGCATGGGCTCGATGTCTATGGCTTTGGTGAGCAGAAAACCCCCGAGAGCTTTCGAAATGCCTGCAAGCGCTTCATTTACAACGAGAATCTGATTCCCGAGGCGCCGGTGGCAGCCGAGCCGAGCAAGCCCGACGAGCGGCCAAGGTCGCTGGTCCGCAAGCCCTCGGAAGCCGTTCCTCTGATCACCCAGGCGCTGGCTCAGTTCGAGGGGGATGATGGCTGGGTGGCCCTGGGCGGGGTGGGTCAACGCATCGGCACCTTGTCGCCCGATTTCGATCCGCGCACCTATGGATCGGCGAAGCTGCGCGACCTGATCAGCAGGACGGGCGCATTCGAGCTCAAGCAGGAAGCCGGTCGTGGCGTCTATATCCGCGAGAAAGCCAAACCGAAGGCCAAGGGCAAGGCCGCTGCCAAATAAGCGGTGCCCGGCGGGGCATTTGAGGGTATGCGCGGCGGATTGACGGGCCGCCCTCTGCGGGACGGCGGAGGACGAGATGACCGATCACCACCAGACGCAGGAACAGGAGGAACGGCGCTCGTCGCTCGTGAAGGTCGTCGTCTCGCTGGCGCTGCTGCTCGCCGGGCTCTGGATCATCTGGGGTTTCATCCATGCGCTGGTCTGGGCGGTCATCATGGCGATCGCCATCGATCCGCTTTATTTGAAAGCCGTCGACAGCCCGTGGGGCCGGCGCCATCGCACTTTGCTCGCCGCGCTCATCACGGTGGCGATCGCGCTCGTCCTGACCGCCCTGCTCGCGCTCGGCATTTCGCGCGCGGCCATCGAGGTTTCGACCATCGTCGCCTGGGTCACGCAGGCGCAGCAGCATGGCGTGCCCGTGCCTGGCTGGGCGCCGCAATTGCCCTTCGTCGGTCCTGCGCTGACCGACTGGTGGCGCCTCAACCTGGCGACCGCGCAGGGCGCGCAGATGCAACTCCATCATCTCAACACGGCGAACTGGCTGGAGCATAGCCGGATCATCGGTGCAGGTGTGTTCCGCCGGATCGTGATCCTCGTCTTCACGCTTATCACGCTCTTCTTTCTATTGCGCGACCGGGAGTCGGTCGTCGCGCAATGCCGCGTGGCGGCGGACCATCTGTTCGGCGCCACCAGCGAGCGAATCCTGCGGCAGACGGTGATCTCGGTGCGCAGCACGATCGACGGGGTCGTTCTGGTCGGGCTCGGGGAAGGCGCGGTAATGGCGGTCTTTTATATCTTCCTCGGCGTGCCGCATCCGCTGCTCATGGGGATGCTCACCGGCGTGGCGGCGATCTTTCCGTTCGGCGCGGTCGTCATGCTGGTGATCGCCGCCTTCCTGCTCCTGCCGCAAAGCGCGATCGGCGCGGCGATCGCGGTGCTGGTCATCGGCCTGATCGTCATCGGTTTCGCGGATCATTTCATCCGCCCGGTCATGATCGGCGGCGCGACCAAGCTGCCCTTCGTCTGGGTGTTGATCGGCATCCTCGGCGGCGTGGAGGCCTTTGGCTTGCTCGGCCTGTTCATCGGTCCGGCGACCATGGCGGTGCTGGTGATGCTCTGGCGGGACTTCGTGGAAGTCTCGTCCATCGCCGGCCGGACTGAGGCGGGATAAGGCCCTGCACATGTAGCGTCCGTCCGAGAGGCTGGTGCAACGATTGGCCGGATTTCCGTCGTTGTGCTCTCTAGATGATGATTATGTCCAGAATTTCGTATAGATGAAATCGCGTCCCGATATGCGTCTGACCCTTGTCTTGTCGCATGCGGACCCCCTACAAGGCTGCCGATTCCCCCCATCCGATCACAGACGGAAAGCCTCATGACCACCACCCAGCAAACTGCCGCCGACCTCTCCAAGGACATTGCCCGCGTCTTCGCTCTCCAGCAGGCGCATCAGTGGGATGTCAAAGCCTCGACCGCCGAGCAGCGCAAGGCGAAGCTGGCCAAGCTGAAGGCAGCCGTGGAGGCCCATGCCGACGAGATCGTCGCGGCGGTGCTGGAGGATACCCGCAAGCCCGAAGGTGAGATCCGGGTTACGGAAGTGCTGAACATCGTCGGCAACATCCAGCTCAACATCGACAGCCTCGACGACTGGATGAAGCCGACCGAGGTCACGCCCTCCAAGAACCCCAACGACCGGGCGCTGATCGCCTATGAGGCGCGCGGCGTGTGCCTCGTCCTTGGGCCCTGGAACTTCCCGCTCGGCCTGACGCTGGGTCCGGTTGCGGCCGCCGTTGCCGCCGGCAACTGCTGCATGGTCAAGCTGACCGACCTGTGTCCGGCCACCGCGCGGATCGCCGGCGTGATCCTGCGCGAGGTGTTCGACGAGAATGAGGTGGCTTTGTTCGAGGGCGATGTGAGCGTGGCGACGGCGCTGCTTGAGCTGCCGTTCAACCATATCTTCTTCACCGGGTCCCCACGCGTCGGCAAGATCGTGATGGCCGCCGCTGCCAAGCATCTGGCGAGCGTGACGCTGGAGCTGGGCGGCAAATCCCCGGTGATCATCGACGACGGCGCCGACATCGACAAGATCGCCGCCGATCTCGCTGGCGCGAAGCAGTTCAACGGCGGTCAGGCCTGCATCTGCCCCGACTATGTGTTCGTGAAGGAAGACCAGAAGGACCGGTTGGTCGAGGGCTTCAAGGCCAATGTCGCCAAGAATCTCTATGGAGAGGACGGCAAGATCAAGAAGGACAGCATCGCCCAGATCGTGAACGAGGCTAACTTCAACCGGGTCAAGGCAATGGTCGACGACGCGGTCGCCCAGGGCGCGACGGTGGCCGTGGGCGGCGAACTCGATGCCACCGATCTCACCATCCACCCCACGATGCTCACCGACGTGACGCCGCAGATGAAGATTCTGCAGGACGAGATCTTCGCGCCGGTCCTCCCGGTGATGACCTACGACACGCTCGATCAGGCGATCGGCTATATCGAGGCGCGCGAGAAGCCGCTGGCGCTCTACGTCTATAGCCCTGATGAGGCCCATGTGCAGAAGGTGCTGGATCGCACTTCCTCCGGCGGCGTGACGGTCAATGGCGTCTTTTCGCACTATCTCGAGAACCGGCTGCCCTTCGGCGGCGTCAACGGCAGCGGGATGGGCAGCTATCACGGCTATTTCGGCTTCAAGGCCTTCTCCCACGAGCGGGCGATCTACGTGCATCAGTGACGGCGGCTGGGCGTGAGCGCCCGGGCGTTGCAGCAGAAAATGGCCCCTCCTCTGAAGAGGAGGGGCTTTTACGTTCGGCAGCGAAACGAAAAGGGCGCCCGGATCGCTCCGGACGCCCCCTCTTTTTGACTGATCGCTTAAATCAGGCGCTGTAATACATGTCGAACTCGACCGGGCTAGGCGCCATTTCCCAGCGATACACTTCCGGCCACTTGAGCTCGATGTAAGCGTCGATCTGGTCCTTCGAGAAGACGTCACCCTTGAGCAGGAAGTCGTGGTCGGCTTCCAGGCTGTTGAGCGCTTCACGCAGCGAGCCGCACACGGTCGGCACCTGGCTCAGTTCCTTGGGCGGCAGATCGTAGAGGTTCTTGTCCATCGCCTCGCCCGGGTGGATCTTGTTCTCGATGCCGTCGAGACCCGCCAGCAGCAACGCCGCGTAGCAGAGATAGGGGTTAGCCATCGCGTCCGGGAAACGGAACTCGACGCGCTTTGCCTTGGCGCCCGAGCCGTATGGAATACGGCAGGAGGCCGAGCGGTTGCGCGCGGAGTAAGCGAGCAGCACCGGTGCCTCGAAGCCCGGGACCAGACGCTTGTAGCTGTTGGTCGTCGGGTTGGTGAAGGCGTTGAGCGCCTTGGCATGCTTGATGACGCCGCCGATGAAATAGAGGCACATGTCGCTGAGCCCGGCATAGCCATTGCCGGCGAACAGCGGGTTGCCCTTGTCCCAGATCGAGATATGCGTGTGCATGCCCGAACCATTATCCTGGGCGATCGGCTTGGGCATGAAGGTCGCGGTCTTGCCATAGGCCTGGGCGACCATCTGCACGACATACTTGTAGATCTGCATGCGATCGGCCGTGGTGACCAGCGTGCCGAAGGTCAGGCCGAGCTCGTGCTGCGCGGCGGCCACTTCGTGGTGATGCTTATCGCAGGGCAGGCCCATTTCGAGCATGGTCGAGACCATCTCGGCGCGGATGTCGGTGCACGGATCGACCGGCGCGACGGGGAAATAGCCACCCTTGGCGCGCGGACGGTGGCCGAGATTGCCGCCCTCATATTCCTTGCCGGTGTTGGTCGGCAGTTCGATGTCGTCGATCTTGTAGAAGCTCTCGTTGTACGCATTGTTGAAGCGCACGTCGTCGAACATGAAGAACTCGGCCTCCGGGCCGACATAGACGGTGTCGCCGAAGCCGGCGGCCTTCACATAGGCCTCGGCGCGAACGGCGGTCGAGCGCGGGTCGCGGCCATAAAGCTCGCCGGTGGAGGGCTCGACGATGTTGCAGAAGAGGATCATCATCGGCGTCGCGCTGAACGGGTCGACATAGACCGCGTCCAGATCCGGCTTCAGGATCATGTCGGACTCGTTGATCGCCTTCCAGCCCTCGATCGAGCTGCCGTCGAACATCAGGCCTTCTTCCAGCTCATCCTCGCCAAGAACACTCGAGACCATGGTCAGATGCTGCCACTTGCCCTTCGGATCGGTGAAGCGAAGGTCGACCCACTCGATCTCCTTGTCCTCGATGATCTTGAGAATGTCTTTTGCCGAATTGGCCATGGCGACGTACCCTTCCTCTTTGACTTAAAGTGTTGCGATAATTCGAAAATCAGATGGCGGCCTCGTCCAGCTCCCCCGTGCGGATGCGGACCGCCTTCTCGACGGGGATGACGAAAATCTTGCCGTCGCCAATGCGCCCCGTCCGCGCAGCGCCGGAAATTGCCTCGACCACGCGATCGACGATGCCGTCTTCGACCACCACCTCGAGCTTCACCTTGGGCAGGAAGTCCACGACATATTCGGCGCCGCGATACAGCTCGGTATGGCCCTTCTGCCGGCCGAAGCCCTTGGCCTCGGTGACCGTGATCCCGGAGACGCCGACCTCGTGCAGCGCTTCCTTCACATCATCCAGCTTGAAGGGCTTGATGATTGCTTCCACCTTTTTCATGACCAATATACCCCTTTGCTTCGCATGAAGCGCGGCGAGAGCGACCCCGGAAACCGCGCCATCGACTCGCCCCTGCCAAGACAAGATCGATGCGCGCGACCGCGCAAGGGCTGAACGCTACAGCGCTGGCTCGCGAATCACCAGCCAAGCATTGGCTGCTTTGCGAACGAATGTCGATATTGCCCGGATTTCGGGCATTTTCGAGCCGAATTGCTTAATAATTAGGCAGACGAAATGACCGGCCGAAAGTGTCCGCCGTTTCAATAAGGCGGTTTGTGGAGGTCTTGCGGACTGAGCGTGAAAATCTCGCAGCCGGTCTCGGTAATGCCGATCGAATGCTCGAACTGCGCCGAGAGCGAGCGGTCGCGGGTGACGGCCGTCCAGCCGTCCTCCAGCATCTTCACGCCGGGCTTGCCGGCGTTGATCATCGGCTCGATCGTGAAGATCATGCCGGGGCGCAGCTCGGGTCCGGTGCCTGGCCGGCCGACATGGACGACCTCGGGCGCATCATGGAATACGCGGCCGAGACCATGGCCGCAAAAGTCGCGGACGACGCCGTAGCGATGCTTCTCGGCGTGGGTCTGGATGGCGTAGCCGACGTCGCCCAGCGTATTGCCGGGTCTGGCCTGTTCGATGCCGAGCAGGAGACATTCGTAGGTCACATCGACCAGCCGGCGCGCCTTGATGGGCACCTCGCCGACCAGATACATGCGGCTCGTGTCGCCATGCCAGCCATCGACCAGGGGCGTCACGTCGATGTTGAGGATGTCGCCGTCGCGCAGGATCTTGTCGCCCGGCATGCCGTGGCAGATCACATTGTTGAGGCTGATGCAGCAGCTGTACGAATAGCCGTGATAGCCGAGCGTTGCGGGCACGGCGCCGGCGTCCAGCGTCATCTGGCGGACGAAGTCGTCGATCGCGCTGGTCTTGATGCCGGGGCGGACCAGCGGCACGACCGCGTCCAGGATCTCCGCCGCGAGCCGTCCAGCCTTGCGCATGCCGGCAAAACCCTCCGGGCCATGCAGCTTGATGGCGGATGTGCGGACATTGGCGGTTTCGGCCGTCGGCGTCATGTACGTCGTCATGCGGATTGATATAGTGCGCACGCGCCGGAAAGGCGAGGGGGTAGCAGCAAGGAGATCTGGCGGTCATGACGAACGGGGCAGCGATGGAGGGCGGTTGCGCCTGTGGGGCGGTGCGATACCGGCTGACGGCGGCGCCGATCTTCGTCAATAATTGCCATTGCAGCCTCTGCCAGCGCCAGACCGGTTCAACCTCGGTCGTGAACATCTTCATTGAAAAGGAGGCGCTCGTCCTGCTCACCGGCACGCTCAGCGAGCATGTGGTGAAGGCCGGCAGCGGCGGCGACCACAGCATCTGCCGATGCGCCGCCTGCGGGACGGCGATGTGGAGCTACTATCCGCGTCTGGGACGGCTGGGGGCGGGCCTGCGCGCCGGAACGCTGGACGATCCGGGAAAGGTGCGGCCAGACGCCATCATCTTCGTCGCGGACAAAATGCCCTGGGCGGCGCTACCGGACGACATTCCGCAGTTCGAGACGACTTACAACCCTGCCGAACTGCTCCCGCCGGAGCGGTTCGCGCGGCTCAAGGCGCTGATCGACAGGCGCGCAGCTGGAGAAGGGTGAGACGCCCAATCAAGAAAGCCTGCCGCCATGGGCATGCCCTGCGCTTGGCGAGGGCTGCGAGGAGAGTTAAGCAGATGGCATGACCACGCACGACAAGGCAATCATGGGTGGCGGCTGTGGCTGCGGCAGGACGCGTTATCGCGTCGATCGCGAACCCATCTTCGTCAATAATTGCTACTGTGCGCTCTGCCAGCAGCAGAGCGGCGGCACATCCGCCGTCTACGCCTATTTCGAGGCGGAGGCGGTCACGGTGCTGAAGGGCAATCTCGTCTCCTATGCGGCGCGGACTGCCAGCGATCTCAACCAGGTGGTGATGCAGTGCGCCGACTGCGGCGTCACCCTGCTGCGCCAGCCCCATATCACCGGACGGCACGGCATCTCGGTGCTGGTCGGCACGCTCGACGATCCGTGGGAAGTGGTTCCGGACGCCGCGATCTATGTCAGCGAGCGCATGCCCTGGGTGACGCTGCCCGAAGGCATTCCCGCGTTCGACGCTTATTACGATCCCGACCAATTGCTCCCGCCCGAGCGCGCGGCGCGGTTGCGGGCGGTGTTCGCGCGGCATCACGCGGACCAGGGCCAGGAGGCATGAGCGAGCGGGTCTGGACGGCCGGCGTCATCGTCATCGGCGACGAGATTCTCTCGGGCCGCACACAGGACAGGAACGTCGCGCAGATCGGCATTTGGCTGAATGTGCAGGGCATTCGCCTGCGGGAAGTGCGCGTGGTTGCGGACGACGAGGCGGCGATCGTCGAGGCGGTGAACATCCTGCGCGCGCGTTACGATTATCTCTTCACCACCGGCGGCATCGGCCCGACGCATGACGACATCACGGTCGATGCGATCGCGGCGGCGCTCGGTGTGCCGGTGGTCGTGCATCCGCAGGCGCGCGCAATCCTGGAGGGCTATTATGCCGCGCGCGGCGGGCTCAACCCGGCGCGGCTGCGCATGGCGCGTGTGCCGCAGGGCGCCGAGCTCATTCCCAACAGCAGCTCGGGCGCGCCGGGCATAAGGTTCGACAATATCTACATCATGGCGGGGGTGCCGCACATCACCGCAGGAATGCTGGCCGAGCTGACCGGGACGCTGGAGGGCGGCGCGCCTCTGCTCTCGCGCACGCTCGGGACGCGCGCGCCGGAAAGCGAGATCGCCGACCTGCTGCGCGAGACCGAGAAGGCCCATGAAGGCTGCCAGATCGGCAGCTATCCCTTCTTCCGCGAGGGTATGGTTGGCGCCAACTTCGTGGTGCGCGCGACGGATCAGGCGCGGCTGAACGCTTGCGCCGATGCGCTCAAGGCGGGGCTGGAAGCGGCCGGATATGCCGTGACCGAAGGCGGAATCTAGGACGGATCGACATTCGTTTCATCATCGTCACCCCGGGCTTGACCCGGGCGTCCCGCTCTCTTTCGCGTGCGGCTGAGGAAAGGCGGGATCCCGGGTCAAGCCCGGGATGACGAAATCAATGTGCCGAACTTTCGATCCGGGTGACTAGAAAAGCCCCAGCGCGGCGGCCAGGCCCGCGATCACGATCGCAAGGCCAGTCAGGTGTCGCGCCGAGAGGGTGAACGGCATCGCCGGGGCGTTCTGCCGCTGCATGAAAAGGGCATTTGGAAACTGCCTGCCGTCCAGGATGGTCATCATGCAATTCATTTAATGCAAATAGTTCGCAATAGCAATATATAATTCAGGCAGACCTGAGAGACGACATACCAAAGCCCGGCACCGTTTCCGATGCCGGGCTGGCTGGCGAGCTGGGTGGGAGGTCGGGCGTCAGCTCGCCGGCTGTTCCTTCGCCTGCTTCTTGCTGGCGCTCTTGATGTCGCCCTTGCTCATGCCGGTCACGAGCACGTCGCCGCTGCCGGTGAAATTACCGGCCGGGAGGGTGGCGAGCCGGTCGCCGGATTCGACCACCACGGAGCGGACGCGGCCGCGCGAGTCCGTGACCACGTTATGGACGGTGCCAATCGTGTTGCCCTTGGCGGACTGGATGACCATGCCCGGCGCGACCGCGAAGGCCCCGGCCGTGCTGGCCGCCGCGCTGCCGGCGATGGCGAGCTGATTGTTGGCGGCCGACAGCGCATTGGCGGTGGAGGCCTGCGCCGTGGCGTGAGCGGAGCCGACCGCGTTCACCGTCGCGTTGCGCGTGGTGCCGACGACATCGCCGGCGGTGGCGCGGGTGGAATCGGCGGTCGAGCGGAGCTGCGAGCGGGCCCCGCCGATCGTGTCGCTGGCGGTCGAGCGGGTGCCGCGCACCGTGTCGCGCACGGCATCGGTGCCGACGAGCTGCGCCTCGCCGCCCAGATTGGCGCTGCCCGAGCCATTACCCGAGGCGCCGGCATTGACGGCCTGGCGCGGCGTGTCCACGGTCTGGTCGACCGTGCCGCCGAGCGAGCCGGTCACCGAGCGATTGCCCGAGATGCGACCGCTGTGACGATCGACGCTCTGGTCGCCGCTGGTGCCGGCGGTCCCCGACAGGGTGCCGCGCGTGGTGTCGCCGATCCGCGAGCCCATGCCGCCGAGATTGCCCCCCATGCTGCCGCCGAGCATGCCGCCGGCGCCGCCGCCGAGCGTGCCGCCCAGCGATCCGCCCAGGCCGCCGCCGCCCAGAAGCTGCGCCGAAGCCGGCGAGACGGCCAGTGCGATCGCGGCCGCCGTGGTCAGAAGTGCCTTCATGATGAATTCCTTTCGTCTGTCCTGCGAACGCCGACCGTGGCGCTCTCAT
The DNA here is from genome assembly GCF_018603885.1 of Sphingobium nicotianae. Taxonomy (GTDB): domain Bacteria; phylum Pseudomonadota; class Alphaproteobacteria; order Sphingomonadales; family Sphingomonadaceae; genus Sphingobium; species Sphingobium nicotianae. The sequence continues at coordinate 243,840 of NZ_JAHGAW010000006.1, forward strand.
CAACACAAACGAGGGGGCCGCGCGCTTTCATCCATGGTGCATGATTTTTTGTGGCGATCAGGCTTTGACAAAGTGGCGGCCCTGGCGGAAGCTTCGGAAAAACAGGGAGGATGTCCGATGGCTATCACCGATTTCGTGGCCGATCGCCGCCAGTTTTTCGGCTTGCTCGGCGCGGCGGCGGCGATGCCATCGGTCGCATTGGCCAAGGCTGCGGTCGCGGCCACCCACCCCGCGATGAAGGCACTCATCGATCGCTATGTCGCGGAACGGAAAGTCGCCAACATGGTCGTGGCCGTCGGTGGAAGAGAGGGACCGCCCGCTTTCCTGTCAGCGGGCACACTGGAGCTGGGGGAGGGGGTGCCGGCCAGTCCGGACACGCTCTACCGCATCTATTCGATGAGCAAGTGCATCACCGGCTGCGCGGTGATGATGCTGGTTGAGGATGGCAAGCTCACCCTCGACACACCGCTCTCGGCAATCTTCCCCGGCTATGCCCAAATGACGGTGCTGACCGACCCCGCGAATAGTCTCGCGAGCCGACCGGCGGTCAAGCCGATCCTGATCCGTCATCTCGTGACGCACAGCGCCGGGCTCGCTTATGGCTCGACCGCGCCGGCCCCACTCGCCAAATTCTATGCCGAAAAAGGGATAGAGACCGCTTCGGCCATGCGCGACGGGCAGTCACGCCGGCCGGCTAACCTGATCGAGTTTGCCGAGGCAGCGGCGGGTGTCCCGCTGCTCTTCGAGCCGGGGTCGGGCTGGAACTACTCGATTGGGCTGGATGTCGCGGGCGCCGTTGTCGAGAAGGTCTCGGGCATGAAGTTCGAGCTGTTTCTGGAGCGGCGAATTCTGGCACCACTCGGCATGGCGGACACGGGCTTCATGGTGCCGCCTGCCAGGCTCGACCGTTTCGCCACAAACTACAAGCATACCCTGACAGGGCTGGAGGTGATCGACACGCGCGAGCACAGCGTCTTCACGCGGATGCCCGCCATTCCCTCCGGCGGCGGTGGACTCATTTCGTCGACGCGGGATTATGCACGCTTCATGGCGATGCTGCTGGGCGAGGGGCGGCTCGGTCGTACCCGTATCCTCAAGATCGCCACGGCCCTTACGATGATGTCCAACCTGATGGAGCCGGGCGTGCTGGCGAAGACGGGGTTCGGCACGGGCGGTTATGGCGCCGGCGGGCGATCGGTGATCACCGCGACGCCGGGCGGCGAGGGCCTCGGCACCTACGGCTGGAGCGGCGCGGCCAACAGCGTCACCTGGGTGGATCGCGCCAGCGGGCTATATATCGTGCTGATGACGCAGATCATGCAGTGGTGGCCCAATCCCATCTATGACGATGCGAACCATGCGCTGTATGGGGATTTGCACCGGGCGTGAGCGCAATGGCTATTTCTTGAGCGCGGGGTTGATCCAGCCGGGTGTCAGGATGCCTGTCGAGGGTCGGAAGCTCAGATAATCGACATGGTCGGGGATATCGAGCCAGCCGTGGACGACGCCGGCCGGGATGATGATGATGTCGCCTTCCTTCACGATCTTGCGCGTCACCCCGTAGGCTGTGCCGAAGCAGGTCGGGCCGTTGAGATCGGTCATGTCGATCTTGGTGCCGTTGGCGATGTAGCCGTCGGTGAACATCGTGCCTCCGCCCGAGACGATATAATAGCCCTCGGTCTGGTTGTCGTGGGTGATGCCGGCCGGCGTGCCGCCCGTCGCCGGCGGCGCGTCGACCTTACGTCCGCAGAGCTGGCCGGGCGGCAGCTTGAGGGCGGGACGGCCTTCGCTGCCATTCACGGTCTTGCCGCGGTGGACGATGCCGACGGCGAAATTCTCGTGGCCGATATTTGCCACCTTGATGTTGCGGTCGCCATCGGGGATGGCCCGGGCGACCGTCTCGATCTCTTCCTTGGTGATCCAGGTCGCCTTGTCCGGCGGGGCGGTTTCCTGCGCTGCGGCGGTGAGAGGGATGATCATGGCGAGCGACGCGACGGTCAGGCGAAAGCGCATGATCGTTTCTCCCCTTACTTGACCGGCTCAAAGCGCTGGATGCGCGAGGCATTGCCGACTTCGCTGATGTAGAGCCGGCCTTCCTGATCGACCGCAATCTGGTGCGGCCAGTGCATCTGGCCGGCATAGCGGCCGGTGCTCTGGTAGCTGGCCGAGACGGCGCCGCTGTGTGTGTCGAGGATGGCAACCTCGCTGTTGGTGCCGTCCAGCACGAGGATCTTGTCGGGATGGCCGGGCACGGGCGCGGCGTCCCAGGTCGAGCCGGACATGCCGCCGAGGCCGCGATTGAAGGATATCTCGCGAAGATAAGTGCCGTCCGGCTTGAAGACCTGTATGCGCTCATTGTTGCGATCGCAGACGTAGAGCTCATCGCCGATCATCGTCACGCAATGGACGGTGGTGAAGCGCTGCGGATTATCCGACCCGCGCGAGCCGATCTGGTTCGGCGGGGACACATAAGTGGGGTCGACCGGCTTGCCGTAGGCGGTCCATTGGCGCTTGAAAGCGCCGGTATCGGCATCGAACACGATCACGCGCTTGTTGCGATAGCCGTCCGAGACGAAGACTTCCCGCTTCTTGGTGTCGACATAGATGTCGGTCGGCAGGCCAAGCATCGTCGGATCGTCGCCGGCAACGAAGTCGCCGCGCCGGCCGATCCGCAGCAGCAGCTTGCCGTCGGGGGTGAACTTGAGGAGCTGGCCGTCCTTCGCGCCGGCGCCGAGCACCCAGATATTGTCGTCGGCATCCGCGAAGATGCTATGCTCGGACGCAAACCAGTCCGTCACCTGCTTGGGGCCGCCCCAGCTGCGCAACAGCTTGCCGGACGTATCGAACTCCAGGACCGGCGGCGCGGCCACGCAGCATTTCGCGGTGGGCGGGGTCAGCCCTGCCTGAACGTCGGCGGGCAGGAGCGTACCGGGGCGATGGACGACCCAGATATGATCGTGCCGATCGACGCTGACCCCGCCGACATCGCCGACTAGCCAGTTGTTGGGTAGCCTTTGGGGCCAGCTCTGGTCGACCCGATAGACGGGAGAGCCCGATGTCGTGGGACTGCCTTGAGCATGGATCGCGGAGGCCGGGAGGATCATGGCGAGGCAGGCGGCGGCCAGCCTTCGCGCGCAGGCAAGCCGGTGCCGAGCGGATGTCCAACGTCGCATCGCGTCCTCCCCTGTGTGCGGCGCCCGCCTTGCCGTGCGCGCCCGATCTGTTTAACACGTTAAGTGGTCCGCGCAACCCGCAGAGGTGGGCAGGCAGGAAAAGGGGGATGGAATGTTGAAGGCCGGATCTTGGTGGAGGGCAGCTTGAGCGGGGCGGAGCAGGGTGTGATCGGCAGCCTGAGCGGAGCGGTACCGACCGGCCCATCGCCCGATATGTCCGCCGCCGAACGGCGGACCGCCCGCATCGTGCTCGCGACCTTGTTCGTCGTCTATTTCCTGAGCTCGGTCGATCGCTCCATCTTCGGCATCCTCGCCCAGCCGGTGAAAGAGGAACTGCTGCTGCAGGATTGGCAGATCGGCTTTCTGTCCGGTGTCGCGTTTAGTGCGGTGCAGCTCGTCTTCGGCTTTCCGATGGCGCGCTTTACCGACAAGGGCAGCCGCGTTGGAATCCTCTCGGTCTGCGTCGCCCTCTGGTCGGTGCTGACGGCGCTTTGCGGCCTCGCGACGAGCTTCGTCCAGCTGTCGCTCTATCGCATGGGCGTCGGCGTCGGCGAGGCGAGCTGCATGCCGGCCTCGCACTCGCTGATCAGCGACTATTTCCCGCGCAGCGACCGCGTCAAGGCGCTGGCTCTCTATGGCCTGGGCTTTCCGATCGGGTCATTCGTCGGCATCATCATCGGCGGCATCGTGCAGGATCATTGGGGCTGGCGTGCGGCTTTCTATGTGCTGGGTGTGCCGGGCCTGTTCGTCGCCCTGCTGACCTGGAAGGTCATCAAGGAGCCGCCGCGCGGCCGCTACGACATTGGGGCGGAGGTGGATCCCGCCTTCGCCGATCCGCGACCCTTCAGCGAGGTCGCGCTGATGCTGTGGCGATCGCCGGTGCTGCGTCAGATGATCCTCGGCCTCACCCTGCTCTCGCTGTTCGATGCGCCGACCGCGACCTTCCTCGGCCCCTTCCTCGCGCGGAAATTCCCGCTGTCATACACGCAGCTCGCGTTCATCATGTCCATGTCGATGATGCTCGGCGCCTCGCTCTCGACCTATTTCGGCGGGATCATCTCGCAGCGGCTGGCGCGGCGCGATGAGCGCTGGCTGATGTGGTTCACCGGCGTCACGACGGCGATGGGCGCGCCGCTCTATTGCATCTCGCTCATGCAGACGGAATGGCTGCCGCTGGCGATCTGGATGTTCCTCGGCGCGCTGGTCAACGCGACCTTCTTCGCGCCCTGCTACACCGTGCTCTACAATATCGTCCCGCCGGGCGGGCGAGCGAAGGCGCTCGTGATCGTCGGCTTCTTCTCGGGCTTTCTCGGCCTCAGCGTGGGGCCGCTGCTGGCGGGCATCGCCAATGATGTCGTCTCGGGCATCCTGTTCGGCGGCTATGATCCGCGCGGCTTCGTGGCGGCCTGTCCCGGCGGGCATGCGGCCAAGGGCGCGGCCGTGGCGCTCGATCTCGCCTGCCGCAAGGCGGTGGGCGACGCCACGCAGATGGTGCTGATCGTGACGATGGCGGCGACAGTCTGGCCGTGCTGGCATTTCTTCCGGGCTGCCAAGCACATGAAGACGCACAGCCTCTGATCAGCGTCCGGTGCAGTCTCCGCAGAGCAGGCCGCGGCCGAACTGATCGTCCGGGCCTTTGCGGCCGAGATCCTTCGCCTCGGCGTCGAGCGTTGCTCGGACGGGTTTGCCATGGTCGACGGCGGCGGCGGCGCGCGCGGCAGCGAGCGGCGTCGCGAAGGAGGTGCCGCGCACGGGCCTGCGAGCGCCTGCCGCATTGAGCGCGCTGATGTCGGCGCCGGGAGCGGCATAATCGAGATGGCTGGCCCGGCCGGCCTCGATCAGGGCGCGGTCGCGGCCATCGACGGCGGTGATCGCGAACACGCCGGGATAGGAGGCTGGGAAGGCGGGCGGGGCCGAGGGGCCGTCATTGCCGACCGCCGCCAGCACCGTGACCCCGCGCGCCAGGGTCGCCGCGATGGCGCGCTCGAGTAGCGGATTGCGCGGGCCGACCAGGCTGATCGAGACGACGCGCGTGCGCTTCTCGACCAGCCAGCCGAGCGCGCGGGCGATGGCGAGGGCGGTGCCGCCGGCGGGGTCGCGGCCGTAAACATCGGCGGCAAAAAGCGTGTGAACGCCGGCGTCGCGCAGCAGGCCTGCGACGGCGGTGCCGTGATCAGTGGCGGCGGGGGCGCCGGGGGCGAAGCCGCGCCGGTCCGCCACCGGAACGACAGCGGCAACGCCGCCGTCGATAAGGCCGACCGGCGTGTCGATCGTGGCGCCGCGGACGGTCGCGCCGCCGGACGGCGCGGCGGCCGATGCGCTTTCGAAATGGAGGACGTCGGCGCTCAGGCTCTTGCCCGGCAGCGCCTTGCGGAGCTGCTTCAGCGCGCGGGGCAGGCTCATCCCCTGCGGCGCGGTCAATTCGGCGGTGGCGAGGCCGAGGGCGTCCAGTCCCTCGACGGGAGTGGCGGTGAAGCCGAGCTTGCGCACGGCGGCCAGCGAGGCCGCATCGGGATCGAGCAGCAGGACGACGCCGCGCCGGGCCGGTTCGCCATGATCGTCGAGCTCGATCCGCTCGGGATTGGCGCGGGCGATGCCGGTGAGACGCCGGACCCGGTCGCGCGCGAGCGTGGTTGCCGCATTTGCCAGATCGCGGGTCGCATCGAGCGTGCGGTCCAGCGTCCGGTCGACCGCGCCGATGACGGGATCGAGCACCCGGCCGGGTTGCGGCAGGCCGATCTGCGCCATGACCGGGACGGCGAGGCCGAGCAGGAGGATCGAAACGAACAGCCGCCGCATGACGTGCATGACCTTTTTGCAACTTTGAGACTATGTAGGGATGAAACGCGCGAGGCCAGACGTTTCATCCATGTGAGAAAGGGCAGAGGCTCTGAGTTCGACGTTCGAGGAAGGCATTGTCGATCTGCTGCCCCGGCTGCGCCGGTTCGCGGCGGGGCTGGCGCGCGACCTCGCGGCGGGCGACGATCTTTGCCAGATGACCATCGAGCGCGCGCTCAAATCCCGCGAGCAGTGGGCGGAGGGCACGCGCCTGGATAGCTGGATGTACAGGATCATGCGCAATATTTGGATAGACGAGGTCCGCGCCGGCAAGCGCCGGGGCCAGACCTTTGCCGATGAGGACGCCGGCCTCGATGTCGGCACCACGGGCGGGCAGGAGGCGCGCGTCGAGCTGTCGATGGTCGATCGCGCGATGGCGCGGCTGCCGGAGGATCAGCGCGAGGCGATCCTGCTCGTGATGGTCGAGGGTTATGGCTATCGCGAAGCCGCCGACATCATCGGCTGCCCGATCGGCACCCTGACCTCGCGGCTGATCCGCGGGCGCGATGCCTTGCAGGCGATGCTGAGCGAAGGAGAGGCGGCATGACCATCGATCCCGAGATGATCGCGGCCTATGCCGATGGCGAGCTGGGGCCGGACGAGGCGGCGCGGGTCGAGGCGGCGATGGCGGCCGATCCGGCGATCGCGCAGCAGGTCGAGGCGCATCTGGCGCTGCGCAGCCGGCTTGGCGCACACTTCGCGCCTATCCTGGACATGCCCGTGCCGGACCGGCTGACGGCGATGCTGAAGCCGGTAGATGCGCCCGCCGCCACTATCGTCGACCTCGCGGCCGCGCGGCAGGCGAGAGCCGACCGCGCCGCGCCGCAACCGCGCCTGCGCTGGATGATGGGCGGGGCGCTCGCGGCGTCCCTGGCGCTGGGGCTGGTGCTCGGCACGCAGATCCCGCGCGGCGGATCGATCGTGACGCAGGGTGGCCGTCTGGTCGCCAGCGGCGCGCTCGACAAGGCGCTGACCACGCAGCTGGCGTCCGCGCAGGATGGCAGGGACGTGAGCATCCTGCTGACCTTCAAGGCGAAGGATGGCCGCTTCTGCCGCGGCTTCGAGCAAGCGGGCGCGGCCGGCATCGCGTGCCATAATGGGACGGGATGGGGTATCGAACGCATGCAGGCGTCGGATTTTCGGCCCGGTTCGTCAGGGGGCTATCGTCAGGCGGGATCGGCATCGAAGGAGATCATGGAAGCCGCGCAAAACATGGCATTGGACGGTGCTCTTGATGTCGATTCGGAACGCGTCGCGCGCGACAAAAATTGGGGCGACTGAACGAAGATCGCTTTTTCCCGGGATGAAAATGATCCTGCGGTTCGTTGTCCTGGATGAGCGAGGTTGAATGTCGCCTCGCCGGAAGGAGACGACCAATGTTGAAGTTCATGACCATCTCGATGCTGGCGCTGGGCGCCGCGACCGCCGCCACCAGCGCGATCAACACGCGGATCGTGACCGACGAGGAACGCGCCGCGCACGAGCAGGAAGCGCTCATCATCCAGAGCCCGATCGGCGGCCTGGAGAATAAATATTGGTTCAATTACCGCGCGAACATCAATGAGGCGCGTAAGGAGGTCGTCAGCGATCTCCGCCATGCCGATGATATGGAGGATACGCGGCGTGCCTGGGACGAATATCGTGGCGAGTTGTCGCACGAACGCGGGCATTATGTGAAGCAAATGGCCAAGCGCGGTTTCCGTTACGGCACGGTGTCTGTGGGAGATTGACGCGGTGCCGGGGCCTGCGGACGCCTCCCGCCTCCGCAGGCCCTAAAGGCGTCGAACTAGGCGGTGTGGAGAAATTCGAGCGACGGCTATCCGACATTTTCTCCCGGAAGCGGGCAGTCGGGACGCGACGGCATTGCGGACGCTGGATGACTTGCCGGTTTGTCCATAAGCAGACATAATTGATGCATGGCTTACGGCGACAGCGGGCAAGGCAATTCGATCCTCCAAACGGTGCGGCTTACCTTTGACGCCACAGGGAGAGCCCGTCGAACAGACCTGATTTATTTCGGATTGGTGTCCGGCTTCGTCAGCGCCATCGTCACTTTCGTGCTGTCCGGTAATTCCTTCATCGTTGACACCATGATGATGGCGATTGTTCCGGCGATTGTTGGCGTCCCGTTTTATGCATTATTCGCTCGGCGTCTTCACGATCAGGGGCGTTCGGGTTGGTGGGCGCTCCTGATAATCCCGTCAGTCATGGCCGCTTTATGGAAGCAGTGGCATTTCGCGACAGCGCCCTTCGATGAGCTAGATAAAACGTCCGTAAGTGATTGGATCGGTGCACCGTTCAGCTTAGCGGTCTTCGTTCTGGCGTTTTTGCCTCCCCAAGAAGGCTCCAACCAATACGGGGCCAATCCTCGCGTCGCTGCATGAGTTTGCGGCGTACCACGCTCAATCATACAGTCCCGAACGAAGTGGAAACAAAGCTAATGAGGTCGTAACGTCCGCCAAGGACCATTTTCATCGAAAAGCCGCCAGTCCGCAAACCACGACAATCTAGCCGAAGCGGCCTGTCGATAGACGATGCGATTGCGGACATGGACCCCAAAGCATAAGTTGAACATTAGCTTCTGCGGTTGCCTATGAGGTCCGAGGCAAAATCGCCGTCAAGGAAGACCTATGTTATATCTGGTTTTGGTTCTGGCGTTGTGGGCCTTGGTGACCGGGTTCCTTCTCTGGCTCCTTATAGACTGCTTGAGGCGCGGTGTGGTGGGTTCAGGCAGCATCTGGCGGCGAGGGGATGCTCATCGCGACAAACAACCAATTCGCTATTGGACAGGCGTCGCTGCGCTTGCAATTGGGTTGGTTGGGATGATCGGCAATCTAATTTTCGTAATGACACGGTAGCGCGGATCACAACACTTCCGCTTCCTAACTCAATCTGGCCGGATCGCCTGGTTGGCCACCGACGCCATAGCGGCCATTGCGTTTTCCCCTCTCCCGCTTTCGCGACAGATGAAGCGCTCCAGTCGGCGGGCTCAAAGACCCTCACCCTCCCGCTTCGCGGGCCCCTCCCTCTCCCGCGAAAGCGGGAGAGGGCTCTTGCAACCGGCCACTTCCCACCCCCCTTTTCAGCCATCTGGGGTGGATTGTCAGCGCGTAACAGCGGACAAGCATGGAAGCGGGGATTCGTCCGCGCGGCCTAGGACGTGATTTTTGCAGGATCCAGCTGAACGGCGCGCGCCGACGTCGAGAGCGTCATCATGCGCACCAGTGCGGCGAGGCCGAAGATCACCGCAACGATGAAGCCGGCGCCGGCAAACTGGAAGGGCGCGGCGGGTGAGGTGAAATAGGCCATGGTCGGGTTGATCAGCAGCGGCGCGATGATGCCCGCAATGCCCTGCGCCATGGCGGCCATGCCCTGTATCTCGCCCTGCGAATCCGACCCCGCCCGGTTGGAGAGGATCGCGGTCAGCGCCGGGCCGACGAGCGACTGCGGCACGAAGCCGATGAGCAGCGCGAAGGCCATCCAGCTCTGCGTGGCGAAGGCATAGCCGAGCAGGATGGTGAGGCCGGCGGTCATGCCGATCAGCACCGATTTGCGCTCGCCGAAGCGGCGGATCAGGCGGCCGTTGAGGAAGGCCTGGCTCGCTGCGGTGATCGCGCCGACGATGGCGAGCGAGAGGCCGATCACGCCGCTCGACCAGCCGAAGCGCGCAATGCCATAATAGGACCAGGTCAGCGGGTAGACCGCGCCGGCGATGTTCCAGAGCATCAGCACGGCGATGACCGCGCCGATGCCGGGCATGGCGCGCATCGCGGCCAGCGCGCCGAGCGGATTGGCGCGGCGCCAGTCGAATGGGCGGCGATTTTCGGGCTTGAGCGTATCGGGGAAGACGAAGAAGCCGAACACCAGGCTGCCGAGGGTGAAGAGCGCGGCGGCGATGAACGGCATGCGCTGGCCGAATTCGCCGAGCAGGCCGCCGATCGACGGCCCGACGATGAAGCCCATGCCGAACGCCGCGCCGATCAGGCTGAAATTATGCGCCCGGTCCTCCCTGGCGGTCATGTCGGCGATGGCGGCCTGGCAGGTGCCGATCGTGCCGCCGAAGATGCCAGCGAGCGCCTGGCCGATGAAGAGCAGAGGCAGGCTGTGCGCCACGGCCATCAGGCTGTAGTTGATCACCAGCCCGGCGAGCGCGATGAGCAGCACCGGCCGCCGCCCGAAGCGATCCGACAGATTGCCGACCACAGGCCCCATCGAGAATTGCAGGGTGGCGAAGGCCAGCGTCATCCAGCCGGCGATGCCGATCGCATGGCTGATGTCGAGCTTGCCGATGTCCATGATCAGGCGCGGCAGGACCGGGTTGGCGAGGCCGAAGCCCATCGCATCGATGAAAATCGTGAGCAGCACGAAATAGATCGACGATCGCTTGGGCTGGCCGGTCATGGGGGTCCATTGATTATGTTGGAATGCGCGCGGAAATCACCCGCCCGTCAGCGCTTTGACGGCGCGCGTGGATCAAGTCAACGATGCACGGGATGGCGGGCCGATGAGAGCCGTTGCGGGCGGCTGGCATGAGGCTGGTCGTCGGGGGCGAGAAGCGGGCCGGTCGGTTCGTTGCGGCAGCTTCGCGCTCTGCGTCTCGACCGTCGTGATCCTCGGAGGATTTGCGGCAGATAGTCCGGGCCCTGACCGGCTCAGTCGTCCCGATCCTCGCCCTGTCTTTCGCCTTCACCTTTTCCTTCGCCTTCGCCTTCCGGGGAACGATGGCAACGGACGCAGTTCTCGACGTTGCGGATGCCTTCTTCGGCGTGCTCGGCGATGATCCGCCCGGGTTGATGCTCGTGACAGCCGTAGCAGGTGTAGCGTTTGAACTGATTGCCGATGTGGCACGTCGTGCAGGCCACATTGTGATGGGCATCGAGCCGGAAGAACCGATCATGCGCGAAATTGGCCGGTGTCCATCCGCTCGTCGCGTGGCACTGCGCGCAGCCGCCGGTGATGGTGGCGTGAAGGCTGTCCCTGGGCTTGGCATGGCACGCGGTGCACTGTGCGGCGATCGCCGGCTTGAGCAGCTCGTGCGCAAAGCCTTTGGGCTTGCTGCGGGTGAGCGGGATGGCCGCATGATCCGTGTGGCAGGCCATGCAATCGGCCTCGCGCAGCTGGGCGTGGAACGCGACTTTCGGATGAGTGCTGTGGAGCAGCTGCCCCTTCGTCGTCCTGACCCCGATCTCGGCGGGCCGGTGGCACGCCATGCACCGGGCAGCCGAAGGCCCGCGCAGGGGCGCATGGCACGCGAAACAATCCTGCTGCAACTCGGCATGCGCGGGGATGAGCGCCCCGGGCGCGATCATCTGGTGCGGATAGATGAAGAGCAACGCCAGCAGCACGGCCAGTGCGACGGCGATTCCGGCGAGAAGGGCGCGTCCTGTACGAGGGCCGGGGCGCATCATTTCCAGCCCCAGAACAGGCAGATGGCGATGATGTGAGCCAGGGCCAGCCCGGCAAAGGCCAATGTGATCGGGATGTGGATCACCCGCCACTGCTTGATGATGTCCATCGCCAGGCTGTCGAGGTGGGTGCGTTCGGCAATGTCCTCAGCCGAGAGGCCCGCATCCGCGAGCGCCCGCCGCCGCTCGGCGAGGCGCTTCTGCGCGCGGCCAAGCAGATATTTGCCGGTGAGGCCGCTGGCGACGTTGATGAGCATCGCCGCGATGGCGAGCCAGCCCAGCCATGCGTTGAAATGGATGCCGGCGTGGACGAGCACGAGCAAAGATCCCATCCATGCCAGCCACTGATGCTCCTTGAGCAACTGCGCCGGTTTTCCCCATGAGATGATCTTGTGCTTGCGCAGCGAGTATCGGGCCGAGACCAGGATCAGGACCGTTCCCGGAATTCCCAGATAGCGCCCGATCCAGACGGCGTTGCCGAGGTGCAGCAGCGCATCGAGCAGCAACGCCGCGCCGACCAGAGCGAGCAGCGATGCGTAAAAGGGCAGGACGTCGCGAGCGATCAGGCTCTGCAACCTGCCCGCCGGCATCAGCGCCGGCCCGGCAACATTCGCCGCAAGGTGTCATCCTTGAGGAAATAGTGATGGAAGAGGGCCGCGAGCGCGTGCAGGCCGATCAGGAAATAGCCGATCGTGCCGATCGTCTCGTGCACTTCCTCGACCTGCTCCGCCAGCGTCTCGCCGGGGCCGACGAGGGCGGGGAGGTGCAGTCCGAAAAAGGGAATGGCCTTGCCCGAGGCGCTCAGGGCGACCCAGCCCAGGAGGGGCATTGCGACCATGAACGCATAAAGCGCCAAATGCGTGATCCTGGCGAGACGCATCTGCCAGGCCGGCGGTTCCGGCACGATCGGCGGTTCGGTGCTGACGAAGCGCGCCACGATGCGCACGAGAACCAGGACCAGGACAGCCAGCCCGAGCATGAAATGCCAGGTCTTGAGGCCTTCGCGCAGATCGCTTCCCCTAGGATAGGTCCCGCGCAGCAGGATGCAGGCATAGACGGCTGCGATCAGCGCCACCATGACCCAGTGGAGGGCGATGGCCAGAGGCGGGAAACGATGCGGGGCGGCGGTCGAACTCATTGCGGGCCTCTCATTCGAAGGCGGCTATAGCAGCTAGGCGACATGGAAGGCATTGTCCTGGATCAAGCGGCTCTGCCGATCGCGCAATCGCGAGAAAACGGGGGGTGTGCTCGTCCGCCCGGAGCTGACACCAAATCAGATGCTGACCTTGCAGGGGACGATGCCCGCCCTTCCGTTGGCAGCACTATTCGGATTGGAGAATTTTCTCCATCGTGCAGTTCAAGTCCCTCCGAATACTCCACGCGAAGCTACTGCTTTCAATTCGTTCGCAATGAAGTGCGGAGGACAGCTTACCCTAATTTGTGTTGGGTTTGGTCCATCCTCGATCCGGATACCTACTGTCTGTGACGGGCACGCCATGGCCGACAATTTCGTTGACCGTTTTCCAATAAATGTCGGCCAACAAATCTTCATCAACTTCGAGGTTGAGCATGTAGGGGCCACGCTTCGGTATCCACCCTTCGAAGCCGCCGTTGGCCAAGTCGTCGAAGGTGCCTTCGACGTGCCATTTCCGAACCCACCAGGCCCAAAGATCAGCCGCTTGCAGGGACGGACATTTATGGCTGTCCTCGAATACTGGGCGCTCACCGTAAGCCTTCCGCATCATGTTCGGCCGCGTCGACAGGAAGGTTTCCCATCCGTTGGTAACGATGCCGCTGTCCGAGCGTTTGTCGAATGTGAAGTTGAAGTTGGCGCCGAGTGCGGAGGCGCCGGTTCTGAAATCGATATCACCCCTCCGGCTCATGATTGCGTCAAGCAAGGAACTGAACGTAATGACAAATGGGTTTTTCAACGTTGTCCAGTTGAGCGTAAGATTTGGCGCGCTAATTCGGGCCGCTGCAGCTTCGATTTTGTCCATGTGAAGCACAACTGACGCGAGCACCGGTACATGCTCAGTGATGATGTTGAAAAATGCGCGCGTTTTCACGTAGCCGTTGTCGCGCTGTGCGAGTTCAACCATATGAAACTCGGGTTGCCCCTTGTCGTTTACCCCTGCGTAGGGGAGCATCTCGTTCCAACTATTGGCGAACTCAGGCCATGCCGTTTCAGGGGCTAAGGCGCCGGCGAGGACGAACAAGCCATCTGAGACGCTTTCGTCCATGAAACCTTTCCAGCGCGCCGGCTTCCATTCCCTCCCGCTGAGTGATCCTTTTTCCATCTTCCTAGTGCTCATATCTCGGCCTCGATTTAGGTAAATCCAGCCTTTTCCACCATAACTTGAGGTGGGTTTCACAGCGATTCGAGATGGCGCACTTACAACGAAACTGGAGCGGGTGAGGGGATTCCACTCCACTAGCTGCCTATTCTAGAAACGGCAGAAAACCGTGGTTTCTACGTTGTGTGAGACGGGTTGTATCCTGCTGTGTGAGAAGGTCAAGACGATCCTCATATGGCCACTCTAGCCTGGAGGGCAGTCGGCAGCATCCTTAGATTTTCTTTGATCTGCCGGGCGAGCGTTTTGATGTCTAGACTGCTCAGTTTGCTTAGTTCGGGAAGGCAATCATAGGCTTGCCATGGCATAAGTGGCTGGTCGCCATCCCGCGCAAACGGAGCATCGGTTTCCGTAAGCAGGCGGTCGAAGGGCATCATGGAAGTGAGCTCACGCCCTCTTTGCGATCTGAGCATCGCTGGCCCAACAGAGAACCAGCATCCCAAATTTTTGGCTCGTTCCAACTCACGGGCGCTGCCGCTGAACCAATGCAGAATGGGCACGCCAGCGTGTGGATGGCTCTCCAGCGCGTCCAGGACAAGAGACGCCGCGCCCCGCGAGTGAATGGTCATAATCCGACCGCCATGGACCGAACAGGCCCCTAGGATCCTGTTGAACACCTCACGCTGGATGCTCAGCGCATCTCGATGCGCGGGACTGCCGTCGAGGCCTATCTCACCGACGTATCGCGCCTCGGGCAGAAGCCCGCAAAGAAGCGCGACCTCGGCATGGCGCTGCGCCACCACCTCGGGATGCAAACCGAGCGCCACCCGCACCCGCTTTCGGTCTCCGACCAGTTTCCTCGTCCCGCGCCACGCCTTGGGCGTCGTCGTCACCGCCAGCACATAAGTCTTGTGCGAATCGACCTCCTCTAGAATCTTGGTCGGGTCGGGATACAGGTCGATGTGGCAGTGAAAGTCGATCAAGGGATCCTCAGCTTTGCATGCAGGGCGGCAAGTTCCGCAATGCCATTCTGCACGACCTGCCGATAGGGGCCGGGATTACCGAGCAGCTGCCGATTCATGGATCCGCCGATTAACGCGTCAAGTCCCCGGAGGCGGACGGTCTCGATCGCAATCGCCACGGAGCGCACGTCGTCAAAACGTGCGTGGCGCACATCGTCTTGGCCCAGCGGTCCGTATTTGTAACCACCGTGCGTGGTGTCCGGACGACCCCAGGCGAGATAGGCACCGCGCCGGACCTGGCATGGCACGCAGCGCCCGCAGTGCTGAAAGCCAGTGCGGGAGTATCGCCCGCAGCTTGTCGAGCGGTCGACAAGCTTTGCCAGCAGGGCGGGATCGGTGCATCCCCGTAACATCTCACCCTTGGTCTTATGCTCGTAGGGGTTGTTAATACGGACCCGCAGTCCTGCATCGTCAAGCGCCTCCTGGATTAGGCGCAGGAAGAACGGATGCGTCGTGCGGGTGCTGAGGGATCCTGTGCGTAGCGGGGTCAGCGGCACGTTCTGACTGATGAAACCGTTTTCTGGAACGCGCAGTTCAACGAGGGCGCCGTCCGCGTGCCGCTGGAGACAGCTGGCGGCGAGGACGCCGAAGCCGAGGAAGGCGATTGATCTGGCCCGCTGCGATCGTTCGGATGCGTGGGGAGGTCGGGCATGATGATTGAGCTGCAGGTGACGGCTGCCAGGTGCTATGCTCGAGGCGAACAGTTTTTGGTCCTGCGTGTCGCCCTTCGCCATCTGGCTAACCAGCAAAGGGTTCAGACCCTCGCCAACCACGTCGATCGCACCTATTAGGCTGTCCATGCCGCCAGAGAGGAGGCAGACCATGTCCTCGGCGCGTGGACTGGCACCGGTTCGCGGAGAAGGTGCACCACCGCCACCGATGAAGCGAATCTCCCAGATGTCTCCGGACAGGAAGCGCAGTGCCTGCGTCAGGCGGGTGGCCTGCGTGTTCCAGAAGTCGGGCGCTGCGACGGCCACCGTCAGCTCGATCTGACGCGTCCAGCCATCGGGACTGCGCTCGCGCGAAACCGCCTCGTCGGCCGCGACGACGGCCATAGCCAACGAGGCGAAGTCCCATGCCTGCCCGGACGGGGAGAGGCCGAGCTTCCGCAAGCGACGCGGGACGAGGTCTCCTACGCGACCGCGCCCTCTGATCCGAGAGTTGGCGTAGATGTCGAACCTGGTGTCGGTGCCCGGAACGTCCGGCAGGTCTTGGGGAAGGCAAGCGATCCTCGTCACAGTCCACCGTCCTCCTCGAAGACATCGAACGCGGACTGCCGCGACTTGCTCGCCGATATGGATGTGCATGGCTGGCTGGGCGCTGACGCCGCCAGTGCGCCGGCTGTCGATGCACTGGACGACGATGCCCTGCTTGCTGAATTGGGCATGGATGAACCTGCCTTCACCGACATCACCCAGCTGCGTAATGTCCGCTCGAACGTCGAGCGGCAGGCCGCAGAAGACATAGCCACCGCCAAGCGGTGTGAGGATTTCGCGACGTTCAAGCCGCTATTCGACCAAGTCCAGGCCGATCTTGAAGCGGGGGTGCGAACGACCATTCCGTTCGTGAAGGATGCCGGCTTTTCCAAGGCCGCCATCCTGGCCGGTGAATTCTTCATCGTCAGCGGCCAGATTGCCTATGTCGCCGAAGTCGGCGATCCCATGAAAGCACCGAATGGCGAGGCTGACGCGCGCCTTCGTGTCATTTATTCCAACGGCACTGAGAGCGATCTGCTCTTGCGGTCGCTCCAGCGTGCCCTCTACAAGGATGAAGGTGGACGCCGCATCAGTGAGCCGACAGCCGGACCGCTGTTCGAGGCGGTGGCAACAGATCCCAAGATGGATGAGCCGGAACACTTGCCGACGGGCCTGCTGTATGTCCTGCGCAGCCGCTCTACGCACCCAAACATCGCGGCCAATCGCGACCTGATTCACAAGATCGGGATCACCGGCGGCACTGTCGAAGCGCGGATCGCCGGTGCCGCCAATGATCCGACCTATCTCCTCGCCGACGTCGAGGTGGCAGCGACCTACAAGTTGTTCGACGTTAACCGGCCCAAACTGGAGCGGCTGATCCATAGCGTGCTCAGTGCCGTCCGCTTCGACACCGCGATCCCCGATCGCTTCGGCACCCCGGTGCGGCCGCGCGAATGGTTTATGGTGCCACTGCCCATCATCGACGAGATTGTTGAGCGCATTGGCGATGGGTCCATCGTCGGCATGCGTTATGACCCCACCACGGCGTCATTAACGCATAGCTGACGTGGTCGTCAGCTAGCAAAGCGCCTGTCTTACGGCTGTTCATCCGGCATAAAACCCATTTATCCGGAAGAACGGAATGGGCGCGCGTTGTCAGCGTAAATCGCTTTCATCCCGACATAAAATAGATTTATCCGGAAAATCGCAAATGTCTGCCAGAACCATAATTCATCGCTACTGAATGGGCAGGCAGAATAAGGCGCACTACCACAAAGTTGGCGAGGCCACCTTTGTCCGCGCGGCGAATTCTCATTCGAATGAGGGTTTACGATCTTCTGCAGCATAGTGATCTTCACTTTGCTCAAACTAATTTTGAAAAAATTTGCGATCTGCTTGTCGATTTCCTTCGACGCTCCCAAAAGCTATCCGGATGCGCATCCGCGCGTCCGGAGGACGTTCGGTGCGAGATGCTCTCGATCAATTGCTGAAGCAGATAGAGGCGCGTCACGAGCGAGCCCTCTATAAACTCAGTCTGATCCAAGATGGCTTGGTTGACGACGTTGTCGTCGACCATCGGCCTACAACGCACGCCATGCGTCTGCTCGTGCGAAGCCAAATTGTATGTGCGCAAGATCGCAACGCGCCTCAGTTCCATCGCCCTGCAGTCCGGCCGCATCGCCACATTACACCGGATGGCCGCACCTCGTTCCATTTCCGGTTTGACCGGGTCAACAAAAGCGCGGCGCCGACGCACCGGCCGCAACGCGGAAAATCAGCCAAGACTGACAAGCGAAAAGCGCCTCCGCATGTCCACGGCCGATACATTGAGCGTGAGGATGCTGTCGCATCCACCAACGTCGCTCTCGGAGATGATCCGATTTCCCAGCACGCTGCTGTCGCCGTTGCGATTGCTGCCCCCTTACCATCGTCAAGCGCACAGGAGAAACAGACTGATGTCCAATCCGTCATCGGGGGCCATTCCGACATCGCAACAGCTCTCGTCGAGCGATCCTTTCTTCAGCCCGATCCTGAAGGTGATCGAGGAGGGAAAGGGACGGGAAGCCACCGACGGCCGGTTGGCGTGCCGATCCTGCCCGGGTTGCAACTGGCTGGA
The DNA here is from genome assembly GCF_018603885.1 of Sphingobium nicotianae. Classification (GTDB taxonomy): domain Bacteria; phylum Pseudomonadota; class Alphaproteobacteria; order Sphingomonadales; family Sphingomonadaceae; genus Sphingobium; species Sphingobium nicotianae. Next base: position 261,881 of record NZ_JAHGAW010000006.1, read on the forward strand.
GATCGAGACAGATCGTCCGGACGAGACCGAACTCAAGGGCAAGTGCCTTCCTATGGGCGGAGATATAGCGCCCTTTGGCCGGACGGTGAAGAACTGCGACGCGTGGCATCGTATCTGCAGCCAACTGCGGTAAATATCATTAATGCGCCATCGGCTGCGATTGAGCAGGATCGCTATATCGATCGTGCTGCAGCGGTCGCCATTCAGCCGGATGGGACCAAGGCCCTTATCACCAACATCGATCGCGATCCGGAAAAAAGAGAAGAATTCTGGCGCTTGGTGGAGGAGCATGAGCGATCCGCAAAGCGGGAGCGCATGACGGTGCGTTTCGCCGATGATCCAGAATTCTGGCGAGCGATTGTTGCAGTTGAGGATTGTCCGCCAGTCCTGAGGCAATTTTATCGCGACGGCGATCATGACACGTCGATCACCTTCGACGTGGACAACTGCAAGGCAATCCGTGCTTATCTGAAGAAGCGGCCTGGCTGGAATGAGAAAGAGAAGAAGCCAAAGGGAATGAGCAAGGCAGATTGGGCTGCTCGCCCTCAACCCCAAGCTACATTTCACGATGGGCGTGATGGACGCACTCAATATCGAGTCGTTGGCGAGTTGCCCGCAGAACTTGATGCGCAACAATGCACTATGGTGCTCCGCGAACTCTGCCGCGAATTTGAAAAGCGGAAACTGCCCTTCGTTGCGGTGGTTCATGCGCCGGACGCCCACAATCATGACGCTAACTGGCATTTTCATCTGATTTTCTACGACCGGCCGTGTCGCCGGGTAAGGGCGGCAGAGATTGAAACGCTGCGCCGTGCAGGCGTCGACGTTGGCGACTATAAAGAAGGGGATTGGGATTTCTCGGTGCGGGTGCCGGTTCCGAACCGGAAGGATCGTTGGAATTACCCTCTACGCCGCGCGAAGGATCGCGCCGTAATCCATGATGATTATGTGATCACGCTCCGGCGTTCACTCGCGCGGGTGACCAACCAAGCGCTCGCCAAGGCAGGAATAGCGCGACGGATCGATCCGGGCACATATGAGGATATGAAAATTGACGTTGAGCCCCAGGAGCATCTGGGCACGACGAATGCCGGACTGGAAGGGCGAGGCATCTCGACATCCGCTGGGATCCGCAATGAGGAGAAGCAGAATCGCTATTTCCGACGCGAGATAGATAAGCGCCGAGCCGCCGCTCGTGCCGAAGCCGCTGTTCGGGTGAGAGAATGTCGGGGTCGCTTTCGCGCTGCGCATTATAATGCCGCTCTGTTGAAGGTCGCCGCAAATCTGCGCCTTGCTATCGAGCTCGAATATCAGCTGATCTGATCGATCATGAACTTCGCCGTTCGCGCTCGCGCGCCGAAAACACCGACCGGATTAATAGTAAACTCGTCAACGCCGCGCAGTATGATGAATCTCTTCTTTCAAAACGGGAAAAGGAGCGTCGAGAAAGATTGGTCTTCGCGGCATCGGACTATTTGGAATGGCTGGACATAGTGTTTGCCGACGAAAGGGATGCCATTAGAGAAGCGAGAACGGCAGCGTCCGATCTTCGCAAGTCGGTTGAAATGGACGTCAACGGCCTGAGCGACCGCCATGTCGTGATGTCGCCCAGCCCATCGCAAGCTGAGGCGATGGCCAGAGCGCTCGATCGGGAGCCGGAAATCCATATGTCGCCGGAAGCCGAAGTTGAAACTCCACAATTGGTGGTTCAACCTCCAACAGTCGCGTCATCGCCGCCAGTAGATCGGCCAGTTCTTATCGCCTCCGCGACGCGGCCGGTCGTTTCGAAGGTCGACTGGATCGAAAAGGTAGAGGAGGAGCGCCCGTTGATCGGCGTAACCGTGACCGCCAAGGGGGCATATTATCATGTCATCGGCGACGCCACGGGCAATGACACGTCGCGCGATGTGCAGCGTCGGCTCCAAATTCTGCACATCCTGCAGTCCGATGAGATCGGCGCGCTTGCGGATTATATCGAGCATCATCCGCAAAATGTGGAGCTTCTGCCGGAGGGGCGTGGCGCGCGCAGATATGACGTTCGGGGATTGACGCCAGAATTATCCGAGGCGCTAAAGCGCTATTACGCCAATCCGCTGCTCCTCAATATACTGGAGCAGCGCGACGCCCATCAGGAAGCAGTTCTCCCCGCGAGAGATCCAGATCCAGTCCGCCCAGATAAGCAAGAGCTGCCTCTGCTCGTCATCAGTGAGCCAAGCCATTGGCAGACCATGCGTGAGGCGGAACCGATCGCATCCAGTGCGGCGAAGGATGACAGCGGTCATGTCTCTCCACCGTCATCGGGCAAGGATGTAGCGACCGTCGTCGCAGCAACTCCGGCAAATTCGGAGCCCTTCGATATACGGGTGTTCCGCCGTCAGGCGAGAGCAAGAGACTTTGAGCTTACTCGCGATACGGATGGCGCTGTCTCGCTGCACTGCCTCAGAAAGGCGGGGGTTCCAGATGACAGGCTGGCAGCTGTTCAGGCTGACCTTCTTATCAGCGCTGAGGCCGAGGTGCACATCGGTGAGGCTGTGCGGGAGATAGAACGGCATCTCCGCATCTCGCCGAATGACTTCACGATCAGTGAGCGTTTTTCCTTGAATGAGACAGCACCAAAGGCTTTGCGCGAACTGTGGGCCTTCCATCAGGAAGCTGAGCTTTTCCGCGAAAAGCTGGAGGCGGCGTTTGCTCGCGCCTATCATCAAGAGGAAATTGATCAGACGGACTCGCGTGAAAGCAGGCCGGATTCTGACGAGGGTCGGCAGGGACACGAAGTTGCAAAGTCGACTGAGCTGTCAAACCGGGGAGGCAATATCTTGACGGGTGAAGCGGCTAAGGCTGCCGCCATAGCGGCGGCCCAGCGGCAGCGATGATCGCGCATTCGTCGCCGATCACGCGCAAAAACGGTGTTTGGCGTTGCGGCCCGGTGCTGATCCGACCCGCGACCTCTGGTTGAGGGGAAGCAGGTTCAATTCCTTGGCGAAGGGGACGCCTGCAGTGACGATCGGCATATGGTCATTCATGAGCTGCAGCCGTTCCTGCAACTCCCTGAGCTCTCCAAGCGCCAGCGCACGGCGGAGATAGCGGCGGGAGCCCGTCCCTTTTTGCGCGTGGCCCATATGCTTGGCGATGATGCTGTCGCTGACTTCCGGGGACGCCAGAACAGAATTGTTGTAGGTGCGCTGCGAATGAAAGTCGGCTTTCTTGCCGTCGCTTGTTGCCGGCAGCGGCATGAGTGCATGAGTTGCATCCATGATAAACACCCACGAGATCGCGTAGAAGCGGCGTCCGCCGAACGCCTCTCGGCCCAGCCTCGGTTCTGCGCTCTCCTTGCTCGACGCAAACTTGGCCTCGGCGAGGTAAAGTTCGGGGAATATCATGGTGTGCCCTTCCTCCGCGATCGCCTCGACATAGCGTTTCAGGCCCAGACGTAGCAGCTCCGGATGCAATGGCATGACCCGGCGGCGCGCCTTACGCTTCAAGCCGCCTTTGGTTTTTCCGTCCTTGCTGCGCGTCATGTTGGCCTGAACGAGCACGAATGGCACGTCGCATTCGAAGTTGAAGTCGGCCACCTCGAACCCTGCGCCCTCTTCACGCGCGACGCCCATGTAAGTGCCGAACAGCGGCAGCCAGTAGGCTGCATCCTGATAAATTCTCGGCTTCTCGCTCGGTTTCAGGCGCTCGCCGCTGCCACCGCCCCCTGTCCAGGCGGCGAGAGAATACATGGCGCCAAGGTGTTCCGGTGTCCACGGCATCCGCTTGGGATCCATAGGATCATCTTCCTCGACTTTCGCCCAGGATGCCAGGAAGTTGACCACCCTGCTTCCGTTATACTTCGGTCGCCAATGTGTCTCATGGAGGATCTCCTCCGCAGCAGCCAGGATGGTGAGGTCCCTGTTCAGCGTTCGCAGGCTGCGTTCTGTCTCGGGCGTTTTTAGCGGTAGAACGGTGGGATCGAAAGGCAATTTCATCAAACCCTCCTTTCCAAGCACGCCGAAGCGACGGACTGTATTGGGGATCGCCATCATTGCGTTCACATAATCGATGCGGTCGGACGGCCCATAATCGCTCATGACCTTGTCGCCCGTGATCCATGCGAACCGCTGGAGAATAGCCAGCCGTTGGCCATTGTCCGGCTTATAGCCTCGTCGCAAAGTTACCGCAGCCAGGAGGCTGTCAATTTGTTCGCTGAACCGGATCTCGGTCTGCTTTACATAGTAGCTCTCGTCGTTGCTCTGAGCCGCATTGACGGATGGGTTTGCTATCGGCCCCGTTGAGCCGGCTGAAATGTCCATCGGCATGGCGCGGGCTTGCCCTACGAGCATATCATCCATGAGATGAAGCGCAGGGACATCGCAGCCCGCAAAAATCGGATGATCCGCCAGAGCCGAGCGCTTCTGGGCTTCGATCATCCCTCTGAAAATGGTTTCTCGCCCTTCTGTCAGCGTGCCTTCATTTACTGGGGCGCCGATTGCCCTGAGCATTTCCATGGTCCAGCTACGGCTGACATAGTTGGGGGTGTAGGGGCCGAAGGAAAGAATCCGGCCCAACAGCTTGCGCTCTGCGTCGGTCCACGTCGCATCTATTTTCGCCTCCGCCATCTCGACTGTGATGGCCGCGGCGTCATGAGGAACTGAGCCGACGATCGCGAGCGCGGTGGCTGCTACCTTCGCATAGCTTTCCTCATCGATGTTAGGGCGATTGAAGGCAGTCACGTGGCGCGTGGCGTGAACCAGTTCCTCCTCGAGCCCGCGTCGGAACAGCATGCGCTGTTGCTCGGCGCTCAATGTGCCTGGCTCGATCCTGCCCTGATGTTCCATCATCGCATCCCATTTGACGGCCAGCCGGTTCGCGACGCGGCGCGCTTCGGCTGGGTCCGATGTTCCCAATGCAATGCTTATAGGTTTGGATGTCGCGCAATCCGGTGAGAATCTGCGCCGGAAGTGATAGCGCCCGGACTTTCTGAGCAAATAGGTCTGTCTGGCCACTGCTCAACGCCCCCGGACCGGACAGCGGCTGGCAGCGGTGATAAAAGAATCCGTGTGGGATTCTATGTGTGACGCTGTGGGAGAAAAATCGCGCATTTCCGCCTCTTTCTGGCGGTTTTGTGCGGTTTCAGATGGGTAGTGGAGCGGGTGAAGGGAATCGAACCCTCGTCGTAAGCTTGGGAAGCTTCTGCTCTACCATTGAGCTACACCCGCGCCGTTCAGCGCTTCGGGGCGCTTGCCACAGCGGGGCGCGGCCGGTCAAACATTTTACTCTGTCCCGTGACTGCGTCGCTTGCCGGGTTCCGCAGAAATCTGCATGGTGCGGGCAACCGATCGGGGCGGTGGGACCGCTCTTCCTGACAAAGCAACAAGCACGCGGGAAGCAACTGCATCGGGTGATGCTATGCTTGAGGGGGCATTGATGCAGACACGGACACGCGAGCTATTAAAATCCCTGGGCTGCGAATTGTCCCATGGGCTGATCGAGCGCACGCAGAAGCATCTCGCCGCCAATGTCACGCTCCCCGCCGAAGCGCCGGTCGTGACGCGCGATCTGGCTTACGGACCGGATGCGCGCCATTGCCTTGATCTGTTCAAGCCTGCGGGCGCGGAGAATGCGCCAGTGCTGGTCTTCGTCCATGGCGGCGGGTTCGTGAGGGGCGACAAACGGCTGCCCAAAATGCCCTTCTACGACAATATCGGCTGCTGGGCGGCAGAGCAGGGCTGGATCGGCGTCACCATCAACTATCGGCTCGCGCCCGACCATATGTGGCCGGCGGGGGCGCAGGACGTGGCCCTGGCCGTCGCGTGGCTGCGCGAACATGTCGCGGATCATGGCGGCAATCCCCGGCAGATCTTCCTGATGGGGCAGGCGGCGGGCGCCTCGCATGTCGCGACCTATCTCGCGCTGCCGCAGGTGCAGCCGGCGGGGGGTGTCGGCGTGGCGGGCGCGGTGCTGCTCTCGGGCAATTATGATCCGGCGACCGCATCGCCCAATGCCTATCATCTGGCCTATTACGGCACCGATCTGGATCGCTACCCGAGCTTCTCGATGGTGCCGGGCCTCGTCGTCACCAATGTGCCGCTCTGCTTCGTGGTGTGTGAATATGACGGCATCGACTATCGGCGCCAGGCGGCGACGCTCGTCGGCGCCTATGGCAAGGCGCGGGGCGACATTCCGCGCATTCACTGGCTGCCGGGGCATAATCATCTCTCCCCGGTGATGGCGGTCGGCACGCCCTATGATGCGTTGGGGCCGCTGGTGAGCGACTTCGTGCGGGGGCATGTCGGGGGATAGATTGACCACTATCCGGGAATGACGAGGGGTGCTGCTTCCAAAGCGGGCGCGCCGGGACAGCCTCGAACAGATCTATGTGCGAGCGTTGAGCAATTTCTCATGCCGGTTTGAGCAAGCGGGCGCGCGATCATGATGGGCAGGGTCGGGGCTCGTGGTCTGGCCGCGTGGCGCGGCGTCATGCTAGTCAGGCCGCAAAGCGGAGAGGGACGCCCACACTCATGATGACCTGGTACAAGGAAGCCGACCGGAAGACGCGGCGCGTGTTCTGGACGTGCAGCGCGGGCTGGGCGCTCGATTCGGCCGACAGCGTGGTCTATTCCTTCCTGACGCCCTTGCTCATGGCTGGCCTCGGCATGACGCTGACCCAGGCGAGCAGCATCGCGAGCGCGAACTTCTTCTCGGCGGCGGTGGGCGGCTGGCTGGGCGGCTGGCTGTGCGACCGGTTCGGCCGCGCGCGCATCCTGCAGCTCACCATCGCCTGGTTCTCCTTCTTCTCGTTCGCGTCGGGCTTTGCGCACAGCTATGAGCAGATGTTGATCATCCGCGTGCTGCAGGGCATCGGCTTCGGCGCGGAATGGGCGGTGGGCGCGGTGCTGCTCGGCGAGATGATCAACCCGAAGCATCGCGGCAAGGCGCTCGGCACGGTGCAGAGCGGCGCGGCGATCGGATCGGGCCTTGCCGCGCTGCTGGCCGGGCCGTTCGCGGCGATGTTCGATCCCGATCTGGGCTGGCGTATCGTGTTCTGGATCGGCATCGCGCCGGCGCTGCTGATCTTCTTCGTTCGGCGCGAGTCCGACGACAGCGACCTCTTCAAGCAGGCGCAGCAGCGCAACCGGGAACTGGGCCGCAAGACCAGCCTGGCCGACGTGTTCAAGCCCAACATCCTGCGCATTACCATCTTCGCGGGCCTGCTCTCGCTCGGCGTGCAGGGCGCGGCCTATTCGATCAGCAACTTCCTGACACCCTTCCTGCACAATGAGCGCGGCTTGCCGATCGCGACGGCGGGCTTCTGCATCCTGTTCAACAGCGCGGGTGGCTTCTTCGGCTTCCTGACCAATGCCTATGCCAGCGACAATCTGGGACGGCGGATGGTGTTCCGGCTGTTCAGCGTCGGCTTCATCATCGCGGCGTCGGTCTATCTGTTCGCGCCGCTCGGCTCGTCGGTGCCGGTGCTGATGGCGGTGGGCTTCGTCTATGGCTTCTTCCAGTTCGGCTCCTACGCCTCGTTCGGGCCCTATTTCACGGAGCTGTTCCCGACCGAGCTGCGCGGCACGGGGCAGGCCTTCGCCTATAATTTCGGGCGCGGCGGCAGCGCGATCTTCTTCACCGGCGTCGCGATGGTCGCGGCAACGGGCGTGACGCTCAGCACCGCGATGGCCACCTTCGCGATCAGCGCGGCCTGCTGCGCGATCCTGTCGACCTTCTTCCTGCCCGAGACGGCCGGGCGGGCGCTGATCGGGATCGATGACCTGACCCTGCACGACGGGGCCGAGGGCGTGCCGCCGCAGGTCTGATCCCGCAGCGGAAGATGGGGGCGATGCCCGTCAGGCAACCTGTGCGAGCGCAGCGCTGGAGGCGATCTCCAGCGGCTGCAGGATCAGGGTGATGCGGTCATGCCCCACGGCGAGATCAAGCGTCTGCCCCGCGCGGACCTGGATCGGCTTTGGGAAGTTATGCAGGATCTGCAGCCAGCCGCCGTCGGTATAGCCATCCGGATGATTGTCGAACGTGACGCCATCGGCGAGGTCGACATGCATCCACTGGACCACACCGGTCGCGACGCCATCTGCCAGCACCGGGACGCTGACGACCGACAGGCCGCTCGGATGCTCTCTGGCGGTGAGGTCGATGCGCAGCAGCTCGACGTCGCTCGACAGGCGGCGCCAGTCGGTCATCGTGCCGTGGATCGGCAGCTTCTGCGCGGCGAAGGCGCCGAAGCGCGATAGGTCGAAGCCCGAGACCTGATCGACATAGACATAGTCGTTGAGCACATTGCTTTCGACCAGACAGCCGACCGCGCTCGCGGCGCGCGGGATGACGATCGCGTCCGGCTTGAGCAGGCGGGCGTGCGCGTCCTCGAAGGTTTCGAGCACGTTCTCGGTGAGGAGATCGCTCGACAGGATCTCGGAGACGAGGATATCGGCCGGCTCTTCGAGCTCGGCGCCGACCGAGAGCTGCGTCGAGAGCTTGTCATGGATCGTGACGCGGTCGGCATAGCCATTCTCGGCGACGATCTGCTGCGCCATGTCGGCGATGATCGGCACCGCCTCGCACGCGACGACGGACTGTGCGCCGGCGCGCGCGGCCATCATCGAGAGCAGGCCGCTGCCGGCGCCGATGTCGAGCACGCGGGCATGGGGGCCAACCTTGTCCAGGGCCGCGATGATCGCCGCCTCGAAGGCACGGTTGCGCCGCACGTCGTTGAGCATCGGGATGTGCCAGAAGGGCACCTGATCGGCGCTGAGGCGGCGGATCTGGTGCTGCACGTGGACATTGCCGGGCTGCAGGGCGAGCGCGCGCTGGAAATAGGCCAACGCCTCGCGCTTGCGGCCGGCATTGGAGAGCATGACCGCCAGATTGTTGGCGGCGACCGCATCGGCGGCATTGAGCCGGCAGGAGATTTCGAGGCAGGCAATGGCCTCGTCACGCCGGCCGAGCCGGTCGAGGATCAGGGCCTTTTCGTGGAAGGCGACCGGCCGATTGGGCTCGAGCGCGAGCAAGGCGTCCCACTGCTCGATCGCCTCGTCGAGCGCGCCGCGCTGGGCGAGCATGCCGGCAAGAATGGGAAGGACGTCAGCGACTCGATAACCATGTTCGATCACCATCCGGAAGCGCTGTTCGGCGGCGAGCAAGTTTCCCGCAATCTGGAGTTCCAAGGCTTCATGCAACAGCGTTCTGGCGACGGCGATCTGCTTATCAATGCTCATGGTCATCCTTGCGACACATAGGGTGTGCGGCGAGTTTATTGACGGAGATGGTTAAGGATCTGTCATCGCTGCCGTTATTATTCCCCTTCACGGATGCGCAGCCGTCGGTGCCGCAACGATCGGTGCCATCTCGATCAAGTCGCTCCGGCGGCCTAGGCTAGGGAGACGCGAGGTCTGAAGAGCGAGGGCAGGGATATGAGCGCACCGGTGTTTCTGGTCACGGGCGGCAGCCGCGGAATCGGTGCGGCGATCGGCAAAGCCGCGGGCGAGGCGGGATATACCGTGGTGCTGACCTATGTGAGCAACCCCGACGAAGCGGAGCAGGTCGCGGCGCGGATCAGGGCCGAGGGTGGGCAGGCGCAGGCAATCCGCGCCGACACCGGCGAGCCGGCCGACGTCGAGACGCTGTTCGCTGCGGTGGATGCGGCCGGCACGCTCGCGGTCATGGTCTATAATGGCGGCATCACCGGCCCGGCCTCCCGACTCGAGGCTGCGGATCCGGCGACCTTGAGCAAGGTGGTCGGCGTCAATCTCGTCGGTGCGATGCTCTGTGCGCGCGCCGCCATCCCGCGCATGTCGACGCGGCAGGGCGGGGCGGGTGGCGCGATCATCTTCATGTCCTCGCGCGCCAGCGTCTATGGCTCGCCTGATGAATGCGTCTGGTATGCCGCCTCCAAGGGCGGGATCGACAGCCTGACGCTGGGCTTGTCGCGCGAACTGGGGCTGGACGGCATCCGCGTCAACGCCGTCTCGCCCGGACCGATCGACACCGGCATGCTGGGCGAGGAGAAGAAGAGAATGGCACTGGCGCTCTCGCCGGTCGGTCGCATCGGCACGCCGGAAGAAGCTGCGGCGGCGGTCATGTTCCTGGCCTCGGCGGAGGCGAGCTTCGTCACCGGGGCCAATCTGGCGGTCTCCGGCGGGCGCTGAGAGCGGTTTCAGTATGGCCGGCGGTCAAACCGGTATGCCGACTCGATCAAGCGACGCTCTGGCCTGCCGGTAGATCAATCGCCATAATCACCGCATCCGACCCAGACAGGAGTCTGCCCGATGGCCACCGCGAACACGATGTACACCTCCGACGATCCGCGCTCCAAGCTTGCGAGCGGCAGCGCTGTCTCGGGCGGTACCGCCGCGCTCAAGGGCTTCGGCGCATCGAGCTATGCGCTGTTCGGCGAGACCGCGCCGCAGATCGACGACGAGACCGGCAAGACCTGGCTCGCGCGCGGGCAGAACTTCATCATCGCCTATACGCTGGCCAAGCCGGGCGCGACCTTCGAGCGCAGGGGCCAGGTCGACGAATATGTGCTGCTGATCGAGGAGCAGGACGTGCCCGCGACGCTCTCGGCCAATGGCCAGAACGAGAGCATTCCCGGCTTCTCCTTCGTCATCATGCCGCCGGGCGACAGCAGCATCACGCTGCCCAAGGGCGGCGAGATCGTGCGCATGTTCTCGCGCGACAATGAGGATCTGGCGGCGCTCTGCTCGAACGCGGCAGTCTATGCGCAGCAGCACCCCAACATCCCGCCGTTCGTGAAGTGGCCGGAGCCGCCGGCCGGCTACAAGATCCGCGTCTACAGCCTCGACGTGCCGGAAGTGCAGGGGCGCTTCGGGCGGATGTGGCGGTGCACGACCTTCATGGTCAATGTCTTCTATCCGGTCGGCCCGCGCGATCCCGAGGCACTCTCGCCGCATCATCATGACGATTTCGAGCAATGCTCGCTGGCGCTCGGCGGCTCCTATACGCATCATCTGCGCTGGCCGTGGACCGCCAAGCAGTCGGAATGGCGCGAGGACGAGCATGTCGTCTGCCCGGCGCCGTCGATCGGCGTGATCCCGGCCAAATCGATCCACACCTCGGCCTGCACGGCGCCGGAGGACAACCGCCTCGTCGATATCTTCGCGCCGCCGCGCCACGACTTCTCCAAGATGGAGGGCTGGGTGCTGAACGCGGACGAATATCCGGTGCCGCCGGAGGGGTGAGCGTCGCTTAGCTTCTGACGAGGCGGCGGATGGTCAGTCGCAAGCTTTCAGCGTCTTGAGATATTGCGCGCGCAATAAGGCCGGGCGTTTCGGGATGGCCTCGTCCATGAACTCGGCATGGCGGATGCGATCGAGGCGGAAGGTGCGGAAGTCCGTGCGCAGCTCGCACCAGGCCACCAGCAGCCGCGTCGCATCCCGATAGCCGACCAGCAGCGGCCAGATCGTCCGCTCGCTCGGGCGATCCGCCTCGTCGCTATAGGCGATGGCGATCTTGCGACCCTTGCGGATCCATGAACGCAGCTGGACCACATCGAGCCCGTCCGGCGCCATGTTCCAGCTGCGGACGGCGCGCGTGGGACTGTCCATCAGGAACGGCCGCAAATCCTCCGGCAACACCGCCGCGACCTTGGCGAGCACGTCCAGCGCGGCGCGCGCGAGGCCGGGGTCGCCATGCTCCGCCACCCAATGCGCGCCGAGCGCGACGGCATCGATCTCGTCGGCCGTCAGCATGAGCGGCGGCAGATCGAAGCCACCCTCCAGCACATAGCCGACGCCGGCCTCGCCGCGGATCGGCACGCGCTGGCCCATGAGGGCGGCAATGTCGCGATAGATGGAGCGTTTGGACGTTTCCAGCTCCTCGGCGATCGCGTCGGCAGTGACGGGGCGGCCATTGCGGCGGAGGATCTGGACGATCTGGAAGAGGCGGTCGGCTTTGCGCATTACAGATCCTTACTGCCATGCTGCTGACATCATGCTGTCAGCAGCATGGCAGTAGTCTCTTTCGCACACAAGACGGGAGATTCGACGATGCTCAAGACCTATTTCGGCAGTTGCCATTGCGGCGACGTCACCTTCGCGGCCGAGATCGATCTGGCCGAAGGGTCGGGGCGGTGCAACTGCTCGATCTGCACCAAGCGGCGGGCGTGGAGCGTGATCGTGAAACCGGAGGACTTCCGCCTGCTGCGCGGCGCGGACAAGCTCAGCGATTATCAGTTCGGTACGCGGAGCGGCCACCACCGCTTCTGTTCGCGGTGCGGCTGCGCGCCGTTCGGCGACGGGCATATCGAGGAGATTGGCGGCGACTATGTGTCCATCGCCGTCGCCTGCCTGGACGAGGTGACGCCGGAGGAACTGGCGGCTGTCCCGGTGCGCTATTCGGACGGCCGCAACAATGCCTGGTGGGACGAGCCCCGGGAGATGGCCTATCTGTGAGCGGCCCCCTCTTTCGTCATTCCCGCGAACGCGGGAATCCAGGATGGCGAGGACTGCCCTGCCGCATCCCTGGATTCCCGCGTTCGCGGGAATGACGGAAAGGGAGTATGATGGCGAGTAATGCCACCGATCGTTTCCTGCTGCTCGGCGCTCCGCATCGGCCCCTCAACAACTTGCCGCATGACGCAACCTTGGCTACCGGACAGGACAAGTCGCTCGGTCGGACGAGCCGCTAGAACCGGCCGCATCCGGCCTTGTGGCCCGGTGCCCCGCTCCCCAGATGCGGGGCGCCTGTCCTGACGTCATCATCGGAGCCATTTGTGGATCAATCTCAGCGCAACGCGTCCGTCACCTATAAGCCGCTGCTGCGGTCCTCGGCCTATATCGACGGCAAATGGGTGGACGCCACGACCGGCCAGAGCGTGGACGTGACCGATCCCTTCACCGGCGGCGTGATCAGCAGCATTCCGCTGCTGGAGCAGGCGCAGGTGCAGGCGGCGATCGACGCGGCGGAGCGGGCTTTCCCGGCCTGGGCACGCACCCCGGCGCGCGAGCGCGGCAAGATTTTGCGCAAGCTGCTGGAGCTCATCAACCAGCATCGCGACGATTTCGCCCGGCTGATCACGCTGGAGAACGGCAAGCCGCTCAAGGAGGCCTATGGCGAGGTCGATTATGGCGCGGGTTTCGTCGAGGTCTATGCCGAGGAAGGCCAGCGCTCGCTCGGCGAGATCATCCCGGCGCCGGTCCCGGGCCGCAAGCTTTATGCCGAGCGCGAGCCGGTCGGCGTCAGCGTCGCGATCACGCCCTGGAACTTTCCGCTGGCGATGCTGACCCGCAAGTTCGCGCCCGCCCTCGCGGCCGGCTGCACGATGGTCGCCAAGCCCGCGAGCCAGACGCCGCTCGCCGCACTCGCGCTCGCCCAACTCGCCGAGGAAGCGGGCGTGCCGCCGGGCGTGTTCAGCGTCGTCACCGGCAAGGCGAGCATGATCGGCGATCTGTTCACCAAGTCGCCAATCGTGCGCAAGATCAGCTTCACCGGCTCGACCGAGATCGGCGTGCAGCTGATGGCGGCCTCCGCGCCGACCGTGAAGCGCCTGTCGATGGAGCTGGGCGGCAACGCGCCGATGCTGATCTTCGACGATGCCGATCTCGGCACGGCGGTCGACGCGGCGATGATCGCCAAGTTCCGCAATTGCGGCCAGAGCTGCATCGCGGCCAACCGCATCTATGTCCAGAAGGGCATCTACGACACGTTCGTGAACACCTTTGCGCAGCGCGTCGGCGCGATGAAGCTGGGCGATGGGCTGGAGATGGACACCGACATCGGTCCGCTGATCGACGAAGCGGCGGTCAACAAGGTCAACGAGCATCTTGACGATGCGCTGGCCGGCGGTGCGGTGCTGAAGGTCGGGGCGCGGGGCGAGGGACGAATGCAGCCGCCGACGCTCGTCACCAATGTCGCGCAGGACGCCTTGCTGACGCGCGAGGAGACATTCGGTCCGCTTGCCGGGCTCGTTGCGTTCGAAAGCTACGACGATGCGATCCGCCTCGCCAACAATACGCCGTTCGGCCTTGCGTCCTATGTCTGCTCGACCAGCATGGAGACGATCACGCGGGCAACGCGCGACATCGAGAGCGGCATGGTCGGGGTCAATACCGGCCTTATCTCGACACCTTATGCGCCGTTCGGCGGGGTCAAGCTGTCCGGCATCGGCAAGGAAGGGTCGCACCATGGCCTCGAGGAATATCTGAACCTCAAATATGTCTGTCACGCCGGGTTATAACTGATCCTCCCCATCGCAGATGGGGAGAGGGACCATCCGCAGGATGGTGGAGGGGAAACCCGGCGTTGCGCCATTTCCCCTCCACCGCCTTCGGCGGTCCCCTCTCCAGACAAGTCTGGGGAGGAATTTGGAAGAGAGGAACATTATGCGCCGCGCCAAGAAAGTGATCCTGACCTGCGCGCCGACGGGGTCGATCCACACGCCGTCGATGTCGCCCTATCTGCCGATCACGGCGGCACAGATCGCGGAGTCCGCAATCGAGGCGGCGGAGGCGGGTGCGACCGTGCTCCACCTGCATGCCCGCAACGACGCGGACGGTAGTCCGAGCCCCAAGGCGGCGGACTTCGAGCGCTTCCTGCCGCGCATCAAGCAGTCGACCGACGCAGTGATCAACATCTCGACCGGCGGCAGCGCGATGATGTCGCTCGACGACCGGCTGGAGGGCGCCAAGACCTTCAAGCCGGAGGTCTGCTCGCTCAACATGGGGCCGCTGATCTTCGACTTCAGCGCGGCGGGCAAGCGCGTGGAGACCTGGCAGCATCCCTGGGAAAAGGAGTATGTCGAGAGCTCGCGCGGCCGCATCATGTACAACGACAATGTCTATATCGAGCGGATCATGACGGAGGTCGGCCAGGCCTTCGGCACCAAGTTTGAGTTCGAATGCTACGATATCGGCCATCTCTACAATCTCGCTCATTTCGTCGACAAGGGCCTGGTGAAGGCGCCTTTCTTCATCCAGGGCGTGTTTGGCGTGCAGGGCGGCCTGGGCGCGGATCCCGGCAATCTGGCCTATATGGTCGCGACCGCGGACAAGCTGTTCGGCGAGGATTATATGTTCTCCGCCTTTGCCGCGGGGCGTATGCAGATGCCGTTCGGGACGCTCAGCGTCATCAATGGCGGCCATGCCCGTGTGGGCCTGGAGGACAGCCTGTTCATCGGCCGGGGCGAGCTGGCGACAAGCAATGCCGAGCAGGTGCGCAAGCTGCGGATCGTGATCGAGACTCTCGGCTATGAAGTCGCGACCCCCGCCGAGGCGCGCGAGATGCTGGGCCTGAAGGGCGGCGATCAGGTCGGTTTCTGAGGCAAGAGGCAAAGAGCTCAGGGCGAACGGTTTGTAGAGAGGCGAAGTGGCTCTCTTGATCCAGCCGGACTGGTGAGCCGACTGATCTGGAAATAGTGGCTGAAATCAACATGGGCGGCGTGACAAGGTCGCAGCGCCGGTCCTATGGTCATGCTCGACTCTGCTGCTTCTGCCCGGCGAAAGGGACCGGACGGGCGGCAGGGCGGTCACGGAGGGGACAAAGTGCGACACGAGCTTCATCGCTGGCGGGGGCGGCTGGCGGCCGCTCTGGGCGCCACGATCCTGGCGGGAGCCCCCGCCATGGCGCAGGCGCCCGGCGAGGCGAGCGCCGTCAATATCCCGACCTGCGACCGCGCCTGCCTTATCGATCATGCGCGCGACTATATGAAGGCGCTGGCGGCGCATGACGCGGGCAAGGCGAAATTCGCCGACGATGTGCAGTTCACCGAGAATAATGTCGTCATCCCCATCGGCAAGGGCCTGTGGAACTCGATCAGCAAGGTCGCGCCGACCGGGCTGGAGCTGGCCGACCCGCTGACCGGGCAGGCTGGCTGGTTCGGCGTGATCTGGGAGCATGACATCCCCGCCATTTATGCGATGCGCATCCATGTGACGGCCGGCAAGATCGACGAGGTCGAGACCGTCGTTCACCGCAAGACAGGCCTGCCGGCGCCGTTCGGCGACCCGGACAAGGTCGAGCATGATCCCGAGTTCAACGCCGTGCTGCCGCCCGAGGAGCGCCGCTCGCGCGCACGGCTGGTCGCGGTGGCGCAGAGCTATTTCAACACGGTCGAGCGCAATGACGGCATGACCTTCGCCACCTTCTCGCAGGATTGCGGGCGGCTGGAGAACGGCATCAGCACGACCGCGCCGCGCTCCGGGCCGGGCGGCAACGCCTCCAATATCGCGGCTGGCTGCGAGGCGCAGTTCAAGCTCGGCATCTACCGGATCAACAAGCGCATCCGCGAACGGCGCTTCCCGCTGGTCGACGAGGAGCGCGGCGTGGTGATGGCTTCGGGCTTCTTCGATCATGACAATGAGGTCGACAATTACAAGCTCACCAACGGGCGCGAGATGAAGACGGCGCTCAAATGGCCCAACAGCATCTCGCTGCTGGAGGCGTTTCGCGTGAAAAATGGCGAGATCCAGCGGATCGAGGCGGTGTTCACCTACGTCCCCTATTTCATGCACAATCCCTGGGCGACGGGCCCCGGCCGCGAGGAGGCAAGCGAATGAGCCGGCAGATGATCCGCTTCGCGCTCGCCGCCACCAGCCTCGCGCTCGTCCCCGCCACCGCGCGGGCGCAAAGCTGCGACGCCGCCTGCATGGCCGACCTCGCCAATCGCTTCATGGACGCAATGACCAAGGCCGATCCGCAGGGCCTGCCCTGGGCCGAGAAGGTCGGCTATGCCGAGAACAGCACCAAGGTGCGGATCGGCGAAAGCAGCTGGGTGACGATCAAGGGTCGCGCCAAGTCGCCGCTCGTCGTCGCGGATCCGCAGACGGGGCATGTGACCTGGATCGGCATGATCGACGATCATGGCCAGCCGGGCTTCTACGCGATGGATATGCGCGTGAAGGACGGCAAGATCGCCGCGGTCCAGTCCGTCATTCGCCGCAAGGAAGGGCGTCCGCCGTTCGGCGATCCGGCCACATATGCGCCGGACAAGAAATATGCGACGGTGGTGCCGGGCAAGGCGCGGCTGCCGCGCGGGCAGATGATCGGCCTGGTCGATGCTTATTATGCCGGGCTGGCGTCCAATGGCGCCAAGCTCTCGGTCGGCTTCGACAAGGGCTGTGCCGTCATCGAGAATGGCGTGCGCATGACCGGCAACCTGCCCGCCGTCGCGGGCGGCGACGCGGGCTGCGAGAGCGCCTTTAAGCGCGGCCTTTATGGCGAGCTGGAAGCGGTGCGGCATCAGGTGCTGGCCGTTGACGAGGCGAGGGGATTGGTCGCGGCGATCGGCTATCGCGACATGCCCGGCGCCAAGACCAGCTTCACCGCGCAGGACGGCACGACCTATCCGGCCGAGGCGCTCTATCCGCGCACGGTGGGCTTCGTCAGCGTCTTCAAGATCGAGGGCGGCAAGATCGCGCGGCTGGAGACGATCGCCAACGAGGTGCCCTATCTGATGCCGGCGCCATTCAACGCGCCCAAGGCCAAGGATGTCGTGATCGACGACACCGCCGTCTTCATGGAGAGCGCGACGTCCGACAGTGCGGGCAATCTCTATTCGGGCAGCTTCAAGGGTAATATCTACCGCGCCGTCCCCGGCAGCGGGACGGCGATCGCGTGGATCCGGCCGGATGCAACCAACAAGCTGGCCTCGGTGCTCGGCGTGCTCGCGGATGAGAAATCCAACACGCTGTGGGCCTGCTCGATCCCGATGGGCAAGACCGGCGAGGTCTCCGCGCTGGCGGCGTTCGATCTGAAAAGCGGCGCCTTCAGGCAGCGCTACGAGATGCCGGCGCCGGCGAGCGCCTGCAACGACATCGCGATCGACAAGGACGGCACCGCCTTCGTCGCCGAGACGACCAACGGTCGCATCCTGACCCTGAAGCCGGGCGCCAGGGAGGTCTCGCTGCTCGTCGAAGACAAGGCGCTGCTGGTCGGCGTGGACGGCATCGCCTTTGGCGGCGACGGCACGCTCTATGTCAACAATGTCCGGCAGAACAGCATGTTGCGGGTCAATCGCAAGGCGGACGGCAGCTTCGCCAGCCTGACCCCGCTCAAGGTCTCGATGCCGCTCAACGGGCCGGATGGTCTGCGGCCAATCGGCGGCAACCGCTTCCTGCAGGCGGAAGGGCCGGCGGGGCGGATCAGCCTGCTCACCATCGAGGGCGATGTCGTCACGATGAAGGTGCTCAAGGACGGAATGGACGGGGTGCCGGGCGTCACGACGATCGGCCACACCGCCTATGCGGTCGAGAGCAAGGGGCGCTTTCTGTTCGATCCGGCGATGAAGGGCAAGGACCCGGGCGTGTTCGCGCTACGGGCCGTGCCATTGGGAGGGATACAATGAAAAGAGCCATGATCGCGCTGGCTGGTGCGGGATTGCTGGCGGCGATGCCGGCGCCCGTGCTGGCGCAGGGCAATGTCGATGCGGAGATCGCCGCGCTGACCCTGCGCGTGCAGAAGCTGGAGGGCGCGCGCGCCGTCAAGAAGCTGCAGCGTGCCTTTGCTTATTATGTCGACCGCGGCCTGTGGGACGACGCGGCCGACCTGTTCGCCGACAATGGCACGATCGAGATCGGCGCTGACGGCGTCTATGTCGGCAAGAAGCGCGTCCACGACTATCTCGAGAAGCTGCATGGCGGCCAGGACGGCCTGATCTACGGCCAGCTCAACGAGTGGGTGACGCTGCAGCCGCTCGTCGACGTCGCGGCCGACGGGCGCAGCGCCAAGGCGCGCTGGCGCGATCTGGGCATGCTCGGCCAGTATCACAAGCATGCCGAATGGCGCGACGGCATCTACGAGAATGAGTATGTGAAGGAGGACGGGGTCTGGAAGATCAAGTCCGTCCATCTCTACGTCAATTTCGTCACACCGGTGGAGAAGGGCTGGGCGCGGCTGAAGCCAGGCGAAGGCCTGGCGCCGAGCGAGACGAGCAAGGCGATGCCGCCGGACCGGCCGTCGACCGTCAAATACAAGGTCTTCCCGGATACGCAGATCCCCGCCTTCCACGGGCCCAATCCGGTCAGTGGCCGCAACGTGACGGAGACAGCCCGATGAGCGCGCGCATATTCATGCGGGGAGCGCTGCTCCTCGGCCTTGCCACCGTCGCCGTCTCGCCCGTCGCTGTCCAGGCGCAGGGCGGCGACGTGAGGGCCAAGCTCGCTGCCTACAAGCATCGCGTCGAGTTGCTGGAGGATCAGGACGCCGTGGAGAATCTCCAGGCGAGCTATGGCTATTATTTCGACAAGGGCCTGTGGAACCAGGCGGCCGACCTGTTCAGCGCCAGGGGCACCTTCGAATATGGCCAGCGCGGCGTCTATATCGGCCCGGCACGCATCCGCCAGGCGATGCTGCTGTTCGGGCCGCAGGGGCTTGCCAAGGGGCATCTCAACAATCACATGATGCTGCAGCCGATCATCGTGGTCGCGCCGGACGGGCGCACCGCGACCGGGCGCTTCCAGGGCATGGTCATGCTGGCCGAGCCGGGCACCAACGGCATCTGGGGCGTCGGCATTTCCGAGAATGAATATGTCAAGGAAGCCGGCGTCTGGAAGATTTCCAAGCAGCATTTCTACGTGACGGCCGAGACCGATTATGACTTGGGCTTCGCCAAGCAGGCGCTGCCGATGCCCGGGCCGAGCGCGCTGTTCCCGCCCGATCTGCCGCCCACCGAGGTGTACCGGTCGTTCCCGCAGGCCTATATTCCGCCCTACAGCTACAATCATCCGGTGACCGGCAAGCCGCTCAAGGATCTTCCCATGGCGGGCGACGATGTCGTGGGCCGCCCGGACAGGGGGATGAAGAAATGACGATGAAGAAAGCGCTCATGGCTGCCTTGCTCGCGGCCATCGCCACCCCCGTGCTCGCGCAGTCCGCGGCGGACAAGCTCGCCGATCTCGACAAGCGCATCACGCGGCTCGAGGACCTCAACGCCATCGAGCGGTTGCAGCGAACCTATGGCTATTTCGTCGACAAAAGCCAGTGGATCCCGCTCGCGGACCTGTTCACCGACGACGCCACGCTGGAGATTGGCGGCAAGGGGCTGTTCCTCGGCAAGAAGCGCGTGCTCGAATATATGCAGGTCGCCTTCCATGGTGACGGTGCGAAGGTTGGCTCGCTTGCCAACCACATGCAGTTTCAGCCGATCCCCGACATCTCGGCGGACGGCAAGACCGGCTGGGTGCGCTCGCGCGCCTTTGTGATGAGCAATGGCGGCTGGGGCCTGCCGCTCTACGAGAATGAATATCGCAAGGAGAATGGCGTCTGGAAGATCAGCCGCCTGTCGGGTCCCTTCACCATGTACACCAGCTGGGAGGGCTGGGGGAAATGGGCGATGAACAATACCTGGCCCGACAAGTTCGACCCGGCGCCGGACCTGCCGCCCTCAACGGTCTATCTGACCTATCCGGCCTATTACATCATCCCGTTCCACTATCCCAATCCGGTGACCGGCAAGGCCTTCCCGATCCTCAAGTCGGACATCGGCGCCCATGCCGGCCCTCCGGGATCGAAAATTCAGGATGAATGGGCGCACACCGCCCGGCTGGTCGACGGCACGCAGCCGATCGGCGAACCTCCCAAGGAATGATGCGCATGACGATGTGGAAGAAGCCGGTGGCCCTGCTCACGGCGCTGGCGCTCGGCCTGTCCGGCTTCGGTTTCGCGGTGGCGGACGCCGTTGCGGAGGGGGGCAAGGGGCCGGCCTGGCTCGACAGCGCCCGCATGGCCAAGCAGGAAACCGACGGCACCGACTGGGTGCATGACGGGCGGACCTACAGTGCCCAGCGCTACAGCCCGCTGACGCAGATCAACGCGAGCAACGTCAACCAGCTCGGCATTACCTGGTACGACGAACTCGACACCTATCGCGGCGTCGAGGCGACGCCGCTCTATGCCGATGGCGTCATCTACAACACGCTGCCCTGGAACATCACCATGGCCTATGACGCCCGCACGGGCAAAAGGCTGTGGACCTACGACCCGCAGGTGCCGCGCGAGTTCGGCCGCTATGCCTGCTGCGAGCCGGATGCGCGCGGTCTTGCCATGTGGAAGGGCAAGATCATCATCAACACGCTCGACGGCCGCCTGATCGCGCTCGATGCGGCGACGGGCAAGCCGGTCTGGACCGTCCAGACCTTCGAGCACGACATGCCCTACACGATCACCGGCGCGCCGCGCGTGTTCGACGGCAAGGTGGTGGTCGGCAATTCGGGCGGCGACCTGGGCGTGCGCGGCTTCGCGGCGGCCTATGATGCCGAGACGGGCAAGAAGCTGTGGAAATTCTACCTGACGCCCGGCGATCCCGCCAAGGGACCGGACGGCGAGGCATCCGACAGCGTCATGGCGATGGCCGCCAAGACCTGGGCCGGCGAATGGTGGAAGCTGGGCGGCGGCGCCAATCCGTGGGACAGCATCTCCTACGACCCCAAGCTCAACACGGTCTATATCGGCACCGGCAACGGATCGCCGCTCAGCTGGCATTATCGCAGCCAGAGCAAGGGCGACAATCTGTTCGTCTGCTCGATCGTCGCGGTCGATGCGACGACCGGCAAGTATAAGTGGCACTATCAGATGGTGCCGGAAGAGGATTGGGATTTCACCTGCACCTCGTCGATCGTGTCGGCCGATCTCAAGATCAAGGGCAGGATGCGTCAGGTGATCATGCAGGCGCCCAAGAACGGCTTCTATTATGTGCTCGATCGCAAGACCGGCGAATTCATCTCCGCCGAGAAGATCGCGCCGGTCAACTGGGCGCTGGGCTTCGACAAGAAGGGCCGGCCGATCATGAACCCGGCCGCGCATTACGGCACCGATCCGGTGCTAGTGATGCCGAGCGCGGGCGGGGCGCACAACTGGTTCCCGATGGGCTACAGCCCGCGCACCAAGCTCGCTTATCTGCCGACCTATGAGTGGGGCATGGTCTATGCCCGCGATCCCAATTATCAGGCCAAGCCGTTCCGCTCCAACTCGGGCTGGGGCGGCTATACCGGTGACGCGCTCAAGAAACGGATCGCGCTGCAGGCCGAGGCGGCCAAGATGGAGAAGGCATTCCTCACCGCCTGGGATCCGGTCGCGCAGAAAGCGGTCTGGAAAGTGCCGCTGCCGCGCCACGGCAATGGCGGTGTGATGATCACTGGCAGCGATCTGGTGTTCGAGGGCACGACCAAACAGACTTTCGCGGCGTTCGATGCCCGCACCGGCAAGATACTGTGGGAAATGCCGGTGCAGAGCGCGCCGGTGGGCGGTGCGATCACCTACATGCTGGACGGCGTGCAATATATCGCGGTCAATGCCGGCTGGGGCGGCGGCGCCGCGCAGGTCGAGCGTGGGGCGGGTACCGAGCTGCCGCGCGCCTCGGCCCGGCTGCTCGTGTTCAAGCTCGGCGGCAACGTCCAGCTGCCGCCGCTCAAGGCGGACGAGAAGATCCCCGACCCGCCACCGGTGACCGCCAACGAGGCGACAATCGCGCGCGGTGCCCAGCTCTATGCCCAGACCTGCCAGGGCTGCCATGGCCAGCAGGCGATCGGTGGAGTCAGGGATCTGCGCAAGCTGACCCGCGCGGAGCATGCCAAGTTCAACGACATCGTCCTCGGTGGAATCTCCAAGGACAAGGGCATGGCGAGCTTCGCGGATCTGCTCAAGCAGGACGAGGTCGACGCGATCCACGCTTACATCATCGCCCGCGCCAATGAGGATTGGGGCCGCTCGAGCGAAAGCGCGGCGCCGCATTGAGAGACGAGCCGGGTGCCGTCGTGATCCTCAACGGCGCACCCCGCTCCGGCAAAACCAGCATTGCCAGGGCGATTCAGCAGCGACGGCCCGGGTCCTGGCTCAATCTCGGCGTGGACAATCATATGGCGATGCTGCCCGAGGCGCTGCTGCCCGGTATCGGCCTCCGCCCCGGCAGCGATCGACCCGACCTCCAACCGCTCGTCCCGAAGCTCTATGCGGCGCTTTACGATGCCGTCGCTGCCTTTGCCGGACAGGGCTTCCATGTCGTGATGGACGTCGGCCATCACGACGGGGATATATTGCGTGATTGCCTGCGCAGGCTGGAGGGACTCACCGTCATGCTGGTCGGCGTCCGCTGCCCGATCGATCAGATCATGGCGCGGCGGGAGCGGGATACCGATGGGCGGCATGTTCCGTCGGGCGCGCCGGTGCCAGAGCCGGTGCTGCTCTGGGAACGACATGTGCATGATCCCGGCATCTATGATCTCGAGGTCGACACCGCTGCGCTTCGCCCCGAAGACGCGGCCGACATCATCGGGGCGCAATTGGACAAAGGATTGCCGAAGCCCACCGTGCGCGCGAGATTGCTCGCGTGACGGCGGGACGAGGAGTGATGCCCGTCAGCTAGCGGCGGCCTCGCTTTCGTCGGTCATTGCCACCGCCGCAGCAAAGGCGAGGGCGCCGGTGGCAACGATCAACGGATTGCGAACCACGAAGCGCAGCGCCGCGACGGCGAGCCTGGGCGCAAGTATCGGCGCCAGAGCCGCAACTGCCATCTTGGCCAGCGTTTCCGGCTCTTCCTGTTTGAGTGAGGCGACGAGGGGCTCGGCGGCGCGAGCGCCGGCGCGGCTGACGGTGCCGGCGGCCTTTCGCGCAGTGGAGGCGATCGACTGAAGCCTGGCGGGCGCCGCTTTCTTCGCGGCGCGGATGGTCTTACGGGGCGTGCGGGCGACGGGGCTGTGCTGGTTCATGGCGATCTCGCATTGCAGGGTAGCTCGTGCTTCTGACAACGCGAAGAGCGGGGCGCCGTTCCCCGCCAATGCGCTCAGATGATCGCTTCCCGGCAGTCGATTTCGGTGATGTTGCCTGGCGCCAGCCGATAGATCACGCCCTGCGGGACGGGCAGGGCGAGCATGTCTTCCTTGGGCAGGCCGCTGTGAAGGCCGCGCAGGACGCGCCCGGCCACGCCGTGCGACACAATGATCCGGGCGGGGGCGGGATGCGCCGCGACACGCGCGAGCGAGGCCGCAAGGCGTGCTTGGAAGGCGTCATAGCGCTCGCCGTCCGGCGTCTCGAAATACCAGCTGTGGGGATCGAGGCTGCTCCAGTGGCCGCTGGTCGCATCGTCGATTTCCCGGCCGGTCTTGCCGTCCCAGGAGCCGAGCGAGATTTCGGCGAGGCCCTCCTCGATGATCGGTGGCGTCTCGATCCCGGCTTCCTGCGCGATGAGCTGCGCCGTCTCGATCGTCCGACCGCGCGGGCTGGTGAAGAGGATCGCCTCCGCCGGATCGACGAGCGTCCGCAGCATCAGCCCCATCGCGCGCGCCTGCGCCGCGCCGAGGGCGGTCAGCGGCGAGTCCAGCCCGCCCTGAAAGCGCCGGGCGACATTATATTCGGTCTGGCCGTGACGGATCAGGTAGATCATGAAGCTGTCTGCTCGGTCGGACAGCGCATCAGCATGTGCGGGATGCGGATGCCGTTCTTCTCGTCATAACCCGCCTCGACGGGGCGAAAACCGAGTGATTGAAAGAAGCTCGTCGCGTTGAGTGTTGCGCGGACCCGATCGATCGGCATGCCTTCCTTGGCCGCTTCCCGCGCGCAGGCTTCGAAGAGAAATGTTCCAAGGCGGTGCGCCTGGGCGACCGGCGCGACGAAGGTCGAGAGGAGCTCGCCCTCGCGCCAGGAGGCATAGCCCGCCACGATCTCCGCCACTTCGACGACAGCGAAGCGCTCGCCGCGCTCGGAGGCCAGCCAATAGTCGAGCGGTGTGCGGCCCTCCAGCAGCGCCTCGATCTGCGACGGATTATAATGGCTCGTCAGGCATTCGCGCAGGCAGAGCGTGTGGATCTCTTGCAGCAGTTCGACATCGCTGCGGCGCATGCGGCGCACCAGTGCGTCCGGCCGTGGTCCATCTCGACGCCCCCGGTCGTCGATCTCCGTCATTGCCCCCACCATCTCGCCCCTCTCTCAGGGTCGGCGTGGATCCCCACCCATGCCGAAGCCGTGCGTCACCAATCGTCCTGCGCACGCTTGATGAGATAGCCGTGAATGTCCTTCGCCTGCGCTTCGGTCAAGGCGCCACCGAAGCTCGGCATGCCTTTTTCTGCACGGGCACCGGTGAGGACGATGTCAAGGAAGCTGTCGTGCGCCGCCTTGCTCATCTTGCGCAGGTCCTTGATGCCGCCGGTCGCGTCGTCGCCGTGGCAGCGGTTGCAGCTCTGCGCATAGAGCGCGGCACCGCGCGCGGCGACATCTGCGGGGATGCGGTCCGGCGGCAGATAGGCCTGCTCGACCTCCGCCTTCATCGGCGGCAGGGTCACGCCCTTGGCATCCAGCTTGAAGACTAGCAGCTTGGCCGTGGCAATGCGGAAGTCCTTGGGCAGGTTATAGGCGGGCGATCCGTTCCAGCTCGCATTGATCGCGATATATTGGACGCCGTCGATCATGTAGGTGATCGCGCCGGCATGGCCACCCTGGTCGACGTTCATTTCCCAGAGCTTCTTGCCCTTGTCGGCGCTGTAGATGGCGATCGACCGGTTGACAGTCGCCTGCACCAGGATGTTGCCCGCGGTCGTCAGCACGCCGCCCGCGCCGGGGAAGGGATAGGGCACGCGCCAGGCTTCCTTGCGGGTCGCCGGGTTCCAGGCGATGAGGTAGCTCTTCTCGGCCGCGACCGCCTCGGCCATCAGCTTCTTGCGCAGTTCGGGCTGGCTGACCGGATCCTGACCCGTATTGTTGCGGCCCTTGGTGTAATGATAGGCGCCATCCTCGGCACGGGCATAGATGGAGCCCTGCTCCTGCGCCGGCCAATAGAGCAGGCCGGTCTTGGGACTGTAGCTCATTGGCTGCCAGCTGTGCGCGGCCATCCAGCTCGGGCTCATCAGGTGCGGCGCCGTCGTGTTGTGCGCGCCGGGGGCGAGGACCGGGCGGCCGGTCTTCATGTCGATATGGCTCGCCCAGGTGTTGACCGAGACATAGCTGTCGCCCGAGATGAGCTTTCCGGTCTTGCGGTCGATCACGTAGATGAAGCCGTTCTTGGGCGCCTGCATCGCGACCTGCCGGAGCTTGCCGCCGATCTTGAGTTCGGCGAGCACGATCGGCTGGGTGCAGGTGAAGTCCCAGTCGTCCTCGGGCACCATCTGATAGTGCCACTTATACTTGCCGGTCGTGGCGTCGACCGCGACCATCGAGCAGAGGAACAGATTGTCGCCCTTGCCCTCGCTGCGGAAGTGCCACATGTGCGGGCTGCCGTTGCCGGTACCGATATAGACGGTGTTGAGCTTGGGATCATAGGCGAAGCTGTCCCAGGCGTTGCCGCCCGCGCCCGCGTCCCAGAACTTGCCGAACCAGGTCGGCTGGGCGATCTTCATCGCGCTGTCGGATGCCTCGCCGTCCGGGCCCTTCGACGGGTCGGTCGGCGTGATGTAGAATTTCCAGAGCTTCTTGCCGGTTTCCGCGTCCCAGGCGGTGACGAAGCCGCGCGAGCCATAGTCGGCGCCGCCATTGCCGATGATCACCTTGCCGTCATAGACGCGTGGCGCGCCGGTGATCGAATATTCATGGCCGGGCGGGAAGGTCTGCGTGGACCAGATCTCCTTGCCCGTGTCCTTGTCGAGCGCGATCAGGCGGCCGTCGAGCGTGGCGAGGATGATCTTGTTGCCCCAGGCGGCGATGCCGCGCGCCGAGGGGCCGCAGCAGGCGAGGCGAGCCCATTCCTTCCCGACCTTGGGATCGAAGGTCCACAGCTTCTTGCCGTTGGTCGCGTCATAGGCGGTGACGACGTTGAAGATGGTCTCGTTGTAGAGGACGCGGTCGACGACGAGCGGCGTCGCCTGCACCGAGCGATAGGTGTCGAGATCGTCATACCAGGCGAGGCCGAGGCGCTGGACGTTCTTGTCGTTGATCTGCGTCAGCGGGGAGTAACGCTGCTCGTCCCAGGTGCGGCTGTAGCTCGCCCATTGGCCCGGCTGATTGTCCGCGCCGACCATGCTGGCATGATCGATGCCGGCGGGCGTGGCATTCTGCGCCGTCGCTGTGAAACTGGAGGTGACGAAACCGCCGAGCGCGGCGAGCCCCGCGACCATGCCGAGCAGACCTTGTTTCATATCCTCTCCCCTTGGCGCCGCCCCGCGCGCTTCCCCCGCCGCGCGTAGACTTTCACAGCAGCGCTATGCCGCAGCGACGGGGCCATGCCAACGGGCTTTGGCTGGCCCGTCTGGCACTTTTCATTGACTGCGCTGGCAGCCGCGAGCGGGCGCACTCAGTCCGGCGTAGCGTCCAGATCGATGGGATCCATCACCGGCAGACCATAGGGCCGGGTGGCGTGAACCAGCTCGAGCCATTTCACCGGCTTCTCGATGATGGGCGCGCGCGGTTCGACGTCGCGCAGTTCCTCACCCCTACCGGTCACATAGATGACGGGAACGTCGCCCAGTTTGGAGCGGATCGCCTTGACCGCCTCCGGACCCGTTCCCTCGGCAAGCTCGACATCCGACGCGATGAGATCGGGCGGGTGGGTCATGGCCTCCCGGATTGCCTGTGCCTCCGTCGCCGCGATGGTGGTCGTGTCGGCGCCGAGTTCTTCCAGGAAAAACTGGAGATTCATGGCCAGAATCGCATCGTCTTCGATGATCAGGATATGCAAGCTCGCCTCCCCATCATCCCACGCGTTGAAAAACGAAAGAATCCGAGACTCGTTCCAGCTTCGGATAAATGCCGATTTTGCATGCGCGAAGTACAATTGACTTGGGTTCCCGAATTGGTTAACGCGTTCATCTGATCACGCAAGAAGGGAGGGCATTTGATGATGAATTCAATCTCGCATCCGCGCTGCTCCCGCCTTGGACTCGCGCGCACAGCCTGAGTCCCGCCGGCGCGGCGCTTTTCTGCCGCCTTTGTGATCACTTCCAATGAATAGGGGATGGCGCGCCTGCCGCGTGCCGACATCATCATGAGCCAGAACAACGCGCGGGACCGCACGGGGGCAATCCGTCTGGGTCTCGGTTTCACCTTCTGCCACTGGGCCCGCCACAAGGGCTGGGTCGCATTCATCGCCGCCTGTGTCACGGTGACGACGCTCACCGAGATGGTCGTGCCGCTGTTCGCGGGGCGGCTGACCGACGCGCTCCAGAAGGGTGTGGCCGGGCGGGAGGAAGCGCTCCACGCCTTTCTCGCCATGTGCGTGCTGACCCTCGGGCCGGTCATCTTCACCCGCGCCGCGATCTTCGGGATCATCGGGCTGACCCTGCGCGTCATGCAGGCGATCGGGCGCGAGGCGTTCCATCGCGTCCAGCGCCTGTCGACCGATTGGCATGCGAACAGCTTCGCCGGTTCGACCGTGCGCAAGATCACGCGCGGCATGTGGGCGCTCGACCTGCTCGACGACGTGCTGCTGCTCGGCCTGCTGCCGGCCATCATCGTGCTGAACGGCACGATGGTCCTGCTCGCCTGGCACTGGCCCGTGCTGGGCCTGGCCATGGCCCTGGGTTCGACTGCCTATATTGGACTGACCGTCTTCATGTCGGTCAAAGTGGTCTCGCCCGCTGCCTCCCTCTCCAACAAATGGGACACCGCGATGGGCGGTGTGCTCGCCGATTCCATCGGCTCCAACAGCGTGGTCAAGGGCTTCGGCGCCGAGGCGCGCGAGGACCAGCGCGTCGGCCAGGTGATCGGCAAATGGGCGCGGCGCACGCGGCGAACCTGGATCTTCGGGACGCTCGGCAACCTGATGCAGGTGAGCCTGCTCTGGGTCATCCGCGGCATCGTCACGGGCGGCGCGGTGTGGCTGTGGTGGCGCGGCGAGGCGAGCACGGGCGACGTGGTCTATGTGCTGACCACCTATCTGGTCATCCACGCCTATCTTCGCGACATCGGCCAGCAGGTCTCGCAGCTCCAGCGCTCGGTCAACGACATGGAGGAGCTGGTGCGCCTGCATGACGAGCCGCTCGGCATCGAGGATGCGCCTGATGCGCCGCCGATTGTCGTCGATGCCGGCGAGATTCGCTTCGATCATGTTCGCTTTCAATATGGCGGGCACAGGACGGCTCTGTACGACGATCTCGACGTCACGATCCCGGCCGGCCAGCGCGTCGGTCTGGTCGGGCGCTCGGGTTCGGGCAAGACAACCTTCGTCAAGCTGGTCCAGCGTCTCTACGACGTGACCGAGGGACGCGTGCTGATCGACGGGCAGGATGTGCGGACGGTCGCCCAGGCGAGCCTGCGCCGCAACATCGCGATCGTGGCGCAGGAGCCAATCCTGTTCCACCGCACACTGGCGGAGAATATCGCCTATGCGCGGCCGGAGGCGAGCATCGCCGAGATCGAGCGGGCGGCGGCGCTGGCCAATGCGCACGACTTCATCGAGCGGTTGCCGAAAGGTTATCGCACGCTGGTCGGCGAGCGCGGCGTCAAGCTCTCGGGCGGCGAGCGGCAGCGCGTGGCGCTGGCGCGGGCTTTCCTGGCGGACGCGCCGATCCTGATCCTGGACGAGGCGACTTCCAGCCTGGACTCGGAGTCCGAGGCGCTGATCCAGCAAGCCATCGGGCGGCTGATGGGTGGGCGCACGGCGATCGTCATCGCGCACCGGCTGTCCACGGTGCGGGCGCTCGACCGAATTCTCGTGTTCGAGACCGGCCGGATCGTCGAGGATGGGACGCATGACGCGCTGCTCGGCATCGAGGGCGGGCACTATCGGACGCTGTTCGAGCATCAGGCCGGGACGGCGGAGGAAGTGCTGGTGGAGTGAGCGGCGCGCTGTCTCCTTCCTCGTCGGAGGGGGTAGGGCAGCTTTTCTGAAATCCTGAAAAGATCGTGCGATCTTATCCCAGTTCTCCAGATGGAGCGATCCGCTTAGGCCGGGCGTCGCCCCCTCATGGAGATGACCAATGTCCGTCCAATTCGCCAATCCACCCGTTCGCACGACCGACACCGCGCTCGATCCGATCTTTCTCGAACGCTGGTCGCCGCGCGCCTTCGACGGATCGCCGATCTCGCAGGCGGACCTGCGCACCATCCTCGATGCGGCGCGCTGGGCGCCCTCGGCGTTCAACTATCAGCCCTGGCGTTTTCTCTATTCGCTGAACGGCGATGAGCATTGGGAGGAGTTCCTCTCGGCGCTCATTCCCTTCAACCAGGGTTGGGCGAAGAACGCCTCCGCACTGCTGTTCATCGCGTCGGACACGCGCAGTGCCGGTCCGGACGGTGTCGAGACGCCATTGCACAGCCACAGCTTCGACACCGGCGCCGCCTGGGCGCAACTTGCGCTGCAGAGCCACAAGCTCGGCTATCATACCCATGGCATGACAGGCATCGACTTCGATAGAGCGCGAGATGTGCTGGGCGTCCCCGAGCGCTTCCGCATCGAAGCGGCGATCGCGATCGGCCGCATCGCGCCGCCATCGGTCCTTCCCGAGGGGCTGCGTGGCGGCGAAGTACCGAGTGGCCGCAAGCCGCTGGAGGAGATCGCCTTTCCCGGGAAATTCATCGCTTGATCCAGCGACCCTCCCGCGCGCGGGAGGGTTTGGTCAGTCAGGCCACGCTGCGCTGTTGCAGCGATTCCACGGCGTCGTATTGCCGCACCTCACCGTCGCTGCGCTTGCTGGCATAGAGGGCTTCGTCGGCAAGGCCGAGGAGATGTTCCAGATCCTCGTCGCGTCCGTCGGCTACGACGAAGCCGAGACCCGTAGAGATGCGGATCGTCCGCGTACCAATTCTGAATGGCCGGGCGATGGCGGCGGAGAGACGGTCCGCCAGCATGCGTGCCTCGTCCGCATCCTCGATGCCATATTGAATGACGGCGAACTCGTCGCCGCCGAGCCGTGCCGCCATGTCCGTCTCGCGGATCGTGTTGGCGACGCGTTTGCCGACCATGATCAGCAGCGCATCGCCGACCGGATGGCCATAGCTGTCATTGACCGGCTTGAAGCCGTTGAGGTCGATATAATGGACGGCGATCAATCCCTTGTCGACGCCGGCCGCGATGCGCTCCTCGAACCATTCGCGCAGGGCGATGCGATTGGGCATCGCGGTCAGTGCGTCCTTGCGCGCGAGATTGGCGAAAGCGAGGCGCAGGCTGATGTCCTTGATCGATCGTTCTTTCCGCGCCCGCAGGCTCTGCGTTCCTCCGGCAAGGAGCGCGGCGACCAGTGCAGTCATCACCCAGTAGATTGGATCGCGGGAACCGAGAGCGACGGTGATGGCCGGGATCGTCGAGATCAGCATAGCCGGAACCGCGATCCACAGCCGCGATCCCATGCCCACGGCCACGCCGGCGCAATAGCCGATGAGCAGCGCCATGGTCAGCATATGGACATCAGCAGCCGGAAGCATGAAGGCGCGCAGGCCGAACAGGCCAAGGATGGTCGCGAAGCTGAGATAGGGAATGGCGAAGCGCCGCTCCAGTCGCTTAGCCTTAGAAAGCGAGAGCCTGGAGTCGGAAGCGGCCGGAGCCAGCCGCCATGCGACGACGAGGCGCGCGCTCGATGCGATCATGCCGAGGACCACCAGGACGGCCATCGACCCGTCCCACTGCCGCATCAGCATGACGATGCCCGCCGCCGTGAAGCCGACCGACATGATGGCCGACGGCAGGAAAGCAAGAAAGAGGCTGCGAATCAGCTCGATCTCGACCGCCTCGGGCTGGTGTCGGTGGGAGGGGAGGCGGCTTTTCACGGCGGGCTACTCTGCGGACTGGAATTATCTGGGCGTTGCGGAGGTGCCGCGGCACCGACGTCTGGTTTCGGTCGCCTCTTCTAGACAATTGAGGTGTATCAATCTTTAAGGATGGCCAAGAATTCGACAGATCGCTGCGGATAAGTTGCTCTATTCCGTAACGAAAAGGGGCGCTCCGATTGTCGGAGCGCCCCGCGTTCGGCGGCTTGGGAGGGAGGGGCCAGCCGCCGGTGAGTGTTTGCGCCTCAGGCTGCGTCGACCAGCACGACCTCGCTATCCTCCAGCGCGGTCACCCGCAGCGTCTCGAGATCGGCGATCGCGGCCCCGTCGCGCGCATTGACCCGCACGCCCTCGATCTCGACGGCGCCAGTCGCGGGCACCAGATAGCCCTTGCGGTCCTTGCCGAGCGGATAGTCGATTGTCTCGCCGGCCTTGATCGTCGCGCCGACGACGCGGGCATTGGTGCGGATCGGCAGCGCGTCATTGTCATTGTCGTAGCCACTGGCGAGGACCACGAACTGACCGGCGCGCGCATCCTTGGGGAAGGGGCGGGCGCCCCAGCTCGGCTGCTCGCCCTCGCGGGTCGGGATGATCCAGATCTGGAAGATTTGCGTCACCTCGTCCTCCAGATTATATTCCGAGTGACGCACACCTGTGCCCGCCGACATGACCTGGACGTCGCCCGCTTCGGTGCGGCCTTCGTTGCCAAGGTTGTCCTTGTGCGTGATCGCGCCCTTTCGGACATAGGTGATGATCTCCATGTCGCGGTGGGGATGCGGCGGGAAACCTGTGCCGGGCGCGATCGTGTCGTCGTTCCAGACGCGCAGATTGCCCCAGTGGACACGCTTCTCATCATGGTAATTGGCGAAGGAGAAGTGATGCTTGGCGTCCAGCCAGCCGTGATTCTCGCCGCCGAGGCTCTCGAAGGGGCGCAGTTCGATCATTGTCAGTCTCCTAGATCCCATATGGGTGTGATTGCGTGACACCCAGATAGGGCGGCTTGCCTTTCCTGTTTAGAGGGATAAAATCCGATCAACTTTTCAGGAAAATGGAAATGTCTAACCCCGGTACGCCGACCTTCGACCAGTTGCGCATCTTTCTCGCCGTCGTGGAAACCGGCAGTTTCGCGAGCGCAGGACGCAAACTCAATCGCGCCGTCTCGGTGATCAGCTACGGCATCGCGAACCTGGAAGCCCAGCTCGGCCTGCTCCTGTTCGAGCGCGAGGGGACCAAGAAGCCAAGGCTGACATCGGCCGGGGAGGCTGTGCTTGCCGAGGCGCGGACGGTCGCGGTCGGCCTCGATGGCCTGCGCGCCAAGGTGAAGGGCCTGCTTGATGGCCTCGAGGCCGAGGTCAGCCTCGTCGTCGACGTCATGCTGCCGGCCGATCGGCTGGCGGTCGTGCTACGCGCCTTTCAGGCGCAGTTCCCGACCGTGGCGCTGCGCCTCCACGTCGAGGGGCTGGGGGCGGTCGCCGCGCTGGTCATGGATGGGCGGGCCGATCTCGGTATCGCCGGGCCGGTCGCAGCGCAGATCGAGGGACTGGAGCGCTGCACGGCGGGATCGGTCGCGCTGGTGCCGGTCGCCGCGCCCGATCATCCGCTGGCGCGCGCCGAGCGGCTGCTGCCCGGCGCCGCGCGCGAGCATATCCAGCTCGTGCTGACCGACCGATCGCCCCTGACGGCGGGCCGCGACTTCGCCGTCAACAGTCCGCACACCTGGCGCCTGTCCGATCTCGGCGCCAAGCATGCGCTGCTGCGCGAGGGGATCGGCTGGGGTAACATGCCGCTGCCGATGATCGAGGCCGATCTCGTGGCGGGCACACTGGTCCGTCTCGCCATGCCGGATCAGCCGGGTGGGCGCTATCGCTTCTCCGCGATCCACCGGCCCGATGCACCGCCGGGGCCGGCCGCCGGGTGGCTGATGAAGCGGTTCGTCGATCTGGGGAATGCCGATGACGGGGGCCAGTTGGCGGATGTGTGAGGCCCGCCATGCGATGCGCTGGCAATTCAAATGCGGGGGCACCAAACGGAGCTACGCCTCGATTCCCTCAAGCGCTTCATTTGCCTCAAGCCAGTCGGCTTCCGCCAGCTCGATCTGTTTCTCGATCTCGGCGCGGCGCTTCATAAGATCAGTCATGCTGAGTTTCGCCAGATCCGACGTGGCAGATGTGGGATCGAACATTGCCTTGTCGATCGTGGATCGCTGGGCGCTGAGGGTCGCGATCGCGGTTTCGGCCTTCTTTGCCTTGTTGCGCACGGCATTATATTTCTCGCGCGCTTCGGCGGCGGCCTTGCGGCGATCCTGCTTGCTGATCTTCGGGGCACCGTTGCCGGCCTTCTCGCCACGGTCGCCGGCGAGCACGAAGGCGATATAGTCGTCGATCGAGCCGTCGAATTCCCTCGCGGCACCGCTATCGACGAGCACCAAGCGATCGGCGGTCATCTCCAGCATGTGCCGGTCATGGCTGACGATCACCACCGCGCCGCTATAGGCGTTGAGCGCCTGGATCAGCGCCTCGCGCGCATCGACGTCGAGATGGTTGGTCGGCTCGTCGAGGATCAGCATGTGCGGCGCGTCGCGGGTGATCAGCGCCAGCGCGAGGCGGGCGCGCTCGCCACCGGAGAGCTTGCCGACCTGCGTCGTCGCCTTGTCGCCGGAAAAGCCGAAGCGGCCGAGCTGCGCGCGCACCGCGCCCTGGCTCGCGCCTTTCATCGTCGAGGTCATGTGCTGCAGCGGCGTCTCGGTGCGGTCCAGCTCCTCGACCTGGTACTGCGTGAAATAGCCGACGCGCATCTTGCCCGAGGCGTTCATTGCGCCGTCCATCGGCTTGAGCTGCGCGCAGAGCAGGCGGGCGAGCGTGGTCTTGCCGTTGCCGTTGCGGCCGAGCAGCGCGATGCGATCGTCCGGATCGAGCCGCAGGTTGAGCCGGCTGAGGATGGGCGTGCCGTTATAGCCGACCGAGGCCATGTCGAGCGTGATCAGGGGCGGGCGCAGTTCGTCCGGCTTGGGGAAATCGAAGCTCAGCGACGGATCGTCGATCAGCTCGGCGATCGGCTGCATGCGCGCGAGCGCCTTGGCGCGCGATTGCGCCTGCTTGGCGGTGGAGGCACGGGCGGAGTTGCGCGCGACATAGTCCTGCAGCTTCTCGCGCTCGGCCTGTTGCTTGGCGCGGGCGGCGGCGAGCTGGGCCTGCCGCTCGGCGCGCTGGCGCTCAAAGGCGTCGTAGCCGCCGGGATAAAGCGTCAGCTTCCCGCGCTCGAGGTGCAGGATATAATCCACGACATTGTTGAGGAAATCGCGCTCGTGGCTGACCAGCAGAATCGTCGCGGGATAGGATTTGAGGAAATCCTCCAGCCACATCACCGCTTCGAGGTCGAGATGGTTCGAGGGCTCGTCGAGCAGCAGCAGGTCAGGCTCGGAGAAGAGCAGTGAGGCGAGCGCCACGCGCATGCGCCAGCCGCCCGAGAAGCTCTCCAGCGGCCGGTGCTGCATGTCCTCGTCGAAGCCGAGGCCGACGAGAATGCGCGCCGCGCGCGATGGGGCCGAGTGCGCGTCGATCGCGATCAGCCGCTCGTGGATTTCCGCTATGCGGTGCAGGTCGTCATGTTCGGCTTCGCTCTCGGCCATCAGCGCCGCGCGCTCAGTGTCGGCGGCGAGTACCGTCTCGAAAGGGGTCGCGTCGCCGCCGGGCGCTTCCTGCGCGATATAGCCCAGGCGCGCGCCGCGCGGCATGTCGATCGCTCCGCTGTCCGGCTCCAGCATGCCGGCAACGACGCGCACCAGCGTCGATTTGCCCGCGCCGTTCCGCCCGATCAGGCCGATGCGCCCGCGTGGCGGCAATTGCGCCGTCGCACCGTCCAGGATGACGCGCCCGCCAAGGCGCACCGTGATGTCGTTCACATTGAGCATCGGGTGCCTGTGGATGTGGGGGAGACTGCGGGGGCTGACCCCTAGGGGATCGTTTTCCGTTATGCAAGAAACGGAATTTTAACGCCCCCATGCCTCGCTGCGCGACGGCCTTGATGGACGACGCGACGGCAAGAAACTCGGTCATGTCCATGAAGCGCCCCGCCGCGGGGCCTGGTGGTGAGCCCAGCTGGATTCGAACCAGCGACCTACTGATTAAAAGTCAGTTGCTCTACCGACTGAGCTATGGGCCCCCGAGAGGTGCGGTTGGCGGACCCCTAAAGAGAGCGGGCTGCGGGGTCAACCGGCTTGGGCCGTGCGAGACGGGCGGCGAGCTGGCGGACGGTCAGGCCGGAGACCGGATCGCGCCAGGCCGGTGCGACGGCCGCGAGCGGCCCGAGGACGAAACTGCGCGTGCGCAAAAACGGGTGTGGCACGATGAGCCGTTTGTGACGCATCCGACCGCCCGACCAGAGCAGCAGATCGAGATCCAGCGAACGCGCGCCCCAGCGGCGGTAGCGCCTGCGGCCGAACAGCGCTTCGATTGTCTGGAGCGCGTCGAGCATGGCCAGCGGCGGCAGGGCGGTCTTCACCAGCGCGACGGCGTTGGCATAGGTCCGCTGCGAGGGGCCGATCGGCCGGCTGGCGATGATCGGCGAGCGCGCGATGCAGCGCAGCGGCTTGCGGTCCAGCGCGATCGTGGCGGCGTGGACGATCCGGCGCGGGCCCATGTTTCCCGCCAGTGGCCGGTTCGAGCCGATGCCGATCGCATAGAGATGCTTCGCGGACTTTGCGGGCTGTTTCTTCGATCCCGCTTTTCTTGCCTTTGCCATGTCGCGCGGCCTATCGCGCCGGCATGGACCTGACCAGCCCTATCGCGAGTCCCGTGCCCGATGCGGAGCCGGACCGGGATTGTTCGCTGTGCCCGCGCCTGGTTGCCCTGCGGAGGGAGTGCCGCCTCGAGCATCCTGACTGGTGGAACGGCCCGGTCCGTGCGTTCGGCGATCCGGCGGCGCGCATCGTCATCGTCGGGCTGGCGCCGGGCAGGCAGGGCGCCAACCGGACGGGGCGGCCCTTCACCGGCGATTATGCGGGCGACCTGCTGTTCGCGACGCTCGCCAAATTCGGCCTCACGCGGGGTGTCTATGATGCGCGGATCGACGATGGGCTGGCACTGGTCGACTGCGCGATCCTGAACGCGGTCAATGCCTGCCGCCGCAAAACAAGCCCTTGCCGGCCGAAATTCATAACTGCCGTTCTTTCCTGCAGGCCGGCATCGATGCCTTGTCTCACGCGCATATCTTCATCGCGCTGGGGCAGGTCGCCCATCAGTCGGCGGTGAGGGTGCTGGGCGGGCGGGCGACCCGCGCGCGCTTCGCCCATCTCGCCGAGCATGATTTGCCGAGCGGGCGGCGACTCATCGATAGCTATCATTGCTCGCGCTATAATACGAACACGGGCAGGCTGACCGTGCCGATGTTCGAAGCGGTGTTCGCCCGCGCGGTCGCCCTGCGGGATGGCATGGCCTGAGCGACGCGCCGCTATCTGTCGCAGTGCCTTTGTACGAAAGCGACCTTTTCGCTATGCCGTCCCCATAACAGGGGGCGCGTCATGTCCATCCAGCTCGACTATGCGGTGCCGGGGCCGGCACTTTCGGACTATGTCACGCTGTTTTACTGGTTTCGCGCGGACATCCCCTATTTCGAGGATGTCGAGCGCGCCGATCATGCGCAAATCCGCTTCCGGCTGACTTCCGGCGGCGCCACCTATCGCTTCGTGGATGGCAATGATCAGTCGGTGTCCGACGCGCATCTCGTCGGCCCGACGACGGGTGCCTTCCGGGCGCAGGCGGCAGGCCCGGTGCATGTCTTCGGGGCGGGGCTTACGCCGGCGGGCTGGGCGGCGATCGTGGGCGGCGATGCTTCGACGATGATTAACCGCGCCCTCGATCTGTCCGATCTGTTCGGCCAGGCGGCTGCCGACGAGGCGATCCGGCAGATCGATGCGGCGCCCGATCTGGCGGCAAAGGCGGCCCGCTGCGAGGCGATCCTCGGCCGGCTGATGCGTTCGCGGCGCGACCGGCTGCTGGGCTTCGTGCGCCAGGTCGATGGCTGGCTTTGCGCCGATAGCTCACCGGCCGTCGAGATGCTGGTGCGGGCGACGGGCTTGTCCCGTCGGCAGGTCGAGCGCAAGTGCCGGGCGCTCTACGGCGCGCCGCCCAAGCTGCTCGCGCGCAAGTACCGCGCGCTGCGCGCCGCGGTCGCCTTGCTTGCGGAGGGCGTGTCGATTGACGAGGCGATCGGCATGGGCTTCTACGACCAGCCGCACATGAACCGCGAGATCAAACAGTTCACCGGCTATACCCCCGGCCAGATGCGCAGCGAGCCCGGTCTCCTGGCGCAACTCACAATCGCGCAGCGCTATGCGCTTGGTGGACAGGTGCATCCGATCATCAGCGATACGTGAGGCGAGGGTTTCACCTTATCAAGAAACAAATAATTTCAAGAATCAGGATAGATATTCAAAAATTTTTGGCAGTACGGCGGATCGATAATCGGGATTGATATGGCGGTTAGAGCTTTGTTGCTGTTTAATTCATTTTTATTGAATCCAGCTGCCTAGGCGGCGTGGACAAATTCCGGGCCTGAACTGCGAGCGAGCATCAGAAGCCATGGATAGTTCCGTCGACCACGACGCTTAGAATTATATAGAGGAAGAGGAGCAGTAGTCCCGTGTAGAGGCTGCCCGTAAGCCAAAACCACCGTGGGGAAGCGTCACGTATTTCTGATCGGCCATACGCGGACGGCAGCATCCGGCCAGTTGCAAGGCTCACGTAGAGCAACCACCCGACAATCTGCGGGATGAACAGAAAAGCGGTGCCACCAACCAATGCCCGCCAGTCTTTGGATGCCCAGCCGATGATTAGCCAAGGGATTGCGGCAACAGCACACATCCCCACCATCAGGGGCAAGCGCTGCCTCGTTTTCCAGTCCCACTAAATCATGGCGATGGTATCGCATTCCGATCAAATGACCGCAATGCTGCCTGACCGGCATGGCATTTCATTGATTGACGCCGGGCGGAAGGATTGATTCAAGGCTGCCTTTTGAAGGCAGGCTTGAGCAGGGGTGACCTGAGCGAAGCGGAATGGCGGGTTTTGAAAGGCTTGCTGCCCGTCAAGCCTGAAAACCGTGGGCGTGGCCGACGCCCTGAGCAGAACCGCTCCATTATCAACGGCATCCTCTGGCGGCTTCGCTGTGGTGCACCTTGGCGTGACGTTCCGCCTAAATATGGTAGTTGGGACACCATCTATCGCCGGTTCCGGCGATGGAGCGAAGCCGGAGTCTGGGAGACCGTTGCCGTGACGCTCGCCGAAGTCATGGCAGACAGCGGCCACTACAGCATCGACAGCACCACAGTCCGCGCCCACATCTCGGCAGCGGGCGGAAAAGGGGACTCATCGACGCGCTCTTGGCCGCTCGCGGGGCGGGTTCACCAGTAAGCTTCACTGCCTGGTTGATGCCCTCGGACGACCGCTCGCCTTCCATCTGACGGTCGGCGAGGCGGCAGACTCAAGGCCTATGACGCCCCGATCGGCCTGCCTGAGCGCACGCCGGACGCTCTACTTGCCGACAAGGGCTACGATGCCGACGCAATCCGCGCGGACCTCGCCGAACGGAAGATCGAAGCGGTCATTCCCGGCAGGTCAAACCGCCGCGTGAAGATCGAGCATGACCGGACGCTCTACAAGCAGCGGAACCACATCGAGCGCATGTTCGGCCACCTCAAGATCAACCGGGCAATCGCCACCCGCTATGACCAACTGGCCAACAGCTTCCTCGGATGGTTCACCTCGCCACCGCCAGATACTGGCTCAAATTTGTCCACGCCGCCTAGGCCGGATCGACATTCAGCGAAGCCAGATCATGGCGGCAGCGAGGTGGATGAAGCCGGCGAAATGGATAGTGCGCCGATCGTAGCGCGTGGCGAAGCGGCGGAAATGCTTGAGGCGACCGAAGCA
>NZ_JAHGAW010000007.1:0-69432 GCF_018603885.1 Sphingobium nicotianae
TCTTCGCCCACTGCGCATCGTTCAACTCGTAACGCTTGTTACCCATCGTCCGCTCCGCGTTCCAACACGGAGCCCTATGAATCAGCGATCAGACCTTTTGGAAATCCTGAATGTCGATCCGGCCTAGCACGATCGGCCTGGATTTGGCCAAGAACGCTGATTGGCGGGGCCGTCAGTTGATCCTTCCAAGATGAACGACCCGTTCATCTTGGGTGAATGTCGTGGCTCTTATCCTCGCGTGACTGCCATATCGTGAACACTGGGGGAGACGAGCCGATGCTGATCGCCGCAACCATGATCGCCGCCGCTTCAGGCATTCCGATGATCGATCCGAACAGCGTCATGATCGTCGCGCCCGTCTGTCAGCAAACCGGCCCGCGCAGCGCGAGCCGCGAGGGCGCGCTGTTCCAGGGCAATCGGGATGCCGCGCTTATCGCCGGCACGCGCAAGCTCGGCAAAGAGCCGGCCTCCGATGCGATCGCGGCCATGCTGTATACCGAAGGCCAGTGCTCCAAGCCGGTCGTCGTCAGCCGAAACAAAGGCATGAATTCAAAAGGCAAGTAACAGAGCGCGCTTGTTGAGCTCCGGCCGATTGCAACTGTCGTAGATCATCGCTAGGCAAGCCGCCATGTCGATGAGTCAGACTGTTTTTCCGGGCGTGCCCTTCATTGAATCGCCTCTTTTCGAGATCGATTTGCCGAACTCTTCGCTGAATGCGACGGAGCGCGAAATTGCTGTGCAGCTGAATCGCAATGGCTTCGCTGTCTTCGACTTTCCCGATCCATTGTTGGACGAGAGGATCGAGCGGATTCGCTCGCGTCTGGCGGCACACTTCGGGCTCGCACAGGATGGATCGGGTGATCTTGCCGGGCTGGCGGGCAATCGGGTTCAGGATGACTGGCGGAATGACGACGATGTTCGTGCGATCGCGTCAAATCCTGGCGTTCTGGACCTTTTGACCAAGCTCTACGGCCGTCGCGCCTTTCCCTTCCAGACGCTGAACTTTCCCGTCGGGACGCAACAGGCCTTGCACACCGATTCCGTCCACTTCTCGAGTCTTCCCGAGCGCTTCATGTGCGGCGTGTGGCTGGCCATGGAGGATGTCGGACCCGATTCGGGCGCGCTGACCTACGTGCCAGGCTCGCACCGCTGGCCAATCATGAGCAACGCGATTGTCGGACGTCGAGGATGGCAGAGCGGCCTTCATTCCGCGCAGGATCCTTATGCGGATGCATGGAGCGCCATGCTCAAGACCACTGGGGCGCATCAGGAAACTTTCTATGCGCGCAAGGGGCAGGGGTTAATTTGGTGTGCCAATTTGCTGCATGGTGGCAGCGCGCGTCTCAATGATCAACTGACGCGGTGGTCGCAGGTCACGCACTATTACTTCGACGACTGCATCTATTATACGCCTGCTTTTTCGGATGAGTCCCTGGGACGGCTGGCTCTGCGCGATATCACCGATGCGAGCACGGGCCGGCAAGTGCCGAACCGCTATTTGGACGAGGCGATTGAGCTCGTCCCGCCGCCTTCGGCCTCTTCGCGTCCGTTGGGACCCCGATGGTGGCGGCGGATGCGGAAGGCTTGGCGCAATATCTTGCCGTCTGGGAAGGCCACATGACTCGCTCTTCTGGATCATCGGCCACGCGTCAGTGGAAGCGCCTGCGCAGCCGGCTTGAGCCCAAGGGGCATGTCGATGCCGTCGCTGGCAGGCGCATTTCCGGTTGGGCTTTCAGTGGCAAGCAGCCCGTTCAAGTCGAGGTTTCGGTAAATGGCAAGCTCGTGGCCTCGGTTGCTCCGCACATCGAGCGCCACGACGTCGCCTTTTCCTTTTCGGGCGAGGCGGGCGCGCGCGTCAGCGGCTTCCGGGTAGAACTGCCGGAAGACGTCCTGCCGCCCGACGATATTGTCGATGTCGCAGTCTCCGTCCGCGCGCCGGGATGGACGGGCCGATCGCGCGAACTGAAGCGAGTTTTCATCGCGGGCCGGGAATTGGTCAGGTTGGTCGCAAACGCACCCGATGCCGGTATCGTGGGGCCTTTCCCGAAACCTGTCATCGATGCGGTCGCCGCGATTTGGCCGGAAAGCTGCCGCGATCTTTCCAGCGTCGACGGGCAGCGCGCCTTCATCGGCAAGCTGCGGAAGATTCTCGGTGCGTCCGAGTTGAGGTCGGCGCCGGCGATTGCGGACTATGCGCGCTACCTTCGATCGATCTGGGCGCACTTCAATTTCGTCGACCAGTTCTTCCCGGCGCAGAACGCACGCGCTGCGGAAGGGGCCCCCGATTTCCATTGCAAACCGAACTCTGTGTTCGAGATGCTGTCCATCGCGCATCAGCTTTATGTTCTCAAATCCTACGGGATCGAGGGCGATTTCGGCGAATTCGGTTGCTTCAAGGGCTTCAGCTCGTCGATGCTCAGCCACGCCTGCGCATTGCTCGGCATCCATATGCACATCTTCGATTCCTTCGAGGGGCTGCCGCCCGCTGAGGGGTCGAGCTATGCGGCGGGCGAATATGCCGGGAGTCTTGAGGAGGTCCGTGATCATGTACGTCGTTTCGGTGTGATCGAGGGCGTCGAATTTCACAAGGGCTTTTTCAGCGACACGTTTCGACGGATGTCGCCGCCGCCGCTGATGTGTCTGTGGATGGATGTCGATCTGGAGCTATCGGCGCGCGACATGTTGGCTGCGCTGGATCGGCTTGATCCGCGCGCGACTTTATTCAGCCATGAATGCGTCGCAGACATGTTCCAGGATGGCAATATCGTTACGGCCCCGCATCCGGACAATCCGATTCCGCCGGTGCTTGGGCGCTTTGAAGATTTAGGTCGACCCGTCACAGGACGGTTTATCAGGGGTAATACCGGCGCCTTCTGGCCACGCGAAGAGGCCGTGCCAGTGATGGACCACCAGCTTCTCGTTGAGCTGGTGGAAGCCATCCCTTAAGCAGATCAGCCCTTAATGTAACCGTAGTAGGCGCCATCCGGCGGGCCACCAGCAGCGGCCTTGACCGGATCCAGCGTGCCTTCGGGGAGGTTGGCGAGCGACTTGGCATGATGCTCCTCGCTCGCCCACTTCTCGATCAGGATGAAGCGGTGCTCGTTGCCGAGATCGCGCAGGATCTCGACGCCCTCGCTGCCGTCTGCCTTTTCGACGACCTTCGAGACGCCAAGCAGGGCTTCTTCCATTGCAGCACTTTTTCCTTCGGCGGCGGGTACGATATAGAGGCGGGCAACGGTCATGAGTGTCTCCTGCTTGAGGGGTAATCAGATGTCCTGGGCCAGGCGGCCGTAAAGATCGGGGCGGCGGTCGCGGAAGAAACCCATGCCGGCGCGGTGCGTCCGCACCTGGGCGAGGTCCAATGTGGCAACGATGCTGCCGGATTGCCAGTCTTCGACTTC
Source organism: Sphingobium nicotianae (assembly GCF_018603885.1). Taxonomy (GTDB): domain Bacteria; phylum Pseudomonadota; class Alphaproteobacteria; order Sphingomonadales; family Sphingomonadaceae; genus Sphingobium; species Sphingobium nicotianae. The sequence continues at coordinate 3,402 of NZ_JAHGAW010000007.1, forward strand.
CGCAACCAGATCGCCCCATTCGTCGGTGATGAAGCTGTGGCCATAGAACGTCTGCGGGCCGATGGCCCCGGGCATTTCTTCCTCGCCGATGCGATTGGCCGCGATCACGGGCATGCAGTTCGAAACGGCGTGGCCCTGCATCGCGCGGCGCCACATGCGGCTCGTGTCGAGCGTTGGGTCATAGGGTTCGGAGCCGATTGCGGTCGGATAGAACAGCATTTCTGCGCCCATCAGTGCCATGGCGCGCGCGACTTCGGGATACCATTGGTCCCAGCAGATGCCGACGCCGATCGTGCCGTAGCGCGTGTTCCAGACCTTGAAGCCGCTATTGCCGGGCCGGAAATAATATTTCTCCTGATAGCCGGGGCCCTCGGGAATGTGGCTCTTGCGATAGACGCCCATGATCTCGCCCTGATCGTCGATCATCGCGAGCGAATTGTAGTGGTGCGGTCCCTCGCGCTCGAAGAAGCTGGTCGGGATATAGACGCCCTGTTCCTTGGCAATGCGCTGCATCGTCGTGACGGCAGGGTGCTCGGCGAGCTGCCGGGCCCGAGCGAACAGCGCCTCATTCTCGACCGTGCAGAAATAAGGGCCTTCGAACAGTTCGGGCGGCAGGATGATCTTGGCGCCACGCGCGGCGGCCTTGTTCACGGCATCGGCCACAGCCTCGATATTCTCGGTCTCATCATCCGAGAAAGCGAGCTGGAGCGCGGCAACGGTGACCTTGGACGGGCGATCGGTCATCAAATCCTCGGAACAAGCTTAGACGGCGGCGGGCAGATGCATACTCATGCAGTGGAAGCTGCCACCGCCTCGCAATATGGTATCGGCAGGCAGGCCGACAATAGCCCTGTCGGGGAAGAAAGGGCGCAGCGCATCGAGCGCAGCCACGTCGTTGGGTGCCCCATATTGCGGGACGATGACGGCGCCGTTGGTGATCGTGAAATTCATGTAGCTGGCCGGCACAATCTCGCCGTCGATTTCGTAATGCCCAACGGACGGAATATGAGCAATTTCGACGCCAAATGCGCGCGCACGAGCTTCCGCGTCGGCATAAATCGCGGTGTTTGGATCATTGTCGGTCGTAGCCCGAGGAATGGCAAGAATTTCAGTGCTTACGAACCGCGCGAGATTGTCGACATGGCCATCGGTATGGTCGAGCTCGAGCCCATTCCCCAGCCACAACATGTTGTTGAGGCCAAGCGACCCAGCGAGCAGCGCCTCGATCTGCGCGCGGCCGAGGGTGGGATTGCGATTCGGGTTGAGCAAGCATTGTTCGGTGGTCACGAAAAGACCCGTGCCGTCAGTGTCTATGGCACCGCCTTCGAAGATGAGCGGAATGTGTCGGCAGGGAAGATCGGTTGTCGCGGCGAGACGCGCGCCGATATCCTTGTCGCCCGGCATGTCGAACTTGCCGCCCCAACCATTAAAATCGAAATCGGCGAGGGCGCGATGGCCGGTGGCGTCGACGACACCGATCGGGCCGGTGTCACGGAGCCAGACATCGCCAAAGGGCATTTGCACAACCTCGACGGCGGGCGCGGCGAGAGCGCGGGCGCGGGCTGCATCCGCCGCCGTACGCGCGATCAACATGACCGCTTCGCCTTGTGCCGCGACGGCAGATGCGAAGGCGGCCGCCTGCGCCTGCGCCTCGGGCAGGGCAGCGGGCCATTCGGCCGGGTCGCCCGGAAAGCCGATCCAGAGATGCTCCTGCGGCGCCCATTCTGCGGGGAGGCGGTGGGTCATGAAGCCCCTTGCAGCGCGACGCGCTACTGCGTGAGTTGACGCGCCAGAACGACCGGCGTGAAGAGCTGGCTTATGATCTGGATCAATTTTGCCGGCTGGTTGGCGCGCGCATTGCCGATGTACAGCAGATCCTTGTCGTGCATAGTGAAGCGCTGCGACAAGAAATATGCGCCCGCCTTCATCATGTTGAGATGATAGACGACAGGCTGTTCCTTGCCATCCGGACCCTCGACAAAGCGAAACAAGAAAATCGCTTTGGGGTCGCCCAGATTGGGGTCCAAACCGCCGGCAAGAGCGACGGCTTCAGCCAGGGAGACGACCGACGCGGGAAAAACGACCTGCTGGGCTCGAGTGGGCGCACCCATCACAGAGAAGGACAGCGGCTGACGCATGATGGTGACGCGATCGCCAGGATAGACCCGAAAGTCGCCGCTCGTTCCGGTCAGTATGTCGCTCAATCTGAGGTCGACATGCTGCGCGCCGCGCAAAACCCTCACAACCATGTCCTTGGTTTCGCCGCGGTTTCCTCCGGCGAGGGCGATCACGTCCGACAGCGTTTCCCGGTTCGTCGGCAACACGAGCCGACCAGGTCGGCCCACCTCGCCGCCAAGGATGATGGAATTCGTGACCGCTTCCCGGATGGTGACGAGGACCTGTGGGTTTTCGGACATTCCGCGCAGCGACGTTCGAATTTCGCCTTCCAATTCGGTCGTCGTCCGTCCCGCGGCGCGAACTGCGCCCGCGAAAGGCACCCTTACATAGCCGCGATCATCCACGCGGAAAGGCGGGAGACGCTCGACCTGCGCCGAGGGTTCTGCGGCTGCGGCATCTGCCACGCTTCGACCGCCGAACAAGGCGACGCCGGCTTCGTAAATGGAAATGTCCAGCACATCGCCTGGACCGATCAGGTCCGTCGGCGGCGCCACGCTGTCGGCAAGAGCGTCCATTCGTGCCGGCGTCACGACGGGCAAGGCCGAAAAATCGGAAAGCTCGACGATGCGAAAAGGAAGGCCGGCATCGGGTGAACGGGCTGCTTTTTCAATCTCCGCCCCGGTTGGGCCGCTGGAGGGCAGTGTCGCGCATCCGCCGGACAGGATGATCAAAGTCGCAGCAAACCCGATTCTGAACGCCGGAATGAAAGGATGTGCGGAGGTGGTTGGTCGCATGAAATGCCCTGGCTGTTTCCGAAGAATTCCGCGCGGCTTAGACTGGACCGCACGACTGTGCAATTGGGCAACTGATGTTCATTTGCCGCCCGTCGCCGCCGTAGGGCAGTCTCACCTGACCTGTAGCCTTTCGGACAGCCAGAAAGCGTGCGATGCCTGTTCGTTTTCGCGCGCCGTTACGCCGGATCGTATTTTGCCCCTCCATGCCAGCGGCCGATCCGAATTCTTGCGATTGTCTGGCGGTCGCAAGGCTTCTATCCCCGTCTTCTTCCGCACTCAGTTGGGTTATGATGAGTTTTTATACCGAGTTTTTCCTAGCCTTGCTGATCCGGCCCGTGCGCGCTCTTGTGGCGCTTTACTGGCACGCCACGCGTAGGCGCGTGCGGGCCCGAAACCAGCTGCGGGCGATAATCTCGCGTTCGCCTTATGTATATTTGCGCTGGCAAAAGCACATCGAGGCGGTCGGCCAGACTCTCGCCGGCGCATCCCGGGAAATGGCATTCTGGCACTACAAACCCCGCATTTCCATTTTTCTCCATATCCTGGCCGAAACAAAAGCTGCCGATGTGGCGTCGTCGATCGCTTCGATCGAAGCGCAATGCTATCCCGAATGGGAACTCCTGATCGTTCTCGCGCCGTCCGCTGAGCGGCCGGCGGACATTTTGGATCAGAGAATTCGATGTGTTGCGAGCCCCGCAAGCACCGATCTGGAGTGTCTCGACGCGGTCCTTGCGGACGCGCTCGGAAGCCATTTGCTGCCCATGACACCGGGGGGCCGACTTTCTCCTGCGGCGCTTTTCCTGCTTCTCGAGCGTTTGAAGGACGATCCAGATGCGTCGATCGTATACGGCGATCAGGACGAGATCGACCGAGCGGGCCGCCGCCAGAGGCCGTGGTTCAAGCCGCGGTGGAATGCCGAGCTCTTTCTAGCGCAGGACTATCTCTCGAGCGCCTGTCTCATCAGCCTGGACTGCGCGCGTTCGACAATCAGGCCGGTCGATGGGGTGGAAGGCGCAGCCATTTATGCACTCCTTTTGTCGATCAGTGCACTGAAGCATGCCAAAATTATTCACCTTGCGAAGGTGATCGTCCATCTGCCGGGCATTGCCGTATCCGATAATCAGGCGGCGCGTGTTGCGGCTGTTGGGCGACACGTCCACGCGGCCGACGGAAAGGCGAGCGCGGGCCGATTTGGCTCGGTGAAGCTGTGTTGGCCGCTGCCCGAGAAGCCTCCGAGGGTCAGCATCGTCATTCCCACCAGAGACCAGGTCTCCTTGCTCAGAGCCTGCATCGAAAGCGTCCGTCGCAACACGGACTATGGCAATTACGAAGTCTTGATCGTCGACAACGGAAGCATTGAAAAGAAAACGAAACTCTATCTCGAAGAGGTATCCAGACATCCGAATTTCAGGATCCTGGATTTCCCGGGCGAATTCAATTTCTCCGCCATCAATAACTACGCAGTCGCGATGAGCGCAGGAGATTATATCTGCCTCCTCAACAACGATGCAGAGGCCTTCATGCCGAACTGGCTCGGCGAGTTGATGCGCTATGCTATCCGGGATGATGTCGGCGCTGCCGGGGCGAAGCTCCTTTATCCGGACGGTTCGATCCAGCACGGCGGTGTCGTCATAGGGCTCGGGAACGCAGCCGGCCATGCGCACCGCAACCTGCCCGACGACGATCCCGGATATTTCGCGCGCGCACACGTCGCCCATTTTGTCAGCGCGGTCACGGCCGCCTGCCTTGTCGTGTCCAAGGCAAAATTTGAGACTGTCGGCGGATTAGACGCCGAGGGCTTCAAGGTGGCTTTTAATGACGTCGACTTTTGCCTCATGCTGGAGCGGGCGGGGTGGCGTAATGTGTACGTACCGCATTCGGTGCTCATCCACCATGAGTCCAAATCGCGCGGCAAGGACGATAATCCAGCAAAACGGAGCCGCTATCTGAAGGAGCTAGACCTGCTGCAGACGCGGTGGGACACGATAGGCTTCCACGATCCGCTTCACCATCCCCATCTGGACCGCGCCAGCGAAACATATGTGATCCACCTATAGCGATAGCTGGACACCCATGAAGGTGGCCGACCCATTACCCCTACCATAACGCAAAATGGATTCTTCCATCCACGGATATTGCGATCCGATCAAGCGATGGCTATACCGAAAAGAGGCCACGAAAATATCGGATTTTACCGATCAATTATTGACTTACTTTCTTACTACAACGTAAAATTTTGGGTGGAGATAGCAAACGTGCTTTCAGCAATCGTTACTGGCATTACTGGACAAGATGGAGCATATCTTGCGCAGTTGCTATTGGAAAAAAACTATCGCGTTTATGGTACTTTCCGCCGAACAAGCTCAGTTAATTTTTGGCGCGTCGAAGAGCTTGGTATTCAAAATAATCCGAACCTGTATCTTGCCGAGTATGATCTCACCGACTGTACTTCGATGATTCGATTAATAGAGCGCAGCGAAGCCAGAGAAATTTACAACCTTGCTGCACAAAGCTTTGTTGGTGTTTCCTTCGATCAGCCGATCGCAACCGCAGATATTACGGGTCTCGGCGCTCTGAATATTCTGGAGGCCATTCGGTGCGTTAATCCGAAGATCCGCTTCTATCAGGCCAGCACCTCGGAAATGTTCGGCAAGGTTCAGGCCGTCCCCCAACGTGAAGACACCCCATTCTGGCCGCGTAGCCCTTATGGTGTTGCCAAGCTGTTTGCGCACTGGGCTACGGTCAATTACCGTGAAAGCTACGATATTTTCGGGAGCAGCGGCATCCTTTTCAATCACGAAAGTCCCTTGCGCGGGCGCGAATTCGTGACGAGAAAGATCACCGACAGCGTCGCCAAAATCCATCTCGGTCAACTCGAATGTCTCGAGCTTGGAAACATCGACGCCAAACGCGACTGGGGCTTTGCCAAGGAATATGTCGCAGGCATGCATGCGATGCTTCAGGCTGACGAACCTGATACCTTTGTTCTGGCCACCGAGCGCACGGAAACAGTGCGCAGCTTCGTGGAGATGGCTTTCCGCGCGGCGGGCTACCAGATTGAGTTCAGGGGCAGTGGCGAGGATGAACATGCGGTTGACGTCGCCACCGGCAAGATCGTGATGCGTATCAACCCGCGCTTTTACCGACCCGCAGAGGTCGAATTGCTGATTGGCGACCCCACAAAAGCGCGGACCAAGCTGGGCTGGGAAGCGACGACCACATTGGAAGACCTGTGCCGAATGATGGTTGAGGCTGATATCGTCCGCAACAAGTCGGGCCGTTCGTTCTGACCTGTTGGTGACGTTGGCAAAGAGGGTAGCTGGAATGAAGCGGGTCCTAGTCACCGGCGCGGAGGGGTTCACCGGAAGGCACCTCCTCCCGCTTCTGACCGAACGTGGTTGGGAGGTGTTTGCGCTTGCCCGATCGATTCCGGAGGCGGACGCTCAAATGATGGAGTCCGCCAGCTGGCATGTTGCAGACCTCACCGATGCTGCATCTTTGCAAGATCTGGTTCGCGACGTTGCGCCCGAGGCGGTTTTGCATCTGGCGGCAATCTCGTCACCGACGCACGGTGACGTCGAGGAATTCTATCGCGTCAACCTCATGGGTTCCCGCAATATGCTCCAGGCGCTTGCCGAGCTCGATCGCCCGCCATCGGCCGTGATGTTGGCTAGCAGCGCCAATGTTTACCGGTCGGCGAGCGAGGGCTGCATTTACGAAACGTCGCCGCTGGGGCCAGTGAACGACTATGGCGTCTCGAAGCTGGCGATGGAGTTTCTGCGCGGCATTTACGCTGCACGATTGCCAATCTCGATCGTGCGTCCGTTCAACTACACCGGCGTCGGGCAATCGCGCACGTTCGTGATCCCCAAGATTGTCGGCGCCATCCGGGATGGTCGCGCCAGCGTCGAACTGGGCGATATTGATGTCAGCCGAGACTGGTCGGACGTGCGCAATGTGGTCGACGTCTATGAGCGGATGCTCCGCACACCTCAAGCCGTGGGGGCGACCGTCAACCTTTGCTCTGGTCGCGCCGTCAGCCTTCGTGAGATAATTGCCAAAGCCGAAAAGATTGCCGGCCTCGCGATTGAGGTTCGCTTTAATCCTGCTTTAGCGCGCCGAAATGAAATTCCCATGCTCTGGGGCAGCAATGCACGCCTCGCTACGCTGATCGGCGGATACGACCCAATCCCGCTGGAGGACACGCTGGACTGGATGCTAACGGGAAGCTAGTGAGCAACTACTGGAATTGCGTATTTACCGTGCCTTATTTTTATCCTGAGCCGGTAAAGTCCTGTGAGGTAAGATGATTGTTGTCACGGGAGCTGCGGGCTTCATCGGATCGAACATCGTGGCCGCGCTTAATAAGCGTGGTGAATATGATGTCGTGGTTTGCGATTGGCTTGGCCTGGACGGCCGCTGGATGAACCTGCGCAAGGCGATGTTCGCAGAACATGTCTTCCCCGAGGATCTTTTCGACCTGATCGAGACACGCCGTCCGGAAGCGGTCATCCACATGGGCGCGAATTCCTCAACCGTCGCGCAGGACGGCGACGAGATCCTACGTGTAAATCTCAATTATACGCTGCGTTTGATCGATCAGTGCGCGCGCCTAGGCATTTCCTTGGTCTATGCATCCTCTGCTGCAACCTATGGGAATGGCGAGCAAGGCTATGTCGATGACTTTTCCTTGCTCGCTTTGCGTGCGCTTAGACCGCTCAACCTTTACGGCTGGAGCAAGTCTCAGATCGATTCAATCGTCGCGTGGCGTGCGGAACAGGGGATGCCCTTACCGCCGCGCTGTATCGGACTGAAGTTCTTCAACGTCTATGGCCCCAATGAATTTCACAAGGGCGACATGATGAGCGTAGTCGGGAAAGCGCATCCGACCATCGTTCGTGGGGAGGCTGTGAGGCTGTTCTCCAGCCATCGTGATGGATATGTTGATGGTGGGCAATTGCGCGACTTCATCCATGTTGATGACGTTGTTTCCGTTGTGTTGTGGATGCTTGAACACGGTCCGGCGGTCGGCGTGTTCAATTGCGGCACGGGCCGCGCAACCAGTTTCCTTGAGTTTGTCGAAGCGATGTTCACAGCGCTTGATCGCGCTCCAAGGGTCGAATTTATCCCGATGCCGGAACATCTCCGCGCTCGATATCAATATTTTACGGAGGCAGACCTAAACAACTTGCGTCGCGTTGGCTATGATAGGCCTTTCATGGATGTCGAGGATGGCGTGGCTCGCTATGCCGAAGTTCTCGAGCGTGAGGACCCGTTTCGGTGATTGTTACCTCACATGAACTGTTGGGAAGCGCACCAGTGGCTTTCAACGGGACTCGGGTTGTCGTGATCGGCGATGCGCTGCTCGATTGCTATGAGATCGGGGAGGTCATACGCATCTCTCCCGAAGCGCCAGTTCCGGTAGTTCTGCATCAGGACCGACGAAGCGTGCCGGGGGGTGCGGCTAACGTTGCGATGAACTGCGCGACGCTTGGCGCCGACGTCACGCTGATCTATGTCGCCGGAAACGACGCTGCAGCCGAAGAATTGACCAAAATTCTTGCCAGAGGCAACATCGACAGCCGCGTCGTGCTTGATGCGAGCAGATCTACCTCGATCAAGACTCGCGTGGTCGCGGGCACTCAGCAGTTGCTGCGACTGGACCGGGAAACGACCGCACCAATAGGACCGAAGATTGAAGATGCCCTTCTGGCAGCCTTCGAATCCGTGATCAACTGTTGTGACACTGTCCTTCTTTCCGATTATTGCAAGGGTAGCCTGACTGACCGGGTGCTCGAACATGTCATTGCGCGCGCTCACTCGCTCGGCGTACCCTGCCTCGTCGATCCCAAACGTAAAGATTTCTCGTCCTATGCTGGGGCTACGCTCATAAAGCCCAATCTGGGAGAATTCGAGGCAGTGGTCGGACATACCTGCAACGAGACCGCCCAGATTGAAGAGGCGGCGGCGAAGCTGTGTCACAAATTGGGCAGCGACTTGTTAGTGACGCGGTCCAGCAAGGGTATGTCATTGCTGTCGCGCGACGCTGAACCCGTACATTTGGCCGCGCGGGCCTTTGAGGTGTTTGATGTTTCCGGCGCCGGCGATACAGTTTTGGCGACACTGGGAGTGGCTCTGGCCGGGCGGTGGGAAATGGCCAAGGCAATGGCGCTTGCGAATGTGGCGGCTGGAATCGTGGTGCAAAAGGCAGGCACCGCCACTCTGGCAATTGACGAACTCAACGAGGCAATCCTGGCCGATCATGCGGTTGCTTTGCCCGGCGGCAGCGTAGTAGACTGGGAGGAAGCACGGAAACGGTGTCAAGATTGGCAGAAGCGCGGCTTAAAAGTCGGGTTCACCAATGGGTGTTTCGATCTGCTTCATCCCGGCCATGTGCGTTCCATCCACGCTGCAGCTTCGCATTGTGATCGTTTGGTGGTCGCGATCAATTCAGACGCATCGGTCCGTCGACTCAAGGGAGCCACCCGGCCGGTTCAAAGCGAACAGGACCGCGCTGAAATTATGGCTGCCCTGTCTCAAGTGGCGCTCGTCATCATCTTTGATGAGGACACGCCATTCGAACTCATCGCCTATCTCGAGCCCGATGTCCTGGTAAAAGGCGCGGACTACCGCGAGGAGGATGTGGCGGGCGGCGATATCGTCAAGGCCAGGGGTGGGAGGATAGTACTGGTGCCGATCTTGGAAGGCCGTTCGACCAGCAAGTTGGTCGAACGCAGTCGCGCCTAATGGCCGGCTCATCCATCGCCAATAAATGTGACGCGACGACACAAGCTTTGCTCGGGCAACTTGCGCGGAGATACAACAGCTGGGCGCGCGATCACGCACTGCCCCTGTGGCGGCAGTATGGCATTGATCGCATACGGGGCGGCTTTTTTGATTGCCTCGATCCGACGAGTCTCGAAAACACCATCGACCATAAACGAGTGCGCGTGACCGCGCGGCAGATATGCGTGTTTGCGCAAGCCACATATTACGGCCTGATGGATGCTGGCGACGAGGTCGGCCATGGCCTCGATCACCTGCTTGGTCCCTGTCGCAATCCAGAAGGCGGCTATTTCAGCAAGATTTCGCACGACGGCAAGGTGATTGCTGCACCGCTGGATCTCTATGACAACGCTTTCGCACTATATGCCCTCTCGCAAGCGTATCAACTGAAGCGCGAATCGCGATTGTTGGAACTTGCTCGCGCTCAGTGTACGTTCCTGAGGATGTATATGTCGCATCCGGCAGGGGGGTTCGCGGAAAGCATTCCATCTGCCTTGCCCCGACGGCAGAACCCACACATGCACCTGCTCGAAGCCGCGCTCGGCTGGTTGAACGCGATAGGCCCCGAACAGCCGTTTCTTGATCTCGCGCGTGAATTGCTGTTGTTGTTCGAGGCGCGATTCATTTGTACCGAAACGCATCTCATACACGAATTCTTTGACGATGCGTGGCAATGCAACGTGCCGGTAGGCGAACCGGGTCACCATTTCGAATGGATCTGGCTGATTTCCCAGTGCCAGGCCTTCGTGCCGCATTTGCCGGATACTGACGCTTTGAACGCCACCGCCTTATGCCATGGGCGCAATGCCGATAATGGCCTGCTATTTGGAAGTTTCGGCCCGAACGGCTCTGACCAGCAAATCGACGTGCGGTTATGGCCCCACACAGAGTGGCTGCGGGCAGAAACGATTGGCGATGGCGAATATCTCCAGCAGGCCGCAGACGCAGTCGACCGTTTTCTTGATCATCCACGTCCGGGCCTGTGGTTTGAACGCTTCCATGTCAATGACGGGCTGGTACTCGAGGATGTTCGCGCCAGCAGCCTCTATCATGTGATGGGCGCCATTAATGCCGTCAATCAAGCTGCCGCGAAACTTGAGCAGGGGCAGCCATGACGCAGCGCGCCGTCTTTTTCGATCGCGATGGCGTCTTGAACGTGGATCATGGCTATGTCGGTACTATCGAACGATTCGATTGGCGCGACGGTGCAGTGGCTGCGATACGAGCTGTAAACGACGCCGGATACTTAGCGATTGTCGTTACCAACCAGTCGGGTGTCGGTCGTGGTAAGTATACGATCGATGATGTAGATGCGCTTCATTCATGGATGAATGAATACTTGGCACTGCACGGCGCGCGGATCGATGCGTTTTATACCTGCCCATTTCACCCAGATGCGATTGTGGAGCGGTATCGTGCATGCGATCATCCCGATCGCAAGCCTAACCCCGGTATGCTGCTTCGCGCCATCGCCGAATTTGACATCGACAGGGATCGCTCGTTTCTCGTCGGTGATTCCTCTAGGGACGTCGCTGCGGCATCAGGTGCAGGTATAAAGGGATACCTGCTTGATGATGGGAATCTAGCCGACATGGTGCGCGATCTGATCAACCGTAGCCTGACTGGCTCATCGAACTCTCCATAGAGGACAGTGCTTCAATGAACCGGCGCCCCACCGTCTCCGGCGAATACAATGCGACAATTCGCCGTTGTCCGGTAGTTGCGATCTGTTCGCGCCAAACATCATCTTCGACAATCCTGCGCATCAGCGCTGCTGCGGCATCAGCATCGGGTTCCGCCCAGATCTGTCCGGTTCCATAAGGGTAGTCGCCAGCGGCCAGCTGGCGCAGACGTACGGGCACTAACGCTGCGGTATCCGACCGTGTGAAATCCATATTACCCGAATGGGCAGTGACAATGACCGGCAAACCGAGGCCCATGCACTCCGCGATATTGCGTCCGAAGCCTTCCGCACGGTGCAGTGACAAAAAGCAATCGCAAGCGCGATAGAGATCGAGCATTTCCCCTCGTTCTAGTAACGATTCAACGAGAAACAGCCGGGGATCACGAGCGGCACGTTGCTTCAGCAATCGCCAGGCCTCGGAGCCGTCGGCGCGCAGACCCTTTATCACCAGGCCGACTGGCTCGTCGCCGCGGGGGAAGGCTCGGTCGAATGCGGTTAGGCAAGCTTTTGGATTTTTCCGCTGGTCATAGGACAGCGCATCATAGGCGAATAAGAACAGGAATCTGTCGGCCGGCAGTCCGAAATCGCCACGTCTGAGGTCAGCGGTTGCCTCGAAGGTAACAGCCATCGGCATGTGCCGCACCGGCACCGTTGCCGAACGCACATAGGCGTCGTGCGTATACCGGCTCGATGCCCAGACTTCATCGACATATGAATAGGCATGTCGCCAGAAGTCGGGAAATTCAGGGAGCTCCCAAGGCCAGAAACCGATCACCACTTGTCCTTCTAGCGCGCGCGGGCCAAGAAGATTGACGGCATAAATCATGTCCATGCCAGTCGTGCAGAAAATCGTGAAACGAAATGGCATCCTGTCCGAGACATGGGAATTGAAGCTGGCGTCTTCGACGGTGATGTTCGAGTGCGGCCCGATGTCGCGGATTGTAAATGGCACACCGACTGCTGCCAACGCCTGTGCTGCCATGCGCACATCTTCACCGATGCCGAAACGCCCGCGCGGATACCCTACCAGATTAACTCCGAATGGCAGGGTCACATCTGCAGATTGGCGACCGAGCGTGGCAAGACCGATGCGCGGGTCGCAAAGAACCCGCCAGCGATTGGCGCCGTTGTGCTTGAGCCATTCGCGCAGTGCCGGGTCGGTCGGTCCGCCAAAGCGTGCTCGGACGTCCGGTTCTTCCTCCCACAACCAATTAAGGATGACGGGCGCGCCATTGTCGTCGACTGTCATAAGCGCGGCGGCATGCGCATCAGTAAGCAAAGCCGACCAGTTGTATTTTGCCATGGCTGTCAGAAAGTACCAGCGCAGCAAACGCATCTGCCCTGCGCGATCTTGCAATTCCTTCGTGGTGATACCCTCGCGTTTTGCAGCTTCGCGCATCAACCATGTTATAGGCGTCAGGCCAAGGGTGGCCAGCTTCGGCCATGGCCTTTGCCAAGCTGACAGCGCTGCGCGGGAGCGGTTGTCGACGATGAAATCCATTTCGGGGAAACCATGGAACATCAACCACAACGAAAACTGCTGGCGCCCTTTGCGGGCTGCAAGGTCAAACGCCTTCCGCAAATCGTGCCGCTCATGGTAAATGTCCAGGGCAAGCGGCGGCAACCTCAGACCAAGCGGAGTCACGATTCGAGGCCGCATCCAGGTTGAAACGAACGGCGCGCACAGCAATTCCAATGCCTCGAAAAGTTTTTCCACAGACGGGATGCACAGCTTCGTCATAGGTGATTTCAAAAAGGCCATTCCTCGATGCCGTGAACGGCTGATATCCGCGGCTGTGCCATTGACCACGCGGAGTGCGCATGTCAAAATAATCCTTCAAGATGGCATTTCTCAAATCAGTTCAATTTTACAGACAGGCTCAGTGCCATTAGGGGTTCTCGAGCGTTGTGAATTCCTGGACGGCTTCCGGCGGCTGACTGTGTGGATCAGGAGGATCAAGCCCGATAACCGCCTGTCGCTGCGGGTACGAGCTGACTTCGTCGCGTCGCAGCATCGGTCCACGCGGTTCATGTGCGAAGGCAAAATCGATGAGCGGAAGCCGCCCACTCCGCCGGTTGGCCGACAAACATTGAGGTAGCGCTGCTCTTCGGTCTATCCAGCCTTGAAATATAGGCCGAACATCGGCATGCCCGAAACATCTACGGAGGTTTGATGTCAGAAATCTATGTTCCGATGCGATTCGGCGCCGATGAATGGATTACGTTCTGCTTTAAATTCCTGCTCGGCCGCGAGCCCGATTTTGATGGCCGCGAGCACTTCCGTGAATATCTGCGAAATAATCCAGATATATCGCCGCATGAGTTTGCCAACGTGTTTATTGGCAGCCCGGAGTTCAGCTCGAAGCATCCGCGCCAGGCTATACATTCTTTGGGCGAGACTGCATCTGTCCACACCATCAATGGCGTGGAAATCTATGTTCGACAGGGTGATTGGGTCTATGCGTCGGCGATTGTCGATGGCGTGTATGAACCCTGGGTTGCCGACATCATCCGCAAGTGCTTACCGATCGGCGGGTGCTTTCTCGACCTTGGCGGCAACATGGGAATTCATTCGGCTGTGGCTTCGGCCGTGGTGGGGCCTACCGGGCAAGTATTCGTCGTGGAGGCTAATGCGGAAAATGCGGGCCTTATTCGTCGTTCCTCGCGCGAATTTGGCCGAGCTAACATCGTGACCCTACCGGTCGCTTTGTCGGATGGGGCAAGAATCTGCCTTTTGTCAGTTGACGATGTGGGTACCAACAAGGCGATCGGGCAGGCAGGTGAGCCCGTGATGACTGCGGCACTCGACCAGTTGCTGCCGGATCTGGAGCGGGTTGATTTGATCAAGCTTGACGTGGAAGGTCATGAGGAATTCGTAATTCGCGGCGCGCAGCAAACTATCAATCGCTTCAAGCCACCAATAATCGCCGAGTATTCTCGGCACGACAACCGGCAGCCTTATGTAAAATCGCTCTTCGAAATGGGATATTCCGTGCGCCTGATCCGGCACGACTGTACGCTTTCCGATTTTTGCGCTAATACCGACCTATTGGATAAGTTAATTCCAGAAAGCTCGCCGGTAATGGATATCCTTTTTACCCGAAGTGATTGAATTTACTGATTATTATTCAAGGTGATTTTTCAATCATTCCGAGATTGGCGAACAAATATGGTAATTGAAAATAGACGTGGCATTTTTGAGCTATTGAGAATGAGCGACGATGATTTCATCGTGGCCGCACACCAAGTGGTATTAGGCAGCGATCCTAACCATGAAGCAATGACCGCGCACCAGAACTATCTGCGCCGCATAGGGGGGCGGATGTTTGTGCTGACTGAATTGGCGAAAACGCAAGTCGGTCGGAAGAATGCGCCGCAACTGCGAGGGTATCGCAAGGCAAAGCTTCGCTATGATCTGCTGAAAATGCCGGTGGTCGGTTGGCTTCTCTCCCTGCTGGGTGTTCGGAACATCGGGGAAAGGACGGTTGACCGGCTCGCGGTGCAAGCGCTGCGCAGCGAGGAAATCATTCGCCGCCTGGGTTACATGCAGTTCACTGTTGATAACATGCGCCGCGAGATGGCTGGATTAAAAACTGGGGTGATAACCGGGAGTATGCCTTCGCCACGGCTCGGTGTGCGTGCACGGGAAATCCAGCAACAACTGAATGTGTTGCTGAACGGCTGAGTCCGCGCGGCCGATTTTGCAGCAATCAGGGGGAAATCGCTTGCATATTCTAATTGACCTGCAGGGCGGGCAGTCCGCCAGCCGCACACGAGGAATCGGGCGATATTCGACAGCGTTGGCACAGGCAATTGCTCGAAACAGCGGCGAGCACAAGATCACGTTCCTGTTGAATGAACTCCTGCCCGATTCTATGCCTGACCTGATCAAGTCGTTCAAAGGAGTTGCGGAACCGCATCAATTCGTGTCTTTTCGAGCACCTGGACCCACGGCTGGCAACTATCCCGAAAACTGGTGGCGTCAACGTGCCGCAGAATTAATCCGCGAGCAATTCATCAGCGACCTCGGCCCCGATGTTGTCCTGAACCTCAGCCTTTTCGAGGGGGCGATAGACAATTCGGTTACCTCGGTTGGCCTACTGCCAGCAAAGTGTCCGGTGGCGACCGTGATTTACGATCTCATTCCGTTGCAGGAACCGGGCAAGTACTTGGTCGATCCGCATCAGCGTACTTGGTATCTGCGGAAACTGGAATCGCTCAGACGTTCGGAGCTATTACTGGCAATTTCTGATTATACGAAGAGCGAAGCGATAGATTGTCTCGGAATCCACGAGAGTCGCATTGTGACCATTCATTCGGCGGCGGACAAGCGCTTTACCAACGAAGGGATCGATAAGGCCCGCAAGGAAGCCGCGCTCAGACGGGCGCATATCACACGTAAGTTTGTCATGTTTACTAGCGCATTTGAACCGCGAAAAAACTTCGAGGGGCTGGTGCGCGCGTTCGGGATGTTACCATATCAATTGCGACGGGAATACCAACTGGTATTGGTATGTGCGATTTCGCTTGAGGGGCAGATAGCGCTACGTCGTATTGCCGATGATATGGGCATGAGCGAAGATGAGCTCGTCTTCGGAGGCTATGTTTCCGACGAAGATCTGGTGGCGCTTTATGCCCAAGCCTCGCTTTTCGTGCTGCCCGCGTTTGCTGAAGGTTTCGGGTTACCGGCGCTCGAAGCCATGGCATGTGGCGCACTTGCCATCGGATCCAACCTCACCAGCGTGCCGGAGGTTATTGGCATTGAGGATGGCCTGTTCGATCCGCATGATCTGGAGGACATGTCGGAGAAGATCGGACAATCGTTGACGGACGAATCGCTTCGCCAGCGTTTGCGTGATCAGGCCAAGCACCAGCTGCAAAAATATAGTTGGGACAATTCCGCATTGATTACCATCAATGCACTGGAAAATCTGGTGGAACAGGTCCCATGCGGACGCGGAGATTTGCTGGTTAGTGCTATCGGAGCCATCAATGGCTTTTCAGTTCCGTCCCCTGCGGACATTGTTCAGGTTTCGCAGGCGATCCAATCCAACGAAGAAACCGTTGCGGCTATCGAAGGGGGATCATTTTACCGCGCAATCGAAAGTGCGGACGCGCCGCGCGACGAGGATATCCGCGTGGTGCGATCTGTCACCTGGGGATCAGATGATGCGCCGCGCATTCTGTTGCTGAAGGTCGACCATATTGGCGACCTGCTAGTTTCGCTCGAAGGCATTGCGCAATTGCGCGCGTTTTGGCCCAAGGCACATATCACCTTGGTCTGCGGGCCATGGAATGTCGATTTGGCGCGAAGCCTTGGCATGTTTGATGAAGTGCTGGCGTGTCAGTTCCTTCCACCGACCGGGGCGGAAATCATCTCTGACGAAGCTGAAGAATATTTTGTTAAATCCGGAATAGATGATTATCTGGAATTGAATCTAGGCAACTTCGATATCGCAATTGATCTGCGATACTATATTGATTCATTAGTTTTGCTTGAATTTACAGATGCAAAGTATAAAGCTGGATTTGCTCCCAGCGGCTATCAACCGCCGCTTGATCTGGCGCTGGCGCTGGTCCCCGATGAAGCCATATCAGTGCAAATGGGGCCCAGGATCGGCAGCCTGATCTCATCCGTGATCGCCACCTTCGGTCACAGCGATGTTGCTGCTCGTGCACTTATTGGTCAAAAAGGCTCACGGCGAGCGTTTGACGAGGGGCCGATCGTTGGCATCGCGCCTGGCACAGGCAATCCAATCAAAGCTTGGGGGCGAGAGCGCTTCTATGAACTGACCCGACTGCTGACGCGCAAAGGCTGTAAAATCGTTCTGTTCGGCGGCGCGGGTGATGCTGAGGATTCTGCCTTCATCATGCGCGCTGCTACGCCGGACATGGCGCTAGATCTTTCCGGTAAGGTGCCACTCCCCGAGCTTTCACAGCATTTTATCGAGCTAGATGCGTTTATCGGCAATGATACGAGTACGACACATCTGGCGGCAATGTTGGGTATACCCACCATCTGCCTCTTTTCCGGGCAGTCGCACCTAGGAAGTTGGAGGCCGCTGGGAAGAGAAGTGCTGACGATGCAGCGCAAGATTGCCTGTGCGCCCTGTCACTTGCGCCAACTCGAACTGTGCGAACACGAACACAAATGCATGGGTATTCCTCCTGGCTTTGTCGCCAGCGAAGTTGAGCAACTCTTGAAGCACACATCTTGATGACTGGTCTTGCTTGATGAAATTATATTACAAGGCCACAGGGTCAGGTGAATCTATTTCTATTAGAGAAAATATACGTCATGGAGTAAGAATAACGTTAAATAAGTTGATACGTAATATTATTGGAAATCCTCCGAGGCGTAAAATGAACATCTTCGAAAATGATTTGGATGCCTTTATTGCGGAGAGTGACCGACTGGGGGGGCCAAATGCACAAGCTTGTCAGGATTACTGGAAGGATTTTACGTATCATCCCAGCCAGCAGCCCGATCAAGGGCTTGATCCTTTCTCGGAAGAGTATGTCGCCCAGCAGGTTGCTTTGTATGAGGAACTATCTGGTCATGCCTATGACGTCGTTCGGGATGAGATTACTGAATTTGAAATAAAAGACCACGTGGAAGGGCCAAATCCCTATAACGAGCATGATCCCGCGACTATGTCAGTTCACATTGATCGCCTTAATTTTGGGATAAGAAACGCTGCTCCTAAATCAGGACATACAGTTCTCGATATGGGTTGCGGCTGGGGGCTATCTTCCGAGTTTTTTGCGTACCTTGGTCTCAAGGTGATCGCCGCGGATATTAACAAACGCTCGATTGAGTTAGTGAACGCAAGAATCGCTCATAAAAATATCATGGATATAACTACTGTTAACGGTACATTTGAAAATGTAATATTAGAAAAACCTGTTGAAATGGCGTTTTTCTACGAATGCCTTCATCATGCCATCAGGCCATGGGTGGTATTCTCAAATCTAAAAAGAAACTTGGTTGATGATGGTAAGATAGTTCTTGCAGGAGAACCCATTAATTCTTTTTGGTGGAAAAATTGGGGTATGCGCCTAGATCCAATTTCTGTGTATTGCATAAGAAAATTTGGCTGGTTTGAGAGTGGTTGGTCACTACCCTTTTTGCGCAAGGCCTTGCTAAAAGCAGGATGCGTTAGCAAAGTTTTTTATCATCCCGATCCGCAGGTGGGTATCAATGTCGTTGGGCAATTTGGGGGATATGAAATCAGTGGTTCCGAAGTTTCTCAAATCATGGACAATGAAGGGTGCAGTGCGGATGAACCGTATCTGATCTTTGGAGCAGATAGTAAGCTTGACCTTGTCATTCCTATAGATTGCTCGATTGCCTATTTGCATATCTGCAATTTCAGAATGAGCCCACTTCAGGTCGAGATCACTTCTGGTGCCGGCTCGATCTGGTCGGGCTACATGCAGAACGGCGAAAACGTCATTCCGGTGCCGTGTAACGGAGAGGATCCAAGACTCACGATCCGAAGTCAGACTTGGTCGCCTGCACAGGATGGGATGTCTCAAGACGACAGGACTCTCGGCGTCCATTTGGCTAAGATACGATTTCAATAGGGCAAACTCCTGATCAACACTGGAGTAAAATGTGCCATTGACGGATTGGACTCGTAACGGTTTTGCGCCGGTCGTCTGAGCGTTTAGAGCTCGCAACAGGAGACCGACGAGATGATGAAGCATTCCGAAGAGTTCAAGCGGGAGGCGGTGCGGATTGCACTGATCGGCGGGTTACCTCGCGACCGGGTCGCGATTTGGAGATAGGGCAGTCGACGCTGGGCAGTTGGGTGTCACAGTATCGGCTATCTGATCTGCTTTCAGCGCCGCAGGCACATTTCGGCGAGAATGAGCGTCTGTGCCTAGAGAACCGTATCCTCAAGGAGGAGAGGGCTTGGTCTGCTGTCGGTTTCGTGGGCACCAAGATTAGGTGTTTATTAGACTGGAGGAAATGCTGCTTTGGATTCGAAGTCGCTTTTCAGCCTGAATGATCATCTGGAGAAATCTAGGCTCAGGACTCATTGATTGATCCAGAAGATGAGGGTTGCTGGATGCAGATGGCGGACATGAAGGTGTGGGCGCATCGATCATAGCTAGTGTGGACGCGCCGCCAGTCCTTGAGCCTGCCGAACATGATCTCGATCTTGTGGCGCTGGCGATAGAGTGCGGCGTCGTGCGCGACTTCAGATGGGTCGTATCGATCATCAATCGGTCGGGCTTACCGCCCTTTGCCGCAAGCCCTGCGAAGATCTTGTTGAACACGCCGAGCCGGCTCCAGCGGATGAACCGGTTGTAGATCGTCTTCGGCGGTCCGTACTCGGCTGGCGCGTCACGCCACCGCAACCCGTTCCTGATCACGAAGATAATGCCGCTGATGATCCTTCGATCGTCGACCCGCGGCACTCCGTGCGACAGCGGGAAATAGGGCTCGATGCGGGTGCTCTGCCACCTGAAAACGGGATCGTTTTGAGGTAGAGTTTTCGGCCTCAGATTTCCTTGGCTGGGCAAGGAGGCGTGGCATGAAGGCATCGAAGTCTACGAGACGCACATCCGCTACGGCTCCCGCCGCGTCTATTACATCCTGCGCCGGGAAGGTTGGGGCGTGAACGCCAAGAAGGTCTACAGGCTTTACAGGGAGTTGGGCCTGCAGCTACGCAACAAGACGCCCAAGCGACGGGTGAAGGCAAAGCTTCGGGAGGATCGTGCGCCAGCGGTCCGGCCGAACGATCTGTGGGCGATGGACTTCGTCCACGATCAACCGGTGACGGGGCGCAAGCTGCGGATCCTGACCGTGGTCGACACGTTCAGCCGGTTCTCGCCGGTGATCGACGCGCGGTTCAGCTACCGCGGAGAGGACGTCGTGGCCACGCTCGATCGGACCTGCCGGAAGGTGGGCTATCCGAAAACCAGGGTAGACAACGGCAGCGAGTTCGTCTCGCGGGACATGGATCTATGGGCTTATCAGAGGGGCGTGACGCTGGACTTCTCGCGGCCTGGCAAGCCGACGGACAATGCCTTCATCGAAGCGTTAAACAGCAAGCTGCGCAGCGAATGCGTGAACACGCACTGGTTCCTGTCGCTGGAAGACGCTTGCGAGAAGCTGGACCGCTGGCGTAGACACTATAACGAAGAGCGACCGCACAGCGCGATCGGGAATATCCCCCCGATCATGCTGGCAAACTCGACCGGGGTCACCAGCCCTCCGGACGCGGGCCAGGCGGAAAACTCTAGACCCGACCGGTCCAAGGTTGGGTAGCAGTGCACTCCGCCGCCGTTCAATTCAGGAGATTCTAGCTGTGCCTGTCCAACAGCGTCTTACGCCCGTCATCCTGTCCGGTGGATCGGGCACGCGGCTGTGGCCGGTGAGTCGGGGCGAGCGGCCCAAGCAATTCATCGCGCTGACCGACGAGCGCACGATGTTCCAGCTCACCCTGGCCCGGATCGCGGGACTGGCCGGTGCGACGGCGCCGGTGATCGTCGGCAATGCCGCGCATGTCGACCTCATCCATGACCAGGGCGACGAGGGCATGACCCTCATCCTCGAGCCGATGGCGCGCAACACCGCGCCTGCCATCGCGCTCGCCGCGATCGCCCTGGAGGAGCAGGACAGCGCGATGCTGGTCATGCCGAGCGACCATGTCATCGCCGACGTCGCCGCCTTCCATGCCGCGATCGCGCGCGCGCGCGATCTCGTCGCGCAGGGCTGGCTGGTGACCTTCGGCATCGAGCCGGATGCGCCGGAGACCGGCTTTGGCTATATCGCGCTCGGTGACGAGCTGGCCGATGGCGTCAGAAAGGTCGCGCGCTTCGTGGAGAAGCCGGACGCCGCGCGCGCAGCGCAGATGCTGGCCGATGGCGGCCATGTCTGGAATGCCGGCATCTTCCTGTTCAGCGCGCGCGCCTATCTGGCAGCACTGGCGCAGCATCAGCCGGCGATGCTGGCTGCGGCCCGCGCGGCGATGGCGGGCGCCAGCCATGGCGGCAACATCATCCAGCCGGCCGCCGAGGCGTTCGCTGCCTGCCCGTCGGACTCGATCGACTATGCGGTAATGGAGCGAGCCGACAAGGTCGCCTGCGCGCCGGTCGCCATGGGCTGGTCGGATGTCGGCAGCTGGGATGCGCTGCATGCGCTCGCCCCCAAGGATGCGGCCAACAATGCACTGCACGGCCCGAGCTATGCGATCGAGGCGACCGGCTGCCTCATCCGCAGCGACGGTCCGCACGTCACCGTCGTCGGCGCCAACGATCTTATCGTCATCGCCACCGGCGACGAGATTCTCATTCTGCCGCGCGGCAAGTCGCAGGACGTCCGCAAGGCTGTCGCTGCGCTGGCGGAACGGGTGTAGCGTTGGGTTTTGCTGCTTACCAGCGTTGGACTGACGGGGGCTTTCAATTACTTCGTTGCTGCCGTCCGGTGCGGCAAATTCGCAAGCGGTTCGGATTAGAGATTTTTTTAGGCCGCATTTTCAACACCCGAGATTCTCAACGAATAATCGTCATGATCTTAGGACTCGAGACTGAGAATGCTGTCGGAAATATCAGTAAATGATTGCAGCCGCTGCACATTGGCGAGCCCAGCTGGATTCGAACCAGCGACCTACCGATTAAAAGTTTGACAATCAAGAGACTCAGGGGACTCAGCCAATCTCATATCTTCCAAAAAAAAGCCTTAAATTCATTATTTAATGACGGATTTCGTCTCGGGCAGTTGCGCCTAGTCATATGCAGTCGTAAACTCAGTGAAACCTTTCGTGGGTGTCGCATGGCAAAGAGAGTACCGGCGCTGACGGCCGTCGCTGTCAACAAACTTAGACCCGATCCTAACAAACGATTGAGCGGGTGGAGGGCGCAGTTCCTGGCCTCAGGCTGCGCGTAAGCCCATCGGGCAACCGCAGCTGGTCCCTCAACGTGCGCGCTAATGGTGTTATGCGACGCTTTAACGTCGGAAACAGTTTTGGCCTTGCAGAAGCCCGTCAGCGGGCAGAAATATTGCGGCGCCAGATCAAGGATGGGGCAGATCCAACAGAAGAATGGCGTGTCAAGCGCGCGCAGGCCGTTGCGGAAAAAAAAGGGGATCGGCACCAGCGACTCGTTCCAAGATCGAAGTGGAAACCAAATGCATAAACAAAATTCAAAATCCACCCAGATCACGGCATCTGTCGAAACTGAGTATCATGCGGAAAACCCTAATATACCGCCCAGCATCATTGTATACTCTGGTTATAGGTCATCTAGTACTTGGTTTTGGTCAAGGTTGCGCAAAAATAGTAGACTTCGGTGTTACTATGAGGTCTTCCATGAAATATTGATTTCAGCATCTCCCGAAATAATACAGAATTTACGGCCTTCGGATTGGCGGTCGCGTCATCCCGACGACGCCCCATATTTGCTCGAATATGCCCCCCTTCTTGGCGAAGGGCCGGGCATTCCGGGATTTCCTATTGCGGAAGAGCCCGGCAGTCGTTTGGTCGGCCGGCAGGGCATTGACGGTCCGCTAGATGAAGACGTTCATGCCTATTTGGAACTACTTTTAAAGTCGGCTTGGGCACAAGGGCAGATACCAGTCATCACCTGCACTCGAATGCTCGCCTTATCCGCCGGGATCAGGCGAAGTTTTCCAAGTTATCACATATTGCTTATCCGAAACCTATTCCGACAATGGAATTCCTATTCCGGCCAGCACCGCACTGGAAACTCTTATTTCCTACACACGCTGTTCCAGACAACATCGTTAGCGGATAGAGTTCCATATATCGCTTATTTGTCATCAATTTTTAAAAAGGAAGACATGGCGTCATTTGATGCGTGGGTCAGTGAAGAAAATTATGATAGGGTTTTTTGTTATTTTATATCTCTGCACATTTACTTATTAATTCACTGCAGCAGAAGTTCTGATCTGATAATAGACGTTAATCGTCTCGCCGAGCCGTCAGGAGCATATCGCCGTGACATAGAATGTGCGATCCATGATGCCGTCAATGTGGAGATCGATTTATCGGATGCCGGAGACGATATCGATTTTCCAAAGCATACACTGCGGTCTGCCAGCTCATGCACACTTTTTCTACAGGGGCTGGTGGCGAAGGCGTGCGTCGTGCTTGGCGCAAATGATGACGAACGATCACTAGCCAACAAGCTGCTGGACGACACGTGGGCTGAGTATGAGCGATTTAGCTACTATACCCGCAGTGCCGCGGACGCATTGAATGTGAGCGCTAATGACGCGCGGAGGACGGAGCTTCGGCTCCTGACTGCAGAGGATCGCGTGAGTGCGGTTGAGCAGGAACGGGACGCACTCGCAGCGGATGCGCAAGAGCATGCTCGCCGGGTCAGCGAAGAACTTGAGGCCGCGAATCGCGCTTTGCAGGAGGCCGCATCCCAAACCGACGGTCTTCGCGCCGACTGCGCCCTGCTTGAAGCCAAGTTGGCAACGCTCAGCGCCGAAAGAAATGCGGCGAATGATCGCGTGAGTGCGGTTGAGCAGGAACGGGACGCACTCGCAGCGGATGCGCAAGAGCATGCTCGCCGGGTCAGCGAAGAACTTGAGGCCGCGAATCGCGCTTTGCAGGAGGCCGCATCCCAAACCGACGGTCTTCGCGCCGACTGCGCCCTGCTTGAAGCCAAGTTGGTGAGCCTCGAGGCAGAATTAGACGAGACGCACGCCTCGCTAGGGCGTGAATCGATCGAAAAAAATGACTTGGCTGTCGAACGCCACCGACTTTACGAAGAACTGAGGCTAGAAGGTGGACCGATGGCGCTACGTCGCGTGTTGCCACTCGCCAGAATATTACGGCCAATCATCCGCTTCCTTGGCAAAGTTAAGTGGAGATTCTGAGGGTCCGTTTGAATATTGTCAGGGATGGTTGTTCGAGGCGGCATGAGGCCGCCGCCTAGCGCCTGCCTTGGAGGCATCGAGGCGTTGTTCGAGGCTACGGAACCGGCATTTCCAGCGGATCATACAGCCGAAGATCCGCTCGTTGATTCAGCATCTCGGCGCCGCCTTTCTGCCTGCGCTTTCCCCACAAAGGACAACCAAAGTTGGGAGTTTGGTCCGATGCAGCACTGGGGTAATCAGCCCGCTGGCGCACCCTCGCCTGGAGCGTGAAACCTTAGTGAAACCCATCCTGTCAATCTCATCGCCATAAAGTCATCGCATCGCGATTAACTCATTTGAACCGCCCCGGGATTGCCGAAGGCCCCAACTCCTGAGAGGAAGGGGCTACGATGAGCAAGACGACGAACAAGTTTGCGCCGGAGGTTCGTGAGCGGGCAGTCCGCATGGTGCTGGACCACGAAGGCGACCATCCATCCCGCTGGGCGGCGATCACATCCATTGCCGAGAAGATCGGCTGTTCGCGCCACACGCTGCTCGAGTGGGTGAAGAAGGCCGAGGTCAACAGCGGCAAGCGCGCCGGCGTTCCCACCGATGTGGCTGACAAGCTGAAGGCGCTGGAGCGCGAGAACCGCGAGCTGCGCCAGGCCAACGAGATCCTACGCAAGGCATCTGCGTATTTTGCCCAGGCGGAGCTCGACCGCCCGTTCAGGCGATGATCGCGTTCATCGACGAGCATCGCGGTGACTATGGGGTCGAGCCGATCTGCCGGGTTCTGCCGATCGCCCCATCCACCTGTCATGAGCATCTGGCGCAGCGGCGCGATCCGTCGCGCCAGTCACCACGTGCCCAGCATGACGAGGCGATGAAGCCCGAGGTTCGGCACGTGTTCGACGCCAACTTCAAGGTCTACGGCGTGCGCAAGGTGTGGCGACAGCTGCGGCGTGAAGGCTTCGACATCGCCCGATGCACGGTGGAGCGGTTGATGCGCGATCTTGGCTTGCAGGGCGTGATCCGCGGCAAGCCGGTGCGCACGACGATGAGCGACAAGACCGCGCCTTGCCCGCTCGACCAGGTGAACCGGCAGTTCCATGCCCCGGCGCCGAACAGGCTGTGGGTCTCGGACTTCACCTAAGTCGCAACGTGGTCGGGGTTCGTCTACGTCGCCTTCGTGATCGACGTCTATGCCCGCTATATCGTGGGCTGGCGGGTGAGCAGGACGGCGCACGCCAGCTTCGTTCTCGATGCCCTCGAGCAGGCGATCCATTATCGGCGCCCTGTCCATCGTGGGGGCCTGATCCACCACAGCGACCGCGGCAGCCAATACGTCTCGATCAAGTATACCGAGCCCCTTGCTGAAGCTGGGATCGAGCCATCGGTAGGCAGCGTAGGCGACAGCTACGATAACGCTTTGGCTGAGACGATAAACGGCCTTTACAAGGCCGAGGTGATCCACCGGCGGGGGCCGTGGCGATCCTTTGAGGCCGTTGAATACGCCACGCTCGAATGGGTGGACTGGTTCAACAACCGCCGGCTGCTCGCGCCCATCGGCAATATATCGCCCGTTGAAGCCGAGGAATGCTACTACGCCAGGCTGGACGACACTCCCATGGCCGCACAATTTAAGCCGAATGGCCTCCGGCAATCCCGGGGCGGTTCAGAGCGACCGCACAGCGCGATCGGGAATATCCCCCCGATCATGCTGGCAAACCCGACCGGGGTCACCAGCCCTCCGGACGCGGGCCAGGCGGAAAACTCTAGACCCGACCGGTCCAAGGTTGGGTAGCAGTGCAGAAGGAGCCGGACTCTACCTCTGACTGGTAACAATCAGGGGCGCACGTCAGTAACGACGACTCTCGTCCAAATGCATGATCAACATTCTTTTTCGGTACGTATGGTTTTCGGATTGGGCCGTTGGCAAATGACTTATCGGAGAAGGGAAATCAGAAAAGCCTGATCTCCAGCCTCTCGTCAGCTCAGAGCATATCGTAGCACTCCAGCGCACGATCGATATCGTCAAACACGGTCCCCGTTCCCTCGTGAAGCACGACGGCACGATTACAGTAGCTGCGGATGATCTCGGGGCTATGAGAAGCGAGGATCAGCGACCGGTCGGCGCGCTTATCGAAGAGCTGGTAATGGCATTTGCGCTGAAAATCCTGATCGCCCACCATGATGACTTCATCGATCAGATAACATTCGAACTCAATCGCCAAGGAGAGGGCGAAGGCCAGCCTCGCTCTCATGCCTGAGGAATAGGTCTTTACGGGCATTTTGAGCTGGACGCCCAGCTCCGAAAAGTCCTCCACGAAATCTCGCAATTCGGTATATTCTCGACCGTAGATGCGGGAGATGAAACGAGCATTGTCATAACCGGTCAAGGCCCCTTGGAAGCCCCCAGTAAAGCCGAGCGGCCATGACAAGGTCATCCCTCTTTCCACGCGACCGGACGTCGGAAGCTCAACTCCGCCGAGCAGTTTGATCAAAGTCGATTTGCCCGAACCATTGCGCCCCAGCAACCCGATCCTCTCGCCGCGCCCGACAGTCATGTTTATCCCTTTGAGGACATGCTTCTGGCCATGTCCGAGCGGATAGAATTTGTGGACGTCCTTACAGATGATCATTCGACCGTCAGCCTTCTCCTGACGCGCCGGCATAACGCCAGTCCAATGGCCGAGCAGATCATTGCGACAACCAGCACCACAGAAACATCATAATAAGGATAGACCGCATCACCGAAGAGGCCATAACGGATCATCTCCATGGCCGACACAAACGGTGACCAGAGCATATAGGGTCGCGCGGCTGCCGGTAGCCACTCAACCATGTTGAAGGTGCCAGAGAACGGAATCATGATGTAGGTCGCGACCGGCAATACCTTCTCCAGCACTTCGGAGAACTCAGAGAGAGGCGCAATAATCAAGCATAACGACAGTGTAAAAATGGAATATAGAAGCCAGCCTGCAAGCAAAAACCCCATCGATTTCGGTGCGGGAAATAAGCCAAAAAAGTGCAAAACGGTAGCAATGAAAGTAAAAGCAAGCATTGCTCCGATCATTTCTATGAGGAATCTCACGATCAGAAAATCAAATATCGTAATTTGTCTATGATATAAAAGGCTCGAGTTGACCTCGAATACCTTAATGCAGCGAGTAACCGCGTGCCGGAAAAGCGTCAGTGGGATGTAGCCGCTGATGACGAATACGATGATGTCGACACCATGCTCTTCCGGCCCCTTCATGGCACGCCAAGTAATGGCAACCAAGCCCGCAAAAAGCAGAGGTTCGACCATCACCCAGAGGAAACCGATATTTTCGCGGCCGAAGCGCGTATTGAGTTCGCGTATCATGAGAGCCTGGATGACTCTTCTCTGCACGCGCCAACTTTCAACTAAGTTGGACATCGCTCAACGATCCGGCGAATGTTCGAGAACGCCGACCACGAGCATCCAGCCGATGAAATAGAGGCAAAGCGCCGTACCGAAGATCGTCAGCATCATGTTGAGCCGGTTAGGGAAGCGCGACATATCCGGCGCTGTGGGCTCGACGACCCGTTCCAGATAGAACTGCTGACGTTGCGCTTCGGCCCGCGCCTGCTCGAGAGAAGCGTTGGCGGCAGTCAATGTCTGCGCGGCGAACTCCTGCTCCATAGCAAGCGCTTCATAGCCGCCCAGCTTGGAGGAAATGGCAGACTGATTGCCAACAACGCGGCCGCTCTGGATGGCGCTTTGACCAGCCAGCGCTTGAATTTGTCGGCGCAATGCGGGGATGGAGGGGTTTTTCGGCGCCATGCGCTCCATGGTCTCCAGGCGTGCCTGCAAAGCCGCTTGTTCTGCAGCCAGCTTGTTCGCCATTTCCAGAACTCCGCCCGCCTGCTTGGCCGGATCGAGCAGGCGTTCTTCGTTGCGATATTCCGTCATGGCAATCCGCGCTGTTTTGACACGCGTCTCTGCCTCGATGACTCTTTTCCTGGCTTCGGAGATCGCGTTGTCGCGCGCCTTCGCGTTCAAACGATTGACTAGCTGTTCGCTCTGATCGAGCAGGAGCAGGTTGATCTTTCGGGCGTCCTGCGGCGTAAAGGCGCGCACGCTGAGGATAGCGAGGCCGGATTCCTGATCGGTATGAACGCTGATCATATCTCCGTAATAGCGATACAGATTCTCGAACCGATCCGATCGGAACGGCGCTGGATAACGGCCGAGAAAGTCCAAGCTGGGGAGCTGATACAGCGTCCGGATTGGAATAGTCTTCGCGAGTTGTGTCAACGCGTCCCGAGACTTGATATAGCTGATCACTTCGCTCGTCTGTTCCTGTCCCGCCGACAGGCCGGTGGTCTGTAGCAGACTGGCGAGCGGCGACACTGCGGACTGGGAGCGGCTTTGGCTTTTTACGATAAATCTCGATTCCGAGATAAATTGATCGGCGGCGAAAAGGTAATAATATAATCCCGCGGCAAGCGTGGGCAGAAGTACAAACATAAGAAACGGGTTTTTTTTTAGGATTCTCGAGACTAGACTCGGACCTCTTCCCTGACTTGCTGCATCTACTTTTAAACTTTGCAGAAACATATCGCGCACTAGCCTATTATTTTTGCTGATCGTTCCACGCGATCGCTGTTGTCATCTCAGAAAAGAGCTTGGTAGTTCGTGGAACTACATTGCCAGTCGCTCGACGCCAACCCGCAGAAAACTGCTTGCACTTGCAGGCGATCGCAATGCAACAGATTCCTTCTTCTGTTTTGCTCGCTCGTGACCAAGCCTCACCACCGGACAACCTCAGAGAACTGTAAGCTGCGCAATAGCAGCAAAAAAGTTTCCACCCCAATCCGCGATCGCGTTTGTGTGGCCGTTATTTCCTTGGTCAGATTCCAGGGTGGTGTCAACGTCGGGATGGCGGCATAAAAGATGAACAAAGTGGGTAAGGGCATTGTCTCCGGGTGACGCCGCTTCGTCGACATAATTGAACGATCGATCGCTATTGAATGATTTCAATCAGTGCGAAATCGAGACTTTACGAGCTCGGCGGCAAAGCTTGGAGCGCGCCGGTCGAAGGGAAAACGGCGCAAAAACTCAATCCTGCAGCGGTTGGCCGCGGACGAATATCCTTTATGCCGCTGATGGCATACCTGGATGACGTCCATAAGTTCCCGTTTTCCGATCACGCCGTATTCGACGGCCGCGAGCAGTTCCTCAAAGGCGGGAAAGTCCATCTGTTCTGCCAAGGCAAATATGCCATGGACTCCGAAATGAGCAGCGTCATCTGGTTCGCGCTCGCGCGCAAAACGACGGGCGATCGCTCGATCCGCGATGCGGATCCCGGCAGTTTCCAGCCCTTGCCGGTTGACCTGGGCAATGCAGAGATCCTCTGGATGCGATCGCCGAAACCAAGGCTGTGTACCGATTTCCAGCAATTTCCGTGAGCGGAGTGAAAAGCCGCCATTGCCGACGTCTCGGCCTGGCGGGTGGTTCACCCAAGGGGCGCCTATATAGTCGAAATCAAGAAATTCATCGGTCCAGGATGAGGCGTCCACGATCGAGCTATCCCACTGAACCACAAGCGCGAAGTCGGTCTCGACGTGATTGAAAAGATTTGTGAGGATGAATTCGCTATAGCTCTGGGCACTGTCCAAGCAATGAATTGGCACGTGCTTGATCTCGTGTCGAGATTGTCGTTTGAGCGGCTGGCTGCTCAGGAGCAGTGCGCTCGCAAAGTCGGTCTGATCCAAGCATCTTTCAAGGGCCCGGAGCGTTGCCTCAAGGGCGATGTCGCTCGCGGCGCAGAGAGTGACGTTATGAAGCGCGAGTTTGCCCATGGCGAGGCTGCATAAACAGTAGGGCGGGGAGGTCAATCGCAGTCCACGCACGTGGCCTCTTTCGGATCGAATGCGCGAGCATCTTCCGCTATCCCTCGTTCCGAGAGAGGTCGGTTGCCATCCCATGCGCAGGCATTGGGCGCACTGGTATGTATGATGTAATTGGACAAGCTGGCGGTGCCGAAATAACGGAACCAAATGCTGCATCGGAATGACAGTTCGATTGGTCCCACCTCCAGCTTTCTCCTCGACGTTAGTCGTCTCGTTTGGCGCGCCTGGGAGGGCAAGCAGCCGACCGGCATTGATCGGACTTGCCTTGCTTATGTCACGCATTTCGGTGCGCGGGCCCAAGCGGTGGTACAACGAGGCAGTTCGACTCTCGTCATGCCTGCCGCTGCCTCCCAGCAGCTGTTCCATATGCTTGCCATGCCAAGCGCTGATACCAAAGCGAAACTGATGCGGTTGGTTGCGGGGGGCTTCCTGTTCCGTCGCCGCGGCGACCTGTCCGGCCAGATATACCTCAACGTCGGTCACACTGGTCTGGACAAGCCGGGCCATAGCGAGTGGATACAGCGCACCGGCGTGATGCCGTTCTATTTCGTTCACGATCTCATTCCGCTTACGCATCCCGAATATTGCCGTCCGGGCGAGCCGGAAAAGCATTTACGCCGCATGACGGCATTGCTGAGCCTTGGCACGGGCGTCATCGCCAACAGCCGCGAGACATTGAACGAATTGGCCGTCTTCGCGGGGTTGCAACAGGCGCTTCATATGCCGCCCGGCCTCGTCGCGCCACTAGGCGTCGGCAAGGCGCTCGGCGCAGCGACAAAGGCTGACGGCGTTACGTTGCCGGGCCGGCCCTATTTCGTAATGCTTGGCACGATCGAGGGGCGCAAGAACCACCTTCTCATACTCAACATCTGGGCCGAGATGGCCCGCCGCCTAGGGACGGCATGCCCGCAACTCGTTGTGATTGGCCAACGCGGCTGGGAGAGCGAGCAGGCCTGCGACATGCTCGATCGCAGCGAAGCAATTCGGGGCCATGTAATAGAACTGTCGCGCTGCGACGACGTTCAGCTTGCGGCTTACATGAGCAATGCGCGGGGGTTGCTCTTTCCCTCATTTGTCGAAGGCTATGGTCTGCCGTTGGTCGAGGCACTTGCTGCCGGCACGCCAGTGATTGCCAGCGATCTCAGCGTTTTCCGTGAGCTCGCCGGAGACATTCCCGATTATATCAGCCCCATCGATGGCCTTGGCTGGTCAAAGGCGGTCGAAGCTTATGCCCACGAAGAAAGCCTCGCGCGTGCAGCCCAGATCGCGCGCATGGTAGGCTGGAGCCCGCCACGCTGGGAGGATCATTTCGTGCGGGTCGATCGCTGGCTGGCGCAGTTCAGCCTTGCGCGGCGCCAAGCGCCGGCCGCCAATGGCTGACTCTATCGCCCACCAAGCGCTCCAGAGCTGAATCGACAAGCGTATTTGTCGCCGATTCACTGGCGAGGCCGCCATAGATCAGGCAGCGATCGTACAGCACGCGGCGGAATGCGTCGAACACAGCTGCCTCCGGTACCTGAGGGCGAAGCCAGAAATCGTCTAGCCGACCTGATGGGTAAGGCCCGGCATGTTGTAGATCGCCTCGCCCAGTGCGATCGTCGGAACCCCGGCTGCGAGGGACAATGTCGATGACGTGTTGTTAACGGTAACGAAGCCCCGCGCACCCGCGGCCAGTGCGGTCAAATTGCCGCCACGGATATGAGTGATCCGGTCGCCGGCACCGAGACTGCGCGCCAGCGAATCGATGTGATTTCGCCAGTTCGTCATGCTCGCGTCGAGCGGATGCTCCTTGACCAGTGGTAAGACGTCCTGGGAGGCTCGGCGCGCGAAGCTCGTGAGCACATATTGGACGGCTTCAGCCATGTCCTGGAAAGGCAAATGCTCGCGGATCTGGAAGTCGTCGGACAGCTGGAGCGAGAACAGAAAGAAAGGCCGCTCGCCGATCTCGGCGACCACCCGGTCGGCAAGCGCCAGTTCACTTTTCTCCATCACAAACTTGCGCGCCCACCCCAGGAATTCAAACGTGAGCGAACTCCTGAGATGCGATCGGTAGAAGGGAAAAGTCGGATCGAACTGGACATAAGAATAGTAGCGGAACGCGTCGCGGGCGCGGCGCTTGAAACTCGCGGTGATCGGCGGGCGGTTGAGAAGGGGCGGGAGACCCCGCGCTTCCTCCAGGAACCAGTTGGGATCAAGCCGCAGCGAGGAGAAGCCGTTACGCCGTTCTGCTCAAGCGTCATCCAATCTGGCCGGATATAACCTTCCTCGAAGACGTGGACATCGATCTTCCGTAATCCCGCCAGCGGTGCGCGGCCATGTGCATCGGCCGGCAATCGCCGAACAAAACCACATCCGTGATGCGCATTATCGGGATCAGGCGCGCGCAGTGATACAGCGCGGCGGAGTGAGCGTCATTTCATCGCTCGCTTTTTCCGATGCACTGTTCGAGATACTCGGGGAGCAGGGCCGGGAGGACCTCGCTCCTCGCCTTAATGCTTTGCTCTGGCGTGGTCTCGGATCCGTGATGGCCAACCAAGTGCGGCCGGGCAATTACGCCGGTAGCATCTATCTCAATGTCGGCCATACCGGCCTCGACAAGCCTGCTCACGCCCGGTGGCTGGAGCGATCGGCGGTCCGCCCGGTCTATTTCGTCCACGACCTCATTCCGCTGCCGCATCCGGAATATTGCCGGCCGGGCGAGCCGCAAAAGCATCTGCGCCGCATGACGGCATTACTGGAGCGTGCCGTGGGCGTGATCGGCAACAGCCGCGACACCCTCAACGAACTGGCGGTCTTTGCCGGACTCCAGCATTCGCTGGGCATGGCGCCGACACTGGTGGCGCCGCTCGGGGCCGAGATGAGTGCCGCCAATTCAGGGCCGGAGCCGACGCCGCACCTGCCGCTCCCCGGCCGCCCCCATTTCGTAATGCTGGGCACCATCGCGGGGCGCAAAAACCACCTCTTGACGTTGACCATCGGGGCCGAGCTCGCTCGCCGGCCGAGCGCGGCCTGTCCGCAACTGGTCATCATCGGCAAGCGCGGCTGGGAGAGCGAGCAGACCGTCGACATGTTCGAGCGGAGCGAGGCGATCCGCTGTCATGTCATCGAGCTTTCGCGCTGCCACGATGCAACGCTCAGCGCCTATATGCGCGGTGCGCGTGCCTTGCTCTTTCCCTCCTTCGTGGAGGGCATGGCCTGCCTCTAGTCGAGGCTTTCGCATGTGGAACACCGGTAATCGCGAGTGACCTGAACTGGCTGGCAATATCCCGGACTATCTTAGCCCAATCGATGGTCTCGGCTGGCAACGCGCCATTGAGGATTACGCCCAAGCTGACTGCGCCGCGCGCAACGCACAACTCATCCGCATGGCGGGCTGGTAAGCACCGACCTGGGAAGCTCATTTCGCCAAGGTCGATCGCTGGCTCGACGAGATCGTGGCTATTCCGCAGCAACCAAAGTAGAGGCCCAGCGGCTGACGCGGTCGCCGACCAGTCGCTCCATTGCGGATTCGACCAGGATCGTCGTCGCCGTCTCGCTGGCGAGGCCGCCATAGATGAGGCAGCGATCGTAGAGCACGCGGCGAAAGGCGTCGAATACGGCTGGCTTGGGGGGCTGCCCGCGCGTCCAGAAATCGTCCAGCCTCCCCTGATAGGTGAGACCGGATATGTTGTAGATCGCCTTACCGAGCGCCATCGTCGGTATACCCGCGGTCAGCGCCAGGGTGGCCGAGGTGCTGTTGACCGTCACCATGCCGCGGGCGCCATCAGTCAGTTGGGCGATGTCGCCGCCCGAAATGCGCATCACGCGGTCGGCGACGCCGGCCCTGCGCGCGAGGCGCTCGACCCGGGCGTTCCAGTTGACGAAGCGCGCATCGAGCGGATGCTCCTTGACCAGCAGGCGCGTATTGGTCGGTGCCCGCCGCGCGAAGCTGTACAGCACATATTCGAATGCCTCTTCCATGTCCGTGAAGGGGCTGTGCTCGCGGATCTGGAAGTCGGTCGAAAGCTGGAGCGGAAACAGGAAATAGGGCGTCTCGTGCAAGATCGAGAGAACCCGCTCGACATGCGCCGCTTCCTTTTTCTCCTGCGTGAATTTGTGGAGCCAGGCGAATCCCTCCATCACCACCGAGCCTTTGCGGTGCGAGCGATAGAAAGGATAGAGCGGGCGGCTGAGCCAGGTGCGTGAATAATAGCGCCAGGCATCCCGCGCGCGCCGATTGAAGCTCGCCGTGATCGGCGGCCGGTCGGGCAGGGGCGGTAGCAACTTGGCCTCTTCGAGATACCAGTCCGGATCGCGCGAGAGGGAGCTGTTGCCGTTGACGCCGCTTGGCTCCAGCGTCAGCCAGTCGGGGCGGATATAGCCTTCCTCGAATACATGGACGTCGATCTTACGGAGCTGCGCCATGCGATGCGCGGCCATGTGCAGCGGCCGGCAGTCGCCGAAGAGGACCACGTCGGTGATCGCGTTGTCGTTGAGGAACCGGTCGATGAACAAGGTCCAGCGCTTGCGGCTGCCGCGATAATCGGTTGCGTCGCCGAGCCAGTCGGCCGCGTCGCCGCCGTTGAGATTGATCCGGAAAATGCCGCACTCCAGTGTGCGTAACCGTTCAGCCAGCTGCCAGAAAAATGGCCCTGGCGGTCCCTGCAAAAACAGAAAGTTTCGGTGCGCTATGGGTTGGAACTTCATCGCATTCCCACAAATTGCGCCGCAGCGCGTTTCGCCCACCCAACCAACCGTCGCAAGGGAACTAGTGCAACATTTTGGCGCTGAACACCAGAGAGCAAACGCATCGTCAATATTTCTGCAGTGCAGGGCAAATTGGTCACAGGATCGAGGTAGCGCGGGTAGCGCAGCAGCACTGCGGCGACCAACGCGTCGAGCGAAAGTGCCTTGCCCCGGCCGGCTGGCGGCGCGCCCAGATCGCGTGTGAGGCCCCATCCGGCGAAGAAGGGCGTCCCGTGCGTGGTCACGGCCTTGCCCTGCAGCAGCGCCTCGAACCCGGCCAGCGAGGTGATCACATGCACCTCGTCCACCATGGCGATGAGCGCGCTGATCGGGCTGGCGGGGTCGATTGCATCGGCATAGTCCAGCGCCGTGCGCGCGGGGATCGCGCCGCGCCGGTGTCCGGCCTCGACGTCGGGATGCGGGCGATAGACGATCCAGGCATCCGGCGCCTGCGCGCGGACCCGCTGCAACAGTTGCAGGTTGGTGCGCACTTCGCCGCCGCCGAAGATCATCGAGCGATCATCCTCCACCTGGCCGACAACGAGCAGATGCCGCCGATCGCCGCCCTCGCGCGGCAGCGGGGTTCCGGTGCCGATGCCATATTTGCTGACGCCCTCACGGACCAGCCAGTCGCGCAGCCGCCCGGCGCGGGCGAGATCGTCCGGCGAGGGATCGTTCTCGCCGAGCATCCGGGTCAGCCGGTTGGGACGCGCCGGGTCGTAATGGACGCCGAGGTCATCGACGATGATCGAGAGCGGCGGCACACAGTCCGCGCCGAGCCCGGCCGAGCGGATGAACCCGTCCTCCACTTCGAGGATGGGCCGGGGGCCGGCTTCCAGCTCGGCGAGAAAGGATGCCGGGACGCGCGCTTTCCAGACGGCGACCGACGCACCCTGCGGCAAGGCCCTGAGCGCCGCGCCGGTCGCCGCCCTGAACGGCACCGGCGTGCCTGCCCAGAGCAGCGGATCAACTGTGTCCCGCTTCCAGTGCGCAAAGCCGAACGCCGCGCCGATGGGACGATTGGCCTCGATCAAGGCGCGCCAGCCTCCGAGCGTCTCGATGAGAGCCAGCGGGCTGACCGGCGCCCCGGTGAAGGGATCGGCATAGGCGACATCCTCGAGCAGGTGTCGCAAAACGAGGGTCTCGATCGTTCGTTCCGCCTCGGCGGACCCGGGGGTAAGCTCATGCAGAGCCGCGAAAGCGCCATCGCCGCGGACCAGGGCAGGCCTGCCGGCGATCGCGCCGAGCAGCAGCCGGGAATCGTCGCCAGCAGCCTCCACGGGCGTGTCCCTCGCCGACCAGACATCGTCCGGATGCCAGAAACTCCCGCCGGCGCGATGACGACGCATCGCCGCGACGAGGGCGCCTGGCGATATGTCAGGCGCGGTACCCGGAGTGGCGCGCACGACCTCATGTCCCTTCGCACCGGGAAAGGGGGGCACCGCGAAGATCGCACGGGCAATCGCGCTCATGGCCGCCGCACCTTCTCGACCCAGCCGGTCGGTGGAAAGGGGAGGGCGGCGAGCGAACCGTTCTGCATCGCGTCGATGGCCTGATTGATCCAGGGGGCGAGGATGCGCATGTCCGGGTTGTGGCGGCTATTCTCGCCGGTCACAAGGCTGGAAGAATGCCCGTAGGCCGAAAACAGATCGTCGCCGCTCCCCAGCGGAATGATCGGGTCGAGGCTGCCCTCGATGATCACGACCGGCACGGTGAGCGCCTTGAGCGCCGCGAGATTGTCCCACCGATCGGGAACGAAGCTGCGCCAGAAGCGCGGCAATGCGTCGGTCACGCTGGTGAAGGCGCTCATCGCAATGATGCCGGCGACATGGCCATCCGCTGCGCCGGCGCGAAGGGCCACGGCCGATCCGATCGAATGACCGACCAGCCAGACTCGCGCGTTCGGTCCCGCCATTGCCCGCGCCCGCGCGATGAAGGCCGCCGCGTCGCGCGTCATGCCTGCTTCGCTCAGGTGTCCGGGATTGCCGCGAAAACCCCGATAGGACGCGACCAGCACGGCATTGCCGGCACCGGCGAGATATTGCGCGGCTTCGGCAGCGCGCAGGGCGTTCCAGTTACGGCCGTGGAAGAAGACATAGATGTCCGGATCGGCCGGTGCGCCGGGCCAGTAATAGCCGGCCAGATCGAGCCCGTCGTCCGTCCGGACAGTGATCGCCTCCGGTGGCGCCTGGACCCAGGAGACGGACGCCGGTGGGGTGCTCCGCGGTGAATAGAGCATCTGCCGGGAGAGCGAACAGCCGCCGAGCGAAAGGCTCGCCGCAATCGCGAGGGGCAGCATCGCGCGCCGGTGTCGCGCGCCGATCCTCCTGCATGCAGTCATGCGATGGACCTAGCCCGTGTCGCGCTGGCGGAGAATTCCTTCGACGAGGCTGATGTCACTTGGATTGTTGACCTCGACGATGGGATAGCCCTGTTCCTCCAGCACCAGCACACTCACCGGCACGCCGGCGACGAGGAAGCGCAGCTGTTCCAGGCCCTCCACGGTCTCCAGCATCGTCGCGCCGGCCGCCACATAGCGCTCGAGCGCTGCACGGCGATAGGCATAGAGTCCGAGATGGAGCAGCACCGGCATGTCCGCATCGGGCATCCGGCCCTCCGGCAGATAGGGCAGGATGCGCTTGGAGAAATAGAGCGCATTGCCGGCGCCATCGAGCACCACTGTGGTGCCGCCCACGCGCCCTTGCGCCGCATCTTCGGCGAGATGGCGGAACGTCTCCGCCGAGCAGCGCACCGCGATCGTTCCGACCTGCGCGTGCGGGTTGGCATGCATATGATCGATCAGTGCGGCGACGAAGGCGGGCGGGGTCAGCAGAGCATCGCCCTGGAAGTTGACCAGCAGATCGGCCTGCGGCAGCCGGTCGAGGCAGGCGGCGATCCGCTCCGTGCCGTTGGCGCAGCTTTCCGGCGTCATCAGCCATGCGCCGCCAAACCCGTCGACCGCGTCGGCAATCCGGCCGTCATCTGTCGCGACGAACACACCTTGTGTGCCGATCACGGCGCTGGCTGCCTCGTAGCTCCACTGGATCAGCGGTTTGGTGGCACCATCGGGGCCGGCAATGGCCATCAGCGGCTTGCCGGGAAAGCGGCTGGAGGCATAGCGCGCCGGGATAATGATGACGGTCCCGGTGTCGCCGGGGGCAGGGCTATCGGTCATAGCCTGTGCCGTCATCCAATCGACGCGAGAACGCAAGTCCACAGATCACGGGGTGATCAGGATCAGGGGACCAGGTCGTGGATGTGCGCGATGGCGATCGGTGTCGAGGGATCGCCGACTTCGGTGACGAACAGCACGGTGATCTTGGCGTTGTTCATCAGGGTCAGCACTTCCTCGACCGGCGTGCCGCTGGGCACGGTGATCGGGTCGCGCGTCATGATGTCGATGGCGCGGGCGGTCAGCACATGGTCGAAGGCTCGGCGCAAGTCACCGTCGGTGATGATGCCGATCAGCGCCCCGTCCTCGCCGATCACGCCGGCGACGCCCTTTCCGCCCGAGGTCATCTCGAAGACGATGTCGCGCATCGGCGCGTGCCAGCTTACCAGCGGCAACGGTTCGTCGAGATCGATCACATCGTCGACCGGCGCGATGCGCGATCCGATCTCGCCGCCCGGATGCCATTGCGCGATGTCGGTGCGGGTCAGGCCCTTTCGCTGCATGACGGCGAGGGCGAGCGCATCGCCCAGAGCCAGCATCATCGTGGTCGAGGTCGTTGGGGCAATCCGCACCGGGCAGGCTTCCTGCGCATCGGGCAACTGCAGCACGATGTCGGACGCGCGCGCGAGTGGCGAGTTCAGCTTGGAGACGATGCCGATCACCGGCACGCCCTGGCGTCGCGCATAAGCCAGCAGCGGGCGCAGCTCGCGCGAGAAGCCGCTGTTGGAGAGGACGAGCAGCAGGTCGCCTGTGGTGACCATGCCGAGATCGCCATGTGCGGCCTCGCTCGCATGGAGGAAGAAGGAGGCAGTGCCCGTGGCCGCGAAGGTGGCGGCAACCTTGCGACCGATATGCCCGGATTTGCCGACGCCTGTGACGATGACGCGCCGCTCGACGGTTAGAATCGCATGGACGGCATCGACAAAGCCATCGTCGACCGACGCAGCCAGATCCATGAGGCCACGTGCTTCCTGAAGAATGGCTGAGCGCCCCGCTTCAAGTGTGGTTGCCTGGTCCTCTAGGGACCGGCCCGCTGCACGATGGTGAAGTGTCGCCATCTGTTTGAAGCTCCCTGCTTGACCGTGTGGCTAATCCCGCCGCTTTGGTTAATCAAGGCAATTTTGCGTCGCAGCAATTCATCGCAGGTGCGGCTCCGCTTATCTATGCTGCGCAGTATAACAAGCTGCGGAGCTAAGGTTTCGGGGCCTTTGCTTCGTCTATCTCCTTTGCGCCCACCCGGCTCTGATCACGCGCCGTGCGGAACTCCGCACTCGGGTACCAGTTGGGCCAGACATCGCTGTTCGCCAGTTCGCGACCGATTCGATAATAGATCTGGAGATCCTGAACGGCGCCCGCCCAGTTCCAGTGCGGATCATATTCGTCCTGCGGCTTGTGGTAGCGATTGGTGACATAATCCTCGGCGGCGGCATGACCGGCCGCCACGCCGCCGTTGATCATGTCCTCGCCGCTCTCGGCATAGACCATCGGCACACCGAGCTTGGCGAAGCTGAAATGGTCGGAGCGATAGAAGCTCCCTTTCTCCGGGGTTGCCTCGGGGACGACGATGCGGCCTTCGTCCCTCACCGCGCGGTTGAGGAAGGCTTCCAGCTCCGACTTACCGCCGCCCACGATCGTCACGTCATGCGTCGGCCCGAAGACGTTGAGCCCGTCCATATTGACTCCGCCCACTGTCTTGCCGAGCGGATAGACCGGGTTCCTGGCATAATATTCCGAGCCGAGCAGGCCGCTTTCCTCCGCCGTCACGGAGAGGAACAGCATCGAGCGGCCGGCCGCACCCGCCTTCACTTGCGCCTGGGCGAGGGCGATGAGGCCGGCCGTGCCGCTCGCATTGTCGAGCGCGCCGTTGCAGATGTCGTCTCCCTTGACCGGCTCGCAACGCCCGAGATGATCCCAGTGGGCCGAATAGAGCACATATTCTCCCGGTCGCGTCTTGCCGGGCAGAATGCCGATGATGTTCCTGGAGGCCTGCCGGCGGATCTTGTTGTCGAAGGCGATGCTGGCGGTAAGGCCGAGCGGCACCGCCCTGAAACCGGGGCGCTTGGCCGCGTCGGAGAGCGCGGCGAAGTCCTTGCCCGCGGCGGCGAAGGTCGCCTTGGCGGCGTCGAGCGTGATCCAGCCGATCGCCTTGCTCTGGTCCATGTGATTATTGGGGGCGTCGATGCCGAGCTGCGGCCCGGTCCAGGAGGAGACGACCACACCCCATGGATAGGCGGCCGGGAAGGTGTCGTGGACGATGATCGCCGCCGCCGCGCCCTGCCGCGCCGCTTCCTCGAACTTGTAGGTCCAGCGGCCATAATAGGTCATTGCGCGGCCGTTGAAGGGGCCGTCCAGTCCCTGCATCTCATAATCGGGATCGTTGATCAGGATGACGACCGTCTTCCCGTGCACGTCGATCCCGGCATAGTCGTTCCAGCCTTTCTCCGGCGCGTTGATGCCATAGCCGACGAATATCATCTCGCTGTCGCGCACCTCGCTATGTGGCACGACCTGATAGGTGCCGACGACCATGTCGGTCTTGTAGGCGAAATGCAGCGGCCTGGTCCCGCCGGCGATGTCGAGCGCCATGTCCGGGCTGTGGGTCAGCTCGACCAGCGGCACGTCCTGCGTCCAGCTGCCCTTGTTGCCGGGCTTGAGGCCGGCTTTCTTCATCTGGTCGATGATGTAGGCGACGGTCTTGGTCTCGGCCGGCGTGGTCGGCGCGCGCCCCTCGAAAGCATTGGAGGAAAGGACGCGCGTGACGGTCTTGAGGGTCGTCACGTTGATCGGCGCCGCCTTGGCGGACGGCGGCAGCGTGAAGGAGAGGCTGGGCGGCGTCGGACTGGGAGCAGGCGTCGCGGCCGGCGCTGGCGTGGGCCGGACCGCGTCCCCCTGGGTGCGGCAGGCAGTCAGCGCCAAAGCGGATGAAATGAGGACAAGCAGGCCGGCTGCGCGCATCGGGGGATCCTGTCGTGAAAAGCAAAGCTTGTCGGCGTGATGGCATTCCGCCGGGAGGAGTTCAAGCGGCGCGGCGGCCGTCCATTTCATCGCCCGGGCGTGCTTGCGGTGCGCGCGTCGGCGTGTTTGAAGGGCGGCAAGGCAGGTTGATCAAGGAGTTACGGGGGAATGAGTCGAGGGGGAAGCGGCAAGGCACTTGCCGTCATGGTATCCGTTGTGATTCTGGCGCAGGGGGTTGCGGGCGGCCGGGCGAATGGACAGGCGCCCGGCGGGGCAGCCGAGAAGGCCCGTCTGACCGTGAAGGACGCGGCCGTCATGTTCGGCGCGCGGGAAAATATCCTCAACGCCAGCCTGTCGCCGGACGGCACCAAGATCGCGTTGCTAGGGACGAATGGCAACAAAGGCGCGGTCCTCAACATCATCGACCTTGCCAGCAGCACGCCGTCGCCGGTTCCCATCCTGACCAGTTCCGGCGAGCCGGAGCGGCTGGCCTGGTGTCGCTGGGCCGGCAACACGCGCATTCTCTGCTATGCCTATGCCAATAGCGTCATCAATACCGGTGACGTCCTCACCGTGAATCGCATCCTGGCGATCAATGTGGACGGCAAGAATCTGCAGGTCCTGCGGACGCCGGAGCATAACGGGCTCGCTCTGGGCTACACCAATTATGGCGGCTCGGTGCTCGATTGGAACACGGGCGTGGACGGTCACGTGTTGATGGTCCGCCGTTACGTACCCGAGCAGACCACGGGCTCGCTGACCGCGCAGACCAAGGAGGGTTTCGGCGTCGACGACATCAACTCCGCCAATCTCCACAGCGCCGGGATTGAACGGCCGCGGGCCTCGGCGGTCGAATATATTTCGGACGGCATCGGGCATGTGCGCATCGTCGGATCGGACACCGGCCTCAATCAAGACGGCTATAATAATGGCCGTGTCGTCTATCAGTATCGCACGAAACCCGGCGGCGAATGGCAGCCGCTGCCGAATCCCAAGTTCGATCCCTATTATGTCGATCCGACGCTCAACGTCGCTTACGGCCTCAAGTCGCAGGACGGACGGAACGTCGCCTACAGTCTCGCGCTCGACGGCAGCGGCAAGGAGACGATGCTGTTCGCGCATCCGACCGTCGATGTCGATGACTTCGCCACGATTGGCCGCAACAGCCGCGTGATCGGCGTGATCTACACGACTGACAGGAGCAACGTCGAATATTTCGACCCCGCAATGAGGCGGCTTGCCAGCGCGCTCGCCAAGGCGATCCCCGCGCTGCCACTGATCCGCATCGTCGATTCGAGCCAGGACGAGCGCAAGCTGCTGATCTCGGCGAGCAGCGATACCGATCCCGGCCGGCTCTACCTGCTCAACCGAGACACCAGTGCCATGACGGAGGTAACGCCGACACGACCGGCCATGGAGCATGTCGCGCTCGCGCCGATGAAGCCCGTCAGTTTCCCCGCTCGCGATGGGACGATGATCCCGGCCTATCTGACCCTGCCGCCCGGCTCGGATGGCAAGAATCTCCCCGGGATCGTCCTGCCGCATGGCGGGCCGGGCGCGCGCGATGCCTGGGGGTTCGACTGGCTCCCGCAATTCTGGGCGCAGATCGGTTATGCCGTCATCCAGCCGAATTTTCGCGGCTCGACCGGCTATGGCGACGCCTGGTTCCAGAACAACGGCTTCCGCAGCTGGCGCGCTGCGATCGGCGACGTCACCGATGCCGGGCACTGGCTGGTCAAGGAGGGCATTGCCGATCCCAAAAAGCTGGCGATCTTCGGCTGGTCCTACGGGGGCTATGCGGCCCTGCAATCGGCCGTGGTGGAGCCGGACCTGTTCAAGGCGGTGGTCGCCGTGGCACCGGTGACGGATCTGGCCCAGTTCAAAGAGGACGCGGCCAATTTCACCCATTATCGCGTCATGAAGGATTTCATCGGCAGCGGGCCGCACATCCTGGAAGGCTCGCCCGCGCGCCAGGCGGGCAAGATTAAGGCGCCGGTGCTCATGTTCAGCGGCACCTATGACGCGAATGTCAGTGTCGGCCAGGCGCGCCTGATGGCCGATCGCCTGCGCGATGCCGGCCACCCCGGCCAGCTCGTCATCTATGACAAGCTCGACCATTATCTGGACGACAGCGCGGCGCGTAGCGACCTGCTCAGCAAGTCCGCCGCCTTCGTCGAGCAGGCGTTCGCCGCCGGCAAATAGCGGCGCCGGACCTGCATAATCCATTAGCATTGACTAATTGATTAGTCTCTGCTAATGGATTGGCATGATGCAGACCATCCCTCTCGATACCGTCATGCGCGCGCTGGCCGATCCCACGCGGCGCGCCTTGTTCGAGCGCGTCGCCACCGCGCGCGAGATCACGGTGATGGAGCTGACGCAGGGCAGCGGGGTGACGCAGGGCGCCATCTCGCAGCATCTCAAATCGCTGAAGCAGGCGGGCCTGGTCGCCGAGCGCCCGGAAGGGCGCCGCGTCTTTTACCGTGCCCAGCCCGAAGGCCTTGAGCCCCTGTTCGACTGGATGACGCATTACGGCGTCTTCTGGCGCGAGCGCTTCGCCAATCTTCGTGAGCTTTTGCAGGAGACCGAGAATGACTGATGCAGCCCTCAAGACCGGAACGGACGAGATCGTCGTCGAGGATGTGCTCCCGTTTCCGCCCGCCCGCATCTGGCAGGCGCTGACCAGCGGCGCCATGATGGCGCGCTGGCTGATGGAGCCGGCCGGATTCGAGCCCGTCGTCGGCAATCGCTTCACCTTCAAGACAACGCCCGCGGGCGGATGGGACGGCTTCATCCGCTGCGAGGTGCTGGAGATCGTCCCCGGGCAGCGCTTCGCCTTCCGCTGGCAGGGCGGCCATGCGGACAATGTCGGCTATGGCTCGTTGCTCGACACGCTGGTGACCTTCACGCTCGCGCCGGACGGGCAGGGGACGCGCCTCAAGATGGTCCATTCCGGCTTCGAGCGGCCGAAGAACGAGATTGCCTACACCAATATGAGCGACGGCTGGGTCAAGGTCATCGACCGGCTCGAGACTGTCGCCGAACAATCGGACTGAGTGGGATCATGGCGGTGTCGCTCCGCGATTGCCTCAGCCTTGCGGCGGCACCGGTCTGTGCCCTGCTGGCGCTGGTGACGTTCGCGACGCTGCAACTGCCGCTCTGTTCGGCTCTGCCCGGCGCTGTGCCGATCGACGGCATGGCACTGATGTATGCGCTGATGAGTTTGTTCCATCTGCCACCTTGGCTGGTGCGCGCGGCGCGCAGCCG
The DNA here is from genome assembly GCF_018603885.1 of Sphingobium nicotianae. Classification (GTDB taxonomy): domain Bacteria; phylum Pseudomonadota; class Alphaproteobacteria; order Sphingomonadales; family Sphingomonadaceae; genus Sphingobium; species Sphingobium nicotianae. The sequence goes on from NZ_JAHGAW010000007.1 coordinate 47,621, forward strand.
GACGTGAAGGAGATCCGCTATGCACCATCCCGTCGTTTCCCGTGAAGACTGGGTGACCGCCCGCAAGGCGCTGCTCGAGAAGGAGCGAGCCATGACCCACGCGCTCGATGCGCTGCGCGCCGAGCGGCGGCAATTGCCGTGGGTGAGGATCGAGAAGAATTATGTGTTCGACGGGCCGGATGGCAAGGTCACCCTCGCCGATTTGTTCGGCGGCCGCAGTCAGCTCGCCATCTATCATTTCATGCTGACGCCCGGCTCCGATCACATTTGCCCCGGTTGCTCGCTGATTAGCGATCATGTCGATGCGGCCCGGCAGCATTTCGAGCAGGCCGATCTCGCCTTTGCCGCAGTTTCCCGGGCGCCGGTCGAGCGGATCGCTGCGGTCAGGCAGCGCATGGGCTGGACCTTCCCGTGGGTTTCCTCGGGGGAGAGCGATTTCAATTATGATTTCGGCGTGTCCTTCACGGCGGAGGATCGGGCCGCAGGGCGGGCCTTCTACAATTATGGCGTCACCAGGGTCGAGAAAAGCCCGGACATGTTCGGCGTCAGCATCTTCGTGCGCGACGAGTTTGGCGACATCTTCCACAGCTACTCGACCTATCATCGTGGCGTCGAGTTGCTGGTCGGTGCGTTCGACTGGCTCGACCTTGCGCCTAAGGGCCGCAACGAAGGCGCCGGCACGATGAGCTGGGTGCGGCTGCACGATCAATATGAGATGGAAAATGCCTGAGCAGCTTCCTTTTCTCGTCATTTCCGCGTTCGCGGGAAGCCGGGGAAGGCACCGAGCCAGCGCTCGTTATCGAGCGTGATTCCGACCGCACCCGGCACCGGATTCCCGTGTTCGCGAGAATGACAATGGTGGAGAGGAGAAAGGCGGCCCGTTTCGGGACCGCCTTTGTCTTTTTCAATCCGGATCGAAGACGCTTACTTCGGCGCCAGCCGATACAGGCCGCCGGGTTTGGCGTCCTCCAGCAGCCAGAGAGCGCCGTCCGGTGCCTGCTCCACGTCGCGCACGCGGAAGGTCATCGCCCAGCGCTCGGCCGGCCTGGCGGTGGCGCCGTCCACGATGATGCGGTTCAGCGTCTTGCTGCCGAGGCCGCCAGTGAAGGCCGACCCCTTCCACTGCGGAAACAGCTTGCCCGAATAGAACATGAGGTTGCCCGGTGCGATAACCGGGGTCCAGTAGATCACCGGCTTGACGAAGTCGGGCCGCGTGTCCGGGCTCGGGATCGGCACCCCGTTATAATTCACCGAATAGGAGACATAGGGCCAGCCGTAATTCTTGCCGGGCTCAATCAGGTTGAGCTCGTCGCCGCCCCGGGGGCCATGCTCGATTTCCCACAGACGCCCGTCCGGCGCGAAGGCCATGCCATAAGGTGTGCGGTGGCCGGTGCTCCAGGTCTCGGACGGGGTCAGGTTCGGTCCCGTGAAATTATAGATCGAGACGACCGGCGCGGTCTTGGCCGCCTCGGTGTCCTTGCCCGGATCGATTACCGGCACCGAGCTTGCGCCCGTCTTGCCTGCCATCGGATTGCCCGGCGCGGGCTTGCCGTCGAGCGTCAGGTGCAGGATCTTGCCGACCGGCTGGTTGGGGTCCTGCGCCGGCCAGAAGCGCTGGCGGTCGCCGACGGTCAGGAACAGGCTCTTCTTGTCGGCCGGGAAGGCGATGGTCGCGCCGACCTGGCCGCCCTTGCCCTTGACCGGATCGCGCCAGATCACCTTGAGGTTGGTGAGCGCCGCCTTGCCCTTGCCGAGTGTCAGCGTCGCGCGGGCGAGCGCCAGGCTCGACGTGCCCTCGGCTTTGCCCGGTTCCGAATAGGTCAGATAGATGCCATGGTCCGTGGCATAGCCCGGTGTCAGATAGATGCCGAGCAGGCCGTTCTGGCCCGCGAACTGGACGGCGGGCACGCCGGTCACTTCGGTCTTGGCGCCCTGCTGCGTGACCAGGAAGATCTTGCCGCCCTTCTCGGTCAGGATGATGCGGCCATCGGGCAGGAAGGCCATGCGCCAGGGCAGATCGAACTCGGCGACCTTGGTGACGGTGAAGGGCTGGTCGGGCGTGGGCGCCTGCTCGCCGGCATTGATCTGGGCCGTGGCAGGCATCGCCCCGAGCAGGAGCAGTGGCAAAATCCGCTTCATTGTCATGTTGATCCCCATCCCGATGAGCACGGTTCGCCGTGCGTTAGCCCAAACGCCCCAAACAGAAAAGGCGATCCGTCGCCGGACCGCCTTTTCTTGTATTCGCTCGGATAGAGGAGATCAGCGCGAGTAGAACTCGACGACCAGGTTCGGCTCCATCTTCACCGGATAGGGCACCTCGTCCAGCGTGGGGACGCGGGTGTAGGTGATCTTCGCGGCGCCGTCGGGGGCGATGTAATCGGGGATGTCGCGCTCGGCGAGGCTCTGCGCCTCCATCACCAGCGCCATTTCCTGCGCCTTCTTGCCCAGCGTGATCTCGTCTCCCGGCTTCACGAGGCGCGAGGCGATGTTGCACTTCACGCCGTTCACATAGATGTGGCCGTGGCTGACGATCTGGCGGGCCGAGAAGATGGTCGGCGCGAACTTGGCGCGGTAGACGACCGCGTCGAGGCGGCGCTCGAGCAGGCCGATCAGGTTCTGGCCGGTGTCGCCCTTCATGCGGCTGGCCTCGAAGTAGTTCTTCTTGAACTGCTTCTCGGTCACGTCGCCATAATAGCCCTTGAGCTTCTGCTTGGCGCGCAGCTGGATGCCGAAGTCCGACATCTTGCCCTTGCGGCGCTGGCCGTGCTGGCCGGGGCCATATTCGCGCTTGTTGACCGGGGACTTGGGACGGCCCCAGATATTCTCGCCCATGCGGCGATCGAGCTTGTACTTGGCGCTGGTGCGCTTCGTCATGTGACTTCCTTCAATTGCAAACAACGTCTGCCCCGCCCTGGAAGAGCGCAGCGTCGATCCCGGTTTTCCGCCTGAGTCCCATGTTGCGAAAATACGCTCAGGGGCAGGGCCACTGCTTCACCGGGGTGCAGGGCCAATCGCGAAGCGGCGCCTATGACGAGGGAGGGCGCACAAGTCAAGGCTTTGCGCGGTATTCATCACTTCGTCATCGCCGCGTTCGCGGGAATGACGAGTGAAAATTATTCAGTACTATCTAATATTAGTGTTATTTAATATTAAAGGCCGACTCGTTATCGACTGGGAGAAGAAGCATGATAGCCAATGCCATCGGCGCGGAAATCCGCCGTTTCGAGGAACGCGAGCATGAGGGGCAACCGTCCCGCGCGGTGATCGCCGAGCGCGTCTATGAGACGGACGCTGCCGATCTGTGGGATGCGCTGACCAACAAGGAGCGCATCCCGCGCTGGTTCCTGCCGGTCAGCGGTGACCTCAAATTGGGCGGCAAGTACCAGCTCCAGGGCAATGCCGGCGGCACGATCACGCGCTGCGATCCGGAGAAGGCGCTGGATCTCACCTGGGAGTTCGGTGGCGGCATGAGCTGGGTGACGGTGCGGCTCGAGCCGGTCGGCGAGGGAGGCGCTACCCGCCTGATCCTGGAGCACATCGCCCCGGTCGGCGTCACGGAGGAGCATTGGGCGAGCTTCGGCCCCGCAGCGGTCGGCACCGGCTGGGATCTCTCCTTCATGGGCCTCGCCATTCATATCGGGAGCGGCGCCGCCGTCGATCCGCAGGCCTTTGCGGCCTGGTCGGCATCCGATGACGGCAAGGGCTTCATGCGGGCCAGCGCGGCCGCCTGGGCGGAAGCCCATATCGCGGGCGGCGAGGATCCCGATACGGCGCGCGCGATGGCCGCGCGCACCGCCAGATTTTACACCGGCGAGGGCGCGCCCGACGGGGGGAGCGCAGCCTGATGCACGCCTTCGACGTGCTGGGCGATCCGGTGCGCCGCCGCCTGCTGGAGCTGATGGCGGAGGGCGAGCGCACGTCCGGCGCAATGACGCAGGTGGTGCAAAGCGAGTTCGGCATCAGCCAGTCGGCCGTGTCGCAGCACCTGCGCATCCTGCGCGAGAGCGGCTTCGCGACGATGCGGCCCGAGGGTGCCCGGCGGCTCTATGCCGTCAATGCCGAGCCGATGCGCGAGGTCGATGCCTGGCTCGGCCAGTTCCGCGCCTTCTGGGTGCCGCGCATGGAAGCGCTGGCAACCGAGGTGGCGCGGGGCAAGCGGGCGCGGATCGGCCGGGAGGAGAGGGACTGAAGATGTCGGCGCGCCGCCTGTCTTTTCCTTGCGGCGGATGACGCCGGAGGCGCCGACGGGATGACCGCATGCGTTGCGCTTCCCATGCCACCACTGGCTTCCTATATCGCCGTCCGGTGAAGAACGGACAGGATGCAGTGGCATGAAAGCGATACCCTGGGATCAACCCGCCACGATGATCGATCTCGACGGCAAGGCGCCACTCCTCGGTACGATCCGGGACTGCGCGCGCCATTTCGCGATCTTCAAGCCCACGGCCAAGGAGCAGGCACGCATCCTTCTGACTCAGCCCGTGCATCGCGAGGGGCGCAAGACGCGCACCTGGCTGCTGGAGCCCAATGAGATCGAGCAGCTTGTGGAGCGGCTCCGCACCGAGGGGTGAGCGCGGATCGCGCTCAGGCGCCCTGCCGGCTGAGGACGCGCGGGGCGGGCGGTCTGGCGATCTGGGGAGGCCTCGTCCCGTCATAGAGCAGGCGCAGCGCCGGCGAGCGCCGCACGATCAGCCAGACGCCCCAGGACAATGCCAGCGTCAGCATCATCAGCAGCCCGGCCTTGAGCGCGAGGGGGAGGATCAGCATCTTGCCCAGGATCACCAGCCCGGTGAGGATCGGCAGGTGGAACAGGTAGATGACGAAGCTCGCCTTCACAATCTCCTGCACCAGCGGCGAGGGCCGGTCGGCGAAGCGCTTGATCGTGGCGATGAGGAGCTGGGACAGGCCGACCGCCGCCAGCGTGTCGAGGAAGCGGCCATAAGGCGGCCAGAGCTGCTCGCGAAAGGCGAGGTCCAGCGCCAGCGCCGCGATGCTCAGCAGCGCGATCGGCAGGGAAAAGCGATACAGCGCCGCCTTAAGCGCCGGCGCGCGCGCGATCAGCGCGCCGATCAGGAACCAGGGCGCGAACTCGATGAGCTGGTCGAGCCGCAGGATCTGCTGCGGCAGCTGGGTGGCGAGGCCCGCCACATAGAAAAGCTCGATCGCGCCGCCCATCCACAGGCCGAGCAAGAGCGCGATCGCGATCAGGGAGACCTCGAAATGCCGCGCCAGCCACGCGTCCCAGGCTGGCCGCAGCGTGGCGTGCGCCAGGCCGGGACTGATGCGATGGGCCAGCGCCGCGGCGCCGCTCAGATAGAGCAGCACGATGAGAAACCAGAGGTGCCGGATCCCGTAGCCGCCCGACGTCAGGCTCTCATGCTTCCAGGATGGCAGCGCCCCGGGCCAGCCGAGATTGGAGATTTCGCACAGCAGGTTGAGCAGCGGATTGAGCGTCAGCAGCGCTGCGACGAGGGGGATGGCCAGCCGCACCAGCCGCCCCTTGAGCCAGGGACCGGGCGCTCGCCGCGCCAGCAGCAACGCCGCGAAATAGCCGGCCACGATGAAAAAGGCTGGCATGCGGAAGACGTGGATCGCCTGCGCGATCGCATTGAAGACCGGGGCGCCTTGTCCCGATGTCAGGATCCACACCTCGTCGGCGCGATAGGTCATGGCGACATGATAGGGGATGCCGAGCAGCATCAGCAGCGCGCGCAGGGCATCCCAATGATGTTCGCGGGCGTGCGGCGGGCAGGCAGTCGTTTGGATCGTCACTGAGGGTTCAATGGCCGGTCGTGACGCGCCGTTCCCGCGCTTTGCGACGAGGCGCGACGTGCAAGGGGCGAGTGGCTTGGGGAAGTCGGGCCGGCCTCCCGCCCTTGTCGCGGATGCCGCGAGGATCAACGCAGGGACATGCCCGCCCAGCCGGAGCGCCGCCTTGTCCTCAAGGCGCCAGTGCCGGAATCGATCCGCATGGAGACTTTGTGCGATGCGAGCCGCGCTCGCCGTCAGGTTTCACGCGGGTTCGCAAACATGGCGAAATATTGCGCGAATGCGCATGCTTTGCCGATGCGACGGCGCACACCGTTGAGGCCGACTGGTCACGCCTCTGCGTTCTTCTTCATGTGCGGCGCTGGATGTGACCGTCAAGGAGCCGCAGACGCGTCCTTCACGGGGTCAGCGATGGGTCGTTATGCGAGCCCTGGGCATGACGACGCCGATCGATCGCCCCGTTCGTATAGGCGTCGACGGCCTTGTCGATCGCCTCCCATTCCGCCTTGGTGTGGCAGGTCCGCTTGGGAACGATGGAGCCCGATACCTCTTCGCGACGGCACACCTTCTTTTCTTCCTTGGGCGCCGGCTGAGCCTGATCTTCGGCGGAAAGGCTCGGGGACGAGATACCGGAAAATGCAGCGAGCATCGCGAGCGAAATGACTAGTCGCACGAATTATCCTTTTCAGGGAGCTGGTTAACCCCTTATTCCGCGCCACGGCCAAATTGCAAGAGCGATTGGCAGGCGCCATTGCGAGATTTTTTCAGCGCGATCGCGGATTGGCGAGCGCGGAGAGTACGCCGCGCAGCGTCCTCACTTCGAGATGGTTCCAGCCAGGCTTGGTGAGCAAGGTGCGCAAGGTGCGCTTGGTTGCGGTGACGCGGCTGGGCGGGAAGAAATAGCCGGCGTCCTCCAGCATCACCTCGAGCTGTCCGATCATCCCCTCCAGCTCATCCTGCGGGGCGGGCGGGAGCAGTTCGGTAACGGTCGGCTGAGCGAGCGAGCGATGCTTCGACCATTCATAGGCGCAGAGGATGACGGCCTGCGCCAGGTTGAGCGAGCCGAATTCCGGATTGACCGGCACGGTGAGGATGGCGCGAGCCAGCGCCACATCGTCGGTCTCCAGTCCCGAGCGCTCCGGTCCGAAGACGATGGCGCTGCGACCCGGCGCGACGAGAATCTCGCGCGCCGCTTCCTGCGGCGTGACGACCGGCTTGGTGACGCCGCGCTTGCGCACGGTCGTCGCATAGACATGGGCGCAATCGGCAACGGCCTCGGCGAGCGTCTCATAGATCTGCGCATCGGCGAGGACCTGATCCGCACCGGCGGCGGAAGGGCCGGCATCGGGATTGGGCCAGCCGTCCCGGGGCGCGACGAGGCGCATCTCGGTGAGTCCGAAATTCAGCATGGCGCGCGCCGCCTTGCCGATATTCTCGCCGAGCTGGGGGCGAACGAGGACGATGACGGGGTGGGGAGCGCGCGCGGTCCCGGCATGGGTCTCGACACGCTCGACCGAAGCGCGAAGCGGACGGTCTTCTGGCTTCCCGGTTGGGTTATCTTCCCGTTCGCTTCGAGCGCTCGTCGAGCGAAGTCGAGACGAGTGTCGAGAAGTCTCCGATGCGGCGGTCACAGCGCTGAAATCGCTCCGGAATAGCGCTTCCTTCTTCTTACGCGACCAGTCCTTGATCTGCTGCTCGCGCTCCAGGGCATCGATGCGTTCAGCGAAGGTCTCGCTGAATACCAGTTCGACGGGCCGGCGATCATGAGTGTAGCCAGGCAATTCTCCCGATTGATGCTGCGCGACGCGGCGCTCAAGATCGTCCGTATGCCCCGTATAATAAGAGCCATCGACGCAACGCAGGATGTAGACCCAGAAACTCATTTGGCGGCGGCCTTCGTTCTCGACATTCGTCTCGACTTCGCTCGACGAACGCTCGAACCGAACGGAAGAAGTGCGGCAATTTAGAACGCGACAAGCTCAGCGGCTACTCAGGACGAACGGAGCCGGGGTCAAGGGGAAAGGAGACGAAGAAAGGGAAGGTCGAGCATCCCCGCCTCTCAAGAGCCAGGCCAACCCTCACTCCCCGCTCACCTCGCGGATCGACCCCGCGAACTCCTGGAAGTCCTTGGCCTCGGTGAAGTCCTTATAGACGCTGGCGAAGCGGATATAGGCGACGCTGTCGAGGCCCTTAAGGCCTTCCATCGCCAACTCGCCGATCTTGGCGGAGGGGACTTCGCTCTCGCCGCTGGTTTCGAGCTGGCGCTGGATACCCGAGACGAGCCGCTCGATGCGCACCGGCTCGATCGCGCGCTTGCGGCAGGCCAGCCCGATCGCGTGAGCGAGCTTGTCGCGGTTGAACGCCTCGCCCCTGCCGTCCGATTTGAGGATGATGATGTCGCGCAGCTGAATCCGCTCGAAAGTGGTGAAGCGCGCGCCGCAGCCCTCGCACTGGCGACGACGGCGGATCGCGGCGCCGTCCTCGGTGGGACGGCTGTCCTTCACCTGGCTGTCTTCATGTGCGCAATAGGGACACCGCATCTAGCGGCGGATCCGCTGCCAGAAGGCGATGCCGGCACCGGCGATCAGGCCGATCGGGAGCGAGACAACGGGCAGCAATGCACCGGCCACCGCCCCGATCGCCGCACCGGTCAGCACCGGCTTGGTCGAGGGATGGGCCAAACCCTGCTTTGCCATGCCGGAGATTTCCGCCTTGGCTTTTTCTATCATATCATCAGGTTCGCTCATGATCTTCAAAGCCCCTCATAGATCGGGAAGCGGGCGGTCAATTCCTTGACCTTCTCGCGCACATGCGCCTCGATCTGGCCGTCGCCTTCCTCGCCATTCCGGCGCAGACCCTCGACCACCTCGGCGATCCAGCCGCCGATCTGGCGGAACTCCGCCTCGCGGAAGCCGCGCGTGGTGCCCGCCGGGGTGCCGAGCCGCAGGCCCGAGGTGACGAAGGGGCTCGCCGTATCGAACGGCACGCTGTTCTTGTTGCAGGTGATGTAGGCGCGATCGAGCGCCTTCTCGCCGGCCTTGCCGGTCGTCTCGCGCGAGCGCAGGTCGATCAGCATCAGGTGATTGTCGGTGCCGCCCGAGACCACCGCGACGCCGGCATCGGCGAGGCTGGAGGCCAGCGCCTTGGCATTGGCGGCGATCTGGTGGGCATAGGCCTTGAACTCGGGCTGCAGCGCCTCGGCGAAGGCGACGGCCTTGGCGGCGATGACATGCACCAGCGGCCCGCCCTGCAGGCCGGGGAAGACCGCCGAGTTGAATTTCTTGGCCAGCGCCTCGTCATTGGTGAGGATGATGCCCGAGCGCGGCCCGCGCATCGACTTGTGCGTGGTCGTGGTGACGACATGAGCGTGCGGGAAAGGCGAGGGATGCGCACCGCCCGCGACGAGGCCGGCGAAGTGCGACATATCGACCAGCAGGGTCGCGCCGACCTCGTCCGCGATCGCGCGGAACGCGGCGAAGTCCCACAGGCGGGGATAGGCAGTCGCGCCGGCGATGATCAGCTTGGGCTTGTGCTGGCGGGCGAGGCTCGCGACCGCGTCCATGTCGAGCAGCTGGTCCTCCTTGCGCACGCCATAAGGCACGCAGTTGAACCATTTGCCGGACATGTTGACTGGCGAGCCATGCGTCAGATGACCGCCCGCCGAGAGATCGAGCCCCATGAAGGTGTCACCCGGCTGCAGCAGCGCCAGGAACACCGCCTGGTTCATCTGGCTGCCGCTGTTGGGCTGGACGTTGGCGAACTGGCAACCGAACAGCTTCTTGGCGCGCTCGATGGCGAGCGTCTCGACCACATCGGCCCATTCGCAGCCGCCATAATAGCGCTTGCCGGGATACCCTTCCGCATATTTGTTGGTGAAGATGGAGCCGGTCGCCTCCAGCACCGCCTTGCTGACGATATTCTCCGAGGCGATCAGTTCGATCTTGTCCTGCTGGCGCTTGAGCTCGCCCTGAACGGCGGCGAACACTTCCGGATCGGCCTGCGCGAGGCCGGCCGAGAAGAAGCCCGGCGCGCGGATCGCGGGTTCGTTCGAGTTCACGGCCGTGGCGGTCGAAGCAGTCATGACGAATTCTTCCTCTTATGTTCAGTCGGCTTGGGCGGAGACCGGCGGATGGCTCAGCTTGTCGATGCGGCGGATGTGGCGATCGCCGCCGAAGGGCGTGGCGAGAAACACCTCGAGGCAGGCCTGCGCCAGTTCCGGCGCGACGATGCGCGCGCCCATCGCGATGATGTTCGCGTCATTATGCTCGCGCGACAGCCGCGCCGAGAAGGGCTCGGAGACAAGGGCGCAGCGTACCGCGGGATTGCGATTGACCGCGATCGAGATGCCGATGCCGGTGCCGCACAGGGCGACGCCGCGCTCGGCATGGCCGGCGGCGACATGTTCGGCCAGCTTGTAGCCATAATCGGGATAGTCGACGCTGGCGTCGTTATGCGTGCCGAGATCCTCGACCTCATGGCCCTGTGCGCGCAGCCAGTCAGCCAGATTTGCCTTCAGCGCGAAGGCGGCGTGGTCGGAAGCGATGGCGATGCGCATGGTTACCCCGTCTGCGCGACTGGAGCGGAACGGTGAGTCGCGCTTGGCGCCTCATCTAGTGTTACAGGCCCGAGAATGCCACCGCCGATTGCGCCGGGCGGACGCGGGGGCTAGGGCGCGCCTCATGAACGGGACGATCCTCTCTATCCTGATGCTGGCCGGCATCGCGCTGACGACCGGCGGCGTGACCCTCATCGTGAAGCGCCGCGCCCACAAGCAAGGCTGGCTTATGCTGGTCGCGGCGGCGGTGATGTTCGCCAATGTCGCGATCTGGGCGATGCCGGTGGGGTGATCCTCACTCCGTCTATCTAACCGTTCGTTTCGAGCTGAGGTTCGAGCCTGTCGAGAACCGGAGTCGAGAAAGTTGGCGCCGTCCAGCGTTCTCGACAGCCATCTCGACTTCGCTCGATGTTGAAGCGAGCCACGTGTCTCGCTTCAACTCGAACCGAACGGCCTTTGGCGAAAGAGGTTATTTCCGGACGCATCCCATCAAATGCGCCACCAGCGCGTCGCCATTCGCCGCCCATGTGAAGCGCCGCGCCGTCTCCCGCACTGTCGCCGGGGCGAGGGTCTCCACCAGCAGCGCCCCGATTGCCTCCCGGATCGCCCCGGCCTCCCGCGCGACGATCCGCCCCGCTTCCGGCCGATCGACCAGCTCGCGCGCGCCGCCCGCCTCGCTGATCACCAGCGGCACACCGCAGGCGAGCGCTTCCACCCAGGCATTGGCGAGCCCCTCGGAGGCCGATGGCAGCGCCATGACATCGCAGGCCGCGAGCCAGCCCGGTAGCTCCGCATGCGGCACGCTGCCCAGGAAGCGCACGCGGCTCCCCACACCCAGCCGCTCGGCCAGCGCGATGAGCGCCGCGCGATCCGGCCCTTCACCGATCAGCAGCAGGGTCGCGTCCGGCAGCCCGCCTAGCGCCTCGATCACGAGCGCCTGCCCCTTGCGCGGGATCAGCGCGCCCAATGTCGCGATCACCGGCCCGGCGAGACCCTTTGCTGCCTTGGCCGCCGCGCGGTCACCGAGGGCGAACCGCTCCAGGTCGACACCGGTATAATGCACGCGGATCGCCTCTTCCGGCATGCCGAGCGCCACCATGTCCGCCTTCATCGCCGCGCTGACCGCGAGCAGGCCCGCCGCGCCCTCCGCCGCCACGCGGACCATCGGCCCGGTCGCCGCGTCCCGGCCCCAATGATGAATGTCCGCCCCGCGCGCCTTCACCGAATAGGGAATGCCGAGCCGAGCCGAGAGCCGCTGCGCGACTGGCCCGTCCGGGAAGAAGAAGCTCGCGTCGATCACGTCGAACGGCCGCTCCGCATGAAGCCGCTCGACCAGCGGCAGGATCGCGCGCGTCATCAGCGCCGGGTGCCAGCGCCCGCCGACCGCGGGCAGGATCGGAAAACGCGGCCGATGCACGTCCATCCCGCGCCATTGCTCCTGCGCCGGAAGCACCGCCAGCGCCCGATAGCGCGGATGCAGCGACAGCGGCCAGGGCGGGATGCCGACCGGCGCGACCACCGTCACCGCGATGTCCTCCCGGCTCGCCAGCTCGCGCGTCTGCCGCTCGACGAACACGCCGAAATTCGGCCGCGTCGCATCGGGAAACAGGGTCGAGAGGGTCAGCACACGCAGCGTCATGCGCGCGGATTAGCAGCCGGCGGTGAAGAAGGCATTAGGGGAGAGGAGCGCCGCCGGCCTCTCCATGCATCCAATTCCCCGATCTGGCGTTGCTCTGCAGAGCAACGATCATGACGGAGACAGGCAATGGTGGATGACGATAAGGAACAGCGGATCAGGGCACGCGCGCACCAGCTCTGGCTGGACGAAGGCCAGCCAGAGGGCCGGTCGATGGCGCACTGGGATCAGGCCGAGCAGGAGCTGTCGCCGGATCGCGCTGCGGTGGCCGATGCCAGCGACTATGTCATGCAGACCGACGAAGGCACGCTGAACCAGGACCAGGACGCGCCCGGCGCGCCAACCAGGCGCAAGGCGCGAAAGCCCGCCTGACTCAGCCCGCCGCCGGAGGCGTCCCCGCCCAGGCCAGCAGGTCGAAATCGTCCGGCACGATGATGAACAGATTGGCGACCGGCGTCAGCATGTTGCTGCGATGCCCCTTGCCGCCCTGATCCTCGATGAAGACGAGGTCGCCCTTGCCGATCCGGTGATGCGTGCCATCGCCCAGCTCGACGTCGAGATCGCCGACCGTGTTGATCGAGAAGCGCTTCTGGGGCGCAGTGCCCCAGTTGGTGAGCCCCGTGCCGATGCTCCCGGCCGTGATCTGCACGACCGGGATCGGCTTGTTGCCATAGACCGTCACCCGGCTCGCACGGGAGAGGCCGTCCGGTCCGGTGTGGATATGCAGCACTTCCATGAGGCCTGCGGGTGCGGGATCGATCGCGGCATGGCCCGCCGTCGCGGCGAGGGCGGTGAGCGCGCTGCCCATGATGAGCAGATCACGGCGGCTGGTGTCCATCTGGTCTCTCCCTGTCGGTGCGGCGTAGGACCGCTGCGGCCGATGCTCTACCGCGCGCCGGCACGGCAGCGGTAGGACGGGATGGCGAAGCGCGCGGCCCCGCCTAGCGACCGCGCAGAAAGGCGTCGAGCGCTGCGTTGAAGCCGGCCGGGTCCTGCATCATCGCGAAATGGCTGGCATCCTTCAGCCAGATCAGCCGGGCGCCGGGGATCGACCGCGCGAGATACGCGGTGTGCGCGGCCTTGATCGCCTCGTCATGATCGCCATCGACGATCGCGACCGGCACATGGATCTTGCCCAGATCGGCGGCACTGTAATTGGGTTCCGTCTCCCACATCTTGCCGATCGCGGCGAGGAAGTCGTCGAACTTGTCCGGCGTCGGCGAGAGACGCTCATAATCCTTGCGCGCCTGCGCGACGAAGGTCGAGAAGGGCGGCTTCTCGGTCGCGTCGAGATTGACCCCGCTCGGGTCCATGTTCGCCGCGAACGCAAAGACGCAGGTCAGCCGCTCGGGATTCCGGATCGCCAGCACCAGGCCGATGATCGCGCCGTCGCTCCACCCCACGATCGCCGCCTTGCGCAGTTTCAGTTGGTCCATCACGGCGATCACGTCCGAGGCCATCAACTCATAGCTGTAGGGCAGCGCGCTGCGCGTGCTGCGCCCATGGCCGCGGCTGTCGATCAGGATGACGCGATGATCGCGCGCGAGAAAGGGCAACTGGTTGGCCCAATAGTCGCTGTTCGACAGGCCGCCATGCAGCAGGATGACGGGCGGCCCCTTGCCATAGCTCGCATAATGGATCGCGCCGCCCCTGGCGCTGACCGTGCCGGACGAGGCGGGCGCGGCCATGGCGGGGAGGACGGGGAAGGTCGTCCAGCGCTCCACGGCTGGGGCTGCAGAAGCGAAAATAAGAAGCGGAAAGAATACGGTTCCAACAATCTTCATGCGCAAAACTCGCATTTCACGGTTGCAGTTCAAAACCGCAATTCTCGAGCGGTATTAGCAAAAATCTAGTCTTTTTCAGATTCATCGAGAGCGGCCTGCATCAATGGCACGAAGCGGGCGATCTGTTCATAAGTTATCGCCCGGTCGAATTGATTTGCACATTCTCTATGGCGTTCAATGAAGGATGATGGGGCGAGAATGATCGTTTCAAAATCGGAATAGGAAAGCCACCGCGGTTGGTTCGCCATAAAGGTTGCACGACGACGATAGGTTGCGGCTTGGATGAAGCTCAAATTACCGTGAGGGGGCTTGTTTTCGATATGAATGGCAAATCGGAAGCCATCACATTCCCACACTGAGAAAATATCTGTTTCGCTCTCGCTGCCGTCCGGCAATCTTGTCCACCAATGTTTCCACCAATGCTTAGCCGATTTTCGCGCCGTTTCCTGTTCCGTACAAAGTAGGGCTGCATTTGGATGCCGCCAAAACCTGCCTTCAGAAATTAGCCAAGTGCGAAAGCCGGGATTATTTTCAAGAGCTTCCGCGAAGGCGTGGTCCAACTGGACTTCCGGGATTGGCATTAGACCTCCTCTTGACCTTGCGATCGATCGTTTCGGATTTTTTTTGGCCTCTACAATCCCCGGATCAGCTTTACCGGCAATCCGATCCAGGCCGGATCGTTCACCACCTGCTGCCGCGTGCCGATGCCGAGCGGCAGGAGGTGCAGCATCGCGCCGTCGCGGCCGATCAGGCGGCCGAACAGGAAGCGGCCCGCCGGGCGCGGCACCAGCACGTCGCGGTTGAGCCCCTCGGTGAAGCGCTCGGGCGCCAGCGGCTCGCACCACAGCTCGTCGCCGGCGCGATAGTCGCCGAGTGCGGCCGTCATGCGGATACCGAGCGCGCCCTTGGGCACAGCGGGGGGCACCAGCGTCAGCGGCCGGCTCGGCGCGCCGGCGCCATCGGGGCCGACCAGCGCCGCAACCGGCACCTTCTCGCTCTCGGGCAGGTCGACCAGATCGCTCGCCTGCACGCCGAGCGCGGTGGCGATGCGGTTCAGCCATTTGACCGATACGGTTCGCGTGCCCGTCTCCAGCCGGCCGATGGTCTGCGCCGTGGTCGGCGGCTCGCAGCGCGCCGCCACTTCCTCCAGCGTCAACCCGCGCGCCTTGCGCACTTCCCGGATGCGTGTAATCATCTTGGCCCCTTTGATAACCTTATCGGTTATCTCTGTCCTACATTTATCTCCACATGGCAATGGCTTTCCGGCGATTCGAGGCGGAGGCGACGATAGATGGCAGCAGCGGGCAAGGCGGTGGGCAAGGTGGTGGAGGGGCGTTACGCCGAGCGCACCGTCGAGGGACCGGACGGCAAGGCCTATCGCCTCCTGGTCAATCTGAGCGAATCCCCGGCAAGCTGGCTCTATTCCCGAAAGATGCTCTCGCGCCGCCAATATGACGCGGCGGACGCCATTCGCGGCGACTGGGAGCGCGCCGCGCTCGGCGCCCGCGTCACGATGAACTGGGACAGCGCCGCCGCGCCCTCCCGGAGCCGCCGCGCCGCGCCCGGTGCGCCCGATCCCGGTCTCGATGAGGTCGCGGCGCGCTTGCGGCTCGATGGCGCGCTGGCTGCGGCCGGGCCGGGGCTTTGCGATATTCTCTGGCGTGTCGTCTGCGCCTGCGAGAGTCTGCCCGCCTGCGAGCGCTCGCTCGGCTGGCCCAGCCGCGCCGGCAAGCTGGTGCTCGGCTTCGCGCTGGATCGGGTGGCCGACTTTTATCGGATCGGCTAGGGCGGCAGGGCCATGATACCCGACCCCGCCCAGGCCCTGGCTCTCGCGCAGACTGCATTCGAGCAGTGCTTCCCCGATGCGTCCTTCGCCTTCGCGGGTGGATCGATCATGCGCGGGGAGGGGACGCATTTCTCGGACATCGACATGGTCGTGATCCACGATCGCCTGCCGCACGCGCATCGCAAATCCTTCTTGTTCGAGGGCGTGCCGGTGGAAGCGTTCGTTCATGATCCCGAGACTCTCGCCTGGTTCGTCGAGGCTGACAGCCGCAAGGGGCATCCCGCCATCATCTCGGTGATTGCCGGGGGCCGGATCATCGGCGCCGATGTCGTCAGCGCACAGGCGCTGCAGGCGCGGATGGCCGCGCGGCTTGCGGCAGGACCGCCGCCGCTGGATGCTGAACAACGCGATCGCCTGCGCTATGGCATCACCGACATGCTCGACGATCTGCGGGGCGATCGGAGCATGGCCGAGATCATGGCGCTCGGCGCTGCGCTCTATCCCCGCCTCGCCGAGCTCAGCCTGCGCGGTCGCGGAAGCTGGAATGGGTCTGGCAAGTGGGTGCCCCGCATGCTGGAGCGCGCCGAGCCGGGCCTGCGTGATCGCTATGAGACCGCCTTCGCCGCGCTGTTCACGCGCGGCGCCAGCGCGACCGTCATCGCGCTGGCGGAGCAGGAAATGGCGCCGCATGGCGGGCCGCTGTTCGACGGCTACCGCGGCGACGCGCCGCCCTTCAGCCGCATCGCAGGGAGCGAGGCATGAAAAATGAGATTTTATTCACCCCGTGACTTTCGTGACTTTCGCAAGAATGTTGCGTCGCCGCGATCCTCCTGGCCCTCGCCCCTTGCAGGCTCGGTCCGGCGGGTCTAGGGCCTGCCGCATCGGTCAATTCGGAGGACTCGACCCCCATGAAAGCGCGTGTGTTCGTCACCCTGAAAGCCGGCGTGCTCGATCCGCAGGGCAAGGCGATCCAGCATGCGCTCGAGGGGCTTGGTTTTGGCGGGGTCAACGATGTGCGCGCCGGCAAGCTCATCGAGCTGGACCTGGCCGACGGCACCAGCAATGCCGACATCGAGGCGATGTGCCAGAAGCTGCTCGCCAACACCGTGATCGAGAATTACCGGATCGACACCGTCAGCTAAGGGAGCCTCGCGATGAAAACAGCTGTCATCGTCTTCCCCGGATCGAACTGCGATCGCGATCTCGCCGTCGCGTTCGAGGCCGTGAGCGGGAGCAAGCCGGTCATGGTCTGGCATCGCGAGACGCAGTTGCCCGAGGGCATCGACCTGATCGGCGTGCCCGGCGGCTTCTCCTACGGTGACTATCTGCGCTCGGGCGCCATGGCAGCGCGCTCGCCGGTCATGCAGGCGGTCGCCGATGCGGCGGCGCGGGGCACCTATGTGCTCGGCATCTGCAACGGCTTCCAGGTGCTGACCGAAACCGGCCTGCTCCCCGGTGCGCTGATGCGCAATGCCGGCACGCATTTCATCTGCCGCGATGTCGCGCTGACCGTCGGCACCAGCCAGAGCGCCTTCACCAGCCGTTATAGCGCGGGTGAGGTCGTGACCTTCCCCATCGCGCATCATGACGGCAATTATTTCGCCGATACCGCGACGCTGGACCGGCTCGAAGGCGAGGGCCGCGTCGCCTTCCGCTATGCCGAGGCGGTCAATGGCTCGGCCCGCGACATCGCCGGCATCCTCAACGATGCGGGCAATGTGCTCGGCATGATGCCGCATCCCGAGCGCGTGATCGAAAAGGCGCATGGCCGCACGGATGGGCGGCGCCTGTTCGAAGGGCTGGTCGAGAGCCTGATGGCGAGCGCCTGAGCTCAGTCTTCCGCGTTGGCCCGGTCGAAGGCCGCGCGCGCATCGTCGATCTTGTCGAGATGCTCCTGCACCCACTGGCCGAGCGCGACCACCGGCTCGCGCAGCGACCGGCCGAGCGCGGTCAGCTCATAGTCGACGCGCGGCGGGATGGAGGGCGTGACCGTCCGCGCCACGAAGCCGTCGCGCTCCAGCCCGCGCAGGGTGAGCGTCAGCATCCGCTGCGAGATGCCGTCGATCGCCCGGCGCAGCTCGCTGAACCGCTTCGATCCGCCGGCCAGCGTCATGATGGTGAGGATGCTCCATTTGTCGCCGACCCGCGCCAGGATCGGCGCGACGCGGCGGCAGCTCCTGTGGTCCACCTCCACCGGGTCGGTTACCGCCATGTCATCAAGTAACAAGATTGTGCCTCCTTGCGGGCCCGTCTTGATGGTAACATATGGTGCCTCAGTTACAAATCAATACCGAGGAAATGCCCATGATTCTGCACATCGATTCCAGCGTCCTGGCCGACAACAGCGTCAGCCGCCAGCTCACCGCCGCGATCGTCTCGCGCCTCCAGGCGGCCGACCCGTCCGCCACCGTCGTCCACCGCGATCTGGCGGCAGCGCCCCTGCCTCACTTCCTGCCGGGGGTGGCCGACGACAGCGTCGAGCAGTTCCTCGCCGCCAATACGGTGGTGATCGGCGCGCCCATGTATAATTTCTCGGTACCGAGCCAGCTCAAGGCGTGGATCGACCATATCCTCGTCGCGGGCAAGACGTTCAAATATACCGAGCAGGGCGTCGTCGGCCTGGCCGGGCCCAAGCGCATCATCGTCGCGGTGTCGCGCGGCGGCTTTTACGGCGCCGGTTCACCGGGCGCGGCGATGGAGCATCTCGAGACCTATCTGCGCTCGGTCTTCGCCTTCATCGGCCTAGATCCCGAGTTCGTCGTGGCGGAAGGCATTCAGGTGAGCCCTGACCATCGCGCCACCGCCATCGAAGGCGCGCTGGAGAGCATATCGCAGCTCGCCGCCTGACGGTTCAGGCGATCAGGGCTTGATCCCGTAACGGGCATACTCGACGTCGATCCGGGGCCGCAGGCGCCGGGCGATGTCGAGGTCCGTGGCGCTCTCGCTCTTGCGGTCCATCCGGGCCAGCACGACGCCGCGCATGAACCGGCTCTCGGCCATGTTGGGCACGGCGTTGAGCACGGCGTCGAGATCGCGCATCGCGTCCTCATATTTGCCGAGGCGATAGGAGACGAGGGCGCGGCTGTCGAGAATGCCGTAGGGATTGCTGGAAAGCTCCAGCGCGGAGGTGCAATCCTTCGCCGCGGTCTCCACCTCCACCTGCCGCGTGCCCTTGATCCAGCAGCGCAGGTTGAGCAGCGTCGGCGTGCCCGGCTTGTCGGCGATCAGCGTCTCGACCAGCTTCAGGGCTTCGTTGGCGTTGCCATATTTGCCCAGAATGTCGGCCTTCGCCTCATTGTAGGTCTGGCGCGTCTCGCCGCCCAGCTCGATGCGCTGGTCGAGCAGGTCGAGAGCGCTCGTCACGTCGCCGCGCTCGGCGCGCAGGCTGGAGACGCGCAGCGTCGCCGGTACCGACGAGGGATCGAGCTGGCGCGCGGACTCCGCGTCGGCAAGCGCCTTGGCGAGGTCATTCTGCTCCTCGAACAGGCTGGAGCGTGCCAGATAGAGCTCGATGCCAGGCTCCAGCGCGATCGCCTTGTCGAGATCGGCCAGCGCGCCCTTGCCGTTGTTGACGCTGCGGCGGAAATAGGCGCGGGCGCGATAATTGGCGGCTTCGTCGGGATCTTGCGCGATCGCCTTTGTATAGACGTCCTCGGTTGCGGCGATCTGTGTTCCCCCGGCCGGGTCCTTGCCCGCGAGATCCCAGCGGCGCAGCGTCTTGGCGGGCGCGATCAGGCGCGGCGCGCGCACCCGCGCCGTCGCCAGCCGGTCCTTCTCCGCGCCGACTTGGCTGGCTGGTATCTCGATGCCAGTTGAATCGACCCGCTCGTCCAGCGTCACCACGCCTTTGTCGAGCGTCACCGTCCGGTTGAAGTCGAAGCCCGCGACCTGACCGGCCAGCGCCGGCTGGCCGTCGATCTTGAAATCCCTGCCGCCGTCCGGCAGGCGGATGGTCATGCGGAAGTGCCGCGCCTCGGGCTGCATCGTCGCGACCGGGATCTGCGACCAGGCGGCGCGCGCCCGATCCGGATTGAAGCCGATCGTGGCGAGCGCCCGGTCGAGCCCACGCTTCATCGCCTTGTCATCCCAGCGCCAGGCCGATGCGGTCACGCCGCGCGCCTTGATCGTCATCGATCCGGCCTGCTCGTCGGGCACCAGCTCGATCGTGCTGTACTGCGAATCGCCGACGATATTGTCGAGGAACTGGCCGAACACCTCCCGCTGCTTCTTCGCGTCGAGCTGGTTGCGCGCCATGTTGAGCCGCATGCCGAGCCCGCCGCGCACCGTCAGCGACAGGTCGAACGGGCTGGCGAGGTCGACACTGGTGCTCTCGTCGACAGTCATGGCGAGGTCGAAGACCGGCCGGCCGCTCTTGCGCGGCTCGATCGCCATCAGTCCCGTGCCCTCGGCCCGCAGCGGCAGGACATTGCGGAATGGCGGCGTGTCGTGAATATCCTCGATCCGCGCGCCAAGCCCGGTGCCGTCCAGCCATAGGGACTCGCCTTCTATCTCGGCGCGCACCAGGATGTGGTTGAAGGCGGCAGCGGTCGCCAGTCGATTGACGACCAGATCGCCCAGCGTCGCATGCGCCAGCACTGGCTCGGCCTTGATGCCCATGCCGCGCAGCAGCGAGAGCAGCAGCAGCGTCTTGGCCTTGCAGTCGCCATAGCGCAGCGACCAGGTCTGCTCGGGCGTCTGCGGCACGTAATTGCCCCCGTCCATCGAGACGGCGAGGTAGCGGATCTTGTCCTGCACGAGCTGCAGCGCCCGCTGCGTGCGGCCCAGCGGCGTCTTGTCCGCCTTCATGATCGTGTCGATCTCGGCCTGCAGCGGGCTGCCCGGCTTGATCAGTCCATCGGGGTTGAACAGCGGATACATGGCGCGCGACACGTCGGCCCAGTCGGCAAAGGTCGACACTTCGAGGATCGGCGGTGCGCGATAGCGGCCGGGCGCATCCTGCGGGATGTCTGGCTGCTTAGGACCGGGGAGGACGAAGGTCAGTTCGGTGAAGTCTTTGCCGCGCACGGGCTTGGCCGTAAGTCCGGTGGCGTGGAGCTTCCAGTGGGCGCCGCTGTCATTCTGCCAGAGCACGCGCAGGCGGCCCTGCGCCACGACCATCGGCGCGGTGATGACGGGGGCGAGCGCCTGGACGTGGCCGGCCAGCGCCTTGTCCTTGCCGGTGGTCGAGAAGCGGGTGCGCAAGATGTCGCCGACGCGCAAACCCTCGACCGCCATGGTCGCCGTGAGAATGCCGGTCAGCTCGCGCTGCTCCAGATTCTGCTCGCGGCGCAGCACCGTGAAGGTCTTGCCACCTTTGAGCAGGTCGATCTGCTCGGTGCCGCGGATGATCGAGAGCTCGTGGATGATGAGGTCGCCCTTGTCCGGCAGCCACGGCAGAGTGAGGTTGGCGAGCTGGTTGAGCTGCTCGGGCGAGGAAATGCGCTGGGCGGTGTCGACATAGCTCCACAGGCCGCCATCGGCGATCCGCTGCTGCGCGTCGAAGATCAGCATGGCCGGCGCGTTGCTGCCGAGAGTGGCGAGATCGGGCAGCTTGGCCGGGATCACCCAGGCGGGCGTCGGCTGATAGAGCGGCGTCTCGCCGGCCCGGACCGAGCCCGTGGCGACGATGCCTGCAACAAACGCCGAAACAACGACATAGCGGTTCAAAACGCACATCCTCCCGATCATAGCCCAACCGCTATAGCATCCCGGGCGGGCGCTCAATCGATAGGATCGCGCGATGTGCCGTTTCGAGCCGACGGGCTGGTGGCCGCGTCGACGAGCCGCCGAAAAGCCTGTCCTACACGCCGGCTACTGTGCCAGGCTGGAGTGGCTCTTTCTCCGCTGTGCATGATCGCTTTGCTGACCACAGGATTCGGGGTGGTCGAATTTCCGAGGTTTTCCGAAGTTCATTCTTTATCCACCCCGTGAACTTCGCAAGATTGTTACGCGGCTTTGATCGATTGGCTCGATCAACTCATCCTTATCGTCGACGGCCGAGGCAGAAGCGCAGAGGCTCGTCGCGCGTCCCAATGTCGCGCGATGAAGGCATGATGAATCGAGGAAAAATTGGTCGGGACGAGAGGATTCGAACCTCCGACCCCCACACCCCCAGTGTGATGCGCTACCAGGCTGCGCTACGTCCCGACCGGAGCGCGCCTCCTAGGCGTATCGTACCCAAGTTGCAAGTCCGCGTCGGGACATTTTGCGGGGGGGGGGGGGGGGGGGGGGTTGCAAAGACCGGGGAGTGGGCGCCCCATTAAAACGAAAAGCCGGTGGGGG
>NZ_JAHGAW010000007.1:69442-292362 GCF_018603885.1 Sphingobium nicotianae
CCCCCCCCCCCCCCCCCCCCCCCCCCCCCCCCCCCCCCCCCCCCCCCGCCCCGCCGCGCCCCCCCCCCCCCCCCCCCCCCTCTCACAGCACCGAGATGTAGCTCGCCATATAATCGAAAAAGACGTTGAGGCGCGCCCGGGCGCTGCGGGTGAGGGTGATGAGGCGCATATCCTCGTCGTGGAGGTCGGCCTCGAGATGGATGAAGCCGAGCGCGATGGCATGCTGGATGCGAGGCGTGAGCACGGCAGAGCGCGGCACGCCGAATTCGGCCGGCCGCTCGGCGCCGACACGACGGCTGAGCCATTCATGGACCATGAGGTCGACCAGGAAGTCGAACGTCTCGCTGGGGATGCGCTCGGGGAAATGCTCGGCAAGCTTGACCTTGAAGGTGATGTAGATGCGCGCAGCCGAGAAATAATCGAGATCGGGCCGGTTGAAGACGGCCCCGTCCTCGCCATGACTGAACTGCGGGATCTTCGCGATTTGCTGGCGGATCGAATCGAGAAACGGAAGGGTCGGGCCCTGGGCGGTGATGCTGCCCAGCTTGGTATCACGTGAGGTCATAATTCTGTGTCCACCCGCGGTCGCGGTGAATGCCGATGACCATGACGAGTTGGCCGGGGATTGCCCACATGCCCTCATAGCCATGGTATACAAGCGCTGAAAATTCGGGGCTGATGACGGTCGCCAGATGGGCGACCACGCTGTTGAGTTGGAATGCGGCGACCCAGATGGGCCACCATAGCCGGCTCTTCACGGCAACTGCGTACATGGCGATGAAAGTCGCGGTGTCGACGGCCAGCACCACGGTGTTGGTGCTGTGATAGTGGAGGTGCAGCAGATTCTCCAACTGCATCGTCGCCAGGGTCGCCAGGATGATGATCGCGGTCATCACCCGGCCCTCCCAGCGTCCAAGGAGCAGGGCGTAGATACACGCACCAATGCTCATGGACCAGAACAGGATTGCGATCAGCATTGAGTCATAGCCTCGAGTCCGGTCGCAATCCTGTCTGGCGACGGCATAGGTGGGGCCTGCCGTCTTTACTCTGCCGGGACGAGCTGGGCCGCCGCCGGAACATGGGCGACGCGCTCTTCCAAACCATTGGGGCAGCCATAGTCCGTCACTTCGAGCGTGCTCTTGCCCTTGATCGAGGTGAGCTGCCGCACGACCGCCAGCATGTCGGCGCGGCCGGCCACGAGATGTTCGAAACCGCGCACCATCCCTTCGAGCAGCTTCTGGCTCTGCGCCATGGGCAGGCCGCTCTGTTCGCTCGCCTCGATGATCGAGGTGGCCAAGCGGGTCTTGGACAGGATGGCGTGGTCGATTGCGGAAATCGTCGTCTTGGTATCCTCGGCGACGACGAGTCCGGTGGTTTCCTCAATCTTGAACATGGTTCCTCCGCGGCGCAAAGCTGCGCAAAGAGATGATTGGACTGTAGCGACTAGCGGAAGGCTTTAAACGCGCCGGAAATCAACAGGGCCATGGCAATGACGACCATGGTCGAGAGGAAGGCAAGCGAGAGAATCTGGATGGTCTTGTGACCCAGCGTCTGCTCATTCAACTTTCCCCCGATCGGTGGCACCAATTTGAGCCCTGCAGAGATTTGCTGCTGCAATTCCTCCTGCACCCCCACAATGGAGGTTTTTTCCTCGTCGGTAAGGCCCGCTGCCTGCCTAGGTAATTGTTGCCCAAGCTGGGCCACGAGCCGGCCTGCCTCGCGGCGATCGGCCACGCCGAGCAGTTGCGTCGCGGCCAGCACGTGATTGTCCACGGTGCTGTGCGAAATGCCCAGCTTTCGCGCGATTTCCTTGGACGTGAAGCCTTTGGCGACCAGTTCCAGGCAGGCGCGTTGCCGCTCCGTAAGGCGGTCGATGGTTTCCGGCTTCGACATGATGCTATGTGGCAATAGCAAACCCCACCTGTCACGTCCTTTTTACATCTTTGCCATGCTCGAAACCCGGAGAATCGCCACGCCGCCGCCGCGATGTTTCAGCCTGGCACGGCTTGCCGATGTCGGTTGCCTGGGGGCAGGGGATATGCTAGCCGCGCGCCCTTGAACTCAAGCGATCGACCGCTGTCTGACGGGTCGATCCATCCTTCGCTGATCGCTGAACTCAAGGACTGCAATGTTCACCACACTCGCTCTCGCCGCGGCCGCACCGTCCGGTTCCTCTGGTATGGCCGCCTTTGTCCAGTTCGCGCCATTGGCGCTGATTTTCGCGGTCTTCTATTTTCTACTCATTCGTCCGCAGCAACAGGCAGCCAAGCGTCATCGCGAGAAGGTCGCGGCGGTGAAGAAGGGCGATCAGGTGGTGACCGGCGGCGGTCTCGTCGGCAAGGTGGTTCGCGTCGACGACACCTATGTCGATGTCGAGCTGGCGCCGAGCGTCAAGGTAAAGGCCGTCAAAGGCACACTCAGCGATGTCATCGATCCGATGACCGCCAAGCCCGCGAACGACTGACCGGACCATGCTGGACTTTCCCCGCTGGAAGATCTGGGCCGTCATCCTGACGCTGCTCATCGGTTGCCTCTATGCCGTCCCGAGCTTCCTGCCGGAACGGATTGCGACGCAGCTTCCCAAAGTGTTCCAGGCCAAGGTCAATCTGGGCCTCGACCTTGCCGGCGGCAGTTATTTGCTGCTTGAGGCGCAGACATCGGACGTCGCCAAGGCGCGCATCGCGTTGATGGAAGACCAGATTCGCACCGAGCTGCGCAAGAGCGATGGACGCATCGCCATCGGCGAGATGTCGACCCGCGACAACAAGCTGACCTTCATGGTTCGCGAGCCGAGTCAGGTTGATGCAGCGGTCGAGCGCATCCGGCCGCTGACCCAGGGCGCCGGCATGACCGGCCAGCGCGACTTCAATGTCGAGGTGCGCGACGGCAACACGATCGTCGTGACGCCGACCGACGCCGGCATCGCCAAATCGGTCGAGGATGCGATGACGGTCGCCACCGAGGTCATCCGTAAGCGCATCGACGAGATGGGCACGCGCGAGCCGACGGTCATCCGCGAAGGTGCCAGCCGCATCGTCGTGCAGGTGCCGGGCCTGCAGGATCCGAGTGCCCTCAAGGCGCTGCTGGGCCAGACCGCCAAGCTCGAGTTCAAGCTGGTCGACACGACCGCCAATCCCGTCGACCTTGCCAAGGGCATCGCGCCGATCGGCAGCGAGGTCGTGCCTTATCCCAACAACCCGGCCGGCGGCCCCGTCATCGCGGTCAAGCGGCAGGTCATGGTTTCGGGCGATGAACTGACCGACGCGCGGCAGGCTTATGAGCCCAAGACCAATGCACCGGTCGTCACCATCACCTTCAACCGCTCGGGCGCGAATAAATTCGCGCGCACGACGCAGGCCAATGTCGGCAAGCCGTTCGCGATGATCCTTGACGGCAAGGTGCTCTCGGCGCCGAACATCAACGAGCCGATCCTGGGCGGCTCCGCGCAGATCAGCGGTAACTTCACGGTAGAGAGCGCCAACCAGCTCGCCATCTCGCTGCGCTCCGGCAAGCTGCCGGTCGCGCTCAAGGTGGTGCAGGAATCGACGGTGAGCCCGGAACTTGGCGCCGACTCGATCAAGGCCGGCATCACCGCATCGATCCTCGCGGTCGTCGCCGTCGCGCTCTTCATGTTCGCGACCTATGGCCGCTGGGGCTTCTATGCCAACCTCGCCGTGACCATCAACGTGCTGGTCATCCTCGGCGTGATGGGCCTGCTCAATGCGACCCTGACCCTGCCCGGCATCGCCGGCTTCGTGCTGACCATCGGCACCGCGGTCGACGCCAACGTGCTGATCTACGAGCGCATCCGCGAGGAGCTGCGGCGTGGGCGCAGCGTCGTCCAGGCGATCGAGTTCGGCTACAAGGAAGCCAGCCGCACCATCTTCGAGGCGAACGTCACGCACGCGATCGCCGGCGGCATCATGCTCGTGCTCGGCTCGGGGCCGATCAAGGGCTTCGCGATCGTGCTGCTGATCGGCATCGCGACCAGCGTGTTCACCGCCGTCACCTTCACGCGCCTGCTCGCCACCCGCTGGCTGCGCGCCAAGCGGCCGACGCAGATCAAGATGGGCCCGCTGCGCATCGTGCCGGATAATACCAACATCGGCTTCGTGCGCATCCGCCACATCGCCTTCATTGTGACGGCGCTGCTGACGATCGGTGCGATCGGCCTGACCTTCGCGCGCGGCCTCAACCTCGGCGTCGATTTCGTCGGCGGCGTGTCGATCGAGGAAAAGTTCGCGTCGCCGCCGCCGATCGACGAAGTGCGCTCGACGGTGAACGGGCTGGGCCTGGGCGAAGCCTCGCTCCAGCAGCTTGCCGACAAGAACATCGTCTCGATCCGCCTGCCGCTGCCGGACACGGCGGATGAAGGCGCGACGGACCGGGTGGTCGAAAAGGTGAAGACGGCGCTGGCCGCCAAGTTCCCTGGCGCGAAGTTCAGCAACTATTCGACCGTGTCCGGCAAGGTCTCGGGCGAACTGGTGCAGAACGGCATGCTCGCCGTCGCGCTAGCCATCGTCGGCATCGCGATCTTCTCCTGGTTCCGCTACGAATGGCAGTTCGGCGTCTCGACTGCCGTGGCGATCGTCCACGACGTGCTGATGACCGTCGGCTTCTTCGCGCTCACGCAGCTGGCCTTCGACCTCAACATCGTCGCGGCCGTGCTCACGATCATCGGCTACTCGATCAACGACAAGATGGTGATCGACGATCGCATCCGCGAGAATATGCGCAAGTATCGCAAGATGGACATGAAGGCGCTGATCGACCTCTCGGTCAACGAGACGCTGCCGCGCACGGTGATGACCTCGTTCACGATCATGCTCGCGCTGGGCGCGCTGCTGATCTTCGGCGGCCATGTGCTGCGTGGCTTCACGGCGGCGATGATGCTCGGCATCGTGGTCGGCACCTACTCGTCCGTCTATGTCTCCTCTTCGTTGCTGATCACGCTGGGCCTCAAGCCCAATCCGACCGATCGCAAGGTGACGACAGGCCTCGCCTCCAACGCCGAGCGGGTCGGTCCGCGCAACGAGGGCTGAGGCGCGGACGGTTTTAGGAGCGGAGCCATGGAGCTACGCCGCGAGGAGATTGCCAGTGGCCCGGTCATCACCGGCTTTGCGGGACGAGGCTTCCGCGTCGGTGAGCGTGTCTTCGCGCGCGGGTTGCTGATCGATCCCGGCGGGGTGACTGCCTGGGACGCACCGGCCGACATCGCACTGCTCACGCCGGCCCTGCTGGGCGACCTGCTGGACCTCGATCCCTCGCCAGAGTTCCTGCTGCTCGGCACGGGGGCCGGGCTCGTCCAGCCGCCGCGCGCCTTCGTGCGGGCGCTGGAGAATCGCGGCATCGGCGTGGAGGCGATGGACAGCCGCGCGGCGGCGCGAGCCTGGGGCGTGCTGCGACAGGAAGAGCGGCAGATCGTCGGGGCGCTGATGCCGCTCTAAGGCGCGGTCGCGGACAGACTGCGTATTTGCGGCGTCACATCGCGAGGCTAGCTAAGCGCGACCGGATCGGAGGGCTTGCGTGACACTGCGTCGACGGGACATCATCGCGGGGGCGGTCGCCACGCCTCTCCTGACCGCAGTTGCCGGGGGTGCTTCCATGCCGGCGGGCACGGTCGACAAAGCGCCGGACAACGAGGCCTATTGGGGCACGATCGCCGCCCAGTATGACGTGACCCGCGAGGTCATCCAGTGGGAGAACGGCAACTGGGGGATCATGGCGCGGCCGGTGATGGCGGCCTATCACCGGCAGGTCGAGCGGGTGAACCGCGAGAACAGCTATTATGCCCGGCGCGGCATGGTGGCCGACATGGCAGCGGTGCGGGCGCGGGTCGCGACCGAGCTGGGCGTGAGCGCGGAGGAGATCATCCTGACTCGCAACGCGACCGAGGCGCTCAAGACGCTGATCGGCAACTATAACCGCCTGCGGCCGGGCGACAGCGTCCTCTATGCCGATCTCGACTATGACGCGACGCAGGCCTCGATGCGCTCGCTGGCGCGGCTGCGCGGGGTGACGGTGCGGCGCGTCGGACTGCCGGAGCCGGCCACCTATCAGGGCGTGATCGATGCCTATGCCGCCGCCTTCGATGCCGACCCGAAGATCCGGCTGGTGCTGCTCACTCACCTCAGCCATCGCACCGGGCTGGTCATCCCGCTCAGGGAGATCGTCGCGCTGGCGCGGTCGCGGGGGATCGATGCGATCGTGGACGCGGCACATAGCTGGGGGCAGCTCGATTTCGACTTCGCGGCGCAGGGTGTCGAGTTTGCCGGTTTCAATCTCCACAAATGGTTCGGCACACCGCTCGGCGTCGGCCTCATGTATATCCGCAAGGACCGGCAGGACGCCATCGATCCGGACATGGCCAACGAGCCTGGACCCGGCATCGATGCGCGGCTGCACACCGGCGTGGTCGACTATGCCGCCGCCCTGACCGTCCCGGCCGCGTTCGACTTCCAGGGAGCGATCGGGACTGGCCCGCGCGAAGGACGGCTGCGCTACCTGCGCGATCGATGGGTGAAGCAGGTGCGCGGCCTTGACGGCATCGACGTCCTGTCCCCAGACGATCCACGGATGCATGTCGGAACGACCTCCTTTCGCATCCGGGGCCTCACCTCGGCCGCGGACAATATCGCGGTCGCCAAGGCGCTGCTCGACCAGCATCGCATCTTCACCGTGCATCGGACGGAGGTCGCGAAGGGCTGCTGCGTGCGGGCGACGCCGGCCCTGTTCGTGACGCCGGAGCAATGCGACGCGCTGGCCGCCGCGCTCGCCGATCTGGTCCCGAAAATGCGGCGCTGACGCAGCGGAAGTCAGCCTCGTTCAGCGGGCAGACAGCATTGACCAAGCATTGTCCGCGCCGGGAAGGGAGGTCCCCTCATGGCAGCCAGGATTCCGGACAGCAGGCTCGGTCGCGCGCTGAAGGCGGGCATTCCGGTGGCACTCATCCTTCTCGGCACGGAGCTGCTCGAAGGTACGTTCAAGGTGGAGCGCACCGAGACCGGGCTGGCGCTGAGCTGGTCCTCGCCGGTCGATGGCGAGGAGGCGCGTGATCCCGCCGTCCGACTGCTGAGCTGCGCGCATGGCACCTGCCGGCGCTGGACCTTCCCGCTGACCGTTCCCGCGCCCCATCTGGTCTCAACCGGCGTCTCGCTGGTGGGTTCACTGGCCGATTTCATCTCGAGCGACTGCTCGGAGCAACGCAGGGCGCGCGGACGACTCGCCACGGCCTGATCGACGCACGCGGATGAGGCGCTCTGGCCAGCCTCCGTTTCGCGCGAACTGGGCGGATCGGTCTGACGGCGGGATGGTGCTTCCGCTCTGACGCCAAATTTTAACCTTACAGCCTTATCATTCGCGCCGGACCGGGCAGGACGATGATCAACAAGCCGTTAAGGCTGTCCTGCGACGATACAGAGAGAGGATGGGGGCGCCGAGCGGGGCGAGATGAGCCGCTCGTTTGCCGGAGAAAGACGCATGCCCTTCATTGCCATCGATTTCGAGGCGTCCTGCCTTCCGCGCTATGGCCAATCCTTCCCCATCGAGGTCGGCATCGCCAGTCCAATGGGCTGGAGCCAGTCGTGGCTGATCCGGCCGCACGCGAGCTGGGCCGGCTGGCAGTGGAGCGCAGAGGCAGAGTCCCTGCACGGCATCTCCCGCGCGCGGCTGGAGCGCGAGGGCCTCGATGTCGCGCAGGTCGCGCGCTATCTGAAGACGGCTGTCGGCGGAGACCAGGTCATCGCCGACAGCTGTCTCGACGACGACTGGTCGCGCATCCTGTTCGCCGCGGCGGGCGACAGGCATCCCCTTCCGGTGCATTGCCTTGCGGACCTTCAGGAATTTCACGATGTCGAGCCCGACCGGCTGGCCCACGCCATGGCCGAGGCGGACGTCCAGCGCACTCGCCGCCACCGCGCCGAGGACGATGCCCGTTGGCTGGCCCGGTTGCTCTATGAACTCGGCCTCGATCGCGTGCGGCATTTCATGCCGCTTGCCCAGCCGGACGAGATGCCGAGGCTGGCGGCGGTCCGCTAGATTGATCGACCAGGTCGATCACGCCGCGCAATATTCTAGCGAAGGTCACGAAGTTCACGGTGTGGATGGATTTAAAATCAGGGAAAAATAGGACAATCGGGAAATCGTCCCGGTCCCGTGATCGGAAAAAGCGATTATGCGGGGCTGAGAAAGAACCCATCCGCCTTGGCATATTGGCAGGCATGTAGGACAGCCATTTTGACCGAGAGGGGAGGCGGTCGTCGCCCTTATCGTCATTCCCGCGTTCGCGCGAATGACGAGGAAGAGATCGCGGATTCCCGCAAGCAAGTTCTCTATGAACCGCCCTAATCCTCCGCCCGTTCCGCAACCTGTTTCGGTGGGTGCAGGCGCACGCGCGTCACGTGGCGTGAATCGCCTCCGATAATCTCGATCTTCCAGCCGCTTTCGTCATGGATGAGGCATTCGCCGATGTCCGGCACCTTGCCGGCGATGACGAAGGCGAGGCCGCCGATCGTGTCGACGTCCGAATCCACCTCGGCCAGCTTGGGGTCGATCGTCTCGGCAATGTCGTCCAGCTCGGCGCGCGCGTCGGCGTCCCACATGCCGCCTTCCAGCGGTACCAGCATCGCTTCGGGCTCGTCGTCATGCTCGTCCTCGATGTCGCCGACGATCTCCTCGACCAGATCCTCGATGGTGAGGAGGCCGTCCGTGCCTGAATATTCGTCGAGCACGATGGCGAGGTGGGTGCGCTTGGCGCGCATCTCGGCCAGCAGATCGAGCACGCCCATGCTCTGGGGTACATAGAGCGGCTGTCGGATCAGCGACGCGAGGCTCTCCGGATGCGCCTCGCCTTTTGCGAGGATAGCGAAGGCGTCGCGGATGTGGATCATGCCGGTGATATGATCGAGGCTGCCCTCATAGACCGGAATGCGGCTGTGCCCGGCTTCGACAAACAGGGCCATCAGCTCGGCGAAGCTGGCATCCTGCGAAATGGCGACAATGTCGGCGCGCGGGACAGCGACATCGTCGACGCTATGCTCGCCGAAATGCAGCATGTTGCGGAGCATCTGCCGCTCCACGGGCGCGAGATCGCCCTTCGCGGCCGGCGCATCCTCCTGCTCCTCATGATGCTCGATGACATTTTCGAGCTCCTGACGCAGGCTCGTCGCTTCACTTTCCCCGAACAGCATGGCCCGCAGGCCGCGCCATATTCGGCCGCCTTCGCTGCTACTGTCGCCCTCTTTCGAAGAGGAGGAGGCGGCTGTCTCGGCCATGGTCTGTGTCAGGTCCCTGTTCGTCTATGAAGCGTCGTCGATCGGCCCGGCGTGGCCATTCGCGCGATCCCCATATGGATCAGCAAGGCCCAGCGTTTCAAGGGCGCGTATTTCCAGCTCCTCCATCGCCTCGGCTTCCGCATCATTCTCGTGATCATGGCCGACGAGGTGGAGCGTACCGTGAACGATCAGATGCGTGGCGTGGTCGGCCAGCGAAACGCCGCGCTCCGCCGCCTCGCGCGTGCAGGTCTCCTGCGCCAGGATGATGTCGCCGAGCAGCACTTCGCCATCGTCGCTATTGGCGAGCGCGCCGATGAGATCGCTCTGCACCATCGGAAAGGAGAGGACGTTGGTCGGCCTGTCCTTGCCGCGATAGGCGGCGTTGAGCTGCTGCACCTCGGCATCGTCGGAAAGCTTGACCGAGACTTCAACGGCGATGTCCTTGTCGAGCAGCTCGCCGTTCGGCGTCTGCATGAGGGCGGCGCGGACCGCCCGCTGCGCAAGGGCGCTCCAGTCCGTGTCGCCGGGCCAGGCCGGTCCGGCGTCGGTCGCGACCTCAAGCATTGGGCCCCTCATAGGCCGCGACGATGCGGCCCACGATCGGGTGGCGCACGACGTCGGCGGTCGTGAAGCGGGTGACGGCAATGCCTTCGATGCCCTCCAGCTTGTCGACGGCGTCTGCGAGGCCCGAGGCGCCGGGCGTCGGCAGGTCGACCTGCTTGGGGTCGCCGCAGATGACCATGCGGCTGCCCTCGCCGAAGCGGGTGAGGAACATCTTCATCTGGGCGATCGTCGTGTTCTGCGCCTCGTCGAGGATGATGAAGGCATTGGCGAGCGTACGGCCGCGCATGAAGGCGAGGGGGGCGATTTCGATCTCGCCGCTCGCGATGCGCCGCTCGACCTGCTCGGCAGGCAGCGTGTCGTAGAGCGCGTCGTAGAGCGGGCGCAGATAGGGATCGACCTTCTCTTTCATATCGCCGGGCAGGAAGCCGAGCTTCTCGCCCGCTTCGACCGCGGGGCGGGAGAGGATCAGCCGGTCGACCGATCCGGTGATGAGCTGGGAGACCGCCTGCGCGACGGCGAGATAGGTCTTGCCCGTGCCGGCCGGGCCGAGCGCGAAGATCAAGTCGTTGCGGGCCAGCGCCTCCATATAGACGCCCTGATTGGCCGTGCGCGGGACGATCGTCTTCTTGCGCGTGCGGATCATCACCTTGGGTGGCTCGGACACGTCGTGCCGGATGATGCCATCGAGCGTCGGCTCGGCCGACATGGCGATCACGGCCTCGACCGCGCCGCTGTCGATCTGTTGGCCGACGACCAGGCGATTATAGAGGCCTTGCAGCACGTCGCGCGCGCGGGCGGCGGCTTCCGCCTCGCCCTCGATCTGCAGCTTGTTGCCGCGCGCGGCGATATAGACGCCAAGCCGGTTCTCGATCGCCACGAGATTCTGGTCATATTCGCCGAACAGCGCGGTGAGCAGATAGGGCTTCTCGAAGACCAGTTCGAGCCGGGCTTTCTGGCCAGCCTCCGCCTGAACGGGACGCTTAGGCACTGGGCCGGCTCGGTGCGCGGGGCGCAAGGGAGACTGATGTCATCGGAAGCCCTCATGCCAGAGCGAATCGGAGGCGGACAAGAGGGAAGGTGGGAAAGATGCTTAGGCCGCGTGGACGAATTCCCGCTTCAATGATGGTCCGCTCTTAAGCGCGGACAATCCACGCCGGATGGCTGAAAAGTTGGGGTTTGCGGACAGGCGGCTTTTGAAATCAATAGCATGAAATGCCGCCCTTCCTTATGTTGGGTAGATGATCGGTAATCGCTTCGCCCTGTCCATGGCCTTCATCACATTCGCAGTGATGGTCTGCGGGCTAACCTTGGCTATCGGCAACGAGGTCGTTGCCTATTTGGCTGCAACGCTGCTGTTTCTCTGCCTGTGCGTGGTCGAGCAAGTTGGGCTGTTACCTTTGTTCAGAGGATTTCTGCGGCTCGCCCTTCTTATAGTTCTACCATCAGCAGCTTTCCCCCTTGCCGATCTTGGCTACCTCCCATTCCCTCAGGTCACTCTCTACATGGCCGCAATCATTATGCTTGCCGCTCTGCCCGTGTTTTGGTGGCAAATGGCGAAGCGCAGGACGAACTCTGGGCCTACAATTGTCCGCTAATTGAGCCGCTGTTGACCTGCGAGGCGTCCGCAACGTCGTCGCGTCCTGACTGCCCGCTTCCGGGAGAAAATGCCGGATAGCCGTCGTTCGAATTTGTCCACGCCGCCTGGCCCTCCCCTGCAGGGGAGCGTTGCAACACGCCATCCAGAAACATTTCTTCGTCATTCCCGCGAATGCGGAATCCAGTTCCCCCGTTGTCCTGTTGATGGAAGGTGGCAGCTAGATTCCCGCATTCGCGGGAATGACGGGGAGGGGGAGCTTTCGCAACGGCCCCTTTCCAGCGAGGACTACAGCCGCGCTAAGCTGTTGCCAGCACGCCGTCATAGGTCGGGTCTTCCAGCGCCATACCGGCGCCCATGGCGACGCAGATCAGCGGATTGTCGGCGATCTTGACGGGGAGACCGGTCGCCTCGGCGATGGCGGCGTCCATGCCCCGCAGCAGCGCGCCGCCGCCGGTGAGGGTGATGCCCTCGTCGATGATGTCGGCGGAGAGTTCGGGCGGCGTCTCCTCCAGCGCATTCATGACCGAGCCAATGATCTGCCCGACCGATTCGCGCAGTGCCTCGGCGATCTGAGCCTCGCTGATCGCCACTTCGGCGGGGCGGCCATTGACGAGATCGCGGCCCTTGACGCGCATCATCTCGCCCGGTCCCTCGGGCATTATCGCGTTGCCGATCTGGCACTTGACCTTCTCGGCGGTGATCTCGCCGATCATGAGATTGTGCGTGCGGCGGACGTAGGAGGCGATCGCCTCGTCCATCTTGTCGCCGCCGACGCGGACCGAGCCGGAATAAGCGATGCCGCGCAGCGAGAGCACGGCGACCTCGGTGGTGCCGCCGCCGATATCGACGACCATCGCGCCGATCGGCTCGGTGACCGGCAGATTGGCGCCGATCGCGGCGGCCATGGGTTCGTCGATGAGCTGGACCGAGCTGGCGCCGGCATTGGAGGTGGCATCGCGGATTGCACGGCGCTCGACCATGGTCGAGCCGGACGGTACGGCGACGACGATGTTGTTGCGCCGCTGCAGCAGGCTGGTGCCGCCCAGCGCCTTGTCCACGAAGCGCTTGATCATCTGCTCGGCGACGTCGATGTCCGCGATGACGCCGTCGCGCAGCGGGCGCATGGCCTTCACGCCCTCTGGCGTCTTGCCGAGCATGAGCCGCGCCTCGTCGCCGACCGCCTTGATCGAACGGACGCCCTGGATCGTCTCGATGGCGATGACGGAGGGCTCGTTGAGGACGATGCCCTTTCCGGCGACATAGACGAGTGTGTTCACGGTGCCGAGGTCGATGGCGAGATCATGCCCGGCGAGGCTGAAAAATCGGGAAAACTTCATATCTGTCGTCAGGCGCCCTTTTCTTTGATTTTGCAATGGCGCTGGTTCGACGGGACGTATCGCCCAAAGAGGCGAGGCGGTGTTTTCCGGGGACGATTATCCATTGACGGGGCATGTCGCCGGATTGTCGACACCCGTTTTTTCGCGCCAGGGCGCGCCAAGGGTAGTGCGAGCGCGCTTAGCGGCCTATCGAAGCGCCGATGCGGACCCGATCGCTCCGGCAACAGCTTGCAAGAGTGAACAATGCGACGCTGCGCGGTCGCATGGCGGCGGTCGTCGGCGCCGTGCTGCTGAGCCTGGCCGCCGTGTTCTTCGCGAGGATCGGCGAAGTCGCGCAACATTGGTTTCTGCGTCTCGTGGCAGCCCATCCCGCTGCACCCGCGCTGCTCACACCGGTGATGTTCGGCCTGGTCGTCTATATCACCCGGCGCTGGTGCCCCGAGGCTCGCGGCTCGGGCATCCCGCAGGTCATGGCGGCGGCGCGCAACCCCGAACGAGCAGGTTCGAGCGCACTGGTGTCGCTGCGCACGGCCGTGATGAAACTGGCGGGGACCATTGCCGTGCTCCTCGCAGGCGGGGCGGCAGGACGCGAGGGCCCGACGGTGCAGATCAGCGCCGCCATCATGGTTGCGGTGCAGCGCTGGCTGCGCGTGCCGGTGTCGGCAGGCGTGATCATCGCGGGTGGCGCGGCGGGGGTCGCAGCCGCCTTCAACACGCCGCTGGCCGGCGTCGCCTTCGCGATCGAGGAGCTGGCATCGGCCTTTGAACAGAAGGTGGCCATCTTCGTGATGGCCGCAGTCATGATCTCGGGCCTCGCCAGCCTGGGCCTGTCGGGCGACTATGTCTATTTTGGCGCGATGAGCCAGGCGCTGCCGCTGCGTTCGATGCTGCTGATCGCGCCTGTTGCCGGTATCCTCGGCGGGCTGGCCGGCGGCCTGTTCTCGCGCTGCCTGATCGCGATGAGCGCTTCGCCGCGCAGGATGGTCGCCGCACTCCGGGCGCGGCCGCTGCTGGTCGCGATCCTGTGCGGGGCGATCGTCGCCGCGCTCGGCATCGCGACCGATGGTCTGAGCTGGGGGACCGGCTATGACGAGACAAAGCGGCTGCTCGCGGGAGAGCATCTGCCGATCCTGTTCGGCCCGTCCCGCTTTTTCGCGACGCTGGCGACCGCGCTGAGCGGCGCGCCGGGCGGCATCTTCGCGCCGTCGCTCTCCGTGGGCGCTGGGCTTGGCCAGCTCATCTCGGCGCTGTTCCCCGGTCAGTCGGCCGGCGCGATCGTGCTGCTCGGCATGATCGGCTATTTCACGGGCGTCGTGCGGGCGCCGCTGACGGCCGCGATCATCATGATGGAGATGACGGCCGACCGGACGATGATCCTGCCGCTTTTCGCGACGGCGCTGATTGCTGATTGGGTGAGCGCCCTGGTGTGCCGGCCGAAGCTCTACCACGCCCTGGCGCGGCAGTTCCAGCAGGACAAGGTAGCGTGATCAGGCCCGCTGGTGCGCGACGACCGCGCCCGTGAGACTGTTCGGTCCGGCCGAGACGATGTCGACCTCGACCAGATCGCCGATCCCGACGTCCTCCGCTTCGATCACCACCGACTGGAGCCAGGGCGACTTGCCGATCAGCTGGCCGGCTTGGCGGCCCTTGCGCTCGAGCAGGATTTGCGTGCGTTTGCCGATCGTCGCCTGATTGAAGGCGAGTTGCTCGCGGTTGATCGCGGCCTGCAGGCGCTGGAGCCGCTCGTCCATCAGTTCGGGCGCGATCTGGCCGTCCATGTCGGCGGCCGGCGTGCCGGGGCGCGAGCTGTATTTGAAGCTGAAGCACTGGGCATAGCGTGTCTCTGCGACGATGCTCAGCGTCTCCTTGAACTCGGCATCGCTCTCGCCGGGGAAGCCGACGATGAAATCGCCGGAGAGGGCGATGTCCGGCCGGGCAGCGCGGACGCGCTCGATGATGCGCAGATAGGAGTCGCGGCTGTGGCTGCGGTTCATCGCCTTGAGGATGCGGTCGCTGCCGGACTGCACGGGCAGATGCAGGAACGGCATGAGCGAGGGAATCTCAGCATGCGCGTCCATCAGGCCCTGCGTCATGTCGTTGGGGTGGCTGGTCGTGTAGCGGATGCGGGCGAGGCCGGGGAGCTTGTCGAGCGCCCGGACGAGGCCGTCCAGGCCTTGGGCGCGGCCGGCTTCGTCCTCGCCGGTCCAGGCGTTGACGTTCTGGCCCAGCAGGGTGATTTCCTTGGCGCCAGCATCGACCAGAGCGCGCGCCTCGTCGAGGATCGCGTTCCACGGCCGGCTGACTTCGGCGCCGCGCGTGTAGGGCACCACGCAATAAGTGCAGAACTTGTCGCAGCCTTCCTGCACGGTGAGGAAGGCGCTCGCGCTGGTGCGGCGGGCACGGCCGGGCAGGATCTCGAACTTGGAGGCGGCGGGCATGTCGGTATCGACCGCCGCGCGCCCGGCGACGGCGTCGTCGATCAGGCCGGGCAGGCGATGATAGGCTTGCGGGCCGACCACGATGTCGACGGTCTTGGCGCGGCGGCTGATCTCGGCGCCCTCGGCCTGCGCGACGCAGCCTGCGACCGCGATCATCGGGCGACTTCCGTCCTCGCGCTTCATCCGGCCGATCTCGGAATAGATACGGTCGACCGCCTTCTCGCGGATGTGGCAGGTGTTGAGCACGACGAGGTCGGCGTCGAGGCTCTCGTCGGCCGCGGTCATGCCGCGCGCGGCGAGCAGCTCGCCCATGCGCTCGCCGTCATAGACGTTCATCTGGCAGCCGAAGGATTTGACGTGGTAGGTCTTGGGAGGGGATTGCGTCATGGGGCGGCGCTATATCGCTGACGAGGCGGACAAGGAAGCACCGTGGCCATCGTGCCGAAAATTCCCGTGGCGGCTGTCCCGGCCTTGCCGTCGTTCCAGTCCCCATCCGTTCGTGCCAGATTGGTACGCGAGTGGGGGTTGGCGGGTCGGTGTCGGTCCGTGCTAGGATGTCCGATCATGTCGGACCTGCGCGACGCCATATATTATCAGCAACTTGCTCGTGTCGCACGCTTGAAGGCCGATACCACAGACGACCCATATCTTGCTCGTCGTCTGCGGGAGGCCGCGATCAAGCATGAGCGCATGGCCCGGAAAATCGACGGCCAGAGCAGCAGCAAGAATGGCACGCACTGATTTCCGGCACTCGGCGCGCGCCAGCGAATTTGCTGTTATCGATGGCCAGCCGCTGATTTTGCGGGTGCCTCACGAGCCAGCGCCGCCGCGATCCGCGCGCGCGTCTCGGCCGACAGGGTCTTGCGGTCCGGATGATCGCCGGGATCGAACGGTGCGAGGAAATGCAGGGTGAGCGGGCGGCGGCCTTTCGCGCCGAGGACGCGCAGCGCGTTGGCGATGCCGGATTCGCCTTCCCTCCAGGCCACCATGGGACCGGCGGGGCCATAGTCCATCACTACAGGCTGGATGCGGATCGCGCGGGGCGGGGGGAGCAGGACTTCGAACAGGGCGGGCTTGAAGGGAAGCAGCGTGCTGCCGTCACCCGTGGTCCCTTCCGGGAAGAGCGCGATCGGCTGATGCAGGGCAACGGCAGCGCGCACCGCTTCGACCTGACCGGCGATCGCGCCGCGCTGCTTGCGGGCGACGAAGATGGTGTTGTTCTGCGCGGCGAGCCAGCCGACGACCGGTGTCGCCTGGACGCCATCCTTGGAGATGAACGCGCAGCCGGTCGCCCCGCCGAGCGAGAGAATGTCGATCCAGCTCAGATGATTGGCGACATAGAAGACATCGTGGAGCAGCGGGGTGCCGGAAATGCGGACATCGAAGCCGGCGAT
Source organism: Sphingobium nicotianae (assembly GCF_018603885.1). Lineage (GTDB taxonomy): Bacteria > Pseudomonadota > Alphaproteobacteria > Sphingomonadales > Sphingomonadaceae > Sphingobium > Sphingobium nicotianae. Next base: position 86,045 of record NZ_JAHGAW010000007.1, read on the forward strand.
GCGTGCGGCCCGCCCGAGGAAGCGCTGCGGCCACGGTGAGGGGCGACGGCGCCTGGCGAGCAGATGCGGCGGGACGCAATAGGCCGTGAGGGCGACGAGGCGGAGGATACGGAGCAGGGCGCGCAGGGTGGTCATGATCACCGACCTGTCCTGCTCTCGCAGATCATATCCGTTCCTCTCCCATCGTGTCATTCCCGCGCATGCGGGAATCCAGAACCGATGTTGCTACTGGATTCCCGCGTTCCCGGGAATGACGAAAGGGGAAGGGCAAAAGTGAACGACTTGCCGCCCTGCTCAGTCCTTGCGGTCGCGGTCCAGCGCGACGCCATAGAGCTCCATGCGGTGATCGACGAGGCGGTAGCCCAGCTTCTCGGCGATCTGGCGCTGGAGCTGCTCCAGTTCCGGGTCGACGAACTCGACCACCTTGCCGGACTCCACGTCGATGAGATGATCGTGATGCGCTTCGGGCGCCGGCTCGTAGCGGGCGCGGCCGTCGCCGAAATCGTGGCGCTCGAGGATGCCGGCCTCCTCGAACAGGCGGACGGTGCGATAGACCGTCGCGATCGAGATGTTGGGATCGATCGAGGAGGCGCGCTCGTGCAGCTTCTCGACGTCGGGATGATCCTCGCTCTCGGACAGCACGCGCGCGATCACGCGACGCTGATCGGTGATCCGCAGACCCCGCTCGGCGCAGAGCGCCTCAATGTCGATCGTCCGGCTCATCCGCGTGTAGTAGCGGAATTTGCAGGCGCTGGAACCTGCAAATTCGTCGGTACGACAAGTTTCCGACAGGAAGGGACGCCGCCGGTGCCAGGCTCCGACGGCGTCCTTACGAACCGGCTGGGATCTGCGGGAAAGCTTATTTGCGCGTGCGGCGACGCGACGTGCCGAGACCGATCTTCTTGGCCAGCGACCGGCGCTGTTCGGCATAATTGGGAGCGACCATCGGATAGTCGGCGGGCAGGCCCCACTTGGCGCGATAATCGTCCGGCGTCATCTGATAGTGCGTCATCAGGTGACGCTTGAGCATCTTGAGCTTCTTGCCGTCTTCCAGGCAAACGATGAAGTCGGGCTTCACGGACGAGCGGATCGACACTGCCGGCTCCTGCTTTACCAACACCGGCGCGGCTTCCTTCTCGAGTCCAGCGAGGGCGCCATAAACGTTCGAAATGAGCAAAGGCAGGTCTGAAACCGCAACGCTGTTGTTCGAAACATGCGCGGCGACGATATCCGAGGTCAATGTAACGAGCATTTCATCCCGAGCGTTTGCATCCGACATAGTTGATTCCTTCAATTTCTTGTATTGTTGTTGGCGAACCCTGGAACCGTCTCTTCAGGACTATCAGGTGGCTGCTTCTAGGCGCCAGCGGTAGAAAGGGCAAGCTATCTCTGCTTGCTAAGCTTCAATCATGTCCCAAAATGATCTTGAAGCTTAGTGCATCATGACGGGAACCATTGCTGCCGACATAATAATCGCGTCGTTGATTATATTGGCGAAATCCTGCCTTGCTGTACAGATGGATTGCCGGATTGCCGGCGCGGACTTCCAGGAACATTGTCTGGGCCCCGCTGCTCTCGGCTTCGGTCATGCAGCGATCGAGCAGACGCCGACCGTGATTGTGGCCGCGATGATCGGGATGGACCGCGAGAAGCAGCAACTCCGATTCACCCGCGATGCTGCGCAACAGCGCGAAGCCGACAGGCTTATCGTCGAGCCGGCCCACGGCGAGCAGGGAGCCGGGCAGGCGCATCATCCCGCTCAACTGCGGCATCGACCAGGCCTCGCCATATTCCGGGGGAAAGGCGGCGATCATGACACGCATCGCGGCGGCGATTTCCTGCTCGTCGCCGTCGGACCGCACGACGATCTGGAGCGGGCCTTCGCTCATGACGCGGCGACCCCCGGCGACACCCCAGCCATCGGCTTGGCATCGGCGCCGCGCCCATAGACCGGGCGGGGCGGCAGCGCGCGCAGGGCATCCGGCAGGAGAAGGACGTCGCGCGCATCCGGGAGCAGCGGAATGGCCCGACCGCGCGCGCCGGCGTCGATCAGGATCTGCGCGCCGGAACCGACCAGCAAAGAGGCGTCGATCTGATCCGCGAGCTGGGCGATCGGGCTCGACTGGACGGTCAGGGGTCCGTCGTCCGAGTTCAAAGCCCAGAACAGCTCGCCATGGCCGCCGACCATGACGACCGCGAACGGTTCAGCAGGCGCGTGCCGTGCGCGGGCCATCGCGGCGATGAGATCGAGGCAGCCATAGCCCTGGACCGGCACCTGCCAGGCGAAGCCGAGGCCGGTCGCGGCGGCGAGGCCGACCCGCACGCCGGTGAAGCTGCCCGGGCCGACGTCGACGAGGATGCGATCGCAGCGGCCGCCACCGGGCAGTGCGGCGATGCGCGGGAGCAAGGCCTCGGCATGGCCGCGGCCGAGCTCTTCATGATGGCTGGCGATGCAGTGGGCGTCATCGAACAGGGCGAGCGACAGCATCGGAGTCGCGCAATCGATGATCAGCAGGCGCTCGTTCATGCGCTTGCCCGTCCCGTCGCCAGAGCCATCCCCCCGCAAATCGCCGATCAGACCGCGCGGACTTCCGTCACTTCGGGCACATAATGCTTGAGCAATTGCTCGATGCCGTTCTTGAGCGTCGCGGTCGAGGAAGGGCAGCCGGCGCAGGCGCCCTGCATCTTGAGGAACACCGTGCCGCGCTCGAAGCCGCGATAGATGATGTCGCCGCCGTCATTGGCGACGGCGGGGCGCACGCGCGTGTCGATCAGCTCGCGGATCTGGACGATGACATCGGCATCGGCCGGATCGTCGCCGGCAACGGGGGCGTCGTCGCTGTCGGCCGGCACATGGATGTCATGCGCGCTGCCGGAGCGGAACAGCGGCATGTCCGCCGAGAAATGATCAAGGAGAATCGAGACGACATCGGTGCGCAGATCACTCCAGGCGACGCCGGGCGCCGCCGTCACCGAGACGAAATCGCGGCCGAAGAAGACGCCGGTGACATCGCCGAGATTGAACAGGGCTTCGGCGAGCGGTGAGGCTTCGGCCTCGTCCGCGTTGGCGAAATCGCGGGTGCCCGATGCCATGACCGCGCGCCCAGGAAGGAATTTCAGGGTCGCGGGATTGGGGGTCTGTTCGGTCTCGATGAACATCTGTCGCTACTCGCACTGAGGATGCCCGAAGGCATATGCCTGCGTGTTGTTATACACGCAGCGCTTGCTGCTGCCCATTTGGTCAGTCGGGGCCCCCGGTGCAAGTGTTCAGTGCGATGCAGGTGCCGGGCTGCCACCCGCGGCTTGCGCGGCGGGGCCGGATGCGGTCTGCTGCTTGGTGATCAGCGGCACCGGCATGCCCCGCGCCAGCACGATCGCCGACCAGCTCTGCCCCGGCACCAGATAGCGCGCCGCCAGCGCCTGAATGTCGGCCGGCGTCGTGTCGAGCAGATCCCGCGCAAGGCTGGTGGCGAGACCGAGCTTCCTGGGGTCGGTCGTGTAGCCCTCCAGCTGACTCATCCAGAAGGCATTGCTGTAGGCCGCGCGGTTGAGCAGCTGGCGGATCGGTTCGACCTGGCGATCCAGCTCATCCTGGGTGACCGGCTTGCTGGCGAGATCGGCCGCAATCTCGTTCATCAGCTGAAAGAAATAGGGAATGCGATCGGGCTTGAGCTGGGTCTGGACGAACAGATAGCCGCCGCTGTCGGATGTCTCCGGCCAGATGCTGCTGGCGCTCGGGGTATAGGCGGCCCCGTCGATCGAGCGGAGCTTCTCGAACAGGCGATCGCTGATCAGGCGCGCGAGCATTTCGAGCTGGCGGCTTTCGCGGATGCGCGCCGTGCCGCCGCCGGTCGGCCAGGCGATGATCGCGGCGGCCTGTTCGCTGGGGCCGGTGTGGCTCAGCAGGACCGGGGAGGAGACCGGGCGAGGGAAATGCATCGCGCGGTTTTCCGGCGGGGGCTGCAGATCCTCTCGTTTGGGCAGAGCGCCGAAGGTGGCGGCGACGGCCTGAATGGCCGCTTCGGTATCGACGTCACCGTAAATCTGCACCTCGATCGGCCCGGAGGCGAGGCGCGGCGCCCAGAGCGCTTTGAACTTGTCGAGCGTGAGCGCGGCGCGGTCCGAGGGGGCGGCGGGGGAATAACGGCCGTCGCGGTCCCGCAGCATCCAGTCGAGATTGCGCTCGATCGCGTCGGATGCCGAGCCGGGCACCGGGTCATAGCCGGCTTCGAGCGCCGCCATCGCACGCTTGAGCGGCGCCTCGTCCCAACGCGGGAAGGCGAGCTTGGTCGCGAACAGCCGCAGCTGATCGGCATAGTCCTCCGGACTGCTGGTCGCGCTCAGCGTGAAGGCGTCGTCGTCGATGCCGAAATCGAAGCCGAGGCGGCGGCCGTTCATCAGCTCGGCAAGTCCGCGCTGGTCGACGTCGCCGATGCCGCTCGCCGCGATGCCGAAGGGCGCCGCCCAGAGGGCATCGTCCTGCTTGGGCGAGAAGCTCTCCCGGCCATGGCCGAAGCGCACCTTCACATGTACCTTGCCCGGCTCCGCCTTGTTGCCCACCAACAGGAGGCGGACACCATTGTCGAACGCGATGTTCTGGATGCCGATGATGCCGACGGGGGTGCGCGAGACCACCTTGCCCGGCGGGGGGAGCGCGGGCAGCGAGGCCATGGTCACGGCCTTGTCGCCCAGCCGCGCGTTGGTGGCCGCCTGGACTGGCGCGCGGAGCGCCGTGGTAAGACGCGCCAGGGCATTGGGCTGCGCCGTCTTGAGGCTGAGCAGGGCGCGCACCGCGCTTGCCGAGAACAGGCGGCGCGTCGAGGCGAGGAGCTTGTCGGGGGTCATGTAGCTGCGCGCCGAGCGATAGATCTCGAGCTGCGTGGCAGGCGAGACCACCGTTTCGCGAATGTCCACCGCGCTGACCAGATCCTCGGCCTGCCGCGCGCTGCCCTCGATGTCCGCGCTGGCGACCAGGGCGGCATATTCGCCCTGCATGCCGGAGAACTCGCGGTCGATGTCGGTCTGGCTCGGCGCCGTCTTGCGTGCGTCCTCGACGATCGCGCGCACCTCCTTGAGCGCTTTTTCCCATTCGTTGCCGACCGGGACGATCGTCACATAGGTCGCGTTGACCGAGCGCGAACTGTTGTCCAGCGCGACGCTGGCCTGGAGGAAGCTTGCGCCCTGACTGGCGGCGACTTCGAGCCGGCGATTGATCAGCTCGAGCGCAACCATGTCGGCGAGGCGGGCCTGATTGAACGCGACGGTGTCCGCGTTGAACGTCCAGGGCCGCAGATAGGCGAGGCCGACCGTGTAGGGCGCGCTCGGCTCGACGACGACCTTGGTGGCCGGGGCTCTGGGATCGGGCTTGCCGAAGTCGGGCAGGGGCGTTGCCGGACCCTGCGCCTTCCAGCCGGAGAAATGCGCCCTGATCTTGGCTTCGAGCAAGGCCGGGTCCATCGCGCCGGAAATGGCGATGACGGTGCGGTCCGGCCGGTACCAGCGATCGTGGAAGGCGTTCAGCGCCTGGGGCGTGGCGGCCGCAAGGGTCGCTTCCGTGCCAATGGTGCTGTGTTTGCCGAGCCGCTGGCCCGCATAATAGAAGCTGCGGATCTCGTCGCCCACGCGCGACTGCGGGCTCAGGCCCTCGCGCCGTTCCGCCATCACGACGGCGCGCTCGGCCTCGACGGGGGCCTTGGCGATGTTGGGCTGCGAGAGCATGCCGGCGAGGATCTTGAGACTTTCGTCGATGCCGGCCTCGTTGGCGCGCGGCAGATCGAGCGCATAGGTGGTGCCGGTCGGCGTGGTCTGCGCATTGGTGTCGCTGCCGAACGTGGCGCCGAGGCGCTGCCAGATGCGCTTGGACTCACCATCGGGCACGTCGCGCGAGCCGCGGAAGGAGAGATGCTCGATGAAATGCGCGAAGCCCGCTTCGGCGGGCTCCTCCATCAGCGAACCGACATCGACGCGGACGCGGACCGACACCTGGCCGGCGGGCACGTCATTGCGGCGGATGGCGTAGCGCAGGCCATTGGGCAGTTCGCCGAAGTGCCAGGCGGGGTCCATCGGCACGTCGCTCTGCTCATAGAACCAGGGGCGCGGCGTTGCCGATGCGGCGGAAGGCGCGGCGGACGCCGAGACCTGCGCGGTGAGCGGTGAGCCGATGAGGGCGAGCGCGAGCGCGGCCGAAAGCAGCCGACGGGCGGCGAAGTTGGTGGTCATGAGACTAGTCTAGGTCCGATCGCGGGCAACGTCACATGGAAACGCCCGGCGGGCCGTCGAAACGATCGGTCGGGCTGACGGGCGGTGGTCATACGCATCCTTGCGGAGGGGAAGCGACGGCGCGGTCGGAAACCGCGCGGCAGGGAAAGGCGATCGTCGCAGTGTGCGGCTGAACCTCGCATGACTGGCCGGAAAACTGCGCATTTTGTGCATTTCCTTCTGCGGACGAGAGACCGGCATGGCGTGAAGCAATGAATGGAAGGTGAAGTTTCTCCACTTAAATCAGCGACAAAGCCGATTTCCGTCAGCGGTTTGCCCGAACGCGCGCAAAACTGGCGCTCGCCGCGGGTAAAATCATCTCAAGCTCAAGTCTTTGTTTACCACGGCTCCTTATAACATTGCCATTGGAGGAGACTACGAATGTCCGCCGCTCACGCGTCGTCTGATGGTTTTGGTGGGAAACTGGCCAAGTTGGGCCGGATCTTCGGCATTTCGGATGCCGATCCGGAGCCGGCCAGTTCGCCCAGGCCGTCTGCTGCCCGGGAAACCGGCAATGCCCACACCCGCCGCGAGATCGAGCGCCGCAGGGGGCTTTACGACGATATTGGCAGCTTTCTTTTCGCCCACGACCTCGACCTGACCCCCCTCAATTTTGGGCTGGCGCTCGATTATATCACCGGCAACGACCTGGCGATCGAGAAAGCCGTTCGTGCCATTCTCCATGACAAGGGGCGCCTGACCAATGGCATTGCCGAGCAGATCATCGCCGAGCAGCGTGCCGAGGAAATGACACCCGATACGCTGGGTGACATGCTGGACAAGGTCGAGGCCAATCTTGATCAGCTTACCGGCATTGCCGATCAGTCTCGGAATTCCGCCAAGGATTTCGGCGCAGCCTTGCAGAAGCAGGCGGCCGAACTCACCAAGGATGCCGCCGGCAGCGATACCATCAGCAATCTGGTCTCGCTCACACGCGGCATGATCGAGAAGACCCGCGAGGTCGAGGCGCGGATGCGTGAGGGGCAGAAGCAGACGCGCCTGCTCCAGAAGAATCTGGAAAACGCACGCAAGGCGGCCGAGCAGGATCATCTTACGGGCCTGCCCAATCGTCGCGCTTTCGAGAATACGATCCGCGAGGAAAGCGTCCTCGCGCGCGAGAATGGCGAGCCGCTCAGCGTCGCCTTCTGCGACATCGATCATTTCAAGAACATCAATGATCGACATGGTCATGACGCGGGCGATCGCGTGCTCAAGTTCATTGCCGGTCTGCTTGCCAGGATTTCGGGCGACAAGGCGCATGTCGCGCGTCATGGCGGTGAGGAATTCGTCATGCTGTTCCGCGGCCTGACCGTCTCCGACGCCGCCAAGATCGTCGACGATGCCCGCGCTGACATGGCCGAGCGCAATCTCGTCGATCGCAAGACCGGCGAGCGCATGGATCAGGTGACGTTTTCCGGCGGCGTGGCCGATGTCTTTGCCTATGACGAACCACGCGATGCTCTCAAGGCCGCCGACCGCGCGCTCTATCTCGCCAAGGAACATGGCCGCAATCGCGTCTATATTGCGAGTGAAAGCCCGGAAGACTGAAGATCCGTCACCCGGCTGGAGCTGGGGCTCCTCCGAACGCGATCCGGCTTCCTTCAGGAAGATGGACGTGTGGGGTCGTCAGAAATCCGGCTGATCATAATATTTGGGAGGCGTGACCACTTCCATGCGCTCGGCGAGGAGCGGGCGGAAGGAGGGGCGCGATTTGATGCCGGCATACCAGCGCTTGGTGGGCCTGTGGCCTTCCCAGTCGATCCCGCCCAGATAATCCGCGACGGAGATATGCGCAGCCGCCGCGACATCGGCGAGGCTCATCGTGCCGCCGGCCATCCAGCTGTGATGATCCAGCAGATAATCCATATAATCCATGTGGGTGTTCGCCTTGCGCATTGCGTCGCGCAGAGCGCCGGCATCGGGCGAGGTGCGCGAGACGATGCGCTTGATCATCCGCTCGTTGAGCAGGGGGGCGACGACGTCCCGATAGACGATCTGATCGAACCAGGCGACGAGGCGCCGGATTTCCGCACGGGCGAAAGCCGAGCCGGAAATGAGTGGGAACTGGTCGACCGTTTCCTCGAAATATTCGCAGATGGCCTGACTGTCGGCCAGTGGCGGCGATCCGTCTTCGGCGACCAGCACCGGGGTCATGCCGGCAGGATTGAGATGGAGGAACTCATCGCGCGCGTCCCAAGGCGATTCGCGCACCAGCTCATAGACGATGCCCTTTTCCGCCATGAGGAAGCGCAGTTTGCGCGAGAAGGGGCAGAGCGTGAACTGATGAAGATGCCACATTTCGTGGCTCAATAGTCGCACGCCGCTTCCGCGCAAAGCGCATAATGGTGCTGGGCGGGCGCGGCGGCTGGCTCCTTTTTCCGGCTGTCGCGTTGTGAGGGCAAAAGCGCTAGGAAGAGTTCATGCAGGTCGCGCTTCGCCGCTTGATCATCGTCGGTGCCATCTCGCTCTTCGGCGGGACCGCCGGGGTCACGCTCGGCAATTTCGTGGCGCGGGGGCCCAAGCTCAGCGGCGCGGACGAACTGGCCAATTACAGCAGTCCGTTGATGGCGGACGCAGCGCCGACCCACGCCGTGGACCCCGATCCTGACATCGCCGCGCGCATCGCCGGGCCGAGCCATTACGACTGCACCGGATGCGACGCATCCCCCTATAACGATACTATCGGCGGGAATGTTGCCATCGCGTCGACCGCGCCGCTGCCGCCCTATCATGCGGAAGAGTCGCCCGCGCCCGCCGCGCGGCGCGAGGTGCCCGGCACCGCCGTGCGGCGAGGCGATCCGCCCGGTTCGGCAGAGCCCGCCGCCTTCCTCGCCAGCCCCGCAGGGCCACCGCCGATTGTTGCCCCGTCTGTCGCGGTTGCTCTGCCTCAAACGCCGCCGCGCAACGGCGGGCAATGAAGGACAGGCAAAAAAAAGGCCGCCCCGGGCGACCTCCTCGAATCCATCTCGGCCCGGCAGTTCCTATTCCGAATTGACGCTCCCGGTCTTCTTGCGCGCATTTGCCGCGAGGCGGCGACCCCAGGTCACGCCGGCCGCGGCAATGCCGAACAGCAGGAACATGGGCGGCGCGGGGACATCGTCCACGGAGGGGCCAACGGGTTCCTGATTCTTCTGCTGAGCATTTGTTTGCACGCCGGCATCGGCAGCCAGACTGGGGACGGACATCGTCAGCATCAGCGCACCCAGAGCGCCGCTGCCCAACCGAAAATTGCTCAAAATCGCCTCCCACAGCGCGACTCAGGACGGGACCACGAGCCGTTAACAATTTTCTAAGCATGATTTATTGCGGCACCGCAACAGCGCCGGGAGCCACTGTCCCGATATGGGGCAGGGCGGCAGGTCATTTGGCGCGTGCGGCGAGACGAGGCGGGCGCCGCGACGGGAAGCGAGCAGGACGAAGCCCCGAGGCCCGTCCCGCTCTATGTTGATGTCGCGCTTATTCCGCCGCAACCGTTTCCGTCTCGTCGGACAGCGGGTGGGCGAGGCGCGAGACCATCTCCTTCGGGCAAACCTGCCAGAAATGCTCAAGGCTGCGGTCCCAGCCGTGCAGGATCGCATTGGCCCATTTGCTGTCCGTGCGGGCGACATGCTCCTCGATCAGTGACTTGAGCACCTCTTCCCAATGGGCGCTGGCGAGGCGCTGCCACACGATGCTCTCGGGATTGGCGTGAGCAGCGAAGGTACGGCTCTCATCATAGACGAAAGCCATGCCGCCGGTCATGCCCGCGCCGAAATTGTTCCCGACCTTGCCGAGGATCACGGCGACACCGCCGGTCATATATTCGAGGCCATTGGCGCCGCAGCCTTCGACCACGACCTGTGCGCCCGAGTTGCGCACGGCGAAGCGCTCGCCGGCCTGGCCAGCCGCGAACAGTCGGCCCGAGGTCGCGCCGTAGAGGACGGTGTTGCCGACGATCGTATTGTCCTGGCTCGCCAGCGGACTCGAGACCATCGGGCGTACCGCGATGATGCCGCCCGACAGGCCCTTGCCGACATAGTCGTTGGCATCGCCGAACACTTCGAGCGTGATGCCCTTGCACAGGAAGGCGCCGAGCGATTGGCCAGCCGTGCCGCGCAGGCGGACATGGACATGGCCGTCGTTCAGCGTCGACATGCCGAACTTCTGCGTCACCATCGCCGAGAAGCGCGTGCCCACGGCGCGGTGCGTGTTGCGCACCGTGTAGGTCAGCTGCATCTTTTCGCCGCGCTCGAACACGGCCTTGGCGTCCGCGATCATCTGTGCATCGAGGCTGTCGGGCACTTCGTTGCGGTTGGTCGGGATGTTGAAGCGGCGCTTGTCGTCGTCCGCATCCACCTTGGCGAGGATCGGGTTCAAGTCGAGATCGTCGAGATGCTCGGCGCCGCGGCTCACCTGCTTGAGGAACTCGGTGCGGCCGATCACCTCGTCGAGGCTGCGGCAGCCGAGGCGCGCGAGCACCTCGCGCACTTCCTCGGCGATGAAGGTCATGAGGTTGATGACCTTCTCCGGCGTGCCGGTGAACTTGGCGCGCAGCCGCTCGTCCTGGACACAGACGCCGACCGGGCAGGTGTTCGAGTGGCACTGGCGCACCATGATGCAGCCCATCGCCACCAGCGACAGCGTACCGATGCCGAACTCCTCGGCGCCCAGGATCGCCGCGATGACGATGTCCCGCCCGGTCTTGAGGCCGCCGTCGGTGCGCAGCTTCACCTTGTGGCGCAGGCCGTTGAGGGTCAGCACCTGGTTGGTCTCGGAGAGGCCCATTTCCCAAGGCAGGCCTGCGAACTTGATGCTGGTCTGCGGCGAGGCGCCGGTGCCGCCGACATGGCCGGAGACGAGGATGACGTCTGCGTGGGCTTTCGCGACGCCGGCCGCGACCGTGCCGATACCCGACTGGCTGACCAGCTTCACGCAGACCCGGGCGCGCGGATTGATCTGCTTGAGGTCGTAGATCAGCTGCGCCAGATCCTCGATCGAATAGATGTCGTGGTGCGGCGGCGGCGAGATCAGGGTCACGCCGGGCGTCGAGTGACGCAGCTTGGCGATGAACTCGGTCACCTTGAAGCCGGGGAGCTGGCCGCCTTCGCCGGGCTTGGCGCCTTGCGCGACCTTGATCTCGACTTCCTCGCAGGCGCCGAGATATTCCGCGGTGACGCCGAAGCGGCCCGAGGCGATCTGCTTGATCGTCGAGTTGGCATTGTCGCCATTCTCATAGGGCTTGAAGCGCGCCGAATCCTCGCCGCCCTCGCCCGAGACGGCCTTGGCGCCGATCCGGTTCATGGCGATGGCCAGCGTCTCGTGCGCCTCGGGGGAGAGGGCGCCGAGCGACATGCCGGGCGTCACGAAGCGCTTGCGGATTTCGGTGATCGCCTCGACCTCGTCGATCGGCACGGCCTGATCCGGATACTGGAACTCCAGCAGATCGCGCAGATAGACCGGCGGCAACTCCGAGACGCCGCGCGAGAATTGCAGATAATGCGAGTAGCTGTCGGTCGCGACCGCAGTCTGCAGCAGGTGCATGAGCTGGGCCGAGTAAGCATGCGTGTCGCCGCCCGCACGCTGGCGGTAGAAGCCGCCGATCGGCAGGTTGACGACCGCCTTGCTGTAGGCATTCGTGTGCCGGACCAGAGCATTATACTGGAGCGAGGCATAGCCTTCGCCGGAGATCTTGGACGGCATGGACGGAAAGAGATCGTTGACGAGCGCGCGGGAGAGCCCGACCGCCTCGAAATTATAGCCGCCGCGATAGGAGGAAATGACGGCGATGCCCATCTTGCTCATGATCTTGAGCAGGCCCTCGCGGATCGCCGTGCGATAATTTTCGAGGCACTCGGTAAGCGAGCGATCACCCAGCAGGCCGCGCGCGTGGCGATCGGCGACGCAGGCCTCGGCCAGATAAGCATTCACCGTGGTCGCGCCCACGCCGATCAGCACCGCGAAATAGTGCGGATCGAGGCACTCGGCGGTGCGCACGTTGATCGAGCTGTAGGAGCGCAGCCCCTTGCGGACCAGATGCGTGTGGACGGCGGCGGCGGCCAGCACCATCGCGATGCCGACCCGGTCCGGGCCGATCGCCTCGTCCGACAGGAACAGCTCGGTCTGGCCGGCTCGCACGGCGATCTCCGCCTCGTCACGCAGGCGATTGATGGCGGCGCGCAGCGCATCGGGCGGTCCATCGACGGGGAAGGTGCAGTCGATCTCGGCGACGCTCTTGCCGAAATATTTCTTGAGGCGCGACCAGTCCTCGCAGAGCAGCACTGGGCTCTCCAGCACCAGCACGTCGCTGTTCTGCGATTCCTCCTCCAGGATGTTGGCGAGGTTCGAGAAGCGCGTCTTGAGGCTCATCACGTGGCGTTCCCGCAGCGAGTCGATCGGCGGGTTCGTGACCTGGCTGAAATTCTGCCGGAAGAAATGGCTGATCGTGCGCGGCTTGTCGGTGATGACCGCGAGCGGGGCGTCGTCGCCCATCGAGCCGATCGCTTCCTTGCCGTCCTCCGCCATGGGGCTGAGGATCAGCTCCATGTCCTCGAGCGTGAGGTTGGCGGCGATCTGGCGACGGGTGAGCTCGGCCTTGTCCCAGACCGGGCGGGCATTCTCGTCGGCCGGCGGCAGGTCGTCGGCGCAGCGGAAACCCTTCACATAGTCCTCGTAGGGACGCTCGGCGGCAATCCGGTCCTTGATCGCCCGATCATCGAACACCTTGCCGGCATCGAGGTCGACCGCAATCATCTGGCCCGGGCCGAGGCGACCCTTCTTGGTGACGCCGCTCTCGGGGACGACGACCATGCCGGTCTCCGAGCCGACGATCAGCAGATTGTCGGACGTGATCGTGTAGCGCAGCGGCCGCAGCGCGTTGCGGTCCATGCCCGCCACGGCCCAGCGGCCGTCGGTCATCGCCAGGGCGGCGGGGCCGTCCCACGGCTCCATCACCGAGGCGAGATAGTTATACATATGCTTGTGCGCTTCGGGCACGTCGTCATTGCCCTGATAGGCTTCGGGCACCAGCATGAGCTTGGCGGTCGGCGCATCGCGGCCGGCACGACAGAGCGTTTCGAACACGGCGTCGAGCGCGGCGGTGTCGGAGGCGCCGGCCGGGATCACCGGCTTGATGTCGCTCGACTGCTCGCCGAAGGCCAGCGCCGCCATCTTGATCTCGTGGCTCTTCATCCAGTTTTTATTGCCGCGGATCGTGTTGATCTCGCCGTTGTGGGCAAGCTGGCGGAAGGGCTGAGCGAGCCACCACTGCGGGAAGGTGTTGGTCGAGTAACGCTGGTGGAAGATCGCGACGCGGCTCTCGAAGCGCTCGTCGGTCAGGTCCGGATAGAAGACCGACAGGCTCTCGGCCAGAAAGAGCCCCTTGTAGATGATCGACTGGCAGGAGAGCGAGCAGATGTAGAAATCGTTGATCTGCGCCTCGACCACCTTCTTCTCGATCCGGCGACGCACGAGATAGAGGTCGCGCTCGAACTCGGCGACGGCCTGCTCCTCGGGCATTGGCCCGGCGATGAGGATCTGCTCGATCTCGGGGCGGGTGCGCTGCGCCTTCTCGCCGATCACGCTGACGTCGACCGGCACCTGGCGCCAGCCATAGATCTTGTAGCCAGCCTGGATGATCTCGGCCTCGACCAGCATGCGGCACATTTCCTGCGCATTGAGATCGGTACGCGGCAGGAAGATCATGCCGACCGCGAGGCGGTTCGGCATCGGTTTGTGGCCCGAGGCCGAGATGGCATCGTCGAAGAAGCGCACGGGCAGGTCGACATGGATGCCGGCGCCATCGCCGGTCTTGCCATCCGCATCGACGGCGCCGCGGTGCCACACGGCCTTGAGCGCATCGATCGCGCTGGCAACGACACGGCGCGAGGCCTTGCCATCGGTCGCGGCGACGAGGCCGACGCCGCAGGCGTCGCTCTCGAACTCGGGGCGGTACATGCCGACTTCGGCAATGCGGCGGCGTTCTGCTTCGGTGGTCATGGCTTCATCTTCTTCGGGTCGATGCCGAGCAGCTCGGCAAGGCGGTTGCGTTCAGCTTGCGACAGATCCTTGTAGGCCCTGGGCTTCGGCAGTTTTGCGAGCGCGTCGGCCGGTTCCTTCATGATTGTCGGCATGGCCGCGATCAATTTCGGCATCATGGCCTGGACGCGGCTGATGTAATGCGGATCGGCGGCGAGCTCCATGAAGCCGGAGCCGAACTTGCTGCCGGTGGGCGTACGCAGAAACGCGAGGATATTATCCAACTCCGCGGCGCTGTATCGTCCTGCAAAAGCCTCGGCCATGCCCTCGCGCATGTCCGGCTCGAACTGCGTCATGAAGTTGCCGATCGCCGGGAACATGCTGGTCGTCATGACGGCGATACGCTGGTGATAGGCCGGGTCGACGATCGCCATGATCTGGTCGATGGTCGCGGGCTTCATCGCTTCCGCCCCGGTCGGGTCAACGCCGCCAGCCTTCAGCAGGTCGCGGATCGGCATCTTGCCGACGGAGTCCATCATCGGCCCCATCATCTTCTGCATCATCGGCCCCATGATCTTCGCCATGGTGCCTTCCGGCAGGATCGCGGCGGCGATCGGCCGGGCTTTCTCCACCAGTGCGGGATCGAGCGGCGGGGCAGTTTCGATCGCTGCAGCGGCTGTTTGCTGCGCGTGAACCGGTACCGCCGGAACCAGGGCGCAGGCGAGCAGTGCCGCCGCGAGGACGCGCACCCGGCTCATGCCGCCACCCGCTGCTTGGCCGGTGTCTTGGCCTGGAGATAGGCCTGGATATGATCGGCCACGTCGCGCCCGTCGCGGATCGCCCAGACGACGAGGCTGGCGCCGCGCACGATGTCGCCGGCGGCGAACACGCCGTCGATGCTGGTCATCATGTTGCGGTGATCGACGCGCAGCGTGCCCCAGCGCGTGACGGCCAGGCTGGGCTCGCCGAACATGGTCGGCAATTCCTCGGGATCGAAGCCGAGTGCCTTGATGACCAGATCGGCCGGGATGCTCGCCTCACTGCCCGGATCGGGCTCGGGCGCGCGGCGGCCGGATGCGTCGGGCTGGCCCAGGCGCATACGGGTGATCTTGACGCCGGTGACGTGCTCGGTGCCTTCGAAGGCAATCGGCGCTGTGAGCCAGATGAACTCGACGCCTTCCTCCTCGGCATTCTGCACCTCGCGCTGCGAGCCGGGCATATTCTCCCGGTCGCGCCGATAAAGGCAGCGCACCGATTTCGCACCTTGGCGGATCGAGGTGCGCACGCAGTCCATCGCGGTGTCACCACCGCCGATGACGACGACATCCTTGCCGGTCGCGAGCAGCGAGCCGTCTTCATGCTCGGGGACGTCGTCGCCGAAGCTGGCCTTGTTGGAAGCAGTGAGGAAATCGAGCGCCTTGACCACGCCCTGCGTGCCGACGCCGGGCATCTTCATGTCGCGGGCCTTGTAGACACCCGTGGCGATCAGGATCGCGTCATGCTTCTCGCGCAGATCGGCGAGGCTGGCGTCGCGGCCGACTTCGAAGCCGAGATGGAACTGGATGCCCGCTTCCTCCAGCCGCTTGACGCGGCGCATGACGACATCTTTCTCCAGCTTGAAGCCGGGGATGCCATAGGTCAACAGGCCGCCCGCGCGGTCATAGCGATCATAGACATGGACCTCATGGCCAGCAGCGCGGAGATATTCCGCTGTCGTGAGGCCGCCGGGCCCCGCGCCGATGACACCGACAGAAAGGCCGGTCGCTTCGCCGACGAGGACGGGTTCGACCCAACCTTCCTTCCAGGCGGTGTCGGTGATGAACTTCTCGACCGAGCCGATGGTGACGGCGCCGTGGCCGGAAAACTCGATGACGCAATTGCCTTCGCACAGCCGGTCCTGCGGGCAGATGCGGCCACAGATCTCCGGCATGGTCGAGGTCATGTTGCTGAGCTCATACGCCTCGCGCAGGCGCCCTTCTGCCGTCAGCTTCAACCAGTCGGGAATATGGTTGTGCAGCGGGCAATGGACCGAGCAATAGGGCACGCCGCATTGCGAGCAGCGTGCGGCCTGATCTTCCGCGCCGGACGTAGCGAAGCCATGGGAGATTTCGGAAAAGTCCCTGGCGCGTTCCGTCACGGCGCGCTTGTCCGGGTAGGACTGCCCGCGAATGACGAATTTGAGCATCGGATTGTCGGCCATCACGCATTTCCCTTCTCGATGAGGGCTGCGCTAACGCCAAAAAACGGCAGAGTCACGCGATTCCTGCCAATTAGGTCAAGTATATTGTCCCAACCTGTTGCGAAATGCGCATCAAACTACGCGCTTGCAACATATGCATCGAGATTATCCGGCCGAAACGGACCTATCTCGCCAGAAGCCAGATCAGAGCGGCCGTGCCCGCAGCGATTCGGTACCAGGCGAAGGAAGCGAAACCACGGCGCGAGACCCAGCCGACGAACAGCTTGATCACGATGATGGCGACGACGAACGACACGACGAAACCGACGCCGACATCGGCCCAGTTGACGGCGCCGCTGGTCAGCTCGTGGCGGTTCTTGACCATCTCAAGCGTGGTCGCGCCCAGCATCGTGGGGATAGCGAGGAAGAAGGAAAACTCCGCTGCCGTCCGGCGATCGACGCCCATCGACAGCGCGCCCATGATCGTCGCGCCCGAGCGGCTGACGCCGGGGATCATCGCGAGGCACTGGATGAAACCGATGCCCAGCGCATGGCTGAAGGGGATGCGATCGACGGCGTGATATCGGAACGAGCTGAGCATCCGCTCGATGACGAGGATCGCGATGCCGCCGACGATGAGGGCGACCGCGACGATCTTCGGTGCGCCGAGCATTTCTTCGATCTTGCTGTGTAGCGCCAGACCGATGACGGCCGAGGGCAGGAAGGCGAGCAGCAGAATGCCGACGAAGCGCCAGCTGCCCCCGTCGCGCGCGAGCAGTCCGGTCGCGACATTCCAGAACGTCCGCCAGTAAAGCACGACCACGGCGAGGATCGCGCCGAGCTGGATGATGACGTTGAACGTCGCCCACTCCGCGGCATTATAGCCGAGCAGTTCGCTGGCGAGGATGAGATGGCCGGTCGAGGAGACGGGCAGGAACTCGGTCAGCCCCTCCACGATGCCCAGCAGGATGACGGTCAAGAGATGGCTGTCCATGGCGGATCATCCTGTATGGGGCTGGGGAGGCGCGCGTCCGGCGTCCCCGGAATCTCAGGCGCTGACGGTCGATCCGAAGCGGCCCTGTTTGCGATATTGCTCGAGCCAGGCCGGGGCGAGCGCCGCCATCGGGACCGGCCGGATACCGAAGCTGGCGATCCCCTTGGCATTGGCCGCCACGACATTGTCACCCATCAGCATGGCGAGCTGATCGCGCGTGACCGGCGCGCCGGGCGCCCAGCCGGTGAGCGTGGCGAGTGCCTTGGCGATGCCGTCCGGGATGGGCAGGAAGTGGCACGAGCGGCCGATCTGGCCGGCGATCCATGTCTGGATCTCGCCGAGCGTCAGCACGTCCGGGCCGCCCAACTCATAGGTTTCGCCGCCATATTTTCCGGGCTCGTCGATCGCGGTCGCGATGGCGCGCGCGACGTCGGCGACATGGATCGGTTGGAAACGCGTGCCGCCGCGGATGAGCGGAACGGTATGGATGAAGGGCACCGACGCGGCGGTCGCGATCAGCCCGGCGAAGCGGTTGGTAAACTGATCGTCGCGGCCAAAGATGATCGAGGGGCGCAGGATCGTCGCCTTGGGAAAGGCTGCGCGCACGGCCGCTTCGCCCTGCGCCTTGGTCTGGCCATAGGCAGACGGACTGGCGGGATCGGCACCGATCGCCGAAATCTGGACGAGCGCGTCGAGACCGGCATGGGCGGCGGCCTTGGCAATATTCGCCGCGCCGGTCACGTGCGCGGTCTTCATATCGCCGCGCAGCAGGCCGACGAGATTGACTGCGGCGCCTGCGCCGGCGAGCGCCGCCGCGACCTGGTCGGCATCGGCGATGTCGACCCTCGTCAGCTGCGTCTGGCCCATGCTGCCGAGCGAGCGGACCATGAAGGCCTGACGCGGCGCGCGCTGGGCGATCCGCACGCGATAGCCGCGCGAGAGCAGCTCCTGCGCGACCTGCCGGCCGACGAAGCCGCCACCGCCAAACACCACCACCGGCTTGTCCGTTGCGCTCATCGCCCTGCTTTCCGTCTGTGCCTACACCTGAAAACCCCTTGCATCAGGTGCGAGCGCAAGACAACTGGCCGCGTGGGGGTCCGTGCTATATTCCCGTCGTCAGGCTTTCGCGCCGTGCCGTGAGACGAAATCGAGGACGCTGGCATTGAAGGCTTCCGGCTGCTCCCAGTAGGACGCGTGGCCCGCTTCGCGCAGCACGCGCATTTCCCAGTTGGGGAAGCGGCTGGTGTAGAAGCGCATCAGCGCGGGCGAGGGCCCCATGTCCGTGTCGCCGGTTTGCAGCATGATCGGCAGTGTCATGGCCGCGAAGGTCCTCCAGTTGCGCTCGGCGCCCCAGGGTTGACTGGTGAACCAACCGCCGGGATGCGCGATATGCTCCAGCGCCTGCCAAGCGGCGAGACCTTCCGGATCGCCCGCGCGATAGGAGGCGCCGACTTCGGCGAACTCGACCGGCACGTTGGTCGGCGCGCCCGTGTTTGCCGGCCCACGGCCGAGATTGGCCATGAATTTATCATACTCCGGTTCGGTGGGCAGCAGGATGCTGCCCGAGACAAGGACGGAATGTAGCCGCTCGGGGTGGGCGATAGCATAGGCGATGGTCGTGCAGCCGCCAGCCGCGCAGCCGACGATGTGGAACTTGTCGACCTTGAGATAGTCCATCAGCTTGTGAAGATCCTCGGCGGAGGAGCCGGGATTCTCGGCGGGGCCTTTCTCGGTCTTGTAGAAGCCGCGCGCCGACCAGCCGATGACGCGATAGCCGCGCTTCGCGAAGAAGGGCTGCTGATATTTCCAGCACTCGCTGGACTGCGACCAGGGATGGCAGAAGACGATCGCCTCTCCGTCGCCGCCGGTGTCCCAATGCCAGATCTTGACTGGCGAGGTGTCGGCATAGCCTTCCTTCGCGGGAACTTGCGCGGGAACGGGGATGGGTTCCCAGACCTTGACCGGGCCGGTGACGATTGCGGGCGTCGGCGAGCGGGAGGTGAGGGGGACATACGTAGGACCGGGCGCCGGGTTCGACGCGGGTGGAAGCGAGGTGCCGCCGCGATGACGGCGCAGGAAATCCAGCAGCACGGCATTGAATGCGTCCGGCTGCTCCCAATAGGCCGCGGTGCTGCATTCCTGGATGACGGCCAGCTCGCGATTGGGCAGATGCTGGGCGATCAGCCGGTTTTGAGAAGCGCTCGAATAATGGTCGCAATCGCCGGTCAGCAGCATGACGGGCGTCTTGAGGCCGCTGACGCGCGCCCAATTGAGCGGCTGCGCGCCGGCGGGTTGGGCCGGCCCCGTACCGGCGGGATGCGCGGCGGCGGCGCCCTCGGCCCAGCTTTTTGTCCCGGTCGGATTGCCGCCGCGATAGGAAGCGCCGATCTCCGCGAAGGAAGGGGCTGTGTTGTGGTTCGCGGGCAACCGGGTGCGACTGTCCATGTCGCGATAATCATCCTCAGCGACGCCCAGACGTCCCCCGGACAGGAGGAGTGAGCGCGCGCGGGCAGGATGCTCCAGCGCGAAGTGGACGGCGACAGCGGCGCCTTCGGCCGAACCGACGAGATGACATGCATCGACCTTGAGCAAATCGAGCAACCTGGCGAGGTCGGCGGAGCCGGTGCCCGGATTGCCCTGCGGTCTGCGCTCGCTGCGGAAGGTGCCGCGCCGGGACCAGCCGATGACGCGATACCCGGCCTTGGCGAGCACAGGCTGCTGATATTTCCAGCATTCGCTGCTCTGCGCGTCGGAATGATTGAGGACGACGACCTCGCCCTTGCCGCCGGTATCCCAGAACCACAGCCTGGCGGGGCCGATGTTGACGAGGCCTTCCTTCGCAGCGGCCTGGGCCGGAATGGCGATATTTGTCCACGCGTCGGGCATAATCTCTCCCTTCATCTCTTCTTGGCGATCGCGGTGATTTTCCGCCGTCGATCCATTCGCCGCTGCGGGCAGTTTCTTGTCAGTCCGGCCGAGGGCTCTTTCCGTCGGACCTGCAGCCGGATTTTCTCCAGATATTTTCGGCGCGATCGGCCTCTATCCCGAATGGCCGTTTCGGCGACACCATGCCTTGAGTTGCAAGGGCCGCTTAGCCGGATCGGCAACTTTCACTGCCTTTGATAATAATCGCCAATTTACAGTATCTTGCTTTAATTATTGCGAAGCTGGCCGAGCTCGCTCTGTTCTCCCCCCACTCTCCGCCGATCTATGATGCGCGGCGCTCGGAGAATCCGCCCACCGAAAATGACGCGGGGAGCAGGGGGCGGCAAGCGCCGCTTCCGCACGTTGGTCCGCTATCGAGAAATTCGTTTTCTACCGTCCTGCAGCATCGAAAAATGGCTGATTTCTGCGGCGCAGCATCGATTTTGCCTTGTGGCTGTCACATCACGCTCCTATGTGCGCCGCCAAGCGCAGTCGAGAACGCTTGGCAGGTGGGTTCGGGTTCGAAAGCCCGGATACCTGACGTCAGGAAGCATCAACGGCCAATATAAAATGCGTTCACAGGAGTAATCATATGAAGATCGTTGCAACCGCTCTTGTTGCGGTCAGCCTGCTCGCCGGGTCCACCGGTGCTTTCGCCAAGGAGCGCCAGGGCGTTCAGTTCCGTGTCTCGACCGAGGGCGTGAATTTCGCCGATCCCAAGAGCGTCGCCAAGTTCCGCGCGCGCGTCAACGAGCAGATCGACGCCGCCTGCAATCCCAAGGACGAACTGATGACCGGCCGTGGCCCGGACCTGCAGTGCCGCAAGTCGCTGGGCTACTCGGCCGACACGCGCATCGCGGTGCTGAGCGGCAACGCGACCTCGCAAATGGCGATCGTCGAGTAAGCACCTCATCACGCAAGCAAACGGCGCGTCGCTCCACCAGAGAGCGGCGCGCCGTTTGCGTTTGAGCGGCTATTCGGCCGGCTGCGCCAGACCGCCACCCTCGCGGCCGCCGCGTGCGGCGACAAGGTCGCGCAGCTTGCGGGCGACGAACTGCGGTGATTGGGTGCCGCGCGCAAGGCGGCGATAGAGGATCGGCACGACGAACAGGGTGATCGCGGTCGCGATACTGACGCCGAACACGATGACCCAGCCGATCGACGAGCGGGCCGCCGCGCCCGCGCCATGGCTCAGCGCCAGCGGCACGGCGCCCGCGACGGTCGCGATCGAGGTCATCAGGATCGGGCGCAGGCGGCGGGCGGCCGCCTCGCGGATCGCCTCCTTGATGTCCTTGCCCGCATCGCGCAACTGGTTGGCATATTCGACGATCAGGATGCCGTTCTTCACGGCGAGGCCAACCAGCATGATGATGCCGATCTGGCTGAAGAGATTGATCGTCGTGCCCGTGAGGAAGAGCCCGATGATGCCGCCCGCGACGCCCATAGGCACGGCCGAGATGATCACGGCGGGGTGGACGAAGCTCTCGAACTGCGCGGCGAGCAACAGGTAGATGACGATCACGGTGAGGCCGAAGGCGAACCAGATCGAGCTGCCGGTCTGCTTGAACTGCTGGCTCTCGCCCTTGTAGCCGACCGCAAGCACCTCGGGCGACTGGGCGGCCTCCTGCTCCAGGAAGGCCAGCGCCTTGCTCAGCGAATAGCCGGGGGCGAGGCCGCCATTGAGCGTGATCGACCGCATCTTGTTGAACCGCCCCAGCTCGCGCGCGGTGGCCGCCTGGCGAGCGGTGACGAGATTGGATAGCGGCACCAGCGCGCCGCTCGCCGACCGCACATAAACCTTGGCGAGACCGGCTTCGTCGTCGCGGTTGAAGGCCTCGGCCTGCAGCACGACATAATATTCCTCGCCGTCGCGCACATAGGTTGAGACGCGGCGCGAGCCCATCATCGTCTGCAGCGCCTGGCTGACATCATCGACCGAGATGCCGAGATCGCCGGCGCGCTGGCGGTCCACCTCGATGACGAGCTGCGGCTTGTTCTCGACATAGTCGGCATCGAGATTGAGGATGCCGGGATTGTCACGCGCGGCGTCCAGGATTCGGTCGCGGGCGCGGGCGAGGTCCTGATAGCTGTTGCCGGCGATCACGAAGCTGAGTGGCTGGCCGCTGCGCGACATGCGATTGTTGACGACGGCATTGCCGCGCACGGTCGGCAGGTCGGCGAGCTTTCGATTGATGATGCGGGCGATGTCCTGCGTCGTCTCCTTGCGCTCGTCCCAGTGGCGCAGGAAGATGGCGATCTGGCCGCTGTTGAAATCCTCGCTCTCGCCGCCATTGTTGGGAATACGTGCGTTCATGCCGCGCACCGCGCCCTTGCCGACCATCGGCTGCACGACCGCCTCGACCTGGCGGGCATAATCGTCCGCCTGCTTGAAGCTCACGCCCTCGGGCGCATTGAAGCGAATCTGCGCGGTGCCGGCATCCTCGGCGGGGGCGAGTTCGGCATCGATATGGCGGAACATGATGCTTGCCGATCCGAGCAACAGCGCCACCGCGATAATGACCGGCAGCGGGCGGCGCAGCACCTTGTCGAGTGCGTATCGATAGCCGGTCTCCGTGCGGTTCATCAACCGGTCGACGCGCGTGGTCAGCCAGCCGCGCTCGGCATGTCTGAGGAATTTGGAGCACATCATCGGCGTGAGGGTCAGTGCGAGCAGTCCGGAGACGCTGAGCGCCGCGATCATCGCGACGGCCAGCTCGCGGAAGAGCAGGCCGGTCTGGCCGGAGAGGAACATGACCGGCACGAACACGGCGCAGACCACGAGCGTCGTTGCCATCACCGCGAAGCCGACCTGCCGTGTGCCGGCGAAGGCGGCGTAGAGCGGCTCCTCGCCCTGCTCAATGCGGTGATAGACATTCTCCAGCACGACGATGGCGTCGTCGACCACCAGCCCGATCGCGAGGACGAGTGCGAGCAGGGTCAGGAGGTTGATCGAATAGCCGGCGATCCACAGCACCGCGAAGGTGGTGAGCAGGCAGATCGGCACGGTGATCATCGGCACGATCGTCGCCCGCACGCTGCCCAGGAAGAGGAAGACCACGATCGTCACCAGCAGCGCCGCCTCAATCAGCGTCTCCCACACGCCCTTGATCGCCTGGTCGATGAAGAGGGTGCTGTCGTTGCCCAGTTCCACCCTCACGCCCGGCGGGAAGGTCCTGGCCATCTCGGCCATCACCTTCTTGGCCTCCTCGGCGACGGCGAGCGTGTTTGCGCCGGACTGACGCACGATGCCCAGGCCGACGCCGGTCTGGCCATTGTAGCGGAACATCGAATAGGGATTTTCCGGCCCTTCCTCGATCCGCGCAATGTCGCCGAGGCGGACCTGATAGCCGTCCGCGCCGCGGCCGATGACGAGGCTCTTGAAATCGTCGGGCGTGGTGAAACCACGCTGCACGCGCAGGGACAGGTTCTGCGAGCGCGCCTCAATGCGGCCGGCCGGCAGCTCGACATTCTGGCGGCGCAGCGCATTCTCCACGTCGCGCGGCGTCAGGCGCAGCGCGGCAAGGCGATCGGCATCCAGCCAGACGCGCATCGACGGCTTGGCGAGGCCCATGGACTGGATCTGCGCGACGCCGTCGATCGTCGAGAGGCGATCGATGACGACGCGGGTGACAAAATCGCCAAGCTTGGTCTTGTCCCAGCCCGGCGCCATGATCGCGAAGAAGATGATCGGCTGGGCGTCGCCGTCGACCTTGCGCACTTCGGGCGGCAGGGCATCGATCGGGCGATCGGCCGCCCCCGCCGCCACGCGATCGCGCACGTCGTTGGCGGCGGAGTCGACGTCGCGCCCGGCGCGGAACTCGATGTTGATGTAGGAGCCGCCGTCGCGCGAGCTAGAGCTGATCGACTCGATGCCCGCGATGCCGGCGAGGCGCTGTTCCAGCGGCTGGGTGATCCGGCTCTCGATGACGGCGGCGTTGGCGCCGGTGTAGCGCGTTTCGACCGAGACGACAGGCGGATCGGTGTCGGGATATTCGCGCACCGACAGGCTGAAGAAGCCGACAAGGCCGATGATGGTCAGCAGCAGCGCCATCACCGTCGCGACGACCGGACGACGGACCGACAGGTCCGAGATCATCATGGCGCGGCGCCGGCCGGTCCGCCTCCGCCTTCTGCGCCGCGCTTGCCTTTGCCCCTGCCGCCGGGGCCTTTCCCATCCTCGCCCGCGAGGCGGACGGTGCGGCCGTTGGAGACTTTCACGACGCCCTCGGAGACGACGAGGGCGCTCGTTGGCAGTCCGCTCACCTCGATAAAGCCATTGTCGCGCAGGCCGGTGGTGATGTCGGTGCGCTTGACCTTGCGCTCCTCGTCGACGGTATAGACGTAGCGCGTGTCGCCTTCGCTCAGCACGGCCATTTCCGGCAGGGCAGGGGCGCTGCGCGTATGCGTCTCGATGCGCACGGTGAGCAGCATGCCGGGCTTGATGCGATTGCCCGGATTGGGCAGCGTGGCGCGGACCATGACGGCGCGGCTCTGCGGATCGATGACCGGATCGATCACCGCGATCTGTCCCTCGATCGGCTGATCGGGGAAGGCGGAAGCATAGGCGCGGATCGGCAGGCCCGGGCGCAGGCGCGCGAGCTGGGTCTCGGGCACGGTGAAATCGAGCTTGATGCGCGAAATGTCGCTGACCGTGACGAGCGGCGTGCCGCTGGTGACAATGGCGCCGGCCGAGATGTTGCGCAGCGAGAGATAGCCGGCGAAGGGTGCGCGGATCATGCGATCGCCGATCTGCGCGCGGACGCTCTCCTCGCTCGCCCGCGCTTCGCTCAGGGCCGCGCGCTGCTGGTCGAGCAGGGCGCGGGTCGCGAACCCCTGCTGGTTCAGGCTGTTGATGCGATCGAGCTGGGAGGAGGCTTCCGCCGCGCTTGCCTTGGCGCCGGCCAGCGCCGCCTGCTCCTGCGCGTTGGAGAGTATGGCGAGGAGCTGGCCGCGCCGCACATACATGCCGTCGTCGAACAGCAGCTTGTCGATCCGCTCGGTGACGTTGGCGGCGAGCGTCACCTGCTCGTTGGCGCGCGCGGTGCCGACGGCCTGGATTTCGTCGCGGAACAGGTGCGCCGTCGGCTGGACGGCGGTGACAAGCGGGGGCGGTCGCTTCTGCTCCTCGCCCTTGCTCTCCGCGCAACCGGTGAGCATGATCAGGAGCGGCAACAACGAGGCGCCGTTCCGGCCAATCCAATGCTCGCGGCTGCCGGCAGCCGAGCGCTCCCGGTGTCTGTGCGTCACGTCTTCACCACTCTGTTTCCGAAACCCGTTGGTTGCCTGAGTCTACCTCAAGCGGCGAGCGCTGTCTTGTGCAACCGCTCGATCGCGTCGAGCGAGGACAGCAGTGCGCCCTCCATCCAGCAGCCGTAATAAGAGGCATGCTCGCCGGCGAGGACGATGCGGCCATCCATGGCGACGAGATTCTGGTAATGCTGCGCGCGGGAGGCTTCCGTCCAGCTGCCGCAGCAACCGAGGATCCAGGGCTGGCGGCTCCAGGCGAGGGAGACGCCGTTCATAAATTCTTTGCGATATTCCGCCGGGTGGAAGACCGACCCCTGTGCCAGCGCCGCCTCGATCCGCTGTTCGGGCGTCATGCCCGCGAGCTGGTAGCCGCCCGCGCCGTTCGCGAAAGCGCCGAGCAGCACGGCCGGCTTGTCCTTGAAGAAATCGAAGTTCGGATAGGAGATCAGGGCGATCGCCTGATCGGTGAAGCTGTGGCCGCCATAGATGGAGTATTTCTCCTCCCAGAAGCGGCTGCGCATCTCCAGGCCGATCTTGACTTGCCCACTGTAAGGCACGGCCTTGATCGCCGCCTTCATCGGCGCGCCGACCTGGATGTCGATCTGGTTGAGGACGGGCAACGGGATGGTGCAGACGCAATAGTCGGCCTTGGCTTCGCTGACCTTGCCGGTCTTGACGTCCTCCCACATCACCGAGACGCCGGCATCGCCCTGTGCGATCTTGGTCACCTTGGCATTGTAGGTGATGAGGCCGGCGAGTTGCTTGGCGAAGGCCTTGCCGATCATGTCCATGCCGCCCTTGGGCTGGAACATCGTCGTCTGCATCACATAGTTGAAATAGAAGCCCATCTGCGTCCAGACCTTGGAATCGAGCAGGTCGCTGAGGCTGTTGATCTTGGAGGGCGTGGGCTCGCCATTGACGCCGCCGCCGGGCGCGCGGTCATAGCCGCGCTGGCTGGAGACATGGACGTTGCTGGCATATTTGAGGTCGCCGTCGAGCAGGCCCCAGTCGCGTAGCGCATCGATCAGGCGGGCCTTGTCCTCGGCGGTAACCTGCTGGTCGAGCGCGCCGGCATTGAGCGACTTGGAGAGCAGCTCGGAGACATGGCCTTTGAAGTCGGTCGCCAGCTCCTTGTAGCGCTGCGGCTTGCCGCCGAAAGCCTTGGTCTGGTGGACGAAGGCATTGTGGTTCATCTGGATGAAGGGCTCCAGCTCCACGCCGAACGCCTTGCAATAATGCAGCAGAGTGCGGTGATGATGCGGGATGCGCCAGGGGCCGGGGTTGAGGTAATTGCCCGGCTGGAATTCGCAGGTCTGCGTCGCGCCGCCCACCTCGACGATCTTGTCGCCGCCGCGGATCGAGTAGTTCCGCCCGCCGGGGCGCGCCTGATATTCGAGGATCTGGACGGCATAGCCGGCCTTGCGCAGCTCGTAGGCGGCAAGCATGCCGGCCAGGCCCGCACCCAGCACGAGCACCTTGCTGCCCTTCCTGGCGCCGGAGAGCGCGGGCGGGCCGGTGAACTGGGTTTCCGCGGCGTGGCCGAGCGCGGTCATCGCCTGATACATGGCGATCGCGCCGCCGGCCTTGCCGATCATCGTGAGGAGTTCGCGCCGCGACGGGCCGGCTTCTTCGATCATTGGTCTTCCCCCTTGGTCTGGTGCGGCGCCGTCCCCGAACGGCGTCAGCACGTGGCGCAATCGCGAGGCGAGGCCTTGGCGCCGCCAGCGATGCGCTGGACGTCGGCCTCGGTGACGGGCTCGGAATAGCTGTTGAAATGGCTGCGGACGTAAGTTGCGACCGCGGCGATCTGCTTGGGCGTCAGCATGTCGTTGAACCAGGGCATGCCGCCCCGGCCCTTGAGCAGGATGTCGACCATGAAATCCTTGTCGGCGAGATGGGTGTTGCCGGCGAGGGCGGGGATGCCGCTGCCGCCTTTCGCGTCCGCCAGGTGGCAGGCCTGGCAGATGGTCTCGAACACTTCCTTGCCTTCGCCGCCGACCTTCACGCTGGACGGGCCGCCACCGGCCGTGTCCTGGGCCCGGCCGCCGACGGTCCAGGCGCAGAGAATCGCGGCGAGCGGCAGCGCGATGGCCGACGCCCTGCGCATGCGACGGCGCGTCATCTGGCGGTGACTGCGGATCACGGCATCTTCGCTGCGACGGCCTCGATCTCGATCAGCACCGGCGGGCGACCGAGCGCGGCGACCTGGACGGTCGAGCGGGCGGGCTTGTTGGGCTGTTCGGCGGTGCCGAAGAAGGTGCGGAACACCTCGTTCATCGACGCGGCGTCCATCTTGCCCGTCTCGGGCGTGCCGACCATGAAGATGGTCATCTTGACGATGTCGCCCATCGACATGCCCATGCCCTCGAGCTGGGCCTTGATCTTGGTGAGGATGCTGAGCGTCTGCGTCTTGGTGTCGCCGAGCTCGTCCGGCTTGGCCGGGTCGATCGGGGAGGCGGTCTGGCCGGAGAGATAGACGACATTCGCTGCCGCCGGGACGGAGACCGAGGCGGCGATCGGCGCGTTCGCGTTCGGCCCCATCTTGTGCTCGATCATCGGCTTGGGCACAGCTTTGGTGGCGGCCGATGCTGGGCCGGCAACGAAGGCGGCGGCTGGCAGAAGGGCCGTCATCAGGGCGATCGTCATCCTCTTCATCGTCATCTTCCTTCTTCCGATTTCTGTGCAGGCAGGCGCGTCGGTCCGGTCGGGCGCCGCGGCACCCGGCAGGCGGTCATCTGCAGCGAAAGGCGCGGTTACGGCCCGCAGGTCGGTCATCATCGTGAGAGTCCTCTTTTTTCGCGAAAGGACTTCGCGAAGCTACTCTCCTGCAGGTGCTTCATGTTGTCCGCGCGTCGATCGCTCACCCTTGCCGACGCTTCGGCGGTCAGGTGATCAGGCGCCCCGGATTCGGACATACGCATTTTGTCGTATGGCAAGGTCAGGGGGTGGTCCCTAGCCACGGAATTCTATGAAAAGATCGGCTCGCACCCTCCCGCTCGTCACCTCCCTCATGCTCGCAGGCGCTGCGCTGCTGGCATGCGCCGCACCGGCCCAGGCGGATGTCGTGCGGCTGAAGAGCAATCCCAGCGCCCTGATCCTCGACGGTGTGCGAGTGAGCGACGACAATGAGATCTTCTTCCTCTCGGGCCAGCTGCCTTCGCCGGTCGACCCCAAGAAGCCGATGTCCGAAGTCAAGACCATCGAGGATATGGGCGACAGCAAGGCGCAGACGATCAGCGCGCTCACCAAGATCAAGGCGCTGCTCGAAGGGCAGGGCTACAAGATGTCCGACGTGGTCAAGATGACCCTGTTCGTTGCGGCCGATCCGCGCACCGGCAAGATGGATTTCGCGGGCGTCAACGAGGGCTTCAAGATGTTCTTCGGTACGCCCGAGAATCCCAATACGGTGGCGCGCTCGACCTTCCAGGTCGCGGCCTTGGTCGGCCCGCTCTACCTGATCGAGATCGAGGCGACGGCGGTCAAGAAGAAGGCCGGGCCGACGGCAGCGGTGGACGAGCAGGAAGCCGCGCCCGAGGCAGCCGCGGCCGACGGCGCGGCGACGGAAAAGGCCGCGACCTTCCATCGCCGCCAGCGCTACCCCGCCGAGCTGCGCAAGAAGTCCATCCTAGTCTGAGGGCCACTCCCATTCGCAATTCGAGCGCTCCTGCGAAGGCAGGAGCCCAGGGCGGTAACTGGCCGGGCGCGCGCCCTAGGTTCAGCCCTTGGTAGGATTGAATGTCGGCAGCGGGTGGCTCCTCCGCTCACTACCTTCGTCATTCCCGCGAACGCGGGAATCCAGTCGACGGCGCGGATCGAAATCCACGTTGTGAGGTCAGTGCGATGTAACAGCTGGATTCCCGCGTTCGCGGGAGTGACCAAGGGGCGGAGCCTCAGTCCCGCAAACCGGACACCATGAGGCGCCTCTACTGCCCCAGCATCCGGATCGCGACGGCCGCCGCCGCTGAGCGCGTCTCGACGCCGATCTTGTCGAATATGCGCTCGAGATGCTTGGTCACCGTGCGCGGGCTGATCTCCAGCACGTCGCTGATCACGCGGTTGGGCTTGCCGTAGCTCACCCAGAGCAGCACCTCGGCCTCGCGATGAGTCAGGGGCAGCCTGTCCTGCAGGCGCAGCAGATCCTGTTCGGGATTGATCTCGCTCAGGCGAATGAGCACCTCGTCCTCGCGATAATGGGCGACGACAACGAGTTCCAGTTCACCGCGTCCCACCACCTGCTTGACGCGCACCGTTCCCCCGGCTGACTCGTCCCGGGTCAGCAGCCGCTCGATCTGGCTGCGCAACTCCTGCGGAAGGCTGTCCTCCCCGCGACGCCAGCCCGGCGCGACGCGGGCGATCGCCTGCTCGGCCCGCGGCGTGCACCAGAGCAGGCGACCCTTGGCATCGGTGGCGAGGATGAGCCGGTCCGTTGCGTCGAGGCTGGTGATGCTCGCATGGACGGCGCGGCCCTGCGCCATGTGGACGCGGACGCGCGCCAGCAATTCCGAGAGATCGACGGGCTTGCGCACATAATCGACACCGCCCACCTCGAACGCTTCGACGACATGCTCGCTTTCGGTGAGGCCGGTCATGAAGATGACCGGGATGCTGGCGGTCGCGGGACGCGCCTTGATCTTCTGCGTGGTCTCGAAGCCGTCCATGCCGGGCATGACCGCATCCATCAGGATGAGATCGGGCATGATATTGTTGAGCAGTTCGAGCGCGGCTTCCCCCGAAGTGGCGACCAAAACGGACATTTCCGCGCGCTCCAGCACCGCGGTCAGCATGCGCAGCGCGTCCGGTTCGTCGTCGACCACAAGAACCGTATCTGAATGCCCTGGGGCTTGCATCATGTCAGCTTTCCTTGAGCAGCTTGGCCATGCCGGCGAGGTCATAGCGGTCCAGGCAATCATAGAGCCTGCCGACGAGAGCCTCCGCATGGGGTGCGGCTTCTTCCAATTGGCGAATTTCGGCTTCGATCCCGCGCACATAGCCGATGCGCAGAAATTCCTTGAGGTGAACGAGATGCTCGCGGGCGCTCGCGTCGAGTGTTTCGCAGTCGGGCGCGGACGGCGCCGTGTCGGCGCCCGGCTCGGCATCCGCGTCCCAGCGCCAGGTCAGCCCGAGCAAATCGCCGATCGTCTCGACCAGATGCGCGAACTCGACCGGCTTGACCAGGAATCGGTCATGGCCCGGCGTCGGGAAATCAGGGCGATGCAATTCCTCGCTGTTGGCCGACAGCATCAGGATCTTGAGCGTCTCGCTGCCGCGTGCGCGCAGGCCCTGCGCCACTTCCCAGCCCGAGATGCCGGGCATGCTGATGTCGAGAATGGCGAGATCGGGCGCCGCATGTTCGGCGGCCAGCGCAGCCTCGCCATTGGGATGGGCATGCACATCGAAGCCCAGGGTGCGCAGCAGCCGCTCCAGCCACTGGCGCTGGTCGGCGTCGTCCTCGCACAGCACTATGCTGCGCTGGCGGCCTTCATAGCCGACCGCGCGACGGGCCGGCGCAGACGTCGTCACCTTGCCGGCAATCTCGCTCAGCATCATGGTGATGCGGAAACAGGCGCCAGCGCCGAGATCGCTCTCCAGCTCCAGCCGGCCGCCCAATATCTCGACGATCGTGCGCGCGATGGCGAGGCCGAGGCCGGCGCCCGGCTTGACCCGCGCGCCCTCGGCCTGCGTCCCCTGCTCGAACCGCTCGAAGATGCGCTCATGATCCTCGGGCGCGATGCCGGGGCCGGTGTCGCGCACCTCGAACGTGGCGATCTGCCCGGAATAGCTGGTGCGCAGCGTCACCGAGCCGCTGTCGGTGAACTTGATCGCGTTGGAGAGCAGGTTGATCAGCACCTGGCGGAAGCGGCTCTGATCCAGCCGGACATATTCGGGCACGCGCTCGGAAGGCTCGTAGATGAAGTCGAGCCCCTTGGCGGCGGCTGCCGGGCGCATCATCGCCACGACCTGGTCGATGAAGGTCGGCAGACGCACTTCCTCGCTGCGCACGCGCAGCACGCCGAACTCAAGCTGCGAGATGTCGAGCAACCCCTCCACCAGATTGGTGAGATGCTCGGAGCAGCGCAGGATGACGCGGGCGGCCTCCTGGGCATTGGCGCCGTCGCCGCGCTCGAAGAGCTGCGCATAACCGTAGATCGCGTTGAGCGGCGAGCGGATCTCGTGGCTGACGCTGGCGAGATAGCGGCTCTTAGCGAGATTGGCTGCCTCGGCTGCCTGCTTGGCGCGGCTGAGTTCGGCAAGGCCGTCCCAGCCGGTGAGCGTCTCATGCATCTGGCGGATGCCGAACAGCAGCACGGCGCCAAGCGCGGTGAGATCGATGATGGCCAGCGCCTCGAGGATCGCGTCATAGCCATCAGTGGCAGCATGGAGGATGATGAAGAGGCCGGCCAGGCCAGTGGCGGCGAGGGCGAAGGCGAGGGTCCGTTTCATGCCTGGCCTGATGCCCGTTCCCTCATGAGGGAGCCGATCCGCTGGCAGGCCCTCCGCAAGGGGTGGCTGGACGTCGGCCTGCGCGGTGGACAGCCGGGACATCAGCATCCAGCCATGCCTCGCCGCAGCGCGTCGCGGGGCACTGCCCAAGCTTTTGCCGACACTCTTCCGTGAAGCACGCCCCTGATGCCTTCCCGACAAGCGACCGAGGCGGAAACCGCCTCTCAAGATAGGAATGTTGCATTGCAAAAATCCAAACTCAAGCGTTGCACGCGAGTCCATGCTCACGCCGGCTTGTTTTGAGGGATTTCCGTCCGACTGTTGCTCTTATGCTGCAGTGCGGGAGCTTTCCGCCCGTGGCTGTGCCCTATTTTGTTCTGGGCACAGCCTTGGCGGAAAGGGAGGGAGCCTTGGGCTCAAGCATGATTCGCGCCAGCGTGGGGCCACCCTCGGGCAGGGGCTTCGCTCCGGCGGGCAGGCCATTGGCTTTCAGAAGATACGCGACGATCTGGGCGGTTTCGGCGGGTTTGAGCGATCCGGGCGCAAATTGCGGCATGGCGCGGGCGAGATAGTCGTAAAGATCGGCAACGGGTGCCTTGCTCCAGTTCGCGATGAACCTGTCCTGCAGGCTCGGCGTTTCATACGTGCCTTCGCGCATCTTGCCGTGGCACATCGCACAGCGCGTCGCGTAAAGCTGGGCACCGGCAGCAGCCTGATCCTCGGTGAAGACACCCTGACGTGTGGTTATGGGAGCGGGGGAGGCCGCGCCGATTGCGATGGCGGTGGCCGCGAGGGCGATAACGGAGAGGGCGCGCGCCATCGCTCAGGCTCCGCCCACGGGTGGCGCGAACACCGGCGCGATGAGCTTGAGGCCGGCCTGGATGTCCGCCGGGTTCGGCAACTCCATGCTGTTGCCGACGCCGAACATGTCGCCCAGATCCTCGGGGATCGAATTATTGTTCATGACGCACACGCCGTCGGCTTTCGACATCAGCATGACGTTCTTGTAGCGGACGGCATAATGGGAGTCCGGTTGGGGAACGAGCCAGCCGGTCTGGCCGCGCACCGGAATGATCGTCTTGTCTTGCCACAGGTCGCGCGCGGCATAGCCGGTGCAGTTGATCACCACCTTTTCCTTGAGCTTGGCGTAATCGGCCGGGCCGTGGAAATCGCGCATGACGAACTGGCCGCCGCGCCCGAAGAACTCGGTGAGCAGCATGTGGCCGTAGCTCGCGAAGTTGAAATACATGTGCGAGGTGCGGCTCGCATAAGCGGCGTTGAACGGATTTTCCTCGGGTGGCAGCAGCGAGGATTGCGGGACGATGTCCTTGATGCGGTCGTCGAGATGGGCGAATTCCGTCTCCTGGAACGGGATGCCCCTAGTCGCATAGCTGTCGGTGATGGCCGGATTGGGTTCGCGCACGCGACGCTGCGGCGGCGTATCCGAAAGGCCGTAATTGTCCTGGAACTCGACCGGATTGCCGGGCAGGCCAATGCAGGTGCGGAACGCCTTCCAGGAGAAGCGCGCCATCCGTTCCCACAGATCGCCGAACTCGGGCCCGGCCGGCTCGGTCAGCGCGACGCGCGAACTCGGCGTGAACGAGCCGCTCGCGCGGAAGGAACGGGTGCGCTGGATCATGTCGCGCGCATAGATGGTCACCTTGAGACCATATTGCTGCGCGAGCACGGCCGTGGTGAGGCCGACGATCCCACAGCCGACCACCGCGATCTCCTTGGGCAGCACGCTCAGCGCCTTGCCGAGCGCGACATCTGCCGAGCCCCAGCTCAGCGACCAGCCGCTGCCGCCATGGCCGTAATTATGGACGACCAGCGTGTCGCCGATCATCTGCGTGCCGAGATTGGGGCCGGCGGCGCGGAAGGGGCGGATGCAGCATTTGACGTCGATGAGCTGGTCGGGCGTGACGCGCAACGGCACCAGCGCGACTTTCCGGCCGGGGAGGGGCATGGGTGGCGGCGCGGTTACCTCGGCGATCTTGGCGGCCGACGCATAGCTCTGCATGCCGGCGAAGGCCGCGGCGCCAAGCGATCCCTTGAGCAGGGCGCGCCGCTCGAGCGCAGAAAGTCCGAATTGGCTACGACCCGCCATATTACCCCCGTTTTCTTGCGTTGTAGGGCACGGCCCGCGTGCAGCAATTGCCCAATATGCGTATTGGCGGGCGCAGACTCGGTGCGGCGTTCCCCGGCCGAGCCTGACACGAAATAGGGCGTGGAATAAGAGGCGCTGCGCGCGTAGCATCGGGGCAACCTGCCTCACTGACCCTGCCCTGGGAGAGAAACCAATGACCCGCACGACCTTGCGCTATGCCTTCGCCGTGACCCTGATGGCGACGAGCGGCGCCGTGATCGCCGCATCCGCCGTGGTGAACCTCAAAACCGTGCTCGCCGATCCCGGCCGCCCCGATGCCGACAAGGTTCGCGACGCCGATCGCAAGCCGGCCGAACTGATCGCCTTCGCGGGCGTCAAGGCCGGCTCGACCGTCGCCGAGCTCGGGCCGGGCGGTGGCTATTTCACGCGCATCCTGACCGGCGCGGTCGGCGCCAAGGGCCATGTCTATGCCATGGTCGGGCGCCCCTCGCCGGTGCTGAGCGACTATGCCGCCACCCACGCGAACCTGAGCGTCGTGTCGATCCAGCCGGGCGAGATCAACGTGCCGGCGCCGGTCGATGTCGTGTGGACGACCCTCAACTATCACGACTTCAAGAACAACAAGGTCGGCGACAGCGACGTTGCCGCGCTGACCAATGCCGCCGCGTTCAAGGCGCTGAAGCCGGGCGGCGTCTATTTCATCGTCGATCATCAGGCCGCGCCGGGGGCGGGGACGAGCGTCACCTCGACGCTCCACCGCATCGAGGACAAGGCGGTGATCAGCGAGGTCGAGGCGGTCGGTTTCAAGCTTGAGACGCGCAGCGCCCTGCTCGCCCACGCCGCCGACGATCACACGCTGGCGGTGCGCGAGACCGGCATTCGCGGCAAGACGGACCAGTTCATCCTGAAGTTCCGCAAGCCGAAGAAGTAATAGAGCGCTGCGCTATCCTCTCCCGCGAAAGGAGAGGAGGGGCCTCGTTACTTCCCGCCCTTCAGCAGCGCCTCCGCCAGCACGTCCATGTCGCGCACAGGATTGCCCGGGCCGGACTGGCGTCCCTTGAGAAACTCGTTGAGGACGCGGCGCCTGCTCAGCAGCCACCGGCCGTTCACCTTGCGCAGGTCATCCTCGTAGATGCCGTAGGTGCCCATCTTCATGCTGTCCTGCGGGCCGTTATTGGCCATTTCCAGCCAGAGCGAGCGTGCCCAGGCGTGGTCGCCCTCAACGCGCACGCTCGACTGCAGGATCACGTGGCGCAGCAGCGCCGGCTTGCCGTCCTCGGTATGGTAGAAGCGGCCGATGCCGGTCTGGAACTTCATCACCGCCTCACGGATCGCCGCGCGGCCCTTGCTGGTGCCGCTGGCGAATTCCAACTCGCCGTCCTCGGTGAAGGTCGCCACATAGGCGTCCCAGTCCTGATAATCGATGGCGAAGAGATAGCGCGCCATCAGATCCTCGATTTCGGCGCGGTCCTGCGCATAGGTCGGGCCATAGTGGGGCTGGGCATCAACGGTCATGGGCATTCCTCCTAGGAGCAGGGCGGCGACGAGCGCGGCCTTGCGAAACGGGCTGACGGACATTCGTTATCCCCTCTTGGTCTCTATTGCCGGGACGCGGGTGCTTCCCAGTCGGCATTGGCCCGCGCAATGACATAATGGTGGATCGCCTCGGCATCCTCGCGCGAGAGCGTGTCGGCGAAGCTGGCCATGCCGCGCTTTGCGCGCTTGCCGCCGAGCACGATGTCGAGGAACTCGCCATGCGTCTCCGGCGACATGTGGCGCAGGTCCTTGATCCCGCCGCGCGCCGCCGTGCCATGGCAGAGCGCGCAATGCGCCTCGTAGAGCTTCTCGCCCCGCGCGATCGTCTCTGGCGATGCGGTCACGGGAGGCGGCGCGCGCAATTCCGGCACCTCGAAATTGCCGCTGGGCGCCGGCAGCTTCGCCGTGCCGCCCAGCTTGAACACCAGCAGGCGCGGCTTGGAGAGCGACAGCTCGGCATAATGCGAGCGCTCGACATGGGCGAGGCCACCACCCCAGCCGGCATTGACCGCGATATATTGCTCGCCATCGACCATGTAGCTGATCGGTCCGGAGATCGGTACTTGCTGGACCGGCATCTCCCAGAGCTTCGCTCCGGTGTCGGCGCGATAGGCGACGAAGCGGGTGCCGATCGATCCCTGGAAGACGAGATTGCCCGCCGTCGCCAGCACGCCGCCGCTGCCCTTGTTGGGATGCTCCACGCGCCACGCCACTTTCTGCGTCAGCGGATTCCAGGCGGTCAGCCAGGCGCGGCTGTGCGCATCGGCATAGTCTGAGATCGTCTTCCGCTCGGCGTCGTATCCCGTGTAGCTGAGGCCGGTGCCGCGCGGACTGTCGGGATCCCACCCGGCAGCGCGGGAATAGCCCATATAGGTCTCCTCGGTCTCCAGATAGACGAGGCCGGTGCGCGGGCTGTAAGCGATCGGGTTCCAGTTGTGGACGCCGCCGGGGCCGGGCGAGACCAGCGCCGGCGTCTCGCCATAGCGCACCGCCGGATTCTCGATCGGCCGCTCCGTCTTCTTGTCGATGCCGGCCGCCCAGTTGATCGACACCAGCTTTTCGGCGGAGATCAGCTTGCCGCTCGTCCGGTCGAGCACATAGAAGAAGCCGTTCTTCGGCGCCTGCATCAGCACCTTGCGGATGCGCCCGCCGATCCGCAGATCGGCGAGGATCATCGGCTGGGTCGCGGTATAATCCCATTCCTCGCCCGGCACCGTCTGATAGTGCCACACATAGGCGCCGGTGTCGGCGTGCACCGCCACGATCGAGGCGAGGAACAGATTGTCGCCACCGCCCGGGCTGCGATAGGTCTGCGACCAGGGCGAGCCGTTGCCTACGCCGATATAGATGAGCTTGAGCGCGGGGTCATAGACGAGGCTGTCCCACGCGGTGCCGCCGCCGCCGGCCTTCCACCACTGGCCTGTCCAGGTCTTGGCAGCCATCGCCATGGCCTTGTTCTCGAAGCCCTTCGCGGGGTCGCCCGGCACGGTGTAAAAGCGCCAGAGCAGCTTGCCGCTCCCGGCATCGTAGGCCGTGACATAGCCGCGCACGCCCAGCTCCGCGCCGCCATTGCCGATCAGCACCTTGCCGTCGAACACGCGCGGCGCGCCGGTGATCGTGTAGGGCTTGCTGTTGTCGACCGTCTGCACCGACCAGACCGGCTTCCCGGTGCGGGCATCGAGCGCGATCAGGCGCCCGTCCAGCGTGGCGACGTAGATCCCGCCCTTCCAGGCGGCGAGGCCGCGCGAGACGATGTCGCAGCAGGCCAGCCGCCCGAAGCGCAGCGGCACTTGCGGATCGTAGCTCCACAGCTTGCGCCCGGTCTTGGCGTCATAGGCCGTGACGATGTTCCAGGGCTGCACATTGTAAAGTACCCCGTCGATCATCAGCGGCGTGGCTTCCATGCCGCGCTCGGTGTCGATGTCGGCATACCAGGCGAGGCCGAGCCGGCTGACGGTCCGGTCGTTGATCTGGGTCAGCGGGCTGAAATGCTGCTCGTCATAGGTCCGGCCGGTGCTCATCCACTGGCCGGGCTCCCTGTCGGCGGCAAGCATGCGCGGCTGGTCGACCTGCGCGGGGCCGTGGTCGCCGCTCGCTGCCGCCAGCATGAGCAGCGCGCCCGCAGCGAACAGAATGCGCGCACGCCCCCCAAAGCTCACTTTCCTCACGCTGCGCGAACCTCCGGCAGATCGCGCGCATCGGCCCAGAAGCCATGGACCTGTCCCACGCATTTGAAAGGCATCTTCACGCGCGCGACGGGGCCGGCGGCGACCTCCTTGGTGTCGATCAGGATGAGGTCCGAGCGGCCATGCTCCTTCAGGCTGTTGCCGATGCCGATCAGATAGCCGTCGCCCTCCGGCGCATCCTTCTTGCGCGGCACGAAGGTCATCTCGGACAGGGCATAGTCGGGCACGCTCGCCATCTGCACCTGGCCGG
Source organism: Sphingobium nicotianae (assembly GCF_018603885.1). Classification (GTDB taxonomy): domain Bacteria; phylum Pseudomonadota; class Alphaproteobacteria; order Sphingomonadales; family Sphingomonadaceae; genus Sphingobium; species Sphingobium nicotianae. The sequence continues at coordinate 124,121 of NZ_JAHGAW010000007.1, forward strand.
TCGCATGGTCGATCAGCGCCCAGCCGCTGCCGCCCGGCCCGAAACTGTTGAGATAGCCATAACGATAGGGAAGCGTGTGGTAGCGGTCATCCTGGCGCGAGAGCACGCCGCTGATCTGCGGATAGAGCGTCTGAACCTGGAAGCGATCGTCGCTCCGGCGGCGCAGATCGACCGTGAAACGGCGGATGCGTCCGGCGGCCTTGCCGGGATCGAACGGCTCGTGGAGACTGGGGAAGAAGGGGAATTGATTGCCCTCGCCGCCGTCCATGTCGACCGTCACCTTGTCGCCGTCCGACCACGCCCCCATGACATGGGTGCAGAACAGGTTCTGCCCCGTGAACCAGCGCAGGTCCTTGCCGTCGCCGCCCCGGCGCATGATGCCGAGATAGCAGGGCCGGGTGGAATCGTAGGAGAAATGGACGCCGCCCGCGCGGATCCGGTCCATGTCCGCGACCATGTTGGTGAGGTAGAGGATGATGTGCTTCTGGGTGACCGCGAAGTCGTGCATCATGCCGGCATAGGGCGCCTGCACCTTCGTGCTCCAGTTGACGCTGCCGGAACGGTCGGCCGAGAAGAGGAAGATGTCCTTCGAGGCGAGACCGGTCGCCTCGTATCCGAAGCTGACATATTCGCCGGTGACGGGATCGATCTTGGGATGCGCCGTGTGCGTCTGGCTGTCGAGCTTGCCGCCGAACGTATAATAATCGTCGATCGTCTCGAGCGTATGCGGGTCCATATAGACGGGCGGGCTGTCCTCCTTGAACGCTAGCAGCTTCTGGTGATGGACGAAGAGTTGCGTGTTCGCCGTGCCGCGGCTCAGCCCCTTGACGCTGGGATCGTCGGTGAGGGGATTGCGATACATGCCGAACAGCGAGCGACGGGCCGCATGCTGTGCCTTCCAGCGCTGTGTCTTCGCGTAGCGCGTGCGATAATCGACATGGCCGCCCCTGATGCGAAACATCGAGACATGGCCTTCGCCGTCGAAGCCGATGTCGCCGGCATAGCGGTCCGGCTTGGGATATTGCGGATCCGGCCCGACGCGGAAGAAGGTGCCGTCGAGATCGTCGGGCAGCTTGCCCTCCACCTCGCAGTCATAAAGGTCGATCTCGGCGCGATTGTTGGTGCCGGCCGGGCCGCCGCCAAAACTGCGCGGGTTGTCGGGGAAATCGATCTGCCGGGGCAGGGACGCTGAATCCGCCGCCCGGACGGGGCTGGACTCTCCCAGTCCGGCGATCGCCGCGCCCGTGCCGATCGCCGCGCCAAGGAAGGCGCGGCGATCGACGCCGGGCGGCGCGGATAAATTATCTGATTCCCTGGCCATCGGTATGGCTCCTCCCCTTGTTCCCCGCAGCTTAGCTGTGTGTACCGAATTGACAACTACAACCATGAGGTGCCGCCACCTTGTTTCATGCTTCGAAAGGGCCTGTTCCGGGCGTTGTAAATGTCTCCAGAAACAGCGCTGAATTTCTCTCCTAATCGAGTTGAGTTTCCTTCCGTCGACCGCCAGCAGAACTTCCGATGCGGGCAAGTCTTCTAAACGGCGCTCCCTACAGTGTGATTGATAAGAAGAAACGGGAGATAGGTTGACCGTGGAAGCGGGCTGCCCATGCGGCAAGCCGGCGGCGGTCTGCCCGGAGTGCGCAGGTCATGCGCGATATAGGGGAGGTATGAATGAGAGCGTTCAAGACGTCTACGGCAGTGTCTGTTCTGGCCTTGTTAGCGGTACCAAATATCGCCTGGGCCCAGGGCGCCGAACAGCCGCAACAGTCGGCCGAAAATACCGATCTCGGTGAAATCGTCGTTACCGGTTCACGCATCGGCCATTCCACCTTCAATTCGCCGACGCCGGTCACGGTGATCAGCGGCGACACGATCCAGGCTCTCGGCCAGGTCAATATCGGTGAAACGATCCAGTCGCTGCCGCAGAACGTCTCCAAGTCGTCGGATACGAACACCGGCCTCACCGCCACCATTCAGAACATCAATGCCGGCGCCAACATTGCCGATCTTCGCGGTCTGAACCCCAATAACGGTGTCCGGACCCTGACGATGATCGATACGCGGCGTGTCGTCCCCTCCACCACGGGCGGCGCCGTCGACACCAACATCATCCCGTCCATGCTCGTGAAGAGTGTCGAGACGGTCACGGGCGGCGCATCGGCCGCTTATGGCACGGACGCGCTCGCGGGCGTCGTCAACGTCATCCTCGACAAGGAACTGAACGGCATCAAGGGCCAGGTCGACTATGGCCAGACCTTCCGGGGCGACGGCAAGACAACGCACGTCTCGTTCGCGGCGGGCACCGGCTTTGACGGCGATCATGGCCATATCATCTTCGGCGCGGAATATCAGAACAGCGGCGTGGTCGGCGACTGCGTCTATGTCCGCGAATGGTGCGCCAAGTCGCCGGACACGTTCGACAATCAGTTCTTCGCGACGAACAAGCTGCCGCGCACCATCCGCGGCGATAACGGCGCCTACACCAATTACGCGCTCTCGACGGTCATCCGCATGACCACCCTCGGCCCGCGCTTCAACCCGCTGCCGCTGCGCGGCCTGGTGTTCAATGATGCGGGCACGCAGGTGCTGCAATATGACGCGGGCCAATACACGTCGAACAGCGGCTTCGGCGAGCGCCAGGGCGGCACCTGCACGCTCGACTGCTCGCCCTGGTCGGAAGTCCAGCTTCGTCCCGAGGTCAAGCGCCTGTCGCTTTTCTCGCATGCGGACTATGAATTCTCGCCCAAGCTCAAGGCGTTCATCGAAGGATCCTATGCTTCGCGCGCCTCGCACGTCGCGGGCATCTCGCTCGGGCCGTCCTCGGGCACGCCGATCCGTTCGGACTATTTCTACCTCAAGGGCGTCACTTATTATGATCAGGCGAGCGGCACCAACAAGCTGCTGTCGGATCTGATCGCGGCCAACCCATCGAGCCAGCCGACCATGAACGGCATCTCGCAGGCGCCGGGCGTGCCGACCACCGCGCTCTTCATCGCCAAACATATGCGCAACGTTCCGGGCACGCGCCAGTCGGTCAACACCGACATGGGCACCTGGCGGATCGCCACCGGCCTGAAGGGCGACCTGGACATCTTCAACGGCCTGAAGTGGGATGCCTATTATCAATATGGCCGCACCACACAGGACGTTGTGGTCACCGGCAACCGCGTGAACCGCTTCTTCATGTATGCGCTCGATGCGGTCGATCAGGGCCTGGCCACCACCGGCGTTGCCAACGGCGTCGCTGTCTGCCGCGCCACGCTGCCCGGCCCGGCGAACACCTCGACACCGGCCGGCTTCGAGCAGCACTGGAACCAGGCTGATGCCGCAGGCTGCGTCCCGCTGAACATCCTGGGCAAGAACACGGAAAATCCGGCCGCCATCGCTTATGCCTATCGCGACGCGACCGAGCGCTTCACCTACAATCAGCATGTTGCGGCACTCAATGTCAGCGGCGATGTCTTCGACGGCTGGGCCGGTCCGATCAGCATCGCGCTCGGTGGCGAGTATCGCTTCGAGAGCGGCGCGACGACGCACAACAAGCTGCCGTTCAACGTGACCAACACCAACAGCCCGTTCGGCAACGACATCAAGGGCGATCTGAAGATTCTCGAGACCTACGGCGAAGTGAATCTGCCGCTGCTCAAGGATTTCCCGATCGCGCAATATGTCGAGCTGAACGGCGCTGTCCGCGAAACCTTCCAGACCAACAAGGACGGCACGAGCGGCAATTCCAAGAACCTCAAATTCACCACCTGGAAGGCCTCGGCGATCTGGGATGTGACCGACTGGCTGCGGTTCCGTGCGACCCGCTCGCGTGACGTGCGCGCGGCGAGCTTCACCGATCTCTACACCAATCTGCCGACGGTGGATCCGGGCCCGCCGGCCGGCGGCGTGCCGAACTGGTATATCCCGCCGAGCAGCTATCCCAGCACGGTCGTCAACGACTTCGCGAAGGTCACCTACCCGGCGAACTTCGCGCTGAAGCCGGAAGTCGGCAACACCTTGACGGTGGGCGTCGTCTTCCAGCCGAAGGGCTTTGCGACGGGTCTGCGTCTGTCGGTCGACTATTATCGCATCGACCTGCAGGGCGCGATCGGCGTGTTGACGGCGAATGACGTCTTCGCGGCCTGTTACAATGCGAACAGCTTCTGCGACAAGATCCTGGCCGCCGACGGCACGCCGTTCAGCCAGCTGGCCGTCAACGATCCGAAGCGTCAGGATGTCGGCACGGTCATCCGCGGCGCCAACAATATCGGTTCGGTGCTGACGGAAGGCTGGGACGTCGAGCTGCTCTATTCGCTGCAGCTCGACAAGATCGCCGCGTCCCTCCCGGGCCGGCTGACCCTGCGCGGTCTGGCGACGATCAACGACAAGATGATCGTCGACCCGAACACGACGGACTCGATCAAGGGCGTCGATTATCACAATCAGACGGGCGGCTCGGCCTTCTCCGGCTTCACGGCGCCGTCCAAATATATCCTGACCAGCTACGCCACCTATGACATTGGCGGCTTCAGCATGACCTGGGATGCCAAATATATCCCGAGGGGCATCTACGACGTGCGCAAGAGCACCTCGCTGCCCTACACGGATGGCTTCAGCATCAACAACAATGACGTGGGCGCCCGGCTCTATATCGGCCTGTCGACCTCCTACCGGTTCAATCTTGCCGGCGGGAAGCAGAATGCGGAATTCTTCCTGTCGATCCGCAACCTGTTCGACCGCGATCCGCCGAGCACGCCGAGCAACGTCAATGGCTCGTCGGGTTATGTGGCGGGCAATGGCGGGCCGACCAACCCGGTCTTCTACGATACGCTGGGTGCTCGCTGGCGCGCAGGTGTCCGCGTCGCCTTCTAAAAAATCCTTGCAAGGAATCTTCGGCCACGGCGCACCTCTCCTCGGTCGCCGTGGCCGATTTTTTCCTGATGATGAGAGAAGGCGCCTTTCGCGCCTAGCCCGCCAGTCCCAGCGTCGCCCAGTCGAGGGTAAGAGCCGTGTCGCCGGCTTGTGCGGGGGCAGCACCGGCAGGTCGGATGATCAGCGCGTTGGCCTGCGCGGCGGCGCGCATTGCGGCGCTGTCCTGATAGCCAAGCGGCGTGGCGATGCCGTCCTTGAGCGTTGCGCGGATGAAATCGGTGCGATTGCCGACCCCAGCCATGTCCGCACCCAGCCGCGCGGCCTGGGGTCGGGGAACCGCATCGGATGCGCCGGCCAAATGACGGACCAGCGGGAGCAGGAAGAGCGCGCCCGTTACCAGCGCTGAAACGGGATTGCCGGGGAGACCGATCACGATCGCCCGATCGAGCCGTCCGACGATCAGCGGCTTGCCCGGCCGCATCGCGATCCGCCAGAAATCGATGCTGCCGCCTGCCGCTTCCAGTGCCGGACGGACGAGATCATGATCGCCGACCGAAGCGCCGCCCGATGTCACGATGATGTCCGCCTCGCCGGCCGCGCGCAGGGCGTCGGTCAGGGCCGGCAGATCATCGGGGGTCAGCCGCTCGTCAAGGATCGTGCCGCCGGCGCCTTCGATCATCGCGCGCAGCATGATGCCGTTGGAGGCGGGCAGCTTGCCCGGCGGGCAGGGCGCGCCGGGCGGCACCAGTTCGTCGCCCGTGGAGAGGATTATCACGCGCGGACCGGGGCGCACCGGCAGCTCGGCATGGCCGGCCAGCGCGGCGAGCGCGATCTGCGGCGGACCAAGGCATGTTCCGGCGGGGAGCAACAGGTCGCCCAGGGCAAAATCGCTGGCCCGGGGCCGCACATGGCGGCCGAGCTCGCCCGGCCCGTCACCGGTCATGCGTACCGTTCCGACCCGCGCCTCGACATCCTCTTGCAGCACGACCGTATCCGCGCCGGCGGGCATGGGCGCGCCGGTGAAGATGCGCATGGCCGTGCCCGGCGCGATCGCCTGCGCCGGGGGCACAGCCCCGGCCGCCATCTCGCCGGCCAGCGTCCACGGGCCGGGAATGTCGGCATAGCGCACGGCATAGCCGTCCATCGCCGAGAGGTCCGTCCACGGCTGATCGCGCCCTGCGAGGAGCGGCTCGGCGAGATAGCGGCCGATGGCCTCTCCGAGCGGCATCGGCCGGGCGGGCAATGGCGTCGCCAGCGCGAACAGCCGCGCCTGCGCCTCCTCGACCGGGAGCAGGCTCATGCCGCGGCTCCGTCGATCATGCGGCGGAAATAGACGACGCGTTCGGTCTCTTCGAAGCCGATCGCACTGTGAAAGGCGTGGCTGGAAAGATTGTCGAGCAGGGCATCGGACGCAAGCTCCGCAGCGCCGCGCGCGCCACCCCAGCGCTTCGCTTCCTCGACGAGCGCCCGCGCCACGCCCTGGCGGCGATGACCGGGCGCGACATAGATGCCTTCCAGGAAAGCGACGGGTGATCCGTCGCAGCCGTTCACATAATCCCGGCGGAGCGTGACTTCGGCAAAGCCGATCGGCTCATCCCCGTCAGCACATGCGATCAGGACAAGATAACTGGGCTCCGCGCCAATCATGTCTGGCGCCAGGATCGTCAACTCGTCGATCGAACTATCCGGCCAGAGTGCCAGGCGAAGGGATTCGATTGACGCCAGATCGTCAAGCGAGGCAGGCACGATCCGCATGGCTCACGCCGTCCAGTCGCCGGACTTGCCGCCGGCCTTGGCCGAAACATGAATGTCACCGATTGTCATATGCTTATCGACCGCCTTGAGCATGTCGTAGAGGGTCAGCAAGGCAGCGGAAACCGCCGTCAGCGCCTCCATCTCGACGCCGGTCTTGCCGCTGGTCCTGACTGTCGCGGTGGCAGTGGCGCCCGTGGCATCGAGTGCCAGATCGAGCGTGATACCGGTCAGCGGCAAGGGATGGCACAGCGGGATGATCTCGCTGGTGCGCTTGGCGGCCATGATCCCGGCGATGCGCGCGGCGGCGAACACGTCGCCCTTGGCGGCGCTGCCCTCGGCAATGGCGGTGCGCGCCGCGTCGTTCATGGCGATGCGGCCGGTCGCGGTCGCGGTGCGCGCCGTGTCGGCCTTGGCGGTGACGTCGACCATGCGCGCCGCGCCGGCCTCGTCGGTATGGCTGAGCTTGCTCATGCCCGGAACCTCATGCGCCGATCAGCGCGCGCGTCGCCGCCTCGACATCGGCCTGGCGCATCAGGGACTCGCCGACGAGGAAGCAGCGCACGCCATGCGCGGCCATCGCGTCGAGATCGGCACGCGAGCCAAGACCGCTCTCCGCGATGAAGGTTCGGTCCGCAGGCGCGCGGCCCACAAGCTCATAGGTTCTCGCAAAATCGACTGTGAAGTCCTTCAAATTACGATTGTTCACGCCGATCAGCTCGGACTTGAGCAGAAGCGCGCGGTCCAGCTCCGCCTCGTCGTGCACCTCGACCAGTGCGTCCATGCCGAGTGCCATCGCCACTTCCTCGATCTCCAGCATCTGCGCGTCGGAGAGGGCCGCGACGATGATCAGGATCGCGTCCGCGCCGATCGAGCGGCTCTCCAGCACTTGCCAGGGGTCGACGATGAAATCCTTGCGCAGCACCGGCAGCGAACAGGCCGAGCGCGCCGCCACCAGATAATCCTCATGTCCCTGGAAATAGGGTGCATCGGTCAGCACCGAGAGGCAGGCGGCGCCGCCGGCCTCATAGGCGCGGGCATGGGCCGGCGGATCGAAGTCGGCGCGGATCAGCCCCTTGGACGGGCTCGCCTTCTTGACCTCGGCGATGAGGCCATAGCCATCGAGCGCCGCACGATCGAGCGCCCGGCGGAAGCCGCGGGGCGGCGTCTGGCCGGTGCAGCGCAACTCCAGCTCGGCGAGGCCGGTCTGGGCCTTGCGTGCCGCCACTTCCTCGCGCTTGGTCGCGATAATCTCGTCGAGCTTGTTCATCGATAGGCGATCCAGCAGTTGAGCAGGGCGTTGGCAAGCCCCTTGTCGATCGCCTCGGCCGCTTCCTCAACACCTTCAGCCAATGTGTCGACGGCGCCCGCGACCATCAGGGCGGCGGCGGCGTTGAGTAGAACCGCATCGCGATAGGCGCCCGGTTCGCCGTGAAGCAGGGCTCGCAGCGCGGCAGCATTATGCGCCGGATCGCCACCACGGATCGCCTCGAGCGGATGGCTCGGCAGGCCGGCGTCGGCGGCGCTGATCCGACGCATCGCGACAAGACCATCGCCGCGCACCTCCGCGACGTCATTGCCGCCGGCAAGGCTGAGCTCATCCAATCCCTCATCGCCCGAGATCACCATGGCATGCTCGGTGCCGAGCGCGGCCAGTGCCTGCGCATAGATCGGCACATAAGCCGGCCGGGCAATTCCGATCAGCTGACGCGTGACCCCGGCGGGATTGGCGAGCGGCCCCATCAGGTTGAAGATCGTGCGTCGGCCGATCGCCTTGCGGATCGGCCCGAGCCGCTTGAGCGAAGGGTGGTGCGCCTGCGCGAAGAGGAAGCAGATGCCGATGTCGGCGAGGCTGCGCTCGGCATGGCGCGCGGCGGCATCGAGATCGAGCCCCAGCGCTTCCAGCGTGTCGGCGGCGCCCGCCTTGGAGGATGCGGCGCGATTGCCATGCTTGGCCACCGGCACGTCGCAGGCCGCGACGACGAGGCTGACGGCGGTCGAGACATTGAGCGTGTGATGCCCGTCGCCGCCCGTGCCGCAGACATCGATTGCCCCTTGCGGCGCCGCGATCGGAATGAGGCGCGCGCGCATCTCGCGTGCGGCGGCGGCGATCTCGATATCGGTCTCGCCGCGCTCGGAAAGCGTCACCAGGAACCGCGCGATCGCTTCCTCGCTCACCTTGCCGTCGAGGATCGCCGCAAAGGCGTGCGCGGCTTCGTCCGCGGCGAGCGGCGATGCTGGATCGGGCAGGGCGGTCAGGGCAGTCATAACGGCGTCCATAGGGGCGGTGACGCCGAAATGTCGAGCCGTTCGAGCGCGTGGAACGCGAAATGCTCGGCATGCGCTGCGAGGCCGGACAACGGAGCATTCGGGATATTACGCATTATTGCCCTGTCAGTCGGAGCGTATCTGACGGGTAGCATCGGCGTACACGCCATGCCTGCCGATCCGAAAGGCCGGCCGGGCAGCGCCGGTTTCGATTGAGGAGAAGCTTTTCGCTTTGCCGTGTGCTCATGGAGGATGCCATGAATCGCTCGATTTCCCTGCTGGGTCTCTCCCTGTTCGTCGCGCCGCTCGCCGCCTGCGTGGACGACGGCTATGGCGTCATGTCGGTGGGCATGTCCTATCCCTATTCCGGTTATTATGACGGCTTTTACGGGCCGATCTATGATGGCTATTGGGGCAGTAACGGCTTTTTCTACTATCGGCAGAACGAGCGCGACCGGTTCCGGCGGGGCGGGCATGACCATTTCCGCAGGGAGGGGAATATGCCCGGCGGCAACTTCCGTCCCATGCAGGGCAATGTGCGGCCGGACGGACGTGCGCATATGCCGCATTTCGATGGCGGGCGCGGCCGCGATGGCCGGCCCGGTCGGGATGAAGGCGGGCACGATCACCACTGACAGGCTGATGGCGGCGTGACGCGGTGAGAGGGGGACGTTAGGCCCGCTTCTTCATCGTCACGCCCGCCGCCCTTATGGAGTTGGCGGATCGCGAGAAAGCGGGAAAGGCTCGCTACAGGGCGGCCTGCTCGGACTCCACATCGGCCTCGGGGATATCCACGATCCGCCAGACGACCGGCACCTTGCCGCCGCCTGCCTTGCGTCCGCTCATATCCGCTTCGAGCCGGCCGCCGCTTTCCTGCGCGTCGTGCACCAGCCCCCAGCCGATGTCCGCCAGCCGCGCCTTGACGCGATTGACGTAGCCCGGAAGCTCGGTCCGCTGCCAGGAGAGATAGACGAACCGGTCCTGGGGCCGCCCGAAGGCGAAGGGACCGAGGAACACCGGCGGCTGCGTTTCATCCTCCGCCGCCGCGACCCGCAGCTCGAAATCGAAGGCCAGCTTGCCGTCGTCCCGCAGGACGCCCTCGTGCAGCTGCTCCTTGTTGTCCTGCAGACCGAAACGGACCGCGCTCCCATCCCCATCGGGCGGCTTCGGATCGTCACGCAGCAGGCGCATCTTGAGCGCGGTCGTGGCTGCCATCAGGCGCGCTCGGCGACTTTCATGCCCGCCGCCGTCATGAAATTGGCCAGCATGGCGTGGCCATGCTCGGTGGCGATGCTCTCGGGATGGAACTGGACGCCGTGGATCGGCAGGCTCTCGTGGCGGAAGCCCATGACCGAGCCGTCCTCGCTGGTCGCATTGATCAGCAGGCTGGCGGGAATATCCTCGACGATCAGCGAGTGATAGCGCGTCGCGGTGAAGGGCGAGGGCAGGCCCGCGAACAGCCCCGTGCCATCATGGCGGACGGGCGACGTCTTGCCATGCATCAGCCCGCCACGCACGACCCGCCCGCCGAAATGCTGGCCGATCGTCTGGTGGCCGAGGCAGACCCCGAGCAGCGGCTTGCCCGCATCGGCGCAGGCCGCGACGAGATCGAGGCTGATGCCCGCCTCATTCGGTGTGCAGGGGCCGGGCGAGAGCAGGAAGGCCTCGGCGCCTGTCGAGAGCGCCTGGCCCGCCGACATGGCATCGTTGCGCACGACTTCCACCTCGGCACCCAGCTCCATCAGATAGTGGACGAGGTTCCAGGTGAAGCTGTCATAATTGTCGATGACGAGGATCATGGCTTCGCATCTAGGGCGCGGGCGGGTGGTGCGCAAGACGCGAGGCAGGCTATAGGGACAGCATGACCGACAGCGACGATCCCATCATCCTGCTCACCACCGGCGGGACCATCGACAAGCTCTATTTCGACGCGCTCAGCGAATATCAGATCGGCGAGTCCATCCTGCCGCGCCTGTTCGCCATGGCGCGGGTGACGCAGCCGTTCGAGATCGAGGAAGTGCTGCGCAAGGACAGTCTCGAACTGAGCGATGCGGACCGCGCCCTGATTGCCGCGCGGGTCGCGGCCGCGCCGTCCTCGCGGATCGTCATCACCCACGGTACCGACACGATGACGGAAACGGCGCGGGCGCTGGCGGACATTCCCGGCAAGACGATCGTGCTGGTTGGCGCGCTGGCCCCGGCGCGCTTCGTGGAGAGCGACGCGACCTTCAATCTCGGCATGGCCTTCGCCACCGCGCAGGTGGCGCCGCCCGGCGTCTATATCACGATGAACGGGACGGTGTTCCGCGCGGATCAGGTGGTGAAGGACCGGGAGCGTGGGGCATTCGTGAAGACCCGGTGAGGTCTACTCCGCCATGAATTGCGCCACGTCCGCGATCCAGTATTCCGGCCGGAACAAGGTGCCGTGCCCCCGCGTCTTGTCGCTCGCCGACACCAGCACGAAGCGCGCATGCGGCATCCGCGCCACCGCCTTGTCGGCGATGCCCAGCGAGACCGGATTGACGAGATCGTCGGCGAAGTTGATCCACAGCAGCGGCGCGCTGATCCGCCCGAGCTTGTCCCAGGGATTGTAGGTTCGCGAGGCGTCGGTCTGGTAGATCATGTCATTGGCATCGCGACCCGACGCCAGGCTCGCCGCCATGCCCTGCTCGACGAACGCGTCCGCCGCCGCCCGCGTCGGATAGCCGGTCTGTAGATTGAGCGCGCTTCCCGACATCAGCATCTGGATGCTCGTCGCGGTGCGCAGACCGGCGAGGGGCGGCGTGGTGTAGTTGCCCCCCTTCCACAGCGGATCGGCCTTAATCGCGTCGATCGTCAGCTTGCGCTGCATCCGGTTCTGCCCGGCGACTTCGACCGGATAGGCACCGATCGGGATGAACTTCTCCGCGAACTCGGGATAGGTCGTCGCCCATTGGAAGGTCATCATGCCGCCCATCGACATGCCGATGATCGCCTTGAGTTTGCGCACGCCGAGCTTCGCCAGCATCGCCTTCTCGCCCTCGACCATGTCGGCATAGTCATAGGCGGGGAAGGCCATGCGCAGCCCGTCGCTCGGCTTGGAGGAGCCGCCATGGCCGATCGCGTCGGGCAGGATCACATAGTAACGGCTCTTGTCGAACGGCGCGCCGGAGCCGAACAGCGCGGTGCCCAGCGGCTCGCCGAGGAAGCTCGCGCCATTGCCGCCGGTGCCGTGGAGCGCCATCACGGCATTGTCGATCTCGCCGCGGGCATTGCGATGCGGCGTGCCGACCGTGGTCCAGGCGAGCGTCAGCTCAGGGAGCTTCGCCCCGTCATGAAAGACAAAATCCCGGACGGTCAGCGTCTCGTCCCTGCGGGTCGCATCGCCCTGGGCGGAGGCCGGCGCGCTCATGACAAGCGCGGCGACGGTGACGACGGCTGAAACGACTGCATGAAGGCCCATGCTCCTCTCCCCTCTGCCTGAGGCGTTTCAGCAATCCTGCCCGCACGCCTCGTCCTGGTCCACCTCGATCTGGATGGTGACATGGTCGATCCGGAAATGCGCTTCCAGATCCCGCGTGAGGCCGCGGATGAAGGCATTGCCGGGATGGCCGCCGGGCATGAAGAGATGGGCGGTCAGTGCCGTCTCGGTCGTGCTGATCGACCAGATATGCAGGTCATGCACGTCCGCGACGCCGGGCTGGCCGCGCAGATAGACCGCGACCTGGCCATGATCGATATTGGCCGGCACGGCGAGCAGGCTCATCTTGACCGCATCGCGCAGCAGCCCCCAGCTCCCGGCAGCGATCACCAGGATGATGACAAGACTGGTCAGCGGGTCGATCCAGAGCGCGCCAGTGAGCATGATCAGCACCCCGGCCGCGACCACGCCGAGCGAGACCAGCGCATCGGCCGCCATATGCAGATAGGCGCCGCGAATATTGAGATCGCCATGGCGCCCACCCATGAAGAGCAGGGCCGTGCTGCCATTGATGACGATGCCGATCGCCGCGACGATGATCATCATGAGGCTGTCGACCGGCGCGGGTTCGAGGAAGCGCTGCACCGTTTCCAGTGCGATGGCTCCCACTGCGACCAGCAGCAGCGCCGCATTGATCAGCGCCGCGAGGATCGACGAGCTTTTGAGGCCATAGGTGAAACGGTGGTTCGGGCTGCGCTTCGAGAGGATCGTCGCGCCCCAGGCGATCAGCAGGCCGAGCACATCCGAGAGATTGTGCCCGGCGTCGGCGACCAGCGCCATCGAGCCGGAGAGGATGCCGTAAGCGCCCTCGATGACAACGAAGCCGGTGTTGAGGACGACGCCCATCGCGAAGGCACGGCCGAAATCCGCCGGAGCGTGGCCGTGACCCGGGCCGTGATGATGGCTATGCTCGTGCCCATGCCCATGATCGTGTTCATGGTCGTCAAGGTCATGGTCGTGATGGCGGTGTGCCTCCATGCCGCCTGCCTATCAGAGCCTGTCTCGCGCTCCAAGTCGTGCGCGTCACTTCAATGCCGCGAACCAGTCGTCCATCATCCCGGTCAGTCGCATCAGCACCGAAGGCGCATAATGATAGGCATGGCCGAGCATCTCGGTCTCGGTGACGATGCCGCTGAGGTCGATCGTCTCGATATGCGCAGGATGCCGAGCAGCCGCGGCGCGCCACAGCGCGTTGAAGGCCCTGTCGCGGGCCTTGAGCTCGGCGCCGGTCAGATGTGGCAGTACATTATGGAAGTGGTCCGGCGCGTGCTCGGGGGGCAGGAACAGCAGCAGCTTGCGGTCGCTCGCTACGATGAACGCGCACATCGCCTCGAGGGCCCGGGTATAGACGGCCGGCTCGATCCGCGTCGCCACGTCGTCCCAGCGCCAGTCCATATAGTCTATGGCGGCATTGTAGACGAGGAATTCCGGGAAGGATCGTTCCTCGTAGTTGCCCGTCACCATTGACGACATCTTGAACACACGGGGAATATTGTCGAAGTCGATCTCGTCCTTGAAGCGGCTGTAGTGATGGAAGCCGCCGGACATGCAGTCGCTCATCACTCGCAGCCGGATCTTCGACCAGTCGCGCGGTGCCTGGGCGGACAGGATCTGCTCCCGCACCTCTTCGAACGGCACATAGCGGATCGCAGCCGAGGATTGGGCGGGCAGCGGTCTGGCCAGGAGGGAAAGGTCGATCTCGCCATAGCGTTCCTGGAGCGCCCTGATCAGGAAGTCCTCGACGCCCATGTGCATGATCCGGCACGAAAAGGCGAGGTGGACCGGCCTGCGCGTCCAGCGGTGATACACCACCGTCCCAACCAATCCCTCCAGCCCATGATGACCGTATTTGTCCCAGATGAAGGCGCAGAACACGTCATAGTCGGTGACGTTCATCACCTGCTCGCGCAGAGTGCCGGGGACGATGCGGGTTTTGGTGTAGTTGAGCGGATCGGCACGGTTGATCAGCTCCTCGATACGCTCGACGAAGCTCAGATTGTCCATCCGCGTCGTGTAGGTCGCGCAAATATCGCTCTGCAGCAGGAAGTCGGCATCCGAGAGGGAGCGACGGTCCGCGACCCGCGCCTCGAGGATGCGATAGTCTGCGATGCGGTTGCCGGCGATCGGTGGCTGGTCGAGCAGCCGCAGCAGCATCGCGTCGCACGCTGGCGAGCCGGCAAGCGCGACATGGAGGCCGGGCGCAGCGGCGGCGGCTTGGGCCAGCCCGCCCTCGTCGCTGTCGATGAAAAGCACATTGCCTGCCTCGAGCAGCATGTCCTCGATCGTCTGCGCAACCACCTTGCCTTTCGGCTCGGCGCCGATGTGCGGGAATACCAGCTCGTCCCACAGGCCGGCCGCTTCGAGCCGGGCTTTTACCGTCTCGAAATCGCCTTCGGCGCAGATCGCCGACACGATGCCGCGTTCGTTGAGCGCGTGCACGATGCCGGCGTCCAGCCGCCAGGGCGCGCCATCCAGCCCCCAGATGATCAACTTCGCCTTGAAGTGATCCTTGGCAGCGGAGGCGAAGAAATCGCCGATCGCCCTTGCCGTGATGGCCAGCTCCGCCGTCAACCTGCGCAGCAGTGCCTCGTCGAGCAGCTCATTGGCACGGGTGCGGTGGCCCATGCGGTGCGTGAGCAGGGCGAGGCCGAGCAGCGCGGAGTCGTCGAGGGCAGCGAGATCGCCGACATGGCCCTCCGGGAAGAAGGCGAGCAGCAGCAGGCTGTGAGCCTTGGCTGCCAGTTTGGGCGGAACGGCTCCGGCTGTCCCGATCGCGAGTGCCGCCTCGCCTTCGGTGATCGCGTCGAGTAGCAGCGCGACCGCTTCGACCAGGAGCACCTGGCCCGGCTCGGAATCCCAGAGGTCGGGCCGGGTGTCGGCCTCGGCGAGGATCGGCGCCAGCGCGTCCGGTGCCTTGCGGGCCAACGCGTCGTGGGCGAGGTCGAGATAGTCCGCGTCTGACAGGCTGGCTTGCGCCGCCCGGATCGCTGTCGCCTGCATTGGTTGCCGGTCCCTTTCTTTTGGCAGGCCGCAGCGCTACCAAAACAGGGTTAACTCGCCGTAAACCGTTATTCTGCGGCGTTCGCTACTGGCCGAAGCCCGCCTCGCGCGCGATTGTCACGGCCTCGCGCGCCGCCGCGATCAATGCGCCGGACTTGGCCTCGCATTCGCGCTGCTCGTAGGCCGGCTCGCTGTCCGCGACGATGCCGGCGCCGGCCTGCACATGCATGACCCCGTCCTTCACCAGCGCGGTGCGCAGCACGATGCAGCTGTCCATGTTCCCGTCGGGCGAGAAATAGCCGACGCCGCCGGCATAGGGCCCACGTGTCTCGGGCTCCAGCTCGGCGATGATCTCGCAGGCGCGCACTTTGGGCGCGCCCGACACCGTGCCGGCCGGGAAACCGGCAAACAGTGCATCGAGCGGATCGCGCCGTGGATCGAGCTTGCCGACCACGTTCGAGACGATGTGCATCACATGGCTGTAGAACTCGACCGTGTAGCTGTCGGTCACCTTGACACTGCCCGTACTGGCGACGCGCCCGACATCGTTGCGGCCGAGGTCGAGCAGCATCAGATGCTCGGCGCGCTCCTTGGGATCGGCCAGCAGCGAGGCGCGGTTCTCGGCATCCTCGCTGGCCGTCTTGCCGCGCGGACGGGTGCCGGCAATGGGTCGGATCGTCACCTCGCCGTCGCGCACCCGCACCAGGATCTCGGGACTGGAACCGGTCAGCGCGAAGCCCGGCAGGTCGAGATGATAGAGGAACGGCGAGGGATTGATCCGCCGCAGCGCGCGGTAGAGATGGATCGGCGGCAGGGTGAACGGGGTGGTGAAGCGCTGGGCCAGCACGACCTGGAAGATGTCGCCGGCGATGATATAGTCTTTCGCCTTCAGCACCATGTCGCGATAATGCTCCGGCGCGACGACCGGCGTGACGGCGATGTCGGCCGGGTCGATGTCCGGGGCCTGCGCGGCTGGCAGCGGCTTGGCGAGCAGCGCGGCGGTCTCCTCGATCCGGTCCTCCGCGTTGGCCAGCGCCCGATCGATATTGGCGCCGATGTCGCCGACTTCGCCGGCCCAGACCGGCGCAACGAGGTACAACGCATCGGCCAGCCGGTCGAACACCAGCACCACCGTCGGCCGGACGAACAGCATGTCCGGCGTGCCGAGGCCATTGTCGGCCGGGCGGGGCAGCTTCTCGACAAGGCCGATCGTCTCATAGGCGAAATAGCCGACGAGGCAGGCGAGCGCGCGCGGAAGGGCCGGGTCAACGTCCGCGCGGCACTCGGCGACGAGCGCACGCAGGGCGCTGAGCGGGTCGGTTCCGAGCGGTATGAAGGCCTCTCGATCGGTGCGCCATTGGCGGTTGATCTCGCAATCTGTCCCGGTCGCGCGGAAGACGAGGTCGGGCGCGAGGCCGATCAGGCTGTAGCGCCCGCGCACCGATCCGCCCTCGACCGATTCCAGGATGAAGTCGCCGCGCTCCGGCTCGATGAGCTTGAGCGCCGCCGAGACGGGCGTCTCGGTGTCGGCGATGATCCGCTGCCAGACGAGCGCCGAGCGTCCCTGCGACAGGGCGTCACGGGCGGTGGCGATGCTGTCCTGCGCGTTGGTCAAGCGGCGGCCCTATTGCGCTGCCGCGGCGCCATTGGCCTGGCGCAGTGCCGCCTCGACCGTGGCGAAGGCGGCCTGGTTGCGCTCGACGCCCAGGTCGTTCTCGATCGCGACGAGGAACTGGCGGGCATATTCGCCGCCGAGCACGTTACTGAGGCCCGCCTTGGTCGACTGCATGAGCTGCGGGATCTTGGTCGGGTCGTTGGGCGTGATCTTGTCGAGCCGCACCACCAGGAAGCCCTGGCTGTTATCGAGCGGCAAAACCTTCGTCGCGCCGACATTGATCGTGAACAGCGCCTGGAGCGGCGGCGGGATCTTGCCATTCTCCTGATTGTTGATGTCGGCGCGCCGGGCGTGGAGCTTCTGCTGCGGCACCGTGGCGGGAATGCCGAGCTTGGCGAGGATCGCCGCGGGATCGCCGCCGCGACCCAGTTCGGCGGCGAGCTTCGTCGCCACTTCGCGCGCCTGGCCGGCCCCCTTGGAGAGGCCCCAGGCGATCTGCACGGCGGCCTTCACCTCGGCATAAGGCGGCGGACCGGCGGGCACGACCTCGCCGACCGCCAGCACGGCGGCTTCCTCATCCGGCTTCACGGGCACGATCTGCGGGTCGTCGTCGGACGACATCGCGAAGCCCTGCTTGAGCAGCGCCGTCAGCGTCGGGTCGGCCTTGAAGTCCGGATCCTTGAGCGCCTTGCCGTCCTTGATGATGAACGGTGTCTCGACGATCTCGAGGCCGTTCGCCTTGGCCAGCTCGGCAAAATTCGCGCCTTCGCCCAGCTTGCCGTCGAGCTTGTTCAGAAACTCGCTGAAGAGCTGCTTCTGCTTGGCGGTGCGTGCCTCCGGGATCAGCTCTGCCTTGGCCTGCTCCAGCGTCTTGCCGGGGATGTCGCGCACCTCCTCGACCCGCAGCACCGCCCAGCCGAGCGGCGCGCGGATCGGGCCGATGATGCCGCCCTTGCCGGCGGCGAAGGCGGCCTTGGCGATGTCGGCATTGGTCTGCGCCGCGAGCTGGGTCTGGTCCACGCCGTCGATGCGCGTCGCCGACAGGCCCAGGGTCTTGGCCACGTCGGCGAGCGGCGTTCCGGCCTTGGCCTTGGCGGCGGCATCCTTGGCGGCGGCTTCGCTGGTGAGAATGAGCTGGCTCATGTCGCGCGACTGGCGCGCCTGATATTGGGCTGCCTTCGCCTTGTAGGCCTGGACAAGCTCGGCATCGGTCGGCGTCGCGGCCGCCTCGAAGCGGGCGAGATTGATCGTCGCGTAGCGCAGGCGGCGCTGCTCGGGCACGGCGAACTGGCCGCCATTGGCGCGATAATAGGCCTGCAGCTCGGCGTCGCTCGGCGGCGTCTTGGGCGCGAAGGCGGCCGAGGGGATGGCGTACATGCCGCCGTCGCGTTCCTCGATCAGCATGGCCGCATAAGGCGGCACCATGCCGTCCGGCGTGCGCGCGCCGGCCGAGACGGCGCCGAGCATCTGCTGCTGGAGGATCTGCCCGGTGATGTCGGTGCGCATGTCCTTCTCGCTGACGCGGCGCTGGGCAAGGAGCTGACGGAAGACCGTCTCGCTGAAATTGCCGGTCGCGTCGACGAAGGCGGGATTGCTGGCGATCTGCGCATCGATCAGCTTCTTGCTGATCCGCATGCCATGCTTGTCGCCATAGGCGATCAGCGCCTGGATGCCGATCAGCTCGTCCGCGACACGGCGCAGGCCGCCCTGGCTGATGAACTGGTCGATCGTCAGCGTGGGCTGATCCTCGCGCATCCGCTCGAACACGAGCTGGGCGCGCGCCTGCAGTTCGTTCACCGTCAGCGCCCGGCCGCCGACCTTAGCGACCTCGCCTTCGCTGGGCGCACCGAGCACGCCGATTCCGCCCGATCCCTTCATGTCGCCGATCACGAACGCGAGGGCGATCATGCCCAGAAAGAGCACGGCGATCGTGCCGCCCCATTTGGAGCCGATAATGCGCCGGAAGAAATTCATGTCGTTGCGATCCAGAAGCTGTCGGGCAGAAGATTGGCGCTCGCTTTAGGGCGGGGCAGGGGCGGCATCAAGCGTGAAGGGCGCGAGGCACTGGACAAAGCTTTCGAGCCCGTCCAATCGCTCGGCAACTGACAACGGACTTTTACTGGGAAAGGAAGGCGCGGGAATGACCGGTCGACGCAAGCTCATCGCGGGAAACTGGAAAATGAACGGCCTCAAGGCCCATTTGAGCGAAGTCTCGGCGATCGCCAAGCTTGCGGGTGCGCGGGATGACATCGATGTCGCGCTGTTCCTCCCCGCGACGTTGATCGCGGCGGCCGCGCCCCTGGCGGACGGTGTCCTGATCGGCGGGCAGGATTGCCATCAGGCGCAATCCGGCGCCTATACCGGCGATATCTCGGCGGCGATGCTCGTCGAGGCGGGTGCCGGCGCCACGCTGGTCGGTCATAGCGAGCGGCGCGCCTATCATGGCGAGACGAGCGCCGATGTCGCCGCCAAGGCCGCCTTCGCCCATGGCGCCGGCCTCAAGGTCGTCCTCTGCGTCGGCGAGACGCTGGAGACGCGCGAGCTGGGCGACGAGGAAGCGCAGGACTGGGTGGTCGATCAGCTCCTCGCCTCGCTGCCGGAAGGGGCCGATCCGGACTGGCTGACCATCGCCTATGAGCCGGTCTGGGCGATCGGCACGGGAAAGGTCGCGACGCCGCCGCAGATCGCCGCGATGCACGCCACGCTGCGCGCGGCGCTGGTCGCCAGGCTCGGCGAGAAGGGCGCGGCCATGCGCCTCCTCTATGGCGGCTCGGTCTCGGGCGACAATGCCGCGGATATCCTCCACCTGCCCGATGTCGACGGCGCGCTGGTCGGCGGCGCGAGCCTCTCCGCGGCAAAGTTCGCGCCGATCATCGCGGCGGCCTGACCGGCATCGCCTTTCTCTCCCCGGTTTGTGGCGGGGAGGGGCAGCCAAATGAAGCCAAACGGAAAGTCGCTCGACAGATAAACCCGGCTTATGATCGGCGCGTCTCGCCTTATTGGACGCGCCGGCCGGCGCGCGATATCCGACCGGATTGTGGGAAACGGATTGTCAGGATCGTCCGGCGGCCGCTCAAGGCGGCGCCGCTCGGCATCACGAGGTGACCATGCATCGCTCCCGAATCAACGGCATATTGATCGATTGTCACAGCGAGGATATCGACGCGGCGGCGCGCTTCTGGGCAGACGCGCTCGGCCGCCCGGTCGATCCCGATCATCCCGGGACGCGGGGCAACTACAGGATGCTGGCGACCCCGCCGGGCGAGATCAGCGTGCAGATCCAGCGCGTCGACCACGAGAGCCGCATCCATCTCGACATCGAGACGGACGATATTCCCGCCGAGGTCGAGCGTCTGGAAAAGCTCGGTGCGACGATCGATACGCAGATGGCGCGCTGGGTGGTCATGCGAGCCCCCACCGGCCAGCGCTTCTGCGTCGTGCGCGTCCAGCGTGATGGATTTGCCGACGATGCGAACAGTTGGGACCAGACGGCTGGGACGGATCGACATTCAAGCTTCTGAGCGCGGCAGGCGCCCTTTTTCGTGGACAGTCGTCATCCTGAACTTGTTTCAGGATCCATCGCGCTAATAAGCCCCGGTCTCGATGGCGAGATGGGTGCTGAAACAAGTTCAGCATGACGAAAGATGGCGGAGGCAACCCGCCGAATGTCAATCGGGGCGAGACGCTTCCGGAATTGCGCGAGGATGATATCATGACGAAGACCGTGCTGGCGATCGGTATCGATCCCGTCTTTTCTGATCTAAGCGCCTTCCCGACCCTGACGCCTGAAATCGTGCGCGCCTACCTCGATGACCAGATCGGCCGGATCGGCGCGCTCGGCTATGCCGTGGACAGCTGCCTGGTGGATATGGGCGCTACCGCCGCGGAGCAGGTCGAGGCGGCGCTGCGCGCGCGCAGCTACGATTGCATCGTGATCGGCGCCGGGCTGCGCGAGCCGCCCGAATTGCTGCTGCTCTTCGAGACCGTCATCAATCTCGTCCACAGCCTCGCGCCGCAAAGCCGGATCGCCTTCAACACCACGCCCGCCGACACCGCCGAGGCGGCGCAACGGGCAATGGGATAAGGTCCGCGCCAAGCGACCGATCCTCATCGGGTGCGATCGACACAGGCCAGTCTGACCCGGACGGGCCGTTGGCAGGGCAAGATGCGCATTCTTCTCGCGTTCGCCTGTCATTCGGTGAGGCCGTCCCGCGTTGTGAAATCGATGCGATCTCGCTTATAGCTTGTCGATGATCATCGAGCTCAGCGGACATGGCGGGGTCGGAAAGCTGACCATTGGCCGCGCCCTGGCCGACCGGATGAGCGGCCGATTGCTCGATAATCACACCATCTATAACCCCGCCTTCGCGATGACCACGTTCCGCTCGCCCGAGTTTTACGAGACGGTGCAGGCGGTGCGGACGATCGCCTTCGATCGAGCGGCGCAACTGCCCGCACAGGTGCCGATCGTCATCACCATGGCGACCGGCACGGCGCTCTGGTGGACGCGGGACTGGCAGGTCGCGATCCGCGATCTGGCCGACCGGCGCAGCGTTCCGCTCCTGGGCGTCCACATTCACTGCACGCTGGAGGAGAACGCCCGGCGCATCGCGGAGCCAACGCGCGCCCTCCTGCGCAAACTGACCGATCCGGCCAGTCTCAACGACGGTCTGGACCGTCCGGTGCTGCTGGATCATTGTGATCGGACGATGGACCTGGATGTGACTGCGCTGGATCCTGAGCAGGCTGTCGATCAAATCCATGCCTGGACAGGGATGTGCCCCGGAGTATGAGGGAAATCGGCGCTGTCCTACGACCCCCGCGCCATGCCATGGTCGGCTCATGTCCGTTTCGTCCATCAATCGGCCCATTCGCTCGACAAGAGTCACCGACCCCGGACTTTATTATGTTTACACCGTGACTTTCGTGACCTTCGGATCCCGGTCGCGTGAATTTGTGGATCAGTCGCGGACGCGCCGATGACCAGCCTCGCCACCACCGCGATCATCTGCTCCGTCCGCGCGCATGGCGAGCATGGCGCGATCGTCCGCGCGCTCACCGCCGAGGCGGGGCTGCTCCCCGGCTATGTGCAGGGTGGGCGTTCGACGCGGATGCGGCCGGTGCTGATGGCCGGCAATATCGTGCGCGGCATCTTCCGGGCGCGCACCGAGGATCAGCTTGCGAGCCTCTCGGCCGAATTGCTCCGCAGCCGGGGGCCTCTGCTCGGCGAGCCCTTGCCGGCCGCCGCGATCGACTGGGCCTGCGCCTTCACGGCGGCGACCTTGCCGGAGGGCCACCCCTATCCCGCGCTCTACAGCGCGCTCTCCGCCGTGCTCGACGCGGTCGAGGCGGCGCCCGCCGCACGGGGCTGGGCGGTGGCGCTGGTGCGCTATGAGCTGCTCGTGCTGGCGGAGCTCGGCTTCGGGCTTGATCTCTCCGAATGCGCGGCGACGGGCGCAACCGACGATCTCGCGTTCGTCAGCCCGCGCACGGGCCGGGCAGTGAGCGCGGCGGGGGCGGGCGTGCATGCGCAGCGGCTGCTGCCCTTGCCGGCCTTCCTGACCGTCGGTGGAGAGGCAAGCTGGGCGGACATCTTCTCCGGCTTCGCGCTCACCGGGCATTTTATCGAAACCAGCCTGGTCGACCCGCGTCGCGCCGAGATCCTCGCGGCGCGCGAGCGGCTGATCGAGCGTCTGAAAAGAGCGGTTGCGTGAGGGCGGGGGAGGTCACTAAGGCGCTCCGTCATTCCCGCCAACGCGGGAATGACGGAAGATGGAGTAGGGAAGCGCATGCTCGTAGCAATTCTGCCCGGTGACGGGATCGGCCCGGAAGTGACCGCGCAGGCCAGGCGTGTGTTGGATGCGCTCGCCGTGCCCGGCATGACCTATGAGAGTGCGCTCGTCGGCGGCGCGGCCTATCATGCCACGGGCCATCCGCTGCCGCCCGAAACGCTGGACCTTGCGAAGCGCGCCGACGCGATCCTGTTCGGCGCGGTCGGCGATCCGACTTGCGACAGCCTGGAGCGGGCGCTGCGTCCGGAGCAGGCGATCCTCGGCCTGCGCAAGGAACTGACCCTCTTTTCCAATCTGCGGCCCGCGAAGATGTTTCCCGAACTGGCCGACGATTCGACCCTGCGCCGCGAGATCGCCGAGGCGATCGACCTGCTCATCGTGCGCGAGCTGAATGGCGACGTCTATTTCGGCGAGAAGGGCATGCGCCGGACGGCGGACGGTCTGCGCGAAGGCTATGACATCATGTCCTATAACGAGGCCGAGGTGCGCCGCATCGCGCACAGCGCCTTCAAGGCGGCGCAGGCCCGGCGCGGCAAGCTTTGCTCGGTCGACAAGGCAAACGTGCTGGAGACTAGCCAGCTCTGGCGCGATGTGGTGATTGAGGTCGCGGCGGACTATCCGGACGTCGCGCTCAGCCACATGTATGTCGACAATGCCGCGATGCAGCTCGTGCGCAATCCCGGCCAGTTCGACGTGATCGTGACCGGCAATCTGTTCGGCGACATTCTCTCGGATCAGGCCAGCATGTGCGTCGGCTCGATCGGCATGCTGGCCTCCGCCTCGCTCGATGCGAACGGCAAGGGCCTGTACGAGCCGATCCACGGCAGCGCGCCGGACATTGCCGGGCAGAGCAAAGCCAATCCGCTGGCGACGATTCTCTCCGCCGCGATGATGCTGCGCTTCTCGCTCGGTCAGGCCGAGGCGGCCGACCGCATCGAGGCGGCGGTGGCGAAGGCCCTCGCCGGCGGCGCGCGCACCGCCGATCTGGGTGGTTCGCTCAGCACCAGCGCAATGGGCGATGCGGTGCTGGCCGCGCTTTAACGCCAGCTGTCGAGCCACATCCAGCGGTTGAAGTCCTGCGGATCGCCGAGCGGCGCGGCCGAGATGATCGGGTAGAATTCGAGGAACAGCAGCGCGCAGAAGCCGATCGCCAGCGCCGGGATCACCCGGTTGCCCGCCTGCCAGAAGGCGCGATCGAGCACCCCGGCGATGGCGAAGCAGAGCAGCAGCGAGGCCGGGAAGTAGTGGTAGTAGAACATCACCGGCTTGGGGATGATCACGAAGAAGGCGACCGATACGACCCAGAGCAGCGGAATGACCAGCAAGGCCGTCTGCCCTTGCCGCAGCCCCGCGTACAGGCAGAGCAGCAGCGCGACGAGGCCGCCCCAGCCGATCGCCGGATTGCCGATGAACAGCACGCCGCGCTGAATGCCGTCCAGCGGCTCGTAGAAGTACCAGATCGGCCGGATCATCAGCACCCACTGCCACCAGACGCTCTGATAAGTGTGTGAGGCCATCGGCGAGCTTTGCAGCTTGTACATCTCCCATTGCCGGGGAATGATCCCGCCCAGCGACACGGCGTCAAGCTGCAGGAAGAGATAGGGCAGGAAGCTCGCCAGATAGACGAGGATCGCGAACGGCCCGAGCCACATCAGCCCCTCGACGAAGGAGGTTTGCTGCGGTGTTGCGGACCGGTCCCGCCAGCGCAGGGCGACGTAGAGGCCGATCGCGGTGGCGACGAGTGGAATGGCCGTCCATTTGCAGGCGACTGCGCAACCCAGGAACAGCCCGGCGAGCATCAGGCGCGGCCGGCTGCGGAAGCCGTCGCGCCCCGCCGCCGCCATCATC
The DNA here is from genome assembly GCF_018603885.1 of Sphingobium nicotianae. GTDB lineage: Bacteria > Pseudomonadota > Alphaproteobacteria > Sphingomonadales > Sphingomonadaceae > Sphingobium > Sphingobium nicotianae. Next base: position 148,716 of record NZ_JAHGAW010000007.1, read on the forward strand.
CAGAAAGCCAGCATCAGGAAGCTCGCGACGAAGATGTCGAGCATGGCGATGCGGGACTGGATGAAGAGCATCGGGCTGACCAGCAGCAGCGCCCCGGTCATCGTCGCGGCGGCCCGCGTCGCGAGCAGCCAGCGCGCCGCCATCACGCCGGCAAAGACCAGCACCGCGCCGAAGACCACGCTCATGATCCGCCAGCCGAACGGATTGTCGCCGCAAAGGGCCATGCCGAAGCCGATCAGCCATTTGGCAAGCGGCGGATGCTCGGCGTTGGGCAAATCGGTGAAGGTCAGCAGGGTGCGGACCGCCGGCACATAGTGAGTCTCGTCGAAATCCAGCTTGGCGGGGTCGCTCAGGCGAAACAGGAACAGCGCAAGCGCGGCCAGCGCGAACAGGGCCGCGATGCCCCGATCGCGCCAATCCGGCGCGGTGAAGGGCCGTGCGGGTCGCGGCGCCGGGGTCATCTGGGGCGTCGCCGTCTGTGTCATGTTGCTCGCCATGGTTGACCACGCAAAGGGAGCGACTAGAAGCGGCCGCATGAAGAGACATAGTGGACAAGACCGCTCCCTCACAAGCCGCTGGCGTCCCGCGACGCAGGCGGTGCGTGGCGGCACCTGGCGCTCCGAGCAGGGCGAGACGAGCGAAGCGCTCTTCCTGACCTCAGGCTATGCTTATGACTCGGCCGAGGAAGTCGCCGCGCGCTTCGCGGGCGAGTCGAAGGGGATGCAATATTCCCGCTTCCAGAACCCGACCGTCCAGATGCTGGAAGAGCGCATCGCGCTGATGGAAGGCGCGGAAGCGTGCAAGGTCCAGGCGACCGGCATGGCGGCGATGACCAGTGCGCTGCTGTGCATGCTCAACCAGGGCGATCACGTCGTCGCCGGCCGCGCCGCCTTCGGCTCGTGCCGCTGGATCCTCGACAATGTGCTGAACCGCTTCGGCATCACCCACAGCATTGTCGACGCGCGCGACAATGATCAGTGGAAGGCGGCGATCCAGCTCAACACCAAGGTGTTCTTCTTCGAGACCCCGGCCAACCCGACGCTCGACGTCGTCGATCTCGCCTATGTCTGCGGCCTTGCCCGCGAGCACGGCATTCTGACGATCGTCGACAACGCCTTCGCCACGCCAATCCTGCAGCGCCCGATGGATTTCGGCGCGGACATTGTCGCTTACTCCGCCACCAAGCTGATGGACGGGCAGGGCCGCGTCCTCGCCGGCGCCGTCTGCGGCTCGGACGAGTGGATCAACGGCAAGCTCTCGCCCTTCCAACGCAACACCGGCCCGATCCTCTCCCCGTTCAACGCCTGGGTGGTGCTGAAGGGCCTGGAGACGCTGGAGCTGCGGGCGTTCAAGCAGTCGGACAATGCGCTCAAGGTCGGCAAGTTCGTCGAGACCCGCGTCGAGCGCGTGTTGCATCCCGGTCTGCCGAGCCACCCGCAGCATAATCTCGCGATGAGCCAGATGGCCGGTGCGGGGCCGATCTTCTCCTTCATCCTGGAGGACCGCAAGCAGGCGATGGCGATGCTCAACGCCCTGCAGATCGCCGACATTTCCAACAATATCGGCGACTCGCGCACCCTGCTTTGCCATCCCGCCTCGACCACTCACAACAATATGGGGCCGGAGAAGCGCGCCGAGGCGGGCGTCGAGGAAGGCATGATCCGCATCAACGTGGGACTGGAAGATCCCGACGACATCATCGACGATCTGGATCAGGCATTGACCGCCGTGGGCCTTTGATGAGGGTGTGTCCCGATACCCGACAACGGCCGGGACGGAGCGAAATCTGGCGCACGGCAAGGCGCGAGGAGGGAGCGATGCTTGTTCATCGTGACCGACGAGCAACGACGCCGTGCGCCAGATTTCGCCCGCCGCGCAGCGGTTGTGCTCGGCGGTCCGTCGGCTTCGTTCCTTGCTTGCGCGTAGCATTTGCTACGCGACTGCGCCGCGCTTCTCGCCGACGGACCGCCGAGCACAATCACGGCCATTGTCGGGTATCGGGACACACCCTAAGGTCCGGGCAGGTCACAGGACATCGCTCATGTCGAACACGCATCGCATAATGGACGCCTTCTTCCCTTATGCCGAGACGACGCAGCAAATCACCGTGCGCGTCGCGGTGACATTCCATGCCGAGAAGTCGGACCCGGAAATGGGCCAGTGGTTCTGGTGCTACCATATCCGGATCGAGAATGGCGGCCGCACGCCGGTGCAGCTCCTAACGCGCCGCTGGACGATCGCGGACGGGCGCGGCGCGCTCTTCCAGCGCGAGGGCAGGGGCGTCGTCGGCGAGGAGCCGGTGATCCAGCCCGGCGAGGCCTATGACTATGTCTCCGGCTGCCCGCTCGCCACGCCGACCGGCTGGATGGAAGGCAGTTACGCGATGATCGAGGGCGGCGGCGGCATGCTCGACGTGCGCATCCCGCGCTTCCCCCTGCTGGCGCCGGCGGTCTCGAATTGAAGCGCACCCATCTCCCGTTGAACGGCCTGCGCGTATTCGACGCGGCGGCGCGTCACCTGAGCTTCACCCGCGCGGCTGATGAGCTGGCGGTGACCCCGGCCGCCGTCGGCCAGCAGATCCGCGCGCTGGAGGACATGCTCGGCGTCGTCCTCTTCCGCCGCACCCCACGCGGCCTCGAGCTGACGCCGGAGGCCGAGGCGGGCCTCCCCGCGCTGCGCAGCGCGTTCCTGGAACTGGAAGAGTCGGTCCGCGCCATGCAGTCGGGCCAGAGCTCGCAGCATCTGACCATCGCCGCGCCGCGCGATTTCACCGCCAAATGGCTGAATGCGCGCCTCGCGAGCTATGCCGCCGTCGAGCCCGACCTGCATTTCCTGCTCGTCGCAGCCGACGAGGCGCTCGACTTTACCGAGGCCAATCTCGATGTCGCCATTCGCCTTGCCGATGGCCCCGGCGAGCATGAAGGCATCAAGCTGGGCGAAGGGCGTTTCGTCACGGTGAGCGCGCCGGACGGCAGGGGTGTCGACGCGCCGATCGCCTGGCCCGGCTGCCCGGGCGAGGACGGCAAGGCGATCATGCGGGTTGCCGATGCGGGCCTCGCCATCGACGCGGCGGCGAGCGGCTTCGGCCGCGCCTGCGTGCCCGAGCTGCTGGTCCGCGCCGACATCGACGCGGGTCGCGTCGCGATGGTCGGCGAACCGCGCGAGGGCACCGGCTACTGGCTGATCGCGCCGCTGCCGCAATGGCGGCAGAAGAAGGTCCGGGCGCTGGTGACGGCGCTCACCGGGGATTGAGACGCTTTCTCAAATAAATTGCGATCGCCGTCATCCAATGCGCCGTTCGGGCGTTGGGAAGATATGGCGGGCGAACAGGAAAAGGCGGCGGTCAAGGCGCAGGTCAAGCTTGCGCGCAGCGCCGGCAAGCTTGAAGAGAGCGCGGCGGTCCAGACCGACAGCGCGGATCGGCGGACCGAACTCGCGGCGGATCGAACGATCCTCGCAGCGGAGCGAACCTATGCGGCCTGGGTGCGCACCGGCCTTGCGGCGCTGGCCTCGGGCGTCGGCGCGCGCACGTTGCTCGATGGCGTGGTGACGCCCTGGCTGATCCTGTCGACCGGCAGCCTGCTCATCCTGTTCGGCGGATTTTGCTTCGTCGCCGCCATCTGGCGGCAGATGATCCGTGTCGCGCCGCCCCGACCGGACACGCCCCGGCTCCCGTCCGTGCTGCTCGTCGCCATCAACGGCTTCCTGATGCTGGTCTGTCTGGCCGCGCTGGTCGGTATCTGGACGGCCCGATGACGACGCCGCAATGGCTTTCGATCGGCACTTTGATCGGCATGATGGCGCTCTTTCTGTGGGGGCGCTTCCGCTATGACGTGACAGCCGTGATCGCGCTGCTGGCAGCGGTGGCGATCGGGATCGTCAAGCCCAAGGATGCCTTCAGCGGCTTTTCGGATGATATCGTCATCATTGTCGGCTCAGCGCTGGTCATGTCGGCCGCAGTGCAGCGTTCCGGCGTAATCGAACTGGCGCTCGGCTTCGTGGGGCGTCGCGTACGGCGCGTGCGGTCGCAGTTGCTGCTGCTGACCGCGTCGGTCGGCATCGCCTCGGGGCTCGTCAAGAATGTGGGGGCGCTGGCCATGTTGATGCCGGCGGCCGTCCAGATGGCAAAGAAGAATAGTGCCAGCCCGTCCGTCTTCCTGATGCCGATGTCATTCGCATCGCTGCTCGGCGGGCTCATGACCTTGGTCGGGACATCGCCCAATATCATCGTCAGCCGCGTGCGCGAGCGGATGACCGGCGAGCCGTTCGGCATGTTCGATTATTTCCCGACCGGCTTTGGCCTTCTGATCGTCGGCCTCGTCTTCCTGCGCTTCGGCTATCGGTTGCTGCCGCGCAGCCGCCGCGCCGCGCCCACGATGGGAGAGGCGCTGAACATCGGCGGCTATTCGACGGAAGTCACCATATCCGAGGGATCGCCGGCAATCGGCGAACGCATCGGCACCTTCCAGCGGCGGCACGAAGGCGAAGTGACGATCGCGAGCCTGCTGCGCGGAGGCAAGCGTCGTTCGACCCACGCCAATGCCATTCTGCACGAAGGCGACCTGCTGATCCTGAACGGCGAGCCCGATGCGCTGGAGCGCGTCATCGCCATCGACAAGCTCGCGCTGGAAGGCACGCAGCGCACGGTGCCGGAAGGGCGCGAACGGGACGAGATCGGTGTGATCGAGGCCGTGATCGGGGCCGATTCCGTCCTGATCGGCCAGACCGCCGTGGCGCTGCTCCTGCAGGAGCGTTACGGCGTCAATCTCATCGCCGTGTCGCGTCAGGGCAAGAACCTGACGCGCACCCTCGGCCGGACGCCGCTGCAGCAGGGGGATGTGATCGTGCTGCAAGGCCCGGCCAGCCTCTTGCCCGAACGTCTGGCCGAGCTGGGCGCCTTGCCTCTGGCGGAGCGCGCGATCCGGCTCGGCCGCAGCAAGCGCGGCTGGCTGCCGGTCGTCATCCTCGCGGCTGCGATGATCGCCACTGCGACCGGTACGGTGCCGGTGGCGATCGCTTTCTTCGCGGCGGCCGGCCTGATGGTGATCACCGGCGCGCTGCCGGTCGGGGAGGCCTATGAGGCGATCGAATGGCCGATCCTGATCATGCTGGGCGCGCTCATCCCGGTCAGCGACTCCCTGCGCACGACCGGCGCGTCCGATCTGATCGCGACCGGCCTTGCCCAAGCCGCGGCGGTGCTGCCGCCCTGGGGCGCCGTCGCCATGATCCTGATCGCCGCAATGGCCGTGACGCCGTTTCTCAACAATGCAGCGACCGTGCTCGTCATGGCGCCCATCGCCGGCGTGTTCGCGCATGATCTCGGCTATCGGCCTGAAGCCTTTCTCATCGCCACTGCAATAGGTGCCGGCTGCGATTTCCTGACGCCCATCGGCCACCAGTGCAACACGCTGGTGCTGGGGCCGGGCGGATATAAATTCAGCGATTATGCCCGGCTCGGCGCGCCGCTCTCGCTGCTCGTCGTGCTGGTCGGCACGCCGCTGGTGATCTGGACCTGGCCGCTCCACTGAGCGACCATGCGTCAGCCGTTCAGGAAGGCGGCGAGCTTGTCGAGCGACGAGGTCATGCCGGCTTGATGGTCCGCCGGATCGATGCCGGGCGGCACATCCTCGGCCGCTACTGAGACCAGAGTGCCGCCGGCCGCCGGAGCAAAGGTCCAGCGCATCGTCATCGTGCCGGCAAAGGCGGGATCGGCTGAGGCGAAGGTGAACCGCCAGACGATCCGTTCGTTGAGGGTCAGCTCGACAAATTGTCCCTCGATCGTGTCGCTGTCTTCCGTGGTCTTGCCCGCCGCCTTCTCGAAGACCAACGTCATGCGAAACGCGCCGCCAGGGTGCGGTTCGAAGCCATGCATGATGCCGCGCGCGCCCTCGGGCGGAAGCCAGCGTATGACTGCCGCCTTGTCGAGGAAGGCCGCATAGGTGCGCGGGGGCGGCACCTTGACGAGCCGTTCGGCGCGATCAACCCGGCCGGGCATCACTCGTCCCGCGCACGGACGTCGTGGCGGAATGCCAGCCCGACATTTGTCGCCGTCGCGTGATTTGGCATCGAGAGGAATTGCCTTTCAACTGGCCCAGGGCGAACGGACCAGTTTATCGAAATTCGGGCGCTAGAGCTGCTTCAGCCCCAGCAGGTCGCGCGATTCCGCCGGCGACATCGGCTCGTAGCCGAGCTCGCTCATGATGCGTACCTGGCGCTCGATGAGCTGCAGGTTGGTCGCCTTCTGCCCACGCGCATAATAATGATTGTCCTCCAGGCCGACACGGACATGGCCGCCCATCAGCAGCGCCTGCGTGGTCGCGGGCAACTGCGCCGGGCCGATGCCCGAAATGCACCAGATCGACTGGGGCGGCAGGCACTTCACCATGAAATTGAGGATGTCCATGCTGTAGGGCATGGCGCCCTGGAAGCCCTTCTCGCCGCCCAGCACGATGTTGATGTAGTAAGGCGGCTTGTCGTAGCCCTTCTCGATGAGGCGCGTGACGTCCTGCAGGATGTGATCGGGCGAGAAGACTTCCCACTCGGGCTTGATCCCCTTGTCGATCATCGTCTTGACCAGTTCCTCGCAGCGCGTCGGCGGGGTGAGCACCAGCACGTCGTGTCCGGCCATCGTGTCGACCACGGTCACGCCATCGAAGGTGCACATCTCCGCACCGCCGTCGGTGCCCTTCAGACGCTCCTCGAAATTATTCTCGAACCGGCCGTCCGCGCGCGGCTCCAGCATGTCGCCGGTATTGCCGCCGCCGGTCGAGTTGTTGGTGATGATGTCGCAGCCGGCGCGGATGCGCTCGTTGATGTCGCGATAGATGGCGGCGTTGCAGGTCGCCTGGTCGTCCGGGCGGCGGGCGTGGATCGCGGCGATCGCGGCGCCGGCCTTGGCGCAGGCGATGACGTCGCGCGCGATTTCGTCGGGCTGGGTCGGGAGAGCCGGGTTGGCGGACTTCATCGAGGTGCCCCCGGTCGGGGCGATGGTGACCATGCGGCGGTTGCTCATGTCTCTCTCCTGCAATTGGCGCGATCTCGTGCGCCTGCTGCCCAATCGGGGGGGCAGGGTCAAGCCATTGAGGACGAACGTTCCAAATTCACCCCTCCCTTTCAAGGGAGGGGTAGGGGGTGGGTGTCGCGAAGCGATCTGAAACGTTGCAGCCCCACCCCAACCCCTCCCCTGAAGGGGAGGGGCTAAAGAGGCGGTCACTCCACCCAATCCAGCCCGATGTCGCGATAGACCTGCCGGTCCTCGTCCCAGCCTTCCTTCACCTTGACGTGGAGATAGAGGTGCACCTTCACGCCGAGCAGCGCGCTGAGCTCCGCGCGCGCCTTGGAGCCGATCTCCTTGAGGCGCTGGCCGCCTTTGCCCAGGATGATGCCGCGCTGCGTCGGCCGGGCGACAAGGATCTGCTGGTGGATCTCGACCGATCCGTCCCCGCGTTCCTTATATTGCTCGGTCTCCACCGCGCTCTGATAGGGCAATTCCTCGTGGAGCTGGTGATAGAGCTGCTCGCGCGTGATCTCGGCGGCCAGCAGCCGGTCGGTGGCATCGGAGACCTGATCGGCCGGGAAATGCCACGGGCCTTCGGGCATGGCCTTCGCCATCGCCGCCTTGAGTTCCGGCAGCCCATCACCCGTGCTCGCGCTGACGTAGAAAGTCTCGGCGAAGGCGACGCGCTCGTGCAGTTTCTGCGTCAGAGTCAGCAGCTTCTCCTTGGCGGCGATGTCGACCTTGTTGAGGATCAACCACTTCACCTCGCGGCGATTGGCCAGCCCGTCGAGGATCGGATCCATCTTCGGCCCCAATCCCGCGCGCCCGTCCACCACCAGCGCGATGAGGTCCGCGTCCTGCGTCCCGCCCCAGGCCGATTGCACCATCGCCCGGTCGAGCCGTCGCCCCGGCGCGAAGATGCCGGGCGTGTCGACCAGCACGAGCTGCGTGTCGCCCTCCAGCGCCACGCCCATCACGCGCACCCGTGTCGTTTGCGCCTTCGGGCTGGTGATCGCCACCTTCTGCCCGACCAGCGCATTGACCAATGTCGACTTGCCCGCATTCGGGGCGCCGACGACGGCGATGATGCCGCAACGTTGCGTGGAGATTCCTTCGATAACCAACTAATAACTCCGTTCGCCCTGAGCTTGTCGAAGGGCTCTACTTCTCTTGCTTCTTTTTCGCGAGCGCCGATATCAATGCCCAGTCACCTCGGATTAGCGCCAGCTTCTTCGCGCGGCTCCATCCCTTAAGTTTGCGTTCTGCCTCGAGCGCTTCGGCCCGCGTGCCAAATTCCTGCGACCAGACCAGCTTGACCGGCAGGCGTGTCGCAGTGTGGGCGCTGGCAACGCCTTGGTCATGCTGTGCAATCCGCTGATCGAGCGCGTCCGTGTGCCCGACATAGAAGCTGCGGTCCGCGCAGTGGAGCATGTAGGTCCAAAAGGGCATCGCCGAATTAAAGAACAAGGAGAGCCCTTCGACAAGCTCAGGGCGAACGGATGATGAGAGAAGGGGGGTGAGGAAACGCGGCGTTACCCCTCCAGCCGCTCCAGCAAGGCCAGCGCCGCCGCTGTCTCCGCCTCCTGCTTCGAGCTGCCTTCGCCGCGCGCCTCGCCCGCGCCGTTGATGGAGACGCTCACCGTGAAGCGCAGCGCATGCTGCGGCCCGCTGCGGTCGATCAGCGCATAGTCCGGCGGCTTGCGGTTGTTCGCCGCCGCCCATTCCTGCAGTGCCGACTTGGGATGTTTGGGCGCGCTCGCCTGGCCCTCGACCATCGGCTCCCACAGGCGCTTCACCAGCGCGCGCGCGGCCTCCATCCCGGCGTCCAGATAGAGCGCGCCGATCAGCGCCTCCATGACGTCGCCCAGCACATTGTCGCTGTCGATCGCGCCGTCGTCGCGCGCCTGTTTGCCGAGGCGCAGGAAATGGCGCACGCCGATCTCGCGCGCGATCGCCGCACAGGCGTCTCCCGCGACGAGCTGGTTGAAGCGGCGGGAGAGCTGACCTTCCTTCTCGTCGGGAAAGCGCGCGTAGAGCCAGTCGGACATGGTGAGGCCGAGCACCCGGTCGCCGAGAAACTCCAGCCGCTCATAATTGACAGCGCTGGCGCTGCCATGGGTGAGCGCCTGCTCGTAGGGCGCAAGATTACCCGGCGGGCTGCCGATCAGCCCGCTCAGCCACTCGCGAAGACTGCCGCCGCTCAAAAGCCCCGATCCCTGAAAATCCGCGCCCTCAAAACCCTTCCCCGATGCGCTCGGGGCGGGTGGCGCCGAACCAGGTCCACGGCAGCAGCAGGCTGGCCGACCCGTCGGTCGAGAAGAAGCTGACCATCGCACGGCCGACCAGATGGTCCATCGGCAGCGCGCCGACCCCGCCGCTCTCCACCGAGATGCGGCTGTCGGCGCTGCGATCGCGATTGTCGCCCATCACGAAGACATGTCCCTTCGGCACCACATAGACGCCGGTATTGTCGGCCGGTCCGTCGATCAGGTCCAGCACTTCATAGCTTTTTCCGTTGGGCAGCGTCTCGCGATAGCGCGGATAGCGGCAATGGCGCGCGCCCATGGCGTCGGAAAACTCGAATTCCTCCCGGAAGCAGGGCGAGAGCGCCCGCTCGTTTCGTGCGGCGGCGACCATGTTGGGGCTGACCGGGATGACCAGATCGGCAACGCGCCGCTTGGGGATCGCCTGGCCATTGAGGAAGACGATGCCGCTGCGCACTTGGATATAGTCGCCCGGCAGGCCGATCACGCGCTTGATCCAGTCCTCGTCCGGATTGCGCGGCGCGGCGAAGACGACGACGTCGCCGCGCTCGGGCACGCTGCCCAGGATGCGGCCGTCGAACAGATGCGGATGGAAAGGCAGGCTGTAGCGCGAATAGCCATAGGGCCATTTCGACACGAGCAGATAGTCGCCGATCAGCAGCCGCGGCTGCATAGATTCCGAGGGGATATTGAACGGCGAGACGAGCAGTGAGCGGAACAGGACGACGACCAGGGCCAATTTCACCAGAAACGAGATCAGATCCCAGGTTTCGGACTTCTGGGACATGAAGATTGGGCTTTCGTGGCTGGGAACGGATTGTGTCATGCGGCGCCGTGTCTTTGCGAGCCGCCGCCCGGCACGTCAAGCGCGAGAGCGAGGCCCGTTCTTCCTCTTTTCGCCCGGAACAGTTCGTCCCTTCGCACGTGCAAAAGTCCCGCGAAGCCGATAAGCCACCCTCAGCAACCGACCACGGAGCCTCCCCTCATGCTCGACCAAGCCAAGATCGCCGACTGCTGGAGCCAGCTCAAGGGGATCGCCGTCCCGGATCTGCGCGGCCTGTTCGAGGAGGATGCCGATCGCTTGCCGAAGCATCTCGTCGAGGAAAGCGGCCTGCGCTTCGATTTCTCCAAGACGCATCTGTGGGAAGCCAGTCTCGTCGCGTTCGAGGAACTGGCGGCGGCTGTCGATTTCACCGGCATGCGGGCCGCCATGTTCGCCGGCGAGGTGATCAACACCACCGAGGGCCGCGCCGTCGAGCACACCGCCGAGCGCGGCGAGGGCAATGCCGAGAGCGTTGCGGCCGCGCGCGAGCACCAGCGGCGCATGCGCACGCTCGTCGACGTGATCGAGGCCGGCGCGCTCGGCGAGATCAGGCATATCCTCCATGTCGGCATCGGCGGCTCGGCGCTGGGGCCGGACCTGCTGGTCGACGCTCTGGCGCGTGACGCCGGCCGCTACGACGTTGCGATCGTCTCCAATGTCGACGGCGTCGCGATCGAGGAGGCGATGGCCCGGTTCGATCCGCACCACACGCTGCTCGTGGTCGCCTCCAAGACCTTCACCACCACCGAGACGATGCTGAACGCGGCCAGCGCCATCGAGTGGATGCAGGAAGCCGGCGTCGAGGATCCCTATGGCCAGGTGATCGCGCTCACCGCTTCGCCGGACAAGGCGATCGAATGGGGCGTCGACGAGACGCGTATCCTGGGCTTTTCGGAGAGCGTCGGCGGGCGTTACTCGCTCTGGTCGTCGATCGGTTTTCCTGCCGCGCTGGCATTGGGCTGGGACGGGTTCGAGGCGCTGCTGGAGGGCGCGGCGGCAATGGACCGTCATTTCCGCCACGCCCCGCTGCGCGAGAATGCGCCGGTGCGCGCCGCCTTCGTCGATCAATTCTACTCGCGCGTCATGCTCTGCCAGACCCGCGCCGTCTTTGCCTATGACGAGCGGCTGCGGCTCTTGCCCTCCTATCTCCAGCAGCTCGAAATGGAGAGCAACGGCAAGTCGGTGAAGGCCGACGGCACGCCGACCTATGGCCATACCGCCGCGATTACCTGGGGCGGAGTCGGCACGGACGCGCAGCATGCCGTGTTCCAGCTCCTCCACCAGGGCACCCACATCGTCCCCGTCGAGTTCATCGCCGTGACGGAAGCGGGCGACGCGCTCGATCCCGCCCATCACCAGACCTTGCTGGTCAATTGCTTCGCGCAGGGCGCCGCGCTGATGCAGGGGCGAGAGAATGCCGCCGATCCCGCGCGCGCCTATCCCGGTAACCGTCCCTCGACCACGATCCTCCTCGACGCGCTCACCCCCCACGCGCTCGGCGCACTGATCGCCTTCTACGAGCACCGCACCTTCACCAACGGCATCCTCATGCAGATCAACAGCTTCGACCAGTTCGGCGTCGAGCTCGGCAAGGAGATCGCTAGGTCGATCGAGAAGGACGGGGCGAGGGGCTTCGACCCCTCGACCATGGCGTTGATCGAGCGCGCGCTGGGGTAGGGCGCAATCCAATGAATGTCTGCCGGTGGAAAGCAGTCATAAGCCCCTCCTCTTCAGAGGAGGGGCTCGTTAAGTCGTCATGTCCTGATCGTCCGCTATCGGGCGGAGCTCCCGCCGCAGGGCCGGAGTTCTGCCTCTGGCGCCAAGCCCGAACCCAAATTCCCGCGCGGATTCAGTCGACTCGATTGACAGCGCGGCGACCGCAAGAAATAGCTGGCCACGGAACAATTTATCCCAAAAGTTGAATTAGGAAGAGGGCAGCCGACATGAGTGACCCAACCGAGTCCGGTGCGCAAACGCCGACGCTGACGACGCAGGATTATATCGACATCCAGCAGCTGAATGCGCGCTACGCGATGGAGATCGATGATTATGAGGGCGACGGCTACGGCTATGCCGATCTCTACACCCCGGACGGGACATTCGGCGTGTCCGAGAAATGGGGCGATCCCGGCACGACGTTCGCGCGCACGCGCGATGAGCTCGCCACCGCAGCCGGAGGCGGCCCCGATGGTCGCCAGCCGGCCCGTTTCGGCACCAGCACCCATATCATCTGCAACCTGATCATCGAGCCACGGCCGGGCGGCGCCTGGGGCCGCTGCAAATTGCTCGCGATGAAGCTCGACGAGGATCCGATGCGCAACGAGCCGCAGGGCGGCTATGAGGATTTTTATGTGAAGACCGACAAGGGATGGCGCTTCAAGTCGCGCGTCCATGTCTTCCCGAACATGCGGCAATCACTGCAGTTCGGCCCGACGAGCAAATATGCCCTGCCACCGAAGCAGGGCTGAGGCGCTGCCGACCTGAGGCGACCGCCCCCGGGGTCGGGCGGCAAATCGGGGAGTTGCATCCCTTTTCGTCACGGCGTCACTCCATGAAAGAGGACGCCGGCTGCTTTCGGGAAACTTGAATGTCGATCCGCCCGGGGGGCGGTCGGTGAACCGGCGTCGCCGGTCAGTCCATCGGAGGAGAGGATCATGCGAACACACAAGCCCCGGCTGACGCCCTTGCGGGACGATGAGCTCGATGCCGAGCAGGACGCGGCCGTCGCGCCCTATCGCGCCAATGGTGGGGACATCGGCATCACGCGCACGATGCTGCGCCACGCCGCAGCGCTCAAGGCCTATAATCCGCTCGGCGTCTATGTCTTCAACTCGCCGAGCAATACGCTGGCGCCGCGCGACAAGGAGATCCTGATCATGCGGACGGCCTGGCGCTGCCGGTCCGGCTATGAATGGCACTATCACGTCCTTCTCGGTCGCCGCGCCGGCGTGACCGAGGAAGAGATTGCCGCGCTCAGGCTGCCGGTCGAGGAAGGCGGCTGGAGCCCGCGCGACGCGGCGCTGGTCGCCACGGCCGATGCGCTCGTCGCCGATCAGTTCGTGCCGGACGATGTTTGGGCAGAGCTCATCAAGCATTTCGACGACAAGCAGTGCATCGACGCCATCTTCGCCGTCGGGCTCTACACCTTCGTCGGCATGTTCCTGAACACGCTGGGCATCGAGCTGGAGAATGGCGCCCCGATCGATCCGGATCTTGATCTGCGGCCATGAGGACGGATAATCTTGTCCTACAACAAGCCCGGATGTCAGGCTTGCGACTTTCCGCTCTTTGAACCGTCCATCATCCGACCGCATCAGCGCACCGGCGGCTGTGTCGCGCCCGGACTTTTCGAAAATCACCATGCGCGATATGTGCGATGTTCGTGAAGGTTCGAGGCGAAAAATGGGAGGAATCCCCCATTTCTCTCATGCGATCATCACGCGGAAGTTCACACGTTCATCGCCGGACACTATCAACGTCATTAGCAAAATTGCTTTGCCGCCGGGCCTTCGCGCTCCCATATGCGCGCCGTGACATCATCCGGTGGTAGGGAATTTTCATGAGCGACTATGATTTCGACCTGTTCGTGATCGGCGCGGGGTCCGGCGGCGTGCGCGCGTCGCGAGTCGCGGCGAGCCATGGCGCCCGCGTTGCGGTGGCCGAGGAGCATAAGGTCGGCGGCACCTGTGTCATCCGCGGCTGCGTCCCCAAGAAGCTGCTCGTCTATGGCGCGCATTTCGCCGAGGATCTGAAGGACGCGCGCAATTTCGGCTGGAAAGTCCCCGATTGCGCGTTCGACTGGCCGACCCTGCGCGACAATGTCATTGCCGAGGTGAGCCGTCTGGAGGGCCTCTATCAGCAGACGCTCGACAACAACAAGGTCACGACGTTCCACGAGCGCGCGACGATCGAGGGGCCGCACGAGGTCCGCCTCGCCAGCGGCAAGCTCGTCACCACGAAATATATCCTCGTCGCGACGGGCGCCTGGCCGGTCATCCCGGACGTTCCGGGCGCCGAGCATGCCATTACCTCCAACGAGGTCTTCCATCTCGAGACCATGCCCAGGCGCGTCACCATCTTCGGTGGCGGTTATATCGCCAATGAGTTCGCCGGCATCTTCCACGAGTTCGCCAGCGACGTGACCCTGGTGCTGCGCGGCGACCAGATGCTGCGCGGCTATGACGAGCAGATCCGCGACAGGCTGCTCCAGATCAGCCTCGCCAAGGGCCTCAAGTTTCGCTTCAACGCCACCTGCGAAAAGATCGAGAAGCAGGCGGACGGCTCGCTCAAGGTGTTCACCGGCACTGGCGATCCGATCGAGACCGATCTCGTGCTCTTCGCGACCGGGCGCGCACCCAAGATCGACGGGCTCGGCCTCGACAAGGCCGGCGTCGAGATCGAGAAGGGCGCGATCAAGGTGGACGAGTATAGCCGCACCAATGTCGAGAGCATCTATGCGGTGGGCGACGTCACCAATCGGGTGCAGCTCACGCCCGTCGCGATCCGCGAGGGTCATGCCTTTGCCGACACCGTGTTCGGCAACAATCCGCGCACCGTCGATTATGGCTGCATCCCCTCGGCGGTCTTCTCCAATCCGCCGATCGGCGCGGTCGGCATGACCGAGGCGCAGGCGCGCAACAAGCTCGGCTCGGTCAAGATCTACACGTCCGATTTCCGCCCGATGAAGAATGTTCTGGCCGGCCGCAACGAGCGCAGCCTCTACAAGCTGGTCTGCAATGCCGAGACCGATCAGGTGGTCGGCATCCACATGATCTCGCCGGACGCGCCCGAGATCCTCCAGGCGGCCGCGATCGCGGTCAAGGCGGGCCTCACCAAGGCGGATTTCGACGCGACCGTCGCGCTCCACCCGAGCATGGCGGAAGAACTGGTCCTGATGCGCTGAACGGGGCGAGCGCATGGTCAACGGTCCGTTAACCATGCGCTCCTATCGTCCTCGCGACCAAAGCGAGGACCCGCATATGACATTCGGCACCTTCCTGACGCCCGACCGAGACCTCGAGACGCTGGCCGAGCCCAATCTCAAGCTTGGGATCCGAACCTTCACCGGTGCGCGCGCGCTTGACGACGTCAGGCAGTTCAGGGGCCAGAATCGCATCTTCGACGCGATCATCGATCGGCTGGATGCGGTCGAGCTGACCTGCGAGGATCAGTGCACCGCCCAATATTATTTCGACATCGTCCGGACGCTCCGGGATTTCCACGGCGAGTTCTCCCGCGTCGTCGAGGTCGGCGTCTATATGGGCGGGTCGACCTCCGTCCTGGCCGGCTGCATCGAGCCCTTCGGGTGCGACCTCGACCTCGTCGATACGAGCGACGTCTATCTGCGCTACGCCTACGAGCGCGCGCGCCGCATGTATCCGCATCTCGCCCACCGCATCCGCATGTTCCACGGCGATCTGCCGAGCTACGTCCGCCACGTGATGATGGAAGAGCGGCCGCAACAGACGATCGTGCATCACGACGGCGCGCATGCCTTCAATCAGGTGGTGATGGACATGGCGTCATTGTCCTATGTCCGCGAGCAGCTCTGCGCGATCATCACGCAGGACACGCATCTGCGAGGCAGCCCCAAGCATATGAACTTTGTCGACATGGCGCTCTATGCCGTGTTCGGCCTCGATCTCAACTATGCGCCGATCGGCGCCGTGCATGAGTTCATGACGATGCCGGACAATTTCTTCGGAAATTATGTCCGTGCCGGTGTGCCCGAGGGCTTCGTGCTGCCCATGTCGGTTAATGAATTCGTCTACCCGCACCAGTTCGCGAACATGGACGATTTCCTGCCCGCGCGGCAGGCGAACCAGCGCGCGGCCGCCTGAGGCGGGACGGCTCGTAGCCGCCTAGATAAAGGTCAGCGCATTCGGCAGGCGGGGTGACGGCAACGGCGGCATGAAGTCGCTGATGTCGTCGTCCGCTTCGGGCAGGGTCACGGCCGAGCCGGCATATTGGTCGCGACGCACCCTGTCACGGCTGACCTCCCTCAACAGTGTCAGGAAAGTCAGGGACTGGGAGCAGAGGCAGCTTTTGTCGAAGCAGGCGACCACGCCATACTCGAATGCCTGTGCGCAGACGGCGGCGTCGCGCTTGGCGGAGCTTGAAACCACGATCACTTTCATGGCGTTCCAGGGATCGCGGATCTGCTCCTGTGCCCCGTCGAGGAAAGCGAAGCCATGCCGGCTTCGCAGGGCCAGGTCCAGCAGGACGATGTCCGGCCGGATGGCGGCGATCTCGTCAAGCGCGTCGTCGACGTCGGCGGCTAACCCGCATACGTCGAAGGCCGCGTTCCGCTCGATCAGCGATTGCATCATCGCGCGGATCGTGAGCGAGTCGTCGACAATATAGACGCTCATATGTTTCATCTGCTGGTCCTTCTCGTCCTTGAGTTGAAGGACGGGCGCGGGCCGAAGATGTTTAGCCGTTTGAGACGAAGCGTTGAGCCGCCTAACCGACGCTATAGGGGAGTATCCCGCGGCGCGCCGGATCGATCCGAATCGGCCGGTCGAGCGGTGGAAAGGCGCGATGCCCGCAGGTTTCGCGCGGGCACAGGCGGCACGAGGGGCCGATCGGCGTAGGAGCCGCTTCGTCGGTGAGGCGCAGACCATCGGCGTAGATGACATGTGAGGCATGCTCGACCTCGCAGCCCAGTGCCAACGCGTAACGGCGCGGCGCCCGGCCATAGCCGCCCGACGGCTTGACCAGTCCTCTGGCGATGATGACGTAGCGCGTCCCCTCGGGCATCTCGGCAAGCTGCACGAGGATCCGGTCCGGAATCGCCACGGCTTCATGCACGTTCCAGAGCGGGCAGGCGCCGCCGAACTGCGCGAAGTGGAGCCGTGTGGCGCTGTGGCGCTTGATGATGTTCCCGGCCATGTCGACGCGGCAGAAGAAGAACGGGACGCCGCGCAGGCCCGGACGCTGCAGCGTCGCGAGGCGGTGGCATGCCTGCTCGAAGCTGACGCCGAACCGGGTGGCGAGCGGCTCGACATCGTGCCGCAGATCGCGCGCCGCCTGGCGGAAAGCCCCATAGGGCATGAGCAGCGCGCCGGCGGCATAATTGGCAAGGCTGAGCAGCAGGAGCTGCTCGGTCGTCGGATCGCCGAACCCGGCCTCCTCCGTGATCTCCGCCATCTGCGCGTCAAGCTCGAGCTGCATGAGCTGGTTGGCGAGCTGGAAGGCGCGGCTCGGCGGAGGGAGGGCGGCGCGGACCGTCAGCTCCCGCGTCGCGGCGTCATAGGCGCGCAACGTGCCGGCGTCGCGCGCGCTGAACCGGGTGCGGCAATCATGGCGTCGCGACAGGGCGTCGATCAGTCGCGCCTCATTACCCATGCCCTCCAGCCCGAGCTGGCGGCTCAGATCCTCCGCCGCGATGTCGAGGGCATGGACGTAATTGTCCGTCTCGTGGAACCAGTCGCGTACAAGATCCCAGGGCGCCCGTGCGCCATCCGCCGCTGCCTCCTCGACCATGGCAAGCCGGTCCTGCGTCTGGCGCAGGGCGTGATGCAGCTCGACATAGCGCGCCGCGAAATCGGGATAGTGCAGATGCAGCCGCTCCGCCCGCTCGGGATCGGGTGGCGGCGAGCCGAGGCCCGGATTGGCGAGCGCCCAGTTGAACGCGCCGAGAAGCTGTTCTTCCGGCCGCTCGTCGAAACCGGACCAGTCGAGCGGGAAGGCGCCGGCCAGCGCCGCCTTCACCTTGGCGGTAAGGGGCCGGTCGTCATTTTCGAGCTGGGAGAGATAGGAGATGGAAATGCCCAACAGCCGCGCCATCGCCGCCTGGTCCATGCGCGCGTAGCGCCGCAGCTGGCGGACCTTCTGGCCGACGAAGAGGCGCGTGCCGCGGGGCATCGGCATGGCGTAGTTTGCGAAATGCCATTTTGCAAGTTCGCAAAGATCAGAAAGCGCCGGCACTGATCGACATAGTGGGACCGGCTGCCTATGAATGCGCAATCATCCGCAGGCTCCCCGATCGAGCCGCGACCCAGCATCTTAGGACGAGCTTGTCATGTCTGATCCCACCCTCATCCTCTCTTATGCCCGCACCCCGATGGGCAGCTTCCAGGGCAGCCTTGCGCCCGCCAGTGCCACGCAGCTCGGAGCGGCTGCCGTTCGTGCTGCCGTCGAGCGCGGGGGCGTCGATCCTGCGACCGTCGAGCGCTGCTACATGGGCTGCGTGCTCCCCGCCGGTCTTGGACAGGCGCCTGCGCGGCAGGCGGCGCGGGGCGCAGGACTGCCCGACCATGTCGAAGCGACGACGGTCAACAAGATGTGCGGCAGCGGCATGATGGCCGCGATGATGGCGGCTGATGCGATCGCTGCCGGCTCCGCCGACATCATCGTGGCCGGTGGCATGGAGAGCATGTCCAACGCGCCCTATCTCATGAAGAAGCATCGTGCCGGCGCCCGCATCGGCCACGACACCATCTATGATCATATGATGCTCGACGGCCTGGAGGACGCCTATGAGCCGGGCAAGGCGATGGGCGTGTTTGCGGAGGCCACGGTGCGGGACTATCAGTTCACCCGCGAAGGGCAGGACACCTATGCGATCGAGTCTCTCATACGCGCTCAAAAAGCACAAGCAAATGGCTGGTTCGACAAGGAAATCGTGCCCGTTGACGTCACGACCCGCAAGGGCAGCGAGACGATCGCCAGGGACGAGCAGCCGCTGAAAAGCGACCCATCCAAGATCCCAGGCCTGCGCCCCGCTTTCGCCAGAGACGGGACGATCACCGCCGCCAATGCCAGCTCCATCTCGGATGGGGCCGCCGCGCTGCTGCTGGCGCGGGCGTCGGTAGCGGACGCGAAGGGCCTGAACCCCGTCGCGCAGATCGTCGCGCATGCCGCCCACGCCAAGCTGCCTGCCCAGTTCACCACCGCGCCGATCGGCGCGATCGAGAAGCTGCTCGCCAAAACAGGCTGGAGCGTCGCCGATGTCGACCTGTTCGAAATCAACGAGGCCTTCGCCTGCGTGACGATGGCGGCGATGCACGATCTCTTTATTCCACACGAAAAGGTGAACATCCATGGCGGCGCCACCGCGATGGGCCACCCCATCGGCGCCTCGGGCGCGCGCATTCTCGCGACCCTGCTCGCGGCGCTGGAGCGCACCGGCGGCAAGCGCGGCGTCGCGTCGCTCTGCATCGGCGGCGGCGAGGCGACGGCGATGGCCGTGGAACTGCTCTGATGTCCGAAGTCATCCTCCAATCGGCCCTCGATGAAGGCGTCCTGACCCTGACGCTTGATCGCCAGACACGGCTGAACGCGCTCTCGACCGACCTGCTTGCCGGGCTGTTGACCGCGCTCGACGAGGGTGTCGCCGCGGGCGCCCGCGCGGTCCTGATCACGGGCGCCGGCCGTGCTTTCTGCTCCGGCGCCGATCTGGCCGGCGATGGCGGCGTGACCGCCGATCTCGGCGATACGCTGACCGCATATTATCATCCGCTGTTCGATCGGATCGCGGCGCTCGACATTCCCGTGGTGAGCGCGGTCAACGGCCCTGCGGTGGGGGCGGGTGTCGCGCTGGCGCTGGCGGCCGATATCGTGGTCATGGCGCGCTCCGCCTATCTGCAACTCGGCTTCGTCAATATTGGGCTGGTGCCGGATGCGGGCGCCACCTGGCTGATCGCCAAGAGCGCGGGCCGGGCCAAGGCGCTGGAAATGGCCTTGCTCGGCGAGCAGATGACGGCGCAGCAGGCGCAGGATGCCGGCCTCGTGGCGCGCGTGGTCGACGATAGCTTCCTGCTCCCCGATGCGCTGGCCATCGCCCGCAAGCTGGCTGCCGGGCCGACGATCGCGATCGGCCTCATCCGCAAACAGGTCGCCGCCGCGCTCAACCAGACGCTCGCCGAGACGATGGAGCAGGAAGCCGGCAACCAGACGCGCGCCGGCCGCACCGCCGATTTCCTGGAAGGCGTGACAGCCTTCGTCCAGAAGCGACCGCCGATTTTTCGCGGGCAATGAGATCTATAATCATGGACCGACGAAACCATACAAGACGCGGGCACGACCCTCGGGCATAGACGGATCGTCTGCGCGCCGTCCGGCGCCGCGCAAAGGGAGGACGTCAATGACGCAGAAGATCGACACGTTGGCCATTCACGCCGGGACCGCGCCGGATCCGACCACCAATGCCCGCATCACGCCGATCTACCAGACGGCTTCCTATGTGTTCGACGATGTCGATCATGCCGCGCGGCTCTTCAATCTCGAACAGTTCGGCAATGTCTATACCCGCCTGATGAACCCCACCAATGCGGTGCTGGAGGACAAGATCACGGCGCTGGAAGGGGGCGTCGCCGGGCTCGCCGTCGCTTCGGGCCATGCCGCGCAGTTCATCGCCTTCCACACGCTGATGGAGTCGGGCTGCCATATCGTCGCGGCCAAGAAGCTCTATGGCGGCTCGCTCAACCAGATCGGCCACAGCTTCAGGAAGTTCGGCTGGACCTCGACCTTCGTCGACGCCGATGATCCGGCAAACGTCGCGGCCGCCATCACCGACAAGACGCGCTGCGTCTTCATCGAGAGCCTCGCCAATCCGGGCGGCGTGGTGCAGGATATCGCCGCGATCGCCAAGGTCGCGCATGATGCGGGCGTGCCGCTGATCGTCGACAATACGCTGGCGACGCCCATCCTCTGCCGCCCGATCGAGCATGGCGCGGACATCGTCGTGCATTCGACGACCAAGTTCCTCAATGGCCATGGCAATTCGATCGGCGGGCTGATCGTCGATTCGGGCAGGTTCGA
This sequence comes from Sphingobium nicotianae, assembly GCF_018603885.1. GTDB lineage: Bacteria > Pseudomonadota > Alphaproteobacteria > Sphingomonadales > Sphingomonadaceae > Sphingobium > Sphingobium nicotianae. The sequence continues at coordinate 169,564 of NZ_JAHGAW010000007.1, forward strand.
CTGGGCGAAGTCGGGCAATTACCCCTCGCTGACCCAGCCGAACCCCTCCTATCACGGCATGGTGCTGAACGACGCGCTGGCGCCGATCGGCCCGATAGCCTTCATCATCGGCTGCCGCGTGCTCGGCCTGCGCGATCTCGGCCCGGCCATGGCGCCGATGAACGCCTTTCTGACGTTGACCGGCATGGAGACGCTGGCGCTGCGCATGGAGCGGCATTGCAGCAACGCGCTGGCGCTGGCGCAGTGGCTGCAGCAGCATCCCAAGGTGGACTGGGTTTCCTATGCCGCGCTGCCCGGCGACAAATATCAGGCGCTCTGCCAGCAATACCTTGGCGGCAAGGGCGGGGCGGTGTTCACCTTCGGCGTCAAGGGCGGCTATGAGGCGGGCGTCAAGATCGTCTCGTCGGTCAAGCTGTTCAGCCATCTCGCCAATATCGGCGACACGCGCTCGCTGATCATTCATCCGGCTTCGACGACGCACCGCCAGCTTGAGGCGCAGGAACTGATCGATGCCGGCGCCGGGCCGGACGTGGTCCGCGTCTCGGTCGGCATCGAGCATATCGACGACATCATCGCCGACCTGTCGCAGGCGCTGGATCAGATTTGACCCCCTTGCGAACGACCGAATGAAACGCCGTTCGCCCTGAGCTTGTCGAAGGGCCGTATTTCTTTCTTGAAAAAGAGGAAGAACAGGGCTTCGACAAGCTCAGCCCGAACGGAGATTTTTGAATGACTGAGCCACGCACCGATTGGACCCGCGAGGAGATCGCCGCTTTGTTCGATCTGCCGTTCATGGACCTCGTCCACGACGCGCAGACGATCCACCGCGCGCGCCACCCGCGCAACGAGGTGCAGCTCTCGACCCTGCTGTCCATCAAGACCGGCGGCTGCCCGGAGGATTGCGGCTATTGCAACCAGTCCGTCCATGCCGAAACCGGTCTGAAGGCCACCAAGCTGATGGACGTGCGCGGCGTCCTGCAGATGGCGGCGCAGGCCAAGGACAATGGCTCGGGCCGGTTCTGCATGGGCGCGGCCTGGCGCAATCCCCGGGATCGCGACATGCCAGCGCTGGTCGAGATGGTGAAGGGTGTGCGCGCCATGGGCCTGGAGACCTGCATGACCCTGGGCATGCTGACGTCCAAACAGGCCGGCATGCTCGCCGAGGCGGGCCTCGATTACTATAATCACAATATCGACACCGCCCCCGAGAAATATGCGGAAGTGATCACCACGCGCAGCTTCGAGGACCGGATCGAGACGCTGGAAGCCGTGCGCGCGGCGGGGATCAATGTCTGCTGCGGTGGCATCGTCGGCATGGGCGAGACCCGCAGCGACCGCGTCGGCTTCATCCACGCGCTGGCGACCATGCCCCACCCCGAGAGCGTGCCGATCAACGCGCTGGTGCCGGTCAAGGGCACGGTGCTGGGCGACATGCTGGAGGGCACGCCGCTGGCGAAGATCGACGAGATCGAGTTTGTGCGCACCGTGGCGGTGGCGCGCATCACCATGCCCGCCTCGATGGTCCGCCTCTCGGCCGGGCGCGAGAGCATGAGCGAAGCCTGCCAGGCGCTCTGCTTCATGGCCGGCGCGAACAGCATCTTCACCGGCGACAAGCTGCTCACCACGCCCAACGCGGGCGACGACAAGGACGGCGCCATGTTCGCCCGCCTGGGCATCACGCCGATGCAGGCCGCGCCCCACGCGCACATCGAGGAGGCGGCGGAGTGAGCCTGGGCAGGAAGGCGCTCGTCATCCTCGCGGCCTATGTCGCCACGGTGCTGGTGCTGATCCCGATGATCTGGGCCATCATCTATCTCCTGTCCTTCGCTCCAAGCGCGCCCAAGATCGTCGTCTATGTCGCGCTGGCGATATGCGTGATGACCGGGGTCGGCCTGCTGCGCTGGTTCCGCGTCCGTATCGAGAGCCGGATGCAATGACGGGCCGGACGGGCATCGCGTTTCTTGGATTTGGTTTCTTCGCCATTCTGTCGGTGCCCGACGCAGCGACCGCCGCGCCCGCGCTCAAATGTCATGATCCGCAGACGCAGATGGAGATCAACCTCTGCGCAGCAGAAGACGCCAGGAAAGCCGATGCCGAGCTCAATCGGCAATGGTCCGCGACAGCTGCAGTCATGCACGCGCAGGACAAGGCCGGCTATGCGCCAAGGGACGGGCGGCCGGGCTATTATGCGGCGCTGCTGGAGGCGCAGCGGGCCTGGATCCGGTTCCGCGATCTCGAATGCCGGGCGCAGGGCTACGCGATGCGGGGCGGAAGCGCCGAGCCGATGATGATCAGCGGCTGCCTCGCCGAGGTGACCCGGGCGCGGACGAAGCAGCTCAAGGACATGGCGGCGAATTACCGGCATTGAAGGGCACCACGTTAACGCGCTGCTCCCAAATTACCCCTCCCTTCCAGGGGAGGGAACGGTTACGGCAACCGATCATCTTCGGCGCGTCGGGATCATCGCCGCCACGGCGCGATATTTTGGCCGGGCGGGGAGTTTCCAAAACCGCACGACTTCCCTAAACTTCGCGAAATATTTTTAGCGAGGGGCATTGCATGGCAACGGTTGTGGCACCGAATGAAGGGGCTGCCGGGAAACAATCGATCCCGCTGATCATCGGGGCATCGTCGTTGGGGACGGTGTTCGAATGGTATGATTTCTTCATCTACGGCACCCTCGCCGCGAGCGGCATCATCGGGCGGACCTTCTTCCCGGCAGGCAGCGAGACATTGCAGACCCTGCTCGCCTGGGCGGGTTTCGCGGTCGGCTTCGGCTTTCGCCCGCTGGGTGCGATCATCTTCGGCTATCTCGGCGATCGGCTGGGCCGCAAATATACCTTCCTCATGACCATCCTCCTGATGGGTATCGCGACGGCGGGCGTCGGCCTCGTGCCTTCGGCCGCGGCGATCGGCTGGGCCGCGCCCATCCTCATCATCCTGCTGCGCGTCTGCCAGGGGCTGGCGCTCGGCGGCGAATATGGCGGGGCGGCCATCTACGTCGCCGAGCATGCGCCGGAGGGCCGGTCGGGCTTCTACACCAGCTTCATCCAGGCCGCGGTGGTCGGCGGCTTCATCCTGTCGCTCATCGTGGTGCTCTGCGTGAAGGGCACGATGACCGGCGAGACCTGGGACGACTGGGGCTGGCGCGTGCCGTTCGTCCTCTCGCTGCTGCTGCTGGCGGTTTCGGTGTGGATGCGCTCGAAACTGCACGAGAGCCCGGTGTTCGAGGAACTGCGCAAGACCGGCAAGATGTCGCGCAATCCCTTCGTCGAGAGCTTCACTTATCCCGGCAATCCGCGCCGGATCATCGTCGCCATGTTCGGCATCGCGGCCGGTCTCACCGTGATCTGGTACACGGCGCTCTTCTCCGCGCTCTCTTTTCTGCAAGGGCCGATGAAGGTCGCCGGCACGACCGCCCAGATCACCGTCGCGGCGGGCGCGCTGGTCGGCCTCGGCTGGTTCATCCTGTTCGGCCATCTCTCCGACAAATATGGCCGGCGCCGCGTGATCGGCATCGGCTATGCGCTGACCCTGCTCCTGCTCATGCCCATCTTCTGGCTGATCGGCAGCCAGGCCAATCCGGGCCTTGCCGAAGCAAGCGCGCGCGTGCCGATCGTCGTGAGCGGCGCGGACTGCCACTACGATCCTTTCGCGAGCAAGCAGGCGACGCCCTGCGCGAGCGTGCTTGGTGAGCTGACCGGCAAGGGTGTTCCCTATCGGATCAAGGCAGGCGATCGGCTGCGCGTGACGATCGGTGGCAGCGAAGTGGCAGATCCGCATGGCGATGCATTGACCAATGCCATTGCCAATGCTGGTTACGGCCTCGATCCTCAGACGCCGGCGCCCGCCAACCTCTTCATCGTCTTTCTCGGGGTGGTCGCGCTCTGCTTCCTCTCAGGCATGACCTACGGCCCGGTCGCCGCGGCGCTCGCCGAGATGTTCCCGCCCGAAGTTCGCTACAGCTCCATGTCGATCCCCTATCATATCGGCTGCGGCTATTTCGGAGGCTTCCTGCCGTTCATCGCGAGCTATATCGTTGCCAAGACCGGCGATCCCTATTCGGGCCTGTGGTATACGTTGGTCGTCGTCGTGATCGCGCTGATCGCCATCCTGTGGGGCGACGGACCGAGCTGGCAGAAGAATCTCGACGGAGCCGACACGGCGCGCTAGTCCCGCGCCGATGATCGATCGCCCTTCCGCGCCGCTCGCGCTGCATCTCGACAGCGCCGCGCTCAAGGCCAACTGGCAATGGCTGGCGAAGGCAAGCGGCCCGGCGCGCTGCGGCGGCGCGATCAAGGCCAATGGCTATGGTCTGGGCGCTGTCGAAGTGCTCCGCCATCTCGCCGCAGCGGGATGCCGGGACTTTTTCGTCGCGACATGGGGCGAAGCGGCGGAACTGCTCCCGCATCTCGGCGAGGCTTCGCTGGGCGTTCTTCACGGCGTGCGCGAGGAGGATATGGCGCTCGCCGTCGGCGCAAAGGCGCTGCCGGTGCTGAACAGCCCACAGCAGATTGCGCGCTGGAAGGGCGCGAATGGCGGCCCGTGCCATGTGATGCTGGATACCGGCATGAACCGGCTCGGCCTCGACGGGCATGCACTCGATCGCACGCTGCTTGAAGGCCTGCCCATAGAGACGCTGCTCAGCCATCTCGCCTGCGCCGACGAGGATCATCCGCTCAACGCCACGCAGCTCGCGCTGTTCCGGCAGCTAGTGGTCGGGGTCCCGGCTAAGTCGCTCAGCCTGGCGAACAGCGCCGGCATCCTGCTCGGTCCGGACTACGCCTTCGATCTGACGCGCCCCGGCCTCGCGCTCTATGGCGGCATTCCGCGCGCCGAAGCAGCGGGGCATATCGCACAGGTCGTGCGTCCGCACGCGCAGATCCTGCAGCGGCGCACCGTGCGCTCCGGCGAGTCGGTCGGTTATGGCGCGACCTTCGTGGCGACGAGCCAGCGCGAGGCGGCGGTGCTGAACCTTGGCTATGCGGACGGCTATCTGCGTGGTTTTTCGGGCAAGGGCGCCGCGTTGCTCGACGGGCAACGGCTCCCTGTGCTGGGTCGCGTCTCGATGGACCTGATCGCCGTCGATGTGACGGACGCGCCGCATCTGGGGGAGGGGGACTGGCTCGAACTTGAGTTCGATCTGCCGACCGCATCGGCGCAATCCGGTCTGTCGCAATATGAACTGCTGACGACGATCGGTCGTCGCTATGAACGGCGCTGGATCTAGCGCTCAGTAGCTTGGTTGCGCGGCCATGCCGGCCTGATCGCCGCGCACCACTTCGCGCAGCCCGCGCACGATCTGGAGCACCGTCGCCGGCTTGCGGATCGAGCGACAGTTGGCGAACTCCTGGACATAGTCCAGATCCTCATAGCCCGTGCAGAAGAGGAACGGGATGCCGAGCCGCCGCAGCGAGCGCGCAAGCGGAAAGACCGGCATGCCGGCGAGGTCGACGTCGAGAATCGCGGCGTCGGGCCGCTTGCGATCAGCGGAGAGGAGGCGATTGGCTTCGTCGATCGATCCGGCGGGACCTATGATCGACCAGCCGAATTCTTCGAGCGATCGGGACATTTGCATGGCGAGGAGCGGCTCGTCTTCGACGATCAACAGAGTCCCTAGCTCGCTGTCGCCGCTGCCATTCTGGACTGTCTGCCCCATGCCGGCGCCGCCTCCCTTGCCACCCCTGGTGCCTGCACTCCGGTCGGAGCTGATTTGCAGAACGGTTTCGGGGAGATTTAGTTGCAGACGAATTCCCGCTGGATCCCAATGTTGTTCGAGCGTGCCGCAGAGCTGATTCCTGGCGATCTGCTGGATGAGGCTGCTGCCAAAGCCGGCCTTCTCGGGTTGCGTGACGCGCGGCCCGCCACTCTCCTGCCAGAGCATCGCCACCTCGTCATTGTCGCGCCGGGTCCAGCGCAGATCGACGTGGCCGCCGCGCGCGGAGAGCGCGCCAAATTTGACGGCGTTGGTCGCCAGTTCGTGGATCAGCATGCTGATCGGTTGCACGGCGCGCGCCGACAATCTGAGATCGGGCCCTTCGATGGTGAAGCTGTCGGGATCGGCATAGGTGCCAAGCTCGTCCTGCGCGACCTGGCGCAGCGAGGCGCCCTGCCAGCGGCCGCGGGCCAGAAGGCTGTGCGCGCGGGACATGGCGCCGATGCGGCCAGAGAGGGACTCCGCATAGGCTTCGCGCGTCGGCGCCTGAGTCAGGGACACGAGCGAGGAGACGATGGCGAGGATATTTTTGGCGCGATGGTCGACCTCACGCGCCAGCAGTGCCTGTGCGTCCTCCTGCGCCTTGCGTTCGGTGATGTCGCGCAGGATGACGGTGGTCATGCGCTCGTCGCCGATCTGCGCTTGCGAGATCGAGGCTTCGACGGGAAATTCCTCGCCGTCCGCCCGCAGCGCGCTGATCGCGCCATGCATGCCGGTCGGACCGGCATCGGCACGAAACCTCTCGGGAATGAATCGCTCGATCGGCGTTCCCATCACCTCCTGCGCGCTGATTCCGAACATCTTCTCGGCGGCGGGGTTAAAGCAGATGATCTGCTGTGCCTCGTCCGCGCTGATGATGGCGTCCATCGCCGTCGCGACAATCGCTTCGAGGCGATCATGGGTGCGGGCAGGGGTGGCGCTTTGATCGATGAATCCGGACGTCATGGACGAAATTGCTCCCCGCCCCAAAGTTGCGCGTCTTACCCGGACGCCCAGCTATCCGCCGAACCATCGAAAAAAACAATGAAAACTTCGCTATCCGGCCGGATCCGAACGTGATCGGACCCGGCACAATCATTTATTTGTTCATTACCGCTCGATGCACATGGCGATGCCCATGCCACCGCCGATGCACAGGGTGGCGAGGCCCTTATGCGCGTCGCGGCGGGCAAGCTCGTGAATCAGGGTGGTCAGGATGCGCGCGCCCGATGCGCCGATCGGGTGGCCGATCGCGATGGCGCCGCCATTGACGTTCACGATGTCGGGATTCCAGCCCAGCTCCTTGCCGACAGCCAGCGCCTGCGCGGCGAACGCCTCGTTGGCCTCGATCAGGTCGAGATCACCGATCGTCCAGCCAGCCTTCTCGAGCGCCTTGCGGCTTGCCGGTGCCGGGCCGATACCCATGACCGAGGGATCGACGCCGCAGGTCGCCCAGCTCGCGATGCGTGCGAGAATGGGGGCGCCGCGCCGGGCCGCCTCGTCGGCCGACATGACGACGAGCGCCGCAGCGCCGTCATTGAGGCCGCTGGCATTGGCGGCGGTCACCGTGCCGTCCTTCTTGAACGCGGGGCGCAGGCCAGCCATCGCCTCGATCGTCGCGCCAGCGCGGATATATTCGTCGGTATCGACGATCGTGTCGCCCTTGCGACCGCTGATCGTCACCGGCGCGATCTCGCCGGCGAACTTGCCGGCGGCGCGGGCGGCCTCGGCCTTGTTCTGGCTGGCCGTGGCGAAGGCATCCTGCGCCTCGCGCGTGATCTGATATTTCTCGGCCACATTCTCGGCGGTGATGCCCATGTGATAATCGTTGAACGCGTCCCACAGGCCGTCCTTGATCATCGTGTCGATGAAGCTGACATTACCCATCTTGGTGCCGGCGCGCATATTCTGCGCATGGGGCGACATCGACATGCTCTCCTGCCCACCCGCGATCATGATCGTCGCGTCGCCGGCCTGGATCTGCTGCGCGGCGAGCGCGACCGAACGCAGGCCCGACCCGCAGACCTGATTGATCGCGAAGGCGGTGCGGTCGGTCGGGATGCCGGCATTGACCGCGGCCTGACGCACTGGATTCTGGCCCTGCGCCGCGGTCAGCACCTGGCCGAAGATGACTTCATTGACCTCGTCCGGCGCGACGCCAGCCTGCTCGAGCGCGGCGAGGATCGCGACACGGCCCAGCTCGTGAGCCGGCGTATTGGCGAAGCTGCCGAGGAAGCTGCCGACGGGCGTGCGCTTGGCGGCGGTGATGACGATGTCGGTCATTGTGGCGAATCCCTAGATTGAGGCGCCAGGAGAGGCGCGGAAGTCAGTCCGTCGCGCGCGTTAGCATCAGCCACCGCAACGCGAAAGCCAGTCGCTCAATCCTCTCCACAAAGCCTGTTCCGCCCGGCTGCCGATCATCATGCCGACATGGCCGAGCGCCAGATCGATCCGCTCGTGCGCGGGCGGCGTGGTCGCGGCGGGTACGATCCGGTCGCTGGTCGAGGCGATGGCGAGCGTCGGGCAATCGAGTGCCGCCGGGTTCGCCACGGTGCCGCCGATGGACCACGTCCCGCTCCCCGTCATATTGGAAGCGTAACAGCGCTCCGCAAGGTCGCTGCCGGCGCCGAGCGTGAGCGGCGCGCCGTCATTGGCCCAGTCTTCCAGGGCAATGAAACCATGATAGGCGGGAGTGCCTTCCTCGATCTCGCCGAAATTCGCATATTTGGCGATGGTCCGCTCCGGATCGAGCGACCAGAAGCCGGTCTGGAACACCTCCATCGGAACCAGGCCGAGCGTTTCGCAGCCGGCCCGGGATTGCTGCCAGGTCGCGGCGATCTTTTCGCGGAAGCTCTCGTCATATTGCGCGAAGTCCCATGGCGCCGCGATCGAGGCGACGCCGGCGGCCGGGCGACCCAGGGCAGCCAGACGCGCCGCCGCGCCGATCGCCAAAGTGCCGCCGAGGCAATAACCGACCAGCAGGGGCGGGCGTCCCAACCGATCGAGCAGAGGGATGAGCAGATCTTCGACATGGCCGGCAAGGTCCACCGTTCGCTCGTCCGCGCCCGGCGTGCCCCAGTCGAGCAGATAGGCCTCATGGCCCTCGCGCTGCAGGAAGCGCAGCAGCGATCGCCGCTCGGTCAGGTCGAGCACGTTGGGCGGATTGATCAGCGACGGCACGAGGATCACGGGCGATTTTGCGGATGCATTTTGTGCAACGCGGTGTCGCGTCGCCAAAGTTGCGCGATCTTTCCGCGCAACAATTTCCGGCGGATTCGGGTCGATTCGGCGCGAGGCAGCCTGATAGCGGCGCAAACCGGCGAACGCGCGCCGCCGCAAATCGGCATCTTGTGCCGTGACGGACCACAAAATCGACAGAAACAGCGGCAAAGGCCGTGGTCCATGTTGCGATGCGGAAAGAATCGATGCTATGCTGCGGCGACCGGTGGGCGGAGCATTAGATATGGCAAGATCGAAGTCGGGTGGCGAATCGGGTACCATCGTTATCAAGAAATACGCCAACCGGCGGCTTTATGACACGGAAACGTCGAGCTACATCACGCTCGAGTTGCTCTCGCAGATGACCCGCGAAGGTCGCGACTTCGTCGTGGTCGACGCCAAGTCGGGCGAAGACATCACGCATAATGTCCTTACCCAGATCATCATGGAAGAAGAGCAGCGTGGCGGCAGCGAGAGCATGCTGCCCGTGAGCTTCCTGCGCCAGCTTATCTCGCTTTACGGCGACTCGATGCAGTCCATGGTGCCGCAATATCTCGAAGCCAGCATGGACGCGTTCCGCAAGAATCAGCAGCAGTTCCAGGAAGCTATGCAAGGCGCCTTCGCCGGCGGCCCCTTCGCCGAGATCGCCAAGCGCAACATGGAAATGCTGAATGCCGCCGCCAGCGCTTTCAAGCCGCCGGCGCCGGCCAAGCCCGCGCCCAAGAGTGAAGGCTCGGACGAAGTCGCCGAACTCAAGGCGCAGCTTGCGGCCCTGAACGCGAAGATCGACAAGCTGGGCGGCTGACGACTTCTTCGAAACGATAAATCCGTTCGCCCTGAGCTTGTCGAAGGGCCGTCCTTATCTTCTGCGAAGATAGGAAGATGAAAAGCCCTTCGACAAGGTCAGGGCGAACGGCCGTTTGTGTTTTCGCCTTGTCGCTCTAAAGCCCATGCCATTCCATCCACCATCGAAGCCCGGACCCATGAGTATCCCCAATTTCAAGCATGCCCTTCCCGTCACGCGCGCGCAGGACTTTGCCGCCTGGTATCAGGCCGTCGTCTCCGAGGCCGATCTGGCCGAGGAAAGCGGCGTGCGCGGCTCGATGGTCATCCGGCCGTGGGGCTATGGCATCTGGGAGCGCATCCAGAAGCTGATGGACGCGCGGATCAAGGCCGCGGGCGTCGAGAATTGCTATTTCCCGCTGTTCATCCCGTTGTCCTATTTCGCCAAGGAAGCCGATCATGTGGACGGCTTCGCCAAGGAGATGGCGGTTGTCACCCATCATCGCCTCAAAATGATCGACGGCAAACTCTCACCGGACCCCGAGGCGAAACTGGAAGAGCCGCTGATCGTGCGGCCGACTTCCGAGACGATCATCGGTGCCGCTATGGCGCGCTGGGTGCAGAGCTGGCGCGACCTGCCATTGCTGGTCAACCAGTGGGCCAACGTCGTGCGGTGGGAGATGCGGACTCGCATGTTCCTGCGCACCACGGAGTTTCTCTGGCAGGAAGGCCATACCGCTCACGCCACGGCCGAGGATGCGCGTGCCGAGACCATGCGGGCGCTTGAAATGTATCGCGACTTTGCCGAGACTGCGCTCGCGATGCCGGTCGTTGCCGGTGAAAAGCCCGAAAATGAGCGCTTTCCGGGCGCCGTCGCAACCTATTCGATCGAAGCTATGATGCAAGACGGGAAGGCGCTGCAGGCTGGTACGTCTCACTATCTGGGCACCGGTTTCGCGGAGGCTGCTGGTATCAAATACCAGGATGCGGAGGGCGGTCAGCAATTCGCTCACACGACAAGCTGGGGCACCACGACCCGCATGATCGGCGGCGTCATCATGGTCCACGGCGATGATGACGGCCTGCGCTGCCCGCCGATGATCGCGCCCTATCAGGTCGTCATCGTGCCGATGTTGCGCGACAATGACGAGGACGCGGCTGTGCTCGCTTATTGCGAGGATCTGGCCAGGGCGCTGGGCGAAGTGGATGTGTTCCGCGAGCCGCTGCGCGTGCTGCTGGACAGGAAGCCGCTCAAGGCCTCGAACAAGCGCTGGGCCTGGGTCAAGAAGGGCGCCCCAATCATCGTCGAGGTCGGCGGGCGTGACGTTGCGGGCGGCAACGTCTCGGTATTGCGCCGCGACCGGCTCTACAACGAGACCGGCAAGACGGCGAGCGCCATCGTGCCGCGTGGGGATTTCGTCGCGAGCGCCGCCGAGACACTGCGCGATATTCAGGCCAGCCTCTACGGCGAGGCCAAGACGCGGCTCGATGCCAATCTGCGCCGCGACGTGACCGACAAGGCGGCGCTGGCCGCCGCCTTCGCGGGTGACAAGCCGGGCTGGGTCGAGGTCGAATGGGCAAAGCCGACGGGTGCTGCGCTCGATGCGGTCGAGGAATGGCTGAAGGGCGAGAAGCTGACCCTGCGCAACACGCCGCTCGATGCGGCGCCGGCGACGGGCCAGTGCATCTTCACCGGCGAAAAGGCCGTCGAACGCGTGATCGTCGGCCGCAGCTACTGACGCAGACCGACAGGCAAACAAAAAGGCCCCGCCGGATAACGCCGGCGGGGCCTTTTCTTGGTCAGTCGATCAGGTTCAGGCGAAGGCGACGGCCGACTTGCGGGCGCGCATCGCGGCACCGGCGAGGCCCATGCCGGCGATCATCATCGCCCAGGTCGCGGGCTCCGGAACGCCCGGCGTCGGCGGCGTGACGGGCGGCGTGTAGGCCGTTCCGCCGAAAGCGGGCGAGTTCAGCGTGCCGTTGATGTAGCTGCTGCCGGTCGGAAAGCCGCCCGAGAGCAAGCGAACCGAGATCACGCTGCCTTCGAGGTTGAAGCGATAGTCCTGCCCCTGGAAGGTGAAGTTGGTCAGGAACACGAAGCCGTTGAAGGCGCCGTTGTTATACTGGATGCCGGCGAGGCGCTCGGCGTCCAGATTGTCGGCCTTCGTCCAGGTGAACGGCCCGAAGTTGATCGTGAAATCATCGGCATCCGGAATGGTCGCGGCGTCGGTAAAGTTGTCGAAGAAGATGTTCTGGAAGCCCGTGCCCGAGCCCGGAACCAGATCGGTCTGGTAGACGAAGCTGCCGGTGACCGACATGCCGCCGGTAAAGCCATTGTTGCGAAATGGCGGCTTCACATTGGGCGTGCTGCCCAGCTGGCCATCGAAGTTCGCCTTCACATAGGTGGCGGCGGCAAGCGGTGAGGTGCTGGCGAGAAGTGCCAGTCCAAGAATGATGTGCTTCATTTGAATTCTCCCTAATCCCACTGGAGCCCATGCTGAAGGCTTGTAGTCATATGTCGCCCGTTTAATAAATTGTAAACGAAAGCTTTCGTCCCAACAGAGGACGTTTCACTTCGATACGTTAACTAAACTTAATCATCTTCTGTGACGTTTGGACGAAACTCTCCGTTTTTCGCCTATTGGAGAAGGCGGCCGACGCTGGCCTGGTCGAGACGGTGCAGCGAAGACAAGCGTCGCTACGAGCGACGGTCTGGCGACGGCCGTTGCCATGGTCGCCTGGGGCGCGCGGCTGGTCAGCGCTCCATGAGGCGAGGCATCAGCTCGACGAAGTTGCAGGGCATGAAGCGGCTGTCGAGCTGGTGGACCAGGATCTGATCCCAGCCGTCCTTCACCGCGCCGGTCGAGCCGGGCAGCGCGAAGATATAGGTGCCGCGTGCGACGCAGGCGCACGCGCGCGACTGGATCGTCGAGGTGCCGATCGTCTGGAAGCTCAGCCAGCGGAACAGCTCGCCGAAGCCGGGAATGGGCTTGTCCTGGATTTTCTCGATCGCTTCGGGCGTCACGTCGCGGCCGGTGACGCCTGTACCGCCCGTAGTGATGATCACGTCGATCCAAGGGTCATCGATCCAGCGATGCATGTGGGCGAGGATCGCCTCAACGCTGTCGACGCTGATCTCGCGAGCCGCCACGACATGGCCGGCGTCGGTGATCCGCGCAGCAAGCGTATCGCCCGAGCGGTCCTCGGCGCGCGTGCGTGTGTCGGAGACGGTCAGGACGGCGATGTTGACGGGCAGGAATGTCCTGCTTTCGTCAATCGGCACCGAAGCTGACTCCGCTCGGCGCCATGCGCACGGCGATCGTCTTGTTGCCATCCGGGAAGCGCGTCCACAGGCCTTGCGCCATAGCCGCCAGCGCCGGCGATTTCCCGCCGCTCTCGTCCATCTGATAGATCCAGTAATTGCGCAGCACGGCGTTCAGATAGGCGCGGGTCTCATAATAGGGAACCGACTCGATGAACAGCAGGGGGTCGCCTTCGTCGCGCACCTGCACGTTCCAGCGCTCGATCGGCAGCGGGCCGGCATTATAGGCCGCGACCACCTTGGGCAGCAGGCCGCCGGTCGCGCTCATCTGGCTGAGTTTCTTGAGATAGAGCTGGCCGAGCGCGAGATTGACCGAGGGGTCGTAAAGCTGGTCGCCCGAGAAGCCCATGCCCGCCGCGCTGGCGAGCTCGCCGCCGGTGCCGGGCCGCACCTGCATGATGCCGCGCGCGTCGGCGCCGCTGCGCGCCTTCGTCTGAAAGCGCGATTCCTGGAGGGCGTGGGCGAAGACGAGCGCCTTGTCGACTTGCCAGCCATTGGCCGGCGTCCATTGCGGGCTGGGATAGCGCGCATAAGCGGCGGACTTGCGGCCGCTCGGCGAATGCTGGGCGAGCCAGAGCTGGGTGGTGGGCAGCGACAGGTCGCTCGCGACATGGACGAGCGCGGGGTAGAGCGCATCGCTGCTCAATTCGGCCTCGTGGCGTAGCACTTCGTCGGCATCGGCCGTGCGGCCGAGCCCGGCGAGGATGACGGCATTGCGCACGTTGAAGCGCGAGGAGAGGGCGGTCCAGTCCTGCTGCGACACATGCTCGCGGGTCAGCGACGGGCTGGGGCCGAGGCCAAGCGTCTCGCGGGCGAGCAGGCCGTAGAGGGTCTCCTCGTCGCGTGCCGCGCTCCTGAGCAGCGCGCTGACGCGCTCGGGATGCTTGTCCGCCATGACGGCGCGCGCGGCCCAGAAATAGCCGCCGCTGCGCATGTCGGCATCGGAGGCGTTCGTCGCGGCCTGATAGAAGGCATTGGTGGCGCCGTTCCAATCCTTCTGGCGCCAGGCGGAGAGGCCGACCACCCAGTGTGCGGGCGCCAGGAAGGTGCCGCTGCCGTCCTGTGCGGCTTGAGAGGCGAGCCGGCGGGCATTGGCGGTGTCGCCGCAGATGAAATAGGACCAGGCGATGCGCTGGCGCAGTTCGGTGCGGCCCTCGATCGTCAGATTGGTTTCGGCGCCGGCAACGAGCGCCTCCGCCTCGGCGGGCTTGTCGTCCTTGATCTGTTGGAGCAGCCGGCCGCGCAGGGCATCGGCAGCGCCATCGCCGGAGATTGAGCGCAGGATCTTGCGCTGCGGCGAACTGCCGGTCCACATCAGTTCGCGTGTTGCGGGCAATTCGGGGAGGCTCTGCGCACCGCGCTTGCGGGCGAGCGCCGCGAGACGGTCGGCCTGAGGCAGATAGGGTGCCTTGGCGATTAGATCGAGCAGGTCGAACATCTCGACCCTGGGCGAGCCCTTGGCGAGGTAGAATTCAGCCAGAAGGTAGGGGCGCATGCTGTCCTTGGTCGCATCCAGCGCGAGGATGGCCGTCTTTGCGTCGTCCCATTTCCCACCGGACATTTGGCCGATGATCGCGCCATAGCGCGCCCGTTCCTCGGCGCTGACCATGGCAATGGCGGAGGACGGCCTAGCGCCCATGTCGGCAAGCGCCGGCGCAGCGCAGCCGAGCGCGAGCGCGGCCAGCATCCATCTGGTGGTCCGTTGGATCGTCAATTCCATACTCCCGGCAGCAGGCGCAGCGCCCGCCAGCTCTTCGCCTTGGCTGCTGGCCGGCTCATCAGAAGCTCGGCCGACGCTAGGGCAAGCGCATCGATCGTGCCCTCGCCATGGTTAATTTTCTGCAAGCCTTCAGCGCTCGGCCGCCATTGCGGCCCGATCAGCGCACGGCTCGTCCGATCGCCCAGCACGATCGTCGCCTGCGGGCGCGCGAGGCCGAGATAATGGATCATCCGTGCGCCGAGCCGACCGAGCGTGGTTTCATCGAGCAATCCGCCGGGCGGACGACGCATGGTAAGCGACGCGAAGCCGGCATCGTCCGCCCTGATGCCGATGCTGCCGAGCATCGCCTCAATGAAGCGCCGCTGGCTCGGATCGAGCAGGCTGGCACTGTCACTGGCTGTCATGGCGGGCATTTCAACGAGGACCAGCAGCTTGGCCCCCGCCTGTGCGGGCGGCAGGATCGTCGCGCCGTCCCAGTTCGTTTCGGGCTGAGTATCGTCTTTGGTGAGCCAATCCAGGAAGGCTGGCAGGGCGGCTGGCATCTCCGTCGGCGCGATGCGCGTCGCAACGGCTTCCGCCACACGCGGCTGAACGGGCAGGGCAGGGCGCTCCGCAACCGGCGCCGGCGCAGCATCGCGCTGCCAGAACGGCGCAGCAGGCGCCTGACGCCAGCCATGCGGCTCATGCTCGATTGCGGTATGCAGGCCCGCCTCGCGCCACCAGTGCGCATAGGATTGGACCGCCTCCTCCAGCGACCTTATATATTGCTCACCCATTGAGTTCCCTCTCAACAGAGGTTGACGGAGCGGTCAATCCTGCCGCATCGCGGGCAACCGCAAAGCGTTGCCTGTTTGCGGTGACTGGACCCAGAGTGACGGGAGAGCCAAGTGTCCGAACGGGAGTCCATGCCCTATGATGTCGTGATCGTCGGCGGCGGCCCGGCCGGCCTGAGCGCGGCGATCCGGCTGAAGCAGCGCGCCGCTACGGAAGGGCGCGAGATCAGCGTCTGCCTGCTGGAAAAGGGCTCGGAGATCGGCGCGCATATCCTCTCCGGCGCGGTGATCGATCCGATCGCGCTGGACGAGCTGCTGCCCGACTGGCGCGAAACCGGCTGCCCGCTGGCGCAGGTGCCGGTCACCGAGAATCACCACTGGTTCCTGGGCAAAGAGGCCAAGGTCGCGATCCCGCACTTCTTCACGCCGCCCTTCATGCACAACAAGGGCTGCTACACCGGCTCGCTCGGTTCACTCTGCCGCTGGCTCGCCGAGCAGGCGGAAGCGCTGGGCGTCGAGATTTTTCCCGGCTTCCCTGCCGCCGAAATCCTCTACAATGAGGATGGCTCGGTGAAGGGCGTCGCGACCGGCGACATGGGGCTGGCGCGCGACGGCAGCGCCAAGCCGGACTATCAGCCGGGCCTCGAGCTGCACGCCCGCTACACCCTCTTCGCCGAGGGCGCACGCGGCCATCTCACCAAGCAATTGAAGGCGCGCTATCATCTCGATGACGAGAGCGATCCACAGACCTATGGCCTTGGCGTCAAGGAATTGTGGGACATCGATCCGGGCAAGCATGTCCCCGGCCGCGTCATCCACACCCAGGGCTGGCCGCTGACCGACGCTTATGGCGGCGGCTTCCTCTATCATCAGGCTGGAGGGCAGGTGGCTTTGGGCTTCGTCGTCGGCCTCGGCTACCGCAATCCCTATCTGTCGCCTTACGAGGAGTTCCAGCGCTGGAAGCATCATCCGGCGATCCGCGAGGTGCTCGAAGGCGGCAAGCGCATCTCCTATGGCGCGCGCGTCATCAACGAGGGCGGCTGGCAATCCATCCCGAAGCTGGTCATGCCGGGCGCAGCGCTGATCGGCTGTTCCGCCGGCTTCGTGAACGTGCCCCGCATCAAGGGCACGCACACCGCGATGAAATCGGCGATGCTGGCGGCGGATGCGGCCCTCGATGCCGTCGCGGCGGATCGCACCTCCGACACGCTCGATGCCTATCCCGCCGCGCTCGACGCGAGCTGGATCGCAACAGAGCTCAAGATGGTGCGCAATGCCGGCCCCGCGCTCGGCAAATATGGCAACTGGCTGGGCACGCTGGTCGCCGGCATCGACATGTGGATGCGCTATCTCGGCATCGGCCTGCCCTTCACGATCCGCAACAAGGCCGACCACACCAAGCTGTGGCGCAAGGATCAGGTGCGCAAGATCGACTATCCCAAGGCCGATGGCGTGATCAGCTTCGACCGGCTTTCCTCTGTGTTCCTCTCGGGCACCAATCATGAGGAGGACCAGCCCGTCCACTTAAAGCTCGCCGATCCGGACGTGCCGATCCGCTACAATCTGCCCGTGTTCGACGAGCCGGCGCGTCTCTATTGTCCGGCCGGCGTCTATGAGGTGCTGGAGGACAGCGAGGGTCATCCGCGCTTCCAGATCAACGCGCAGAACTGCGTCCACTGCAAGACCTGCGACATCAAGGACCCGACCCAGAACATCAACTGGGTCGCACCCGAGGGTGGCGGCGGACCGACCTATCCGAACATGTGAGCGAACGACCACAGGGAGACGATGCCATGATCGCCGTCATCGGGACGATGAAGTTTCCAGCCGAGAAGATGGCCGCCCTGCTGCCGCACGTGCAGGAACTGGTCCGCCAGACCAACGCGCATGACGGCTGCATCGCTTATGATGTCGGCGAGGATATTTTGGAGCCCGGCCTGCTGCGCTTCTCGGAGCTGTGGCCCGATCAGGAGAGCCTGACCCGCCACATCGCCGCGCCGCACATCGCGCCGTGGCGGCAGGCCTGTCAGGATCACGGCATCCTGAACCGCAGCTTCGCCGTCTATGACGTGACGGGCGAGCGCTCGCTCTAGCTCAGACCCGGCGCTCGCGCTCGCGGGAGGCTGGTGCGCGCTGACGCAGCCCGCCGCCGATCACACCGAGGCCCACAATCATCAACAGCCAGGTGCCGGTTTCCGGAACGGCCAGTTGCGCCGCCATGCTGCGCGCCATGAGCGCGTGGATCGCCGTCGTGGGGTGGATGCCGTCGAAATAGAGATATCCTGTGCAGCCGCCGAGCACCGCCGCCGCGCCGCCGCTCTGGCAGCTGTCAGTCAGGTTCAGGCCCGGCATGCCGAACGCTGCCGGGTCGTCGTGCAGCGCCCGGTCGAGCGCGAACAGATCGAAGAAATCGATGTCAGCCCCGCTGAGCTGCGCGGTCGTCTGGGCGATCGCGGCGAACTGCGCGTTGAGTGCCTGCGACCGCGCCGTTGCGAGATCGGCGACCGTGGCATTGCCGAGCGCGAGGACCGACGGGATCGCCCCCACGTCCGCAAGGCCCGTGACGAGGATGTTCTTCGCGCCCGCGCCGGTCAGCGCGGCCAGACCGTTGCTGAAAGCGGTCAGAGTCGCCGTGAAGTCGGCGATGCCGAGATTGCCGAGCTGCGCGCGCACATCGTTGCCGCCGAATGTGACGATCACCAGCGCGTCACCGGGGATGGGCTGTGCCGTCCCCTGGAACAGGCCGAGCTGCCCGATGAAGCCCGGGATGATGGGGCTCGTCTCGGCGGCAGTCGCGCCGCCCACCGCAAAATTGGTGTTCATCGTCTGATTGGCGAGGAAGGGCGACGCGGCAGCTCCCACATAGCCAAGGCTGAGATAGTCCGCGAAATTATAGCCGTTCGAGAAACGGCCATTGAAGTAGCCGGCGCTCGCAGGCGCCGGATCGGGCAGGCCGAGCGCAAGGCTGCCGATCTGGGCATTGCCCGAATCGACCAGGCTGTCGCCGAACACGAAGATCTTGGAATAATCCACGGCGGAAGCCGGCGCGGTCGTTCCAAGGCACAGGATTGCGGACAGGAAAAGGGTCAGGCGCTTCATCGAACTACTCCCACATCGAACGATCGCTGGCCGCAATTTACCATCTTGTCCCGCAATGGAACAGCCGGTTGTGAGGGATGACGGGCAGCCATTCAGAATGGAGCAAGGCGCCGACCGCTACGGCCCGCGCGCGACGGAGCGTCCCACGGCTCCGATGCACAGGAGATACCCGGCATGTCCAAGAGACTTCTCGCCGCCGCCGCGCTGGCGACCATTTTGTCTGGCGGCAGCGCCTTCGCTCAGCCCGAGCGCGGCCCGCAAGGCCCGCAGACGCGCGATCAATATATCGCCGCCGCCAAGGCGCGCTTCGCGGTGATGGATGCCAGTGGCGACGGCATTGTCACCAGGGACGAGGTGAGCGCGCAGATCGCCAAGCGGATGGGCGACACACCGCGTCCGGAGATGGTCGACCGCATGTTCTCGCGGCTCGATACGGACGGCGACGGTAAGGCGACGACAGCCGAGGTCGAGGCGGCCGCTGGCGCGCGCTTCGATGCGCTGGACACCGACAAGAACGGCACGCTGACACCGGAAGAGCAGGCCGCCGGCTTCCGCGGCATGATGCGTCGCCAATAACCAAAAGGTAGCCCCTTCCCTTGAGGTTCAACAGAGGCGCGTGACTCTGTTGAAGGGTTGGGGTGGGGTTCGACGATCCGATCGAGCGCGATGCGAGCGATGCTGCGCTTCATCGCCAGCCCAAACCCTTCCCCGAGAGGAAGGCCAATGGAAATCGCCACGCCTGCGCAGACATTGCCCCTCTGCGCCGCTATGAGGCGGCGATGCCCACTGAAACCGCTTACGCCAAACTCAACCTCGCTCTCCACGTCCGCGCCCGGCGCGCGGACGGCTATCATGACCTGGAGAGCCTCTTCGCCTTCTGCACTGACGGCGACTCCCTCAGCGCGGAGCCTCGCGACGACGGTGAACTGACGCTGACGATCGAGGGCGATTTCGCTGACGATCTCGATCCCGGCGACGACAATCTCGTCCTGCGCGCCGCCCGCGCCCTGCAGGCGGCAAGCGGCACGATGCTCGGCGCCGATCTCGTCCTCGACAAAAGCCTGCCCATCGCCTCAGGCATCGGCGGCGGCTCGGCCGACGCAGCGGCGACCTTGCGTCTGCTGGTGCGCCTGTGGGGTCTCCGCCCGATGGACATCGACTTCCCGCGCGTCGCCGCGTCGCTCGGCGCGGACGTCCCCGCCTGTCTCGGCTCGCAGACCATGTTCGGGACGGGGATCGGCGAGCGACTGGAGCCGGTCGATCTCGATCTCGCCGGGATGCCGGTTCTGCTCGTCAATCCGCTCGTCCCATGTCCCACCGGCCCGGTCTTCAGGGGCTGGGACGGCATCGATCGCGGATCGCTCGACCCACAGGAGTGGCGGCGCGGACGCAATGATCTTGCCGCGCCCGCCATCGCGCTGGTGCCGGAGATTGACGAGGTTCTGGCGGTTCTCAAGGCGCAATTGCCCAGCCTTGCGCGCATGTCCGGCTCCGGCGCGACCTGCTTCGCCCTGTTCGGCAGCGAGGCCGAGCGCGATGCCGCAGCAGACCGGATCGAGGCCGATCATCCCGACTGGTGGACGCTGGCGACCTCGCTGCGCTAGGGTCCGCCCATGACGACCCCCTACCACATCCTCGGCGATCCCCTCGCGCCGATTCTCATCATCGCCGATCATGCCTCCAACCATGTGCCCGACGACATCGATCTCGGCCTGCCGCCCGAGCTGATGCACGAGCATGTCGCGCTCGACATCGGCGTGGCCGAGGTCGCGGCGCTGTTGGTCGAGCGCGGCGGCATCTGCGCGATCCTGGGCGGCGTCTCGCGCCTCGTCATCGACTATAATCGCGAGCCCGACGCGGCCGGCCTCGTCCCCGTTCACAGCGACGGCCATCATATCGAGGGCAACACCGTCGCCGATGTCGCCGACCGGCTCGCGCGCTTCTACGATCCCTACCACGCCAAAGTCGCCGAGCTGGCCGCCCAGTCGCACAGGCCCTTCATCCTCTCGCTGCACAGCTTCACGCCGAGCCTGCGGAGCAAGCCCGAGGAAGCGCGCCCTTGGGAGATCGGCATCCTCTACAATCAGGACGATCGCGGCGCGCGCATGGCCATTCCCCTGCTGGAGGCGGCGGGCCTGATCGTCGGCGAGCAGGAGCCTTATTCCGGCAAGCTACTCAACGCGTCTATGAACCGTCATGCCGAGGCGCATGGCCGGCCCTATCTCGGTGTCGAGATGCGGCAGGACATATCGGGTGATCCGGCCGGCCAGCGCCGCTACGCCGACATATTGCGTCCCGTGCTGGAGGCATGCCGCAACGGACTTGCGTGAACGCCGCCTTTGTTGGAAAGGGCATCGCGCGGCCGTGCCGCACGGAAAGGCCTTGAGATGACCCATACGTTCGACAAGTCGAAGCTCCCCAGCCGCCATGTCTCGGTCGGCGTGGAGAGCGCGCCGCATCGCTCTTATTATTACGCGATGGGTCTGACCGAGGAGGAGATCGCTCGGCCTTTCGTGGGGATTGCCAGCGCCGGCAACGACAGCGCGCCCTGCAACACCACGCTCGACACGCAGGCCAACTGGTGCCGCCAGGGCGTCAACGAGGCGGGCGGCATGCCCCGCCGCTTCAACACCATCACCGTGACGGACGGCATCGCCATGGGCCACCAGGGCATGAAAAGCTCGCTGGTCAGCCGCGAGGTGATCGCCGACTCCGTCGAGCTTTCCGTGCGCGGCCATTGCTATGACGCGCTCGTCACCTTCGCTGGCTGCGACAAGTCGCTGCCCGGCATGATGATGGCGATGCTGCGCCTCAACGTCCCCTCCATCTTCGTCTATGGCGGATCGATCCTGCCCGGCCGCTACAAGGACCGGGAAGACCTCACGATCATCGACGTGTTCGAGGCGGTCGGCCGCTTCTCGGCCGGCGCCTGCCCGCTGTCGGAGGTGACGGCGATCGAGAAGGCGGCCTGCCCGGGCCATGGCGCCTGCGGCGGGCAATATACCGCCAACACCATGGCGTGCGTCGGCGAGGCGATCGGGCTCTCGCTGCCCAACAGCAACATGGCTCCGGCGCCCTACAAGTCGCGCGAGGAGATCGCCGTGGCGGCCGGGCGGCAGATCATGGAACTGCTCAAGCTCAACCTGCGTCCCCGAGACATCTGCACACGCGATGCCTTCGAGAATGCCGCGCGCATCGTCGCGGCGACCGGCGGCTCGACCAACGGCGCGCTGCACCTGCCCGCCATGGCGAACGAGTGCGGCATCGACTTCGACCTGTTCGACGTCGCCGAGATCTTCAAGACCACGCCCTATATGGCCGACCTGAAGCCGGGCGGGAAATATGTCGCCAAGGACATGCACGCGGCGGGCGGCATCTACATGCTGATGAAGTCGCTTGCGCAGACGGGCCTGCTCCATCTCGACTGCATGACCGTGACCGGCAAGACACTGGGCGAGAATATCGACGAGATCACCTGGAACCCCGACCAGAAGGTCATCTACGACGCGAAGACGCCGATCACGCCGACCGGCGGCGTCGTCGGCCTCAAGGGCTCGCTGGCGCCGGAAGGCGCGATCGTGAAGGTGGCGGGCATGAAGCGACTGCAGTTCACCGGCATCGCCAAGGTGTTCGAGCGCGAGGAGGATGCCTTCGCGGCGGTGGAAGCGCAGCAGATCGTCGACGGCGACGTCGTCGTCATCCGTTATGAGGGACCCAAGGGCGGCCCCGGCATGCGCGAGATGCTGGCGACCACGGCGGCGCTCTATGGCCAGGGCCTCGGCGAGAAGGTGGCGCTCATCACCGACGGACGCTTCTCCGGCGGCACACGCGGCTTCTGTGTCGGCCATGTCGGGCCCGAGGCGGCGGATGGCGGGCCGATCGCGCTCATCGAGAATGGCGACCAGATCGCCATCGATGCCGAGGCCGGAACGATCGATCTTCTGGTCGACGAGGCGGTTCTGGCCGAGCGGAAGGCGAAGTGGACGCCACGCAAGAACGACTATCAGTCCGGCGCGCTCTGGCGCTTCGCGCAGAATGTAGGCCCGGCTTGGCAAGGTGCGGTGACGCACCCGGGCGCCAGGGCCGAGACGCATGTTTTCGCGGATATTTAACATCCTTGCTCCGGCGAGCGGGCTGCTGCTCGCCGGTTGCCAGCAGCAGTCGCTCTCGCCGGGCGACGCCGCCAATGCGATGGATGCCGCCGCCGCGACGCGCTCGCCCGTCCAGCAGGTGAAAGACTGGGTCGAGGGCGGCAGCGATCCTCGTGCGCGCATCTATTGCGGTCGCGGTTCAGATGGCCCGGTCGCGCAGGATTGCCGCATGGAGATCGTCGCTGATGGCAAGGGCCGTACGCTGATCCTCTCGCGCCCGGATGGCGGCTTCCGGCGCGTGCGCATTGGCGCGGACGGCAAGCTCGCCACCGCCGACGGCGCGGTCGAGGCGCGAGTCGCCGCCACGGACAAGGCGATTGGCGTCGTCGTCGGCGAGGAGCGTTATTCCGTGCCCAAGGCGGCGCTGAGAGCCGCAGCGCCCCGATGACCGGCGCGCCGATCCTTTCGGTCGCGCAGATGCGTACCGCGGAGCAGGCCCTGTTCGATAGTGGCATCGCGCCCTATGCCCTGAGGCAACGGGCAGGCGAAGGCGCGGCGGAGGTCATCTGGCGCGTGGGCCACAAGCGCGATACGCTGGTTCTATGCGGGCCCGGCAACAACGGCGGCGACGGCTTCGTGATCGCCCGCGCCCTGCGCGAGCTCGGCGTGCCGGTCCGCGTGGCGGCGCTGGGCGAGAGCCGCACGGAAAGCAGCCTCCAGGCGCGGACTGACTGGGGCGGGCCGATCGAGGATTTCGCTGGCGCGGAGCCCGCCACGCAGATCGTCGACGCCGTGTTCGGCATCGGCCTGATGCGTGGCCTTGCGCCCGAGGTGGCGAGGCCGCTCGCCCGTCTCGTCGAGGCCGCGCAGCATAGCTATGCGATCGACGTGCCAAGCGGGGTCGAGAGCGATGCGGCGGTGGCGCTGACGAAGCTGCCGGTGTTCACTCATTGCCTTTCCCTGGGAGCGTGGAAGCCGGCGCATGTCCTGATGCCGGCGCGCAGCATGGCGGCGCAGCACTGGCTCGTCGACATCGGCGTGATCGCGCCCGACGACGCAGCACATGTACTTGCAAGGCCGCAGTTGCAGGCGCCTGCCGCCGACGCGCACAAATATCGCCGGGGGCTGGTCGCGGTCGTCGCCGGGGAAATGCCCGGCGCCGCGAGCTTGTCCGCGGAGTCGTCCGCCCGCTCAGGCGCCGGCTATGTGCGCCTGCTGTCTGATCGGGAGACCGGCACCGGCAGCCACGCGATTGTGCGCAGCAAACCGCTCGATTTCAGCCGTGCCAGGGCGGCCCTCGTCGGGCCCGGGCTCGGACGGAACGACGCAGCATGGGACCGGCTGTCCGCCACCTTGTCCTCGGGCATCCCCGTCGTTGCCGATGCCGACGCGCTCTGGCTGTTTGCCGAGAAGGGCTTCGGCGATCTTCCGCGTCCCGTCATCGCCACGCCGCATGACGGCGAGTTCGACCATCTCTTCGGCGACGACGCCGGCAACAAGATCGACTGCACGCGTTCGGCCGCCGCGCGTACAGGCATCGTCGTTGTTCACAAAGGGCCGGACACGGTCATCGCCGCACCGGACGGCCGCTGCGCCGTTGCACCGTCAGCCTCGTCCTGGCTCTCCACGGCCGGCACCGGCGATGTCCTTGCGGGCCTGTGCGCCGGCCGCCTGGCTGTGTCCGGCGATCCCTTCGCCGCAGCATGCGAGGCGGTATGGCTGCACGGCGAGACGGCGCGCCGCGCCGGCGCCGCCTTCGTCGCCGACGATTTCGTTGCGCACATCCCCGCAGCATTGGCGAGCGCCCTGTGAGCGATACCGATCTCATCGTCCGTATCGCGGCGCGCGGCGATGGCGTGACGGCGGACGGTCGCCACGTCCCGCTGAGCGCGCCGGGCGATCGCCTGCTTTCCGGCGGCGGCCTCGCCAAAGGTCCGCATCATGTCGATCCACCCTGCCGCCATTTCCCCGAATGCGGCGGTTGTCAGCTGCAGCAATTGTCCGACGAGGCCTTCGCCGACTATGTCCGCGATCGCGTTGCCGGCGCGCTGACGGGGCAGGGGCTTACCGCGCAGGAAATCACGCCGCCTCACATCTCGCCGCCGCGCACTCGCCGTCGCGCCAGTCTGCGTGCGCTGAAGCTCGGCAAGCGCAACGTCCAGTTCGGCTTCTCGTCGCAGGGCAGTCATCGCATGATCGATCTGCAGCAGTGCGAAATATTGGAGCCGCGCCTGTTCGCGCTGGTCGCGCCGCTTCGCGCCCTGTTCGCCCGGATGCTGCCCGACCGCCAGCCGGGCGAGGCGGATTTGACGCTGGTCGAGGAAGGCGTCGATGTCGTACTCACCGGGCTTGCAGCAAAATCGCTCGCCGAGACTGAAATGCTGCTCGATTTTGCGCAGCAAAATCGGCTCGCGCGCCTGATGCTGATCGAGGACGATGCGCCGCTGACGCTCTGGGAGCCAGATCCGGCAACAGTCCGTTTCGGCGATATTCCCGTTGCTTTCCCTCCGCGTGCCTTCCTCCAGGCGACGAGGGACGGCGAGGCGGCTCTGGTCGAGGAAGTGCGGCACGCTCTCGGCGACGCGAAGATGGTCGCCGATCTGTTCGCCGGCCTCGGCACCTTCGCGCTCAGCCTTGCCAATGACGTGCCGGGCCGGAAGGTCTATGCGGCCGAAGCGGCGCGCGATCTGGTGCTCGCGCTCCAGTCAGGCGGCAATCGGCTTCCCGGCCGCATCTTCCCCGAGCATCGCGATCTCTTCCGCCGGCCGCTGACACCAAAAGAACTGGACCGTTTCGATGCCGTCATCCTCGATCCGCCCCGTGCAGGCGCGCGCGATCAGGTCGAGCAGCTCGCCGCGTCGCAGACGCCGCTGATCGTCTATGTATCCTGCAATCCCGCCAGCTTCGCCCGCGACGCCGCAACGCTCGTCCAGGGCGGCTATGCAATCGAGCGGGTCAAGCCGGTCGGGCAGTTCCGTTGGTCGACCCATGTCGAGCTGGTGGCGACGTTCAGACGTGTGACGTGAACGCCGGACGTTGCCTTGGATAACTCCTGCGAAGGCAGGAGCCTGGGGCCCTTAGCCGCCCTGGGCTCCTGCCTTCGCAGGAGCACTGTTTCTGGGTGTTTGGAACGGACACCGCCCAAAGAACCGCTTTGCCCGACCGGCTAACAGCGGACGGGCCATTGCATGTTGCGATGCCGGAAACTCAGACGCGAAGCGCCGCGATAAACCCGATGATCACCATCGCCAGCAGGACGAACGAGCCGGCGAAGAACAGCCCGGCCCGGATGGGGATCGTATTGACCTTGGCCTGCCAGACGCTGTGGACCACGCGGAGCGCGACATAGGCCCAGGCGAGGCCGACCGTGACCGGCGTGGTCTGGCCGAGCAGGACGAGCGCGAAGACCGTTGCATAGAAGAGCGTCGGCTGTTCCATGAGATGGGCATAGTTATGGCCCACCCAATTGATCTCGCGCGGCAGCATCCGGTCGAGATCCTGCCCCCGGCCGCCGCGTGCCTTGTCGGAGGAGACGTTGAGCTTCATCAAAGCGGGCAGCCGCACAAAGAACATCCAGGCCAGCATGATCAGCGACCAGAGCACGAGCGCCAGCGCAGGCGCGATCAGATTCCCCGACATAAGAAAGCCTCCCCGATTGGTCCGTCGGGGAGGCTAGCTCATGTTTAGATAAGTAGCAAATTGAAACTGATTACCGTCGGCTGAGCTGGATCACGTTCGACTTCTGCGGGAGTGGCGCCTCATCGCGATAGAGGCTGGCCATGGGCTCGTCGGCGACTTCGCAGACGCGCTCCGCGCCGAAGCCATTGAACTCGGTGCGCATGGCCGAGCCATAGGCGCCGAGCATGCCGATCTCGATATAATCGCCGACCTTCACGCCGCTGGGAAGCAGGAACGGCCCCGCCATATGGTCCATGTCGTCGCAGGTCGGCCCATAGAAGCTGAACGCCTCCAGACCCTGCTCGTCATTGGCCTCCGGGCGCAGCAATTGCACCGGGAAGCGCCAGCCAAGATGCGCGGCGTCGAACAGCGCGCCATAGGCGCCGTCGTTGATATAAAGCTCGTTGCCGCGGCGCCGCTCGACGCGCACCACCAGCGAGCTATATTCGGCGCTGAGTGCGCGGCCCGGCTCGCACCAGAGCTCGGCCGAGTAGCTGATCGGCAGGCTCTCGAACGCGCGGTGGATCGCGTGGAAATAGGCTTCCAGCGGCGGCGGCTCCATGCCCGGATAGGTGGAGGGGAAGCCGCCACCCACATCGACGATGTCGACCGTGACCGATGCATCGACGATCGCGGCGCGCACGCGCTCGATCGCCTGGGTATAGGCCTGCGGCGTCATCGCCTGGCTGCCGACATGGAAGCAGATGCCGAGCGCATCGGCGACCTGACGCGTGGCCTGGAGCAGTTCCTTGGCCTCGATCAGCTCGACGCCGAACTTGGCGGCGAGGCTGAGCTTGCTGTGCTCGGAGGAGACGCGCAGGCGCACGCACAGCTCGAGGTCCTCGGCGCCCTTGGTGGCGCGGACGATCTTCTCCAGCTCTTCCATCGTGTCGAGCGAGAAGGTGCGCACGCCGTGCGTGAAATAGGCCTCGGCGATGGCTTCCTCGGCTTTCACCGGGTGCATGAAGCAGAGCTTGGCGCGCGGCAGGGTCCGGGCGACGAGGCGAACCTCGACGATCGACGCCACATCATAGTGCGTGATCCCCGCCGACCAGAGCGTCTTGAGGAGCTCGGGCGAGGGATTGGCCTTCACCGCATAGAGCGAGCGGCCCGGAAACTTCTGCGAGAAGTATCGGGCGGCGCGGGCCGCAGCCTGCGGGCGAATGAGCGTTACCGGTGCTGCCGGTTTGAGGGAAAGAGCTACCCCCAGCGCGCTATGATGCTTGTACAACTCAAGGGACCTCCAGTGTAGTTCAGCGAAATGAGCTGCCTTGCGGTGGAAGTCCCATGGGGCAGCAGGGGTGCGCATATATGCAGGAGGCCGGGGGGTGTAAAGGCTGCGGAATAAGAAATATCGTCACAAAACTGTCACAAAGTGTGGATTGTTTCCGAAATGAGCCACTTATTGGGCCGCAATTTTTTGGGGAACGAGGGAGCGGCCGGTTTCCTGAAAAGGAGTCGCCGGCCGCGACTCGGGCGCAAGGGTTCCCGAGTGATTCGCGAGCATTTGCCGTTCGTTAACCATCTTGTCCTAGCGCGGGACAGAATGCTCCAAAGCGAGGCCCGCCATGTCGCTCTTCTCGATTCTCAGTTCGCCCGATACCTCGACAAGCTCACTCAGCTCGTCCAGCAATCTGCAGATCCAGCAGGCGCTTCAGGCGCTCGCGGCGAAGCAGGCGGCGCAGACCGGCACGACCGGTAGCGACGGCGCTCAGTCGGCGGTCTCGATCACCATCGAGGCCAAGCGCGCCGCCAATGCCAAGGCCGACGCCGGCGTGGACGCGGCAATGCTCGCCAAGTCCCTGCGCGCCGATCTCGACGCGCAGTACAAAGCAGCCGGCAAGAAGGACACGGCCGATCTGACCACGCTCAGCGGCCGCGCGCTCGCGACGATGGCGCTCAACCAGAGCGGCACGTTCAGCAAGACCGAAGCCGCCGCCGCGAAGCTGGAGCTGCGCACCCGCGACCGCCAGTCGGCGATCGCCATGCTGTCCTCGGGCACGCTGACCGCAGCGAGCCTCCAGACCTACACGACCAACCTGATGGCGACCCGCGCGACGATGAGCGCTGAAGAGCAGCAGCTGCGTCAGGCCGACCCCAGCCTGCGCTGATCCGCCCTAACTCAGCCGGTTCTTGAAGTCCGCATAGTCGAAGCGGCGCACTTCGCGCAGCGCATCCGTCTCGCTGTCCCACAGCCAGATGGCGGGCAGCGGCACGCCGTTGAAGGTGTTGGTCTTGACCATCGAATAATGCGCCTGGTCGAGGAAGGCGATGCGCTGGCCCGGCTCTGCGGGGACGGGCAGAGCGAAGTCGCCGATGATGTCGCCCGCCAGGCAGGATGGCCCGCCGAGCCGCACCAGCGGCGCATCCAGGTCGCTGATCGTCTCCCCGAGCATCGCGGGCCGGTAGGGCGCCTCGATCACGTCGGGCATGTGACAGGTCGCCGAGATGTCGGTGATCGCCACCGGCATGCCATTGTCGATGACGTCGAGAATCTCGCCGACGAGAATGCCCGCATCGAGCGCCACGGCCTCGCCTGGCTCCAGATAGAGCTCCAGCCCGGTTTCGCTGCGCACATGCTGCAGGAAGGCGATCAGATCCTCGCGCTGATAGTCGGCACGGGTGATGTGATGCCCGCCGCCGAAATTCAGCCATTTGAGCTGACCGAAATAGCGCTTGAGGCTCGGTTCGACCGCCGCCCAGGTGCGCCCGAGCGGCACGAAGTCCTGCTCGCACAGCGAATGGAAATGGATGCCGTCGACGCCGTCGAGATGTTCCGGGCGCAGCTGGTCGATCGGGAAGCCGAGCCGGCTGTGCGGCTGGCAGGGATCGTACTTCGCGACCTCGCCCTCGGCATGCAGCGGGTTGATGCGCAGACCGACATCGAAGCCGTGCCCCTCCGTCCGTGCCGCGTCGAGGATCGGCCGGAAGCGCGCATGCTGCCCCGGCGAATTGAAGATGATATGATCGGAGAGCGCGCAGATTTCCGGCAGGTCATCCGCCTTGTAGCCGGCGCAATAGGTCGCGACTTCACCGCCATATTCCTCGCGCCCCAGCCGCGCCTCGTAGAGGCCGGAGGCGCAGACGCCGTCGAGATAGGCCGCCACCGTGCCGCCCAGCGACCACATCGAGAAAGCCTTGAGCGCCGCCAGCAGCTTGATGCCGCTCCGGTCGCGCACATCCTTCAGGATGGCGAGGTTGCGCCGCACCGCTGCGGCATCGACCACGAAGGCGGGCGAGGGCACGCGGTTCAGGTCGAAGCGCGCGAAGGCGCCCGGGTCGCCGGCTCTGGTTTCCATATGTCCGTCCCTCAATGTCCGCGTCTCTCAGTCGATGCACATCGACGATTTGACCTTGCCCTTGTCGATCTCGGCGAAGCAGCCGAATAGTCGGTCGTCCGCCTGGCACATGCCGGCCGCGCTTGCACCGGCCTCGGGCAGCGGCCCGTCCGTCTTGGCGATGCAGCGCCCCTTGCAATCGCTCTTCGACGAGCAGGATTTGCCGGCGTCGACGAAAGGATGCACGCACATCAGATTGCCGCGCCGCCCCCGCTGGGCGAGGAAACCGCCCGTGCGCGCGCAGGAGACGGTCTCCGGCGTGGGCGTGCCGGCAGTGAGCTGCATGCTCTGCGAGCAGCTTGTCAGCAGCAGGAGCAGAGAGACGAGACCGATGATGCGCAATGCAAACTCCCTCGCCCCGTTCAGGGGGAGAGGGCCGGGGAGAGGGGGGTGACCTCTCGACCGAGCGCATCGCATCAACGGCGTGCGCCCCCTCTCCCAACCCTCTCCCCCTAAAGGAGGAGAGGGCTCATGTCGTTCAGAAATCCAGCGGCGCCGGCAGTTCGTGCAGCTGCCAGGGCAGGCCATGCTTGTTCAGCATGTCCATGAAGGGATCGGGGTCGAGCTGCTCGATGTTGAACACGCCTTCGCCGCTCCACGCTCCGGTCAGGATCATCGCCGCGCCGATCATCGCCGGCACGCCGGTGGTGTAGCTCACCGCCTGATTGCCCGTCTCGGCATAGGCGTCCTCATGATCGCAGACATTGTAGAGATACAGCGTCTTCTCCCTGCCGTCCTTGCCCAGGCCGGTGGCGATGTCGCCGATGTTGGTCTTGCCCTT
This sequence comes from Sphingobium nicotianae, assembly GCF_018603885.1. Lineage (GTDB taxonomy): Bacteria > Pseudomonadota > Alphaproteobacteria > Sphingomonadales > Sphingomonadaceae > Sphingobium > Sphingobium nicotianae. The sequence continues at coordinate 200,063 of NZ_JAHGAW010000007.1, forward strand.
GGTCGAGGCGCCGAGCGAGGCCGGCTCGGGCAGCACGGCTTTCAGGAACTGCAGCGGGATGATCTCCACGCCATTGTAGAGCACCGGGTCGATCCGCGTCATGCCGACATTCTGCAGCACTTCGAGATGCTTGAGATAGGCGTCGCCGAAGGTCATCCAGAAGCGGATGCGCTTGATCTCGGGCAGGTGCCTGTTCAGGCTCTCCAGCTCCTCATGATACATGAGGTACATATTCTTCGGCCCGACCTGGTCGAAGTCGAACGTCTGCTTAGTCGAGAGCGGCGGCGTGACCACTTCCTTGTTGTTCTCATAGTGGCGCGCGGGCGCCGTCACTTCGCGGATGTTGATCTCCGGATTGAAGTTGGTGGCGAAATGCTGGCCATGGTCGCCGCCGTTGCAGTCGAGAATGTCGAGCGTGTCGATCCGCTCGAAATGATGCTTCTTGAGCCAGGTCGCGAACACGCTGGTCACGCCGGGATCGAAGCCCGATCCGAGCAGCGCCATCAGCCCGGCGTCCTTGAACCGGTCCTGATAGGCCCATTGCCACGAATATTCGAAATGCGCCTCGTCGCGCGGCTCGTAATTGGCCGTGTCCATGTAGTGCACGCCGGCCGCGAGGCAGGCGTCCATGATGGCGAGATCCTGATAGGGCAGGGCCAGATTGACAACGAGCTTCGGGCCGACCTGCCTGATCAGCGCCGTCGTCGCAGCGACATCGTCCGCGTCGATCGCGAAGGTCTTGATCGTCACGCCGGTGCGTTCCCTGACCGACTGCGCGATCGCCTCGCACTTGGAGACCGTCCGACTCGCCAGCGTGATGTCGCTGAAGATGTCCGGGTTCATCGCCATCTTGTGAACGGCCACCGAACCGACGCCACCTGCGCCGATGACCAGCACCTTGCTCATCTGTAAGTCTCCCGAATATTCGTGATCGCCCAAGCGAATCGAAGCGCCTGCATATAGGGGGGCCATGTGACAGAACAAGAATTGCTGGATCCAAGCCGGGCGCCGAGCCGGGAAGGCGTGCTGCGCGCGGCGGAGAAGATCGCCGCCCTGCTGCCGCCGACGCCGCTGCTGCCGCTGGAGGTCGACGGGCGGACCATCTGGTGCAAGGCCGAGATGCTCCAGCCGATCGGCGCCTTCAAGATTCGCGGCGCCTGGCATCGCCTCACCGATCTCGACGAGGCGCAGCGCGCCCGGGGCGTGGTCGGTGTGTCGAGCGGCAATCATGCGCAGGGCGTCGCCTGGTCGGCCAGGCGGCTCGGCATCGCGGCGACGATCGTCATGCCAACCAACGCCCCCAGGGCGAAGCTCGAGTCGACCCGCGCGCTCGGCGCCGAAATCGTCCTCTATGATCGCGCGACGCAGGATCGCGACGGCATTGCGGCGGAACTGGTCGCGCAGACCGGCGGCACCCTCGTCCATGCCTATGGCGATCCCTGGGTGATCGAAGGGCAGGGCACCGCCGCACTGGAAGCCGCCCGCCAGCTTGAGCAGAGGATCGGGCGTGGCCCGGACCGCATCGTCGTGTGCTGCGGCGGCGGCGGCCTGACCGCCGGCGTCGCGCTCGCCTGCCCGGATGCAGAGATTTTCATCGCCGAGCCGGAAGGCTGGGACGATGTGCTGAACTCGCTTGCCGCCGGCGAGATCGTCGGCGTGAAGGATCTGACCCATCCCACCGACTGTGACGCGCTCCAGACCCCGCGCACTTTTCCGATCAATTTCGAGATCCTCAAGCGGCGCGTCAGCGGCGGCGCGGCCGTCACCCCGGCTGAGGTCGGCGCGGCGATACGCCTCGCCTTCGAGAAGCTGCACCTCGTCGTCGAGCCCGGCGGCGCGGCGGCGCTGGCGGCGATCGTTTCCGGCAAGGTCGCGGCGACCGATGCGACCATCGTCACCCTCTCTGGCGGCAATGTCGATCGCGAGACCTTCCTGCGGCTGATCGGCTGAGCGCGGTGCGCGCACTGCTGCCGGCCCTGCTGCTGATCGCCGCCGTGCCGCTGCCGGCGCAGGCGGGCATGACCCGCGATCGCATCTTCCAGCCGCCCGAGATCGCACTATCGCTGGACGGCCTGCCGGACGGCGCGGCCTTCCTCAATGTCACCACCGGCGACGGCCTGCTGCTGCGCGGCATCGCCGTGCCGCCCAGGCCCGGCCAGCCGACTTTGCTGATCTTTCACGGCAACGGCTCCAGCGCGAGCGACGCGCTACGCTGGCTGAGCCGGCTCGCCACCAGGTCCGGCTATGGCCTCGTCGCTGCCGAATATCGCGGCTACAGCCAGAATCCCGGCAAGCCGAGCGAAGTCGGGCTGACCATGGATGCCCGCGCTTTCTATCAGGCGGCGCGCGGGCTGGCCGGGAACGGCAAGCTGCTCGTGATCGGCCACAGCCTCGGCGCCGGTGTCGCGATCGATCTCGCCAAGCTGGAGAAGCTCGATGCGCTGATGACGGTCGGCGCCTTCGTCAGCATCCCGGCGCTGGCGCCGAAGATCGCGCGTGCCTTCATCACCGACAAGTTCGACAATCTCGCCGCCGTGCCGAGCCTCGACGAGCCCTGGTTCCTCGTCCACGGCCTCAAGGACGACGTCATTCCGCCCGCCAACGGCAATACCCTTCACGCCGCCGCGACCAGGGCCCACCTGCGCGGCGCCTCATTTGTCCTGGCCGATCAGGGCCACGCGCCCGATCCGCTGGTGATGGGCCGGGTGATCGAGAGCGCATTCAAGTTGCTGGATGGACCGATGCCGACGGCTGTCATGTCCGAGCCGCCTATCACGCTCGTGCCGTTCGGCGCGACGGCGACCGTGCCGGCTTCGCCCTGATCGTCAGCTTGGAATTCGCTGTCCTACAGTCCTGTCTTCATGACAGGACGGACCTGGCTCATTCTCAGTTTGAAGATCGATTGTCCGGGCTCCGCCCGTCTGTCGTTTTCGCGTCTTTCCGGAGAGGAAAGAAATTCATTCTCCCCGTGACCTTCGTGAACTTCGCCGGAAAATTACGCGACTGATCGCTTTTCCCGATCAGCCGCTACAGCCCGAGATCCTCCAGTCCCGGATGATCGTCCGGTCGCCGTCCTAGTGGCCAATGGAATTTCCGGTCCGCCTCGGCGATCGGCAGATCGTTGATCGAGGCGATGCGCCGCCGCATCAGCCCTTCCGCATCAAACTCCCAATTCTCGTTTCCATAGGAGCGAAACCACTGGCCGCTGTCGTCATGCCATTCATAGGCGAAGCGCACGGCGATGCGGTTGCCGTCCTGCGCCCAGACCTGCTTGATCAGCCGATAGTCGAGCTCGCGCGCCCATTTGCGGGTGAGGAAGGCGACGATCTCGGCGCGGCCCTCGATGAACTCGGCCCGGTTCCGCCACTGGCAGTCCTGCGTGTAAGCGAGCGAGACGCGCTCGGGATCGCGGCTGTTCCAGGCGTCCTCGGCGCCGCGCGCCTTCTGCGCTGCGGTCTCGGCGGTGAAGGGCGGGAATGGCGGGCGCGACATGGCTTTCTCCTTGCAGGGGCTCCTCATCGCGCCGGGCGTCGCTCAGATCAAGGCTTGCTTGCCGCCGCGTTGTTGGTGCCCTCGACCAGGAACAGGCGGCTGTCCGCGCTCTTCTGCCGCAGCGGGGCGATGTCGGTATAGTCCTTGGAATATTCGAACCGCTTCGCCTGCTCCAGGCTGGCGAACTCGATGATCATCACGCGCTGTGCCGGCGGCGCGCCCTCGACCGCGACGGTCTGCCCGCCGCGCGTCAGGAAGGTGCCGCCATATTTGCGGATGATGGGGAAGGCGGCGTCGCCATAGGCGCGATAGGCGGCGAGGTCCTTCACGTTCACCTCCGCCACCACATAGCCCTTGGGCGGCGGCGGCGTCGCGGCGGACCAGGCGGTGGCGCCCAGCGAGCCGATGACAAGGCCGGCGGCGAGCGTGGCGAGTGTCTTCCTGTCGATCATGATCGTCTCTCCTGCGGCGTCACTATGATTGACCGCCACTATGCGGAAGGATCGGACAGCCGACCATGCGAAAACGGCGGCGATTCTGTACCTCGCTTCGATGCGGCGGCTGGCGCAGCGTCATCAATCTGCAATCGCACCGTCACATCGCCGACATGCCCGGGGACTAGCGCCGACAAAACCGGACAGCCGGAGGGCCAAGCATATGGGTCACGTCATTGATAACGCCGTCGTCAATCATGAGGCGCTGAGCAAGGAAGGGCTGCTCGAGCGCGCCTTCGCCTTCGCCTTCCGCGGCCTCGTCTATGCGCAGATCTGGGAAGACCCGGTCGTCGACATGGAAGCGCTGGCGATCACGCCGGATTGCCACATCGCCACGATCGCCTCGGGCGGCTGCAACGTGCTCTCCTACCTCACCGCCAACCCGGCGCGGATCACGGCAGTCGATCTCAACACCGCCCATATCGCGCTCAACCGGCTGAAGCAGGTCGCCGCACAGAAGCTGCCCGACTACGCCCATTTCCGCCGCTTCTTTGCCGAGGCGGACAGCGGCGCCAATATCGGTGCCTACAAGACGCATCTGCGCCCGCATCTCGACGAGACGGCGCGCCGCTACTGGGAAGGGCGCGATCTGGTCGGCCGCCGCCGCATCGGCATGTTCAAGAGCGGCGCCTACAAGCGCGGCCTGCTCGGCGGCTTCATCGGCGCGGCGCATCTGGTCGCCAAGCTCTACCGCATCGACCCGCGCGTCCTGCTCGAAGCCAAGGACATGGACGATCAGCGCCGCATCTTCGAGGAGCGGCTGGCGCCGATCTTCGATCGCAAGTTCGTCCGCTGGATGACCGATCAGCCGGCCTCCCTGTTCGGCCTCGGCATCCCGCCTGCGCAATATGACGCACTGGCCGGCGACGAGAAGATGGCCGCCGTGCTGCGCAAGCGGCTGGAGCGGCTGGCCTGCGACTATGACCTCAAGAAGAACTACTTCGCCTGGCAGGCCTTCGGGCGCGGCTATGGCCGCCACGAGGATGCGCCGCTGCCGCCCTATCTCGAAGCGGCCAATTATGAGGCGGTGAAGGCGCGGGCCGACCGCGTCGACGTCCGCCACGCCAACATGACCGACTGGCTCGGCACCCAGGGTGAAGCCAGCGTTGATCGCTACATCCTGCTCGATGCGCAGGACTGGATGAACGACGCCCAGCTCACCGCGCTGTGGAGCGAGATCACCCGCACCGCCAAGCCGGGCGCGCGCGTGCTCTTCCGCACCGCCGCCGAGCCGAGCCTGCTGCCCGGCCGCCTGCCGGACGCGCTGCTGGACCGCTGGCACTATCATGCCGAGGAGTCGCTCGGCTTCACCCGCGATGACCGCTCGTCCATCTATGGCGGTGTCCACCTCTATTCGTTCAAAGGCTGATGGCCAGCCGGGCGGACAGTCGCGTGGATGGGGGGAGCGCGGATCATGCCCGCGCCATGGACGCGCAATATGCGCTCCAGCGGCACATCTATGATCTCACCCGCAAATATTATCTGCTGGGGCGCGACCGGCTGATCCGCGAGCTGGCCGTCCCGCCGGGCGGATCGGTGCTGGAGGTGGGCGTCGGCACCGGCCGCAATCTGGCGCTGGTGGCGAAGCTCTATCCCGATGCGCGCCTGTTCGGCTTCGACATCTCGTCGGAGATGCTGAAATCGGCGCAGGTCAACATGGCGCGTGTCAAGGCGGAGGAGCGCACCCTGCTCGGCCGGGCCGACGCGACCGGCTTCGATCCGCAGGCACTGTTCGGCGAGCCCGGCTTCGACCGGGTCTTCATCAGCTACAGCCTGTCGATGATCCCCGAGTGGCAGGCCGCGCTGGCGCAGGCGCTGTCGGTGGTCGAGCCGGGCGGGTCGCTGCACATCGTCGATTTCGGCCAGCAGGAAGGATTGCCGGGCTGGTTCCGCTCGGGCCTGCGCGGCTGGCTGACCAAGTTTCATGTGACGCCCCGCGCCGACCTGTTCGAGGTGGTCGAGCGGATCGCGGCGGAGCAGGGCGCGGTGGCGCGGAGGCGGTCGCTCTATCGGGGCTATGCGTGGGAAGCCGTGATTAAACGCTGACCTGAAGGGCGCTTTTGCCTAAGGTCCATACATGGACTTCCAGGATCTCCTCTTCCGTTACTTCGGGCAATCCGACGTCGACACGCTCAATCCGGCCACGCTCGACGCAGGGCTGGAGCGGGTGCGCGTCGACTTCGGCCTCGAGACCGACCCCGGCCGCCGCTTCGGCCTGTGGACGCTGATGTACATGCTGGGTGACGCGCCGGATCTCGACGTGGCCTTCAAGGATGCGGACGAGCGGGATGCCGCGCGCAACTTCATGGACCTGGTCGACAAGATGGGCGAGGCCTGACCGGATTCAGGCAAACTGCCGGATCACGGCCAGAAATGCGTCGCCATAGGCCTCCAGCTTGCGCTCGCCCACGCCGCTGACCAGCGCCATGTCTCGCTGCGACATCGGGCGAATCCGCGCCATCTCGCGCAGCGTGCTGTCGTGGAAGATGACATAGGGCGGCACGCCGGCTTCCCTCGCGAGATCGCGGCGGCATTCCCGAAGCGCGTCGAAGATCGGATCGTCGACCGGATTGGCGCTATTGTCGCGCTTCGAGCGCCGCGCTTTCGCTGGCGGCAGGACGAGCTCGACCCGCTCCTCGCCCTTGAGATAGGGGCGAGCGGCCGGGCCGAGCGCGAGACCGCCATGCTCTGTCGTGGTCAGCGCGTCATGCACCTGCAGCGCCCGGGCAACCGGTTTGAGCAGCGCCACCTCCTCGCCCTCGACGATGCCGAAGACGGACAGCCGATCATGGCCGCGCTGGATGATCTTGTCGTTGCTCTTGCCGGTCAGCACCGCCTCGATATGGCCGAGGCCGAAGCTCTGCCCGGTGCGATGGACGGCGGATAGCAGTTTCTGCGCGGTCAGCGTCGCGTCGATGCTCGCCGGCGGTGCCAGGCAATTGTCGCAATTGCCGCAGAAAGGCGGCGGATCCTCTCCAAAATGGCGCAGCAGCACGGCGCGGCGACAGCCGGCGGTCTCGACCAGCGCGCCGAGCGCCATGATCCGCGTGCGCTCGCCCGCCTGCCGGGCCGGTTCGACCTCGCCGATCCGCTGGCGCGCGCGCGCGAAGTCCTCGGCGCCCCAGAGCAGGATTGCGGTCGCCGGATCGCCGTCGCGTCCGGCGCGGCCGCTCTCCTGATAATAGCTCTCGATCGACTTGGGCAGGCCGGCATGGACGACGAAGCGCACATCCGGCTTGTCGATGCCCATGCCGAAGGCGACGGTGGCCGCCATCACCATCTCCTCGCTGGCGAGGAAAGCGGCCTGATTGCGGGCGCGGACCTCGGGCGCGAGGCCGGCATGATAGGCGCGCGTTGATCGCCCGCTCTGGCCGAGCGCCTCGGCCAATTGCTCGGTCGCCGCGCGGGTCGGCGCATAGACGATGCCGGGGCCGGGATTGGCTGCCAATATCTCGCGCAATTGCCCTTTCAGCCCGTCGCGCGGCTGCATGACATAGCGGATGTTCGGCCGGTCGAAGCCGGAGATGACGAGCCCCTCGGCCGGGATGCCGAGCTGCGTCAGGATGTCGGCGCGCGTGTGCGCGTCGGCCGTCGCCGTGAGCGCGAGGCGCGGCACGTCCGGGAAGGCATCGAGCAGCGGACGCAGCAGCCGATAATCCGGGCGGAAATCATGACCCCATTCGGAGACGCAATGCGCCTCGTCGATTGCGAACAGGGCGATGCGGGCACGATCGAGCAGGGCGCGGAAGCCGTCACCCGATGCCCGCTCCGGCGCGACATAGAGCAGGTCGAGGTCGCCCGCGACCAGCCGGTCCTGCGTCTCGCGCCAGTCGGCATCGACAGAGGTCAGGCTCGCCGCGCGGATGCCGAGCGCATTGGCGGAACGCAGCTGGTCATGCATCAGTGCGATCAGCGGCGAGACGACGACGCAGCAACCGGGCAGCGCGACGGCAGGCAATTGATAGCAGAGCGATTTGCCGGCCCCGGTCGGCATGATCGCGAGCGTCGGCTGGCCCGCGAGCACGCGCTCGACCACCTGCGCCTGCACGCCGCGAAAGGCCTCGAAGCCGAAGACGCTTCGGAGCAGAGCAGCAGGATCGGTCAGCATGAGGCCGCTATAGGCAGAGGATCGGGGTGGGGGAAGGGGGAGGACCCTGTTATCGACTGCCGGGACCGACCGCGCTTATCTGTCGATCTTGAGGTGGGTTTTTCCGTCCTCGTCGACAACTTCCCGGTTGTCCTCGCAGACATATTCCTGCAGCCTGTAGCCTTTCATCCGCCGGAACGAGTAGCTGTAGGTCCAGGGTTTCTCGAGATAGTCATCTTCGATCGTGATCTGGTCCTGCAGAATGTCGGGCGCGAGCAGGCGGATGCGCTCGGTGATCTTCATGGCTTCGGAATGGGGCGTCCAGCGGAACGTGACGTTGGCTTTGATGCCGGTGGTTTCGACGACGAGCGTGTCGCCCTCCCAATGCCCGACCGAGCGGCCATAGAAGCTGGGATCGACCTCATCCCAGCGGGGCAGCGTCTCGTTCATGTAGATGCGGCGCGTCTGGTTGAACGCTTCCTGGGTGATGTTGATCTGCTTTGCGCGCTGAAACACCTCCATCGGGAACATGCCCATCATCATGGAGGGCATGCCGTCGGGAATGCAGTGAACATAATTGTCGCCGGCAGGCTGGCCTTCCTCCAGCCGTTCCTTGAGGATCTTCTGGCCGCGCTCCCACTCGGCCCGATATTGCGGCTTGAGCTGCGGATCGGGGATCGGCGACGGCGCGTAGCGCGGGTCGGCCTTTTCGCCCATCGGCGGATAGCGTTCCCAGCTGCCGCTGAAGTCGGGCTCGGCGATGGCGGCCGTCGCCGGCGCGAGCAGGCAGGCGCCGAGCAGCAGGGCTTTTGCGATCATCTTCAGGCTCCCCGGCCCATTAGGACGTGATCTTGTAGCGGTCGGCATGGGGCACGCCGGGCAAGATCTTCTTGCCGTTCGGCAGGGTGAGCACCAGCAGCAGGCCACCGGGCTGCCCATCCCTGAGCGGCGACAGGACAGCCGTCACGACGTCGCCCGGCTTCACCGTGCGGGAGGTCCAGCCGCCGCGGCTCATCATGTTGGGGCTCGTCAGTTCGAGCGTGTAATGCTTGCTCGCCCCCTTGCCCTCGTCGGCGTCGATCTCGAGATAGGCATGAGGATTGGTCCATTGGAACGCCGTGACATTGCCGTGGATCGTGATCGATCGCGTATTGTCGAACATGGCGAAGCTGTGATGCGCGGCGGCCGGTATCGCCAGCGCCGCAACCGCGCATGGCAAGGCGAACAAGCGTATCTCACGCGCGAACCTCATCGGCTTCCTCTCCCCTGGATGCCCCGTCGTGGCGGGCACCTTGTTGATTCCGCAACAGTAGCGCGGCGGCCCCGATCTCGGCAAGGGCATTCGCTGACGAAGTCTGTTGACGCGGCCGTACCAGGCCTTAGCTCCGTTGACACTGAGGGGGAGGACAAGCCGGATGATGCGCGGAGCCATATATCGACAGCTCTGGTTCCAGGTGCTGATCGCAACCATTGCCGGCATCGCGCTCGGCCATTGGGCGCCGGGCCTCGGGGTGCCGCTCAAGCCGCTCGGCGATGCCTTCATCGCGCTCATTCGCATGATGATCGCGCCGGTGATCTTCTGCACGGTCGTTCATGGCATCGCGAGCGCCAACGACATGAAGTCGGTCGGGCGACTGGCGATCCGCTCGCTCATCTATTTCGAGATCATCACCATCCTCGCGCTCATCATCGGTCTGATCGCGGTCAATCTGTGGCAGCCGGGCGTCGGCATGAATGTCGACCTGTCGTCGCTCGATGCCAAGTCGGTTGAGACCTATGTCGCCACAGCGCACGAGCAAAGCATCACCGGCTATCTGCTCGCCATCATTCCAACCACCTTCCTCTCCGCGTTCACCGAGGGACAAGTGCTGCAGGTGCTGCTCATTTCCTGCCTGTTCGGCATGGCCGTGGCGACGATGGGCGAGAAGGGCCGGCCGATCGTCGACATGGTCGACAAACTCTCGGCCGCCTTCTTCCGGATCATCCATTTTCTCATGTATCTCTCGCCGGTCGGCGCCTTCGGCGCGATCGCCTTCACGGTCGGCAAGTTCGGCTCCGGTTCGCTCGTCTCGCTCGGCGAACTGATCATCATGTTCCTGCTGCTCTGCCTTGTCTTCACGATCGTCGTGCTGGGCGGTGTCGCCCGGCTCGTAAATGTCAGCCTTTGGCGCCTGCTGATTTACATGCGTGACGAGATCGTCATCGTCGCGGCAACGACCTCGACCGAGACAGTGCTGCCGCGCATCATCGAGAAGATGCGGGCGGCTGGATGCGACGAGAAGGTGGTCGGTTTCGTCGTGCCTGCCGGCTATTCCTTCAACCTGGATGGCACCTGCCTCTATTTGACGGTGGTCGCGGTCTTTCTCGCGCAGGCCACCAATACGCCGCTCGATCTATGGCATCAGCTGGTGCTGCTGGCGGTGCTGCTGCTGACCTCTAAGGGCGCGGCGGGAGTCGCTGGCGCGGCCTTCGTGGTGCTGGCCGCCACGCTCGGGACGACCGGCACGATCCCGGTCGCCAGCATTGCGATGATCCTGGGCATCCACCGCATTCTGGCGGAAGGGCTGACCTTCGTGAACCTGATCGGCAATTGCCTCGCCGCCGTGGTGCTGGCGACCTGGGAAGGCGCCATCGACCGGGAGAAGCTGGCGACGACGATCGGCAATGCCAAGGCGCGGCAACTCGCGGGCGATTGAGTCACCCGATCGACTTCGCCAGCCCCTGCGACAGCTTCAGCGCGCCGTTGAGTCGCGCCTTGGGGTCTGGCCAGGCGCGCTGGATCACCAGCTTCGAATCCGGGCGTAGTTTGGCGATCGGGCCGAGCTTCTGGACATAGGAGAGCAGGCCCGGCAGGTTCGGGCACTGGTCGTTGTGGAAGCTCACCAGCGCGCCCCGCGGGCCGATGTCGATCTTGGCGATGCCGGCCTTGCGACAGTTCATCTTCACTTCGATCAGCGTCAGCAGATTCTGCGTCGCGTCGGGCATCGGGCCGAACCGGTCGATCATCTCGGCGGCGAAGCTCTCGATGCCGCCCTTCTCCTCCAGCTCGTTGATGCGGCGATAGAGTCCCATGCGCAGGTCGAGATCCGGCACATAATCGTCGGGGATGAGGATCGGCGCCTCGACATTGATCTGCGGCGACCATTTGTCGGTGACCGGCGCGAGATGCGCGCCGCCGGCCTTGGCCTCCAGGATCGCCTCTTCCAGCATCGACTGGTACAGCTCGAAGCCGACTTCCTTGATGTGGCCGCTCTGCTCGTCGCCAACGAGATTGCCGGCGCCGCGAATGTCGAGATCGTGGCTGGCGAGCTGGAAGCCGGCGCCGAGCGTGTCGAGATCGGAGAGCACCTTGAGGCGCTTGTCGGCCGTCTCGGTGGTGACGCGGTCGGCCTGCGTGGTCAGATAGGCATAGGCGCGGGTCTTGGAGCGCCCGACGCGGCCGCGCAGCTGGTAGAGCTGGGCAAGGCCGAAGCGGTCGGCGCGGTGGATGATGATCGTGTTGGCGCTGGGGATGTCGAGGCCGGATTCGACGATCGTGGTCGAGAGCAGCACGTCATATTTGCGCTCGTAGAAGTTCGACATGCGCTCTTCGACTTCGCTGGGCGACATCTGGCCATGCGCGGAGATCGAGCGTACTTCCGGCACTTTCTCGCGCAGGAAATCCTCCATATCCGGCATGTCGGAGATGCGCGGCACGACGAAATAGGTCTGGCCGCCGCGATAATGCTCGCGCAGCAGCGCCTCGCGCAGCACGACATCGTCCCATGGCATGACATAGGTGCGCACGGCGAGGCGATCGACCGGCGGCGTCTGGATGACCGACAGCTCGCGCAGGCCGCTCATCGCCATCTGCAGCGTGCGCGGGATCGGCGTCGCGGTGAGGGTTAGGACGTGGACGTCGGCCTTGAGCTGCTTCAGCCGCTCCTTGTGGACCACGCCGAAGCGCTGTTCCTCATCGACAATGACCAGGCCGAGACGCTTGAATTCCAGCCCCTTGGCAAGCAGCGCATGGGTGCCGATGACGATGTCGACCGTGCCGTCGGCAAGACCCTCCTTGGTCGCCTTGGCCTCGTTGGCGCCGACGAGGCGGGAGAGGCGCCCGACCTTGAGGGGGAAGCCACGGAACCGCTCCTCGAAATTGAGATGATGCTGGCGTGCCAGCAGTGTGGTCGGGCAGATCAGAGCAACCTGAGCGCCGGCCATCGCTGCGACGAAGGCGGCGCGCAGCGCGACCTCGGTCTTGCCGAATCCGACATCGCCGCAGACCAGGCGGTCCATCGGTTTGCCGGCAGCGAGATCGTCCAGCACGTCGGCGATGGCGCGGTCCTGATCCTCGGTCTCCTGATAGGGAAAGCGATCGACGAAGGCGGGATAGCCGGCACTTTCCGGCTCATAGGCCGGGGCGGTGCGGAGCGCGCGCAGGGCGGCGGTCGCCAGCAGTTCGCCGGCAATCTCGCGAATGCGCTCCTTCATCCGCGATTTGCGGCGCTGCCAGGCCTCGCCGCCGAGCTTGTCGAGCGCGACGGCATCCTCCCCCGAGCCATAGCGCGAGAGCACGTCGATATTCTCTACCGGCACGAACAGCTTGTCGCCGCCGGCATAGGTCAGCGCGACGCAGTCGTGCGGCTCCTTGCCGACCGGAATGGAGGTCAGCCCTTCGTAGCGGCCGATGCCATGATCGACATGGACGACGAGATCGCCCGGAGTGAGCGTCGCCAGCTCGGCGAGGAAGGCGTCGGCGCTCTTGCGCCGCTTCTGGCGGCGCACGAGGCGATCGCCGAGCATGTCCTGCTCGGTGAGCACTTCCATGTCGCCCGTCGCGAAGCCATGATCGAGCGGCAGAACGGCGAGCGCGACGGCGCCCTTGGCGGCCTCGCCTTGCGCCTGCTGCCAGTTCTCGACCAGCATCATGCGTTTGACGCCATGATCGGTCAGCAGCCCGCTCAGCCGCTCGCGAGCGCCGGCGGAATAGCTGGCGATGATCCGCTTCCGGCCTTTGCGCTGCGCCTGCTCGAGATGCTTGGCGACAGCCTCATAGACATTGGCGTTCTGTGCGCGCTCCGGCGCAAAATCGCGCGCGCTATCCACGCCGAAATCGAGGACGACAGCGCTCTCCGGTTCGTGGAAGGTCGATGTGATGTGGATGGGCAGCGCGGCGACCTCGGCCGTCCAGTCCTCCGCCGTGATATAGAGCTGATCGGGCGGGAGGGGCCGGTAGCTGCCCGGCGAGGCGCCGGCAGCCTGGACGCGATTGGCATGATAGTCCCGGATCGCCTCGAACCGCGCTTCCGCCGCGCCCGCCACGCCGCCGTCGCGCAGCCACAGCGTGCCGGCGGGCAGATGCTCGGCAAGGGGCACGAGGCGCTCCTCGAACAAGGGCAGCCAATGCTCCATGCCGGCGAGGCGGCGCCCGTCGCTCACTGCCTGATAGAGCGGGTCTCCGGTCGCGGTGGCGCCGAACATCTCGCGATAACGGCCGCGGAAGCGCTTGATGCTCTCCTCGTCGAGCAGTGCCTCCGAGGCAGGCAGCAGCATGAAATGATCGACCGCGCCGGTCGTGCGCTGGTCGTTGACATCGAAGCGGCGCAGCGTCTCGATCTCGTCGCCGAAGAAATCGAGCCGCAGCGGGCCTGGCTCGCCCGACGGGAACAGATCGACGATGCCGCCGCGCACCGCATATTCGCCGGCGTCGTGGACGGTGTCGGTGCGCACATAGCCGTTGGACTGGAGCAAGGCGACAAGCCGGTCGATGGCGATGCGCTCGCCCGGCGCGAGGCGCGCGACCATCTGGCGGATGCGGAATGGCGTCAGCGTCTTCTGGGCGAGCGCATTGATCGTGGTGAGGACGAGTTGCGGCCCCTTGGGCTCGCGCTGGAGGGCATGGAGCCCGGCGAGCCGTTCGGACGCGGCACGCAGCGAGGGCGAGGCGCGGTCATAGGGCAGGCAGTCCCATGCGGGGATGCGCACCACCTCAAGCTCGGGCGCGAAATAGCCGACGGTGGTCTCGATCGCCTCCATCATCTGCGCGTCCGGCGCGATGAAGCAGACGCGGGCGCCCTTGCCGCCAACCGACGCGGCGCGCGCGAGATCGGCGAGCAGCACGGGCGTGAAACCGGCGGGCACGCCCGAGAGGGTGAGGGGCGTCCTGGCCTGGAGGATGCGGGGGAGATCGGTCATGTTTCTTCTAATTCCAGAACGCCGTTCGCCCTGAGTAGGGGCTGAGCTTGTCGAAGACCCGTATCGAAGGGTCGCGCACTGGTCCTTCGATACGCCATTTCGACAAGCTCAACGGCTACTCAGGACGAACGGGAGGGTGCTTGTTGAACGTCTCACTTCTCGATGGGCACATAATCCAGCGCCCGCATGGCCTGCATCAGCACTCCCTCATAGCGCGCGGGGCAAGGCGCGGTTCCGATCGCCCAGGACATGATGTCGACATCCTGCTCATCCAGCAGCGTCTCGAACAGGTCGGCCTCGGCCTCGCTCCAGCTTCGCCCATGCTTGTCGAAGAAGCCGCCGATCAGCAGATCGGCCTCCTTGGTGCCGCGATGCCAGGCGCGAAAGCGGATGCGGCGCAGGCGGCTTTCCTCGATCATGTCCGATCCTTCCCGCGCCGATACGCGCAACAGCAGTTGGCCGGCGGACGCATTTTAAGCTCCCGTCGGCTGAATTCCGGAGCCGTTTCGCCTCTTCCGGTGCTCCCGCGGAAGCAGGAGCCCCGGGCGGCGAGGTTCGTCGGTTGGGCCCTGGGTTCCTGCTTTCGCAAGAACACGAAAAAGGCGATTTCCGTCAAACCAGACAGGCTCTAGACCCCACATAGTCATGCGCCCCGATATTCTCAATCCGCTCTTCACCGAAAGCACCGCGCTCAAGGGCGTGGGCGCCGCGCTCGCCAGGCCGCTCGAGCGCCTCGGGCTCCTGCGCGCGGTCGATCTGGCCTTTCACCTGCCGGTGGCCTGGATCGAGCGGCAGAAGGTGCGGCGTCTTGCCGAGGCGGAGACGGGGCGCATGGTCGGACTCGTATTGATGGCCACCGATTATCGGGCCTCCGGTTCGCCTCGCGCGCCGTTCCGCATTCATGCGCAGGATGAGGCGGGCGACCCGATCAGCATCGTCTATTTCGGCAAGAATAGCGGCTGGCCGAGAAAGCTCTTCCCGCTCGGCGAGATGCGCTTCGTCTCCGGGCGACTGGACCGGTTCGGCGACGATCTGCAGATCGTCCATCCCGATCATGTCGTGGAGCTTGGCGAAGCCGCGGCAATCCCCGAACGCGAGCCGGTCTATGGCCTCTCCGAGGGCATCACCAATGGCCGGATGCGTGAGCTCGTCGCGCAGGGCGTCGCGCGGGCGCCGGAGCTGGCCGAATGGATCGAGCCTGGCCTGCTGGCACGAAAGGACTGGCCCGGCTGGCACATGGCGCTGGGCATGGTGCATCAAGACCCCGGCGCCCGACTGGCCCGCGAGCGATTGGCCTATGACGAGGTGTTCGCCGGTCAGCTCGCTCTGATGGTGATGCGCGCGTCGTCGCGACGCCGGCGTGGCATCCCGATCACCGGCGACGGCCATCTGCGCGATGTGCTCAAGCTGCCGTTCGCGCCGACCGGGGCGCAGCGCCGTGTCTTCGGCGAGATCGAGGGCGACATGGCACAGAGCATCCCGATGCTGCGTCTGCTCCAGGGCGATGTCGGCTCCGGCAAGACGCTGGTCGCGCTGATGGCATTGCTCAACGCGGTCGAGGCGGGCGGGCAGGGGGCCTTCCTCGCGCCGACCGAGATTCTCGCGCGGCAGCATTTCGCGAGCCTGCAAGCCATGCTCGCGGGCCTGCCGGTCAACGTCGCATTGCTCACCGGGCGCGACAAGGGCAAGGCGCGCCAATCGACCCTGATGGGACTGGCGGACGGCAGCATGCACATTCTCGTCGGCACGCACGCAATCTTCCAGGAGGCGGTCAGCTACCGCAATCTCGTCCTGGCCGTCATCGACGAGCAGCATCGCTTCGGCGTCTCGCAGCGGCTCCTGTTGACCGCCAAGGCCGAGCGTACGCCGCATCTGCTGGTGATGACCGCCACACCGATTCCGCGCACGCTGACCCTCGCGCAATATGGCGACATGGACGTCTCGCGCCTCGATGAGATGCCGCCCGGCCGCCAGCCGGTCGACACGCGCGTGATCTCGGATGCGCGCATGGAAGAGGTGATCGAGGGATTGGGCCGGCATATCGACGCCGGTCGCCAGGCCTATTGGGTCTGCCCGTTGGTCGAGCAAGGGGAGGCGGAGGATGAAGCCGCCGCCGAGGCCCGCGCCGCGATCCTGCGCAACCGTTTCGGTGCCGATCGGGTCGGCGTCGTCCACGGCCGCATGCCGGGTGCCGAGAAGGATGCCGTCATGGAGGCGTTCGCCTCCGGGCGGCTCAGGCTGCTGGTCGCGACCACGGTGATCGAGGTCGGCGTCGACGTGCCCAATGCGACGCTGATGATCGTCGAAGCTGCCGAGCGCTTCGGCCTCGCCCAGTTGCACCAATTGCGCGGGCGCGTCGGGCGCGGCGACCAGCGCAGCTTCTGCATGCTGTTGCACGGGCAAAACCTGTCCGAGACGGCGCGCGCGCGCCTCGCCCTCATGCGCGAGACCAATGATGGCTTCCGCATCGCCGAGGAGGATCTGCGTTTGCGTGGCGCAGGCGAATTGCTAGGCACCCGCCAGTCCGGCGAGCAGCGCTTCCGCCTCGCCAGCCCCGAGCAGATCCAGGAGCTGATCAGCGCGGCGCATGACGATGCGCGCCTGCTCATGGATCGCGATGGCGGGCTGGATTCACCGCGCGGACAGGCGGCGCGGCTCTGTCTCTATCTGTTCGAGCGGGATGCCGCGATCAGCCTGCTGTCGAGCGGCTGAGACGGATCAGCGCTCGCTTGGCCCGTCCTGGCCACTGCGCATCGCGGCAAGCAGACGCAGGAACGTGCGGGCATCGATCGGCATCAGGAACTTGCAGCCGAAACAGCCCTTCAGTCCCCACATTACCTGCGCCTTGACCGGACCGATCAGCGGCAGCTCGATATGGAGATGCTCGCCGCGCGCGAAACTGTTGCCGTGGAAGCGCGCATGCAGGCCGAAGGGTGAGATGTCGACGAGCCGGACAGGTTGCGGCTCGCGGCCCCGCCGCACGACGCTGGTCGGCAGGTCGACAGGCTCGCGAACGGATTGCCGCCGCTGCTCCTGCCCTTGCTCGAATTTCTTTGCCGGTTCAGCCATATGCCCGACGATATAGACATCCAGGTTGATAAATCCTTGCCGGACGAGGCATTTATCGCGGACCGACCCCCAAGAGGCTGTCGACGAAGATCAGGTGGGCGCTGGGCTGCTGAATGAGGCTTTCATCTGCGGCAGCAGGGCGAGGTAACTCTCCACCGAAATCCCGGTCTCGAACTCGAGGCCCATGCGCGCGCCGAGCGACCAGATGACCGTGCCGCGCCGGCTGGCCATGCCCGGCAGGTCGACCTCCAGCATCGTGCCGATCGGCATGATGCGGTCGCAGCGCACCATGCAGCCATAGGGCGAGATATTGACGATCAGGGCGGTTGTCGGCGCTAGTCGCCTTCCGCGGATTCGCGATGGATAATCGACGGATTCACGCGGCGCACGGCGGAATTCCGCCGTGGAATAAGCTAGCGACATCGGTTTGCCCCCCTCAATCGGCGGCTGCAGTCTCGCTGGTGGGGATGAGCCAAAGCTCAATAGACGTGGTCAACGGCTGATTAGCCCGGTGTGGCCAGCGGCCTCTCATAAATGCCGACGGCTCGGCGCCAACGTCCAACGCGCTGGAGGGGGCAGGCTCATCGCGTCAGCAGAGCGTGGCGCTTCTTGCCAAGGCTCAGCTTGATGGAGCCTTCGCTCATGACAACCTCATGCTTGTCGTCGCGGACAGGCTCGTCGTTGATCCGCACCGCGCCTTCCGCGATCTTGCGCCGTGCTTCGCCGTTCGACGCCGCCAGACCGGCCTGGACCAGCGCCGCGACGAGGCCGATGCTGCCACCCGCCACTGCGATCGTCGGCAGATCGGCACCGGCTGCGCCTTCCTCGAAGGTCACGCGCGCCGTCTCGGCCGCCGCGTCCGCAGCGGCGCGGCCGCGGCAGAGCGCCGTCGCCTCGTTGGCGAGCACTTTCTTGGCCTCGTTGATCTCGGCGCCGCCAAGCACCTCCAGCCGGGCGATCTCGTCGAGCGGGACATCCGTGAACAGCTTGAGGAAGCGCCCGACATCGCGATCGTCGGTGTTCCGCCAGAACTGCCAGTAATCGAAGCTCGAAAGCTGGTCCTCGTTCAGCCAGACGGCGCCCGAGACCGATTTGCCCATCTTCGAGCCGTCCGACTTGGTGATGAGCGGCGTCGTCACGCCATAGACCTCAGTGCCGTCGATGCGGCGGCTGAGCTCGATGCCGTTGACGATATTGCCCCACTGGTCCGATCCGCCCATCTGCAGGCGGCAGCCCACGCGGCGCGACAGCTCCAGGAAGTCATAGGCCTGCAGGATCATGTAGTTGAATTCGAGGAAGGTGAGCGGCTGCTCGCGCTCCAGCCGCAGCTTGACCGAATCGAAGGTCAGCATGCGGTTGATCGTGAAATGCGGGCCGACATCGCGCAGCAGCTCGATATAGCCGAGCTTGCTCAGCCAATCGTCATTATTGACCATGATCGCATCGCTCGCGCCCCCCTCTTGTCCCTCTGGGCCGAAAGTCAGGAAGCGCTCGAAGGCGGTGCGGATCGAGGCGATGTTGGCATTGATGCCTTCGCTGGTGAGCAGTTTGCGCACCTCGTCCTTGCCGGAGGGATCACCGACCTTGGTCGTCCCGCCGCCCATCACCACGATCGGCTTGTGGCCGGCCTGCTGCAGGCGGCGCAGCAGCATGATCGAGACGAGATTGCCGACATGGAGCGACGGCGCCGTCGCATCGAAGCCGATATAGCCGGGCACGACCTGCTTCGTCGCCAGCGCATCGAGCGCGCTTGCGTCGGTAATCTGGTGTATATAGCCCCGCTCTTCGAGCAGGTTCAGCAGGTCGGACTTGTAGCTTGCCATGGTGGCCTCTCGCGGAAACGGGCGCCGCTTAGCATGGGATACCGGCGATGAGTAGAGTTTTGGCCACCACCGTTCTCCAGTGCCATCTCGCCACGCCCTGCGTTTCGCTCGCGGCCGTCGGTGCGCAGATCAGCCAGAGCGAGGACATGAGCTGGGAAGTCGCGTTCGCGGCGGTCGGCAAGCCGCGCGAGATCGTGATCCCCCCGGCGGCGCCGCGCGTCCATACCGACGATCTCTGGAAGACGACCTGCTTCGAGCTGTTCATCGGCCGGGGCGGGGACAGCTATGCCGAGCTCAACCTGTCCCCCTCGGGCGCCTTCGCGGTCTATAATTTCGATCATTACCGTACCGGCATGCGCAGGATCGATCTGCCGGCGCCGGACCTGGCGCTCGACATCGGCCGCGAGCGGATCACGCTGACCGCCCGCTTTCCCGAGGACAGCCTGCCATGGGACTATGACGGCCGGATCGGCATCAGCGCGGTGATCGAGGAGAAGAGCGGCGCCAAGAGCTACTGGGCGCTCGCGCACCCCCCCGGCAAGCCCGATTTCCATCATCATGATTGCTTCGCGCTCGCGCTTCCGCCACTTGGGAGCGCATGAGCTTCAAGACCGGTCTCGATCGCCTCCTCGCCGATCCGCAGCTGCGCGCGCCGCTCGAGGGCAAGCGCGTGGCCTATCTCGCGCATCCAGCCTCGGTCACCGCCGACCTGACCCACGGTCTCGATGCGCTGGTCGCGAGCGGCCTCCGTGTCTCGGCCGTGTTCGGCCCGCAGCATGGCGTGCGCGGCGACCTGCAGGACAATATGATGGAGTCGCCCGATTTCATCGATCCGACCTACGGCATGCCGGTGTTCAGCCTTTATGGAGAGGTGCGCCGCCCGACCGGGCAGATGATGAGCACGTCGGACATCTTACTGGTCGACCTGCAGGATCTGGGCTGCCGCATCTACACCTTCGTCACCACCCTGCTCTATGTGCTGGAAGCCGCCGCGGCCGCCGGCAAGACCGTCTGGGTGCTGGACCGGCCCAATCCGGCAGGCCGCCCGATCGAGGGGCTGACCCTGCGTCCGGGCTGCGAAAGCTTCGTCGGCGCCGGGCCGATTCCGATGCGCCACGGCCTCACCATGGGTGAGCTGGGCCATTGGTTCATCGATCATTTCAAGCTCGACGTCGATTATCGCGTCATCGTCATGGACGGCTATGAGCCGGAAACCGGGCCGGGCTTCGGCTGGCCGGAAGGGCGTATCTGGGTCAACCCCAGTCCCAACGCCGCCAATCTCAACATGGCGCGCTGCTATGCCGGCACGGTGATGGTCGAAGGCGCGACACTGTCGGAGGGACGCGGCACCACCCGGCCGCTGGAACTGTTCGGCGCGCCGGACATCGATGCGCGCGCGGTGATTGCGGAGATGCGCAGCCTCGCGCCGCACTGGCTGGAAGGCTGCCTGCTGCGCGACTGCTGGTTCGAGCCGACTTTCCACAAGCATGTGAAGACGCTGTGCAACGGCATCCATATCCATGCCGAGGGCCCGGCCTACGACCATGAGGCGTTCAGGCCGTGGCGACTTCAGGCGCTCGCCTTCAAGGCGATCCGGCGGCTCTATCCGGACTATCCGATCTGGCGCGGCAAGGAGTTCAAATATGAATATACCGACGACGTCCTCGCCATCGATGTGATCAACGGATCGCCCCTGCTGCGCGAGTGGGTCGACGACGCCGCGGCGCTGCCGGGCGATCTCGATGCGCTGACGCTGCCCGATGAAGCGGCCTGGGCCGACGAACGCGCCGTGCATCTGATCTATTGAGATGATGTAAGCCGAAGGGAAGGGCGGCCTGCGATGACCCTCTCCTCTATTGGCCGGACGTGTCGGTTTTGCCCTCCGGCTCATGCAGCAGCGACACCAGCACGAAGCTGATGATCATCAACAGATACCAGGCGCCGAGTTTGGTGATCGAGACCATCTGCCAGCCGTCGCGCTGGTTCGGATAGCGCCAGGCCTGCGCGAAGGTGCCGATATTTTCGGCGAACCAGATGAACAGGGACACGAGCAGAAAACCGAGCAATACCGGCATCCAGCGCTCAGTGCGGAACGGTGTGAAATAAAAGCGCGAACGCCAGAACAAGGCGCCCGTGGCGAGAAACAAAGCGATGCGGATGTCGGGCAGCCAATGGTGGGCAAAGAAATTCACGTAGATGGCGGCAGCCAGCACCATGGTCATCCAGCGTGGCGGATAGTGGTCGAAGCGGATACGAAAAATCCGCCAGATACGCGCTATGTAACTGCCGACAGCGGCATACATGAAGCCCGAGAAAAGCGGCACGGCGGCGATGTGCAGGACGCCCGCTTCGGGATATTGCCATGAGCCGACGCCGGTCTTGAACAGCTCCATGATCGTGCCGACCACGTGGAAGACCGCGATCACTTTCGCCTCGCGCCAGGACTCCAGGCGAAAGAACAGCATGCCGGCTTGAATGGCGAGCGCGCCGAGGGTCAGGAAGTCGTAACGGGCGAGGGGTGCGGTCCTGGGATAGAAGAGATGGGTACCCAGCAGCAGTGCGAGCATGAGCGCGCCGAACAGGCAGGCCCAGCCTTGCTTGAAGCCGAACAGGAGGAATTCATAGGCCCAGGCGGCGGGCCCGCTAGTGGGCTGCGCGGCTTCCAGTCGGGCTCGGATGCGGGCGAACCGTGTCGCGCCGCGGGTCTGATTCAGCTCGTTCGCGGCACCGTCTCCCGCCAGAATGCGGCCGCAGAGCTAGCGCGCTGGCGAGAGAGCGGCAAGACGTCCTGCGATGCGCCTTAGGCTTGTGTCGCCCGTACCGCCGAGCGCGCCTTGAGCAGATCCCACATGCCGCGATGCTGGCCGAGAAGCTGGGTCGCGCCGAATTGGACGGCGCGGGTCAGGCGCTCCGGGTCGGGCATGTCGGCGAGCAGCGAGAGCGTCTCGGCGCGCGTCGGCAGCGTGGAGACCGGCGGCTCGATGCCGAGGCGGATGGCGCCGGCATCCAGCACCGCGCGGATCGCCTGCCACTCCAGCACGAGCGTCACGGCCGTGCCAAACGCCGTGCCGCGCCGGTCGGACTGCGCGAGCATTTCGATGGCGTGGCGCTGCTGAGCGATGATGGTCGTGGTCTCGTGATGACCGGTCGTGCTCGGTAATGGACCGACAGCGACGCTGAGCTTGCCTAGGAACTGGCGCTCGACGGCGAAGGCATCGATCGACTTGAGCAGCCAGCCCCGCGCCGAGACTTCGACCGTGCGCGCCGCGGCATGATCGATGAGGCCTGGCACCTGGCCGTGCAGAAGGCTGACGAGATGGACGAAATCCGCGAAATCGACGAGGTCGCGCACGAAGGAATGGCGGTCGCCATTGATGGCCGGAGCGCAATAACTATGCGCGGCCGATCCATCCTGGTCGACAAGGGCCGCGACGAGTGCGGCAAGGCTATGATCGGTCGACGGGCGCAGCAGCTTGTCCATTACAAACCTCTTCGCATCACCCGTTGCCGGATGATGTCGTCCCCACACCGGGAGTACGGCGCAGGAGGTTAAGAAGCTCTTGACGCAGAGCGCGACGACCCTGGTTATTTTGTAATGGAAACTGATCGAAATTGGTACAGTTTCAGAGGGTTTCGCTCAATTTCCGAAAATGATCTCGACCGGTCGCTTCAGGTGCACGACTGATCGCATGTGGGGCAGATCGCCTGAAAACGGCAGCGCCAACAATGTGACTATCGCCTTGCCTCGGTCCCGCGCCGCGTCCTATCGCGAGCGTGATCGGTCTTTCCAGAAAAAGGGGACGCAATGGCTGGCTCAGGTGCCGCGAAAAGGCGTCGCATCGTCGTGCTCCACGAGATCGCGGACCCGGACTGGCGTTGGATCACACACCACATGCCGGAGATCGACTGGCTGCTCGTCCGAGCGCCATGGGCGGCCGGCGGTGTCCGTAACCGGCTGGCGCGGCTGGCGACGGCATTTCGCGCGGCCTGGGCAGGACGGCGGGCTGATCTGCTCGTTTCACTCGGCCCCGGTCTCGGCTCGGCGCTGGAACTGGCGCGGCGAGGGCTGCGCGTCCGCACACCGCATGTTTCCTACTATCTCAATTTCGATCGGCTTCCGCAGGGACGGACCCGCGGCCGCCAAGCGCTGAGCTATCGCACGATCGATCGTCTCGTCGTCTCGTCGAGCGTCGAGCGCGATCTCTACGCCGCTCATTTCGGGCTGGACGCGGCGCGGATCGATGTCGTGCTGTGGGGCGTCAATGCGCCCGAGGCATCCGATATGATCCCCGAAGGCGCGCCCTATGTCTGCGCCGTCGGCGGCAATGCGCGCGATTATGGCCTGTTGATGCAAATCGCCGCGTCACGCCCGCACATGCGCTTCATTGTCGTGGTTCGCCCGGCCAATCTTGAAGGTTTGACAGTCCCGGCCAACGTCGAAGTGCGCGCGAACATCCCTTTCCCCGATGCGATGGCGGTCGTGAAAGGCGCCCGGCTCATGGCCCTGCCGCTGATCGCGACGGACACGCCCTGCGGCCATGTCACTATCGTCGCGGCGGATTATCTCGCAACGCCGATCGTCGTGACGGCGTCGACGGGCGTCGGCGACTATGTGACCGACGGGGAAACGGGCTTGCTGGTCGCGGTGGGCTCGGTCGAGGCAATGGGGGCAGCCATCGACCAACTATGGGCCGATGAGGCGGAGCGGCAGCGGCTCGGCAGTGCGGGACGGGCCTTTGCGGAAGCGGAGTGTACCGAACTCAACTATGTGAAGCATCTGCGGGGCTTTTTGGCCGTCGAGGGTTAAGACCCTTCCACTGCGTGATTGACGAGGCTCGCCGGAGCGTGAAGTCCCGTCGCCGCAGGCAAGAAAAACCCCGCCGGAGCGGGGCTTTTCCTTTCACTGATCCAGAAAGCTGCGCATCTTGCGCGAGCGGCTGGGATGCTTGAGCTTGCGGAGCGCTTTCGCCTCGATCTGGCGGATGCGCTCGCGAGTCACGCTGAACTGCTGGCCGACTTCCTCCAGCGTGTGATCGGTGTTCATGCCGATGCCGAAGCGCATGCGCAGCACGCGCTCCTCGCGTGGCGTGAGCGAGGCGAGAACGCGTGTGACCGTCTCCTTGAGATTGGCCTGGATCGCGGCGTCCACCGGGATGATCGCATTCTTGTCCTCGATGAAGTCGCCCAGATGACTGTCTTCCTCGTCGCCGATCGGCGTTTCGAGGGAGATCGGCTCCTTGGCGATCTTCATCACCTTGCGCACCTTCTCGAGCGGCATGGAGAGGCGCTCGGCCATTTCCTCGGGCGTGGGCTCGCGGCCCTGCTCGTGCAGGAACTGGCGGCTGGTGCGGACCAGCTTGTTGATCGTCTCGATCATATGGACCGGGATGCGGATCGTGCGGGCCTGGTCCGCGATCGAGCGCGTGATCGCCTGACGAATCCACCAGGTCGCGTAGGTCGAGAACTTGTAGCCGCGGCGATATTCGAACTTGTCGACCGCCTTCATGAGGCCGATATTGCCTTCCTGGATGAGGTCCAGGAACTGCAGGCCTCGGTTCGTATACTTCTTGGCGATGGAGATCACGAGGCGGAGATTGGCCTCGACCATCTCCTTCTTCGCGATGCGCGCCTCGCGCTCGCCCTTCTGCACCATGTTCACGATGCGGCGGAACTCGGGCAGCGAGGTGCCGGTCGCCTGTGCGATCTCGGCGACTTCGGCGCGGATGCGCTCGACCGGCTCGGCCTCCGCGCCGGCAAAAGCCAACCATTTCTTGTCGATCTTGGCGACGCGCTCCAGCCAGCCATCGTCCAGCTCGTAGCCGACATAATTGTCGAGGAAGTCCTTGCGCGGCACCTTGTGGCGCTCGGCGAGGCGCAGCATCTGGCCGCCCAGCGTCGTCAGGCGCCGGTTGAAGGCATAGAGCTGGTCGACGAGATATTCGATCTTCTGCTGGTGGAACTGGACGCTCTCCACCTCAGCGGTAAGCTCTTCGCGCAGCTTCTGATAATTGCCCTCGTCCTTGGCCGGGAACTCCAGGCCATTGCCGAGCGCGATCAGGCGCGCCTGCTGCAACTTGCCGAACTTGCCGTAGAGGGACGTGATGTTGGCGAACTTCTCGAGCGCCTGAGGCTTGAGCAACTCCTCCATCGCGGCGAGGGAGAGTGTGTTGTCCTCCTCGTCATCCTCTTCCTGGCGCGGAGTGCGGCGCTCGACCATCGAGTCCTCGTCGTCCTCGTCGGCGGCCGGCTCATCCTTGACCTCGTCTTCGTCCTTGAACGAGGGGCCGGCGGTCTTCTCGCTGATCTCGCCGTCGTCATCCTCGGCATCTTCCGAGAGGCTTTCGGGTGCGGGATCCTTGGAGAGCATCGCGTCGAGGTCGAGGATCTCGCGCAATTGCATTTCGCCATTGTTGAGGGCGTTCGACCATTCGATGATCGCGTTGAACGTGGTCGGGCTCTCGCACAGGCCCAGGATCATCGTGTCGCGGCCTGCCTCGATGCGCTTGGCGATGGCGATCTCGCCTTCGCGGGACAGCAGCTCGACGGCACCCATCTCGCGCAGATACATGCGGACGGGATCGTCGGTGCGATCGACCGTCTCCTTCTTCTTCTCGCCAACGTTCCCGTCGTCTTCTTCGGCGCCGGTGTCGATCGCCTCGACATCGGATTCGTCCTTCTCGTCCGGATCGTCGCTCGCTTCGTCGTTCTCGACGATGTTAACGCCCATGTCGTTGAGCGCCGCCATGACGTCCTCGATCTGGTCGGTGGACATCTGGTCCTGCGGAAGCGCGTTGTTCAGCTCGTCGACCGTGATGTAGCCGCGCTTCTTGGCGCGGGCGATCAGCTTCTTGACCGACGCCTCGTTGAGGTCGAGCAGGGGAGCGTCGCCGCCCTCGTCGCCGCCAGTATCGCCTGCGTTATTGTTGATCTTGCTCGCCATGCGTCGCCTTACTCCGGGACCGGCGTGTCAGTGACGCCGGCCAAAATGTTCAATCGTCCAGGGGCTGGGCCAGTTCCGCGACACGCGCCGCCAGATCCGCCTTGAGCTTGCGCAAGGACTGCTGCCGGGCATAGCCGGCCTCGTCCAGATTATCCGCCATAGCCCTCGTGACCGCCGCCAACTCCGCATCGATACGAGGCATCGCCACGATCACCGCGATCGCCTCGGCCAGGTCGCGCTGCGCGCGCCTCTTGTCGGCCTCGGGGACGGTGAAAGTGAAGTTCAACGCATCGGCTCGGAGTAACCCCTTCGCCATATTATACAGATCACGCTCGCCCAATATGGTAAGGAGGCGGTCCGTTTCAACCGTTTCTTCGCGATCGGACGCTTCAAGCATCGCATCGAGCAGGATCGCGAGTCGCTCGTCGCTCGGCGAGAGGCTTGCCAGGGCCTCGCGGTGGACGACGATCTCGCCCGGAAAATGCAGCAGCCCGCTCATCACGGCGCGCAGCAAAAGCGCGTCTCCGCCACTTTCCCGGATCGCATGCGCGTCGGCCGTTGCGGGCGGGGGAGGGGGCGTCCAGCGACCATTCTTCATTGTGCCGCCACGTCGCGCTTGCATCGATGCGCCGCGCTCCTGCGGCGCGCGCTGCGCGAAGAACAAGCCGTCGTAGCGCTCGCGGAAAAGCCGCCCATAGAGCGCGCGAATATCATTGTCGGCGATCGTCGCAGTCAGAGCGGCCAACCGCTGCTTGAAGCCGGCGCGCGTCTCCGGTGTGGCGAGCGGCAGCGCTTCATGCTCGCTGCGCCAGATCAGCTCGACCAGCGGAATGGCACTGTCCAGCACCGCCTCCAGCGCCTTGACGCCCGCCGCGCGGATGAGATCGTCCGGATCCTGCCCCGGCGGCAGGGTGGCGAAGGCGAGGCTATGGCCCGGCTTCAGCAGCGGCAGCGCGCGATGCGCGGCGCGCAGAGCCGCCCGCTGGCCCGCACTGTCGCCGTCGAAACACAGGATCGGCGTCTCGACCATCGACCAGAGCCGTTCGATCTGATGCTCGGTGAGCGCGGTGCCCAGCGGCGCGACCGCTTCGGGAATACCCGCCTGCGCGATCGCGATCACATCCATATAGCCCTCGACGACGATCACCCGGCCCGACTTGCGCGCGGCCGGCCCGGCCTTGTCGAGATTGTAGAGCGTGCGTCCCTTGTCGAAGAGCGGCGTTTCGGGCGAGTTGAGATATTTGGGCTCGCCGGCGCCAAGGATGCGCCCGCCGAACGCGATCACGCGCCCGCGCTGATCGCGGATCGGGATCATCAGGCGACCGCGGAAGCGATCATAGCTCTCGCGGTTCTTCCGGCCGGCCTCCTCCTCGGGCTGGATCAGCATCCCGCTCTCGACCAGCATTGGCTCGGGAAAGGCCTTGAGCGCCTCCTTGAGCTTGCCCCGGCTGTCCGGCGCGAAACCGAGGCCAAAAGCGCGCTTTGTCTGGTCGCTGATCCCCCGCTTGAGCAGATAGGCGCGGGCCTCGGCGCCCTCCAGTCCGTCGAGCTGCGCCGCGAACCAGTCCTGCGCCGCCGCCGTCACGTCATGGAGCGACTGCGCCCGCTCGGCCCGCTGCGCCGCGCGCGGATCGGGAGCGGGCACTTCCATGCCGGCCGCCGCCGCCAGTTCCTTCACGGCATCGAGGAAGGGCAGGCCGCGCTGATCGGTCATCCAGCGGATCGCATCGCCGTGCGCCGAGCAGCCGAAGCAATGATAGAAGCCCTTCTCGTCATTGACGTAGAAGCTTGGCGTCTTCTCGTTATGGAAGGGGCAGCATCCCTTATACTCGCGGCCGGCCTTGGTGAGTTTCATGGTCTTGCCGACGAGCGTCGAAAGGACCGTGCGGGCGCGCAATTCGTCCAGCCATTGGGGCGTGAGGCTCATGGACGGACGCCCGCCACAATCTCGCCGTTCGTGTCGAGCGAAGTCGAGACACGTTCGGCTGGCGGTTTTGCAAAGTGTGCCAAGGCGATCCAATCGCCAGCCGCCAACGCCTCCTTCTTGGCGCGCGACCATTTCTTGACGATCAATTCGGCGCCGAGTGCTTCTTCCCGCGTACGGAAGGACTCGGACCAGATGAGGTGAACAGGCCGTCGCCGCGATGTGAAGTCGCAAAAGCCGCCATTTTGATGTTCGGTAATCCGCCGTTCCAGATCGTCGGTGTGGCCGGTATAATAGCGACCATCAGAACAGCGAAGGATGTAAGTCCAGAAGGCCATTGCTCATACCTACCCGTTCGGTTCGAGCGAAGTCGAGAACCGTTCGCGCAATCCGTGTCTCGACTTCGCTCGACACGAACGGAGAGGCGGTCGAACCTCCCACGGAAGAGAGCGGACTTTACGTCACCCCAGTGCCGCCTTCACTAGGCCGCTCGCCTTGCTCATGTCGAGCACGGTGCCATGCTTCTCCTTGAGCGCGGCCATCACCTTGCCCATGTCCTTGAGTGAGGTGGCGCCGAGCTCGGACTTGATCGCCTCGATCGCCGCGCTGGTCTCGGCCTCGCTCAGCTGCTGGGGTAGGAAGCTCTCGATCACGTCGATCTCGACCTGCTCCTGCGCGGCGAGCTCCGGGCGGCCGCCGCTCTCATACATGGCGATCGATTCGCGGCGCTGCTTGACCATTTTTTGCAGCACCTCGACGACCGTCGTCTCATCGTCCGGCAACTGGGTCGCCGTGCGCAGCTCGATGTCGCGATCCTTGACCTTCGCGAGGATCAGGCGAACGGCGGCCAACCGGCTTTTATCGCCTGATTTCATGGACTCGATCTGGGCAGCCTTGAGCTTGTCGCGAATCATCCCGCGTCCTTCGTTGCAGTCTGTAGGAAAGGTCCACACATAGTGCGTTCCGGAGGATTTTAATAGATTGACCGTGCAGGTGCGAAATCCTAGTGACCCGGCCGTTTAGCCAGTGCACCGGCGCCGGCCAAAAATGCGAACAGCGAAGGAACAGATAGCCATGGCGAATGCCAAATACCCGACCGTGCCCAAAGGAGCGACGGGGGTATTGGTTCTCGCGGACGGCACCGTCATCTTCGGCCACGGCTTCGGAGCGGTGGGCGATGCGGTGGGCGAACTCTGCTTTCACACGGCGATGACCGGCTATCAGGAAATCATGACCGACCCGAGCTTCGCCGGGCAGATCATCACCTTCACCTTCCCCCACATCGGCAATGTCGGCACCAATCTCGACGATGTCGAGGCGGACAAGCCCTGGGCCCTGGGCTGCGTCGTGCGTGAGGACGTCACCGCGCCGTCCAGCTTCCGCAATGTCGAGCCGTTCGACCAGTGGCTGAAGGAAAAGGGCCGGATCGGCATCTCCGGTGTCGACACGCGCGCGCTGACCCGCCGCATCCGCATGGCTGGCGCGCCCAATGCGGTGATCGCCCACGATCCGGCCGGCAAGTTCGATCTCAAGGCACTGCACGAGAAGGCCAAGGCCTGGCCCGGCCTGGAAGGCATGGACCTCGCCATCGAAGTCACCGGCAAGGCGCGGGAGTGGGTCGATGGCGGCTGGACGCTCGGCAAGGGCTATCATCTCTCCGCCGCCAGGGCTGACGCCCCCCATGTCGTCGCGATCGACTATGGCGCGAAGGACAATATTTTCCGCAATCTCGTGAAAGCGGGCGCTCGCGTCACTGTCCTCCCCGCGACCGCGACCTATGAAGAGATCATGGCGCTCAAGCCCGCCGGCATATTCCTCTCAAATGGCCCCGGCGATCCCGCCGCGACCGCCGATTATGCGGTGCCGACGATCCGCAAGCTGCTCGACGCCAACATGCCGATCTTCGGCATCTGCCTCGGTCACCAGCTCCTCGGCCTCGCCGCCGGCGGCAAGACCGTCAAGATGCACCAGGGGCATCGCGGCGCCAATCATCCGGTCAAGCGGCTGGAGGACGGCGTCGTCGAGATCACCAGCATGAACCACGGCTTCGCGCTGGACGCGGCGACCCTGCCGGCCAATGTCATCGAGACTCATGTGAGCCTGTTCGACGGCTCCAATTGCGGCATCGCCTTCACCGACAAGCCGGTCTTCGCCGTCCAATATCACCCCGAGGCCTCGCCCGGCCCGCAGGACAGCTTCTATCTGTTCGAGAAGTTTGTGAAGGGGCTGACATGATCGGTCTCGCCCTGCTCGCCGCGAGCACGACCGCCGATACGCAGCAGATCCAGCGCCAGCTCGATTTCATCGTGTCGATGTGCCGCGTCGACGACGTCGTCCACTTCGTCGCGCATGAGGGCAATGCGGTCACGATGGCGATGGTGAAACCGGGACAATTGCCGTCCTTCAGCAAGAATACGGCGCTTCAATGTGCCTTGGCGAAGGTCAGGGCGCGCTCGGACCTGCGGCTTGTCGCGGGCGGGGAGGGCGACAGCAAATGAGCATCAAACTTCCCCAGGTCGATCCCGCCCGGCTCGAAGCGGAATGGGAGGCGGACAAGGACGTCCTCGCCAATCTCGCCGCCAATGGCGACAAGGCGCATATCCGCCGCCCGGTCGACGTCAGCTTCATGGGCAATGACAAGGATTTCGATCGCGTGCTGGAGATCGCCAGCCAGTTCGGCTTCGTCGAGCTCGACCGCGAGCAGGACGAGGACGGCGCGCTCTATCTCTTCCTCGAAACCGAGCAGGCCGTCGACGAACAGTCGATCCGCGCCCTCACGCTCAAATGCCTCCAGATCGAACTGCTCTGCGGCGTCGAATATGACGGCTGGGGCTGCGAAGCCGAGACGGGGTCGGTGCATTGAGGGGGTGGTGATGAACTATATTTCTCAACAGAGTCTACGCGCTTACGTGATTGCGTATTTATTCGCTGCCGCTCAATCCGATAGGGCGGGTCGCGATGTTGAAGAAATTGAGAAAAGTCTAAAAAAATCCCCGGGAAATAGAAGAATTCAGCTGGCTATAGACTCTTTGATTTCCGACGAAATTGCTGAAGACATTGGGAGTGGTAACTTTTACGAGTATGCGCTCACGGCCGAAGGATATGATACCGCGGAGAAATCATATCTATCCGAGCAATCTGACGGTTTTAAGAGGACGGTTGATCTATTAGTTGAGAGACTTACTAGTTCAGAGGTTGATCGTGAGGGAGTTATTGTTTCAGAATCTTCGGTACCAGCATCCGACCGGTTTGTGGAATTGGGCCATAACACCCCGGGCTACCAAGAAACCGTCGAGGCGGTTGAAAGTGCGTTAGATTCGATTCGGCAGTCCAATTCACTTGATCCGGAAGATCGACCGTGGATTCAGAGCAATTTAACTATTGGTTTAGGGGCCCTTAAGAAAGGTGGCAGGTTGCTCGTGGAGGGACTTAGGGCTTTTACTATCGAACCTTTGAAAGCAGCACTGTCATCCGTTGGCGAAGAGAAGTTGAAGGTTGCTATTAGTCTAGCCATTTCAGCATTAAAAAAATATTTTGGATTTTGATTCCGTGCCCAAAAGAACAGACATCTCCTCCATCCTCATCATCGGCGCCGGCCCGATCATCATCGGCCAGGCGTGCGAGTTCGATTATTCGGGCACGCAGGCCTGCAAGGCGCTGAAGGAGGAGGGTTACCGGATCATCCTGGTCAACTCCAATCCCGCCACGATCATGACCGATCCGGAGATGGCCGACGCGACCTATGTCGAGCCCGTGACGCCCGAGATCGTCGCCAAGATCATCGAGAAGGAGCGGCCGGATGCGATCCTGCCGACCATGGGCGGCCAGACCGCGCTCAACACCGCGCTGGCGCTCTTCAACGACGGCACGCTGGAGAAATTCGGCGTCCAGATGATCGGCGCCGATGCCGTGGCGATCGACAAGGCCGAGGACCG
Source organism: Sphingobium nicotianae (assembly GCF_018603885.1). Taxonomy (GTDB): domain Bacteria; phylum Pseudomonadota; class Alphaproteobacteria; order Sphingomonadales; family Sphingomonadaceae; genus Sphingobium; species Sphingobium nicotianae. Next base: position 232,004 of record NZ_JAHGAW010000007.1, read on the forward strand.
GATCAAGTTCCGCGACGCCATGGACAAGATCGGGCTGGAGAGCGCGCGCTCCCGCATCGCCCACACGCTTGAGGAAGCGCTCGAGGCGCTGGAGTTCACGGGGCTCCCCTCGATCATCCGGCCGAGCTTCACCATGGGCGGCACCGGCGGCGGCATCGCCTATAATCGCGAGGAGTTCATCGAGACGGTCCGCAAGGGTCTCGACGCTTCGCCGACCACCGAGGTGCTGATCGAGGAATCGCTGCTCGGCTGGAAGGAATATGAGATGGAAGTCGTGCGCGACCGCGCCGACAACTGCATCATCATCTGCTCCATCGAGAATGTGGACCCGATGGGCATCCACACCGGCGACTCGATCACCGTGGCGCCGGCGCTGACGCTGACCGACAAGGAATATCAGATCATGCGCAACGCCAGCATCGCGGTGCTGCGCGAAATCGGCGTGGAGACGGGCGGCTCGAACGTCCAGTTCGCGGTCAATCCCAGGGACGGGCGCCTGATCGTCATCGAGATGAACCCGCGCGTGTCGCGCTCCTCGGCCCTCGCGTCAAAGGCAACGGGCTTTCCCATTGCGAAAGTCGCTGCCAAGCTGGCGGTCGGCTACACGCTCGACGAGATCCAGAACGACATTACCGGCGTCACCCCCGCGAGCTTCGAGCCGACGATCGATTATGTCGTGACCAAGATCCCGCGCTTCGCCTTCGAGAAGTTCAAGGGCGCCGAACCGCTGCTGGGCACCGCAATGAAGTCGGTCGGCGAGGTGATGGCGATCGGCCGCAACATCCACGAATCCATGCAGAAGGCGCTGCGCGGCTTGGAAACCGGCTTGTCCGGTTTCAATCAGATCGATCATCTGGTCGGTGCGAGCAAGGATGAGATCATCGCTGCGCTCGGCCAGCCCACGCCTGACCGGCTGCTGATCGCGGCGCAGGCGCTGCGCGAAGGTCTCACCGTTGCGGAGATCCACGACGTCGCCGGGTTCGATCCCTGGTTCCTCGAGCGGATCGCCGAGATCGTTGCCGCGGAGAACGAGGTGCTCGCCAATGGCCTGCCGCAGGATGCCGACGCCATGCGGCGGCTCAAGGCCATGGGCTTTTCCGACAAGCGCCTTGCATGGCTGGCGCTCCAGTCGGCGAATGTCCCTGCCGGTATGGAAGCGGCGATTCGCCGCGGCTCGGGCCTCGTGCGTGAGGCGATCGTCGCGATGACCGGCGGCGTGACCGAGGAAGAGGTGAGGGCGCTGCGCCATCGCCTCGGTGTTCGCCCCGTCTTCAAGCGGATCGACACCTGTGCGGCCGAGTTCGACGCCAGGACTCCCTATATGTATTCGACTTACGAGGCGCCCACCTTCGGCGAGCCAGAGAATGAGGCGATGCCGTCGGATCGCAAGAAGGTGGTCATCCTTGGCGGCGGGCCGAATCGCATCGGTCAGGGCATCGAGTTCGACTATTGCTGCTGTCACGCCTGCTTCGCGCTGGCGGACGCCGGCTATGAAACGATCATGATCAACTGCAACCCGGAGACGGTGAGCACCGACTATGACACGTCCGACCGCCTCTATTTCGAGCCGCTGACCGCCGAAGATGTGCTGGAGATCCTGCATGTCGAACAGAGCAAAGGCGCGTTGCTCGGCGTCATCGTCCAATTCGGCGGCCAGACCCCGCTCAAGCTGGCGCAGGCGCTGGAAGATGCCGGCATCCCGATCCTCGGTACGTCCCCGGATGCGATCGATCTTGCCGAGGATCGCGAGCGCTTCGCCGCCCTCATCGAAAAGCTCGGCCTGCTCCAGCCCGCCAACGGCATCGCGCGCAGCCGCGAGGAGGCGATCGCCGTCGCCACGCGCATTGGCTATCCGGTGCTGATGCGGCCCTCTTATGTGCTCGGCGGCCGCGCGATGGAGATCGTCGACGGCCAGGCCCAACTCGAGGAATATATCGCCACGGCCGTCCAGGTCTCCGGCGACTCGCCCGTCCTGATCGACCAGTACCTGCGCGATGCAGTTGAAGTCGATGTTGATGCCCTGTGCGACGGCATCGATGTGGTCGTGGCCGGCGTGCTCCAGCATATCGAGGAAGCCGGCGTCCATTCCGGCGACAGCGCCTGCTCGCTGCCGCCTTACAGCCTGCCGGCCGGGATCATCGCCGAGATCGAGCGGCAGACCGATGTGCTCGCGCGCGCGCTCAGCGTGCGCGGCCTCATGAACATCCAGTTCGCGGTCAAGGACGGCAAGGTCTATCTGATCGAAGTCAACCCGCGGGCCTCGCGCACGGTGCCCTTCGTCGCCAAGGCCATCGGCACACCGATCGCGAAGATCGCCGCGCGGGTCATGGCCGGGGAGATGATCGCAAACCTGCCCAAGATCGACCGAAACGCGATCAAGCACATCGCCGTTAAGGAAGCGGTCTTCCCCTTCAACCGCTTCCCGGGCGTCGATCCGGTGTTGTCGCCGGAAATGAAATCAACGGGCGAAGTCATGGGAATCGATGGTGATTTCGCTACCGCGTTCGGCAAGGCGCAGATCGGCGCGGGAACGATTCTGCCTATGGGTGGCACCGTGTTCATCTCGGTCAAGGACAGCGACAAGGCGGTCATCCTGCCGGCCGCGCGCAAGATCAGCGAGCTTGGCTTCAGCATCATCGCGACCGGAGGCACGGCGCGCTACTTGCAGGAGCAGGGCCTCCCCGTCGAAATGGTCAAGAAGGTAGCTGAGGGCCGCCCGCACATCGTCGACCGGATCACGGATGGCGCCGTCGATCTCATTTTCAACACGACCGAGGGCTGGCAGTCGCTCAAGGACAGCCAGGCGATCCGTATCAGCGCGCTGCGCTACAAGGTGCCGAGCTTCACGACGGCCGCCGCCAGTCTGGCTGCCGTGGATGCAATCGAGGCTCTTCGTGCGCGTCCCCTTGAAGTGAAGTCGCTCCAATCCTATTATCAGGCGTCGCACGACTGATCTTCAGACAGACCAGAAATCAGCTGCGAGCTGACCGGAACCGCCGGTCGGCGTGGGAGTTCGCGCTTCAGGACATGTCCGGCGCGCTTGAATTTTGTTTTTTGGGGAGTCCAGATGGCGACCGTTGAGAAGATGCCGATGCTGCAAGTTGGCCATGACAAGCTGGCCGAGCAGTTGCGCGCCCTCAAAGCGGAGCGGCCCACGATCGTGGATGCGATCGAGGAAGCGCGTGCACACGGCGATCTGTCCGAAAATGCCGAATATCATGCTGCCAAGGAGCGCCAGGGCCAGGTCGAGGCGTCGATCGCCGACATCGAGGACAAGCTTTCCCGCGCGCAGATCATCGATCCCAAGACGCTCTCGGGCGACAAGATCATCTTCGGCGCGACCGTCTCGCTGATCGACGAGGATGATCACCCTGTGCGCTATCAAATCGTCGGCCAGGCCGAGGCGGACGCCAAGCTGGGCATGATCAGCTATAATTCGCCGCTTGGCCGCGCCCTCATCGGCCGCCAGGTCGGCGAAGAAGTCGAAGTCACGGTGCCGTCGGGCGACAAGTTCTACCTCGTCGACAAGATCGAGTTCGTCTGATCCTCTCAGCGACGCGCGGAGCCTGACGCATGGCCGTGACCCTGCCGCGCGGGCCCGCCACCAATATTCTGGCCGCACTGACTGCGTTGGCCTTTCTGCCCGTGCAATTGCTCGGCGAAACAGGGCGCGCGGCGATCCTGGCCGGCTTCATCCCGCAGCGGGTGACCCAGTTCGCCGCCGAGAATTTCTCGCTGGACGTACCGTGGCTGCCGTTCTGGATCACGCCGCTCAGCGCGACGCTCGTGCATGCCGGCTGGATGCATCTTGTCTTCAATCTGCTGATGCTGATCTTTTGCGGCCGCTATGTCGAGCAGCTGCTCGGGCAGGGACGCCTCGTTCTGATCTACGTCGCCGGCGCCTATGCCGCCGCGTTCGGTCAATGGGCGTGGGCCTCTATCTTCCCCGGCCAAGGGCATGGCATGGTGCCGATGATCGGCGCGAGCGGGGCGATCTCGGCGCTGTTGGGGACCTATGCCCTCATCTACAGCCAGCGCGGCGTGCGCAGTGTCGGGCCAATCCCGGCCTATGTCGTGCGCATCGTCTGGCTGGCGGCCGCCTGGACCGGCCTGCAACTGCTGATTGCGATAGCGGGCGGCTTTGATGCCTTCTTCGGTGGCATCGCGGTCGGCGCCCATATCGGCGGGTTCATCGCGGGATTGCTATTGGCGCGCCCCTTGCTCGCTCAGCGCTTCAAGCCGACGGCCTAGCGAGTCCAGATCCGGCGGGAATCAGTCTGCCTGCGGGTCCCGTGCCTTGCCAGTCGGATCGAGCAGTCGGTGCAGATGGACGATGACGTAGCGCATCTCGGCATCGTCGACCGTACGCTGCGCCGCGCCGCGCCAGGCCTTTTCGGCCGTGGCGTAATCGGGATAGACGCCGACCAGATCGATGGACGAGAGATCGTCGAATTCCAGCGACTGCGGGTTCTTGACCCGCCCGCCCATGACGAGGTGCAACAAGCTCACGAATAGGCTCCTTTTCTGGCGCCACAGCCGCGCGCCGATTTTCCGGAGCGCTAGCAGCCTCTCCGGCTCGTGCCAAGACGGCCGCTGCGCGGATCAACCCTTCTCGTCTGCCTCCGGCGTCGTTTCCGGCGCTGACACTTCGTTGTTCTCCGTTTTCGCGCGACGCGACAGAAGCCGGTTGCCGACCGCCGCGGCGGCCTTGCCCGCGCCGCTATGCAGCGCTGCCTTCTGTGCGTCGCCCAGGGTTGAGATGGCGATCTGCGCCACTTCGCTCGCCGCGGCGGCCCTGATCGCCTGACCCGCCAGCTTGCCCGCGCGTCCGGCGATCAGCAGGCGCGGCATGAAGATGCCGATCACCGCGCCCGCCGCTGCGGCGGCCGCGACGGCAGCGATCGGATGTTCCTGGAACAGACGATTGGTCTCGGCTGCCGCGCGGTAGGTCTTCTCGCGTGTGTCGTCGATCACGGCTTCGCCTTTCTCGACGGTGGCGTTGATGACGCCACCCGCTGTCTTGCGCGCCTTGGCAATGCCCTTGCGGGCCGTGGCCCGTACCACCGCCACGGGATTGCCGTCTTCCTCACTCATCACTCTGTCTCCACAAGCGCCGGTTCAGCCACAGGATTTGGGCAGCGCGCAGACCATACATGCCCGTCACACGCGCGGGCCGCCAGAACAGCATCGCAAACAGGCCAGCCACCGCCGAGACGGCGATGATCGGATGGCGGCGGATCGTCTGACGCGCATCATGCCGGACTTCCTCGATATAATCGCCGGCCGCGAGCAGCGCATCCTCCTTCAGCCGCGCCGGGGACAGACGCCGTCGTGTGCTCTGCACCGAATTGATGAAGCGCAGGCGCGCCACGGTGGCTCGCTGGCGCGCTCGCACCAGCCGTTCATCCCGGTCGACGTCGCTCACAGCCCTTCCTCGTCGAACAGGGCGAGGAAGGCTTTTCTGGCGAACAGCGCGGAGACGACCGCCGCCGCAATACAGACGCCTGCCACGATCAGGCTTGCGACCAGCCAGCCGACATAGGGAGCAAGGGCGATGATCGCCGACCCGGTCAGGATGACGACGCCCAGGACCAGAAAGATCAGGGCCAGCGTCGCAAACATCGCCCATTTGCGCAGGCCATCCGCAATGAGCGCGGCCTTCAGTCTGGCCCAGGCCAGCTCGGCCTCCGCCAGTTCGCGACCCGACGCGAGCAGCCGCGCGATGCTCGCCCGCACGGAGCCGTCGTCCGCCGGGGGTGGTACCGGCTTTTCGGAGAGGTCCGCGTCGGGCTCGCTCATCGATCGGATACTGACCGTTTGTCCTTCGTCGGAGAAGTCAGGCGTCGCTGGAGCTGCCGCGCATCATTCGCATCAGCACGAAGCCGACCACCGCCGCGGCGCCGATCGCCACGGCCGGGCTCTTGCGCACGAAGTTGCGGGCTTCCTCGGCGAGCTGATCGATGTCCTTCTCGTCGAGCGATTTGGCCGCGCCAGCAACGGTCTCGGCCGCCTTGCGCGCATAGTCGCCATATTGCGGACCGAGCTTGGAATCGACCGTCTCGGCGGTGTCGGAGATCAGCTTGGAGAGGCCGGCCAGCGCATCGCCGGTCGTGTTCTTCGCCGTGGTCGCCGCATCGCGCGCGGTGGTTTTGGCCTGCTCGGCGAACTCGCCGGCCTGCGCCTTCCAGTCCTTGCCATTGCCCTTATCATTACCACCGGCGGCCTTCGCTGCCTTGGGCGCAGCGGCCTTGGCCGTGGTCGTCTTCTTGGCGGTTGCCGCCTTGGCCGCGGGTTTACGCTTGGGCGTTGCGGCACTGCTCGTGTCAGCCATGATGTTTCCTTTCTGGCAAAGCGTTGCCCCTCAGGGATCGATATAGCAGGGCTCCGCCTGTTTAACAGACCCTCATGCCGATCGTTCCCGTCACGAGTGCACATAATTGCGCGGGCTGGCGATGCGGTCGCCGGCATTGCCATATGCGGGCGCCCTCGCTAAGCGGCGGCCCAAGTTTTGCGTACAGGGAGGTGCGACAGCCATGACCGAGATCCTCGATATTCACGCTCGCCAGATCCTCGACAGCCGGGGCAATCCGACGGTCGAAGTCGATGTGCTGCTCGAGGATGGAAGCTTCGGCCGCGCCGCTGTGCCGTCCGGCGCGTCGACCGGCGCCTATGAAGCGGTCGAGAAGCGCGACGGTGACAAGAGCGTCTATCTCGGCAAGGGCGTGCTGCAGGCGATCGACGCGGTGAACGGCGAGATCAGCGAAGCGATCCTCGGCCTCGACGCGGAGGATCAGCGCGATATCGACATGGCGATGATCGCGCTCGACGGCACCGAGAACAAGTCGCGCCTCGGCGCCAACGCCATCCTGGGCGTCTCGCTCGCCGTCGCCAAGGCGGCGGCCGACGCGCGCGGCCTGCCGCTCTATCGGTATGTCGGCGGCGTTGCGGCGCATGTCCTGCCGGTGCCGATGATGAACATCATCAATGGCGGCGAGCATGCCGACAATCCGATCGACTTCCAGGAGTTCATGATCATGCCGGTGGGCGCCGAGAATTTCGCGCATGCCGCGCGGATTGGCTCGGAGATTTTCCACACGCTCAAGAAGGATCTGCACGACGCGGGCCTTTCTACCGCGGTCGGCGACGAGGGCGGCTTCGCGCCGAACATCGCTTCGACCCGCGAAGCGCTCGATTTCATCATGAAGAGCATCGAGAAGGCGGGCTACAAGCCCGGCGAGAATGTCGTGCTCGCGCTCGATTGCGCCGCGACCGAATTCTTCAAAGACGGCAAATATGTCATCTCCGGCGAGGGCAAGACGCTCTCTCCGGCCGAGATGGCCGACTATCTCGCCGACCTCGTCGCGCGCTATCCGATCAAGTCGATCGAGGACGGCATGAGCGAGGATGATTTCGAGGGCTGGAAGCTGCTCACCGACAAGATCGGCAACAAGTGCCAGCTCGTCGGCGACGATCTCTTCGTCACCAATCCCAAGCGCCTCGCCATGGGCATCCAGAAGGGCCTCGCCAATTCGATGCTGGTGAAGGTCAACCAGATCGGCTCGCTGACCGAGACGCTGGCGGCCGTCGATATGGCGCATCGCGCCGGCTATACCAATGTCATGTCGCACCGCTCGGGCGAGACCGAGGATGCGACGATCGCCGATCTCGCGGTCGCCACCAACTGCGGCCAGATCAAGACCGGCTCGATGTCGCGCTCCGACCGGCTGGCCAAATATAACCAGCTCATCCGCATCGAGGAGGAGCTGGGCGACCGCGCCGTCTATGCGGGGGCCGGGCTGTTTCGGTAACTTCGCCTGCCGACGTCATCCCAGCGAAAGCTGGGATCTCATGCGCGTGAGACCCCAGCTTTCGTTGGGGTGACGCAGTCGGCACGATAGGGTTCACTTTCCCGTAACTCCGACTCCTTTCGTCGCATAGGGCAATTTTGCCCTTGCATTGAAGGAGTCGCCGTGATTCCAAGAGACAATGGCGCAACTGGCGAAATTGAGGCTGTTGTTCGGTTCGGCGATGATGCCGGCCATTGCGATCGTGTTGCTGCTGATCTTCATCGCTTATGCGATCATCGGGCCGAACGGCATTCTCGCCTGGGGCGACTACAGCCGCCAGCTCAAGCAGCGTCAGGCCGAGCTCAGGATGCTGCACGCGCAGCAGGCCGCGCTCGACAATCGGGTGAAGCTGCTCGATCCGCGCAGGGTGGACCCGGACCTTGCGGATCAGGAAGTCCGCAAGGAACTCGGTGTCGTGCATCCCGATGAAGTGATCGTGCCGCTGAACTAGCCTACTCAAGGTCTCCGTTCGCCGCTTACGGGCCTTAAATCGCACAGCATTTAACCTATCTGGACATTGCACTTCGACGCATGCCGCGCCTATAGCTGCACGAAATTTCCACGCGAGAAGGATCTCAAGCCTTGGCGAAGCCAGCTTCCAGCCGCACCAGAAAGCCCGCGACGGCTCCTGCCACGCTACCCGGAGCCGATCACAATCGCGAGCGTCCGGGCGAACCGGAAAGCTACAAGGCGAGCAAGGAAGAGCTGCTCGAATTCTACCGGCAGATGCTGCTGATCCGCCGCTTCGAGGAGCGCGCCGGCCAGCTTTACGGTCTCGGCTTCATCGGCGGCTTCTGCCATCTCTATATCGGCCAGGAAGCGGTCGCGGTCGGCATCCAGTCGGCGCTGACGCCCGGCAAGGACAGCGTCATCACCGGCTATCGCGATCATGGTCACATGCTTGCCTACGGCATCGATCCCAAGCTCATCATGGCCGAGCTGACGGGCCGCGAGGCGGGCATCTCGCGCGGCAAGGGCGGCTCGATGCACATGTTCAGCGTCGAGCATAAATTCTACGGCGGCCACGGCATCGTGGGCGCACAGGTGTCGCTCGGCACCGGTCTCGCCTTCGGTCACAAGTACAAGGAAGATGGCGGCGTCTGCATCGCCTATTTCGGCGACGGCGCGGCCAATCAGGGCCAGGTCTATGAGAGCTTCAACATGGCCGAGCTGTGGAAGCTGCCGATCATCTACGTGATCGAGAATAACGGCTATGCGATGGGCACCTCGGTGCAGCGCAGCTCGTCCGAAGGCGAGCTGTATCGCCGCGGCGAGAGCTTCCGCATCCCCGGCATCCAGGTCGACGGCATGGACGTGCTCGCCGTCCGCGGCGCGACCGAGACGGCGCTGGAATATGTCCGTGCCGGCAAGGGGCCTATCCTGCTGGAAATGAAGACCTATCGCTATCGCGGCCACTCCATGTCCGATCCCGCCAAATATCGCTCGCGTGACGAAGTGCAGCATGTGCGCGACACGTCCGATCCGATCGACGGCCTCAAGAAAGTGCTGATGGAAGCGGGCGTGAAGGAAGAGGATTTGAAGTCGCTCGACGCCCAGATCCGCAAGACCGTGAGCGAGGCGGCCGATTTCGCCGAAAGCTCGCCGGAGCCCGACGCTTCCGAATTGTATACCGACGTCCTGGTGGAGCAGTATTGATGGGCCTGGAAATCAAGATGCCGGCCCTTTCGCCGACCATGGAAGAGGGCACGCTGGCCAAGTGGCTCGTCAAGGAAGGCGACACGGTCAAGTCGGGCGACATCATGGCCGAGATCGAGACCGACAAGGCGACGATGGAATTCGAGGCTGTCGACGAGGGCACGATCGAGAAGATCCTGATCGCCGAGGGCACTGACAACGTGAAGGTTGGCACGGTGATCGCGATGCTGTCCGGCGAGGGCGAGGAAACGCCTGCCGCCGCACCGCCGGCTGAAGCGCCCAAGGCCGAGGCGCCTGCGGTTGCGCAGAAAGCGGACGAGTCCGAGGCACCTGCCCCGAAGAAGGCCGAAAGCGGCACCAGCAATCTCGCCGGTGCCAAGTCCGCGCCGGCCGCCGATCCCGCCATTCCTGAAGGCACGCAGATGGTCCGCACGACCGTCCGTGAGGCGCTGCGCGATGCGATGGCCGAGGAGATGCGCAAGGATGACCGCGTCTTCCTGATGGGCGAGGAAGTCGCCGAATATCAGGGCGCCTACAAGGTCACTCAGGGTCTGCTCGAGGAATTCGGCGCCAGGCGCGTCATCGACACGCCGATCACCGAGCATGGCTTTGCCGGCATCGGCGCGGGCGCCGCGATGGGCGGCCTCAAGCCGATCGTCGAGTTCATGACCTTCAACTTCGCGATGCAGGCGATCGACCAGATCATCAACTCGGCCGCCAAGACCAATTATATGTCGGGCGGCCAGATGCGTTGCCCGATCGTGTTCCGCGGCCCCAATGGCGCCGCCTCGCGCGTTGGCGCTCAGCATAGCCAGAACTATGCTCCCTGGTACGCCCATGTCCCCGGCCTCGTCGTGATCGCACCTTATGACGCCTCGGACGCCAAGGGCCTGCTCAAAGCCGCGATCCGCAGCGAGGATCCCGTCGTGTTTCTCGAGAACGAGCTGGTCTATGGCCGCAGCTTCGATGTGCCCCAGCTCGACGACCATGTCCTGCCGATCGGCAAGGCGCGCATCGTGCGTCCGGGCAAGGACGTGACCCTGGTCAGCTATTCGATCGGTGTCGGCGTCGCGCTGGAAGCCGCCGAGGCGCTGGCGGGCGAGGGAATCGACGCGGAAGTGATCGACCTGCGCACGCTGCGCCCACTCGACACCGCAACCGTTCTTGAAAGTCTCAAGAAGACCAACCGCCTCGTCGTGGTCGAGGAAGGCTGGCCGGTCTGCTCCATCTCCAGCGAGATTATTGCGGTGTGCATGGAGCAGGGCTTCGACGATCTCGACGCCCCGGTCCTGCGCGTCACCAACGAGGACGTGCCGCTGCCCTATGCGGCGAATCTGGAAAAGGCGGCGCTGGTCGATGCGGCCCGCGTGATCGCCGCCGCGAAGAAAGTGACTTATCGTAGCTGATGGCGCGGGCCGAAAGGTTCGCCGTCAGTCGCAGAGGGCGGCCGTCGCTCCCTCGGTGTTGTGGACGCCGCTGCCGCCGGTTGTGTGCGTGTCGTCGCCGTTGAAATCGCGGTCGTCGCGGACCGTCATGGCCGCAATGTCCTTGATCACCGTCGTCGGCACCAGCCGCGCGGAGATCAAAGGCTGATAGTCATAGGCGACCTCGACGAACATGACGCCGCCCCCGGCCGGCGCGGTCACGGTCTGGCCGGTTGGGCCCATGTTCGGTTTGTTGACGTCGCCCTGCACGCCATAGCTCGATGGATAGGCCTTGCCGCCATAGCAGCGTTGCCAATGAATCCTGTATTTGCCGGCGTTGTTGGGATCCGGCTCGAGGCTGGACAGGATCACCCGGCCCTTGGCCGCGAGATTGAGCGTGCCGCCCTGCAGGTTCGCGCCGATGAACAGGTCGTTGATCTGGGTTTCGGTGATCTGCGGGCTGGTCAGCAGGCTGTTCGTGCCGATGCGCGCGGAGTTGTCCGCGACATGCAGCGCGATCTGGCTGACGCGCATCTTGGTGATGGCGAAGTTGGTGACTTCCGCGCCGGACAGGAACATGCCCAGGATGATCGGCGCGGTGAGCGCGAACTCGACCGCGGCGAGGCCGCTCTCGCAGCATGCCAGACGATCAAGAGGCTTAATCATAGGGAGCCCCGGGGGTTGGAGAGTCTGCGCCGGCATGGCCGCCGCCACAATGCAGCGGGGACGCGGGAGCAGGCCCATAGACGCCCTGATCGCCAAAGGGCTGGTTGGCGAGCACCGTCGTGGCGGTGAGCGTCGTCGTGCCCTTGCCGTTGATCAGCTTGTCGATCGGGAACATGCGCGGATAGCTGACCTTGACGGTATAGACGACATTGTCGCGCGCGCCGGCATGATCGACGCTGTCGCCGCCGTCGCGATCGAACACCCCGTTGCTGTTGGCATCGATGAACGCTTCGCCATTGTTGCACTTGCCGTCCTTGAAGGTGCCGGCCGCGGAGTCGGTGAAGGTCTCGGCCTGGGCGGCGGCGGCCTTGGAGAAGGTCCGGTAGAAGCGCCGGGTGATCGTCACCGCGGCGGTCTTTTGAAGCGTGCCGAGCTGAGCGCGCACGACGGCGTCCAGCGCGTCACGCTGCGTCGTGCCGGTCCCCGCGGCGGTTTCGAGCGTGCCGTCGCGCGCGGCCTTCTGCACTGCGCCCTGCAGCACCCCCTGCATGTAGAGCGTGTGGCCGGTGTCGAGCGCGCCGAGCAGCAGCACGCAGAGCACCGGTGCGATCAGCCCGAATTCGAGGATCGTGGTTCCCTCCTGGCAGCGCGCGAGGCGGCGCAGGTGGCGGCGATGGGCGGGGAGGGGAATCACAGGCGCCATGGCTCAGCTCGTCAGCCGCAGTTCGGCGATTTCGGATGCGATCTGCTTGAAGTTGGCGATCAGGGTCGCGGTGCTCGCTGCCGAGAAATATTTGCCGGGCGAGGCGCAGTTGGAGAGGCGCGTCTCGGTCGCGGAGGAGGTGCCGCCGCCATAGGAGACGACCCAGAGCGTGATGTTCTTGTTCTTGATCGCCGTGCACAGCGCATCGAGACGCGCATCCAATATGTCGTCGGTATTGCCGCCGCTCGGCGCATAGGTCGTCTGTCGGCGGTCCCACCAGGGGATGCCCTGCGAGGAATAATTGTCGACCGCCGTGTTGGTGTCGCCGTCGGTCATGAAGATGATGTGCCGCTGGATGGCACCGCCGGTCGGCGTCGCGGCATTCTCGCTCGCGAAGATGCCGGTCGGCGAGATGAAGCGCGCGCCCCACATCATCCCGATGTCGTGATAAGTGTTGCCCGTCGCCACCAGCGAGTTGACGTAGGTCACGAAGCCGGAGGACGTGTACCAGGTCTGCAGCTTCTTCGCCTGGGCCGGGCAGGTGGTCGTGATGTTGTGATCGAGATCGTCCGTCGTGGTGACGGGATCATAGGAGTTGCTCGCTCCCCAGCCGCTGCCGGTATAGCGTCCCCAGACAGCGTCCGGGAGCACCGGCCCCCATTGCGTCGTCGGGTCGCTGGGATCGGGCATCAGATCGATGTCCATGTCCTTGGCAGTGCTCGGGATCGGGCTCCATTCGTCCGACGGATTATAGTCGGAATTCTGGAAGGTCGGCATGCGCTCCTCGATGCAGCCGCCCCATGTCGCCGTCTGGTTGGCGACGATCGTGAAATTGGTCGGGGTTTTCGATCCGGAAACGTTGTAGGAGGGGCTGGTCGCCCAGCCGGTCGGGATCTGGATCGAACCGTTCCAGCTCGATCCCCCCGCCTTCAGGCCGGAGACATCCAGCGGCGCCTGCTTGTAGGTCCAGCTGACCCACTTCTCATAGTCCGTCCAGGTGATCGGCTTGGTGGAGGTCGCCGTGCCGTTGGTGCGGCTGTAACCCGTGATCGCGGTTCCGATCTCGAGGTAGCAGGCACTCGATTTCCAAGTATAGCGCAAGCCATAGACGGTGCGCGGATCGGTGCCGGAATAGGTCAATGTCTGGTCGGTGTCCGGCCCAGGGGCCGTACTCCGCCAGGTGGGCGTGCTGCTGCTCGACAAGGTTGCGGTGATGGTTCCTCCCACGTCCTCGATCGCGTTGAGCGTGCTGCCGGAGTTGGCGAGATTGTTGAGACCGGTGCAGCCCGAGCTGGTCGTCTTGTCGGTGCGCTTGCGCAAATAGGTGTGGCCATTGATCGTCTGATCCGAGCCCGGGGTCGCAAAACCGGCAAAATCGTTGGAGGCATTATAGGAGGACGGCGTGCTGCTCGGCGTCCAGCCGGACCAGCTGCCCAGCGCGCTTTCCGCTCCCACCGTCCAGGTATGCACGGGCGTCGTATTTGCGACCCGCGTCTGGAAATCCCTGCTGTTCGCGAGAAAGTCGTTCGGCAGCAATTTGCCGAGATTGACGTTCACCGAATAGGGCACGAAGCCGATGCGGATCTGCGCCGTGCCGGTATAGCTGGTCGCGGTCGGGTCGCTGCCGCAGACTTCCGGCGTGTTCACCTTCACCAGCGCCTCGTAGAAGCATTTGACCGCGCTCTTGAGACCGGTGATCTTGGCGCCGGTCTGGGGCGAGGATGCGTAGCAATTGGAGCCCGGCGCGCAGTTCATCGATCCGGTATTGTCGAGCACGAACATGACGTCCGTGTTGGGGATCTCCATCTTGGCCGTGCAGGTCACCGTGAGACTGCGCTGCGTCATGCCGAAGACGCGCATGATCGTCATCGGCACGGCGACCGTCGCGGTGCCGGTGACGGTCCCGGCGCTCTCCGTATAGTTGCTGGACAGCGTGCCGGTGCCATAGGCGTTGGTCTTGAAGTTGGCGGCGAAGAGCTCATCCGCCCGCGATTGCGAATTGCCGGTGCCGGTGGTCGTCCAGCTTCCCGATCCCATCGCCTTTCGGCCCGCCAGCGCGCCGGCATCACAAGCCTGTTGCAGGCGCGTCTTGGTCAGGTAGAGACGACTCATGTCGACACCGCCGCCAATCAGCCCGGCCAGCGGCACCATCGCCGCCGCCGCGATCGCGATGGTGTTGCCGCGAATATCGCGCGCAAGCCGTGTCAGAAAGGATGCGCCTGCCCGGTTGCGCGCCATGAAGGTCCTCGTTGCTCTCACCCGCCGGACTCCTTGCGCAGCGCGCAATGGGTCCGAGCCAAGCCTCCCATTAGCTGCGGTTGGTGGACAAAACCCTAATCGCCGTGGTTGACGAGCAGTGAACGCCTTGGAAAACGGCGCCGTTTCACCGGCAGATCTGGCGCCCTTGCCGCGCCTGCTGCTGGCTTATGCCCCTGCGGAGATGCGCGATTGGCACGGCCTGTGCTGGCTGCTGGACCAGCGTCTGGCGGCCGTCGCCCAGCGTGGCGGCGACGCGACGATTGCCGCGATCCGGCTGGCCTGGTGGGACGCTGTGCTCGTCGAGAATGACCTGTCGAAGGGACGAGGCGAACCCCTCGTGGAGCGGTGGCGCCTGATCGCTCCGGCGGGCATGGAGCAAGTCGCCGGCCAGCTCATCGACGGTTGGCGGGCGCTGGTCGCGCCGGAGGCGATGAGCGAAGAGGATCTGCTGGCCTATGGCGAGGCGCGGGGCGGCGGTCTGTTCGGTCTGCTCGCTGGTGACGCACAGGCCGCGCAGGGGCGTGACGTGAGAAGCGCCGGCTGCCTCTGGGCGCTCTGGGATCTCGCTGCCCATGTCCGCGACGAGAGCCTGGCACGACGCGCGGTGGCCACCGCGCGCGAGGTCGCCGATCGCAGCATTCCCCCGGCCGGTGCCGGGTTCAAGCCTCTTCGCCTCGCCCGCGCCCTGGCTCTGGCCGACGTGCGCACCGGCCGTGTACCGCGGGGCGGATTTTCCCCGCGCCATTATGGGCGCTTGCTGCTGGCGTCCCTGCGCGGCTAGTCTGTCCGGCGTCGCGAACGGGCAGGGGGGATGCCATGGGACGCTTTCTGGCCGGATCGGTTGCCGCGTTGCTGCTCGTCGCGGCCGGCCTCTTCTGGTGGCAGTTTGAGGCCGATCGCACGGCGCGACCGCTCGTCGCGCGGGGCGGCGCGCAGGCCCAGCCGCCGATCCTGCCGGGTGAGGGCGATCCTGCCGCGCGCGGCGCGCCGCCGCCCGGCGTGCCTCAGGCCACCCAGCGCACCCGCGAGCAACGCCGCTTCGACCGCTTCGATCGCAATCGCGACAGTCTCATCACCCGCAACGAGATGATGGCGACCCGCGCCGCCGCCTTCCGCAAGCTGGACAAGGACGGCAACAATCTCCTCTCCTTCGAGGAATGGGCCGTCCGCACCTCGGACCGCTTCGCCGGCGCCGACGCCAACAAGGACGGCAAGCTCACCCCCGCCGAATTCGCCACGACGGCGAAGAAACCGGCGGCCAAGCGACCGCAGAATTGCGCCTGCGAACCGGCGCCAGAGGAGGACTGACTATCGCCGGGATGGCCGGTCATAATTGAAGACGGGCGTCGAATGGCGGGCTTTGGATCCTAGAGCCCATCAGCTTTTGATTGGAGCACTAATTCTGTCCAATCCGCCCTAGTTCGCCTTCTTGTCGATTAGAACGGCCTGTTGCCATCGGCCCGGCGTCTTGTCGGTTCGGTGAATGCAGCCGGACCAACAGCAGGGCCGCCCTTTTCCTTCAAGCAACTCTTCGCAGGTTCGCTCAATGCGGCGGGTGCGCGTTTTCGCCTGTTTGGCATCGTCGACCCAACAAATAAACTCGTTGCGACCGAGCGGCGTCAGGCCCTGCCAAAGTGCAAAGGTTTCCGGATTTGATTGCAGGGCCGCTTGCATATCAGCCGATGCCGTGTGGACGGTCCCGTGAGAAAAGGCGTCAGTCACTGGAAACCTATAACGCTTCTGAGTGGCCCGTCCAAATTCCTTGACGCTTAAGCCGACATCATCCCGCTTACCGGCAACCCCCGCTTCCACTCCGCCAGCGCCGCCCGCGCCCGGTCGGTATAGCCGAGCTTGCGATCCTTCTTGCGCACACTCTCGTCGAGCGGCGGGAACAGGCCGAAATTGACGTTCATCGGCTGATAGCTCTCCGCCTCCGCGCCGCCGGTGATATGGCCGAGCAGGGCGCCCAGCGCGGTCTCCACCGGTGGCGGCGCCATCGCGCGCCCAGCCAGTTCCGCCGCGCTCATCAGCCCCGCCAGCAGGCCGACCGCCGCGCTCTCGACATAGCCCTCGCAGCCGGTGATCTGCCCGGCGAAGCGGATATGCGGCGCCCCGCGCAGCCGCAGTTCGGCGTCGAGCAGTTCGGGGCTCTTGATGAAGGTGTTGCGATGCAGCCCGCCGAGCCGCGCGAACTGCGCATTCTCCAACCCCGGAATGGTGCGGAACAAGGCGACCTGCGCCTCATATTTGAGCTTGGTCTGGAAGCCAACCATGTTCCACAAGGTACCCAGCGCATTGTCCTGCCGCAGCTGCACGACCGCATGCGGCCAGCGCCCGGTGCGTGGATTGTCCAGGCCGACCGGCTTCATCGGCCCGTGGCGCAGGGTGTCGACGCCGCGATCGGCCATCACCTCGATCGGCATGCATCCCTCGAAATAGGGCGTGTCCTTCTCCCATTGCTTGAACTCGGTCTTGGGCCCGTCGCGCAGCCCCGCGACGAAGGCCTCATATTGCTCCCGGTTCATCGGGCAGTTGATATAATCCTTGCCGTCGCCGTCAGGCGATCCCTTGTCCCAGCGGCTCGCCTTCCAGGCGATCTCCATGTCGATCGTCTCGCCATGCACGATCGGCGCGATGGCGTCGAAGAAAGCCAGCTGATCGCGGCCCGTCGCGCTGGCGATCGCCTCGGCCAGCGGCGCGGCGGTAAGCGGGCCGGTCGCAACGATCGTCAGCCCCTCCGTTGGCAGGCGGTCGATCCGCTCGCGCACCAACTCGATCAGCGGATGCGCCTCGATGGCGCGGGTGACACCCTGCGCGAAAAGATCCCGGTCCACGGCCAGGGCCGATCCCGCCGGCACCTTCGCCGTGTCCGCCTGCGCCATGATCAGCGAGCCGAGCGCGCGCATCTCCTGATGCAGCAGCCCCACCGCATTGCTGCTGGCGTCGTCGGACCGGAAGCTGTTCGAGCAGACCATCTCCGCCAGCGCGTCGCCCTGATGCGCTGCCGTGGTGTCGCCGCCGCCGCGCATTTCGGAGAGCCGCACCGGCACCCCGGCCTGAGCGAGCTGCCATGCCGCTTCGCTGCCCGCGAGGCCACCGCCGATGATATGAACTTTGTGGGTCATGGCGCGCGGGTCTAGTCGCTCCCGGTGCGAATGAGAACCAGGATGTGCACCTGGCCGCTCCTTGTCGAATCCGCTGTCCTACAGGCCCCTCGTCATGGCACGGCGGAGGAGTTCTTTCTCAGCATGCATAATCGCTTTTCTCGATCAGAGGATTGGGGATCCTGTAATTGGCGGCTCGCGGAAGCGAAAATAAATGCTTTTCCCCGTGACCTTCGTGACCTTTGCAAGATTGTTACGCATCCCTGATCGACTGGCTCGATCAGGCGCCTCAGTCGAACCCGGCCGGAAACACATGCTTCCCATCCGGTCCCAGCCTCAACTTGCTGTGACCCGCCACCGCATCCCTCGAAATGGTTCCATAGACGTGCGGAAACAGCGCCCCGCCCCGTGACGGCTCCCACTTCACGGTGTCGCCCAGCGTCGGCAGGTCGACCATCACCAGGATTGCGGGGTCCGCGTCGGCGAACCATTTGGCCGCTGTCTCCCGCACCTGCTCGCGGGCGGAGAGGTGGATGTAGCCGTCCGCCACATCGACGGGCGAACCGGTGAAAACCCCCGATTCGCGCCAAGCCGTCCATTCCTCAGGGCGCAAGAGCTTGAAAGCGAACAAATCCGTCATGCCGCGACGCTACGGCATGGTTCAGCCTGCGTCCAGCGCTTGCTTGGCGCGCCGCTTTGGCCCAACTTCGGCTGGCTCGTGCCATGCGGGCCGCGATGATAACGGGGACGACACAAGGCGATGACGGACGCGGCGCCGGATATGGACATGCTCGTGCGGGGGCTCATCCATCTGCTCGATGTTGTGCCGGGCGAGCCGGCCGGCCATTTCGCCGGCGTTCGCAAGCCCGGCGGCGTCGGCCGCGTGTTCGGCGGCCAGGTGATCGGTCAGGCGCTGATGGCGGCGACCAAGACCGTGCCGGACGAGCGTCTCGTCCATTCGCTGCACTGCTATTTCCTGCGCCCCGGCAGCGAGGATCATGGCATCGACTATGAGGTCATCGCCGACATGGAGGGACGCTCCTTCTCCAATCGCCGCGTCGTCGCGCGTCAGCAGGAGAAGGTCATCTACTCAATGACGGCCTCCTTCCACCGCGATGAGCCCGGGCCGGCCCATGCCTTGGCGATGCCTGACGTGCCGCCGCCGGAGGATCTGCTCAACATACGCGATCTCATGCGCCTGCATCCGCTCCCGGCCGGTCCGGCCATGCGCCGCATGGCGAGCCAGCCCGGCCCGCTCGATTTCCGGCCCGTCGGTGCGATCCAGCAGGGCGCGTCGCTCGATAATCTGGAGCCGGACTCGCTGTGCTGGATGCGAATCGGGCGCGGCGCTCTCGGTGTCTCGCAGGCCTTCCAGCGCGCCGCGCTTGCCTATATGAGCGATCTCCTGTTGCTCGCCACCGCCTATCGCCCGCACGGCCTGCAGATCGGCGGGCCGGAGGTGATCAGCGCCAGCATTGATCACAGCCTCTGGTTCCATGGTGATGTCGAGTGCGGCGAGTGGCTGCTCTATGCGATGGACAGCCCGTTCGGCGGCGGGGGACGCGGCTTCTCGCGCGGCAATTTCTTCGCGCAGGATGGACGCCTGATCGCGAGCGTCGCCCAGGAGGGGCTCATGCGCCTCAAGGAAGGGTAATGGTTCATCCAGTGAAATGCGATCGTTGCAACTGGGCAACATGAATGCCAAATATGCAATCGCAAAAGTCGATCGCGTAAACGGCTGAACCGGCACGGCAATTGCTCGCCCGCGCGAGTTTTCCGCCGGAAATCGCTCCGGCGAGCCCTCTCCTTAACGTCATTTTAAGTATGTAACGCGACATGTGGCCGATCGATCACATGTGACCGTGGGGGCCACGTTGTTTCAGCAGGATATTCTCAAGCTCGCCTTCGAGGTGCACCGGATCACCGAGGAGAAGATCAACGTCATCGAGACGTTGACTCGGCGCACCAAGACGCTGTCACTCAATGCGCGCATCGAGGCGTCGCGCGCCGGCCAGCAAGGCGCGGCCTTCGAAGTGGTCGCGCAGGAGATGTCCCAGTTCGCCAATGAGGTCGGCCAGCTCTCGACCGAGCTGCGGGGCGCCATTGCCTCGAACATCTCGCGGATCGAGAATGCCGGCGAGGCGATGATGCTGGATTTCCGCGGCTCTCGCTTCGCCGACCTCTCGCGCAACGTCGTAGAGATCATTGACCGCAATCTTTACGAACGCTCCTGCGACGTGCGCTGGTGGGCGACTGACAGCGCCATCGTCAATGCAGCCACGCGTGGCAGCGAGGACCCCAATCTGTTGCGCCAGGCGAGCGCACGCCTGGCGACGATCCTGCGCTCCTACACCGTCTATCTCGATCTCTGGATCGCCGATCGTAACGGCAAGATCATCTGCAACGGCCGCGGCGACCGCTATCATTCGGTGATTGGCCAGGACGTCTCGAAGGAGGAGTGGTTCCGCAAGGCGATGCGCACCGCGACCGGAGATGACTTCGCCGTTTGCGATATTGCCCGCAACTCGATCCTGCACAATTCGGCCGTCGCGACCTATTCGACCGCTATCCGCACCAATGGTGAGACTTTTGGCGAGCCCATCGGAGCGCTCGGCATCTTCTTCGATTGGGAGCCGCAGGCTCAGGACATCGTCAAGGGCGTCGCACTCACTGACGACGAGAAGCGCACCTGCCGCGTCATGCTCCTGAACGCCGACTTTCAGATCATCGCGTCATCCGACGATCACGGGTTCCTGACCGACAAGTTCCCGCTCAACCTGATCAACAGCGAGCGGGCCTATTATCGCGCCGGTGATAATATGGTCTCCTATGCGCTGACGCCAGGCTATGAGACCTATACCGGCCTGGGCTGGTATGGCTGCATCGAGAGCGCGGTGCCGACCTACTGAGTCACGCGGCGTCGCCCGCCATCGTTCCATGCTTCGCTGTCTCGCGCATACGCCAGTAAACGATCAACGAGAGCGCGCACATGCCGCTGACATAATAGAAGAACCAGGACTCGCGGCCGACTTCGACGAGCCACAGCGCGATATATTCGGCAGTGCCACCGAACAGCGCGTTGGCGATCGCGTAGGGCAGCGCCACGCCCAGTGCGCGGATGTGGGGCGGGAAGAGCTCGGCCTTCACGATGGCGTTGATCGAAGTATAGCCCGAGACGATCAGCAGGCCCGCGAGCACCAGCAGGAAAGCCGCGCCTTCACCGCCCGCCGAGCGGATCGCCGTGAAGAGCGGCACCGTCAGCAAGGTGCCGCCGACGCCGAAGCCGATGAGCAGCGGCCGCCGGCCGATGCGGTCGGACAGCATGCCGAACAACGGCTGCAGGATCATGAACAGGGCCAGTGCGGCGGTCATGATCACCGTTGCTTGCGGGCGGGTAAAGTCGGCCGAATTGACCAGATATTTCTGCATATAGGTCGTATAGGCGTAGAAGGAGAGCGTGCCCCCGGCGGTCAGCGCGATCACCAGGAGCGCCTCGCCCGGGTGCTCGCGGAACAGGGCTAGTCCGCTGGAGCGCTTGCCGCTCGCCTTAGCGGCGGCAAAGTCCGCGGTTTCCTCGATCTTGCGGCGCAGGACGAATACGCCGAAAGCCAGCATTGAGCCAATGATGAAGGGAACCCGCCAGCCCCATTGCTCCATCGCCGCTTCGCTCGCCAGCGCCTGCAGGCTCAATTGCACGGCAAGCGCAGCGAGTTGGCCCCCGATGAGAGTGACATATTGCCAGCTCGAGATCAGTCCGCGCCGGTTTTTGCCGGCCATTTCGGCGAGATATGTTGCGCTCGCGCCATATTCGCCACCCACGCTCAACCCCTGGAGCAGGCGTGCGATCAGCAGCAAGAGCGGCGCGTAGATACCGATCGTCTCTGCCGTCGGCATCAGGCCGATGAGCAGCGAACCGCCTCCCATCAGGCCGACGGAAAGGGCAAGCCCCGCCTTGCGACCCCGACGATCCGCGTAAATGCCCATCAGCCAGGCGCCGATCGGCCGGACGAGGAACCCGACCGCGAAGATCGCGGCGGTGCTGAGCAACTGCGCCGTCTGATCGCCTTCCGGAAAGAAGCGGCCTGCGAAATAGACCGAAAAGGCTGAATAGACATACCAGTCATACCATTCGACGAAGTTGCCGAGCGAGCCGCCGATAATCGAGCGCAGGGCTTTGCGGCGCGTGGGATGTTGTGCTGTGTCCGTCACGATCGGGTCCGTCTGCTTTTCCTGGGGGCGGTTCCCTTCTGGAGACGGAAAACGGGACTTGTCGAGTCGCAAAACTCTTTCTTCGCTATCGATCATGCATTAGCACTGTCGATCCGGGAGAGAGGAGGGAGGCATGGCGCTATCGGGCGATCGCGACGCGGTCCTGATCAACTATGTCGCGCGGGGCAACGACCGTCCGCGTTACTACGCGAACGATCATAGCAAGGACACCGTGGCGATCGAGTCCCATTCCATGTCGGCGCGGGATGGCCGGGAGCAGGCGCTTGACCTCGACACATCGGGCTTTCAACTCGTCAAGCACGAGACCGCCGTCAGCGATTTTACCGACAAGGCCAGCGCGCCGCTGTACGCCAGGGAGATCGAGGCGCTCATTCTGAAACTGACCGGGGCAGATCGTGTGCTGGTCAACGGTGCACCGATCCTGCGCTTCTCCGAGCGCTCCGGCAAGGCCGGATCGAGCGACAACAG
The DNA here is from genome assembly GCF_018603885.1 of Sphingobium nicotianae. Taxonomy (GTDB): domain Bacteria; phylum Pseudomonadota; class Alphaproteobacteria; order Sphingomonadales; family Sphingomonadaceae; genus Sphingobium; species Sphingobium nicotianae. Next base: position 254,361 of record NZ_JAHGAW010000007.1, read on the forward strand.
CCATCCCGCACGTTTTGCCCATGTCGACGTTAGCGACGAGACCGGAAAGGGTTTTTCGCAGCAGCGTTTGCCCGAGGGGCAGGAGACATTCTCTCGCGCCGCGCATTACAATGTCTGGCGCGTCGTATCGGCGGCGCCGCAGGACGTTCCGCTCGCCCTGTGCGACGCGCGCAGCCTCAGCGGGCGCGAGATGATCCTGGCGGACGCGATCTTCGACAGTCCGGCCGGTGACTGGAGCTTCGAGGGCTATGTCGTCGCGCATGATCCGGCGCACCGCTGGGTCTGGTTTCCGGACATGACGCGCGACGAAGCGATTGTCTTCAAAACGCATGACAGCGCGCCGGGCGTAGCCCATTGCGTACCCCACGTCGCCTTCGACGATCCCGATGTGGGCGACGACGCGCCGCCCCGCGTCAGCGTGGAGATACGCGCCATCGCTTATTGGTGGAAATGACGTTATGGAGCGGCCGACAGCGCTCGAAAATGGTGCCGAAATTCGCCGTTTTCCGATCGTGCGATCATCAGCTTTTAACCTCCGTATGCTATGCGGACGGCCCCTAGCGAAGAGTTGACATGGCGACCGACGCATCTCTTATTAAGCAAAAGACCTTTCCTCAGACGGTGATTGCCTGGCTGTCGGCCAATCCACTCCTCGTCGCCGGAATTCTCTCGGTGATGATCCCCACCATGATCGTCGTCGCCAACGAGAGCTGGTCGACCGAACAGGGCGCGCACGGGCCGATCGTGCTCGCCACCGGCCTGTGGCTGCTGGGCCGCGAATGGGTGAGGGCGCGCCCTTTCTTCAAACCGGCGCCCGGCATCCTGGTCGCGGCTGCGTTCGTGCCGCTGCTCTTCCTTTATTTCGTGTCGCGCGTCAGCCATATCGTCGAGACCGAGAGCTTCCTCATGTACGGTCTGGTGGTCGCGACGCTGTTCAGCTTCATCGGCTGGCGGGCGCTCAAGAGCATGTGGTTTCCGCTCATCTATCTGCTGTTCGTGCTACCGCCGCCCGAGACGCTGGTGGCGATGGTCACCAACCCGCTGAAGATCTATCTGTCGCAGGGGGCAGTCCATCTGCTCTACATCCTCGGCTATCCCGTCGCGGCGGCCGGCGTGACGATCCAGGTCGGCCAGTATCAGCTGCTGGTAGCGGATGCGTGCGCGGGCCTCAATTCGCTGATCTCGCTGTCGGCGATCTCGCTTTTCTATGTCTATCTGCGCCATCATGCCAATGTGCGCTATGCGCTGCTGATGTTCCTCATGGTCGTTCCAGTGGCGGCGTTCGCCAACTTCGTGCGCATCCTGCTGCTCGTGCTCCTGACCTATCATGGCGGCGAGGCGGCGGCGCAGGGGTTCCTGCATGACTTTGCCGGCATGACCATGTTCCTGACCGCGTTGGTCACGATCTTCGCGATCGATCATCTGATCGGCATGATCTGGCCGGCTCTCAAGCGGAAGAAGGCACCGGCGGGCGACACGGCCACAACCGCATAACGGTCCGATCGCAGCCGGTCGCCCTTTCCCGGGTGTCGGCCGGATCGCCCAGCAATCAGCAGTCATACCGGCCGGCCGTTCGCGAACGGACCTCCGAGCGGCGGACGGTCAGACCTTGTCGGTGCCGATCATCAGGCGGTGCGTTTCCGGCCCGGTGTGATGCAGCATATCCTTGATGAAGCTGGTCATCTGCGCCGTAGCGTCATTCATGTCCGGATTGATCACGGACATGCGCAGGAGCAGGCCGTCGGCGAGATACCCCTCCAGATTGGCCTTGGTCATGGACAGGCGCTGCGCGGCCCAACTCTGCGGCATCTCGTCGCCGATGCGCGTCCAGTATACGATATTCTCGTAGCGCGATCCCTGCGACGCCCGCACGGCCCGCGCGGCGACGACCTCGTTCGGCCCGATCGGAATGTCATAGGGCTTGCTGACGTCGATCGAGAAGCCCGACGCATAGTAACAAATTTCCGGCCGATGGAGCTGGACGTTGTTGAGCTGCACGCTGTTATAGGCGGCGAGGAACATGATGGCCGTGCCGCCGCTGTTCACATAGGTGCGCGTCAGGATGTGCTGGTAGAGCTTGTTCGCCAGCTCGCTTTCCGGCGGGAGCACCAGCTCGCTGACCGGCGCGGTGCGCCAGTCACCGAAGCTCTTGGGGAAAAGCGCCTCGAACTTCTTGTCAGACAGGCTGGGGTAGCGTGGCTTGGGCGTCCGCGCGAGAGCAAGACCGCTCACCGCCAGCAAGGCGCCGCCCATCAGCAGATGGCGTCGCGTTAGCCGGGCCGGCGTGACGTTTGCGTCTTCGGCGCCATCGGGCTCCGGGATGATTTTGCCTTCAACCGACACGGCCGCCTCTTTCTTCGATGCGATGCGGAATTACCAGCAAATCGCGGACTGGAAAACTGCCAATGTAGGTAGCGCGGATTCCCTGCCAAGCTGTTAGCGTCCGGCGATGGGACAGGCCGGAGGGGCGGGCGGTCATGGCGCCACCAGAGCCTGATAGACGAGCGGCCGCACGAGATAGGATCCGTCATAACCGGGTGGGCCGGCTCGCTCGAAATTCTGGACCATGCCGACGAAGGCGACCCGATTGGCGGGGTCCGCCCAGAACCAGGTGCCTGCTGCACCCTCCCAGCTGATCGTGCCCTTGCCTTCGATGCGACCGGCGAGCGGCGGATCGTTCACGGTCATGACGCCCATGCCCCAGCCGAGGCCCTTACCGAACTGGGGATAGGGATTGCCTCTGGCGATCACCTCGTCGGGCACGACGTTCGCCTGCATGACCGCGATGGTGGCAGGCACGAGAAGGCGCTCGCCATCCAGCTCGCCGCCATTGGCCAGCATCGCGGCAAAGCGCGCGCAGTCGTCGAGCGTCGAGACCAGGCCGGCGCCGCCGGATTCGAGTGCGGGCGGGGTGCGATAATCCGAGCCGAACAGGCCGCCCGAGAATTTGCTGCCCGCGACCAGGGCACCCGTCTCGTCATGATAATAGAGCGAGGCGAAGCGGTGATATTGATCGGCGGGAATGTGGAAGCCGGTATCGACCATCTTGAGCGGCGCAAAGATGCGGGTGCGCAGAAATTCGCCGAGCCTGAGCCCCGACCATTGCTCGATGAGATAGCCCTGTATGTCGACCGCGATGCTGTACTGCCAGGCAGTGCCCGGCTGATAGTGCAAGGGGAGGTTGGCGAGGCGATCGATCATGGTCGCGAGGTCCGGTGCGCCGAGCGGGTCGGCGGCGGCATAGAGCTTGTCGACCGGACCAGGGCCGAACCCGTAGCCGAACCCCGCCATATGGGCCATGAGTTGGCGCATCGTCGGTGGGCTGTGCAACGGCTCGAGGATGATCTCGCCGTTCAGATCGATATCGGCCGCGACCTTGAGGTCGGTGAAGGCCGGGATATGCTTCGCGATCGGATCGTCGAGCGCCCACTTGCCTTCCTCGAACAGCATCATCATCGCGACGGCGGTGATCACCTTGGTCATCGAGAAGATGCGGAAGATGGTGTCGCGTTGCATCGGCTGGCCGGGCGCGGCATCACCGAGGGTCTTGCAGTCGACCACCTTGCCATTGCGGGCGAGCAGATAGGCCATGCCGCCAACCTCCTGCCGATCCACGGCCGCGGCGAGGGCGGCATCGAGCCTGGCGAGGCGGACGGCGGAGAAGCCCTGCGATTCGGGTGTCGCGGCAGGGAGGAGCGTGGCTCGCGGGGCCATTTCGGACGGTTCCAGGACCGTCAGATCATCATTCCGCCTGATATCGCTCATATGCCTCTCCGATAGGGCCCATGCTGACCTATTTGCGTACTGAATGGGTAAAAGTTGACTTTGTCAAGTGACGGGCAAGTTCATGAAAAACAGCGTTCTTTTGCAAGAGCGCGTGGCGGAACTTCATCAACATCGCACATATGATCGATATGACGAGCGAAAGTTTCAGGTTATCAACGACTTGCATGAGATGATCTTAGCGTATCGGTGGTGATGTAGGACAGGGACTGGCTCGCGGGCGCAGGCACCGAAGGCTTTCGCTTCAGGACTTGGCGGCGATCTCGCGCAGGGCCTGCTCGAACACCGCAGCGGGCTGGCCGCCCGAGATGAGATAGGTGTCGTTGATGACGATCGCGGGGACGGAACGGATGCCGCGCGACTGCCAGAGCCGCTCGGCGTTGCGCACCTCATCGGCATAGCGGCCGGAAGCAAGGACGTCTGTCGCCTCGGCGCGATCGAGCCCTGCCTGTTCCGCGACGTCGGCGAGGACGGCGGGGTCGCCAATGTCGCGATTGTCAGTGAAATTGGCCGCGAACAGGGCTTTCTTCAGGGCGCGCTGGTGCCCGGTGAGGCCGGCCCAGTGCAGCAGGCGGTGCGCATCGAACGTGTTGTAGAGGCGGCTGTCGCCGGTCATCGCCATGTCGAAGCCGACCTCGCGTGCGCGGGCTATCAGGCCCTGCCGGCTCGCGGCGGATTGCTCGGCGCTGCTGCCATATTTCTCGCCGAGATGCTCGACGACATTCTGGCCCCCGGCCGGCATGTCCGGATTGAGCTCGAACGGCTGGAAGCGCAGATCGGCATCGATGGCGTCCTGCGCGCTGACCAGCGCCTGCTCGAGCCCGCCCAGGCCGATGGCGCACCACGGGCAGGCGATGTCCGAGACGAAATCGATCTTCATGGGCTTGGGCATGGGCATCTCGCAACGGGAGGGTGGGCGATCGGGCGACATCCTATCGCCGGGATGAGGTTGCGCCAATGGTTCGGGACGATGGAAGGAATGGCGGTTCCGTTCCGCCTCATGCCGTCGTGCCAAGCTCGTGAAGTCGCATCAAGTCAGGGGCTTGCGGGATGGCTCGGGCCGGCCCGCGCCGACACTGTTGCGGGCGCGACACAGGGCGGGCGGTTCCGGAAAAAGTAGATTGAAACCTAATCTGTTTTTGGTAGATACCTACCTACCTAAGAACAAACCACCGGGAGAGAGCGAATGACCCGTTTTACGGCCGCGTTGCGTACGCGGACTTGTTTGGTCGCCGTTGCGATCGGCCTTGCGGGCGTCGCGCCCGCCCACGCCCAGCAGAATGCGCAAAGTGCCCAGGACGTTCCAGCGGCCGATGAGGCCGGCGCGAACGATGAGCAGATCGTCGTCACCGGTTCGCGCATCGTCTCCGGCTTCGATCGCCCGACGCCCGTCTCGGTGCTGAGTGCTGCCCGCATCGAAGAGCGCGGGGCCACCAATCTGGGCGATGCCCTCAACGAGCTTCCCGCCTTCCGCGCGACCAACACGCCCGCCTCCACCGGCCTCGGCGCGGCGGGCGGCTATGTCGGTGGTCGCATCCTCGACCTGCGCGGCCTCGGCTCGGTCCGCACCCTGACGCTGGTCGACGGCAAGCGCTTCGTTCCCTCGACGACGCAGGCGACGGTCGACACCAACATGATTCCCTCGGTGCTGCTGTCGCGCGCCGAAGTGGTCACCGGCGGCGCCTCGGCAGTCTATGGCTCGGACGCCGTCTCGGGCGTCGTCAACCTGCTGATCGACAAGAAGTTCACCGGCTACAAGCTGAACGGACAGGTCGGCTTCTCGCAATATGGCGATAATTTCACGACGCAGTTCGGCGCGGCCGGTGGCTGGCAGATCGGCGACAATTTCCATGTCATCATCGGCGGCGAATATGAGCGGGCCGAGGGCGTGGAATCCTGCCCGCAGCGCGACTGGTGCGCCCACGGACTCATCAACATCAGCCGCAACCCCGGCGTGACGAGCATCCCGGCCAACAACATCCTGGCCGGCGTCTACCCCTGGACCGCGCCCTATAACGGCGTCACCACGCCGCCGAGCAGCGCCTATGCCGGCAAGCTCGTGCCGACCTGGCGCCCGATCGACGGCATCGGCTTCCGCGCCGACGGTACGCCGTTCAAGACGACGCAGGGCGTGCTCGCCAACAATCTCTATTCGCAGGGCGGCACCAATGACGGGCCGGGCGAGAATATCTACTTCGACTTCCCGATCGTCTCGCCGACCAAGCGCTACAACGCGATGGGCTATGCCACCTGGCAAGCCACGCCGGCGCTGACGCTGGAGCTGGGCCTCACCTACGGTCATAACGAGGGCTATCACCGCGCCGTCGCCTATCGCAACACGGCGATCACCATCCGCAGCGACAACCCCTTCATCCCGACCTCGTCGGATCCGTCGCTCGACCTGCGCACGCTGATGGCGCAGGCCGGCCTCACCAGCTTCACGCTGGGCAAGGGCTTCAAGGATGTCGGCCCGGGCGATCTCGTCGTGAAGGACAATGTGTATCGCGCCGTCCTCTCCGCGGCCTACGAGATCAACAGCAACTGGAAGGCGGACATCTATTATCAGTATGGCCGCAACGAGTTCCGCAGCGACATCACCGGCGGCACGATCACCTCGCGCATGCTGAATGCGCTGGACGCGACGACCAATGGCGCCGGGCAGCCGGTCTGCCGCATCAATGTCGACGCCAATCCCAACAACAACGACGCGGCCTGCGTCCCGCTCAATCCGTTCGGCTCGGGCCAGGGCGCGACCTTCGCGGCCGCCAAGGCCTATGTGAAGGCCAATGCCTTCCAGACCAACAACACGACCGAGCATGTCGTGGCGGCGAACATCACCGGCTCGCTGATCGAGCTGCCGGCGGGCAAGCTCGGCATCGCGGTCGGCGGCGAATATCGCAGCGACTCGGTGAACGGCGATGCCGATGCCCTGTCCAAGTCGCTTGCCTTCTTCACCGGCAACGGCTCGGTCATCTCCGGCAAGATCGAGGTGGCGGAAGTCTATGGTGAGGCGGAGGTACCGATCCTGCGTGACGTTACCGCATTCAACGAGCTGAGCCTCAACGGCGCGATCCGCCGCACGCACTACAAGCGCTCCAGCGCGCTGTTCCCGAGCAGCACGGTGGACGTGACGACCTGGAAGGTCGGCGGCGTCTGGGCGCCGATCGACGCGATCCGCTTCCGCGCCACGCGCTCGCGCGACATTCGCGCGCCCAACGTTTCCGAGCTGTTCGGCCCGCTCACCAGCTCGTCGGGCATTCTGAACGACCCGGTGAACGGCGGCCAGCAGACGGTGGTGCCGATCACGCTCGGCTCCAACCCCAATCTGCGCCCGGAGAAGGCCGACACCTGGACCGTCGGCGTGGTGGTGCAGCCGACCGGCGGCGTCGCCGGCCGGTTCCGCGGCTCGGTCGATTATTATGACATGAAGATCAAGGACGCGATCAGCACGCTGGGGCAGCAGAATATCGTGACGCGCTGCTTCCAGGGCGATGCGCTGAGCTGCGCCCAGATCACGCGTGATGCCAACAACATCATCACCAACGTGAAGGACGTGTTCCAGAACGTGAACCAGCTCAAGGCGCGCGGCATCGACTTCGAAGTCGGGTACCGCCAGCCGATCGGCACCGAGAGCGCGCTGAACCTGAGCCTGCTGGCCAGCCACATGATCGACCTCATCACCGTCGATGCGGTCGGGCCGGTGGAGCGGGCTGGACAGACGGGCCTGCGTGGCGGCACGCCTCCGGGCATCCCCGACTGGACCCTCGACGCGACGGCCAATCTGGAGCTGGGCAAGCTCTTCGCCTTCTCGACGCACGTCCGCTGGATCAATAAGGGCTTCTACAACGCAGCCTTCGTTGGCTCCGAGCAGCCGGGCTACACCGTCACCCGCACGGACAGCTCCAGCACCAACGCGATGCCGGGCCGCACCTATGTCGACATGCTGGCGACCGTGAAGGTGCCGGTGGGCGGCAAGGACAAGGCGAGCGTCTATTTCGGCGTGGATAATGTGTTCAATGTCGATCCGCCGGCTTTCCCCGGCGCGAACGGCAGCGGCAACAACGTCCTCTTCAATCCGGTGGGCCGGATGTTCAAGGCCGGCATCCGCACGACCTTCTGATCCGTCCCGACAAAGTTCCTCTCGCCTCGGTCGCACTCCTCCTCCCCCGCGACCGAGGCACCCAGGAGCGCTTAACATGTTAAATGATGCCAAACGCTTCATGATCGGTTAGGCGTGGCATAGGGATCGCTGAGGAGAGCAGAATATCGATGAACCAGGCCCGATCGCGTACGCGCCACAAGCGTGGCCCGCAAGCCGCGCTCCCCTGTGAGGAGGGGCAGCGGGAGGTGCGTCCGGTCTCGCCGAGGGATGGGCGCGCGACACCCTATGGCGGCTATCCCACGGACCTGGCCGAGCGCCACCTCAGCAACTTCTATCAGGAAGAGCAGAAGCCGCCGGCGAAGGACGTCACTCATTTCCGCACCACCCGCGCGCTCGTCGTGGCAGCCCGGCGCTGGCGCAAGCTCGCCAACGACCGGATCAAGAGCATCGGCCAGAACATGGCGCGCTGGGAGACGCTCTATCTGCTCGCGTCCTCGGAAGAGGAACTGAGCCAGAGCGAACTGGCCTGGGTGGTCGGCGTCAAGGGGCCGAGCATGGTCGCGATGCTTAACGGTCTGGCGCAGGATGGCCTGATCGAACGGCACCAGAGCAATGTCGACCGGCGCGTGACCTATAACCGCATCACCGAAAAGGGGCGGGAAGCGGCGCGCGATGTCATGGCGATCACCAATCAATTGCGCGACGACGTGCTCGGCGGCATCGACCCGGAGAAGCTGGCGATTACGCTCGAGGTGCTCGAAGGCATTCATGCGCGGCTTGATGAGCTGCGGTGAGGGCTGAGGGCACAGCCAAGCGTTCCATCACAAGCCGCCCGTCATTCCCGCGAAAGCGGGAATCCAGCTCTGACGTTCCGCTTCGATCGGGAGGCCGCAACTGGATTCCCGGGCGGGAATGACAAGGAGTGTTAGCGGGAGGAGACTGCGAAAGCCTCATCTCCCGCTTCGCTGGTCCTTCCCTCTCCCGCAGGCGGAAGAGGGCCGGTAGGCCGCTTATTGCGCCGGCACCACCGGCAGCCATACCGCGCTGGCCGCGTCGCCGCCGCGCTCCAGCGTGACCGTCGCCGCCTTGTAGTCCTCCTTCTTCGCGAGGAAGATGTTGGGCACGAAAGTCTGCGGATTGCGGTCGTAGAGCGGGAACAGGCTCGACTGGACCTGGACCATGATGCGGTGGCCGGGCTGGAACACATGGTTCACCGCCGGCAGGCGGAAGCGATAGCGCTGGACCTTGTTCGCGGGAATCGCGGTCGGATGCTCGAAGCTGTCGCGATAGCGGCCGCGGAAGATGTCGAGGCTGATGGCAAGCTGATAGCCGCCCATCTTGGGATCGTCGGCGACCTCGTCCGGATAGACATCGATCAGCTTGACCACGAAATCGCCGTCGGTGCCGGTGGACTTCGCGAAGATGTCGGCCATCGGCACGCCGGAGACACGGACCGGGGCGGTCAGCACATCGGTCTGGTAGGTCATGACATCGGCGCGGCCATCGGCGTGGCGCTGGTCGCTCACCAGCCAGTCACCCCAGCGGCCGTCGTTGAAGTTTACCGGGCGGGGCAGGTGCGGCACCGGCTTGGCGGGATCGGACACATAGGAGTCGCCGCCGACTGCGCCCTTGTCGAACGACAGCGCGCCCTTGGCCGAGAGATAGATGGGCTTGAGTGGCGCCGCGCAGCCAGTCTCGCAGGCGAGCGGCCAGCTGGCGAAGCGGTCCCAGTGGTTCTCGCCTGTGTTGTAGATGGCGGCGCTCGGCAGATTGGCGGGCGGGCCGTCCTTCAGATATTGGTTGAAGAGCGGCATCACCATCTCCTCGCGGAATTGCGCGGCGGTGTCGCCGTTCCACTCGAGCGGGCCGAGCGAGCGGCCTTCGCGATTGATCTGGCTGTGGCGCCAGGGGCCCATGACGAGGAAATTGTTGCCGGTCTTGCCCCTGGCCTTGAGCGTTTCCCACGAATGGATCGCGCCATACATATCCTCCTGATCCCACAGGCCCTGTTCCCAGAGCGTCGGCACGTTGGAGGGATTGGCGGCGAGCAGCTTGTCGAGCGCCTGACCCCGCCAGAAGCTGTCATAGGCGGTGTGATCGAGCATCTTCTGCCAGGCAGGGAGCTTGTCGAAGCCCGAGGTTTTTGCCCATTCGTTGGCGCCGCCGATCCGGCGGAACTCCTCGTAATTGTCGTAGATGCCGGTCTCCGGGCCCTTGCCTTCGCCCTTGAAGCCGGTCTGCGAGCCGATCCAGCGGATGTTGGTAAGGCGGAAGGCGCCATAATGGAACCAGTCGTCGCCCATCCAGCCGTCGATCATCGGGCTTTCCGGCACCGCAACCTTGAGGGCGGGGTGGGGATTGAGCAGCGCCATGACCACGGTGAAGCCCTCGTAGGAGGAGCCGATCATGCCGACCTTGCCGTTGCTCTCCGGCAGGTTGGCCTTGTTCACCAGCCACTCGATCGTGTCCCAGGCATCGGTGACATGGTCGACATCGGTCGGGTTCAGCGGACCCTTGACCGGGCGCGTGATGATATAGTCGCCCTGCGAGCCATATTTGCCGCGAATGTCCTGATAGACGCGGATGTAGCCGGCCTTGACGAAGGGCTCGTCGGCCGTCGGCAGGACGGAGAGGATGTGCGGGCTCTCCTGTCGCGTGGCGCGTTTCTTGGCGTTGTAGGGCGTGCGGGTGAGGACGATCGGCGCGTTGGTGAGGCCCTTGGGGAAGACGATGACGGTATAGAGCTTGGTGCCGTCGCGCATCGGGATCAGCACTTCGCGTTTCACATAGTCGTTCTGCTCGGTCGGATATTTGAACTTGGCCGGGATGTCTCCGCCCGGAGTGGCCTTCGCCGCGGCGCTGATCTCGTCGGCGGGGGAAGAGCCGGGCTGAGCATGGAGCGGGGCCAGAGTGAGGGTGGCAAGGGCTAAAGACGCGATGAGCGCGGCGCGCGGTGTCATAGGCAAGTCTCCAGGAATGTTGGGAGCGGTTCCGCGAAAGCGGTGGCTCTTCATGGACTTGTCATAGACCGGCTTTTGCGCGTTCGCCAAGGGCAGGGCCGTACCTGAAAGGCGTATCCCGCGCTCCCGCGTCCGCAGGATATGCACGGAAGAAGGCGGCTCGCCTTGCCATTCCGCGCGGCGTTCGCTAAGGGGCGCGGGTCTGCAGGCGGCTTGGAGCTGCCGAGGACACCCTGACATCCTGGATCGAGCTGTCCAAGGATAGACGCTGGCCGGCGAGGTTTCGCCCGCCGGCGCGATTGTCGTTGTGGGTCTGGCTCAAGGTTTTTCGCGGGTTTCCGCAAAGAGGTGCGTGAATGTTCGACAGTCTGAGCGATCGGCTTGGCGGCGTCTTCGACAAGCTCCGGGGGCGCGGGGCGCTCACCGAGGCCGACGTGCGCGCGGCGATGCGCGAGGTGCGAATCGCGCTGCTCGAGGCGGACGTGGCGCTGCCGGTGGTGCGCGAGTTCGTCGACAAGGCGACCGAGAAGGCTGTCGGCAGCGACGTGCTGCGCTCGATCACGCCGGGACAGATGGTCGTCAAGATCGTCTCGGACACGCTGACCGAGACGCTGGGCGCCGACACCAGCGAGCTCATCATCGACGTGACGCCGCCTGCGGTCATCATGATGGTCGGCCTGCAGGGCTCGGGCAAGACGACGACGACGGCCAAGCTCGCCAAGCGGCTCAAGGAACGCGAGCGCAAGAAGGTGCTGATGGCGTCGCTCGACGTCAATCGCCCGGCGGCGCAGGAGCAGCTTGCGGTGCTCGGCACGCAGGTCGACGTCGCGACGTTGCCGATCGTGGCGGGGCAGAGCCCGGTTGAGATCGCCCGGCGTGCGATGCAGGCGGCCAAGCTGCAGGGCTTTGACGTGCTGATGCTCGATACGGCTGGTCGTCTCCATGTCGACCAGGCGCTGATGGACGAGATGAAGGCGGTGGCCGATGTCGCCAATCCCGCCGAAATCCTGCTGGTCGTCGACAGCCTGACCGGACAGGACGCGGTCAATGTGGCCAGCAGCTTCACGCAGCAGGTGCCGCTGACTGGCGTGGTGCTGACCCGCATGGACGGCGATGCGCGCGGCGGCGCGGCGCTCTCGATGCGCGCTGTCACTGGCCAGCCGATCAAGTTCGCCGGCACGGGCGAGAAGCTCGACGCGATCGAGCCCTTCCATCCGGCGCGCGTCGCGCAGCGCATCCTGGGCATGGGCGATGTCGTCAGCCTGGTCGAGCGCGCCGCCGAGAGCATCCAGCAGGAGGATGCCGACAAGCTCGCCAAGCGCATGGCGCAGGGCAAGTTCGACTTGAACGACCTGCGCGCCCAGCTCGCGCAGATGCAGCGCATGGGCGGCCTCGGCATGCTGGCGGGCATGATCCCCGGCCTTAAGAAGGCGCAGGGGCAGATGGCCGCGGCGGGCGTCAACGACAAGACGCTGGTCCATCTTGATGCGCTGATCGGTTCGATGACGCCCAAGGAACGCGAGCGCCCGGAAATCCTCAACGCCAAGCGCAAGATCCGCGTCGCCAAGGGTGCGGGCCTGCAGGTGCAGGACGTCAACCGTCTTCTCAAGATGCACAAGGACATGGAGACGGCCATGAAGAAGCTCAAGAAGATGGGCGGCCTCAAGGGGCTGGCGAAGATGTTCACGGGCGGCGGCGGTGGTCTGGGCGGCATGCTCGGCGGCGGCGGTGCGCCTGATTTGGGAGCGCTCGGCGGCGGGGCCGGTGGTGGCCTGCCCGGCCTTCCCGGTGGCGGTCAGCTCCCGCCCGGTTTCCAGAATTTCGGCAAGAAGTGATTTCACATATTTTAGATAACAGACTGAATTTGCAAGAAAGGTAAGGTAGTTTAGCAATGGCAACAAGCATTCGCCTGTCGCGCGGTGGCTCCAAGAAGCGCCCCTATTACAAGATCGTCGTGACCGACAGCCGCGCGCCCCGCGACGGCAAGTTCATCGAGCGCATCGGCAGCTTCAACCCGCTGCTCGCCAAGGATGACGCCGCGCGCGTCGTGCTCGATGTCGAGCGCGCCAAGCATTGGGTGAGCGTCGGCGCGCAGCCGACCGACCGTGTCGCCCGCTTCCTGGATGCCGCCGGCGTCAAGGAGCGCGCTGCTCGCAACAACCCGAACAAGGGCGAGCCGGGCAAGAAGGCCAAGGATCGCGCCGAGGACAAGGCCGCCAAGATCGCAGAGGCCGCCGAGGCAGCCGAAGCCGCCAAGGCCGCTGCCGCCGAAGCCGCTCAGGCTGCTGAAGCCGCCGAGACCGTCGAGGTCGTGAGCGAGGCGATCGAGGAAGCGACCCCCGAGGAAGCGCCCGCCAACGAGGCGACGCCGAACAGTGACGCCGGTGACACGCCGGACGACGCCGAGGGTGAGTCCGCCCAGGCGCCGGCCGAAGGCTGACCTTGACGTCTGATCGCCCCGTTACGCTGGCCGCCATCATCGGTGCGCATGGCGTGACGGGCGAGCTGCGGCTGAAGCTGTTCGGCGAGGGGCCGGACAGCCTCAAACGCTACAAGAGCTTCGACGCGGGCGGACAGACGCTGACGCTCAAGACGGTGCGCGACGGACCGAACGGCGCGGTCGCGCGCTTCGCCGAGGTGGCCGACCGCAATGCCGCCGAGGCCCTGCGCGGCACCCCGCTCACCGTGCCCCGCTCGGCGCTGCCGCCGCTCGAAGAGGGCGAATATTATCACGTCGACCTGATCGGGCTGCCCTGCGTGATGGACGCAGGCTCGGGTATCGGCGTCATTGTCGCGGTCGAGAATTTCGGCGCGGGCGACATCATCGAGATCGAGAAGCCGGACGGCAAGCGCTTCATGGTGCCGGTCCACGCCGCGCGGATCGAGGCGGAGCGGGCGGTGATCGCGGCGGCGTTTGTCGAATAGGCGATCATGAGCTTCACTGCCCAGATCCTCACCCTCTATCCCGAGATGTTTCCCGGGCCGCTTGGCGTTTCGCTTGCCGGGCGGGCGCTGGCGGAGGGGACTTGGGCCTGCGAGCCAGTACAAATCCGCGATTTCGCGACGGACAAGCACAAGAGCGTGGACGATACGCCGGCCGGGGGCGGGGCGGGGATGGTGCTGCGCGCGGACGTGCTGGCGCGGGCGGTGGACCATGCGCTCGAGTTGCATCCGGCCTTGCCGGTGCTCGCCATGACGCCGCGTGGCGCGCCGATGACGCAGGCGCGGGTGCGCAGCCTTGCCGCCGGGCCGGGCGTGACGATCCTGTGCGGGCGGTTCGAGGGGTTTGACGAGCGACTGTTCGAGGGTCGGCCGATCGAGCAGGTCTCGATGGGCGATATCGTGCTCTCGGGCGGAGAAATCGGCGCTTTCATGCTGCTTGACGCTTGCATTCGGCTGCTTCCCGGCGTAATGGGCGCGGCTTCAAGCGGGGTGGAGGAGTCGTTCGAGAACGATCTCCTCGAATATCCGCAATATACCCGACCTCCTGAGTGGGAAGGGCGTATGATCCCCGAAGTGTTGCGATCGGGGGATCATGCGAAGATCGCGGCCTGGCGGAAACGCCGGGCGGAAGACGATACACGGCTACGCAGGCCAGACCTCTGGGAGCGCTACAGGAGCGCTCGGGACTGACCTGCCTCTGGCGCGCGACGACAGACGAAGGAAGACAGGACAAATGAACCTGCTGCAGACCATCGAGGCGGAATCGATTGCCGCCATCAGCAAGGATATTCCGGATTTCCGTCCGGGCGACACGCTGCGCGTGGGCGTGAAGGTCGTCGAAGGCGAGCGCACCCGCGTCCAGAATTTCGAAGGCGTGTGCATCGCGCGCTCGAACAAGGGCATGGGCTCGAACTTCACCGTGCGCAAGATCAGCTTCGGTGAGGGCGTCGAGCGCGTCTTCCCGCTCTATTCGCCGAACGTCGAGAGCATCACGGTCGTCCGCAAGGGCGTCGTGCGTCGCGCCAAGCTCTATTATCTGCGCGGCCGCACCGGCAAGCGCGCGCGCATCGCCGAGCGTCGCGACACGCGCGATCAGGACGCCTGATCGAACGTTTCAGTTCAGGTTATAAACGGTTTCAAAAGGGGTGGTGCGAGGGATCGCACCGCCCCTTTCCGCTTGCGCAGTTGATCGGTCCGCCTACAAGAATGGCCAAACAATTGGGTGAGGAGGCGCGATCATGCGCAAGATCGGGGCAATTTTCGGCGCAGCATTGCTGCTCGCTTCCTGCGGCAAGGCGCCGCCAGCCGGCAACAGTGCCGCCGCCAACGAGACAGGCGAAACCAGCAACCTCAGCTTCGCCAAGAATGTCGGCGCCGATGCGCTGCCCAAGGATGTCAACAGGCTGCCGCTCAAGGAGCTGATGGGCCATGTCATGCAATATGGCGGCGACGGCATCTGGAAGCGGCAGGGCTATGTCAGTGACGAGAAGGGCGAGCGCTCGCTCTTCCCCAAGAATGACGAGCAATGGGAAGAAGCGGAAAGCGCCAGCCTGACGCTCGCCGAGCTCACCAACATCCTGCTGTTGCCCGGCCGCAAGGTCGACAATCCCAAATGGGACGAGGCGGTGGCCGGCGTGCGCGCCGTCGCGCTCAAGGCGGCGGCGGCGGCGGAGAAGCATGATGAGGACGCCTTCTTCACCGCCGGGGGCGAGCTCGACACGGCCTGCGAGAATTGCCACCTTCAATTCGCGCCGTGGAGCGCGAAGCCGGGCGCCAAGGCTGTCTCAGATCAGGGCAAGACGGCCAGTTAACGCGACTGGATTTTCGCGAGGCTTCATGATCTTGGGCGAAGGCGCATTCCGCGCCGACCCGGGAGCCCAATGACCCTTCGCCAATGGCCAGTTCTCGTCGCGATCGCGATCGGCCTGCTGCTGTTTGCGGCGGAGACGGTGAGTCTGTCGGGCAGCGTCGGCAGCGATTTCTGGGTCTTCCATCTCGCCGTCAAGCGGGTGCTGGCCGACCCCGCGACGCTCTATCATGATTATCATGGCATAGTCGGATCGGCGGAGCGGCTGCTCGGCTTCCTCTATCCGCCGCCGAGCATCGCGATGCTTCTGCCGCTCGGCCTCGGCACACCGGAACAGGGCTATGCCGTGCTGCGCTGGGGCGCCTTGTTTGCCGTGATCGGCGCGCTGTGGATCTGGATGCGAATGCTGGCGCGCGAGGGCGTCGCGACCCCGCCCATGCTCACGCGGATCGCACTGGTGCTGCTCGCCCTCGTCACCGGCCCGGTTTTCACCTGTCGGCACGGGCAGGTCGATACGCTCGTCCTCTTCATCATCGTGGGCGGCATGACGCTGGCCTGGCAGACGAACGGACGCCTGCGCGCGCTTGGCGGCGCGGTGCTGGCGTTCGGCGCCTGGGTGAAGATCTATCCGGTACTGATCCTGGTCGGCCTGCTGTTCGATGGGAAGCGGCGCGTGGCGGTGTTCGCCGGCTTCGCGGCCGGCGGCGTCCTCGTGGCGCTGCTCGCCGCTATGGTCTTCCCGCTCCAGGTATGGATCGACTTCTTCCGCGACATGCTGCCGGTCATGGCCCAGCGCACGATCATCAATGTCGACAATCAGTCGCTCTCCGCCGACATCGTACGGCTGTGGGTGCCGCATGCGCAGGTGATGAGCAGCTTCGACGCGGTGGTGGTGCCGGCGCCGGTGCGGCTGGGTGTCGCGCTGCTGGGGCTGGCGATCATCGCGGCCATGCAGTGGCGCGTGGTGCGGACCGGCGCGCCGAGCCTCATCGTCGCGGCCAGCGTCATGGCCGTGATCAGCCTGATCGCCCCGCTCGGCTGGGGGCATAGCTATGCCTATGTGCTGCCGCTCATGGTGATGGTGGCAGCGCAGGCGATCGCGGGGCGGCGCTGGCTGTGGCTGGGGATCGCCGCGCTGGCGTGGATTGCGATCACGGTGCCCGCTCATCGCCAGCTCGGCTTCGCGGACTGGAGCTCGCCGCTCTGGCACCTCGTCTATAGCCGCTATGCGCTGGCAACACTGGGACTGTTGGTGGCGGCATGGGCGCTGGCGGGGCGGGAGCGCGGCCCCCTCTCCAAGGTCCGCTAGCCGACTTCGCCGGCAAGCTTCCCTATCCTCTCCCCCTTCAGGGGCGAGGAGAAAATCGCCGGTTACGTATTTCACGCATCGACCGCGCTTGTCCCCTTTCGCTCCGGACGCAGAACGGGCAGACAGGGCCCAATGTCCAATGCCACCCGCATCCTGCTCGCCCTGGCCGCCGGCCTTGTCCTCGGCATCATCGGCGCGAGCGTGGCGCCGAAAGCGTCGCTCGACATCGCGACAGTCGCCAACCCGATCGGCAACCTCTGGCTCAACGGCCTGCGCATGACCATCGTGCCACTGGTCGTGGCACTGCTGATCACCGGCATCGCGCAGACGGCCGAGGCGGCGCGGGCGGGGCGGATCGCGGCCCTGTCGCTGAGCTGGATCACGGTCATCATGATCCTCTCCGCCGTGGTCGGTGCCGTGCTGACGCCGCTGCTGCTCAAGATCTGGCCGATGCATGCCGCGTCCGCCGATGCGCTCAAGGCCGCACTCGGCGCGACCGGACCAGCGGCGCCGGTGCCGCCTTTCTCAGAGTTTCTGAGCGCAATCGTGCCGACCAATCCGGTCAATGCGGCCGCGAGCGATGCCATCCTGCCGCTGCTCATTTTCACCGGCGTCTTCGCCTTCGCACTGACCAGGTTGCCGCGCGGACCGCGCGAGCTGCTGAGCGGCGTCTTCTCGGCCATTGCGGATGCGCTGATCATCGTCATCGAATGGGTGCTGAAGCTCGCGCCGATCGGCGTGTTCGCGCTTGCCTTCGTGGTCGGCGCCCGTTCGGGCACGGCGGCGTTCGGCGCGCTGCTGCATTATATCATCATCGTCTCGGGCGTCGGCCTGTTCGTCAGCCTGTGCGCCTATCCCGTGGCGGTGATCGGCGGCCGGCTCAAGCTGCGAGACTATGCGCGGCAGGTCGCGCCGGTGCAGGCGCTCGCGATCAGCACGCAATCCTCGCTCGCCTGCCTGCCGATCATGCTCAAGAAGTCCGAGGATCTGGGCGTGCAGGAATCGACTGCGGGCCTGGTACTGCCCATGGCGGTGGCGCTGATGCGCGCGACCGGCCCGGCGATGAACCTGGCGGTGGCGCTTTATGTAGCCAACTGGTTCGGCATCCAGCTCGGCCCGGCGCAATATGCCGTCGCGATCCTCGCCGCGACGCTCACCTCGATGGGATCGGTCAGCCTGCCGGGACAAGTGAGCTTCATCACGGCCATCGCCCCGATCTGTCTGGCCGTCGGCGTGCCAGTCGAGCCGCTGGCGCTTCTGATTGCGGTGGAGACCCTCCCGGACATCATGCGCACGCTCGGCAATGTGATGATGGACGTCGCCGTGACGGCGGCGGTCGGCGCGCGCGATGGCGGGGAGCAACCGGACGCGGCATGACAGCGCCGCTCTGCCGATTTGACCGCATTCGTCGAAAGGCATAGCCTCCGCCGATAATCAGCGATCGACGGGGGACGGATGATGGCGGCTGAGGGAGTGAGGCTGGCGCCGGTTCGCGGGCGCGCGCGCATCGAGGTGCTCGATATTCTCCGGGGGATCGCGATCCTCGGCATCCTCTACATGAACATTCCCTATATGGGGAACAATGGCACGCTGGAGGAATGGGACATAAGGCTGATCGGCTGGAGCGCGGCCGATCGCACTGTCTGGGCGTTCATCTCGACCTTCTGGAACGGCACGCAGCGCGGCCTGCTCGAATTTCTGTTCGGCGCCGGCGCGATGGTGCTGACGGCCAGGGCGATGACGCCGGACGGGCCCGTTGCAGTGGCCGACCTCTTCTACCGGCGCAATCTCTGGCTGATCCTGTTCGGCCTGATCGACATCTTCCTCGTCACCTGGATTGGTGACATATTGCTGGTCTATGGGCTCGCCGCCCTGATCATCTTCCCGTTCCGCAAGCTCGGGCCGCGCCTGCTCATCTTCCTCGGGCTGCTGTTCGCCGGTTTCGTCGCGGTCGGCGGCGTCATGCAATATCAGGGGCGCGTCGAGCTGATCCAGAAGGTCCCTGCGATCCAGGCCAAGGAAGCGACCAAGCAGAAGCTCAGTAAGGAAGAGGCCGACACGCTGAAGGAATGGCGCAAGCTCAACGACCATTTCAAGAAGCCCGATGCCGAGACCCAGAAGGAAATCGACAAGGAGGCCAAGGCCCATCATGGCGGGGTCTGGGACTATGTGTCCTGGGCCTGGTACATGTGGAACTTCGTCTTCATCGGCAAGCACGCAACCTTCTTCGGCGTGTGCGAGGCTGTGTGCGGCATGCTCCTGGGCATGGCTTGGTGGAAGCTCGGCATCATCCAGGGGCAGCGATCGGCGCGCTTCTATGGCGTGCTGGCGCTCATTGCCTATGCAGTGGGGATGGGGCTGCGCGGGCTCGGCGTCTATGAGGTCTTCCAGTTCATGCCGCAGCCCAAGACGATCTGGGCGACCAATGAGTTTGCGCGGCTCGCCGTCTCGCTCGGCCATGTCGCGCTGATCAATCTGCTGGTCCAGACGAAGGCCGGCAAGGCAGTGCTGGCGCCGCTCAAGGCGGCGGGGCAGACCGCCTTCTCCATCTATGTCCTCACCAGCGTCGTGACCCTGTGGTTCGTCTTCGCGCCATGGGGGCTCGGCCTGTGGGGCCGATATGGCTGGGCGCAACTCGCCCTGATCGCGACGATCATCGACATCGGCTTCCTGGTGCTGGCCAATGTGTGGATGCGCAGCTTCGTGAGCGGGCCGGTGGAATGGGTCTGGCGGTCGCTGGCTTATTGGCAGCGCCAGCCCTTCCGCCGCCACAAGGGGGAGCCCAGCGCACCAGCCGAGCCCGGAACGGAGATCAACGCGCCGCTGCCGGCATGAGGGCGGGCGCAATGCCGCAGAATTAGAAAACCCCCGCTCCAAGGGAGCGAGGGTTTTCTGGAAGGTCCCCTGAGGTCATGACCCCCGGCACAATGGGGACTGTAAAATGCCGGGGGTCAAAAGATCGGCGTCAGTGGGCCAGCACGTTCGCCGACCCTATTCAGATAGACGTCATTTAACGGAGCAGGCTCAATACGCCCTGCTGGCTCTGGTTCGCCTGAGCGAGCATCGCCGTCGAAGCCTGGTTCAGGATCTGGTTCTTGGCGAGGTTGGTCGATTCCACGGAGAAATCGGCATCCTCGATCCGCGAACGGGCGTCCGACAGGTTCGTGATGGTGGTATTCAGATTGTTGACCGTCGCTTCGAGACGGCTCTGCTGGCCACCGATGGTGGCACGGGCGGAAGCGATCTTGTCGAGCCCGGCGTTGATCTTGGAAAGAGCGGCGGTCGCGCCGGAGCCATCGGCATCGGCGAAGGTGGCCAGCGAATTCAGGCCGAGGTTGGTCAGGTTCATCGAGGCGAGCTGGAGGTCGACCGTCTCGCCAGAATTGTTGCCAACCTGGATTTTGACGATGACCGGCGCTGTCACCGAGCCCGAGCCGTTCAGCAGCGTGATGCCGTTGAAGCTGGTGCGGCTGGCGATGTTCGTGATTTGCGAGGTCAGCTCGGTGACTTCCGCCTGGATCGACGTACGGTCAGAGGCGCTGACGGTGCCCGAGGAAGCCTGGACGGCCAGCTCACGCATGCGCTGCAGGATGTTCGAGACTTCGCCCATCGCGCCTTCCGCAACCTGCGTGACGGACATGCCGTCGTTGCAGTTGCGAGCGGCGGCGGAGAGGCCACGAATTTCGGAGGTCATCTTGGTCGAGATGGCGAGGCCGG
This sequence comes from Sphingobium nicotianae, assembly GCF_018603885.1. Taxonomy (GTDB): domain Bacteria; phylum Pseudomonadota; class Alphaproteobacteria; order Sphingomonadales; family Sphingomonadaceae; genus Sphingobium; species Sphingobium nicotianae. The sequence continues at coordinate 274,982 of NZ_JAHGAW010000007.1, forward strand.
CGGCGTCGTCCTTCGCGGAGTTGATGCGCTTGCCGGTGGAAAGACGCTCCATGGCCTCGGAAAGGCCGAGAGACGCTTTGGCGGAAGCATTCTGCGCACGAATCGCAGATACGTTTGATGCAATGACAGTCATAATTTCAGTCCCCATTTCTAAAGAGGGCGGTAACCTTGGCCGTTAGCGCCTTCGAAATGCTAGAACGGACCCTGCACGGGAACTTTTAAGCGTCGTGGTCACTTTTTTTCACAAAAGTGCAAAAATGACGGTTTCAAGCGGTTTATGGCGGTCGAAATAGCGCGTATTTCGCCGTTTCAATTGCCCGAACCTGGCCCTGAGGCCTGCTCCAGCTCGATCAGTGGCAGCCAGATCTGCGTTTCGCGGGCGCGCCGATCGCCATACGCCATCAGGCACCGCATGAACTGGGGGGCGAACTGGGCGTCCTTGTTGGCCGCCTTGAGCGCCAGGCAGGTCGGGCTGGCGGCATCGGCCGGGTCGAGCCGCTGCTCACGCCAGCCATCGGCGCTCGCGAAGCCGATCTGGCCGGTCGGCACCCGGAGGCGCAACGACGCGACCGAGTTCACCTCCAGCTGATTGACCAGGATCGCCTCGGCCCTCAGCGCGGCGTCGACGGCGTTGAGCTTGCGATTGGCCTTGTCGTCCGCATCCATATCCGTGGGGCCGTTGCGCAGGACGAGCAGGGGGAGACCGCGCCTGCCATGGTCCATCTGCTCCTGAATCGCGCGCTGGACGAAGGTGGCGAACACGGACTGGCGCACACCGCCGTCGAAATAGGTCTGGCCCGCGACCTGCACCTGCTGGAAGAAGACCGGCATGGCGACCGAGGCGAGCGCGGCGCCGGCGATGCAGGCGCGCCGGGTGCGCGCATCCAGATCGGGCGCGGCGGCGATGCCGTTGATGTCGGCGAACTGGAAGCGGCCGCTGCGGGCCTCCACGAAGCCGGCGAGCATGATGACATTGCTGGCCGCGAGCCGGTCCAGCATGGGGCAGGGGGCGCCGCTCGCCAATGCCGCATTCGGGCAGAGCGCTTCCTCGACCCGCTTGCGCAAGGGCGCGAGACCGGACATGGCACCGGTGATGACCACCATCAGCTTGCTCTGGCGACTGACGACCTCGCTTTCCTTCGCGGGCAGATAGGCACGGCGCAGGGCGTCGCGTACATCGAGATCCTCCAGCCCGGCGCCGACGAAGAGCATTTGCAGCGCGCCAGTGCTGACGCCCGTGATGGCGACGGGATTGGGCAGGTCACTGGCGTCGTCCGCCGCGAGGCTCGTCAGCAGGCCGGCTCCGAAAGCGCCCCATTGCCCGCCGCCCGAGAGCAGCAACACGGAGGGATTGTCGAGCATGACGAAGGACGAGGAGCGCGCGCTGCGCGTCGGGCGCTTGCTCTGCTCGACGACGGCGGACGAGACGGCAGCCTCGACCTTCGATCTGTCGAAGGGGCGTGCCTGAAAGACGGGAGCCGGCGCAGCAGCGCCGACCGGCGCGGAGGCCTCCTCCGCCGAGGCCGGGCGTGCCGCGATCTGCGGTGGTGGCCAATTGTTGCGGATCTGCGCTTCGAGCGGTGAATAAGGCAGGTCGCTCACAAAACGCGGAAACTGCGGGCAATCGACGGTGAGTGGTCCGCGGGTGGCACAGGCACCAAGTGGCAGCGCCAGCAAAAGAAGCGCCGGCAGGCGCAGAGTGGATCGCATCATTTCCCCCAGAAGAATTTTTCGATGCGACCTTTGTGCGGGCAATAGCATCGCCCCTGCCGCGCTGCCAATGAAGGATCGCGCTAAACGGCGAATTGACCGTATCGGGCGCCGGGCCGTGCGTGGACGCTGAGAGGAGGACCAAGGTTCGGCGCATGATACGTCCAGCTTGTTCTTCGAGGAGATTGGGGGACCATGTCGTGGCGTGGCTCGATCCAAGGTCGATGGGACGCAGCGCCAGGCGCGGCCTGTGGTCAGGCTTTGCCTCGCGCGTCGAATTGGTCTATCCGCCGCCGCTCAGCCCTTGACCATCTCGGAGAACCCCCGTGGGATATCGTGTCGTCGTCGCAGGCGCCACCGGCAATGTCGGTCGCGAAATGCTCAACATCCTGGCCGAGCGGGAATTCCCGATCGACGAATTGGCCGTCGTCGCGTCCTCGCGCTCAACTGGCGACGAAATCGAGTATGGCGAGACCGGCAAGATGCTCAAGGTCAGGAATATCGAGCATTTCGATCCGACGGGATGGGACATGGCCCTGTTCGCGATCGGTTCCGAGGCGACCAAGGTCTATGCGCCCAAGTTCGCGGCCGCCGGCTGCACGGTGATCGACAACAGCTCGCTCTATCGCATGGACCCGGACGTGCCGCTGATCGTGCCCGAGGTGAACCCGTACGCGATCGACGGTTACAAGAAGAGGAACATTATCGCCAATCCGAACTGCTCGACCGCGCAGATGGTCGTGGCGCTCAAGCCCCTGCACGATTTCGCGACGATCAAGCGCGTCGTGGTGGCGACCTATCAGTCGGTCTCCGGCGCGGGCAAGGCGGGCATGGACGAGCTGTTCGAGCAGAGCCGCAACATCTTCGTCGGCGACCCGGCGGTGCCCGCGAAGTTCACCAAGCAGATCGCCTTCAATGTGATCCCGCATATTGACAGCTTCCTGGATGACGGCTCGACCAAGGAAGAGTGGAAGATGGTCGTCGAGACCAAGAAAATCCTCGATCCCAAGATCAAGGTGACGGCGACCTGCGTGCGCGTGCCGGTGTTCGTCGGGCATAGCGAGGCGATCAACATCGAGTTCGTCGAGGAGATCAGCGCCAAGAAGGCCCAGTCCATCCTGCGCGAGGCGCCCGGCATCATGCTCGTCGACAAGCATGAGGACGGCGGATACGTCACGCCAGTCGAGTGCGTGGGCGATTATGCCACTTTCGTCAGCCGCGTGCGCGAGGACTCGACAGTCGACAACGGCCTCTCGCTCTGGTGCGTCAGCGACAATCTGCGTAAGGGCGCCGCGCTCAACGCAGTGCAGATCGCCGAACTGCTTGGGCGGCGTCACCTCAAGAAGGGGTGATGTGAAAACGGGAGGCGTACGCATCACCGTTCCGGCAAGCCAGTGGGCGTTGATCGGCAGCCTGTTGTTCGCTGCCGCGCTGGCCAACGTGGCGCAGCCTTATCCGCAACTGGCGCCGCTCCAGCATGCGCCGACCGTGCTGCTGTGCCTTGCCGCGCCATGGCTGTTGCGCCGCTGGCCGTTGCCGACCGGCACCGTGGTACTCATCTGGATCTTCCTCCTGCTGCACACGCTGGGTGGGCGCTACATCTATTCCTATGTGCCCTATGACGAATGGGCTCATGGCCTCACCGGGCATACGGTGTCCGGCCTGTTCGGCTGGCAGCGCAATGGCTATGACCGGCTTGTCCATCTGAGCTTCGGCTTGCTGGGAACGCCGGTTTTCGCGACGATCGCGCGGCGTCATGGCGGGATCTGGCCTCGCGCCGCCTGGCTGATGGGGTTTGCGCTGGTCGGGCTGGTCAGCGCGCTCTACGAGATTTTCGAATGGCTGCTGACTTTGGTCGCGGCCGGCGACACCGCCGATTATTATAACGGCCAGCAAGGCGACATCTGGGATCCGCAGAAAGATATGGCGATCGCGCAGCTGGGCAGCCTGATCGCATGGCTCTGGGCGGCGGTCCGCGGCCGGGTGCACTAGACGTCGGTATAGCGTTCGGCCGATGCCAGGCGACCACCGTGCCCCCCCCCGCTGTGAGGGCGGCCGAGCGTCGGCGGGATGCAACCGACGATGAGCGCGTGGAGACCCTCAAGCGGACGGTGCGATATGGCTTCGGGCGGCGGTCGGTCCATCCGCGATGCACAAGGCGGAACTGCGGTGCAAAAAGCTTGCACCGGCACTTACTCCGCCATCACCGGCGCCGGGCCGCCTCCGGCGCGCGCTTTTGGCTTGCGCAACAGGAAGGCTGCCGGGATGCCGAGCGCGCAGGCGATGGTCATGATATAGAAGTCGTCAAGATAGGCGATCATCGCCGCCTGCTGGTTGACCATGCCGTCGGCGATCTGCATCGCCGCGCTGCCATATTGGCCGAAGCGCGCGAGCAGGCCGGGATCCAACGGCAGGTTGTTCGGCGAGATATGCGCGGCGAGATCGGCATGGCTCACCTGCGTGTTGCGGGCGAGCAGCGCCACGACGATGGCGATGCCGATCGACGAGCCGATATTGCGCGTGAGGTTGAGCACCGCCGCGCCCTCGGTGCGCGAGGTCGGCGGGAGCGTGCCGAAGGCGAGGACCTGCAACGGCACGAAGACCAAGCCGATGCCGAGGCCCTGGATCAACCCTGAAAGGACGAAGGGTTGCCAGCTCTGCTCCAGCGTCCAGCCCATCATCATCCAGAGCGACCAGGAGGACAAAGCGAAGCCGCTCGCCACCATGAGACGCGGATCGACCTTGCCCACCAGCTTGCCCGAGACGAACATGGTGATCAGCACGCCGACGCCGCGCGAGGCGAGAATCTCGCCCGTGTCCACCACCGGATAGCCGAACAGCCCCTCCAGCAAGGAGGGCAGCAGCGCCATTGCCGCGAACATGACCATGCCGATGACGAACATGAAGACCGAGGCGCTGATGAAGTTGCGGTCGGCGAACAGCTCGGGCGAGAAGAGCGGCTTTTTCGCGGTCGCAGTGTGGACCGCGAAGATCCACAGGCCGGTCACGCCGAGCGCCGCCTCGACCAGGATTTCCTTCGACGAGAACCAGTCGGCATTCTGACCGCGGTCGAGCATCAATTGCAGCCCGCACAGGCCCAATGCCAGCATCGCGAAGCCGAACAGGTCCATGCTCCGGCGCTTGATCTCCTTCTCGGGCAGCAGCGTGATCAGGCCGGCGAGGCAGACGATGCCGACCGGTACGTTGATGAGGAAACACCAGCGCCAGTCGAACCATTCGGTAAGATAGCCGCCGACGATCGGCCCCATGATCGGCCCGATCATGACGCCCATGCCATAGACGGACATGGCCTTGCCCTGCTCGGACGGCTTGTTGATGTCGAGCATCAGGGTCTGGGCCAGCGGGCCGAGGAATGCGCCGCCGATGCCCTGCAGCGTACGGAACAGCACCATCTGGGTGATGTTCTGGGCAAGCGCACACATGATCGAGGCGATGGTGAAGGTGGCGACCGAGAAGATGAACAGCTTCTTGGCGCCGACCCGGTCGGCGAGCCAGCCGGTCAGCGGGATCGAGACGGCGGAGGCGAGGATATAGCTGGTCAGCACCCAGCTGATCGTTTCGGGCGAGGCGCCGAGCGAGGCCGACATGTGGGGCAGGGCGACGTTGGTGATGGTGGTGTCCAGCACCTGCATCACCATCGCGGCCATGATCGCCGTCGTCGCCAGCCCCTTGTGGCTGACCTTCAGATGCGCTTGATCCATGGATGCTGCCATGGCTTAGCGGCCCTGGCCATGATCCTGAATGTCGACCACGACATGCGCGCTGAGGCCAGCGATCATGGCGCGATCCGGCTTCCCGTCGATGGCGATGCGCACCGGCACGCGCTGCGTCACCTTGACCCAGTTGCCGTTGGCGTTCTGTGCGGGAAGGACCGAGAATTCCGAGCCGGTGCCGGCGCCGATGCCTTCGACATGCCCCTTGATCGGATCGCCCGGATAGGCGTCGAGCTTGATCGTCGCCACCTGTCCGGGGCGCATGCGATCGAGATCGGTTTCCTTGAAATTGGCGGTGATCCAGGTGCGATCGCTGGCGACGATGCTGACCATCGGCAGCCCCTCGATCGCCATCTGGCCGATCTGGAGCCGATCGGCCTGGCTGATGCGACCCGAGACGGGCGCGCGGACGGTCGTGCGCCTGAGGTTCAGGGCGGCCTGATCGCGCTGGGCGAAGGCGGCGGCGACTTGCGGATTGACGCCGGGCACTTGCTGTCCGGTCGCGGCGGCGGCGCGCGCCTTGGCGGCGTCGGCTTCGGCCGTGTTGATCTTGGTGCGGGCATTGTCGACGGCCTGCTGGCTCTGCTGGAGGCGTTCGCGCGTGGTGAAGCCATCCTTCATCAGCGCCTGCTGACGCTTGAGGTCCTCCTGCGCATAATAGAGATTCTCGCGCGCGCCCTGGATATCGACGGAGCTCGCCGTCACATCTGTGCGCAGCTTGCCGACCTCGACCTGGGCATTGGCGATCGCGGCGTTGGCCTGTTCCAGTGCGACCTCATAGGGCGCCCTGTCCACGACGAAGAGAATGTCGCCGGCTTTCACCATCTGGTTCTCGCGCACCTTCACCTCGACGATGCGGCCGCCGACATCGCTGCTCACCGAGACGATATCCTGCTTCACATAGGCATTGTCCGTGGAGACGGACCGGCCGCCGGTGGCCCAGAAATAAGCGGCGACCGCCACGATCAGCAGCGGCAGCGAGATCATGAGGAGGATGCGTCTGACGTTGCGCGGGGGCTTTTCGTCGGCGGGCTGCTCGGCAGCGATCGAAGCCGCAGGCGCAGTAGCGGGCGGCTTGAGAGCAGGATCGGCTTCAGCCATGGCGCACGGCTCCTTGAGTCTGGCGATCGTCATGGGGCGTAACGTTGTGGAGGTTGTCGCGTATCTGCCCGAGGAGCGCCATCGCGGCGTTGCGTGCATCCGCATCGACACCCTGCAGGGATTCGTTGAGCACACTCTGGCCGATGGCCTGCAGCTCCTGCGCGATCGGCTCAGCCGTCTCGGTCAGGAAGAGCTGCCAGGCACGGCGGTCCTGCGGATCGCGGCGGCGCTCGACGAGACTGGCCTGCTCGAGGCGGTCGACCATGCGGCAGGTGGTAATCGGCTCGACATCGAGTCGATCGGCGAGGGCGCCCTGATTGATGCCGGGAAAGCGCATGATCGCGACGAGCGCGCGCATCTGCGGGCCGGTGATGCCGAAGCTGCGGGTGCGCTCGTCGAACCGGCGACGATAGAGGCGCGCGACATCGCTGATGACGAAGGCAATGTGATTGTTGTCCATGATCTGGAAATAATAAGGGTGCTTATTAAAAGCAAGGTTAAAGTGTCGAGGGAAGGAGATCGAGCCATGCTTTAACCCCTCCCTTCAAGGGAGGGGCAAGGGGTGGGTGACGCGCGCTAGCGCGTTCGGCGAAACGTGGCGACGGGCATGATCGCTTCGCGACACCCACCCCCGTCCCCTCCCTTGAAAGGGAGGGGCGAAGGTTACGCACCCTTGCCTCCAGCCGAAAATCCCGCCAACACACGCGCCATGAGCACAGTCACCGTCGATTATATTCCCGGCCATGATGGCGTCCGCATCGCGGTGCACCGCCTCGGGGCGGGGCGGCCGGTGGTGATGCTGCATGGCCTCAGCTCCAGTGCGCAGGTGAACTGGATACCCTATGGCACCGCGCAGGCGGTTGCCGATGCCGGCTTCGAGGCGATCATGATCGACCAGCGCGTCCATGGCCTGAGCGAGGTGCCACAGGCGGCGGACGCCTATCCGCCCGATGTCATGGCACTCGACATGGAGATCGTGATCCCGGCGCTCGGCCTGGGCGCCTTCGATCTGGTCGGCTATTCGATGGGATCGCGGCTGGCGGTCAAGCTGATCGGGCGCGGTCTCGCGCCGGAGAAGCTGATCCTCGGCGGCATGGGGCTGGAAGGGCTGACCAACTGGAAGGCGCGGCGCGACCATTTCCTCGCCCTGCTCGACCGCTTCGACACAGCCAAGGCGGGCGACGCGGATTTCGTCTCGATCAGCTTCATGCGCAGCCGCAAGGTTGATCCGGTGGCGCTGAGCCGCCTGCTGCTCTCGATGACCGACATCGCGCCCGAGGTGCTTGATCGGATCACCATGCCCACGCTGGTGCTGTGCGGGGCGGACGACAGCGACAATGGCTCGGCCGATGCGCTGGTCCAGGCGCTACCTAACGCACGGCGCGGCACCATCCCCGGCAATCATATGAGCGCGGTGACCATGCCGAGCTTCGGCGCCGCGATCGTGGATTATCTCCTCGCTTGACGCGCGCGGCCACGCGGGGCAGCGTGGCGGCAATCGATAAATTCAGGGACGACACATCATGAAAATTCTTGTTTCGCGCCTCGCCGTCGCGGCGGCGCTGAGCCTCTGCATTTCCGCATCTCCGGCGCTCGCCGAAGCGGCGCCCGCACCCGCAGCCGCGCCGACCGCCGCGCAGGCCGATGCCTTCATCGCCGCAGCCGAAAAGGAAAGCTATGATTATGTGACCGAGGCCAGCCGCATCCAGTGGGTGAACAATACCTTCATCACCGAGGACACCGACGCGCTGGCTGCCCAAAGCGGCGCAAAGGGGACCGAGATGGCGGTGCGGTTTGCGCTTGAGGCGGCGAAGTACAAGGACGTACCGGGCCTGTCCTTCGACACCAAGCGCAAGCTCGACATGCTGCGCAATGGCATCGTCCTGCCCGCGCCCACGAAGCCGGGTGCGGCGACCGAGCTCAACGAGATCGCGACGCGGCTTCAGTCCAGCTATGGCAAGGGCAAGGGCACGCTCGACGGCAAGGTGCTGAACGGCAGCGACATCGAGGCGGAGATGGGCGAGCTGACCCACACGCCGGCGGAATATCAGGAGATGTGGACCAGCTGGCACGACAATGTCGGCAAGCCGATGAAGGCCGATTATGTGCGCCTCGCCGAGATCGCCAATGCCGGCGCGCGGGAGCTGGGCTTTGCCGACACGGGCGCGATGTGGCGATCGGGCTATGACATGGCGCCGGACGACTTCGCCAAGCTCACCGAGACGCTCTGGCAGCAGGTGAAGCCGCTCTACGACAGCCTGCATTGCTATGTGCGCGGTAAGCTCAACGAGAAATATGGTGATGCCGTCCAGGCCAAGACCGGCCCGATCCGCGCCGATCTGCTCGGCAATATGTGGGCGCAGGAATGGGGCAATATCTATCCCCTCGTGGCGCCCAAAGGCGCCGGCGACCTGGGCTATGACGTCGGCGACCTGCTGAAGGCCCAGGGCTTTGTCTCGACCAGCCCGAGCGAGATGGACCCGGCCAAGCGCGGCTTCTGGGAAAAGAAGATGTTCAAATATGGCGAGGGCTTCTTCTCGTCGATCGGCTTCGCGCCGTTGCCCGACACCTTCTGGACGCGTACCCAGTTCATCGCACCGCGCGATCGCGAGGTGATCTGTCACGCCTCGGCTTGGGACGTCGACCAGAAGGATGATCTGCGCATCAAGATGTGCACCAAGGTGAACAGCGACGACTTCACCACCATCCACCACGAGCTCGGTCATAACTATTACCAGCGCGCCTACAACAAGCTCTCGCCGCTCTATCTCAACGGCGCGAACGACGGCTTCCACGAGGCGATCGGCGACAGCATCGCGCTCTCGATCACGCCGCAATATCTGGTCGACATCAAGCTGCTCGACCCGGCCAAGGTGCCGAGCGCGGACAAGGATATCGGCCTGCTGCTGCGCCAGGCGATGGACAAGGTCGCCTTCCTGCCCTTCGGCCTGCTGATCGATCGCTGGCGCTGGGGCGTGTTCGACGGTTCGATCAAGCCTGCCGATTACAACAAGGCCTGGACCGACATGCGCCTCAAATATCAGGGCATCGTGCCGCCGGTCGCACGGCCGGACGATGCCTTCGATCCTGGCGCCAAGTTCCACATTCCGGGCAACACGCCCTACACGCGTTATTTCCTCGCGCGCATCCTGCAGTTCCAGTTCTATGAGGCAGCCTGCAAGATCGCCGGCTGGAAGGGACCGCTGCACCGCTGCTCTTATTATGGCAACAAGGCGGTCGGCGAGAAGCTGAACGCGATGCTGGCGATGGGTGCCTCGAAGCCGTGGCCCGATGCGCTGCAGGTTTATACCGGCAGCCGTGAGATCAGCGGCAAGGCGATGCTGACCTATTTCGCGCCGCTCAAGAAATGGCTCGACCAGCAGAACAAGGGCAAGAGTTGCGGCTGGTGATGTAGCGACATCGCCTAAACTAACGCCGTCACCCCAGCGAAAGCTGGGGGTCTCTGGCGGTAGGGGCATCCCGCATCCGGACGAGATCCCAGCTTTCGCTGGGATGACGTCGGGTTCGGATGACAGTTATTCCGGCAGCTCGATCCTCAGACGGCGCGTCCCGATGGGCGCGCCGTTTACTTTGTCGATGACGATCGGCTCGACGACATGGCCGTCCTGCTCGTCGATCAGGCGGGAGAGAGCGCCTTCACCATTATGCCTCGCCCCCCAGGCGGCGATGGCCGCAAGCACGGGGATGAAGTCGCGCCCGGCATCGGTCAGCAGATAGTCGTCGCGCGGCGGGCGCTGGCTGTAGCGGCGCTTCTCGAGCAGGCCCGCCTCGGTCAGTGCGGAGAGCCGGCGCGCGAGGATATTGGGCGCGATGCCGAGGCTCGTGCGGATCAGGTCGTAGCGCGTCAGGCCACGCTCGATGTCGCGCAGCACGAGCATGCTCCAGCGGTCGCCGATCCGCTCCAGCCCGCGCGCAATCGGGCAGGGGGTGGCGCAAAGTTTTTCTTGTGTCGTGTCCATTGCACGGAGATAGGATATTAACTATCAAAATGCAAGTGACTCCGAACGCCGGAGTCTCGGCAAGGAGTTCCCCTCATGACGACATCTTCTCTCGGTACCGCCCTCGTCACCGGCGCATCGACCGGGATCGGCGCGGTCTATGCCGATCGCCTGGCCCATCGCGGCTATGACCTCATCCTCGTCGCCCGCAATGGTGAGCGGCTCGACGCGCTGGCTCAGCGTCTGCGCGCCGAGACCGGCCGCACGGTCGACGTGGTGGTTGCCGACCTGACCAAGAGCGAGGATGTTGCGCGCGTCGAGCAGCGCCTCGCCGACGATGCGAGCATCACGCTACTGATCAACAATGCCGGCATGTCGCTCCCCGGCGGCACGCTGGAGAACAGCTCGGCGGAGATTGAGACGATTGTCGCGCTCAACATCACGGCGGTGGCCCGGCTCGCGATCGCGGCGGGCAAGGCCTTCACCGCGCGAGGCGCCGGCAAGATCGTCAACATCGCCTCGATCCTGGGCATCGCCTATGAAATATCCGAAGGCGTCTATAGCGGCTCGAAAGGCTTCGTCATCAATCTGAGCCGCTCACTCGCCGGGCCGGCACGGGAGCGGGGCGTCCAGGTCCAGGCCGTGCTGCCCGGTGCGACGCGCACCGAGATATGGGAGCGGTCTGGCAAGAATGTCGACGACCTGCCGGCAGACTGGGTTATGGACGTCAGCGATCTGGTCGATGCGGCGCTGGTCGGGCTGGATCGCGGCGAGGAAGTGACCATTCCACCGCTTGCCGACGAGCAGCTGTGGCTGGACTATGACAAGGCCCGCGCCGCGATGGTGCCGAACCTATCCCGCCGGGAGGTCGCGCCGCGCTATCGCGTGACCGAAGCAGCCTGATGCGGACAGCAGAAGACCGCCGGGCGCTCGACGCCCGGCGGTCCTCCTGTTTCGTAATGCTTATGCTCAGACGAACCGAACGGCGATGCCGCCCTTGCGTCCGCGCAGGGCAGCGCCCACAAATGCCAGGCCGCCGATCATCATCGCCCAGCTCGCCGGTTCGGGAACGCCCGGCAGGGTCTGCGGGACATAGCGCGGCAGATCGTTGTCGGTGAAGCCGAACACGTAGAAGTGGTTCGGGCCGGAGGTGGCGGGCAGGAAGTCATTATCGTCTGTAATGTACAGCGTGTGCATCATCACGCCGTTCACCTCGACGTCCTGGCCGAAGGAAAGGCCCTCGATCTTGGATGGGATCTGGCTCTTGGGAATGCCATAGGCGACCAGCGCGTCGACCAGATTGATGAACGGAGACGCGTCCTTGGCGACTGCCAGCGCGGCGGCGGCGGCTCCGGTCTCGTTGGTCAGGGGCGTGGCGCCGGCGAGGTCAATCTTGAAGACCTGCTTCCATTTGGCGTTCGAACCATCGCCGAGGCCCTTGCCGTCGCGCTCATCGACCAGGAACTCGTGGTCGTTGATGGCCACGATGTCGCTGACGCCCGAGCCGTTGGTCAGCATATAGGCATATTCCTTCGTCTCACCCGAGGCGATGTCGATGGTCACGATCCGCACCATCTTGTTGGTGGCCGGATTGGCGGCGTCCTGGAGCGTTGCGGCCTGCATGATGCCGACGAGGGTCTTGCCATTGGGCGTGATGGCCAGGCCTTCCATGCCCTTGTTGGTCGTGCGGCCGCTGGTGTTGCCGCCGATTTCATCATCGACCTTGGGCGCGAGATTGGCGATGGCGAGATTGTCCGGAAGTGCGAACGTCTTGACGAGCTTGCCGGTCTCGCGATCAAACTGGCGGACGAAGGGACCATATTCATCGGAGACGAATACGGTCTTGCCGTCGGCGGAGACGCGGATGGACTCCGGGTCGAAGCGCGCAAAGGCTGGGTTGGTCGACAAGCCCGAGCCAAAATTGTCCGAGCGCCCGGTGAAGTAATATTTGCCGGGCGTGTTGACCCAATCGCCCGCAGGCAGGCCATACGCGGTGCCATCGCCATAGGTGAGGGGCTGATCGCTCCACAGCAGCGTGGTGCTGTTCAGGGTGGGAGTCAGTTGATAGGGCAGGGTGGAGCCGGGCGCCGATGGCGTGAGTGCCATGGTCATGGTGTGGAAACGGGCAATGTACGACACCGTGTCGTCGACGAGGCTGTTATAGGGCGTCGCGTTCGGGCCGCGGTCGGGCACGGACAGGAAGGTGTTGCCGCCCGCATAGGCGAAGCCCGAGCCGACGCCGCCAAGAAAATTCGCCGCAAGGCCGTTTTCCAGCGTGTAGTTGAGACCCGACGCGTCGGTCGCGCCCGAGAGCGTGCCAGTGGCAAGGAGCATGGCTGCGGATGACGCAGGCATTGGCGTGGCGATCGCGACGCAAAGCGCGATTTTGCTGAACATGTTCATATGGATCATCCCCCACTATTTGAGCGGCCGGGCGCAAGCCCGGCGCAGGGGGCGTAGTTAACCATGATGACCGTAGAGTTTCCGTTTTGTTAACCTTTTGTGGCGTCGAAGCGTTTTCCGTGGCGCCGCCTCAGCGAAACGGCGGCTCGTTGAAGGCGCGCAGCTTGCGGCTATGGAGCCGGTCTCCCTGGACACGCAGCCGCTCGCAGGTTTCGATGCCGATGGCGAGGTGGCCCGCGATCGCCTCTTCATAGAAGCGATTGGCCTGACCCGGCAGCTTGAGCTCGCCATGGATCGGCTTGTCCGAGACGCAGAGCAAAGTCCCGTAAGGCACACGGAAACGATATCCCTGCGCGGCGATGGTCGCGCTTTCCATGTCCACGCCGACGGCGCGCGAGAGGGAGAAGCGCAGCGCCGAGTGCGAGTAGCGCAGTTCCCAGTTGCGATCGTCGGTGGTGACGATCGTGCCGGTGCGCAGTCGCCGCTTCATGTCGCCGCTGCCGCCCAATATATGCTCGCACGCCTCAGCCATGGCGACCTGCACCTCAGCGATGGCAGGCACCGGGATTTCCGGCGGTAACATCTCGTCAAGCACATGATCGTCGCGCAGATAGGCATGGGCGAGCACATAGTCGCCGATGCGCTGGCTGGGGCGCAGGCCGCCGCAATGGCCGATCATCAGCCAGGCCTCGGGCCGCACGACGGCGAGATGGTCGCAGATCGTCTTGGCGTTGGACGGGCCGACGCCGATATTGACGAGCGTGATGCCGCTGCGGTCCGGCGCGATCATGTGATAGGCGGGCATCTGGTGCCGGCGCCAGGCGCTGTCGGCAATGGCGCTGGCCGGATTGGCGGTGTCTGGCGTGATATGCACGCCGCCCGCGCCTGATAGTGCGGTGAAGCGCGTGCCGGGCCGCGTCAGTTCCTCGCAGCCCCACCGGACAAACTCGTCGACATAGCGGTGATAGTTGGTGAACAGCACATAGCGTTGCACGTCTTCGGGTGGCGTGCCGGTATAATGTTTGAGGCGGGCCAGCGAGAAATCGGTGCGCAGGCCATCGAACAGGGCCAGGGGTCGCTCGCCAGTCGGGCCGGGCAGAAACAGGCCGTCGGCAATCTCGTCGCCGATCTCGGCCAGTTCCGTCGTCGGGAAGTGCCGCGCCAGCTCGCTCGGCGGCACCGTTGCGAGCGTTCCGGGCGGGAGCGTTTCGAGCACGTAGGGGAAGGGGATGGCCTGGTCGCTGCGGCCAACGATGACCTCGATATCATAATCGTTGATCAGGAGGTCGAGCTGCTCGGTAAGATAGCCGGCGAACATCTCGGGGCGTGTGATCGTGGTCTGGTAGCGGCCCGGCTTGGAGAGCCGCGCGAAGGAGCGACGGGTGGGGGCGTCTTCCACGGCGCGGCGATAGTCGAGGGTGAGAGAAGGATAGCAGAAGGCCCGGTCGGCCGTGGCCTGAGCCGAGGGGATGGTCCCATTTTGCGAATAGGCCATCAGCGCCTCGCGCAGATTGCCGGTTGCCGCGTTATATTCCGCGATCAGTTGCTTTACGATGGTTGCGCTGTTTGCTTGTGTCATGAGCTTACTTAGCCCCGACATGTTGCGTTATAAAGAGGGGCGCGAAATGGATTCGCGCCCCTCTTTCTTGTGAGCATTCACTCCCCTAGAGAGGAGAGGGAGCCATCTGTCTCAGATCTGGTCGACCATATATTCGGCGGCCGACACGCGGAATTCGCCGGGCGCCTCGACATTGAGCTGCTCGACGGTGCCGTCGTTGACGACCATCGAGAAGCGCTGGCCGCGGGTGCCGAGGCCGAACTTGCTGCCGTCCATGGTGAGGCCGATCGCCTGCGCGAAGGCGCCGTTGCCGTCGGCGAGCATCGTCACCTTGCCATCCGCGCCGGCGGACTTGCCCCAGGCGCCCATGACGAAAGGATCGTTGACCGCGGTGCAGACAACCTCGTCGATGCCCTTGGCCTTGAGATCCGCTTCCTTCTCGATATAGCCCGGCAGGTGCTTGGCCGAGCAGGTCGGCGTAAAGGCGCCGGGGACGGAGAAGAGCGCGATCTTCTTGCCCGCGAAATAGTCCGTGCTGGAGACCTGCTCGGGGCCGTTCTCGGTCATGATGGCGAAGGTCGTTTCGGGCAGCTTGTCGCCGACGCTGATAGTCATGGCAGTCTCCTGGGTCAGAAAAGGGTCAGGCTGGCATTCTCGTTGGACCATCCGGCACAGCCGGAGCCAGCTCCGTGGGGGAAGTCGGGGCTCGGTGCCGTCCTGTCAAGTGTCGCGAACGGGTTGTGGCATTGATGCTGGACGGCTGGCCGGGCGGAGCGCATCTTGGCCCGACTCAAGGACGCGATGATGACGACAAGCATTTTTCATCCGTCGCTGGCCGGGCAGATGCTGCTGGCGATGCCGGACATGCCCGATCCGCGCTTCGAGCGGTCAGTCATCCTGCTGTGCGTGCATGACGAGGGCGGCGCGCTGGGCATCGCGCTCGACGAGCCAATGGCGGGCATCGGCCTGCACACCTTGCTCGATTCGTTCGATATCGAGGCGGGCGAGATCGGCGACACGACGGTACTGGCCGGCGGCCCGATGGAGCCGCGGCGGGGCTTCGTCCTCCACAGCCGCGACTGGAGCGCGAAAGACAGCCATATCGTGGCGAAGGACATCGCGCTGACGGGCTCGCTCGAAATTCTCAACGCGATCGCGAAAGGCGAGGGGCCGCGGAACTATCTTGTGGCGTTGGGATATGCCGGTTGGGGATCGGGCCAGCTCGAGCGGGAGCTTGCCGCGCCTGGCTGGTATGTGAGTCAGGCCGATCCGCGGCAATTGTTCGATGTGGAGCCAAACGAGCGCTGGGCGACGGCGTTCGAGATGGAAGGGATCGATCCCGCCATGCTGGCCAGCAGCAGCGGGCATGCCTGAACGGCTCGCCGCAAATTCTCCCATAGCCCTTCGTTAACCAGCTTTCTCAACACAGCCACAAGCGCCTCCGGCGAGACTGATGCTGGGTGTATGAGGAGGACTATATGAAAATTCGAGGCGTCCTGGCGGCTGCGGCTGTCACTATGTCCCTTGCCGGCATGAGCTCTCAGGCGATCGCTGCGACCTGCTGGGCGCAGAACGCGGTTGAAGCGGCGCAAGTTCGCGGTTTCGAGACCATGCTGATGGTCGCGACCCTGCGTTGCCAGATCAAGGGTGTCGACCTGTCGGGTGACTATAATGCCTTCGTGCGCAGCAAACGCGCTGTGCTGACCGGCGTCAATGACGAGCTGCGCGCCAAGTTTGTGGGGCAGGGCCTCAAGGGCAATGCTGCGCTCGATGCCTATGACCGTTTCGTCACGTCGATCGCAAACAGCTACGGCTCAGGCATCGGGGCGCCGAGTTGCGGGGAGTTCAAGACGATCCTGGACGGCGCCAATGCGGCGCCGGCCAGCCGCTCAGCCTTACTGGCGCTGGCGCTCGAAGTCGGGTCCGATCCGGTTCGCCAGTCTGATCGCTGCGCCGGCGCCAGGATTGCCCTGGCCAATTGACGGTGTCGCATGGGCGTCTGGCTGTCCTGCAGCCGGACGCTTTCGCGATGAAATGCGACTTGTCCTATTGCCCGCTATCGGGCCTCGGATTATGCTTCGCTATTCGAGCGTTAGGGGCGTTCGAATAGGGTTTGGGGGGATAGTCTCGTGGGACGTGGGAAGATTGCGCGCGCCGTCTGGGTCGGCGTGCTTTGCGCGATGACGGCGGCGGCGCCCGCACATGCACAGCGCTGTTGGAACCAGACTTTGGTCGAGGCGGCGCAGGTCAAGGAATATGATGTCATGCTGATGGTGGCGACCTTGCGCTGTCAGGCCAAGGGTGTCGATTTCTCGTCCACTTACAATAGCTTCGTCTTGACCCATAAGCCGATATTAAAGGCCGTCGGCGATGAGATGATCCGCGAGCTCAACACCAGTCTCGGCGGTAAGGCTGCGCTCAAGGCCTATGACAGCATGTCAGTCACGATGGCCAACAAATATGGGCGGGGAATCGATGGTCTGGAGTGCAGCGACTTCCAGATCATGCTGACGGAAGCCCAGGCATCCAGGTCGACGCGCGCCGACCTGCTTGCCCTTGCGCAGCGGGCCGGAGCCGATCCCGTGCTTCCGGCGCCGCGCTGCGCGCCGCCGATGCAAACCGCTGCCGCGACGAACTGACCGTGGGCCGGACCCTGAGGGCTGGCCGGCGCCGCATCTGACATAAAGATAGCTTTATATTTGCCGTCGAGCCTTGCCCTTGTTAAGGGCGCTCCGGTGTCGGCTTGCCGATGATACATGAGGAGATTTGACGTGGCGACCCTTGCCCAGGACTACATTGTGCAGGACATTTCTTTGGCGGCGTTTGGTCGCAAGGAGATTGAGATAGCGGAGACGGAGATGCCTGGATTGATGGCGCTCCGTGCTGAGTTTGGGGCATCGAAGCCGTTGAAGGGTG
>NZ_JAHGAW010000008.1 GCF_018603885.1 Sphingobium nicotianae
CGAGACACGTTGGCACGGCGCTTAACGTGTCTCGACTTCGCTCGACACGAACGGACCTTGGGCGCCGCTGTCTGGCTTCCCCCTTGCTGACCGCCACCATGGACGCCGCTACGCCCATCCCCCGTCCGCCCGGCGACGTCGATGCGCCCATCGATCTCCCGCGCGTCACCGGTCTGCAGCTTCGCGTCTTCATTGCCTGCGCGCTCGTGCTGTTCTGCGATGGCTACGACATGCAGTCGCTTGCGCTCGCGGTGCCGAGCCTGATCACTCAGTTCGGCGTCACCGCGAATGACTTCAGCCTCGCGCTCTCCGCCAGCCTGTTCGGCATGGCGATCGGCGGCGCCGTCTTTGCCCCGCTCGGCGACCGGATCGGCCGCAAGCCGATGCTGGTCGCCGCAATGATCTGCCTCGGCGCCAGCACCCTCGGCGCGCTGCTCATCCCGTCCACGCTCTGGATCGCCTTGTGTCGCCTGTTCACCGGCATCGGCCTCGGCATCGCCGGCGTGAACGCCGCCGCGCTCTCGGGGGAATATGCTCCGGCGCGCTGGCGCTTCCTGATCATGACCGTGCTGACCTGCTTCGTGCCGCTCGGCGCTTTCCTCGGCGCGATGACCGCGCCCGCCATCATCGATGCCTTGACCTGGCGCGGCATCTTCTATGTCGGCGGCTTCGGCCCGATCTTGATCGGCTGCATCGCGCTGCTGCTGACGGCGGAGTCGCTTAAATGGCTGCTCCTGCGTCGCCCGGCCGACCCGCGCATCGCCGTCATCGCCCGTCAGCTCGCGCCGACGCTCGATCCTGCCGAACTCACTGTCTCAACCGATCAGGGCGCCACGCGCCAGTCCGTCTTCGGCCTGCTCATGCCCGCCCATCGCATCCGCACCCTGGTCGTCTGGCTCTCGGTCGGCAGCGGCGCTTTCTCGCTCTATCTCATGATGAGCTGGCTGCCGACCATGCTCAAGGAAGCGCACTGGTCGAGCGCGGACGCGCTGCGCGGCACGGCGGCGGTCCAGCTTGGCGGCATCTTCTCGAGCCTGCTGATGGCCTGGGCGATCGACCGGCGCAAGCTGCTGCCGGCGGTGCTGTGCGGCTATGGCTGC
The DNA here is from genome assembly GCF_018603885.1 of Sphingobium nicotianae. GTDB lineage: Bacteria > Pseudomonadota > Alphaproteobacteria > Sphingomonadales > Sphingomonadaceae > Sphingobium > Sphingobium nicotianae. The sequence goes on from NZ_JAHGAW010000008.1 coordinate 1,101, forward strand.
GCGCTGCTCGCCTTCCTCGCGATCGGCCTGCTGCCGGGCTCGGTGCTCGGCTGGCAGATGCTGCTCGTCCTCGCCGGTGCCGGCACCTCGGGCATGCAGGCGGTGTGGATGGCCATCGCCGTCGTCCTCTATCCGCTGGAACTGCGCGCGACCAGCGCCGGCTGGTTGAGCTGCGTCAGCCGCATCGGCGCCGTCGCAGCGCCCTTCGCCGGCGGGGCCGCGCTCGCCGCCGGGGTCGAACCGCGCCACATGCTGCTCGGCCTCGTCGTGCCCGTGGGCATCTCGATCCTCGCCATCCTGCTCGCCCGGCGCCATTTCGTGCCGCCGCCAGCCGTCATCCTCACCGGAGAAGCGCCATGAGCGAGATCGATCTCGCCGCCCTCGCCGCCAAGGTCCGCCGTCTGGAAGATCGCGCCGAGATCCTCGACTGCATGAACCGCTACACGCGCGGCGCCGACCGGCTCGATCGCGAGCTGCTGCTGAGCGCCTATCACCCCCACGCAACCGACGATCGCGGCGCTTTCACCGGCGGGCGCGAGGCGCGGGTCGACTGGCTGCTCGCCTATCTGCGCACGCTCCCGCACACCTCGCATCACATCACCAATTTCACGATCGATCTGGACGGCGACGAGGCCCATTGCGAAAGCTATGTGATCACCACGCGCCTGGAGGATGAGGGCGCCAGCGTCGTCATCGGCGGCGCACGCTACATCGACCGGTTCGAGCGCGTCGATGGCCGCTGGGCGATCGCCCATCGCGAGGCGGTGATGGACTTCAACTTCACGGCGCCGACCAGCGACCTTCCGCCCAGGGTCCTCGCGGGCGCGCGCGACCGCAGCGACCGCTCCTATGCGCGGCCCTTCGCATTGTCGGCGGAAGGCGAGGCGCGGATGCGGACCGGCCTCACGGCGCCGAAGGACTAGGGGGAGCAGGCTCATGCAAAACAGTGCCGTCATGTCGACCTTCGCGGAACGCCCAGTGGCGATCCCCTCGCCGCGGCTCGATCCGGCGGATGGCGAGGCGATCCGTCTCGGCGCCGTCAGCCTCGCCTCGCTGCGTCCGGGCGCGCAGGCGGAGCCACGCGCCGCCACCTGCAGCCTCTATTTCCAGGTCGCCCGCAGCGCGCTCGGTTCGGTCGCGGGCAGGCCCTTCCGCCTCGATGCGGGCTGCTGGCTGGTGACGCTGTCCGCCGCGAGCCGCATCGAACCGATGCCGGGCGGGCAGACGCTGGCCTTCAGCTTCCCGGCCGATCTCCTGTCTCGCCGCCTCGCGAGCCAGATCCAGTCGCGCGTATCGGCTGCCATGCCGCTTGGCAGCGCCGCCAAAATGTGTCTGGAACTGAGCCGCTTTCACCTGGCGCAGAATGAGGCCGTTGCGCCATCCGTCGCTGATGCTGTCGGGGAATCTCTGGTGGAACTGGCCAAGCTGGCGATCATCGAACAGCTTTGCGAGAAGCGCGTCGAGAGCGTCCGCGAGACCGTCCGCGCCCGCATCCAGACCTTCGTCCAGCGCAACCTCGTGGACCCGGACCTCACCATCGAGCGCATCGCCGATCGGATGCAATGCACCAAGCGCTACTTGCACAAGGTGTTCAGCGATGAGGGCCAGACGCTCAACCAATATATCTGGGCGCAGCGGCTGGAGCGCTGTCGCAGCGAACTATGCCGCGCCGAGCAGGCCGACAAGTCGATCACCGAGATCGCCTTCGCCTGTGGCTTCAGCAACGCCGCCCACTTCAGCCGCAGCTTCCGCACCCGTTTCGGCCAGCCGCCCCGCGCCTATCGGCGGATGATGGGAGCGCATTGAGAGGGATCGGCGGGAATGCCTGCGCGCGTCCGCTTTGGGAGGTTTTCAGTCTTAGCCCCTCCCCTTTAGGGGAGGGGAAAGGGGTGGGGGCGATGCGCAGCATCGCTCGCGCAGCGATCATGCGGGACCGTTCAGCCCCATCCCACCCCCTCCCCTAAAGGGGAGGGGCTAAAGGCAACAATGGCGTCGGATCCTGACAGGCTTTGGGCGTCCCCTAATCAAGTCCCCCACAACCCAGAAAATCGCTGAGCAATTCCGCCCGATGCTGTAGGAAGCGCATGACGCCGGAGAAGGAGGTTCAGCCATGACTCGCAGAAAGCTCGGAAGCTCCAACCTCATGATCGCGCCCCTGATGTTCGGCGGCAATGTGTTCAACTGGACGGTGGACGAGGCGACCTCCCACACGCTCCTGGACGCGTTCGTCGATGGCGGCTTCAATGCGATCGACACGGCGGATGCCTATTCCATCTGGGTTCCCGGCAACAAGGGCGGAGACTCGGAAGAGGTGATCGGCAGCTGGCTCGCCAGGCGCGGTGGCCGCGAGCGCGTCGTCATCGCCACCAAGACCGGCGTTCCGCTTGCCCCCGGCGACGGTGGCCTCGCGCCCGACCGGATCGAGCGCGCCGTCGACGCCTCGCTCAAGCGCCTCAAGACGGATTATATCGACCTCTTCCAGTCGCATGTCGACGACGCCAATGTGCCGCTCGCGGAGACGCTGGGCGCCTATGACAAGCTGATCAAGGCCGGCAAGATCCGCGCGATCGGCGCCTCCAACTTCACGCCCGAGCGCCTTGCCGAAGCGCTCGACATCGCCGAGCGCGAGACTCTGCCGCGCTTCGCCTCGCTCCAGCCGCTCTACAATCTCTATGACCGCGCGCCGTTCGAGAGCGGGCTGGAGCAGCTCTGCCTCGATCGCGATGTCGGCGTGATCTCCTATTATTCGCTGGCGAGCGGCTTCCTCACCGGCAAGTATCGATCGGAAGCGGATCTTGAAGGTCGCGCGCGGGGTGCCGGTATCCGCAAATATCTGACTGGGCGGGGCACCGCGATCCTCGCCGCGCTGGACGATGTCGCTGCGGCGCACGGCGTCGGGCTGGCGCAGATCGCGCTCGCCTGGCTGATGCAGCGGCCCGCCGTGACCGCGCCGATCGCGAGCGCGACCAGTCTCACGCAGCTTCAGGAAATCATGGGCGCGAGCCGGATCACGCTGTCCCAGGCGCAGATCGCCCAGCTCGATGCGGCCAGCGTTCCGAAGCCGGCCGCCGCGGAAGGCTGATCCGCCTGTCCTACAGACCTCAGCTCATGGCATGATCATCGGGCGCGCAGCTGCGCCCCGCTCTTTGACACCGTAGAGCCATCCCCGAAAATTCATGCCCTCATTCGCTCCGCGCGAAACTTTGGCCGAAACGCCATGCGTCATATGCGCGATGTTCGTGATGTTCCGAACAGGAAACGGCTGTTTTCCGCCGTTTCCAAATTCGAGAAGTTTACACATGCTGTGAGCTTTTCCGCCCAAGCGAACACTGGCAGTGTGGTTATTAGAGCTTGTCCTGCGTGAGCGGAATCAGCGTTCCTGCTTTCGCAGGAAGACATGTCGATCCGTCCTAGGCCAGCTTCGCCTTGTAAAGCTTGGTGAGCTCCGCCCAGGCCTTTTCGGCAGCCGCCTGATCATAAACCTGGCTGCCCGGCACACACCAGCCATGATCGCCCGGATAGACCTCGACCGTCGCGTCCTTCCTGGCCGCCGCGAAGGCCGCTTTCAGGATGTCCTTGGACTTGGGGTCACGTGCATCGTCGTTGCGGGCGACGCAGATCAGGAAGGCAGCGTTCATCTTCGGAATCAACAGGTGCGGGCTGTTCGGCTGGTCCGTGGTGAGGCCGCCGCCGTGGAAGGTCGCCACCGCGCCGATCCGGTTCGCCACCGCCGCGCCGGTGCGGAAGGAGAGCGGTCCGCCCATGCAATAGCCCTGCACGCCGGCCTTCCTCTTCTTGTCCGTCTGCGGCTGCGCGTCGAGAAAGGCGAGATAGGCCTTGGAGTCCTTGTCCACACCCTCGTCGGTCATCGCCCCGCGATAGCCGAACAGCTTCTGCCGTCCTTCCGGCGTGCTGAAGTCGGCGCCAGCGCTGACCGCCGTCGCCGTCGCGCTGCGATAGAAGGGATTGGGCACCAGCACGACATAGCCCTGCGCGGCGAGTCGCCGGCCCATCTCGCGGAACACCGGCCGCAGCCCCATAATGTCCGGCCACATCAGCACGGCGGGCCAGGGACCCTTGCCGGCGGGATGGAAGAGTGCGGCATCGGCCTGGCCGTCCGGCGTCTTCACGGTCACGTCGGTCTCGACGACGTTCTCGGCGGCGCAGGCGGCGCTGGTCAGGCCGGCGGCGGCGCTTAGCGCGACGAAGGTGCGGCGCGTGAGGCTCCAGTCCTCGATGATGCCCTGATTGATCTCATTGTCGCACATGCCGAGTCTCTCCCGATGTTGACTTTGGAGACTTGGTCTCCCGCTCCCGCACGCCTGTCAAGCGGATCAACAGGTTGGCGCGGGCCGTGATCGGGGCTAGGGGCAGGGCATGCTGCGCTTGTCCGGACTGACGCTGCCCCTCGATCATCCCGACGAGGCGATGCCCGAGGCGATCTGCGCGCGGCTGGGCATCTCGCGCGCCGACCTGTTGAGCCACGCGATCGTGCGGCGCGGCAATGATGCGCGCAGGAAGAGCGCGATCCTGCTGGTCTATACGGTCGACGTGGCGCTGCGCGACGAGCCGGCGGTGCTCGCGCGCTTCGCGGGCGATCATGACGTGCGGCCGTGCCCGGACACGGACTATCGCTTCCCGGTCATGGCGCCGCAGGGCTGGTCCGGCCTGCGCCCGGTGGTCATCGGCGCCGGGCCGTGCGGGTTGTTCGCCGGGCTCATCCTTGCTCAGATGGGCTTCCGTCCGATCATCCTCGATCGCGGCAAGGTGGTGCGCGAGCGGACCAAGGATACCTGGGGCCTGTGGCGCCGCGCGCAGCTTGATCCGGACAGCAATGTCCAGTTCGGCGAGGGCGGGGCGGGCACCTTCTCGGACGGCAAGCTCTATTGCCGCGTCAAGGACCCGCGCTTTCTCGGCCGCAAGGTGCTGGAGGAGTTCGTCAAGGCCGGCGCGCCCGAGGACATATTGACCGAGGCGCATCCGCACATCGGCACCTTCCGCCTCGTCACCATGGTCGAGAGCATGCGGCGCACGATCGAGGAACTGGGCGGCGAGTATCGCTGGCAGACCCGTGTCGACGATGTGGCGCTCGACCGGGTGAGCGACGGCAGGCAACGCTTGCGTGGCCTGCATCTCCACGACGGCAGCTTCCTGGAGGCGGACCATGTCGTCCTTGCCGTCGGCCACAGCGCGCGCCCGACCTTCGAGATGCTGCACGCGCGCGGCGTGTTCATCGAGGCCAAGCCCTTCTCGATCGGTGTGCGCATCGAGCATCCGCAAAGCTGGGTCGATGAGGCGCGCTATGGGCGCTATGCCAGGCATCCGGTGCTCGGCGCCGCCGCCTACAGCCTCGCCCATCACTGCGCGAGCGGGCGCACGGTCTACAGCTTTTGCATGTGTCCCGGCGGGCGCGTCGTCGCGGCGACCTCGGAAGTCGGGCGCGTCGTCACCAATGGCATGAGCCAATATTCGCGCGCCGAGTTCAACGCCAATTCGGGGCTCGTCGTCGGCATCGATCCGGCGAAAGACTATCCCGATGGCCCGCTCGCCGGCATCGCGCTGCAGCGGCACTGGGAGTCGCGGGCCTATGTCGCGGGCGGCTCGAACTACAACGCGCCGGGACAGAAGGTCGGCGACTTCCTCGCCGGGCGTCCTTCGACCAAGCTCGGATCGGTCGTTCCGTCCTACAAGCCCGGCGTGACCCTCACCGACATCGCCCAGTGCCTGCCCGACTATGTGATCGAGAGCTTCCACGAGGCGCTGCCGGCCTTTGGGCGCCAGATCCGCCACTATGATCACCCCGATGCGGTGATGACCGGCGTCGAGACGCGGACCAGCTCGCCGATCCGCATCACGCGCGGCAGGGACTATCAGAGCCTCAATGTCGAGCGGCTCTTCCCGGCCGGTGAAGGGGCAGGTTATGCCGGCGGCATCCTCTCGGCGGCGATCGATGGCATCAAGGTCGCGGAGGCGGTCGCGAGCAGCATCATGGCCGTGCGTTAGGCCTTGCCTGCCTCGGCGTTTGTGCACAGCATGACCGCGCCTTTGCGTCTATGCATGAGCAGCGGCGCGGCATAACGGCGGATACGGATGTAGGAGAGGCGGATGCAGATCGGGACAGCATTGCGGATCGGGGCTGCGGTTCTCTGCGCGCTGACGCTGGGTGCTGCGGCGGCGCCGCAACGTGACCTCTATGAGGTGATCGCCTTCCAGGATGGCGGCGCGCCGGCCCTTGCCGACATGAACCCGCGCGTCCTGTCTGTCATCGCTCCCACGCGGGCTGATCTTGGCCCGTCCGCTATCTACATCGAGACCGATCAGGCAGGGCTGGTGCGGGTCAATGACGATGCGCAGCTGCCCAACAAGGGCCCGCTGCTGATCTACAAGGCGCTCGGCCCGCATCTGCCTTCCACCGCCACCGTGCGCGCCGGTGCCGCCAGCCTCGTGCCGGGCGCGAAGGGGCAGCCGCGCACTTACTATCTCTTCGCCCATCTCGAGCCGGCGGAGGGCAAGGAGCAGACCTTCAACGATTTCTATGACGCGACCCATCTGACCGAAGTGATTGCCGTGCCCGGCATGCAGTGGGGCATGCGTGGCCGGCTGGTCTCGCAGTCGCCCGAGACGTTCGACGCGCCGCGCTACTCCGCGATCTACGAGTTCAAGAGCTACGATCTCAAGGCGACGATGGCCGAGGTCGACCGGCGCCTCAAGGTCGGCATCACCAAGGCCTTCCCGATGGGCAGCGTCGGCCGCAACGTCCTCGTCTTCTATGCCGGCCCGGCGACCAAGTAACACTTCCTGACCAGAGCAGAGCCATGACCAGCCCCAGACTGATCCCCCACTTCATCGGCGGCGCGCCGCGCAGCATCGCGCAAGGCCGCCTCGCGCCCGTCTATGATCCTGCGACCGGCGGGGTCAGCGCGCAGGTCGATCTCGCGACGACCGCGCTGGTCGACGAGGCGGTTGCCGCTGCCACCGCGGCTTTCCCTGCCTGGGCCGCGACGCCGCCGCACCTGCGCGCTCGCGTCATGTTCCGCCTGCGCGAGCTGATCGTGCGCGAGGAGGATCGCCTTGCCGCGCTCATCACCAGCGAGCATGGCAAGATAGTCACCGATGCCAAGGGCGAGCTGCTGCGCGGCTTGGAGGTGGTCGAGTTCGCCTGCGGCATCCCCCAATTGCTAAAGGGCGAGTTTAACGAGAGCGTCGGCCGCAGCATCGATGCGGTCTCGATCCGCCAGCCGCTCGGCGTCGTCGCGGGCATCACGCCGTTCAACTTCCCCGCCATGGTGCCGATGTGGATGTTCCCGGTGGCGCTCGCCTGCGGCAACAGCTTCATCCTCAAGCCTTCCGAGCGCGACCCGAGCCTCGCCGTCGAGCTGGCGCTGCTGCTCAAGGAAGCGGGGCTGCCTGACGGCGTGTTCAACGTCGTTCATGGCGACAAGGAAGCGGTCGATGCGCTGCTCGATCATCCCGGCGTCGATGCGATCAGCTTCGTCGGCTCGACGCCCATCGCGGAATATATCCACCAGCGCGGCACCGCCAACGGCAAGCGCGTCCAGGCGCTGGGTGGCGCCAAGAACCACATGGTCATCCTGCCGGACGCGGACATGGAGCAGGCCGTCGACGCGCTGATGGGCGCTGGCTACGGCTCGGCCGGCGAGCGCTGCATGGCGATCTCGGTCGCGGTGCCGGTGGGACAGGCGACGGCCGACCGGCTGGTCGAGATGCTCGCGCCGCGCGTGCGCGCGCTCAAGGTCGGGCCGGGCAGCGACGCCAGCAACGACATGGGGCCGCTCGTCACCGGCGTACATCGCGACAAGGTGCGCTCCTATGTCGATCTTGGCATCGAGGAAGGCGCGGAGCTGGTCGTCGACGGGCGCGATTTGCGGCTGCAGGGCTATGAGGAAGGCTTCTTCCTCGGCGGCTGCCTGTTCGACCATGTCACGCCCGACATGCGCATCTACAAGGAAGAGATTTTCGGTCCCGTCCTGTCGGTGGTCCGGGCCGGCAGCTTCGAGGAGGCGATCGGCCTCGTCGATGCCCACGAATATGGCAATGGCACGGCGATCTTCACGCGCGACGGGCGCACCGCTCAGGATTATCTCGCCCGCGTGAAGGTCGGCATGGTCGGCATCAACGTGCCGATCCCGGTGCCGATGGCCTTCCACAGCTTCGGCGGCTGGAAACGCTCGCTGTTCGGCGAGCATCATATGCACGGCCCGGAAGGCGTGCGCTTCTACACGCGCCTCAAGACCGCGACGATGCGCTGGCCGACCGGCCCCAGCACCGGCGCCGACTTCCTGATGCCGACGCAGAAATAGCGCGCAGATTATGTCGTGGCCGCGACATATTCGCCCGAAGGTCACGAAAGTCACAGTGTGAACCAATATCTTCCGGCGGACAGAAATGAGAAACTTGCGGCCGCCAGAAATGAGAAAGAGCCGTGCGCCCCAGGCGGCGCACGGGCACCATGGCATGCCCCCTCCCGTGTAGGACAGCGCCTTTCGGTCAGTCCGCGACCGGCAGGATCACCGCGCTGGCATGGGCGCCGCCGAAGAAGATGCTCTGCGTCGCGGCCTTGTAATCGCCGGGCTTGGCGTTGAAGATATTGCCGACATAGGTCTGCGGGTTGCGATCGTAGAGCGGGAACAGGCTCGACTGGATTTGGACCATGATCCGGTGTCCCGGCAGGAACACATGGTTCACGTTGGGCAGGCCCCAGCCATAATTCTCGACCTTGCCCGGGGTGAGAGCGGCGGGCGTCGCCAGGCCGTGGACATAGCGACCGCGGAAAATCTCGACGCCGATCGGCAGCTCGAGACCCGGCTGCGGTGGCCGCGCGCTCGGGCTGTTCGCCTCCGGCGTAACATCCGGATAGACGTCGATCAGCTTCACCACCCAGTCGCTGTCCGTGCCGCTGGTCGCCGCGAACAGATCGACCTGCGGCGCGCCCATGATGTGGACCGGCTTGTCGAGCGGCGCGGTGGTGTAGCTCAGCACGTCCGGCCGTCCGTCGACGAAGCGCTGGTCGGTTACGAGCCAGGTCGTCCACTGCCTGGTGTCCGCCATGTCGAGCGGGCGGGGCAGGAAGGGTACGGGCTTTGCCGGATCGGAGACATAATCGTCATGCCCCTCGCTCGCCGGCCGCGCGAAGCTCGCGGTGAAGCCGGCGCCCAGATAGAGCGGCGTCGGCGCGCCGACCGGCCATTTGCTGGTGACCTGCCACTGGTCGATGCCGGTCGCATAGGTCAGCACTGGCGGCGTCTTGGGGTCGGGCGCGTCCTTCAGATAATGATCGAAGAAGGGCTTCATGTAGCGCACGCGGAACTCGCGCGCGGTGTCGCCGGTGAGGGTCAGCGGGCCGAGCTCATAGCCGTAATGATTGACGCCCGAATGGCGCCACGGGCCGATGACCAGCGAGACCATGTCGTTGTTGGCGTCCTTGGGCTCCATCACCTTGTAGACGGCGGGCGCGCCATAGCTGTCTTCCTGGTCCCATTGGCCGACGACCAGCATCGTGGGCACTTTGAGGGGATGCGCGGCCATCCATTTGTCGACCGCCTGCAGCGACCAGAAATCGGTGTAGGCCGGATTTTCCATGACCTTGCGGGTGAAGGGGATCTGGTCGATCCCCCATTGCCGGGCGAAGTCGCCGGCCGAGCCGGCCTTGAGATAGAGGTCGTAATCATCGCCGGCGCCATGCGGAATGGCAGCGCCGTCGTCGCCCTTGCCGGTGCTCATCTCCAGATAATAATCGAAGTCGTTCACGCGGAAGGCGCCGTTGTGGAAGCTGTCGTCGCCGATCCAGGTGTCGACCATCGGGCTCTGCGGTACGGCGGCTTTCAGTGCGGGATGCGGATTGATCTCGGCCATCAGGGTCGTGAAGCCGAGATAGGAGGAGCCGTTGATGCCGACCTTGCCGTTGGTCTCCTTCACATTCTTCACCAGCCAGTCGATCGTGTCATAGGCGTCGGTGGACTCGTCGATGCCGGTTTTGTTCAGCGGGCCGGCGAGGGGGCGCGTCATGATGAACGTCCCCTCCGACTTATGCATGCCGCGAATGTCCTGATAGACGCGGATATAGCCGTCTTCGACGAACTCGGCATCCATCGCGGGCAGGATCTCGGTGATATGCTGGGACTTGGTGCGGTGCGTCGCGTCCTTGGCATCATAGGGCGTGCGCGAGAGGATGATCGGGGCGTTGGTCGTGCCCTTCTTCATGACGATGACCGTGTAGAGCTTCACGCCGTCGCGCATCGGCACCATGACCTCGCGGCGGATGAAATCGGCATCGGGCCGGACTTCGTCATAGGCAGGGGCGACGTCCGGCGTCATCGGTGTGACCGGGCCGCTGGCGGCCGGGGCGGGCGCTGGCTTGCTCCGGGCGAGGAGCGGCACGGAGGCTGTAAGAAGGGCGAGAATCGGGGCGGTGCCGAGCGCGAGGCGAGCGAGATGGGTCATACCGTCTGGCTACTGCGGGGTCTGTTTTCGCGCAAGTGCAGCAACTGCGTACACCGCCCGCCGCTCGCGGATGCTAGGTGGCGCGGATGGAGTACAAAGTCGCGTTGCTGATCGCATAGACCGCGCCGTCCGCACCGACGGCGGTGGGCGTATAGGCCTGGCCTAGGCCGGAGGTCAGCCGAATGCTCTGCGACAGCGTGTCGGTCGTCAGGTCCCAGCGATACAGGATGCCGTCCTCGTTGTTCGCGAGGATCGACTTGCGCTGCTGGTCGGCGGCCATGGTGTTGATGCACCATTCGCGCCGCGCCGTCGTCGAGCCTTCGTCGAAGGTCGGGCTGAGGATCGTCATCACTTCGCGCATTACCGAGACGCTCGGGATGATCGGGTCGGCCTGGCTCGCTTTCGAGTCGAGCACGGCGAGCCGGTTCAGCCCGTCGCCGGTGCCCGCTCCCTCGTAATTATTATATTTGACCGCGAGCAGGTAGGTCGACGATCCGGAGTATGAGGGCACCATCGTGGCCGGGATCACGCTGGGCGAAACGTCCCAGCCGAAGCTGCCCGGCACGCCCGCCGGATTGAGCAGCGCATCGAATTGCAGCAGCCAGCCGCGTGCATTGTGCGAGGGAAACTGCGCTTCCAGCACACCGTAGAAGACGCGGCCGTCCGGTCCGACCACCGGTGCCGCCGTGCCGTCGTCGCTCACGCGGGCGGCGGTGAGCAGGTTCGGGTCCGTCAGCGCGACTTTCGCGCGCGTCGCAAGCGTCACGCTGTCGAGCGCGAGCAGATAGCCCGTCCCGGAAGCCGTGTTCACAGCGATATAGACCGCCGTGCCGTCGTTCGAGATGGCCGGCGCGCAATTCATCGCTGGTTTCTGGATCGCGGCGTCGCCTGCGGCCGCGGCGGCGCCGACCCATGTGCCGGTGCCGTCGGGTGCGACGCGCGCGATGCCGCTCACCAGCCCGGCCGGGTTCGTGCCGGTCACCTGGAAGCCGAAGAAGATGTTGCCCTGCGCATCGGCGGTGAGGGGCGTGTTGATGAACAGGCTGGCGTTGAACGCCGCCGGATTGGCGTTGTAGGCGGCGGCACCATAGAAGATGTGCGAGGCCTGCGTGCTGGTCGCCGCGTCGGCGTCGTCGCGTAGCAGCAGCTTACCGCCAACGTCCGGCGCATAGAGGCGGCCCTGCGGCGTGAGCAGCACATTGTATGGCGGCAGCCAGTTGTGCGGCGGCGTGACATAGTCGGTGGCCACCGACCAGACGAGCACGCCGGTCGCGCCGCTCCGCCCTTCGACGCGATAGCCGCCGGTGGCCCCGGTCTTCACCGGAATCACCACGGTGTTGCGCGTCGTCACGACCGGCGAGCCATAATGGGTGAGCAGCGCGCCGCTCGATGTATATTGCGGGGCGGCGTCGACCGTGGCCGACCAGCTGATGCGGCCGAGATCCTGCGACGCGATCGCGCTCACCGCCGTGTGCTGAGCGTCATGTCCATAGCCGAACCAGGCCGGTCCCACGACCGGGGAAGGGGTCGGGGTGGGAGACGGGGTTGCGGTGGGGGTGGGTGTTGGGGTCGGTGCCGGCGCGGGCGATCCGCTGTCGCCGCACGCGGCGAGCAAGGCAGAGGAGGACAGCATTGCGAGGGTGCCGCGACGCGAGACGAGCAGAGGCGCGGGAAGGACGGGGCGGCGGCTCATAAGACAATCAGCATAGGCCTTCCTTCGAGGAAACGCATCCCCTCGTGCAGGACCTGCCTAGTTGGCGGATGCAGAGCTCGCATCGCCGAAGATCGCCTTCAGCTTCGCCTGCGTTTCGGGCGGCAGGGGCGGCGCCAGGATCGAGGCGACATTCTCCTCCAGATGCGCGGCGCTGCCGGTGCCGGTGAGGATGACGTCCGCCCCCGGCTCGTGGCGGCAGAAGCGATAGGCCGCCTCGATCTGCGATTTGATGCCGGGCGTCGCGCGCAGGAAATCGAGCGGGTCGTCGGGGTTGATCGAAGCGGGATCGATGTCGTGCTTCGCGATCATCTCGGCGATCGCCTCGCGGGTATTCTCGACGCTGTTGAGGCCTCGACGGACCGCGAACATGATGAGCGTGCCGACGTCATGCTTGAGCGTCAGCGGGAAGACGGTCTTGCGCGCGCTCGGGTTCAGCAGGTTGAAGCCGACCATGATCACGTCGAAATCGTCGGTCGGCAGCGCGGCCTGCGCCATCCTGTGGTCGGTGTCGTAGCGGAACACCTCGGTGATGCCGACGAAGCGGAGCTTGCCGGCCTGCTGCTGGCGCCGCACCTCCGGCAGCAGCACCTCGCGCGCATAATCGAGCTGGTCGAGCGAGACGCCGTGGAGATGGAAGAGGTCGACATAATCGGTGCGCAGGCGGCGCAGGCTGGACTCGAGATTCTCCGTGAACTCGGCGGCGGTGAAGTATTCCGGATTGCTCTCCGCGCCGCCCTTGCCGACCCAGCTCTTGGTCGAGAGGAACAGCTTGCTGCGGTCGCGGCCCTGGATGCCGTGCGCGACGGCTTCCTCGGTGCGATAGACCAAGGCGGTGTCGATGAAATTGATGCCGAGGTCGATGGCATGCTTCACCAGATCGCCGGCCTGCTCGGCGCTCGCGCCGCGCGCCATGCCGAGCCGGCTGTGGCCGCCGCAGCCGAGGCCAACCGCGCTTACCTGCTCGTTAGTACGGCCGAGGCGAACATAGTCCATTGCCTGATCCTCTCGATCACTTCATGCCCGGCTGCGGGAGGCCGAGCAGGGTCGTCGGATTCTCGACCATCATCTTGTGCAGTTCGGCGGTCGTCATCCCCTTGGCGCGCAGCTGGCCGGCGACATAGGCGATCATGTCGTCGGGGAAAGGGCGGTTCATCTGGCCGCTGTCGCTGCTCAGGATGACATGCTCGGGACCGACCGCGCGGATCGCGTCATAATATTGCTGCATGGTGAACTCGGCGCGCGAGCCGACGGCGAAGCCGCCGACGAACTCGATGAAGGCGCCAAGGCCAGCGGCCTCCTTCATCTGCGCGATCGTCATGTTGACGGGATGACCCATTGCATGGGTCACGACGATCTGCTTGACGCCCTGCTTGCGCGCTTCGCGGATGATCATCAGCGCTTCCTCGGCAGAGACATGGCCGGTCGAGAGTGCCAGAGAGGCCCCGCTGTCGCGCACCTTGGCGGCGGCGACCGCGGCGATCACTGCCTTGGTCTCGGGCAGCAGCGCGCCATTCTTCGAGACGGTGACGAAGGGCAGGTCGGGGTGGGCGGACCTGCGGATATTATTCTCGCTGTCCCAGGTCGGCATGGCGACGATGCGCCCGAAGCCGCCCTTCACCTCGGCGAACTGATAGACCGCCGCCGGGTTTAGGCCGCCCACCGTCAGGTTGAGGCAGAGCTGGCCGAACACCTCGATGTCCGGCACGGCCTTGCGGGTCAGATAGGCGATGCCGGCCGTCTCGTCGTAATGATGTTTGACGACGAAGCCGCGCATGTGGACGGTCCGGGCGCGCAGCGCCATGTCGACCGAGTCCAGCGCGCGCGCGGCCTGGGCGCTGTGGGGGCCGAAGCTGTCGGGATCAAGATGCGCGTGAATATCGATGGCATCCTTCAGCAGCGCGCGATCGGCGGCGGTGGGGGCGGGGAGCGCCTCGGCCGGCATGGTCAGCTGCGCCGGCGCGGCGGCCGCCGATGCGAGCAGCAGCATGGCCGCCGTGGCAAAAAGACCGCGAGTCATTCGAATGGACATTGGCAACCTCCCCGTTTTTCCTTGCGGGATGTCTAGCGATCCGGCGGACACTGTCAAAGCAATCCGGCGCGGATTTTCCGTTACGGATCAGAGCGCTTGCGCCGCGGCCCAGGCGCTCGCCCAGGCCCACTGGAAATTATAGCCGCCGAGCCAGCCGGTGACGTCGACCGCCTCGCCGATCGCATAGAGGCCGGGGACGCGGCGCGCTTCCATGGTCCTGGAGGAGAGATCGGCGGTGCTGATGCCGCCGGCCGTCACCTCGGCCTTGGCATAGCCCTCGCTGCCATTGGGGGTGAAGCGCCAGTCGGCAAGGCGCGCCTGCGCGGCGGTGAGGGCGCGGTCGGGCAGATTGCCGAGGTCGCCATCGAGACCAATCTGGTCATAAAGCGTGTCGGCGAGGCGCTCCGGCAGCGCGTCGCGCAGCAGCCGGCGTAGGGTCGCGCGGGGCGTCACGCGCTTGGCGGCGAGCAGCCAGTCGGCGGCTTGATCAGGCAGATAATCGATGCCGATCTGCTCGCCATGGCGCCAGTAGCTGGAGATCTGCAGGATCGCGGGGCCGGACAGGCCGCGATGCGTGAACAGGGCCGCCTCGCGGAAGCTGATCCTGCCGCTACGGGCGATGACCTCCGTCGAGACGCCGGAGAGTGACTGGAACAGAGCCTCCTCGCCACTGAGGGTGAGGGGCACGAGCGCGGGGCGCGGCTGGACGACCTTGAGGCCGAACTGGCGGGCGAGGTCATAGGCGAAGCCGGTGGCACCCATCCTGGGAATCGCCGGCCCGCCGGTGGCGATGACCAGCGAGGGGGCGGCATAGGCGCGGCCGCCGGCCGTGACGCGGAACAGGCCGTCGCCATGGCCGACGTCGGCGATGGCGGCGCCGCAGGCGAGGGCGACCTCGCCCTTCGCGCATTCGGCGAGCAGCATCGCGACGATCTGGCGCGCCGAGCCGTCGCAGAAGAGCTGGCCGAGCGTCTTCTCGTGCCAGGCGATGCCGTGGCGCTCGACCAGAGCGAGGAAATCCTGCGGCGTGTAGCGGCTGAGCGCGGACTTGGCGAAATGCGGGTTCTGCGAGAGGTAGCGGTCGCCCGCCGCTTCCAGATTGGTGAAGTTGCAGCGCCCGCCGCCGGAAATCAGGATTTTTCGCCCCGGCTCCTCGCCATGTTCGATCAGAGCGACCCGGCGGCCGCGCTGCCCGGCGAGCGCGGCACACATCATGCCGGCGGCGCCGGCGCCGAGGACGATCGCGTCAAAAGGGGCGGGGTTGGGCTGCGCCATGTCGATGCCCTAGAGGCTGTCCGGCGCAAACGAAAGCATGGCCTTCCGTGGGGGGACACGAGCTATGCTTGCGCGTGAGGGAGCTTTCCCGGATGCTCCGCTGGGAAACCTCCTGAGTCGAACTCCATGGACGATGAGACACCCCCGCCCGACAGCAAGCTGACCCGCTCCAAGCAGCGCTGGGCGAGCGAGCACAAGTTCATCACCGGCGCCGTCGCGCGGCCGCGGGAGCAGAGGTTGCCGCCGGGCCAGCATCTGGTGCGCGACTGGCCGGTGCTCGATCTCGGCCGCCAGCCGGACGTGTCGCACGAGCGCTGGCGGCTGAAGATCGGCGGCATGGTCGCGGCGCCGGTGACGTTGGACTGGGCCGCCTTCATGGCGCTGCCGCAGACACAGATGCGATCGGACATTCACTGCGTCACGACCTGGTCGCGCTACGACAATGACTGGACGGGCGTGGCGACGCGCGACCTGCTCGATCTCGTCCAGCCGCGCGACGAAGCGGCTTTCGTGCTGCTGCATGGCTATGACGGCTATACGACCAACGTGCCGCTCGCCGATTTCGCGGCGCCCGAGGCGCTGCTGGCGCATGGCTGGCAAGGCCAGCCGCTGACGCGCGAACATGGCGGGCCGGTGCGGCTCGTCATTCCGCATCTCTATTTCTGGAAGAGCGCCAAATGGGTCAGCGGCATCGAGCTGCTCGGCGCCGACAAACTGGGCTTCTGGGAGGTCAACGGCTATCACAAGCGCGGCGACCCGTGGGCCGAGGAACGCTATTCGTGACCATCGGCGGCTGCAGCGAGGAGTTGTGCCGGGCGCTGAAATAGGCAATACCGCACGAGTGCTGTGCAGAAACGCGGGAAGCTCGTCGACATGCGGCCATTCGATTGGGATGATCTGCGCTATTTCCTGAGCGTCGCCCAGTCCGGCACGGTCAGTCAGGCGGCGCGGCGTCTGGGCGTCGATCATGCGACGATCATCCGCCGGATCGACGCGCTTGAGCGGGCGATGGGCGTCAAGCTCTTCGAGCGTACGCCGCGCGGCTATTATCTGACGGTCAATGGCGAGCGCCTGTTGCCATCGGCCGAGGCGATCCACACCGAAGCCCGCAAGATCGGCACGGAGATGCTGGCGAGCAGCCATGGCGTGGGCGGCATCGTGCGGATCAGCACGCTGGAAGGGTTCGGCAATTTCTTCCTGGCCGGGCGACTGCCCAAATTCGCGGAGCAATATCCCAACCTCACGATCGAGCTGTTGACCCTGCAGCAGATCGTCGCGCTCTCGCGGCGCGAGGCCGACATCGCGATCAGCCTGCAGCCGCCCGAGGTCGGCCGTTTCGTCCGCGAGAAGCTCACCGACTATGCGCTGTTCGTTTATGGATCCCGCGACTATCTCGCCGGGAAGCCGCCGATCCGGGTGCGCGAGGATCTGCACGATCATATCTTCTGCGGCTATATCGATGATCTCGTCTTCGTGCGCGAACTCAACTATCTCGACGAAATCGCCAAGGGCATCCGCGCGAAGTTGCAGAGCTCGAGTCTGCACGCCCAGACCGAGGCGGCGATCGCCGGCTATGGCCTGTGCGTGTTGCCCGCCTATATCGCGGCGCGCTACGACGAACTGGTGCCGGTGCTGCCGGACGAGCTCCATCTGCGGCGCAGCTATTGGCTGGTGATTGGCGCGGATGTCGCGCCCAGCCCGCGGATACAGGCGGTCCGGCGGTTCATCCGGGCGGAAGTGGATGCGCATCAGGCCAGTTTCCTCGGGCCGCTGCGCCGCATCGAGAACGCGGAATAGGGGAAACGCGCACAGCGCGGCGGCGATATTGTCCGTTTGCCCGCCCTCACCGCTGATCGTAGGAATCGTGGAAGGGGACCGGAACGGTCCGCATCGTCCGGGAGGGGGAAGCCTGATGTCATTTGCCGCCGCTTTCCCGCGAATTCTGCGCATCGGCGCTGGCGCATCGCGCCTGCTGCCCGATATACTCACCCAGCTCGGCCTGTCCCGCCCGTTCCTGATGAGCGACGCCTATCTGGTTGAGGGCGGCATGGCACAGGCGTTGCTGGACGCGCTGACGGACGCGGGCATGCCGGCGCGGCTGTTCGCCGACACGATGCCGGAGCCGGACGTCGCCTCGATCGAGCGCGCCGTGGTGGCGCTGCGCGCGGGCGATCATGACTGCGTGATCGGCTTTGGCGGCGGCAGCCCGATCGACAGCGCCAAGGCGGTGGCGGTGCTCGCAACCCACGGCGGCGCGATGCGCGACTATAAGGCGCCGCACCAGCAGGACACGCCGGGGCTGCCCGTGATCGCCATCCCCACCACCGCCGGGACCGGTAGCGAGGCGACGCGCTTCACCATCGTCACCGACAGCGAGAAGGACGAGAAGATGCTCTGCATCGGCCTCGCTTATCTGCCGGTCGCAGCGCTGGTCGACTATGAGCTGACCCTCTCCATGCCGCCGCGCCTCACCGCCGACACCGGCATCGACGCGCTGACGCATGCGGTCGAGGCCTATGTCTCGAAGCGTGCCAATCCGGTTTCGGACGGCTTCGCGTTGCAGGCGATCCAATTGATGGCGCCCAATCTTCGCCGGGTCTGGGCCGATGGGCAGGATCGCGCGGCGCGGGAGGCAATGATGCTGGGTGCGACCTATGCAGGCATCGCCTTCTCCAACAGCTCGGTCGCGCTGGTGCACGGCATGAGCCGGCCGATCGGCGCGCATTTCCATGTGCCGCACGGGCTCTCCAACGCGATGTTGCTGCCGCTGGTCACGGCCTTCTCGGCCTCGGGTGACGTGCGTCGCTATGCCGATTGTGCGCGAGCGATGGACATCGCGCAGGAGGGCGAGGGCGATCAGATGGCAGTCAATCGGCTGGTGGAGGAGCTGTCCGCCCTCAACCGCGATCTCGCGGTGCCCGATCCGAGGGGCTATGGCATCGCGCGCGATGCCTGGGAGCGGCTGACGCCGCTGATGGTCGAGCAGGCGATCGCCTCCGGCTCGCCGGCGAACAATCCGCGCGTGCCGACGCCACAGGAGATGCGCGCGTTGTATGAGCGGGCCTGGGCTGGCGCCTGACGCGCGTCGCCTGTAGAGGCGCTGCATGGCCAGAGCAGACCGCCTCGAACGCATGGACATCCGGCGCGCCGAACTGGAGGAAGAGTATCGCGCGGCGCTGATCGAGGCGCTGAAGGTGACGGCATCCGGCGTTTGGGGTCTGTTCGATCACGGTCAGGACAAACGGACGCGCGCCAACGCGGCGCCGGCCATAGAGACCTTGACCGAGATCGCCGGAGCGATCGACGATCTGCGCGAGACGCTGGCCATGCCGCCGTTCGAGCTGCACCGCGCGTTCATGGCGGCGCGGGGCAAGGTCTCGTCGCATGCCGTCGGCGAGCCGAAGCAGGCCAGGGCGTGGCTGGAGCGGCTGGGGGCCTAAGCGGCGTGGACAAATTAGGGCGGATCGACATTCAGCCCATATCGGCCTGCAAACGGCACTTTCGCGTGCTTCCGGTGCTCACGTACCATAAGTACGCTGCGCTCCGGGTCACGCAAAAGCACCATTTTGCCCTGCGGTCGTCTTCGACTCCGACTCGATCTGACCTGAATGTCGATCCGCCCTAGAACGACGGCTGTCCGGAATTTTCTTCCGAACTCGATAGTCAGGGCGCGACGCCATTGCCGTCACCAGCCCCTCCTCTTCAGAGGAGGGGTAGGGGGTGGTGGCGATGCGCCAGCATCGCTCGCTCGGCGATCAGGCGAACTGTCCAGCACCACCCCAACCCCTCCTCTGAAGAGGAGGGGCTAATGGCCGTTCACCGCGACTTTTCAGCCATAGGGCGTCGAGTGTCAGCGCGTAAGACCGGACAGTCATTGAAACGGGAATTTGTCCACGCGGGCCTAGCGACTGCGAACAATTCGTGCTCCTGCCTTGGCAGGCGCACTGAACCTAACCTAGTTCGGCCGCGCCCGCGTCGTTCGGTGCTCCACCCGTTTCTCGTTGATCGTCGTGCGCACGATCCGGTCGACATAGATGCCGGGCGTGTGGACATGGTCGGGGTCGAGCGCGCCGAGGGGGACGATCTCCTCGACCTCCGCAACGGTCACGCTGCCCGCCGTCGCCATCACCGGATTGAAATTGCGCGCGGTCTTGCGGAAGACGAGATTGCCGGAGGGATCGGCCTTCCATGCCTTCACGATCGACAGGTCGGCGCGCAGCCAGGTCTCGCGGACATAGTCCAGTCCCTCGAACATCTCGACCGGCTTGCCCTGCGCCACGACCGTACCGACGCCCGTCTTGGTGTAGAAGGCCGGGATGCCGGCGCCCCCCGCGCGGATGCGCTCGGCGAGCGTGCCCTGCGGGTTCAGTTCCAGTTCCAGCTTGCCGTCCAGATAGAGCTGCTCGAACAGCTTGTTCTCGCCGACATAGGAGCTGATCATCTTGCGGATCTGCCCGTTGGCAAGCAGCATCCACAGGCCGAAGCCGTCCGCGCCGCAATTGTTCGAGATGAAGGTCAAATCCCTGACGCCCGCGTCGCGCACTTCCGGAATAAGGCTCTCGGGATTGCCGGAGAGGCCGAAGCCGCCGGACATGATCGTCATCCCGTCGAACAGCAGGCCGGCGAGCGCCGCGGCTGGCGTCTCGTAGAGCTTGTTCACCAAGGCGGGTACCTCTTCATGCGATGCTCCCGTCCGTCTTCATGCGGCCTCAGCCGTGCACAGCGGGCGGATCGATCATCGCGTGTTCGAGGCTGACGATGTTGCGGCTCCTGGCGCGATCGATGAAGAGATCGCCGTCGGCGAGCCAGGCGGTCGCCTGCGGCGAGTCGACGCGACCGCCCATGTTGACCGCCCCGCTGTCCCACCAGATTTCGGCGATGCCGTCGATCTCCGCCCAGGGGTTCTGGGCGCCCATCCCGGTCTCGATATGGTTGAACACGCAGCCGACCAGGCCGGGGACACCGCGCGCCAGCTCGGCATGCCGGCCGGCCCAGTGCGCCATGAACTGCTCGTGCGTCGTGCCGGCCTTGCGGACCAGCAGCGCGGTGTGCTTGAGGCCGCCCTCGCCGCGCGGCGGCGGCACCACGACCTGCTCGCTGACGAAATAGCCGCGCGAGGCAGCGCGATCGATGAACAGGTCGCCATCGGCGATCCAGGCGCGGCTGCCGGGCGTCGCCATGCCGTCACGCATCGCGTCCCGGCTCGGGTACCAGATATGGGCGATGCCATCGAACCGGCTGGCGTAGTTGGCGCCGGGCGCCGGGGCGGCGCTGTCGCCCACCGCCTCGGAGAGGATGAAGCCGTTGAGGCCGGGCACCTCGCGCGCCATCGGTCCGTGAATGCCGAGCCAGTGCTGGCGGAACTTGTCCTGGCTGAGCGCCTCCCTGCGCGCGACGATGGAGAGGAGCTTGATGCTGGCGGGCAGCGGCGTGGTTGCTGCCCTCAGCGCGCCCGGCAGGGCCAGCGCGGCGGGCAGGGCCGCTATCGCCGCCATGAGGTCGCGGCGCGTCGCGCCCAAATGCGAGCCCAGATTCGAGAGTCCCTCGTCCATTGCGTCCATCGCGTCTCTCCCGGTCGTCGTTTCATCCTAGATGCGCGGCTTATGCGGTTTGCGCCTCCGGGATGATCATAAAGGCATGCGGCGTTCCTGCTTGCCCGAACCGGCACATCTTTCGAAATCATGCCTGCGCGGCGAAGTATCGCCAATCGTCATGCTGCATGTCGAACCGGCCTGACAGGGATGCGGCCGCAATGCTAAGCATGACGCCTAACGACAATGTTCAGGAGCAAGGACCGTGGGCGACATCAGCTTCTCTCTCGCCGGCCGCAAGGCGATGGTGATCGGCGCGGATTCGGGCATCGGCCTGGCCTGTGCGCGAGCCATTGCCAACGCCGGAGCGGACCTCGTCATCGGCGGTATCGATCCGGGCAAGGGCGGGGACCTCGCCGCCGAGATTGCCGCCAAGAGCGGGACCAAGGTTAGCTATGTCGCGGTCGACGTGACCAGGGAGGAGCAGGTCGCCGCCGCCGTCGAGGAAGCGGTCAAGCGCCTCGGCGGGCTCGACGTGGCGATGAACAATGCCGGCATCCCCGGCTGGCCCGGCGCGATCCAGGACCAGACGGCCGAGCAGTTCGACATGCTGTTCGCGATCAACGTGCGCGGCGCGATGTTCGGCATGAAATATCAGGTGCCGCACATGCTCAAGGGCGGCAAGGGCTCGATCATCAATCTCGCCTCGACCGCGGCGATCAACGGCCTCGCTTTCTGCGCACCCTATGCGGCGAGCAAGCATGCGGTGGCGGGCCTCACCAAGTCGGTCGCGCTGGAGCTGGCTGACCAGGGCATCCGCGTGAACGCCATCGCGCCCGGCCCGGTCAATACCGGCCTGCTCGCCTCGATGCGCGCGGGCCGCATGGCGCTGCCGAGCAAGACCGGTGGGGCATCCGTCCCTATGGCCCGTGTCTCAGAGCCGGACGAAATGGCCGGCGCGGTGGTCTGGCTGGCGTCGGATGCGTCCTCTTATGTGACGGGGACTTTGGTCTCGATCGATGGCGGCGTGGTCGCGGTCTAGGGCGCTGCGCGAATTGCATCGGGACGTTCGTCAGCCGGCATCTCGCTCACAGCTTGCCGGCTTCGAGCCACTCCAATCGTCGCGCATGGCGCTCATGTTTGATCGCCGCTTCGCGCAAACGTCGCGCGAGATCCAGATCGCCGGAATGACGCGCGCGTAGTCTTAGCGCTCCGGCAATTTCGTTGTAGTGCTCCGAGTTATGCAACTCCATGACGCATGCCCTCGCATGTGATCGCCGATAAGACGCTGTCGAATGGCCCGATCCGCATTGGGCACAGAATGGTTACATCTGAAATCAGCCTGGGCTTCTGGCATCGAACAATGCCGAGAGCGGATAGGGCAGTGCCAACTCGGGCATCTCGTCCCGTGAGAAATATCTCGTGGTTCTGGTTTCTTCGTCGCGGGGAATACCATCCCCGCCAACTATATCGCATCTGAACAGGATGACGACATATTCCACGTGATGCCCGTCGGGATAAGTGTAGCGGAAGTCGTGGCCGCCAAAGACGTCCACGATATGCGACACCACGACATCCCAACCGGTTTCTTCCAGCACTTCGCGAATGACGGCTTCTCGCGGTGTTTCGCCGATTTCGATCCCGCCGGCGGGCAGGCTCCATCCTTCGTCCAATGCCTTTTCCTGAAGGAGCAATCGGCCATGGTCGTCGTGGATGATCGCCGCAACGCTCGGCCTCAGAGCTGGACTTCTTCCGGCCTCCGATGCTGTCGGCTGTGGGTCGCAATGACTGGTCATTCGGCATGTCGCAGGGGCTTGCGGGGCAAATTCTAATCCGCCGCCGTCCGTGAATTCTGGAAGGTCTGCACTGCCTGGCGCACGCTGACCGGCGTCAGGTGCGGGGCGATGGCGCGGATGAATTCGAGCTGGAAGGGGCGCAGATAGGTGTTGGGGCGCAGGGCGATCTGGACGGTGCTGGGCGGCATGAGATCGCCGAGCTCGCGGATCGCCACGCCCTCGTCGCGCTCGGGATCAAAGGCCATGGTGGCGAGGATGCCGATGCCGAGGCCGAGGCCGACATAGGATTTGCAAACGTCCGCATCGATGCCGCTCATGATGACATGCGGCTCGACGCCGGCGTCGTGGAACGCCTTCATCACCTTCCAGCGGCCGGAGTAGCGCGCGTCATAGGTGATGATCGGATATTTCGCGATTTCGGCCAGGGTCAGCTCGGGCACGGTAAGGATCGGGTGGCCCCTGGGCGCCACGACCATGCGGCGCACCTCGAAGCAGTCGAGCTTCACGAGATTAGGGAAATCGCGGTTGGTCTCCGTACCGATCGCGAAGTCGACGTCGCCGGCCTCGACCATCTGGCGGATTTCCTCGGGATCACCCTGGCGCAGCTCCAGCCGCACGTCGGGATAGCGCTTGACGAACTGCTCGACGACGCGCGGCAGCGTGTAGCGCGCCTGAAAATGGGTGGTGCCGATCGTGAAGACGCCGCTGTTGCCGGAGGTCATGTCGCTCTTGAGGCGCTTGAGCGCGGCGATATCCGTCGCGACGCGCTGCGCGATGGTGAAGACGATCTCGCCCGGCTCAGTAAGGCCGATGATGCGGTTGCGCGTGCGTACGAAGATCTCGAAGCCCAGCTCCAGCTCCAGAAGCTGGATCTGGCGGCTGACACCCGGCTGCGAGGTGTTGAGCGCCTCGGCTGCGGCGGACAGGTGATTGCCGCGCCGGACGATCTCGACGACATAACGGAGCTGCTGAAGCTTCACAGGCTCTCCCAGGCACTATGCTTGTGGTGCATGACATACTGGCGGAGGCTGGAGGAAATGCATAGCCTCGTTGCGCGCACCTTGATCATCCCTCCCTTTCAAGGGAGGGGACGGGGGTGGGTGTCGCGCAGCGATCTGGACGTCGACGACCTCGCTTCGCTCGCACCCACCCCTAGCCCCTCCCTTGAAAGGGAGGGGGATGAAGTCGTGCTACAGATTGACGTTGTCCCGCCCTTTCAGTCCCAGCATCTCGCGCGCCTCGGCAGGGGTGGCGATGTCCAGCCCCAGTTCGTCGAGGATGCGGCGGATCTTGAGCACCTGCTCGGCATTGCTGTTGGCGAGCTGGCCTTTCGAGATGAACAGGCTGTCCTCCAGACCCACGCGCACCGACGAGCCCATGATCGCGCCCATCGTGCAAGTCGGCATCTGGTGGCGGCCGGCGCCAAACAGCGACCAGACATAATCCTTGCCGAACAGCCGGTCGGCGGTGGTGCGCATATAATAGACGCTCTCGGGATGGGCGCTCATCGCGCCGGGCACGCCGAGGACGGACTGGATGAGGAAAGGCGGCTTCAAGAGCCCCCGGTCGGCGAAGCTCGCGACGTTATAAAGATGGCCAATCTCGTAGCACTCCATCTCAAACCGCGTACCGCCGGGGCCGAGCGTCTCGATGATGTTGCGGATGTCGCGATGGGTATTCTTGGAGATGATGTCCTCCATCCCCTCCAGGAAAGGCCGCTCCCACTCGAAGCGATAGGGCTCGTAGCGCGGCGCGAGCGGGTAGAGGGCGGGATTGACCGTGCCCATGTTGAGCGAGCAAAGCTCGGGGCTCACCGCGACGGCTGCCTTGAGGCGGTCCTCCATCGACATGCCCGGGCCACCGCCGGTGCTGATGTTGATCACCGCGTCGGTCGCGGCGTGGATCTGCGGCAGGAACTGCATGAAGACTTCTGGCAGCGCCGTCGGGCGGCCGTCGATCGGATCGCGCGCGTGGAGATGCAGGATCGCGGCGCCCGCCTTGGCGGCCGCGATCGACTGCTCGGCGATCTCCTGTGGCGTAATCGGCAGGAAGGGCGACATGGTCGGCGTGTGCATGCTGCCGGTGCTGGCGCAACTGATGATGACCTTTGCCATAACCTCTCCTCATGATTTTGGTTACCGGTATCACAAATCAGTCTGGCGACACGCGACTCAAAGCGCATAGTGGATGCGCAATATGAATGCCGGGGAGGGCGGGTCCGATTGACTTGCGCGCGGGGGACAAGAAGATAAGCCATGACCGATCAAATCGCTCCGACGCCCGTCAAGCCGCGCATCCCCTATCCCGATCCCGAAATGCTTTCCGACGAGAAGCGGGACATCCTCACCCGGATGAGCCCGATGCTGAACATCATGAAGATTCTGATGGTCGCCCCCGATCCCTTCTGGCGCGGGCAGCGCGCGCTGGGGCGCTCGGCCGTGGTCGACACAACGATCAGCGATCAGCACCGCGAGTTGTTGGTCCTGCGTGTCGCCTATCTCTCCAACTCCGACTATGAGTTGTATCACCACCTGCCGCTCGGCCGGACCGCCGGCCTGTCCAATACCAAGTGCGATGCGATGCGGACCGGGGACTTCGGCGTGCTGGACGAAGCCGAACGGGCGCTGGCGCAGTTCGTGACCGAGACGGTGCTGGACATCACGCCGGCCGACGAGACCCTGGCGGGTATGCGGGCGCATTTCTCGGACGCGCAGGTGATGGAGGTCGTGCTGATCGTCGGTTACTATATGATGATTGCGCGCGTGATCGGCGTGACCGGCATCGGGATGGATGAGGCAGCGGTGCAGACCTGGAAGCGGCCTTGAGCTCTAGCCCCTCCCCTTCAGGGGAGGGGAAGGGGTGGGGGCGATGCGCAGCATCGCTCGCGCTGCGATCATGCGGGACCGTTCAGCCCCACCCCAACCCCTCCCCTGAAGGGGAGGGGCTGAGTTAGAGTCACCCCGGCGCGTCCGGAATCGCGAACACGCCATTGCCGCGCGCGATGACGCCCTTGTCGCCGAGCAGCAGCCCGTCGCAGAAGACGAAGCGTCGCGATTTGCGGATCACCCGGCAGCGGCTTTCCAGCCATTCGCCGACCTGCGCGGCGCGGATGAAATCGACGGTCATGTTGATGGTCGGCGCGGGACGCTCGGCGACGGACCAGGCATTGCGGCCCATGGCGATGTCCATCAGCGCGGCGATCAGGCCGCCATGCGCGGTGCCGAGCATGTTGCAGTTCTTCTGCTCGACGCGGAAGCCGACGCGGGTCAGCTCCATCCCGTCCGGCGTGAAATGGATGTTGCGATAAATGGCGCCGTTGATCGCCTCGAACGGATCGTCCTTGTGCCAGATCTCCCAATCCTCGGCGCGCCACGGCCCCTTGGTCTCGATCACGTCCTTCTCCTCATCCTTTGTCCGGTCCGGTCTAGCGCGCCTTCCTGTCTTACGAGGAATAGCTGTCGACTATGGGGTATCAGCTTTCGTGATTAAGTCCGGCGACGGGCGGACATTATGAGCATAGTGATAGATGGCCGCACACCCGCGCGGCGCTCCTGGAGAGCTTATGTCCGTTTCTACCGCCAGCAAGCCGGCCGCAGCGCCCGCCACGCAGTACCTCAGGCTGACGCCGCTCAATCCCTATTTCGGGGCGCGCGCCGAAGGTCTCGATCTCTCGCGGCCGCTGACGCAGGCGCAGATGGACGAGCTGCGCGCGGCGATGGATCATTATGCCGTGCTCGTCCTGCCGGGCCAGGCGCTGACCGATGAAGAAGAGGCGGCCTTCGCGGCGCAGTTCGGCACGATCGAGGCGACCCCGACGCTGGTCGACCAGGAGCGCCGGCGGCTGCCGAACATGCAGATCAACGACATCTCAAACCTGGGCGCGGACGGCCAGATCCTCGCCGCAGACGATCGCCGCCGCATGTTCAACCTCGGCAATCTGCTCTGGCACAGCGACAGCAGTTTCAAGCCGACGCCGGCCTATTGGTCGATGCTGAATGCGCGCGTGATCCCGCCCGAGGGCGGCGAGACCGAGTTTATCGACACGCGCGTCGCCTGGGAGCATCTGCCGGTCAAGATGCAGGCGGAGATCCGCGACCTCGTCACCGAGCATTCGCTCATCTTCTCGCGCATGCAGCTCGGTTTCGAGGCGTTCAGCCCGGAGGAGATTGCGCGCTGCACGCCCGTGCCCCAGCGGCTGGTGCGGCGGCATGCCGAGAGCGGTCGACTGGCGCTCTATCTCTCGGCCCATATCGGCCGCATCCAGGGCATGCCGACGCCTGAAGCCATGGCGCTGATCCGCGATCTCACCGAGTTCGCGACGCAGCGTGCCTTCGTTTATCAGCATCGCTGGTCCGTCCACGACCTGGTCATCTGGGACAATCGCTGCACGATGCATCGTGGCCTGCGCTACGACGACAAGGTCTATCCGCGTGACCTGCGCCGGGTGACGCTCGAGGATGTCGCGCCGACGCTGGAGCAGGCGGCCTGATGGCGGCGAGACCGGAGATCGGCGCGGCATCGCTCAGCGTCACCGATGCCATGGTCGAGGAACTGGCGCGGCGCGGGGTCACGCACATGTTCGGCGTGCCCGGCGGCGAGTGCAATCTGGACTTCATTGCCGCAGCCGACCGGGCGGGCGTCCGCTTCGTCCTCACGCGCACCGAGACCTCGGCGTCGATCATGGCCTGCGTCGCGGGCGAGCTGACCGGCGCGTCGGGCGTTGCCATGACCACGCGCGGGCCGGGCCTTTGTGCCGCCGCCAATGGTGTCGCCTATGCCGATCTCGATCGCGCCGCGCTGCTGCTGATAGCGGACGGCTATGAGGACGATCAGGCCTATATCAGCCACCAGCGGATCGATCAGGGCGCCGTGCTGGCGCCGATGCTGCGCGCGCAATCGGATCTGCGCAGCGGCGATGCGCTGGGCGAACTCGACCGGCTGCTGGCGGCGGCGAGCGAGCAGCCGCCGGGGCCCGCCTATCTGGAGGTCGCGGGATCGCGCATCCGGCGGCCGGCAGCGGATGCACGGTCGGTTGCGGCGACGCACTCGCGACCGGCGCTGGATCTCGATGCGCTGGAGCAGGCGCGCACCCTGCTGGGCGAGGCCCGGCGGCCGGTCGTCGTTGCCGGGCTGCAGGCACGCCGGCCCGAGGCCGCCGCCGCGCTCAATCGCTTCGTCGCGGCGACTGGCTGTCCGGTCCTCACCACATACAAGGCCAAGGGCGTGGTCTCCGAGCGGACGCCGCTCGGTCTTGGTCTCTATGCCAATGGGCTGCCGGAGGCACCGTTGCTCACGGCGGCGGACCTCATCATCCTCTATGGGTTCGACCCCGTGGAAGGGCCGCCGTCACCCTGGCGCTATGGCGGCACGCCGACGTTGGAGCTGTCCGAGCATGCCCATGCGCACAGCCTGCTCGATCCCGAGCTGTTGCTGGTCGCGGACATTGCCAGGACGCTCGACAGCCTGGCCGACGCGCTGCCGGTACGGGCCTGGACCGCCGCCGAGCTGGCCGCCGCCAAGGACCGGCTCTGGACCGCCGCGCGCACGCCGGCCAGCGAGGGCATCGCGCCCTCGCAGCTCGTCGATGCCGCCCGCGCCGCCTTCCCGCCCGAGACGCGGATCACCATCGATGCCGGCGCCCATATGCTGCCGGTGCTCCACCTGTGGCAGAGCGGCGAGGCCAATCAGTCGCTGATCTCGCGCGGTCTCTCGACCATGGGCTTCGCGCTGCCCGCGGCCATCGCGGCGAGTCTCGTCGATCCGGCCCGGCCGACCGTCGCGTTCACCGGCGATGGCGGCATCATGATGTGCCTGGGCGAACTCGGCACCGCGATCCAGTATGGCGCGACGCCGATCGTGATCGTGTTCAACGACAGTTCGCTCACCCTGATCGGGGCGAAGCAGAAGCGGCGGCAGCTCGCCGCTGCGGGCGTGGACTTCTCGGACACGGATTTCGCGGCGGTGGCGGCCGGCTTCGGCTGGTGGACGCGGCGCGTGACGGACGCCGGCGATCTGGCCGCCGCGTTCGCGGATGCGCAGGCAGCGGGCCGCGCGGCGCTGATCGACGTGGTGATCAATCCCGCGCAATATGAGGGTCAGATCCTGGCCATCCGGGGGTAGGGGTTGGACGGTCCCGAATTATCGTTGCGCGAGCGACGCTGCGCATCGCCCCCACCCCTTCCCCCTTCGCCTTCAGGGGAGGGGCTTAGAAGAGGGTTTCACCCCGCCAGATAGCCGCCGTCGACCGGGAGGGTCGCGCCGGTGATATAACGGGCTTCGTCGGAGACCAGAAAGACTGCGGCGCCCGCGACATCCCGGGGATCGCCGATGAGCTTCATTGGCGTGCGTGCCATGATCATCGCTTCACGCTGCGGCGTCTTCTCATCATCGGGGATCAGCGGCGTCTCGATGAAACCGGGCGCGATCGCATTGACGCGGATTCCCTCGGCTGCCCACTCGACCGCCAGCGCCTTGGTGAGCTGCAGCACGGCGCCCTTTGATGCAGCATAAGCCGCAGCATTTGCCGCGGCGGTGAAGGAACGGATCGAAGCGAGATTGATCACGGCGCCCCGCGTGGCCGCGAGCTGGGAATGGAAGGCCCGGCACATGTTGAAGGCGCCGCCCGCGTTGATTGCGAGTGTGCGTGCCCAGATCTCCGGCGCGCCGGGATCGGTGATGCGGCCCTGCCGGATGATGCCGGCATTGTTGACGAGAATGGACGTGTCGCTGAGCGACGTCGCCAGCGCCTCGCAGGCCGCGCCGTCGGTCACGTCGAGCGAGACCGCGCGCGCGCCGCCACCGATCGCCCGCGCAGCGCGCTCGGCTGCGGCGCCGTCGATGTCGGCTAAGATGACTTGCGCGCCCTGTGCGGCCAGCGCGGCGGCAATCGCCTCGCCAATGCCGCGTGCGGCGCCGGTGACGACGGCATGGCGTCCTTGCAGCTTCATCCTGATCCCTTTCGGCCTTGATATCTGTTACCGGTAACGGATCGCGCCCGCATCGACAAGGGTTCGTCGCGTTGATGGGCGCAATCAGCTGCTGGCGCGCTGCACGATCTCGAAGCCCAGATCGACCGACTGGACCGGTATCTCGCGCTCGAAGATGCGGGCGAGCAGCATTTCTGCGCTGCGCCGGCCGATTTCGGCGCGGGGCAGGCGCAGCGCCGTGATCGCCGGATTGACGTGGCGCAGCAGGTCGAGATCGTCGAAGCTTGCTATGGCGAGTCGGCCGGGCACGGCCCAGCCGCGCCTGTTGCATTCGAGCAGCGCGCCGACGGCGAGCACGTCGCCGGCGCAGAACAACGCGTCGGTGTCAGGCGCGACATGCTCGATATGCGCGATCGCCTCGGCACCGCCGCCAAAGCCGCGCGAGACGTTGACGATGCGGCGGGGATCGGGCGCCAGCCCGGCTTCGGCAAGCGCATCGAGATAGCCGAGCTGCCGCTCGGTCGCGCGCGGATTGGCGAGGCTGGCAAAGCCGATCTTGCTGTAGCCCATGCGCGCGAGGTGCAGCGTCATCGCCTTGGCGGCCGCACGGTTCGAATAGCTCACGACCATGTCGATCGGGTCGACAGGCATGTCACCATTCTCGACGACCGGCACGTTGGCGCCGCGCAGCATGCGGATCGCGGCGGGGCTGTGACGCGTCGAGTGGAGCACGAGTCCCGCGACGCGCTGGGCCAGGAAGTTGGAGATGACGATCTCCTCATCCTTGGGATCGTCGCTGCTTTCGGCGAGCATGAGCTGGAAACCGGCAGGCCGCAGCACGTCCGAAATGGCCTTCACCGTTGCCGAGAAGATCGAATTTTCGAGGCTGGGCAGCACCAGCCCGATGACATTCGACTTGCTGGACGAAAGGCTGCGCGCCAGATGGTTATGCACATAGCCAAGCTGGCTCACGGCATCGAAGACGCGCTGGCGCACCTTCTCCTTGACCTTTTCAGGATGATTGAGCGCCCGCGAGACGGTCATGCGCGAGACGCCGGCAAGCTCGGCCACTTCGTGCATGCGCACGCCGCCACCACCGCGGGACGAAGACGATCTGGACCGCAAGCTGATACTCCTCGCGCTCTGTTACCATGCTCGTGCGCCGGAGCAAGGCTCGCCCGCCGAAACGGCTACAAAGCCATGAGTGAGGCTTGTCACGCCGCGTAAAGCGCCGTAAGAGAATTTTGATACCGGTATCTTTTTGAGTCCCTAGAGAGGAATCCATCTTGGCGAGCGCCTCCGAAGCCATGTCCGCATGGGTGGCGTCCACGGGTTTTGACGACATCCCGGCCGACGTCGTGGCGAGCACGCGGCTGCGCATTCTCGACGTGATCGGCCTGTCGATCGCCGGTGGCGAGACACCGTTCGGCGCGGGTGTGCGTGCAACGGCCAGCGCCTGGCCGGGCACGGCGGCGCGGCTTTGGGGTACGGGCGGGACTGCGAGCGCGGCGGGCGCCGCCTTCGTCAACGGGGCCTGTTCGCAGGCGCTGGAATATGACGACACGCACAATGAATCGATCGTGCACATGAGCAGTCCGGCCGTCGCCGCCGCATTGGCGCTCGCCGACGAGACGAAGGCGAGCGGGCGCGACATCGTCACTGCGATCGCGATCGGCAACGAACTCTCCTGCCGCGTCGGCAGCGTGACGCCGCAGCAATTCCACAAGCGCGGCTTCCATCCGTCCGGTCTATTTGCGCCGTTCGGTGTCTGCTGGCTGGCGGGACATCTGTTGGGGTTGGATGCCGGGCAAATGAGCCGCGCGGCGGGCATCACCGGCAGCTTCGCCGCGGGACTGATCCAGTGCTGGGTGGACGGCACCCAGTCCAAATTCCTGCACCCCGGCTGGGCGGCGCAGTCGGGCATCATCGCCGCGACGCTCGGCAAAAATGGCGTGACCGGCCCGAGCGAAGTGTTCGAGGGACGCTTCGGCCTCTTCGCCTCGCATCTGCAAGCGGCCGACCCGGAGCCCAATTTCGATCGGCTGACCGTCGATCTCGGTGTGCGCTGGGATAGCCGCGCCTCATCGTTCAAGCCCTTCCCGGTCGCGCATGTGATCCATCCCTATATCGACGCGTTGCTGCGCCTGCGTGCGCGTCACAGCCTGACGCCGGACATGATCGAGCGCATCACCGTGCCGGTCGCGCCTTATATCGTCAGCATTGTGTGCGAGCCGGTCGAGGAGAAACGCCGGCCCAACACCGATTCTCACGGCCGCGTCAGCATTCAATATACGCTGGCAGAAGCGCTGGCGCTGGGCCGGATCGGCAAGGACGCCTATGCCGAAAACTCGCTGCGCGATCCGGTGATCCTGGCGCTGGCCGACCGGGTCGAGTTCATGCCCGATCCGGGCATGCCGGGATCGGAGCAGTTCAAGGGCGTGGTCGAGATCGTGACGCGCGACGGGCGCAGCTGGACCGAGATTGAGGAACATAATCATGGCTCGCCGCAAAATCCGATGAGCGACGCCGCGATTGAGGCCAAGTTCAGGGAGAATGTCGGCGGCGTACTGAGCGAGGATCAGGCGAGCCGCGTCGTCGGGATGGTGATGGGCATCGAGACGGTGCCTGATGCCTCAGCGCTGAGCGCATTGCTGGTGCCGGCGCATGGCTGACGGCACACGGCTCGACGGGCGCGCAGCGCTGATCACGGGCTCGGTCGGCGGGCTAGGCTATGCGATGGCACGGCATTTGGCCCGGGCTGGGGCGAGCATCGTGCTGACCAGCCTCGATGCCCCGGAGACGGCCGAGCCGCAGCGCGCCGCGCTGGCGGCCGAGGCGGGCGTGCCGGTCCATTATATCCGGGCCGATCTCACCGACCGCAACGCGCTGCGGGCGCTGGTGGGGCGAGCACAGGAGGTGTGCGGCGCGATCGACATATTGGTCAATAATGCGGTGGTCCGCCACTTCGCACCGGTCGAGGAATTTCCGCTGGAGGCCTGGGACCGGGCGCTGGCCGTGAACCTCTCGGCCGCCTTGATCGCGATCCAGCTTGTGCTGCCCGCCATGCGTGCGCGGGGCTATGGGCGCATCTTCAACATGACGTCGGTTTATGGATCGCGCGCGACCGTGCAGCGGGTCGACTATGTGACGACCAAGACCGCCCTGCAGGGGCTGACGCGCGCGGTCGCGCTGGAGACGGCGGGCAGCCCGGTGAGTTGTCACGCGCTCACCCCCGGCTCGGTGCTGACGCCGATCTGGGACGAGCGCGTCGCGGACCTGATGGCGCAGAAGGGCATCGGCCGGCCGGAAGCGGAGGCCCTGTTTCTCGACGGCAAGCAGCCGAGCGGCACCTTCGTCAGCCCGGACAGCGTCGCGCAGGTCATGCTGATGCTGTGCGGGCCGGTCGGCCCGGACATGAATGGCGCCATCGTGCCGATCGAGGGTGGATGGCTGGCCAATGGCTGACGGAAAGGATGAGACGCGCGTGACGGTTCTGGGATTTATCGGACTTGGAAGCATGGGCAGTGCCATGGCGCCGCATCTGCTGGCGGCGGGACACAAGGTGGTGGCGTTTGATCCGTCCGCCGCGGCGGTCGATGCCTTCAGGGCAGGCGGGGGGGACGTCGCTGCCTCCGCTGCCGATCTGAGCGCGCAGGCGGACATCGTCTTCCTCAGTCTGCCGACCCCTGCGATCGTGCAGGAGGTCGCGCGCCAGGTCATCCCGGGCAAGCCGCGCATTGTCGTTGATCTCTCGACGACCGGGCCACGCGCCTCGATCTCCGTGGCGCAGGAACTGGGCGCGGCCGGCATCGGCTTCGTCGATGCGCCGGTCAGCGGCGGCAGGGCGGGCGCGCTCGGCGCGAAGCTCGCGCTGATGGTCGCGTGCCCGCTCGCGATCTGGAACGAGGTGCAGCCGTTGCTCGCTCTGTTCGGCAAGACCTTCCACGTCGGCGAGGGCGCCGGGCAGGCGCAGACAATGAAGCTGGTTAACAACATGCTCTCGGTCGTCGCGCTGGCCGCGACCAGCGAGGGTATGGCGATGGGCGTCAAGGCCGGGCTGGACCCGGCTGTCATGCTGGATGTGCTCAATGCCTCGAGCGGCAGGAACAGCGCGACCACCGACAAGATGCCGCGCGCCGTGCTGCCCGGCAGCTTCGATTTCGGTTTCGCGACGCAGCTGTCGCTCAAGGACATGAAGCTCTGCCTCGACGAGGCGGAAGCGGCGGGTGTGCCGATGATCGTTGGGCCTGCGGCG
Source organism: Sphingobium nicotianae (assembly GCF_018603885.1). Lineage (GTDB taxonomy): Bacteria > Pseudomonadota > Alphaproteobacteria > Sphingomonadales > Sphingomonadaceae > Sphingobium > Sphingobium nicotianae. The sequence continues at coordinate 35,088 of NZ_JAHGAW010000008.1, forward strand.
CGCGCCATGCTCAACATCACGCAGGCGAGCTATGGTCCGGACTCGGACTTTACCTCCATGGCGAAGGTGGTGGAGCAATGGGCCGGCGTGAAGATCCGCTCGGAGCGGTAGGGACGACATTGGCGCCTCTTCTCCAAGCCAGTAGATTGGACGAGGAACATAGCAGTTGAGTGAATCCACCTTCGAGATCACGGCCATCCGCTATGGTCATCATGATCGCAATGCGGCTGCCAACTTCATCGGCGGCGACGAGCATGACGGGCCGATGCCGCTCGATTATTATGTCTGGGCCATCCAGCGACCGGGCAAGACCTATCTGCTCGACACCGGCTTCGATGCGGCGATGGGCAAGCAGCGCAATCGCCAGATCGTGCGCCCGATCGAGGCGGGGCTGGCCGCCATCGGCCTTGCACCGGGCGACATTTCCGACATCATCATCTCGCACATGCATTTCGACCATGCCGGCAATCGCGACATGTTCCCGCATGCCACTTATCATGTGCAGGACGCCGAGATGGAATTCTGCACCGGGCGCTGCATGTGCCATCCGTTCATGAACCACAGCTTCGATCCGAAGGACGTGCAGGCGATGGTCGGGCGCGTGTATGCCGGCAAGGTCGCTTTCCACGATGGCGACGAGGAGATCGAGCCTGGCCTCACCGTGCATCATATCGGCGGGCATACGCGCGGGCTGCAGGTGGTGCGCGTCAAGACGCAGCGCGGCTGGGTCGTGCTCGGCTCGGATGCGGCGCATTTCTATGCCAATTTCGAGCAGTACCGACCTTTTCCGGTGGTCGAGAGCGTCGCCGACATGATGGCGGGCTATGACCGGATGCGTGATCTGGCGAGTTCGATCCGCCACATCGTGCCGGGCCATGATCCGCTGGTGACGGACTATTATCCCAAGGCGCGCGACGGCATCGCCGACATCGTGCGACTGGATCTGGAGCCAGTCGCCTACTAAGCCGAGCTCATCGCGCCGCAGGCGCGCGTCTACCTCGTAACCCTCTGTTACCGGTCTCGCCGCGCTTTCTTTCCGACCGTCTGGCCGGGCATACGGGCAGGGTATGGCCCCTGTGCAACTTTGCAATAGACAGGAAAACGAGCCGCGCTTCTATTCATTCCGCTTGCAACGATCAGTCGACGCCCGGGACGATAGAATCCGGGAAAAATGACAGGCAACAAGGGGAGAGTGGATATGGCGGTTTCCGCATCGAGAGGGTTCCGCGTGCTGATGGCGACCAGCGCGCTGGTCTGGACGGCGACACCCGGCTTCGGCCAGGCCAACACTGCTCCGCAGGCCGCAACCCCCGGCACCGACGACATCATTGTTACCGCGAACCGCCAGGGCGACACGTTGCTGAGCAAGGTGCCGATGAGCATCGTCGCCAAGACGCAGGAAGCGCTCGATCAGCAGGGCGTGAAGGTCGCTGCCGACCTCTCCCGCATCGTGCCGGCGCTCCGCATCGATGACGTTACCTCCGGCTCCTCCAACATCTCCATCCGCGGCGTCCGCTCCGAGGTCGGCTCGGCGACGACCGGCGTCTATATCGACGACACGCCGCTGCAGGCGCGCACGCTCGGTGGCTCCGCCTCGGGCGGTGGCGCCTTCATCCCGCCGATCTTCGACCTGCAGCGCGTCGAGGTGCTCAAGGGGCCGCAGGGCACGCTTTACGGCGGCTCCTCCCAGGGCGGCACGGTGCGCTTCATCAGCGTACAGCCGAGCCTGACGACCAGCTCCGTCTCGGGTCGCGCGGAAGTCAATCAGGTCGAGAAGGGCGAGCCGGGCTATGAAGTCGGCGTCGCGGTCGGCGTGCCGCTGATCCAGGAGGTGATGGGCCTGCGCATCGCCGCGTTCGAGCGCCACACCGGTGGCTACATCAACTATATCGATCGCCGCAACACGGCCAATCCGGTGAGCAAGGACGACAATTGGCGCGAGCAGCGGCTGCTGCGCGCGACGCTGGCCATCGAGCCGGTCACGGACCTCAAGATCAACCCGTCCTTCGTCTATGCCTTTGACAAGAAGAACGCGTTCGACACGCTCTACCGTAGCATTCCGGCCTATACGACGCCGGCTTACGGCACCTATCTGGACGCCGCGCCGGTCGGCAGCCCGACCGCCGCGCTCGGTCGCGGCTCGCCGGTCGGCGGGCGCTGGACTTCGGGCGCGACCGGCGGCCTGCTGCCCGTCGGCTATGTCCCGCCAACGACCAGCGGCATCGTCACCGACGTGCCCGGCAGCGTCGGCCGCCGCGTCTGGATCCATGCCGCCCATACCTATCCGGCGCTGAACCTCGGCGACTATGACTCGCTCGAAACGACCAACGTGGCCGACAATTATGGCGGCCCCGTCTCGCGCGAGCGCAACGGCCGCACGAACGAAATGTATATGGGTAACCTGGCCCTCGAGCTCGACGTCGGCAAGCTCAACATCAAGTCGGTGTCGAGCTATCTGAAGGACACCGGCAAGGGCACTTTCACCTCATCGCTCATCTCCGGTGTCAACGCGACGTCCACCGTCGGCTATGCCCCGTCGGTCAACTCTCCCTTCATCTTCGATGCGGCCGGCCCGATCGTGAGCCTGTTCGATTTCAACGCCAGGCGCGAGGCCAAGACGCAGGAAGTGCGCCTCACCTATCCCCAGGACGAGAGCGGCATCAGCTTCGTCGTCGGCGGCTACTGGAACAACGCGACCACGGTCTCGACCAGCATCAACACCAACGATCGCTCGGCCGCGCGCCTCGCCACCTTCGGCATCGGCCAGACCTTCTTCCCGGTCCACACGGCCGCCGACATCGCCTCGCTGATCCAGCAGGAAGTTGTCCAGAATCTTGAGGAGACCTCGACGGCGATCTTCGGCGAGGCGAGCTATGCCTTCACCGACAAGCTCAAGCTCACCCTTGGCGCGCGCTATTCGCACGAAAAGATCAAATATGACCAGCGCACCTGGGGCCTGCTCTACAATTCCGCTTTCGGCGTCGGCACACTCATCAGCGGCGGGTCGCTCGAAAAGCCGTTCACGCCCAAGATCAGCCTGTCCTATCAGGCGACCGACGACGATCTCTTCTATGTGACGGCCGCCAAGGGCTATCGCATCGGCGGCGTGCAGGGCCAGGCGAGCCCCACGGTCTGCGCCAACGACCTGGCGGCGCTCGGCATCACCAACACGCCGTCCACCTACGGATCGGACAGCGTGTGGAACTATGAGGCCGGCGCCAAGGTCCGCGCGTTCGACCGTCGCCTCCAGCTGTCGGGCAGCGTTTTCTACGTCAAGTGGAGCAGGCCGCAGACGCCCTATACGCTGCCGACCTGCGCCTTCCAGTTCACCACCAACATCGGCGAGGCGGTGAGCCAGGGCTTCGATCTGCAGGGTACCTTGCGGGTTGCGAACGGCTTCTCGATCGACTTCGCGCTCGGCTATACCGACGCGCACTTCACCCAGGACGTGCTGACCGAGCCCAATGCCCAGGGCGTGCGCCAGCTCCTCGTCGGCAAGGGCATGAAGCTCATGGAAGTGCCGGAATGGACCGGCTCGCTCGGCGCGCGCTACGAGTTCGCGGTCAATGACGGCTGGAAGGCCTATCTGTTCGGCTCCTACCAATATACCGGCTCGTACAAGAACACGCTCGGCCCGGGCGTGCTGAGCTACTCGCCCGACAGCTTCACGACGCCGGCCATTCCCAACGTGCTGGCCCGCGTCGGCATGAGCAACGAGCACTGGGACATTTCGCTGTTTGCGGATAATCTGTTTGGCAACAAGACGCTGCGCCAGGCTGACCTGGTCGGGCGCACGTCGTGCCGTGATACCAATGGCTGCTCGACCTACGGCTCCTATTTCCCGCTGGTGTACGGGACGGCGCTGCGGCCGCGCACGGTGGGCCTCACGGCCACGATCAAATATTGAGGAGAGTGGAGTGTCGACGCTCAACATCAGGAAGATCACGCCGACTTTCGGGGCCGAGATCACCGGCATCGATCTCAACCAGCCGCTCACACCCGAGCAGGAGGCTGACATCGTCTCGGCTATCGCGGAATATGGCGTGTGCGTCTATCCCAACACCGGCCTCACCGACCAGACGCATATCTGGTTCAGCCGGATGTTCGGCAATCTCTGGACGATCGGCGGGCAGGGGACGCGCCTCTCGCGCTTCGACTATCCGCACCTGTTCGAGGCCGGCAACCTGACCCCGGAAGGCGGCATCAGCACCGACGAGATGGCGCGCAAGCGCCGCGCGGGCGATCGGCTCTGGCACACCGATTCGAGCTTCACCAAGGAACGCACGACCTATTCGCTGCTGCTCGCCCATGAAGTGCCGGCCGAGGGCGGCGAGACCGGCTTCGCCGACATGCGCGGTGCCTATGGCGCGCTGCCGCAGGCGATGAAGGACAGGATCGAGCATCTCGAGGCAGAGCACAGTTACCTCTATTCGCGCAGCCTCGCCGGCTTCCCGGTCACCGAGGAAGAGGTGGAGAACGGGATGATCGCCCGCCACAAGCTGGTCCACACGCATCCCGGCTCGGGCCGCAAGAGCCTGTACATCGCCAGCCACGCGCTGCGCATCACCGGCATGGCGAAGGAAGAGGGCCGCGCTCTCATCAAGGAGCTGCTGGACTTCGGGACGCAGCCGCAATTCACCTTCAACCATTACTGGAAGCCGGGCGACCTGGTGATCTGGGACAATTTCTGCACCATGCATCGCGGCGGCGAATATGATGACATTCATCATCGCCGCGACATGCGCCGCACCACCGTCATGGCCTATCCGCCACCGCCGGTGGTGATGGACCCGCGCTTCAAGGACCGGTTCGACCCCGCGCAATTCGAGGCGATGGTCGATGCGTGAAACAGACGCGCAGGCGATGCGCTGCCTGCCCCCCCTCCCGCTTGCGGGCGGGATCGGGGGTGGGCTTGCGACATCTCGGCGGGGCGCAACGCTGAAGCGTTGTTTGCCCACCCCTCACCCCTCCCGCAAGCGGGAGGGGAATGGCTTCGCCTCCGCATTCCCGCTCCATCCATGACCGGCACCGTCGCCTCCAGCGCAGACGCAGGCGCCTCCTACGAGGAAGCGCTGCTCGAGGAAGCCACGGCCATCGCCACGCCCGCCAGCGCCGAGCCGGCCTGGGCCTCGCCGTCGGTCGCCTGGAAGACGATGATCCTGATCGCGCTCTTCACCGTCTTCGGCCAGTTCGACCGCGCGGTCTTCTATCTGCTGGTCTCGCCGATCAAGAAGGACCTGCTGCTCAGCGACACGCAGATGAGCGTGCTGATGGGCGCCGCTTATTCCAGCGCCTATTTCATCTGCGGCCTGCCGATCGCCCGCTGGATCGACGTCGGCCCGCGCAAGTTCATCGCCGCCGGCGCGCTCGCCGCCTGGAGCCTGGGCACCGCCTTCTGCGCGATGTCCGCCAACTTCACGCAGCTTTATTGTGCGCGCATGGTGGTCGGCGGCGGCGAGGCGGTGAAGGGGCCGAGCGCGGTCTCGATGATCTCCGACCTCTTCCCGCGCGACAAGGCGCCGCGCGCCTTCGCCGTCTACAACTGGGCGATCCAGGGCGGTGACGCGCTGGCCAACATCATCGGCGGCGGGCTCATCCTGTTCTTCACGGCGATGGGCGCGATCACCGTGCCGCTGCTCGGCACGTTGCACACCTGGCATCTCGTCTTCCTGACCTTCGGCGTGCCCGGCGTGCTGTTCGCGCTGGTGTTCGCCACCTTCGCGCACGAGCCCGCGCGCCACGGCCGCAAGATCAAGGGATCGGTGCCGCTGCGGGAGGTGGTCCATTTCCTGTTCCGCAGCCCGTCCGGCAAGGTGCTGGTCCCGATCCTGCTCGCCTCCGCGATCCTGCAGATCGAGGCGGTCGGCATCGGGTCGTGGCGGATGCCCTTCTACGAGCGCACCTACGGCCTGACCGCCGGCCAGGTCGCGCCGATCGTCGGCATCGGCAATTTCATCCTGACGCCGATCGGCCTGATCTTCGGCGCCTGGCTGAACGAGCGGATGACGAAGTCCGGGCGTTACGACGCCAATATGCGGATCAGCCTCTGGTCGCACATGATCGGCCTGCCGCTCGGCCTTGCCGGACCGCTAATGCCGAGCTTCGAGCTGGCGATCGGCTGCTCCTTCCTGGGCTTCCTCATCACCATCGCCGCCGCGCCCGCCCAGCTCGCCGCTATGCAGGTGGTGACGCCCAACGAGCTGCGCGCTCAGGTCAACGCGCTCTACATGGTGACGGTGGGCGTGTTCGGCTCGGGCATCGGTCCATCGGTCATCGCGCTGATGACGGACTATCTGTTCAAGTCCGAGCACGACCTGCGCTATGCCATGGTGACGGCGGTCGCGGTGGCCGCGCCGATAGCGCTGCTGCTGATCTGGCGGACGCTCAAGCCTTATGGCGAGCTGTACCGCGCGCAGATGGCGCAGGAGTAGAATTGCGTCGTCATTCCCGTGAATGCGGGCATGACGACGAAGACGAGATGCCGTTATTCCTCGTGAATGAGCGGCTTCACCCAATCCAGCGCGAACTCGGTGAAGATATGCCGCCCGGGCACGACCCAGCTCGTATCGTCGAGCGTGCCGGGCTTGAGCGTCTGGCGGCCGCCATGCTCGTGGCGGCGGTGGATCAGGCGCGATCCGCAGTCGGGACAGAAGAGGCAGTCCAGCACATGGCCGCTCTCGGCAGTGCGCGTCCAGGTCGCCGGCTCGCCCTGCGTGAAGACCAAGGTATCGAGGCCCACGCCCATGGAGAGCCCGAAGGCACTGCCGCTCTGCTTGCGGCAAAGGTTGCAATGGCAGGCCCAGACGCCGAATGGCGCCTCGCGCAGCTCATAGCGGATCGCGCCGCACTGGCAGCCGCCGCTCTGGGGAAAGGTCGGTGCGGTTTGATCTGGCATGGACGGTCTCCTGTCTCTTCGTCATAGCGGCCGGATCGGCTCCGGTCAGCCCAGAACGATTGCAGTGCGATCATTTTCCGTTCAGGCGGGCGCTGGCATGAATGCCTGGACTCTCCACGCCGGTTGGCCGGAGGCAACGGCAATTGGTTGTGAAATCAAACGAATTTTCATCGAAGAGGGACGCACACATGATGTCGAACAGGGCAAGGACAAGTATAAGGCTGGGCATGGCATCCCTGGTCTTCACCATGGCGCTGGCCCCTGTGCTCGCACAGCAGCAGAAGGCAAGCGCGGCGACCCCCACATCGACGCCGGCGCCGGCGCCGGCCCCTGTGGCGACGGGCGATCCTGCCAAGGGCAAGGCGCTGTTCGAGAGTGCTTCCTGCGGCGCCTGCCACGCGCTCGCCGCCGCCGGGGCTTCGGGCGAAGTCGGCCCCGCGCTCGATCATAATGACCATCTCACCCACGCGCTGATCGTCAGCCGCGTTGCATCCGGTCAGGGCGCGATGCCTTCGTTCGGCGAGCAATTCACCCAAGCGCAGGTCGACGATATCGCGGCTTACGTCCTGAGCGCCGCTGCCAAATAGCGCTTACTGTCCCGCCGGTGCGGGTCGCGGGCTCAGCTGGGCGAAATAATTGGTGACGCCGTCCGCGTCGTTCAGCCAGACGAAGCGGATGCTGAAATTGGGGAGGCCGCCGAGCGGCTCCTCGACCGCGACCTTCTGCGCCAGCGCACGCGCGTTGATCGCATCGACATTGTCGACGACATATTGGATGCCGGCGCTGCCCGTGTCGGCGGGCAGATCCTCGCCGACCGAGAAGAGATTGAGCGTCGTTTCGCCATGGCGGAACGGATATTTGGTGACGCCGAGCAGCGCGTCCCGCACGGGCGGCAATTCCTCGAGGCCGACGAAGCTGCGATAGAAGGCGCGGCTGCGATCGAGGTTCGAAGCATTGATGCCGACCTCGACGCCCGGCGGGGCTTTGGCATCGATAATCAGCTCCAGCGCGAACCCGCCTGGATCCTTGACCAATGCGCCGCGCCTGCCGCCTCCGATCGGCTTGAAAACCGGCGGCGCAAAGCCCGCCGCCTTGAACCGCGCGCTCAAAGCGGTCTCGTCGGGGAAGTGCAGCGTGAACATGCGGATGCCGACCGCTTTGTCCCAGCCGGTGCCGATCTGATATTGCCGCCCTTCCTTGAGGCCGGCCGCAAGCTTGATCTGGCCCTGGCCGATGCCGAACAGGATCATCTGCTGGTTGGCATTGAGCTGGATCGGCTGCAGCGATTTCAGCGCCAGCGCCTGATGGTAGAACTTGACCATCTGCGCGGTCACATCAGGCTCGAAGCGGCGATAGACGTTCATGCCCGGCATGGCGAAATGGGGCGGCGCAGGCGCGACGGCTGGCGGCGCAGTGTCGGGTTGCGCGATCGCGCCGGTGCCCGCCAGTAGCGAGACCGGCAGCAACACCGTTCTGAAAAGCGAGGGCATGGCGATTCTCCGTCTGTTGGCGGCTATCGTGGCAGGGCGAAGGTAATCAGCGCTTCTCCGTTCGCCGGCTTGCCGTCGGCCGTGCGTGGCGACTGGTCGGTCGGTGTCGCGGCGACCACCGCGATATATTGGCGCCCGTCCCTGCCGCGATAGGTGATCGGCACCGAGAGCGGCGCATAGTCCAGCGTCTGGCTCCATAGCTCCTTGCCGGTCGTTGCATCGAAAGCCCGGAAGCGGCGATCGTCCGTCGCGCCGATGAAGACGAGGCCGCCGGCCGTCACGATCGGCCCGCCGAACGTGTTGTTGCGGCCGGTCAGTTCCTTGTCCTTGCCGAGCGCCTCGGTGACGCCGAGCCGCGAAGCCCAGGCGATCTTGCCGCTGTTCGCATCGACCGCGATCAGGCGCCCCCAGGGCGGGCGGATGCAGGGCATGGTCGTCGTGCGGCCCGTCGCCGGATCCTTGTAAGGCGCGGAGAAGGTCGAATAGGCGCCCGGGCCGGCGAGGCTCCCGCGATCATAGAGCTGGTTCGATCCCTCCGTGCCGCGGCCATAGTCGGCGCCATCCTTGCGCTTCTCGACGAAGCCGATGCTGCCGCCCTCGCTCACATTGATGAAGACGAGGCCGCTTTTCGGGTCCGCCGCGCTGCCGCCCCAATTGGAGCCGCCATTGTTGGGCAGATTGATTGAGGCCTTCACCGGACCGCCCTCCTGATGAAGGAAGAAGGGCGTGAAAGGTCCGCTGTTGAAGAAGCCGCCATAGCTCGCCAGCAGCGCGCGGCAGGCGGCGGCATGGGTCTCGTTGGTGTCAGCGGCGGTGACGATGTCGTTGCTCGTCCAGCTATGGCGGACCAGATCCTCCATCGCGGGGATCGGCTGGGTGGGGGAGTACCACTCGCCGGGGAGATCGCCAGCCGCGACCGGCTTTTCCTCGACACCATGCACCGGTTTGCCGGTGGTGCGGTCGAGAATATACATGAAACCCGGCTTGCCGGTCTCGGCGAGCGCATGCACCGTCCGGCCCTTCACCTTGAGGTCGACCAGAACCGGCGGGGCGGGGAGATCGGAGTCCCAGAGATCGTGATGGATCGTCTGGAAGTGCCATTTATATTTGCCGGTCAGCGCATCGACGGCGACGAGCGAATTGCCGAACAGGTTCGCACCCTTGCGGTCGCCGCCATAATAATTGGCCGAGGGTCCGCCGACCGGCATGTAGAGCGTACCCGTCCTCTCATCGAGCGTCATGTACCAGATCCACACATTCGTGCCGGACCGGCCTTTCCAGCCATCGTCGAGCCAGGTCTCGTGCCCGACTTCACCGGGCTGGGCGACGGTATGGAATTCCCAGATCTTCGACCCGGTAATCGCATCGAAGGCGCGCGTGTTGCCGGGCGGGCCGACCTGCATCTCCTGCGTGTTGGCACCGACGATCAGGACGTTTTGGTAGATGGTCGGCGGGCCGTTATAGGGCACGCCCATCGCCACCGCACCATTCTTGCCGAAGCTGGCGATTGCCTCGCCGGTCCTGGCATCGAGCGCGAACAGGCTGGGGCCGTTGCTGTAGAAGATGCGCGGCGCGTGGCCCTTGTCACCCGGCCAATAGGAGACAGCGCGGCGGGCGAGACCGTTGGTCACCGGATGGCGCCAGAGCGGCTTGCCGGTGCTGCCGTCCAGCGCGACGATCGCGTTGCCGATCGGCAGATAGAGCGTGCCACCGATCGCGATCGGCGTCGCGCTGGAGACGATCGCGCCGCCGCCTTCGGGGCGGACCTGGAACGACCAGGCGCTGGCGAGGCTGCCGACATTGCCGGTGTTGATCTGGGTCAGCGGGGAAAAGCGCGTGCCGCCCATGTCGCGAGTATAGCGCGGCCAGTCGGCGGCATCGATCGTCTGAGCGGAGGCGGACGGGGCAAGGAGGCCCGCGCCCAGCAAAAGCGCAATCGCTCGTTTCATGGCACAGCCTCCCCGGGATTCGTCCGGCCAATCTCTAGCCGCGCTATCGTTCGATCTGAAATGATCAAGCCACTGATGGAGGACAGATTCAATCTTTGTTTTTCACGGGCATTTCACGGGGCGGGCAGGAGCGCTCATCTCCCCCCTTCGTGCCGAGCGAAGGTAGGAATTTCAGGCGGAGGGTGAGTGGGCTCCAGCCAGCCGCTTGGCCACATCTTCGGGCGCGAGCGAGAGCAGGGTGATGCTGTCCGGCTGCAGGAATGTACGGCGCAGCGCCGCGCGCCAGCTGCGCAGCGTCCCGCGCATGCTCGATTCGCTGGTGGCAAGGCGTGGAGCAGGTGTCATTCTCTACGTAATCGCTCATAAAAACGTACGCGCAATCAACTTCTGCTTTCCACGCGACAAGGGGCGCCTCGCCAAGGTTGCGCGGCCACGGCTCCGTCATGGGACTGCAAGCTGGCGGTCGGCCGGCTTGGGGGAATTATCAACCGGAGCCTTCATGCGTCATTTTCTGCTTGCCTCGACCTGCTGCATCGCCCTCGCCACCGCCGGTCATGCTGAAACGACGATCACCACCACGGTGACCACCTCGGCGCGCACCTCGACTGCGAACAGTGGCACCGCCGATGACATCCACATCACCTCCACCGGCGTGATCCAGCTGACCGGTACCGGGCCGGGCGTCCTGATCGATAGCGCCAACAAGGTGAACAACGAGGGCTCGATCGCGATCAGCAATGCCGATGGTGCCACGGGCATCGTGGCCCTGGCCGGGGCTTCCAGCGGCATCTCCAATGCCGGCAAGATCACGGTCGACGAAACCTATACCGCGACCGACACCGACAATGACGGCGACCTGGACGGGCCTTTCGCGGTCGGCACGGGCCGTACCGGCATTGCGACATCGGGCGCCTTCACCGGCAACATCACCCAGACGACGGCTGGCTCGATCAGCGTCGAGGGCAATGACAGCTATGGCATCCGCCTTGGCGGTCCGCTCACCGGCAATTTCTCGCACGATGGCACTACCACCGTGCTCGGCGACCGCGCGATCGGCGTGCAGGCGGGCAGCGTCAGCGGCAACGTCCGCCTCGCCGGGACCGTCTCCGCGCAAGGTGTCGACGCGATCGGCGCGCGCTTCGGCGGCGACATCGGCGGCACGCTAACCATCCAGGGCGCGATCAGCGCGACCGGCTATCGCTACACCACGGTGCCAGCCTCCACGGCCACTCTGGATGCCGACGATCTGCTGCAGGGCGGATCGGCCGTGATCGTCCAGGGCAATGTCGCCGGCGGCATCATCCTCGCCAAGCCGCCGACGACCAGCACGACCGACACGGACGTGGACAAGGACGGCATTCTCGACGCCAACGAAACCACCGCCGCGGTCACATCCTATGGCGCCGCGCCGGCCATGGTCATCGGCTCGGCCAGCCAGAACATCACCATCGGCGCCGTCCCGGCGACGGGAACGGGCTATGGCCTGATCGTCGATGGCGGCATTTCGGGCATCGGCCTCTACACCGGCGTCGCCGCGACCGGCCTTCAGGTCGGCGGGCTGGGCGGCACGGTCAACATCGCCGGCGGAATCGGCGTGACGGGTACCATCTCAGCCACCTCCACCACCGTCTCGGCGACGGGCATCCGCATCGGCGCGGGCGCCACGACGCCGCTCCTCCAGAACACCGGCACCATTTCGGGCACCGGCAGTAATGCGGCCGGCTCGCTCGCCGCCGCGATCATCATCGACCAGGGCGGTTCGCTGCCGAACATCAAGAATGGCGGCACGATCAAGGCAGTCACGACCGGCGTCGACGGATCGGCCACGGCCATCCTCGACAAGTCGAACACGCTCACCCTGATCGAGAATAGCGGGACCATCTCGGCGACCGGCGCGACGGCCGGCACCGGCCGCAACATCGCCATCGACCTGTCCGGCAATACGGCCGACGGCACGATCAAGCAGACCGTGGTGACCACCACGACTGCGCCGAGCATCACCGGCGACATCCGCTTCGGCTCCGGCAACAATCTGCTCGACCTCGCCGACGGCACCGTCACCGGCAATACCTATTTCCAGGGCGGCGCCGACAAGCTGAACCTCAGCGGCGACACCATCTACACCGGGAATGTCTTCTTCGGCACGGGTGGCGCGACGATGGCGCTGGCTGGCACGTCGCAGTTCAGCGGCATCAGCGATTTCGGCGGCGCGGCCGGCACGCTGAATGTCGCCAGCGGGTCGATCTATACCGGCAGCTTCGCCAATGCGGGCAATCTCGCCGTTACTCTGGCGGGCGGTAAGCTGGACGTGAACGCGGCGAGCACCATCTCCAGCCTGACCGTCAACAATAAGGGCATCCTCGGCGTGACGCTGGGTGTCGCCGGGACCGGCGTGCCGATCCTCACCGTCACCGGCACGGCGAGCTTCGACACCGGCTCGGTGCTCGCGATCAAGGTGAAGGACATCAACACCGCTGTCGGTACGCATGTCGCGCTCACCGCCGGAACCCTGACCGGCGCGAGCAATGTCACTGCGAATACCACGCTCGTTCCGTTCCTTTACACCGCGACGCTCTCGACCAGCGGCAACAATCTCAACGTCACGCTTGGCCGCAAGTCGACCAGCGACCTCGGCCTCAATCGCTCGGAAGCCGCCGCGTTCGATCCGGTCTATGCTGCGCTGTCCAAGGATGCGAACGTTGCCGGCGCCTTCCTCAGCATCTCCGATGGCGACACGTTCCGCTCGACCCTGCGTCAGATGCTGCCCGATCATGCCGGCGGCACTTTCCAGGCCGTGGTCCAGGGCGTCCGCACCTTCAGCCGCATGCTCGACGATCCGACGGGGCCGTTCAAGGATGAGGGCAAATGGGGCTACTGGATCAACCAGATCGCCTGGGGCGGCGAGAAGGGGCGCGGGGACACAGCCGCCTACGAGACGTCCGGCTGGGGCATTGGCGCTGGCGGCGAGATCAAGACCGGCCTCGGCAATTTCGGCGCGTCGCTGGCTTATTACTGGGGCCGCAATCGCGGCACGGAAGCGGCCAACGAAGTCGTCGCCAGCACCTATGAGCTTGCCGGCTACTGGCGCCTGAAGAAGGGCGGACTGCGGGCCACGGCGCGTGGCTCGGTCGGCATCGTCGATCTCGACGGCACGCGCAACTTCTCGGGCATGAACGGCACGACGGCGGTGGCGCTGACGGCGAGCGGTGATCGGACCGCGCGGCTCTACTCGGCCTCGGGCACCTTGTCCTATGACTTCGGCGACGGCAGCGGCATCGCCCTGCGCCCGGTCGTCAATGTCGATTATTTCCGCCTGCACGAGAAAGGCTATGCCGAGACCGGTGGCGGCGACGCTTTCAATCTGATCGTGGGATCGCGCACCAGCGAGCAGTTCGCCGTGACCGGCAGTGGCGTCATCGGCCTCAACTTCGGGGGCGAGGATCAGTGGGCCGGCTGGTCGCGCCTCGAGCTGGAGGCCGGCCGTCGCGAGATCGTCGGCGGCAAGCTCGGCAACACGGTTGCCCAGTTCAATGGAGGCACCCAGTTCACTCTGCTGCCCGAAGATCAGTCGAGCGGCTGGGTCGGTCACTTGCGCGGCGTCGCCGGCAACAGCGGATTCCAGGTCGGTGGCGAGCTCGGCGCCGAGCAGTATCAAAGCGACTGGGCTCTTTCCATTCGCGCCAGTCTCCGCATCGGTCTCTAGCGCCCCTAGAGCCGATGCGCGGGCAAGAGGGAGTTTTTGAAGTGCCCCCCACCACGCAGCTCCCTCTTGCCCAACCCCAACCTAGCGAGATGTCCGTCCCGTGCCCGATGAGTCCGATCATGAACCCAGAAAGACCGAGAACCGGACCACCCTTGCGCGCGGGGGCCACCGCGTTATATGCCCGGTCGACCGGGGGGTTGGGTGTGCGCGCGGCGCTTGGAAGCGGCGCGCGCAGGATCAGGCCGGAAAGCCGCGACGGGCAGATCATGACAAGCGAGGCAGGGAAAATCGCCGGGCAGGGCATGGACGCCGTGTTGCTGGCGCATCGCGCGCAGCTCATCCGCTTTCTCGAATCGCATGGCGCCGGGGATGCCGCCGAGGATCTGTTCCAGGAGTTGTGGATGCGCGTGACGCAGCGGCCGAGCGGGCCGGTCGGCAATCCGCTCGCCTATCTTTATCGCGCGGCCAACAATCTGATGGTCGATCGCTATCGCGCCGAGCGGCAGTCGCGGGTGCGCGATCAGGCCTGGACGGAAGCGCGCGGCGCGGTGGAGGATGTGACGCCCGATCCGAGCGCCGAGGAGCGGCTGATCGTGCGCGAGCAACTCGCTCGCATGGATGCGGCGCTGAGCGCGCTCGGCGAGCGGGCCTCGCGCTGTTTCCGGCGTTTCCGGCTGGATGGCGTACCTCAGCGGGAAATCGCCGTGGAGCTGGGTGTCAGCCTGAGCACGGTGGAGAGCGATTTGCGCCGCGCCTATGCCGCCCTGCTTGCCGTGCGGAGGCAATCCGATGACGCATGACCCCAACGTGGAGGCGAGCGCGCTCGACTGGGTAATCCGCCAGCGCGATCCGTCCTTCGATGCCTGGGAGGATTTCGCCGACTGGATGGCGCAGGATCCGGCGCATAGCGATATCTATTATGAGCTCGCGGCGCTGGATGGCGATCTGGGCGATCTGTCCGTGCGGGCGCCGGTCGAGGTCGTGGCGTTGCCTGCCGACGGCGCCGCCAATGACGATGTCGACGAGACCATCGTTCCCCTCGCGCCGCGCCGCTTCAGCCGTCGGGCCTGGATGGGCGGAGCGGTCGCGGCCTGCCTGGTCGGCGTGATCAGCTTCAATATGCTCAGTCGCGAGACCGACAGCTACCGGATCGAGACGGCGATGGGCGAGATGCAGGAAATCAAGCTGCCGGACGGCAGCCGCATCGCGGTCAATGGCGGTTCGTCGGTGGTGCTCAGCCATGACGATCCGCGCAAGGCCGTGGTGGAGCGAGGGCAGGCCTTGTTCTCGGTCGTCCATCGGGTCGATGCGCCGTTCCGCGTGACGGTCGGTGACGTGCAGCTCGTCGATGTCGGCACGGTGTTCGACGTGACGCGCACGGATGGCCAGCTCGTCGTCGCCGTGTCGGAAGGCGCGGTCGTCTATAATCCCGGCGCGCAGAATGTCCGGGTCGATGCCGGCAAACGCCTCGCGGTCCGCGACGGCTCAGAGGCTCGCCTCTCCACGGTCAATGCCGAAGCGGTCGGCGGCTGGCGGGGCGGGCAGCTCGTCTATGATGGCGTGCCGCTGGGCGATGTCGCTGCCGAACTCGCCCGCACGACCGGCATCAAGGTGCGCACCTCGCCCGCAGCGGCGACGATCCTGTTCCGCGGCGCGCTCCAGACAGGGACGGATGAGGCCCGCGTCGTCGGCGATCTCGCGGCGCTCTCCGGCACGCGCGCGACGCAGGAGTCAGGGGGGTGGACGCTCTCCAGGTGATGAGGCTGTCGTCCATCGGGCTGGTGGCTCCCGTCGCGCTGGTTTGCGCCGGTGCGCCCGCGTGCGCAGAGGAGCAGCGCAAGATCGATCTTCCATCGGGCCGCCTCTCCGATCGCGTGCCGCAGCTTGCGCGCCAGACCGGGATCAGCATCAGCGTCACCAGCGACATGCTCTGGCGGGCGAGGGTGCGCGGCGTGCGCGGCACCATGTCAGCGGGCGAGGCGCTGGCGCGTATGCTGGCCGGCACGAACAGTCGCGCGGTGCAACTAAGCGCGACGAGCTGGCGGATCGATGCGGTCATGCCGAGCGCGCAGGAGGTTCGCGTGCGCAAGCATCGCCCGGCGCCACAACCTTTGCCGACCGTCGACAATGACGACGGCGAGGCGATCATCGTTACCGCGAGCAAGCTCGACCAGCCGTACAGCGACTTCCCCGGCACGGTGCACATGCTCGACGGGCGGGATCTCAATTTCGGCGGCGAGCGCGGCACCGAGGCCGTGCTCTCGCGCCTCGCCAGCGTCGCCTCGACGCATCTCGGGCCGGGGCGCAACAAGCTGTTCATCCGCGGCATTGCCGATTCGAGTTTCACCGGGCCGACCCAGGCGACGGTCGGCCAATATTATGGCGATCTGCGCCTTTCCTACAACGCGCCCGATCCGGACCTGCGCCTGCACGACATCAAGCAGGTCGAGGTGCTGGAAGGCTCGCAAGGCACGCTCTACGGCGCGGGGTCGCTGGGCGGCATCATCCGGATGGTGCCGAACGACCCCGATCCGCGCGGCTTCATGCTGCAGACCGAGGCGGGGGTCAGCGCGACCCAGCATGGTGCGCCGGGTGGCGATCTGGCCGCGACGGTCAACCTGCCCTTCGGCGACGGGCGCCATGCCGCCCGCTTCACCGCTTATGGCATCAGCGAGGGCGGCTATATCGACAATCCGCTGCGCGGCGAGAATGACGTCAATCGCTCGCGGATCGCCGGCGGGCGCGGCGACGTGCGGTTCGACCTCGGCAATGCCTGGACGCTCGACGTCGGCGGCATCTATCAGTCGACCGTCATCGACGACAGCCAATATGCCGATCGGGGTGGACCGCCGCTCACCCGCTCCAGCCCGGTGGTCGAGGGCAGCGACGCCCATTACGGCATGGCGACGATCGTCGTGCGCAAGGACTGGGGCGACATCAAGTTCCAGACGTCCAACGCCTATGTGAACCACGTGCTCGACGAGCATTTCAACGCGACCAAGCCGGGCGACGCGCCCAATCTATTCGAGCAGCGCAACCGCACCCATATGTGGGTCAACGAGACGCGGCTGTGGCATCCGGTCGAGGATGGGCTGGGCTGGGTGCTCGGCTTCAGCGCGATCGACAACAACACGGTGCAGAAGCGGTCCTTCGAGCAGGGCCGCACCCGCGCCACCACGACCGGCGTCACCAACACGGTCACCGAGTTCACCGCCTATGGCAAGCTCAGCATCGAGCTCCTGCCGAGCATCCTGCTGAGCGGGGGTGGCCGGCTGACGCACAGCCGCCTGGGCGGCATGGCGGAAGATGTGCAGCCCTTCTTCCGGGCGGCGGGCATCGACATCACGGCGGAGCGGCAGGAGACGCAGTTGCTGCCCTCGGCCGAACTGCTCGCCCGCGTCGCGCCGGATGTGACGCTCTATGTCCGCTACGAGGAAGGCTTCCGCCCCGGGGGCCTCGCGATCGAGGGCATGTTCGTGCGCCAGTTCCGCAACGATCATGTCGAAAGCTGGGAGGGCGGCGCGCGCTGGAGCGATCCGCAGCGGGGCGTCGCCGCGAGCCTCTCACTCGCCCATGCCTATTGGCGCGACATTCAGGCCGATTTCATCGACGGCAACGGCTTGCCGAGCACCGCCAATATCGGCGACGGACGGATCACGTCGATCGCAGGCAGCATCACTTTCTATCCGTCCGACGATCTCAAGATCGAGCTGAACGCCGTCTATAATCACAGCAAGGTACTTGCGCTCTCGCCGGAAATCGCGCGCCTGCCCTATTTTGCTACGTTCGCGCTGCCGGTCACCGGGCCATCCTTCGGCATGCCCGCGCTCGGCACGATCGGCACGTTCGGACCAACGGCGGCGCTGGGCCGCATTCCCAATGTCGCCGATTATGCGATGCAAGGCAGCATCGATTATCGCGTGCCGATGGGCGGGGCGAACGACCTGCGCCTCAACGCCTGGTTCAAATATCTTGGCCCCTCGCGCCTCGGCATCGGCCCCAAGCTGGGCGACGAACAGGGCGATTATGTCGACACCGGCGCCACCGCACGGTGGGGCAATGACCGGCGCGGCGTCTCGGTGACGCTCACCAACCTGCTCGACACCAAGGGCAACCAGTTCGCGCTGGGCACGCCGTTCGAGACCTCGTCCGGCGGTTTCGTGACGCCGCAGCGGCCGCGCACGATCCGCATCGCGCTTGACTATCGCTACTGAGTCAGGGCCCGCCCGGAAGAAATGTCCGGGGGCCTTTCCGCCGTCTTGACGCGGCTTGCGAAGCGGACCATCTGGGCCGCGGCTCCGCGCGGAGTCGATCCGCAACTTCCTCTCTGAGGGACCAATGTCTGACAACGACCATAGTCGAAGGACCGTCCCGCCGAGGGAGCTGGCGACCTGATCTGACAATCAGCTCACCGGCGCCGCCAAGCGGTACGGTCGCCTGAGGTGAGCACATGAATGCAGCACTCCGTTTCTTCACGGGCCCCTTCCTGCGGGCTCCGCACGTTCAGGATGTCAACGAGCTGTTCGACGAGCGCTCGACCTTCGGCGAACGCCTGGCCGATCGCGTCGCGTCGATCGGCGGTTCCTGGACCTTCATCATCGGCTTCAGTGTCTTGCTGGTCGCCTGGGCCATCCTCAACACGGTGGTGCTCGCGCGCCACGCCTTCGATCCCTTCCCTTTCATATTTCTGAACCTGATGCTCTCCATGCTGGCCGCGCTGCAGGCGCCGATCATCATGATGAGCCAGAACCGCCAGGCAGCGAAGGACAGGCTCGACGCGCGCATGGACTATGAAACCAATCTCCGCTCGGAGGCGCAGATCGCGAACCTTCACGACAAGATCGACCTGCTGCTGGCGATGGCGGGCGACCAGCATCTCAATCTGTCGTCGCAACCGCGCGCCGACGACCTGACCGACACAGCCAACGACGCCACTTTGTGAAGGGCGCGCGCGGTGCCTGGCTGCCGTGCGCGTTGCTCACCGCCGCACCGGCTTTCGGGGCGGGCGGTGCGCATGTCGTGGACGATGCCGCTGTCGAGACGCCCGGGGATTGCCATGTCGAGACCTGGGTATCGGCGACGAGCGACGGTGGCCTCGTCAACGTGACGCCGGGCTGCACGCGGACGGCCTGGCCCAATCTGGAGATGGGCGGGCTCGTCACGCATGGCTGGTCGGCAGGCGAGCAGGACACGGTCGCCGGCCTGTCGTCGAAGCTGGTGCTGCGACCGGAGCAGCGCGGCCTCGGCATCGGCCTGTCGGGCAGCCTCGGCTTCGGCCTCGACCGGGGCCGGTTCGAGACGGCATCGCTGATCATGCCGCTGACGATCCCCGCCGGCCACATCCTGCGCTTCAACGTCGATGCCGGCTGGCAATGGTCGCGGGCGACCGATGCGCATGACCTCTTCGCAGGCGGTCAGGTGGAAATCCGGATCAGCGCCGGGCTCGGGCTGATGGCCGAGACGTTCGGCCGGAGCCGCGGCAAGATGGGCGGCCAGACCGGCCTGCGCTGGACGGTTGCCGGCGGCCGGGTCGATCTCGATCTGCTGGCCGGGCGCTATCTCGACGGCGCGACGCCCAATGCCGTCACCTTCGGGGTGACGGTGCGGCGATAGCGCGCCTTTGTGCCACCCCGGCCGGAGCCGGGGTGGCGGCCGATCAATATTTCGCCCTGAGGCTGAAGAAGTAGCTGCGCCCCGCTTCCGGGAAGCCGTCGGTCAGCACATAATATTCGTCGAACAGGTTGCGCACGCCCGCGCCCACCTCGACATTCGGCAGCACGGCGTAGCTGATCTTCGCATCCGCGCGGACATAGCGGCCGGTCTTGTAATAGACTGGCACGTCGTTGTTCGCGGTCGCCGGGGTGACGGTGACGCGCTTGCCCGCCCATTCGACGCTGGGCAGCAGTTCGAGGCCCGGCAGCGGCTTCCACGAGACATAGCCGAAGCCCTTGTGATCGGGCACGTCGGTCAGCTGGAACTGGCGGATGAAGCCGCCGATCGGCGCCGTGCCGACATCGAAGCTGCGGTGGATATAGCTGTAGTTGCCGCCGACCTGCAGCGTGTCGCCGAGTCTATAGTCGGTCGCGATCTCGGCGCCGGCATAGTCGGCCGAGCCGATGTTGACGCGCTGGTTGCGGTTGCTGGCGAGGCGTACCGAGACGAGCGCGTCCTTGATCCGCGAGACGAACACCGCGCCCGAGACGTGCAATGCGCCGAAGTTCTTGGCGCCGCCGACCTCATAGTTGATCGCGCGCTCGGGCTTGAGGTCCGGATTGGGTTCGGCGGTGCCGAACTGGCTGGAGAAGCGCTCGAACAGAGTCGGGAAGCGGGCGCGCGAGGAGACGCTGGCATAGAGCTTGTCGCCATTTTCGCCCGTCCAGTCGAGCCGGCCCTGGCCGTTGACCGCCTCGGCATTGCGCAGCGGGAACTGGTAGAGCCGCGATGCGCCGGTCTGGCCGGCGGGCACGCCATATTCCTGCGCCCGATCCGTGTCGCGCCAGTCATAGCTGATGCCCAGGGTCAGCGTGATCTGCGGGGTGAAGGCGTAGCGATTCTCGGCCGCCATACTCCAGTTGCGCTCGTCGCTGGTCTGGACCGGCTCGACGGTCGGCGCGGGCGTGACCGAATCCGGCCGGCTGGTCTGCGTCTCCTGATGCTCGTCGTGGCGATAGTGGAACGCGAGGCTGAGCCGGTCCTGCGGCACCAGGTTCATATCGATCTGGAGCGAGCCGCCATAGGCATTGTCCGAATAGGGGCTGTTGAAGGCGCGCGGGAGCGCCTGGCTGTTCTGGTTGCGATTGTCCCATGAGCGCAGCAGATTGTCGTAATTGCTGTAGTAGGCGCGCGTCTTGAGCGTCGCCTTGTCGCCGAGCGCGGTGGTCGAGAGGAAATAGTAGCTCTCGATGTCCCAATAGGGCCAGCTCCAGTTGCGCAGCGAGGCGTTGCTGGTGTCGCTGATGTGCAGCGGGGCGTTCTTCGTGCCTTCCTGATGCGTGTAGCTGATCGAATATTCGTCGGTCGCGTTAGGCGTGAAGCCGGCCTTCAGGTTGACGCGGCTGTCCGCGCTCTTCGAGAAGTCGCGGTCGCCGCCATCCTCATTGGCCGGGACTTTCGCGACGAAGCTCGCCGGCAAGGTCCAGTGATCGGTGACGTTGCGCGCATAGCTCGCCTGCGCATACCATGTGCCTTGCTTCGTGCCGACGAGCCCGAAGCTGGTGTAGCCGGCATAGTCGGCGTTGCGGTCGAGATCGATCTCGGCGCGGCCCTCGATTTCCAGTTCCTTGGCCGGCTTGCGAGTGACGAGGTTGATCGCGCCGCCCATCGCGCCCGGCCCGTCGAGCACCGATGCATAGCCTTTCGCGACCTGGATCTCGGCAACGTCCGGCGTCAGGAAGCGGCCATAATCGAGGCGGTTGTCGGCGGGCAGATAGACGCGGATGCCGTCGATCGAGAGCGGCACCTGAAAGCGGTCGAAGCCGCGCACGAAGATCAGCCGCTCGTTGCGCGATCCGCCGCTGTTGCCCATTGTCACGCCGGGGATGAGGTTCGCCGCCTCGTCCAGCCGCACCTTGCCGAAGGCTTCCAGCGCCGCCTGGCTGACCGTGTCGCTGCCCATCGCGACGCCCTCGCCGCGCTGGCCGGTCACGACGATCTCGCCGAGCCGGAACTTGGCGTCCGCATCATTCCCGGCCTCCTGCGCCTGGACGGCGGCGGGCAAAGCGATGAGCAGGCTGACGGCGCACGGCAGGCGGGCTTTCACGAGATTTTCCCCTTCGGTCTTCAATTTTTATGCGCCGAACGGCGCGGCAGGCCGTATATGAAGGGAGATAGTATCCTGTATATGTCAAAATATAGACCAATTTCAAAAGGGCCATTACTGATGCGCAAACGCCTCACCTTCCTCGCGCTGCCTTTGCTTGCCGCCGCGTCGGCGCCGGCCCTTGCGCAGCAGATGGCCGAGCCATCAGGCGCAGCCTGCCCGGCGAGCTCGGCCGCGCTGCCGCCGGAGTTGGCGAGCTGGAAGACGCCCAATGCGCTGACTGCCGCGACAGATGGCGCAGCGGCATCGGCAGCGGGCCTGGAGATCGGGCAGGCCGTCGATCTCGCCCTCGCGCCCACGCCCAGCGTCACATATGCGTTGCGCCCTGAGCGGCCGGGCGGATCGGTCAGCAGCGGCGGCGTGGCGGCCTTCCATGTCGTGAAGGCGGGCGTCTATCGCGTCGCGATCGACAGCGCGGCGTGGCTGGATGTCGTGTCGGACGGCAAGAGCCTTGAATCGATCAGCCACGGCCATGGCCCGGATTGCTCGGGCGTGCGCAAGATGGTCGATTTCCGGCTCGATCCCGGCGTCTATGTGCTGCAGATCGTCGGTAATGGCAGTCCGCGGATCCGCGTCCTGGTGACGACAGCATCCAGATGATCCGCCGCGTCGCGACGCCGCTGCTGGCGGCAGTGGCGCTGGTCCTCGGGCTGGCCGCCGCGCAGGCGGTGGATCGGCGCGCGCTGCCTCCCAATGCCAGGAAGGAGACGGCGCGGATCGCGCTGGGTCGGCGGCTCTTCTATGACGGCGACCTCTCGATCGACGGCAGCATGGCCTGCTCGACCTGCCATCTTCAGCATCATGGTTTCGCGGAAGGCCAGCGCAGCCATCCCGGCGTCACCGGCGAGGCTGGCCGCCGCAACGTGCCGGGCCTCGCCAACGTCGGCGAGCGCAGGAGCCTGACCTGGGGCGATGGCTCGATCCGCACGCTGGAGGCGCAGGCGCTGGTGCCGATGCTGGGCACGCATCCGGTCGAGATGGGGATGAAGGGGCAGGAAGCCGAGCTGGCGCGGCGGCTTGGGCGCAATGCCTGCTATGCGAGGCTCTTCCGCGCCGCCTTTCCGCAGGAGCAGGGTGCGATCGGCCTGCCGACGGTGACGCGGGCGCTGGCGGCCTTCGAGCGCAGTCTGGTCTCGCGCGATGCGCCGGCGGACCGGTTCGCGCGGGGCGATGCGAGCGCCATTCCGGCGGAAGCGCAGCGCGGGGCCGCTTTGTTCAGGGGGCATTGCGCATCCTGCCATGCCGGCCCTGACTTCACCGACGATCGCTTCCATGCTGTCGCGACCGGCGCACCCGATCCGCGCGATCGCGGGCTGGGCGACGTGACGGCGAAGACGCGTGATCAGGACCGGTTTCGCACGCCGAGCCTGCGCAATGTCGCCGTCGCCGCGCCCTATTTCCACGACGGCGCGACGGAGACGCTGACGGAGGCGATCCGGCGGCACAAAGGCATGACCCTGCGATCCGACGAGGAAGCGGTGCTAGTGGCGTATCTGGAAGCGCTGACCGACAAGAGCTTTCTCACCGATCCGAAGCTCGCTTACCCGGATGGTCCTTGCGAGGCGGATTGACTCACTCATCTTCCGTTCGTGTCGAGCGAAGTCGAGACACGGATTGCGCAGTGGCCAATTTTGGCGCCGTGGCGCCACACCCAACGGGGGGGTTAATCGCGGTCCCGGTAGCCGGAATCCCCAGCCACCGTGCCAGCCCCGGCATCCTCGGCAAGGCCAGCCGCTCGAACAGCCACAGCCCGATCAGCGACAGCGCCAGCAGCGGTAGCAGCGCCGCCAGCACCAGCAGGATCGCCACCGCGCCGCCCATCCGCGCCGGGACGGAGGCGGGTGGCGGCGCGCCGAGTGCATCGGCCGGTTTCCTGCGCCGCCAGAGCACGAAGCCGCTCACCGCCAATGTGATCAACCCGATGGCGGTCAGCACGCCGATCAGCTGGTTGATCCAGCCGAAAAGCTGCCCCTCGTGCCAGGCAATGCCATAGCCGACGACGCGGTCGACGACGTGGCCGTCGGCGAAGCCCTCGCGGCCAGTCTCGCGGCGGGTTGCGGCATCGTAGGTGATCGTCGTCCGCAGCGGCCGGTCCTGCGCGTCGGAGCGGACGGTCCAGGCCATCACGCCCGGCTTGCCGAAGGGGCCGCGCGCGCCAGGCGGGGTCACCAGCACCGGATAGGCCATCGCCTCGCCCTGCGCGGCGACGACAATCTCGTCCAGCCCGGCCAGCGACACGGGATGATGGCCGGCGTGATGCTGCCCCGCCATCATCGCCTCGTGGTCGTGCCCGGCATGGAGATCGCCGCCGGCCGGTTCGCCGCCCAGCGTCCAGTCCTGCTCTGCCTTCACCCAGCCGAGCTCGGTACGCACTGCCTTGAAGGCGCTGCCCCACAGGCCCGCCCATGGCAGGCCTGTCACCAGCAGCACCAGCACGAGGCCGGAGATCCAGAAGCCCGTCACTGCGTGCAGGTCGCGCCAGAAGAGGCGCTTGCCGCGGGTCAGCCGGGGCCAGAGCACACCGGTCAGTCCCTGGTTGTTAGGCCACCAGAGGTAAAGCCCGGAGAGGATCATCACAAGCGCCCAACTCGCGACCAGCTCGACGAGCCAGCTCCCGCGCTTGCCAAGGAGGAGCTGGCCGTGGATGCGTTTGTCGACCTCCATCAGCCGCTCCTCGGGATCGAGACTGCCGCGCACTGCCCCGTCCGGCGCGACGAATATGTCGCGCATCGCCTTGCGTCGGCGAGCGCGACATGGATCATCGCGGCGTCGCCCGGCCGCTCGGGTAGCCGGTAGCTGACCAAGCTCGATCCCGGGAAGGCGGCGAGCGCGGCAGTCACCTGTGCACTCGGCACCACCACGCGATCCACCCGAGCGCTGCGGAACGGCGCCTCCTCCCAGCGCTCGACCTGTGGCTTGAACAGATAGGCCGCGCCGGTGAGCGCGAGCAGCAGGATGAAGGGGATGACGAACAGCCCGGCATAGAAATGCCAGCGCCAGATGGTGCGATAGACGGCGGCGCGATTGATCGAAATGGCCATGGTCAGAACCTCGCCTTGATGTCGGCCACGAAGGTCCGCTGTGGTAGCGGATGCGAGACATAGGCCTGGTCGTTGAAGAGATTGTCGACGCCGAGGCTGAGTTCGATCGTCTTGTTGAGCGCGAAGGACGCGCGGGTGTCGACAAAGGCATATTCGCTCTGGAAGCCATAGGCATCGCCGCGCACAAGGCCGAACAGGTCGCTGTTGGGCCGTGTGGCGAAGCGCCAGCCGAGCGAGAGCTTTACCGGTTGCGCGACGTGCCAGCGAATATTGCCATTGGCCCGCCAGCGCGGGATGCGCGGAAACTGGACACCCTCCGCTGCCGGATTGGCCTTGTTGCGCAGCGTCTGCGCATCGGTCCAGGCGAGGTTGGCGTCGATGTCGAGGCCCGGCGCGATGTCCTTCAGCTCGACGATGAACTCGGCGCCGATCTGTCGCACGCGGTCGACATTCTTGTAGCTGGTGACGACCGTACCGAACTGGTTGAGACCGGAGAAGCTGAAGATCGCGTCGTCGATATCCTGCCAGAAGAGGCTCGTGGTCGCGCGCAGCCTGCCGAAGCGGCGGACGAGGATGAGATTGGCGTCCTTCGATTTTTCCGGCCGTAGATTGGGGTCGAAGCTCTGCGGATCGATGCTCTGGCTGATCTCGTCGAACCGCCCCTGGAACAGCTCGCCCACGGTCGGGAAACGGGTCGCGGTGCCAAAGCTCAGCTGCAGGTCGATCTCCCCCGGCAGCTTGCCCTGCAGGCTGAGCTTGGGGCTGATCGAGTCATCAGCGCGATCCGCATAAGCGACGTCCACGCGCCGCCCGGCCGAGCGCGCGCCGATGCCGCCGTTGAAGGCCCGCCAGCGGTCGTAGCGCAGGCCGGCGGTCAGGGTGAAATCCCGGCCGATCGCCAGCGCATCCTCGATCCACAGGCCCCAGAGGCTGGTCTTGCCATAGGTCGCGGCGGAAAAGACCGGCGCGGCCGCCGTGCGCCAGTTGGTCGTGGCGAATATGTCCTGATCGGTTTCGTACAGATTGGCATTGGCGCCGAAGGCGAGCTTGTGCGCCCCCAGCGCGCGCTCCACAGTGAGGTCGCCCGTCCACCACCCGGGGCTGTTCTGGATCGTCTGCGTCCCCGCGCCAGAGGCCGCGCCGGTCGCATAACTGGTCGATGTGCGGCTGTCCTGCTGAGGAATCCAGTAGTGCGAGAGATTGGCCGAGACGTCCCAGTCGCCGATCGGCCCGCCAAGCTTGAGGCCTGCCAGATATTCGGTGCGCTGGGTGACGGAGAAGGTGAGCCCGGTCGCGTTCCAGGTCTTACCGCCAAAGCTGACCTTGCCCTGATAGACAGGGTTGCCGCCTGCATCGGTCAGGAAACTGCGCGGATCGGTCAGATCCTGCTTCGTCTTCCAGGCGAAGCCAAGTGCCTCGATCGTCCAGCCGCCGCCCGTCTCATAGCCGATACGCAGCCGCGCCTGATCCTGCGTCACATCGACCGGGGACGCGCCGCCGAACACCGGCGTTGCGAGGCGCGGATCGGCGAAGGCGCCGCTGACCGGCGTGCCCGCGCCGGTCGTCGCGGTGAGCAGATTATAGGTCATCGACTGGCCGACATTGTCGAAATGGCGCCCGCTTGCGCGGATGCTCCAGGGGCCGTCGGTCTGCTTCCAGCTGATCCCGCCCTCGAGGCTGTAGCCGGTGAAGGTCTCGTCAACGCCATATTCCCGGAACGGCATGACGAAACGCTGCGCGGTCGCGTAGGCCGATGTGCCCTCGGGCTGCTGCGTCGTCACGGAGATGACGCCGCCCATGCTGTTGCCGCCATAGCGCGCCGAATAAGGGCCATAGACGATGTCGAACTGCCGCACTTCGGAGGGGCCGACGACATTCCATTTGGGCGGATAATCGTAGCGATTGCCGAGGAAATTGGAGACGACGAAGCCGTCGACCAACACGATGGTCCGCGCGCTCTGCACCGTGTTGGCGCCGCGCAGCGCGACCACGGCATTGTCGTCGCCCGCGAAGCGCTTGCGCACGTAGAAATTGGGCGCGTATTTCATCAGATCCTCGACGTTGATCGCATTGATCGCGCCGAATTCGGCCTTGCCGAGCGAGACGGAGAGGCCGCGCGGCACGACCGTGATCGGGGCGTCCTGCTGGCCGACGACCAGGATGGTGTCATGGCTTTCATCGTCGGTCGGTGTGGTGTCGGCCTGCTGGGCCATAGCGGGTGCCGCGACCAAAGCGGCAGCGAGCGCGAGACAAGAAATATGCACGGGTCATCCCCCAAGACTGAACGCAAGAAAGCGCGCAGCGAAGGCGGCGCGCATGGCGGTCAGGCGGGGAGGGGCGGTCCGATGGCGGGGGGAGGTGGCGCGGCAAGGCGATGGACGGTGAGGTCCGCGATGGCCGCGCCGTTCACCAGTTGCAGCAGGGCAAGGGCAGGCGCCAGCACGACCGGCGCCACGGCGTCGATCAGCCCACCCGCGAAGCCGCCGGAGAAGGCGCAGGGGCTGTCGGCCATCTTGTGCTTGTCCGGCGCCGGCGCGTCCTTGCCGATGTCGAGCGTCATCGTCGCCGGGCCGGTGCCCGTGCAGAGCTGGACGACGAGCTTGCCGTCGATGCTGGTCGGCATGAAGCCGGCTGGCACCGCGATCCGCATCAGCAGCGCAAGCACCATCGCCACGGCGAGGAAGCCGCGCGCGAGGTCCGATTGCCTGATCAGCCGGTACATGGCGCGGGCGTTTAGGAGCTTCGGGTTACGATGTCACGAGCGAATGATCCTGACTTAGTCCCTCCCCTTCAGGGGAGGGGTTGGGGTGGGGCCCCACCTTTCCGATTGTTCGCTTTGCGTACGATGCTGCGCATCGCCCCCACCCCTCCCCCTCCCCTGAAGGGGGGAGGGGCTTTTAGAACCCTATTGCGCCTGCTCGTCCTCGTTGGTTGGCAGATGCTTCAGCGCTTCCTCATCCGGCTCGATCCCGGTCACGCCGATGATCCGCGCGACCGTGCCGTAATGGCCGATGCACATGACGAGATTTATGACCACCCGGTCGGACACAAGCGCGCGCAGCGCGGCCAGATTCTCGTCGCTTGGCGCCACGTTGCGCACGACATCGTCGGTGAAGCGGGCGACGGCGGCCATGGTCGGGTCGAGCCGGTCATAATGCATCGAGCCGATCGCCTCGATCTGCGCGTCGGTGAGGCCGACGGCCTTGGCGATGCTGAGATGCTGGTGCAGCTCATATTTGCTGTTGGTGAGATAGCCGACGCGCAGGATGGCGGTCTCGCGCAGGTGCGGATCGAGATTCTCTGGCGTGGAGAGGGCATAGCCGAGCTCCCCGGCCGCCTTGAACGCGGCGGGCGAGGCCAGCGCCGCCATGCGCACGATATTGAGCGGCGTGCCGGCCAGCATCTTCTGCACCTGCGGCTCGAGCTTGGACACATCCGGGTAGGGAATTCGCGGCATCAGCCTCTCCGTTATCGTTTCGTGGAAGGAAACAGGATTTCGCTCTCGGCCGAGCTGTCCTCGGCACGCTTTGGCCCGCCGCATATAGGATCGGGCCGCAGGATGCCAGACATCGCCGCTCTGATCTGCATCGGTCCCGCGGGGAAGGCTCGGAAACGAGGGATGGCCGGTCGCGCAGGGACGCTTTTATGACATGCGGCCCAATCGGCTGTTTCATGGCCGGCGCGATCATGGCAGAGGGTGTGGATGGCAAGCAGGGTGATAGGCGGCGCAGAGCTGGAAACGGGCACCACGGGCGGCGTGATGGCGATCCGCCTCGTGCTGGAGATTCTCGAAGCTTTGGCGACGCGCGATACGGTCGGCGTGACCGAGCTCTCCAAGGCGCTCGACACCACCAAGGCGCGTGTGTTCCGCCACCTGCGCACATTGGTCGATCAGGGCTATGCCGTGCAGAACGAGGGCAGCGAGCGCTATGCGGCCGGACCGCGCCTGCTCGCTCTGTCGCGCGCGGCCTCACTGACGCCGCATGACAGCATCGTGCGCATTGCCCGGCCGACGCTCAGCCGCCTGCGTGACACATTCGGGCACACCGTCAATCTCAGCCTGGCCTATGGCGACAGCGTCTCGATCGTGGAATCGATCCAGGGCAATGCGTTGATCGGCGTGGTGATGAGTTCCAACGAGGCCATGCCGCGCCATGCGACCGCGGCCGGCAAGCTGCTGCTCGCCGAGGATTTCATCCGCCATGGCCGGCTGCCGACGCCCCCGCTCAACCGCTATACCGAGAATACGATCGTCGATCTTGATGCGCTGCGCGCCGAGTTGCTGCGCGTCCATCAGCAGGGCTGGGCCGATGCGCCCGAGGAAATCGTGCTCGGCATCAATGCGCTGAGCGCCCCGATCCGCGATCACCGCAACGAGCTGGTCGCGATGGTCTCGATCATGAGCTCGATCCAGTTCATTCCCCACCAGCCGGCCCGCAAGCAGATCGAGGCGGTCAAGCAGGCAGCGGCGGACATTTCGCGGGCGCTGCGGCTGTGAGACGAGGCGGACTGTCCGGCTTTTCCGCGCGGCGATATCCTTGAAATCTTTGCGGCTTGTGACCAGACGGGCTCAAGTATAACCTGTGCGAAATTGCGCGGGAGACGATCGCCATGAAACGTCTGGTCTTGCTGACAGCCCTGCTCGTTCTTCCTGAACTCGCGCTGGCGCAGGGGCCGCAGCCGGCTCCCGGTCGCGATGGGCCTGCGCGGCCCGGTCCCGGGCATCAGGGCGGCCAGCGACCTCAGTCGCCACGCCCGCCAGTGACGAATCCGCCGCCGCGCCCGGGCACGGGCGGTTCCCAGATCCAGCCGCCACGTCCCGGCCCCGGTGGGCCGCAGATCCAGCCGGCCAGGCCCTCGCGGCCGCAACCGCCCCGGCCCCAGCCGCCTAGGCCGCAACCGCCCAGGCCCGTGAAGCCCCTGCCGCCGCATCGGCCCGGCGCGGGGCGGCCGCCGCAGTTCCGCCCGATCCATGGTCCGGTGTTCCGGTATCCGCACGGCTATCGCTATCGGCGCTGGGTAATCGGCCTCATTCTGCCGCGCCTGTTCCTGTCGCAGAGCTATTTCTATGATGGCTATTACGATCTGGGTGTGGGGCCGCCGCCGGTCGGCTATCGCTGGGTGCGCTACGGGCCCGACCTGCTGCTGGTCAACGTCCGCACCGGCCGCATTGCCGACATCATCTACGGCGCCTTTTACTGATATGTGAGGTCGGGGGCTTTCCGCCCCCGACATGAGCTAGTTCCCCCGGGAGCAAGCGCGCCATCGGCGGGCGTGCGACGGAAACGGCGCGCGCCACATCCGGGCAGCGCCAGAACAGGAAACAGGCGCCATGGCATCACCCATCATGCTCGTGACCGGCGGCAGCCGGGGCATCGGCGCCGCTATCGCCCGGCTCGCGGCGGAGCGCGGCTATGACGTCGCATTGACCTATACCAGCAAGCCGGACGAGGCCGAGCAGGTCGCCACCGAGATCCGCGGCAAGGGGCGGCGGGCGCTGGTGGTGAAGGCCGATCTCGGCGTCGAGGCCGACATCGTGCGCATGTTCGAGGAAGTGGATACGGGCCTGGGCAGGCTGACCTGCCTCGTCAATAATGCCGGCATCCTGCCTCGGCCGTCCCGCCTCGCCGATGCCGACTGGGCCGATCTGCGCCGCGTGATGGAGATCAACCTGCTCGGTGCCGAGATCGCCTGTCTGGAAGCGATCAAGCGCATGTCCACCAAGCGCGGCGGCACGGGCGGCAGCATCGTGCTCATGGGCTCGCGCGCGGGTTTCTATGGCGCGCCGGGGCGGGCGATCGCCTATGCGACCAGCAAGGGTGCGCTGGATGCCTTCACTTACGGGCTCGGTAAGGAAGTCGCGGCCGAAGGCATTCGCGTCAATATCGTCTCGCCCGGCCCCATCTCGACCGACATGAACAATGAGGTGAGCCAGCCGGACCGCATCCAGGAGATCCCGATGGGCCGCTATGGCCGCGCCGATGAAGTCGCCAAGGCGG
Source organism: Sphingobium nicotianae (assembly GCF_018603885.1). Lineage (GTDB taxonomy): Bacteria > Pseudomonadota > Alphaproteobacteria > Sphingomonadales > Sphingomonadaceae > Sphingobium > Sphingobium nicotianae. The sequence goes on from NZ_JAHGAW010000008.1 coordinate 65,984, forward strand.
TGCTGTTCCTCGCCTCCGACGAAGCCTCCTTCACCTCGTCCGCCAGCCTCATGGTCAGCGGCGCGCGCTGAGAAACCGGGAGAAAACCCAATGTCCGCACCCGTCCTCCTCATCGCCGGCGGCAGCCGCAGCATCGGCGGCGCCATTGCCCGCATGGCCGGCGAGCGCGGCTATGACGTCGCCGTCAATTATGTGACCAATCGCGACGCCGCCGAGAGCGTCGCCGAGCATGTCCGCGCGCAGGGCCGCAAGGCCGCCGTCATCCAGGCCGACATGTCGAAGGAGGAGGATGTGCCCCGCATGTTCGCGCAGTGCGATGCCGCGTTCGGTCGGCTCGACGCGTTCGTCTATAATGCCGGCGGGTTCGGTGGTCCGCCCTCCAACTTCATCGACGTCTCGACGCAGACCCTGCGCCATTCGATGAACCTCAACCTGCTCTGCGCCCATTTCGCCGCTGCCGAAGCAATCCGCCGCATGTCGACCAGGAGCGGCGGGCAGGGCGGCAACATCGTCTTCATCGGCTCGCGCGCTGCCGAGAATGGCAGCCCCGGCTTCGGCGTCTGGTATGCCGCCTACAAGAACGGGCTGCACATTCTCTCGACCGCGCTCAGCAAGGAGGTGGCTGAGGACGGCATCCGCGTGAACACCGTCTCGCCCGGCCCGATCCACACCGACAGCAACGATCCCACCCGCTGGCCCGAGCGGGTCAATACGATCCCCTTGCGCCGCTTCGGCAAGCCGGAGGAAGTGGCCGAGGCCGCGCTGTTCCTCGCCTCGCCAGCCGCCTCATTCATCACGGGCACGGTGATCAACGTGTCGGGCGGGCGCTGACCTTTCATCTTCGTCATTCCCGCGAACGCGGCAATCCAGCCGCTCCGTCGCCTATCAGGCGCAAGGCCAAATTGGATTCCCGCGTTCGCGGGAATGACGAGGGATGAAGCGCAAGTATATTCTTCCATCCAAGCATCACCAAAGCTGATCCTCGATCCCCAACTACGTGTTGACAAGCGGAATGCCGTTTTGTGACACGAAACATATGGGCACGCAAAAACAGGGCCCGCGAGAGGATAGAGGGCAATGGCTGAGGGCCGCGCGGCAGACATAGGCACGGGCCCGAGTTGGGTCGGCCAGGCGCTCGACGGCACGGGCGACTGGAAAGTCCGCACCCGCGCGCCGTTCCTGCTCGGCCTGCTCATGCTGTTCGACAGTTGGGATAGCATCGTCATCGCCTATGCGCTCCCTGTGATCATAGCGGACTGGACGCTCTCGCCGCTTGCCGCCGGCTCGCTGATCTCGGCGGGCTATGGCGGCCAGCTGGTCGGCGCGATCTTCTTCGGGTCGGTTGCGGAGCGCTACGGCCGCCTGCCGATCCTGCGCTGGCTGGTCGCGATCATGAGCGTGCTGGCCGGCTTCTGCGCGATCGCAGACAGCTATAATCACCTGCTCGTCATTCGCCTCGTCCAGGGCTTCGCGATCGGCGGCGCGCTGCCGATCGCCATCACCTATGTGAACGAGGTCGCGCCCAACGCGACGCGGGGCCGCTTCTTTGGTAATTTCCAGTTTCTGATGATCGCGGGCTTCGGCCTCGCCTCGGTGGTCAGCGCGCTCGTCGTGCCGGACTATGGCTGGCGGCCGGTCTTCGCGGTCGGCCTCATCCCGTTGCTCATCTTGCCCTTCACCTTCATGCTGCCCGAATCGCCGCGCTGGCTCGCCGCGCGCGGGCGCATCGCCGATGCGGTGAAGGCGCTGGCCCGGCTCGGCTGCGGCGAGGGTCAGGCACGACCCGGCGTTGATGCCGCCAACCAGCCGGCCGAGGCGCGCGTCCCCTTCGCGCTGCTCCTCGCGCCGGGCGTGCGCGGCGAGTTTGTCACGATGCTGCTGCTCTGGTTCCTGACCTATCTCGTTTCGTTCGGCCTCACCACCTGGATGCCGTCCCTCTATGTCGGCGTGTTCAAGGTGCCGCTGAAGGAAGCCTTGTCGTTCGGCTTCATCACCTCGACCATCATGATCCTGGTGCCGCTGCTGCTGCGCCAGACGATCGACCGGGTCGGCCGCCGGCCTCCCGCGCTGATCGGCACGGCGCTGGGCGGCATCGCCCTGTTCGGCATTCCCTTCCTGCCGATCTCGGCCGTGCCGATGGTCGCCACCCTGGCCATCACCGGCGCCGTCGGCATCGCCTTCGGCGCGATGGTGCTCTGGCCCTATTCCGCCGAGATTTTCGAAACGCGCATCCGCAGCCTCGCGCTGGGCACGATGAGCAGCACCGCGCGCGCCGCCTCGATGCTGACGCCTTTGCTCGTCGGCGGCATCCTGCAGGCGACCGGATCGGTGACCTACATCTTCCTGACCTTCGGCGCGGCATCGGTCCTGGCTGCCCTGATATGGATCTTTCTCACCAGGGAGACGGCGGGCAGGGAGATCGCCTGAAACTCTGTCCTACAGTCGCGCTACGTGATCAGAACAACCGATATAAGTTATTGAAAGACAGACTTTTTAATTTTTCAATATGCTCATATGCAAGAAGTTAGCGAAGATTGCGCCGGAAGCCATTGTAAACCGTGGCGGAAGGGACGGCACCAATGCTTGTGCCCGTGCAGCAGCAGCGCCACGATGACGCAAAACATGCTTGAAACACCCGTGACCGGGCAAAGGAGTCGAAGATGACGCGCAGTGTTGGCGACTGGCTGGCGGATTTCGAGCAGGCATTGGCGGCGCCAGCGGCGGCCGACTGGTCGGCTTTGTTCGTGGAAGACAGCTACTGGCGCGATCTGGTCACGATGAGCTGGTCGATCGAGACCCTCGAAGGCCTGGACGCGATCATAGCGATGATCCGCGCGCAACAGCCGGCCATCAAGGCCGGCGGCTTCACGCTCGACGATCCGTCCCTGCAACTCACCGACGAGAATCAGGGCTGGTTCACCTTCGAGACCGCCACCGCGCGAGCCCGCGGCCATGTCCAGCTCGAGGGCGGCAAGGCCAGGCTCCTGCTCACCGCGATCGTCGAGCTGATCGGCTTCGAGGAGCCGGGCGGCCCGCGCCGTCCGCTGGGACTGGAGCACAAGGCCGCCAAGGGGCGCACCTTCTGGCCCGATCATCGCGCCGAGGAGGAGCAGACGCTCGGCCACACCGTCCAGCCATACTGTCTGATCATCGGCGGAGGCCAGAACGGCCTGCAACTCGCCGCGCGCCTCAAGCGGCTCGGCGTGCCGACCCTGGTCGTCGACGCACTGCCCCGCCCCGGTGACTGCTGGCGGGTACGCTACAAGTCGTTGCACCTCCATGATAGCATCTTCATGGATCATTTCCCCTATCTGCCCTTCCCGGATCATTGGCCGCTCTACACGCCCGCCGCCAAGATGGGCGACTGGCTGGAGCTTTATGCCAAGGCGATGGAGCTCAACATCTGGAGCAGCACCGTGTGCACCGGCGCGCGCTATGACGAGGCGGCGGGCGAATGGACCGTGACCGTGATGCGCGACGGCCATGAAATCACGCTCAAGCCGAAGCAATTCGTCCTCGCCACCGGCCTGTCCGGCGCCAAGAACATGCCGAAGATCAAGGGCATGGAGCGCTTCCAGGGCACGCTTTGCCACAGCGCCGATCACAAGGCGCGGGGCAACATGGCGGGCAAGAAGGTCGTCGTGATCGGCGCCAACAACAGCGCGCACGACATCTGCACGGATATGTGGGAGGCCGATGCCGACGTGACGATGGTCCAGCGCTCGCCGACCATCATCGTGCGCGCCGAGACGATGCGGGGCATGGCCGATCGACTGCCGTATGCCGATCCCAGGATCCCGACCGACTTCGCCGATCTGATCATGGCCGTCACGCCGTTCCGGCTGCAGGATGTCGGCGATGTCGGGCTCACCGATCTGCTCAAGCAGCTCGATGCCGATTTCTATGCGGCGCTGGAAAAGAGCGGCTTCATGCTCAGCCACGGCGAGGACGGCACCGGCTTCCTCGCCGCCTATCGCCGCCGCGCCTCGGGCTATTATATCGACGTCGGCGGATCGGAGCTGATCATCAACGGCGAGGTCAAGCTGGCGCAGGGCGAGATCACCGAGATCACCGAGGGCGGCCTCATCATGGAGAGCGGCGACTATCTCCCGGCCGACATCATCGTCTGCGCGACCGGCTATCGCCCGATGAACGAGTTCGTCGGCAAGCTCATCTCGCCCGAGGTGGAGCACAAGGTCGGCCGTTGCTGGGGCCTGGGCTCCGGCGCCGAAGGCGATCCCGGCCCATGGGTCGGAGAGTTGCGCAACATGTGGAAGCCCACGGCGCAGGAGGGCCTCTGGTTCCAGGGCGGCAATCTCATGCAGTCACGCTTCCATTCGCTGCACCTCGCGCTCCAGATCAAGGCGCGGATGGAGGGCCTGGCGACGCCGGTCTATCAGCCGGCCGCAGAGAAGGTCGCCGAGCCGGCGGAGTAGAACAACCTGTCCCCCTCCCGCAGGCGGGAGGGGTTAGGGGTGGGCAAGCGACGTTCCGCAAGATGGATCGGCCTCGCGAGGGTGCACGCCCACCCCCGGCCCCTCCCGCCTGCGGGAGGGGAGAAGAATGCCTCCTTGAAAAACCGTCGCGCAATTTCCTTATAGGATGCACGCCGCGCATCTTCGCGAGGGCGACCCGCTCGGAAGGGGGAGCAGTGATGAATTCTGGTCGATCACGGCACTGGATGTGGGCGGACGCCGTCGATCTCATCGACAAGATGGAACGGCTCCACCAGCAAAGCTTCGCGCCCTCGCGACCGGCCGGCGGTATGCCCAACTGGGAGCCGCCGTGCGACATGATCGAGACGGCGAGCGAGCTGCTTGTGCTGGTTGCGTTGCCCGGCGTCGATCTCGACCAGACCGATGCCTACATCGAAGAAGGCGTGCTCGTCGTGCAGGGTCAGCGCATCCTGCCGCCGGAGTTGCGCCACGCGCGCATCCATCGCCTCGAACTGCCGCAGGGCCGTTTCGAGCGTCGCCTGCCGTTGCCGCGCGGCCATTATGACAATGTGCGTCGATCGAGCGCCCACGGGTGCCTGCTCGTCACGCTCCACAAAGTGAATGGAGGGCAGCGCTGATGGCCACGCTCGCAGACAAACCCGTCACGGACGCCCCGGAATACCCGGAGCTGCCCGAGGATGCGATCATCCTGGTCCCGGTGCGCAACTTCGTGATGTTCCCGGACGTCGTCCTGCCGCTCAGCGTCAATCGGCCGATGTCGATCGCCGCCGCGCAGGCGGCCGTGCAGGGCAGCCGCCCGATTGGCGTGCTCGCCCAGCGCGATCCCGCGCTCGACAAGCCGACCGGCAACGACATGCACCGCATGGGCACGCTCGCCAATGTGCTGCGCTATCTGACCGCGCAGGACGACACGCATCATCTGATCGTGCAGGGCGAGAGCCGCTTCCGTGTCATCGAGTTCCTCGAAGGCTGGCCTTTCCTGGTCGCGCGCGTCGAGCAGATCGCCACGGTCGACGATAAGAGCCCGGAGATCGAGGCACGGACGATCAACCTGCGCAAGCAGGCGCTGGAGACGGTCGCGCTGCTGCCGCAGGCGCCGCAGGGCCTCGCCGACGCGATCCAGAATATCCCTTCCGCGTCGACGCTGGCCGACACCGTCGCCGCTTATATCGACATCGAACCCGCGCAGAAGCAGGAGATTCTCGAGACGGTCGCGCTCGGCGCGCGGCTCGACAAGGTCTCCCGCCTGCTGGAGCAGCGCCTGCAGGTGCTGCGCCTCTCCGCCGAGATCGGCAAGGATGTGCAGGAGACGCTGACCGGCCGTCAGCGCGAGCATATTCTGCGCGAGCAGATGGCGGCGATCCAGCGGCAGCTCGGAGAGGACGATGGCAAGTCGGAAGAGATTGCCGAGCTGGCCGAGAAGATCGCCAACGCCAAGATGCCGCCCGAGGTCGAGAAGGAAGCCACCAAGGAGCTGCGCCGGCTGGAACGCATGCCCGAGGGCGCGGCCGAGCATGGCATCATCCGTACTTATCTCGACTGGCTGACCGAGCTGCCTTGGGCGCTGCCCGAGAAGGAGCCGGAGATCGACATCGCCGCCGCCCGCCAGGTGCTGGACGACGATCATTACGGCCTCGACAAGATCAAGCGGCGGATCGTGGAATATCTGGCCGTGCGCAAGCTCGCGCCCGAGGGCAAGGCGCCGATCCTGTGCTTCGCTGGACCTCCCGGCGTCGGCAAGACCTCGCTCGGCCAGTCGATCGCCCGCGCCATGGGCCGCCCGTTCGTGCGGGTGAGCCTGGGCGGCGTGCATGACGAGGCGGAGATACGCGGCCACCGTCGCACCTATATCGGTGCGCTGCCGGGCAACATCATTTCGGCGATCCGCAAGGCGGGTACGCGCGATTGCGTGATGATGCTCGACGAGATCGACAAGATGGGCCGCGGCGTGCAGGGCGATCCTTCCGCAGCGATGCTCGAAGTGCTCGATCCCGAGCAGAACGGCACCTTCCGCGACAATTATCTCGGCGTGCCGTTCGATCTCTCGCGCATCGTGTTCATCGCCACGGCGAACATGCTGGACACCATCCCGGGGCCGCTGCGCGACCGCATGGAGATCATCACCCTCGCCGGCTACACCGCCGAGGAGAAGCTGAACATCGCGCGCAAATATCTGGTGAAGCGCCAGCTCGAAGCGAATGGCGTGACGCCTGAGCAGGTCGAGATCGACGATGCCTCGCTGACGGCGATCATCGAATATTATACCCGCGAGGCGGGTGTGCGGAATCTGGAGCGCGAGATCGGCAAGACCATCCGCCATGCCGCTGTCTCGATCGCGGACGGCACGCAGACCCACGTTTCGATCACCGAGACGGATCTGGCGGACGTGCTCGGCGGGCGCATCTTCGAGAATGAGGTGGCGCAGCGCACCAGCGTGCCCGGCGTCGCGACCGGCATGGCCTGGACTTCGGTCGGCGGCGACATCCTCTTCATTGAGGCGACGCGCATGCCCGGCAATGGCCGCCTGACCCTCACCGGCCAGCTTGGCGACGTGATGAAGGAAAGCGCGCAAGCCGCGCTCAGCCTGCTGCGCAGCCGCGCCGAGCGGATGGGCATCGATCCGAAGGATTTCGAGAATCACGACATCCACATTCATGTTCCGGCCGGCGCCACACCTAAGGACGGCCCGAGCGCGGGCGTGGCGATGTTCATGGCCCTGTCCTCACTGTTCCTGGGGCGCACGATCCGCAGCGACACCTCGATGACCGGCGAGATCTCCCTGCGCGGGCTGGTGTTGCCGGTCGGCGGCATCAAGGAGAAGGTGGTGGCGGCCGCCAGCGCCGGCATCACGCAGGTGATGCTGCCCGCCCGCAACAAGCGCGACTATGACGACATTCCGGCGAGCACCCGCGACAAGCTCAAGTTTGTCTGGCTCGAAAAGGTCGAGGACGCACTGGAGCATGGCCTCGACCCGGCGCCGGTTGCGGCGGAGCCCGAGGGCGAGCATCACCAGAGTTGAATATTACTTAGCCCCTCCCTTTCAAGGGAGGGGTAGGGGGTGGGTGTCGCACAGCGATCTGCGATGCTCAGCCCCACCCCAACCCCTCCCCTAAAGGGGAGGGGCTAGGAAGAATTAAAACATCCCGTTCACATTCGGCCCACCGACGGGGACGTCCTGCGACACGTCCCAATGCTCCGCGATCAGCCCATTCTCGATCCGGAAGATGTCGATCACCGCGAAACCCTGATCCCCCGACCAGCGGCGAACGTGATAATGCACGATGACATGGTCCGCATCCGCGAACATGCGTTTGACGTCGTGAACCGCCTCCGGGCTCTCCTTGCGGATGAAATCGAGGAACGCCTTCAGCGGCTCCCGCCCTGTCTCCACATTGGGATTATGCTGGATGTAGTCCGGGGCGATGAAGCGATCGACCGCTGACGAGTCCATCGGGTTCAGCACCTTGTCGAACAGCCCGCGCACCAGCGCGAGATTGACTTCCTCCGCAGACGTGTACCGCATGCCTCTCCTCTTGCGCTTGTCGGTGCGCTCCTTCAGACCAGTTTCGGACGGGCCGCGCAAGGCTCGCAGGAGAGGGCGAGGCAGTGGACGTGTCGGTGGACGAGGCGGATTTCATCATCGTGGGCGCGGGCAGCGCCGGCTGCGTGCTGGCCAATCGCCTGAGCGCCGAGCTGGGCGCGCAGGTCGTGCTGCTGGAAGCGGGCGGAGAATGCCGCCACCCGATGATCGACATGCCGCTTACCTGGATGCAGGCATCCGCCATGGATCGCTTCATCTGGGGAAACCAGAGCGAGCCCGATCCGCACATGGGCGGCCGCGTCCAGCCCATCCCGCGCGGCCGGGTGCTGGGCGGCTGCTCCTCGATCAACGGCACCATGTATATTCGGGGCCACCGCGCCGATTATGACGGCTGGCGCGACAGCGGCCTGCCGGGCTGGGGCTATAACGAGGTGCTGCCTTACTTCAAGCGCTCGGAAACCCATTGGCGCGGGGCCGATGCCGTCCATGGCGGCTCCGGCGAGATGCACGTCTCGCCGATGAAGCCCGACCCGGTGCTGTTCCCGGCCTTCATCGAGACGGCCCAGCAGCTCGGCTATCCGCAGGCGCCCGACTTCAACGTTCCCGAGCCGGACGGCTTCGGCATTCCCGACTGCACGATCAGGAATGGCCGTCGCCACAGCACCGTGCGCGCCTTTCTCGACCCGGTGAAGAAGCGCGCCAATCTGCGTATCGAGACCGATGCGCTGGCGACACGTATCCTGATCGAGCATGGCCGTGCCGTCGGCGTCGAATTTCGGCGCGGCGGCCAGCTTCGCCAGATCCGGGCGCGCCGCGAGGTCATCCTTTCCGGCGGCGCGATCAACTCGCCGCAATTGCTGATGCTCTCGGGTGTTGGCCCGGCCGCGCATCTGCGCGAGATGGGCATCGAGCTTGTCCTGGAGTCTCCCGGCGTTGGCCAGAATCTGCAGGATCACCCGATCGCGCTCAGCTTCTGGGCGGCCGCCGGCCCGATCGCCTTCGACGACAAATTGCGCGTCGATCGCCTGGCCTGGAATGCGATCCGCTGGCAACTGTTCGGCACCGGCACGATGGCGCAGAGTCCCATGTCGGTGCAGGGTTTCCTGCGCTCCGACTCGGGGCAGGACCGGCCGGACGTCCAGTTCCAGATCGTCCATTCCAGCTATCAGGCGCGGCCCTGGTTCCCGGGCTGGCGCAAGGGCGCGGGGCATGAATTCTCGGCTGGTTCCCTGCTGCTGAATCCCGAGAGCCGGGGCACGATCACGCTCGGTTCGACCGATGCGGCGGCACTGCCGAAGATCCTGCTCAATTTCATGGCAGCTGAGGGGGACCGAGCGCGCCTGCGCAGTTCGGTCCGCTTCATGCGCCGCTTCATGGGGACATTGCCGGCGAAGATGCTCGTCGCGGCCGAACTGGCCCCCGGCGCGGGAGTGGAGAGCGACGAGGCGATCGACGGCTGGCTGAATGCGACGGTGATGAGCGGCGGGCATCCGGTCGGCACCTGTGCGATGGGGGCAGGGGCGAATGCCGTGCTGGATGCCGAACTGCGCCTGCGCGGCATCGAGCGGCTGCGCGTCGTCGATGCCTCGTCCATGCCCAGCATCATTCGCGGCAACACGAACGCGCCGGTGATCATGATCGCGGAGAAAGCCGCCGACTTGATCCTGGGCAAGCCGGCCCTGGCGGCGGAGCGGATGGTGGCGACCGTCGATTGAAGGTCCGATGAAGATCGTCACCCCAGCGCGAGCTGGGGTCTGCCGCGTCATGGCGCGTCATCGCACGAGACCCCAGCTTGCGCTGGGTGACGGAAGAAGGGGGAAGGGGAGATCATGACCAGCACAGAGGCAACCGCACCACCACGCCCCGCCACCGCCGCGCAGGCGGTCATCGTCGGCCTGCTCAGCATGCTGATCATGGTCATCGACGGGTATGACATGGGGGCGATGCCGATCGTCGTGCCGCATCTCGCGCCGCTCTGGGGCGTCCAGCCCGCGACGTTTGGCCTGGCGCTGTCCGCCGTCGTCATCGGGCTAGGCCTCGGCGCCTTCCTGCTCGCGCCGCTCGGTGACCGGTTCGGGCGGCGGGTCACGACCGTCGCCTCGCTCGCCGTCATCAGTCTGGCGACGATCGGCACGGGACTGGCGACGACGCCCGGCGCGCTCTTCTGGTGGCGCCTGCTGACCGGCATCGGCCTTGGCGCCTGCCTGCCCAATGTGCTGGCGATCCTTGCGCAGATCATTCCCGCCGAGCGCCGGGCGAGCGCGATGACGATCGTTTCGTGCGGCATCCCCATCGGCGCGGCCGGCGCGGGCGCAGTCGTGCCCTGGCTGACCCGGGCGCATGGCTGGCAAGCGGCCTTCTTCGCGCCGGGCGTGCTGATGCTGGTCATGACGCTCGTCGTCGCGCTCTATCTGTCGCGTATCCCGCTCCCCGCCACAGCGCCCCAGCCAGTGCGCGCGTGGACGGACATCCCCATCTTCGCCCCGCTGCGCCGGGGTCTCGTCTTGCGCACCGCGATCTTCTGCGGGCTGTTCTGCTTCAACGCGCTCAGCATGTATGCCATCACGAGCTGGCTCCCGACCGTGCTCAAACGCGCCGGCTTCACCTTCGAGAACGCCTCGCTGCTAGCCGCGATCGTGCAGCTCGGCGGTCTGCTCGGCGGGCTGCTGCTGGCGACGCAGATCGATCGGCATCGCACGATCGCGGCCTTGCTCGCGGGCTATGGGCTGGTTGCGCTCGCCCTCGTCTCGCTCACGTTCGTCGCGCCGGGCTTCGCCGGCTGGGGGCTCATCCTGCTGCTGATCGGCATGGGTGTCGGCGGCGCCCATATCGCGCTGCCCGCCGTGGCGGCGAACATCTATCCGGCGACGATGCTGTCGGCCGGCATCGGCCTCGCCGTCACGGTCGCGCGGCTCGGCGCGGTGGCGGGATCAATGGCGGGCGCGGCGCTGATCGGCGCCAATGTCTCGTCGGGCGGTTTCTTCCTGGCTTTGCTGGTGCCGGTCGGGCTCTGCGCATTCTGCGTTCTCGCCTTCGCCGCAGCGCGCCTCGCAAACGGGCCTTCTGAACAGGCACTGGCTGAAGGGGCACCCGCGGAACAGGCGCTGGCCGGTTGAGTTGTGTCCCTATGAGCGACGATCCCTTCGACCTACAGCGCTTCGTCAAGGCGCAGGACCAGATCTACCCGCGCGCCCTTGCCGAGATCCGCGCGGGCGCCAAGCGCAGCCACTGGATGTGGTTCATCTTCCCCCAGCATGTCGCGCTCGGCCGCAGCCCGATGGCGGTGCGCTACGGCATCTCCTCGATCGAGGAAGCGCGCGCCTATCTGGCGCATCCGCTGCTCGCGCCGCGCCTGCGCGAATGCGTCGCTGCCCTGGCGAAGCCGGCCGATCCTGATCCGGTGCGCGTCTTCGGCGATGTGGACGCGGCGAAGTTGCGTTCCTGCCTGACGCTGTTCGAGGCGGCTGATGGTGGCGCGGCGTTCGGCGAGGCGCTGGTGCGCTGGTATGGCGGTGTACGCGACGAGGCGACGCTGCGACTGCTCGCCACGCCGCTCCCATAACGGAGTGGATTTCGGCGGTTACCCGAAGCTCCGCGCTTCCACTGGATGAGCGCCGCCCTCGTGATGACCACCGCCGCCATGGCGCGCTTCCTCCAGTGAGATCACGTCCGCCCCGTCCTGTTCCGGTTCCGTTCGATCCTGCTCGAGCGCGTCCAGGAAAGTCCGCAGCCACCAATGGACATCCTCGCGCTCGACCGATTTCAGCAAGGCGCGATGCCGCTGCCGGCGCTCTTCGAGCGGCATGCGCAGCGCTTGTGCCAATGCGTCTGAAAGCTCCTCGGGACTATAGGGATTGACCAGCAGCGCCTCTGTCATCTGCTCCGCCGCGCCAGCGAATTTCGAGAGGATCAACACGCCCGGATCCTCCGGGTCTTGCGCGGCCACATATTCCTTGGCGACAAGGTTCATGCCGTCGCGCAGGGGTGTCACCAGCCCCACGCGCGAGGCGCGGAACATGCCGGCGAGCGAGGTGCGGTCATAGCCGCGATTGACGTAGCGCAGCGGCACCCAGTGCACTGTCGCGAACTCGCCGTTGATGTGGCCGGAGAGCGCATCGAGCTGTTTGCGAATGTCCTGATAGCTCACGACCTCGGCGCGCGAGGGCGGGGCGATCTGCAGCAGCGAGACCTCCTCCTGGAATTCCGGTTGGTCGAGCAGCAGGCGCTCATAGCCATGGAAGCGCTGTTCCAGCCCCTTGCTGTAATCGAGCCGGTCGACGCCGATGATCAGGCAGCGGTCGTGCAGGCTGGCGAGCATCTCCAGCCGCGCGCTTTCCGCTTCCTCGCTGGCGGCGCTTGCCATGAAATCCTGTGTGTCGATGCCGATCGGGCAGGCGATAACGCGCGTCACCCGGTCGCCGATGCGGATCGTGCCCAGTTCGTCGACATCGACGCCTTGGAACTCGCTGACGACATATTCCATGAAGCTGTCGAGCCAGGCCTGGCACTGGAAGCCGATCAGGTCATAATCAAACAAGGCCTCCACCAGCTGACGATGGCTCGGCAGCGAGAGCAGCAGCCGCATCACCGGCCAGGGCGTATGCAGGAAGAAGCCGGTGCGGTTGCGGACACCACGCTGGCGCAGCTCGCTGCCAAGCGGGATGAGGTGATAATCATGCACCCAGACGAGATCGTCTGGCGCGATCAGCGGCATCAGCGTGTCGGCGAAGCGAGCGTTGACCCGTTCATAGCCGCCGGCAAAACCGCGCTCGAACTCGGCGAGGTCGATGCGGTCGTGGAAGAGCGGCCAGAGCGTGCGGTTGGCGAAGCCGTTATAATATTCCTCGACGTCCTGCGCTTCCAGATCGATCGTCGCGGTGGTCACGCCGTGAGTCTTGGAAATGTTGATCTGGCCGGTAAACTCGTCCGTCTCGTTGCCCGACCAGCCGAACCAGATCCCGCCCGTCGCGCGCAGAGCCGATGCCAAGGCGACCGCGAGGCCGCCCTGATTGGCTTTTCCGTCACCCGTCGGCGGGCTGACACGGTTGGAAACGATGATGAGGCGCGTCATCTCAGGGCGCTCCAGGGTTTGCTCAATAGCACGGCACAGTTGATCATGCCTACTAACGAGTAGGTCTGGGGATAGTTGCCCCAAAGTTCACCCGTTATGGGATCAATGTCCTCGGAAAGGAGACCAGCCGAAGTTCGGCGGCTCAACATTTCCTCAAATAAATCACGCGCTTCCCTGTTCCGACCGGTGGCATGCAGGGCTTCGATCAGCCAGAAGGTGCAGACATTGAACGCCGTGCTGGGGAGGCCGAAATCATCCTCCGTCGCATAGCGCAGCATGTTGCTGCCGCGCCGCAGGCCTTCCTCGACCGCCGTGAGCGTGCTGCCGAAGCGCGGGTCTCCCGGCGAGAGGAAGCGCAGGTCGAGCAACTGGATGATACTGGCGTCGAGATCGTCCCCGCCGAAGGTGGCGGACATGCGCCCCGTCTCGTCGCGCCAGGCGGCTTTCTCGATCGCGGCGCGGATTGTGTCGGCGCGATCCTGCCAGAAGGTGGCGCGTTCCGGCAGGCCCAGCGCGCTTGCTGCGTTGGCGAGCCGGTCGCAGGCCGCCCAGCACATCGCGGCCGAATATGTGTGGACATGGCTCCTGGTGCGCAGCTCCCACAGGCCCGCGTCAGGCTTGTCATGCACTTGCCAGGCGAGTTCGCCGACCGTCTCCAGCGCATGGAAATCGTCGATGCCGCTCATCCGGAACAGACGTTGATCGAAGAAGCTCTGAGTATTGGAGAGTACGATCTGGCCATAGGCGTCGTGCTGGATCTGCTCCGCCGCCTGGTTGCCGACACGCACCGGCCCCATGCCGCGATAGCCTGCGAGCCCTTCCGCGATCCACTCGGTCAGCGTCGCCTCGCCGCCGACGCCATAGAGCGGCTGGATGTGCCCACCACGCGCATTGTCGACGATGTTGCGCAGATATTCGAGATAGCTCTCCAACACGTCGAGCGCGCCGAGCCGGTTGAGCGCCTGCACCGTATAATAAGCGTCGCGGATCCAGCAGTAGCGATAGTCCCAGTTGCGGCCGCTGTCGGCATGCTCGGGAATCGAGGTGGTGAGCGCCGCGACGATCGCGCCGGTCTCCTCATGCTGGCAAAGTTTGAGGGTGATCGCCGATCGGATCACCGCCTCCTGCCACTCGACCGGGATGGCGAGGCCGCGCACCCAGGCCTGCCATTCGCGCACGGTGCGGTCGAGCATCGTGTCCAGCGCCGGGCGCAGATCCTCCGAGAAGCTCTCGTCCGGCCCCAGGAAGAAATGCAACGGCCGCTCGACGCGGAACAGCCGCTCGTCGAGGATCCAGCCGACCGGGGCGGTCGTGGTGAGCCGCATGGTCATGGCGTCGAGCAGATAGCGGATGTGGTTTGTGCCGCGCGTCTGCGCCGGATCGCGCGCGCCCCAGTCTCGCGAGGGGCGCAGGCGGATGCGGATCCGCGGGCTTCCCACCACTGGGCGCACGATCCGGGCGAAGGCGACCGGCCGGAACATCCGCCCTCGGCGGAAGAAGCGCGGGCAGAAATCCGTGATCTCGACACTGTTTCCGGCGCTGTCGGTGTGGCGCGTCACCAGCACCGGCGTGTTGCGGACATAATGCTGGGTCGTGGTGACGCAGTCCTCCAGGTCGATCTCCCAGAAGCCGCGCGCGCCGGGCGCCGCACGCTCGGCGGGATCAAGCAGGGAGGAGAAGGCCGGATCACCGTCGACGCGCGGCACGCAGCCCCACACGAAGCGCCCATTGCGGTCGACGAGCGCCGAGACCTGGCAATTGCCGATCGGCCAGAGATCGAGCGTCGCGGTCATGCAGTGATCCGGGCGAGCCAATCGTGCACGCTGGCCGGGTCGGGCAGGGCATAGAGCGCCGCGGTGACCGTCCGCGAGCCGACAAGGATACCCGCGCCACCCAGATCCCGCGCGGCGACAAAGCCCGGCTCGTCCGTGTCGTCATCCCCCAGGAAGAAGGGCCGCGTTCCCGCCATCGGCGCGCGGCCCATCAGCATGCGCACGGCCTTGCCCTTGTCGCCGCCGGGCAACCGCAGCTCGGCCATCATCTTGCCCGGCTGGAACTGGAGGTTGAGCGCCTCGGCGAGTTCCGCAGCGAGCGTCCGCACCTCCGGTTCGATCGTCGGCGCCGTGCGATAATGCAACGCGACGCCGTAGCTCTTGTCCTCGACCCGCACGCCGGCATGGGCATCGGCGAAGTCCCGCAACCGGGCATGGGCTTCGTCGAGCGCCGGCGGCCGCACCGGATGCGCGGCGATTCCCTGCCAGCGATGCTCGCTGCCATGACTGCCCGAAATTGCCAGTTCGTGCGCCAGCGGGCCCAGTATCGCATCCATTTGCGCGATCGACCGGCCGCTGACGATCGCGACCCGGCCGTCGAGCCGCTCCGTCACGCGGGTCAGGAGTCCGCGCAGCGACGCATCGGCGACCACCGATCCAGGATCGTCGACCAGATCAAGCAACGTCCCGTCGAGGTCGAGGAACAGGCTCATTTCCCGTGGCGGAACGAGCGGCGGCACGGCAAGGCGCGGCTTGTCGAGAATGAGCGGTCTCCCATTTCGTTGAGTCGGCAAGTGAACGCATCGGGCGGCGAGGGCGTTCCCGCACATGACAGTGCCGGATCGTCCTGCTACCGCCGATCGATGCCGATCCCGTCCGTCCTGTTCGTCTGCCTCGGCAATATCTGCCGCTCGCCCCTAGCCGAGGCCGCGTTCCGGCAGGCCGCCGCGCAAGCCGGGCTGGCGGCGATCGCGGATTCGGCCGGCACCGGCGACTGGCACGTCGGCAATCCGCCCGACCGGCGCGCGCAGGCGATCGCCCTGCGCCACGGCATCGACATTTCCGCCTATCGCGCCCGCCAGGTCGAGCGCACGGATTTCGACCGGTTCGACCAGATCTTCGCGCTGGATGGCGACAATCTCACGGCGCTGCGCCTCTTCGCTCCGGCAGGCGGCAGGGCGCGCGTCTCGCTGCTGCTCGATCTCGTCCCGGGACGCGAGGGTGAGGCTGTCGCCGATCCTTATTTCGGTCTGGATGACGGCTTCGACATCACCTGGCGCGATGTCTCGGCGGCTGCTCGGATGCTCGTCGCACGGCTGCAGGACTGATCGCCCGCTCTTTGCATCCGGCAGTGGTGGACCTTGTCATCTAAGCTGTGCGCTTGGGCAAGTTCGCGGTTCACGCTGAGCGCGATCGATCGCATTGCGTTATCCCCGACAAATTGCTTAATGTGTGTACTAAAGCTGCATTCGACCGAGTCGCAGAAAAGGCCGGCGGATTCAGACTGTTCGGGGCCGAGGAGCCCGTTTGGAGAGGAAGACGATATGCTGCTTCGCGGCGCGTCACGCGTGCTGCGCACCGGGCGAAATGCGCTGGTGCTGCTGGGACTGCCGCTGCTCCTTTCTGCCAACGTCGCCAACCGGGCTATGCCCGCCAGTTCCGCGACCGCGCCGACCCGCGACGACCCGGCGAGCATCACCACCAGCCATGGCTATGCCGTGTTCGGCAAGCTCAAATATCCCGCCGGCTTCACCCATCTCGACTATGTCAATCCAAACGCGCCGAAGGGCGGCACCTACCGCTTCGCCAATGGCGGTACGTTCGACAGCCTCAATTATTTCTCGGTGATGGGCACGGCGCCCTTCGCGCTCACCTTCATCTATGATTCCCTGATGCAGCGCAGCCTGGACGAGCCTGCCTCTTATTACGGCCTGATCGCCGAGACGATCAGCTACCCCAGGGATTTCGCCTGGGCCGAGTTCAGGATGCGCCCGCAGGCGCGCTGGCATGACGGCCAGCCGATCACGCCCGAGGATGTGATCTTCACGGTCAAGGCGTTCGGCGGCCTCGTCGCGCCCGCCTATCGCCGCATCAGCCAGTCGATCGACAAGGTCGTCAAGACCGGGCCGCGCAGCGTGCGCGTCTATTTCAAGCTCAAGAACAACCCGACGATGCCGAGCATCGTCGCGCAGATGCCGATCCTGCCGGCGCACTATTATCGCAGCCGCGATTTCACCCGACCGACGCTCGACCCGCCGCTGGTCAGCGGGCCCTACAAGATCGGCCGGTTCAGTGCCGGGCGCTGGATCGAGCTGGTGCGGGTCAAGGATTATTGGGCAGCGAACCTGCCGATCAACAAGGGCCGCTTCAATTTCGACATCGTGCGGCACGATTATTATCGCGACGTCAACATGATGCAGCAGGCCTTCCTCACCGGGCAGGCCGATTGGCGCACCGAGCTGGCGCCCTCGCGCTGGGCCGCGCAGGACAGGATGCCCGTCTATCGCAACCGGAATATCGTGCGTGCCACGGTCCCTTACGCGAACGGCGCCTATTATCAGTCGATCTTCCTCAATTCGCGCGTGCCGCAGCTGGCCGATCGGCGCGTGCGTAAGGCGGTGCTGCTTGCCTATGACTATGAATGGGTGAAGCGCGTGGTGCTGGGCGGCTATTATGGCCGGCTGCGCAGTTACTTCGCCAACACGCCCTTCACGGCGGAAGGCAGCCTGCCGAATGCGGAGGAACTGGCGCTGCTCGCGCCCTATCGCAAGCAATTGCCCCCTGAGGTGTTCACGCGCCCGCCGAGCTTGCCGGTCGGCGGGACGTGGGACTTGCGCAGGCGCAATCTGATCGAGGCAGCCGCGCTGCTGCGCCAAGCCGGCTATCGCTACCAGGATGGCAAGCTGATCGATCCGCGCACCGGTCGCCAGATGGTGCTGACCCTGAGCGCCGCGTCGGCGCTGTACGACCGGCAGGTGTCGCTGTTCCTCGCCAATCTGCGCAGCCTCGGCATCGCCGCAGAGTATCGCGCCTTCGACACGTCACAGTTTCGCAACCGGGTGCGCAATTATGATTATGATATGATGATCACCGCCCCCCTGTTCGCGCCTTTGGCCGCGCCGGGGCTGGAGATGATGCAGGCCTGGTCATCCAAGGCCGCCGGGACCCCCGCCTCGACCAATTATGCCGGCATCCGCAGCCCGGCAGTCGATGCTCTGGTCAGGACGATCGCGACGGCGCGGGAGCGGCACACCATCATCGCGGCGATGCGCGCGCTCGATCGGGTGGCGATGTGGGGCTATTATTCCGTGCCCCTGCAGCACATCTTCCCCGCCCCGTTGGGTGAGATGCCGATCGCCTACTGGAACAAGTTCGGCCGTCCGCCGGTCGAGCCGACCTATTATTTCCCCATGATGCTCATGGAGCATTGGTGGATCGACAAGGCCAAGGAGGCGAAGCTCAGCTACGGCGATTATGCGCGCCGCCGCGCCGGATTGTGAGGCCGGACGTGGGCGCGCCGACATGCCTTCGAACCAAATTGTTTAATCTCTCAACCAAAGCTAGTCTGACGGATGTCGGCGCGCCTGCCGGCATTCACGGGACGCCGAACAGCGGCGCCCTTCATGGGAGAGAGCCACGATGCTGAGCCCCGCTGCGGCGGCCCTGCGGCCTGCCTGTATGCGCCCCGCGCGCCGCCTGGTGTCGCTTCGCTTCCCGGTTCGCCTGCTCTGCACCCTTCTGCTGCTCCTGTCCGTCGATGTCGCGCCGGTGGCCGCGCAGGACGACGGCCCGTTGATCAGCAGCACCAGCTACGCCGCCTTCGGCAGGCCCAAATATGCCCCCGGCTTCACCCACTTCGACTATGTGAATCCCGATGCGCCCAAGGGCGGCACCTATCGCTATGCCAATACCGGCAGTTTCGACAGCCTGAACCTCATGAACCTGCTCGGCACCGCGCCGCTCGGCTTGGTGGTGATCTATGACAGTCTCATGCGCCGCGCGGGCGACGAGCCGGCCGCGCGCTATCCGCTGGTCGCCCGGTCGATCACTTATCCCAGGGATCTGGCCTGGATGGAGTTCCATCTCGATCCGCGGGCGCGCTGGCACGACGGGCGGCCGATCACGCCGGAGGACGTGATCTTCACGATCGATCAGGCTAAGGGGCTGGTGACGCCCGCCCTAAAACGCGTCCAGACCGCCGTGGCGCGGACGCAGAAGACCGGGCCGCGCAGCGTGCGCATCTATTTCACCGCGAAGAACAGTCCGAGCTTGCCGACCACGGTCATGGACATGTGGTTGCTGCCCGCCCATTATTACCGCACGCACAATATCATGGCCGCCAGTCTCGACCGTCCGTTGGCGAGCGGACCTTACAAGATTGGCAAGTTCAGCGCCGGGCGCTGGATCGAGTTCGAGCGGGTCAGGGACTATTGGGCGCGCGATCTGCCGGTCAACAAGGGACGGCACAATTTCGACATTCTCCGGCAGGATTATTATCGGGACGGCACCGTCGCCAACGAAGCCTTCCTGGCGGGCAACAGCGATCTCAAGTTCGAGAGCAGCGCCCAGCGCTGGGACACGGAGGCGCGGATGCCCGTCTTCCGCTCGGGCCAGATCAAGCGCGAGCTGATCCCCTACAGCAACGCCTCGCTCTATGTCGGTATCGTCATGAACACGCGGCGCGCCTTCCTCGCCGATCGGCAGGTGCGCCGGGCGCTGATGCTGGCCTATGATTTCGAATGGTCGCGGCGTGTGCTGCTGAAGGGCCATCATGGCCGCATCACCAATTTCTTCACCAACAGCGAGTTCGCCTCGCGCGGCCTGCCGAGCGGGGAGGAGTTGAAACTGCTGGAAACGGTCCGCGACAAGGTGCCGCCCGAGCTGTTCACCAGGGCGGCCAGTTTCCCGATCGGCGGCAGCTGGACAAATCGCCGGGCCAACATCGTCGCGGCCGCGGAGATCCTGCGCAGCGCCGGCTATCGTATCGCGAATGGCCGACTGCTCGACCGGCGCGATCAGCCCGTCACGCTCAATCTCGTCAGCTACTCGCCACTGATGGACCGGCAGGTATCCCTGTTCATCGAGAACGCCCGGCAGCTCGGCATCGCCGTTAATTATCGCTCCTTCGACACCGCGCAGTTCCGCCAGCGGCTGCGTAATTATGATTACGACCTGCTGCTCAACGCGCCGATGTTCGCGGGCTACGAGACGCCGAGCTACGGCATGACCCTGATGTGGGGGTCGAAAGCGGCCGACACGCCGCAGCAATTCAACTATCCTGGCGTCAGGAATCCGGCGGCGGACGCGATGCTCTCCGCGATGCTGACCGCCCGGAATCGCGAGACCACCGTGGCGGCGATGCGCGCGCTCGATCGCATCCTGTTGTGGAATTACTACGCCATTCCCATGCATCACATTTACCCGGCGCCGATCGGGCAGATGCCGGTCACATACTGGGATCGCTTCGGCCACCCCGCCAGGCAGCCGACCTACAATTTCTCCTTCACATCGCTGGACACCTGGTGGCTCGACCCCGTCAAGGATGCCCGGATCACGCAGGGACGATATCAATGACAGCGCTCTGGTCTTATATCGCGCGGCGCCTGCTGCTCATGGTGCCGACCCTGATCGGCATCGTGACGGTGAGCTTCATCATCATCCAGTTCGTGCCCGGCGGGCCCATCGACCAGATCCAGGCGCGCTTCGCCGGGCAGGCGATGGACGCGACCGCGACGATCGGCGGCAGCACCGATACCAGCGCGACGGCTGGCGGCGGCAGCGGCGGCGGCCTCACCATGACTGGCGAGCTGGACCCCGAGATGGTGAAGGATCTCGAGAAGCTCTACGGTTTCGACAAGCCGGTGCTCACGCGGTACCTCAAGATGCTCGGCGACTTCGCCCGCTTCAAGTTCGGCAACAGCTATTTCAAGGACCAGCCAGTCGTCGATCTGATCGTCTCCAAGCTGCCGGTCTCGATCTCGCTCGGCCTGTGGACCACCGCCATCACCTATCTCGTCGCGCTGCCGCTCGGCATCCGCAAGGCGGTGCGCGCCGGCACGCAGTTCGATGCGTGGACCAGCTTCTTCGTGACGATCGGCTATGCCATCCCCGGCTTCCTGTTCGCGGTGCTGCTGGTCGTGCTGTTCGCCGGCGGCAATTTCTGGAGCATCTTCCCGGCGCGGGGGTTGGTATCGGAGAATTGGGCCGAGCTCGGGACGATGCAGAAGATCGGCGACTATTTCTGGCACATCACCTTGCCGGTGCTTGCCATGGTGATCGGCGCCTTCGCCAATCTCACCATGCTCACCAAGAACTCGATCCTCGACGAGGTCTCCAAGCAATATGTGACCACCGCAAGAGCCAAGGGCCTCAGCGAGAACGGCGTCCTCTACGGACATGTGTTCCGCAACGCGATGCTCATCGTCATCGCCGGCTTCCCCGCGGCGTTCGTCGGCGTGCTGTTCACCTCCTCGCTGCTGATCGAGGTGATCTTCTCGCTGGACGGGCTCGGGCTTCTGGGATTCGAGGCGACGATCAACCGCGACTTCCCGGTCATGCTGGGCTCCTTGTTCATCTTCTCGCTGCTCGGTCTCGTCACCAATCTGCTCGGCGACATCACCTATGTGCTGGTCGATCCGCGCATCGACTTTGAAAGGCGGGACGTCTGATGAACGCCGAGACACAGGTCGCGCCCGCGACGGCCGCGCGCCGTTCCAGACATTGGATGAGCCCGCTCAGCCGCCGCCGCTGGGCCAATTTCGGGAACCACAAGCGCGGCTATTACAGCCTGTGGATCTTCCTGACGCTCTTCGTCGTCAGCCTGTTCGCCGAGCTGATCGCCAACGACAAGCCGATTCTGATGACCTACAAGGGATCGCTCTACGCCCCGGTCTTCAAGGATTATCCGGAGACAGTCTTCGGCGGAGTGCTTGAGACCGAAGCCAATTTCCAGGATCCCGCCGTCCGCGCGATGATCGCCAAGGGCGGCGGCTGGGCGATCTGGCCGATCATTCCCTACAGCTATCGCACGATCGACTATGGCATCCCGACCGCCGCGCCGGCGGCGCCCTCCGCGCGCCACTGGTTCGGCACGGACGATCAGGCGCGCGACGTGCTCGCCCGCCTCATCTACGGCTTCCGCCTGTCGGTGACATTCGGCCTGCTGCTGACGCTCTGCAGCTCGATCATCGGCATCACCGCCGGCGCCATCCAGGGTTATTTCGGAGGCTGGATCGACCTCATCATGCAGCGCGGCATCGAGATACTCCAGAGCCTGCCGATGCTCTACCTGCTCATCATCATGTCGAGCTTCCTGCAGCCCGGCTTCTTCGCTTTGCTGGGCGTACTGATGCTGGTCTCGTGGATGACACTGGTCCACGTCGTGCGTGCCGAGTTCCTGCGCGCGCGCAACCTCGACTATGTCCGCGCCGCCCGCGCGCTCGGCCTCGGCAACCGCACCATCATGTTCCGGCACATCCTCCCCAATGCGATGGTCGCCACGATCACCTTCCTGCCCTTCATCTTGAGTTCGTCGATTACGATCCTGACCGCGCTCGATTTCCTCGGCTTCGGCATGCCACGCGGCTCCCCGTCGATCGGTGAGCTGCTCAACCAGGCCAAGAACAATCTCTACGCGCCGTGGCTCGGCATTGCCGGCTTCGCGGTGATGGCGACCATGCTCTCGCTGCTGATCTTCATCGGCGAAGCGGCGCGCGATGCCTTCGATCCGAGGAAATCGACATGACCGACACGCCGCCGCCCCTGCTCTCCGTCGAGGATCTGTGCTGCAACTTCCGCTCGGAAGGGCGGATCGTCGAGGCGGTGAAGGATGTCTCCTTCACCCTCGGCAAGGGCGAGACGCTGGCGCTGGTCGGCGAGTCAGGCTCGGGCAAGTCGACCGTCGCCATGTCGGTGCTCCAGCTGCTGCCCTATCCGATCGCCTTCCACCCCTCCGGCGCGATCCGGCTGGACGGGCAGGACATCGTCGGCGCGAGCGAGAAGGTGATGCAGACCATCCGCGGCAATCGCGTCGCGCTGATCCCGCAGGAGCCCCTGACCGCGCTCAATCCGCTGCACACGATCGACCGGCAGATCGTCGAGGCGATGAAGCTGCACGATCCGGGCATCTCGCACGCCAATGCGATCGCCAAGACCATCGACCTGCTCAAGCTGGTCGGCCTGCGCGATGCGGAGAACCGCCTCCGATCCTATCCGCACCAGCTCTCGGGCGGCCAGCGCCAGCGCGTCATGATCGCCATGGCGCTGGCCAACGAGCCGGACCTGCTGATCGCCGACGAGCCGACCACGGCGCTCGACGTGACCGTGCAGGCACAGGTGCTCGATCTCCTGAAGGACCTGCAGGAGCGGCTCGGCATGGCGATGCTGCTCATCACTCACGACCTCGGCGTCGTACGCAAAATGGCCAAGCGTGTCTGCGTGATGACCAACGGCAGGATCGTCGAGGCGGGCGACACCGCGCAGATCTTCGACGATCCGCAGCATGCCTATACCCGCAAGCTGCTCGACGCGACGCCGCGCGGCGATCCGCTGAAGATCGAGGGCGAGCCGGCCGCGCTGGTCAGCACCGACGATCTCAAGGTCCATTTCCCGATCAAGGGCTGGTTCGGCCGCCCGCGCGCCTTCGTGAAAGCGGTCGACGGGGTCAGCATCGCGATCCCGCGCGGCCATACGCTGGGCGTGGTGGGCGAGTCCGGCTCGGGCAAGTCGACGCTCGGCCTCGCGCTGCTGCGCATCAGCCGCAGCGATGGCGCGATCATCTTCGACGGCGAGAAGCTCCACGAGCGCAACTGGAAGCAGATGCGGCCCCTGCGCCGCCGCATGCAGATCGTCTTCCAGGACCCCTTCGCCTCATTGAGCCCCAAGATGACGATCGGCCAGATCGTCGGCGAGGGCTTGCCGATCCACCGGCCCGATCTCTCGCCGGACGAGCGCGGCGAAGCGGTCGCCCGGATCATCCAGGAAGTCGGCCTGCCGCCCGACGTGTTGGATCGCTATCCGCACGAATTTTCAGGGGGCCAGCGCCAGCGCATCGCCATCGCCCGCGCGATCATCCTCAAGCCCGATCTGGTCATCCTCGACGAGCCGACCTCCGCGCTCGACATGTCGGTGCAGGCCCAGATCGTCGACCTGCTGCGCGACCTGCAGGCAAGCCATGGCCTGACCTATCTGTTCATCAGCCACGATCTCAAGGTGGTGAAGGCGCTTGCCCACGAGGTGGTGGTGATGAAGGACGGCAAGATCGTCGAGCAGGGCACGTCCGAGCAGATCTTCACCAACCCGAAGACCGACTATACGCGCGATCTCATCACTGCGGCGCTGGAACTGCGGGCAAGGAAGGCGGCGTAAGGAGCTTGGGGAAACGTCTCCCCGCGTCGACGCCTCAGCCCAGCGCCCGGTAGCGCGCCTCAGCTTCACTCATATAGTCGCGGGTGATCGGCAGGGTCTGGCGATTGCGGACATATTGGAGCTGGTAGATGGTCTGGCTGCCATAGAGGAAGCCGGATGCCGCCGCCGCCAGATAATAGGTCCACATGCGATAGAAACGCTCGTCGTACAAAGCGACGATCTGCGCCTTCGCGTCCACGCAGCGCTGATACCAGTGGCGCAGCGTGTGGTAATAATGGAGCCGCAGCACCTCGATGTCGGTGGGCAGCAGCTTGTTGGGCTCGCTGCCCTGGAGAATTTCCGAGAGCGCGGGGGCATAGCCGCCCGGGAAGATATATTTGCGCGTGAAGGCGTCGGTCGATGAGGGGCCGTCGAGCCGCCCGATCGTGTGCAGCAGCAGCACGCCATCGGGCTTGAGCAGATTCTGGCAGACGCGGAAGAATTCGCGATAGTGGCGCGCGCCGACATGCTCGAACATGCCGACCGAGACGATCCGGTCGAACGGGCCCTTGACGTCGCGATAGTCGATCAGCTCGAACTTGACGCGGTCGGCCACGCCCGCCTCCTGCGCGCGGCGCCGGGCGACCTTGAGCTGCTCCTCGGAGAGTGTGACGCCGAGCACGTCGACATCCGCCACCCGATTGAGATACAGCGCCATACCGCCCCAGCCGCAGCCGATGTCGAGCACGCTCTGGCCGGGCTTCAGCGCCAGCTTGGCGGCGATATGCGCCTTCTTGTCGAGCTGGGCCTGCTCCAGGCTCACCGTCTCCGGATCGGTGAAATAGGCGCAGCTATATTGCCGGTCCTTGTCCAGGAAGAGGTCGTAGAGCGTGTCCGACAGGTCGTAATGATGCGC
Organism: Sphingobium nicotianae; assembly: GCF_018603885.1. Lineage (GTDB taxonomy): Bacteria > Pseudomonadota > Alphaproteobacteria > Sphingomonadales > Sphingomonadaceae > Sphingobium > Sphingobium nicotianae. The sequence goes on from NZ_JAHGAW010000008.1 coordinate 91,086, forward strand.
GACATTGGCCTTCGAGCGGTCGCGCTTGTTGTAATTGTCGTACCAGTGCTTGAGCCGTTCGCCGGCGCGGCCGATCAGGCTCGGCTCGCTGAGCGCGGTCCCTCTCTCGAGCGCGGTCTGCGACGTGACCAGCATGATCAGATGCCAGATCGTCCCCTCGTCGAAGACGAGCCGGCCATCCATGAAGCACTCGCCGGCGCCCAGCTCAGGATTGGAGACGATGGCGCGCGGCACGGCCTTGTCGGTCAGCCGGATGGCGACATCGGGCCAGCCGGGCGAGGGTGCGCCGAGGCGCTCCTGCACTCCGTCGGCATATGTGATCGCAAGCGTGCCCTGCTTGATGACCTTGCCCAGCAGGCGAGACAATATCCTCATAGGGGCGTTTCTATAACGCCCCGCGCGGCGCCGTCACCAGCTTTCGTGCATCAATGATGCGGAGCGTGACATGGTCGTTGCCGCGTCCATGCCGGCGTGCGAGATGTCGCCATGCGAACCCGGATCAAGATATGCTGCCTGCGATCGGCGGAGGAAGCGCGCCAGGCGATCGCGGCTGGTGCGGATGCGATCGGCTTTGTCGCCCTGACGCCGCCGACAGCGCGCACCATCCCTGATCAGGAGATAGCCGGCATCATCGCGGCGGTGCCGCCGTCGATCGAGACTTTCGTGCTGAGCGCCGCGCCGACCGCCGAGGTCCTTGCCGCGCGGGCCCGTCGCACCGGCGCGACCACGATCCAGATCCTCTCATATCTCGACCCCGCCGAATCCGCACGGCTCGCCGCGCTCGCGCCCGGCCTACGCCGCGTGCAGGTCATTCATGTCGAAGGACCCGAGGCGTTGGACCTCATCCCGGTCTATGCGCCGCATGTGCATGCCTTCCTGCTCGATTCCGGCAAGCCCAATGCGCCGAGGCCCTCCTATGGCGGAACCGGCCTCCCGCATGACTGGGCCGTCAGCGCGCGGTTCGTTCAGGTGAGTCCCTTGCCCGTCCATCTCGCCGGCGGCCTTGCTCCCGACAATGTCGGGCAGGCGATCCGGCGCGTCCGGCCGTTTGGAGTCGATCTGTGCAGCGGCGTGCGCACCGGCGATCACCTCGACCCGGCCAGGCTCGCCGCCTTCGTGGATGCGGTGCGGCGGACGGATGTGGCGCTGGGCGGCGTGCGGTGATGTAAGGACAATGTCCCCCTCCCGCTTGCGGGAGGGGGAGCGTCATTCCCCGCCCCGAGGCCCAGCGAACGCGCGTCCTAGCCCTCGAAGTCGATCCGGTCGGCCGCCGCGCCGCCCATGATGAAGCCGATCGGCCGCTCCTGTTCCTCGTTGAGATGGCCGATCAGGCTGGCCGTGCGTGCGAGCAGCGCGATGCCCTTGAGCGCCGCGAGCGGGAAGCCGGCATCGAGCAGCACCGCCGGGATCGCGCCGTTGACGTTGATCGGCAGCGGGCGGCCGATCGCCTCGGGCATGGCATCGCGCACCGCATGGAGCATCTCGATGTGGCGCCCGACGACGCCTTTCTCCGCCGCCAGCGCGAGCAGCTTGAGCGCGCGTGGATCGCCTTCCGAATGTTGCGGATGGCCGAAACCGGGCACCGCCTTCTTCTCGGCCCGCAGTGCCTTGATCCCGGCGACGGCAGCGTCCTGATCGGACAGGCCCTCATCCGCGGCGCGCGCGATGGTCTGGGCAAGGAATTGCCCGGCGAGATCGGCGCTGCCGAGGATCACCGATCCGCAGCCGAGCAGCCCCGCCGCCACGGCGCCCTGCCAGGCTTCCGGCCCTGCCGCGAGCGTCATGCGCGCGGTGACCACGCTCGGCACCAGCCCGTGCTCGGCAATGGCGCAGAGCGTCGCGTCGGCGAGCGAGCGCTGCGTCTCGCTCGGCCTCTGCCCCGTCACCAGCAGCCAGAAATAGCTGGTGAAGTCCCACTGGCCGATCACCTCGTCGCACAGGTCGAGCCCGCGCACGGTGATGCTGTGCGCGTCCGAGGTGCTGATGCCCGTGACCGCATTGTCCTGCTTGCCGATGCGCATGTCTCTCTCCCGTGATGATCGTCCGCCGATTTTGGCGACTGTCCTACACATGTTCGGCGTGATAAGAAAACCACTCTTAAGTGATTGAAATAGAAAAGTTTTATATTTTCATATCGGGGATACGTGCGATGTTCGCGATGTTTCGGAAAAGCATCGAGCCTTTTCAAAGGCTTGGCGCCACGCCGGTGGGAATGAAACGATGGAAGACGGCCGCAAAACCGCATTGATCCGGCTCATCGAAGGCCCTAGCCCGGAGTCAAGGCGATGGTCGAGACCGGAAAGGGAGAGAAGATGGCGCAACCGCTCAAGGATGTGACGGTGCTGGAGATGGGGACGTTCATCACCGGCCCTGCCGCGGGGATGCTGCTGGCCGATCTGGGCGCGCGTGTCATCAAGATCGAGCAGACCGGGCAGGGCGATCCCTTTCGCGCCTTCAAGGGCGGGCTGTACTCGCCGCATTTCCAGACCTACAACCGGGGCAAGCAGAGCATCGAGCTGGACACGCGCAAGCCGGAGGATCTGGCGGTGCTGGACAAGCTCGTCGCCGATGCGGACGTCTTCATCCAGAATTTCCGCCCCGGCGTCGCCGCGCGTCTCGGCGTTGATGCCCCCCGGCTGCAGGGACTCAATCCGCGGCTGATCTATGCGTCGATCTCCGGCTTCGGCCCGGAAGGGCCGGATCGCGACCGGCCGGCTTTCGACACGGTCGCACAGGCGGCGAGCGGCTTTTTGCGCCTGCTGGTCAACCCGGCCCATCCCCGTGTCGTCGGTCCGGCTATCGCCGACGCCCTGACCGGCTTCTATGCTGCTTATGGCATCCTCGCTGCCCTCAACGAGCGCCACGTGACCGGCAAGGGCCGCCTCGTCGAGACCTCGATGTTCGAGTCCATGGCCCATTTCAACCTCGACGACTTCACGCACTATTTCTCGGAAGGCCTGATCATGGGCCCGTCGAGCCGGCCGCATGTCAGCCAGAGCTATGTGTTCCAGTGTGCGGACGGCAAGTGGCTGGCGCTGCACATGTCCTCGCCGCCGAAATTCTGGGAAAATCTCGCCGAAGCGGTAGGCCGACCAGACATGCTGGGCCTGCCGCAATTCGCCACGCGCGATGCACGGATCGACCATTATGAGGATGTCGTCGCCTTCCTCGCGCCCATCTTTGCCACACGGGATCGGGATGACTGGTGCGGGCATCTGCAGGCGCTGGAAGTGCCGCACTCGCCGGTGCGCAGTTCGGCGGAGGTTGCGGCCAGTCCCCAGGCGGCTGCGCTCGGCCTCGTCATCGAGGATCCGGATGGACCGCATGGCCGTTTTCGTACCATTCGTTCTCCCGTCTCGTTCGATGGTGAGCGGATGACGCAGGTGACGGCACCCCCGGTGCTCGGCGCCGACAATGACACGATTGTCGCCCCGCTGCGGGGCGGGAACTGAGGAGAGAGAAATGGCGAAGATCCTGGTTCTCTATTATTCGAGCTACGGCCATGTCGAGCAAATGGCGCGGGCCGTCGCGGAAGGCGCGGCGAGCATCGAGGGCTGCACGGTGGACGTGAAGCGCGTTCCCGAACTGGTGCCCGAGGAGATTGCGAGGGCCTCGGGCCACAAGCTCGATCAAGAGGCGCCGATCGCCACCGTCGATGAGCTGCCCGGCTATGACGCGATCATCTTCGGCACCCCCACGCGCTTCGGCATGATGGCGGCGCAGATGCGCAATTTCCTGGATCAGACCGGCGGCCTCTGGGCGCGGGGCGCGCTCGTCGGCAAGATCGGCAGTGTGTTCGTCTCGACCGCTACCCAGCATGGCGGGCAGGAAAGCACGATCCTCTCCTTCCACACGACGCTCCTGCATCAGGGCATGATCATCGTCGGCCTGCCCTACAGCTTTTCGGGCAATAGCGAGATGGAGGAGATCAGCGGCGGCACGCCCTACGGGGCCTCGACGCTCGCCAAATCGGACGGCAGCCGCCAGCCCAGCAACAATGAACTGGCCGGCGCACGATTCCAGGGTCGCCATGTCGCCGAAATTGCGCTTAAGTTAGCGAGCTAAGGGGAGGCGCGCGCCCGGTTCCCCGAGTCGAGGAGAGAGAGATTATGGCCGAGAAGATTGTGGCAAACCGCCTGCACCACACTGCTTATGTCACGAAGGATCTGGAGAAGACCCGTGCTTTCTACGAGGATGTGATCGGCCTGCCGCTGGCCGCAACCTATTGCGAGAAGGACGAGCTGTTCGGCAAGGAGCGCACTTATTGCCACTGCTTTTTCGAGCTGGCCGATGGCGGCGCGCTTGCCTTCTTCCAGTTCGCCGATGACGAGGACCAGACCCTCTTCGGCCCGGCCATGCCGGACACGCCCTTCCATCACATCGCGCTGCATGTCGACAAGGATGGCCAGGCCGCGCTGGAACGACGCATCGCGGCCGCCGGCATCCAGCCGCCGGACACCTATATTCTGGAGCATGGCTATTGCCGTTCGGTCTATGTGAAGGATCCCAACGGCATGACCGTCGAGTTCACCTGCGATGATCCCAAGGCGCTCGATCCCGCGCTGGACGCGGAGCGCCGTGCTGCCGCCCATGGCGAGCTCAAGCGCTGGCTTGCGGGCGCGCATCACAACAACAATCCCTTCCGCGCCGAAGCCAATCATTGACGGCGCCGGCTCCTTCGTTGGGCCTTGTCGGATACCGTTCGTAATGACACAACGCTGAGCAGCGCCCGCGATGGGCGCGACGGCCGTGCCACCCCCCGGCATGCGCCGGATGCCAAAGCTGCGAGAGAGGAGATTGCCGTGCTGCTGCCAACCACGCTCGTGGGGTCTTATGCCCAGCCCGATTGGCTCATCGACAAGGTGAAGCTGGCCGGCCGTTTCCCGCCCCGCGTCCGTGCGACCGAGCTGTGGCGCGTCGATCCCGAATTTCGCGAGCAGGCCTTCGACGACGCCACAGTCCTCGCGATCCGCGATCAGGAACGGGCCGGCATCGACATCATTACTGACGGCGAGATGCGCCGCGAGAGCTATTCGAACCGGTTCGCGACCGCGCTCGAGGGCGTCGATCTCGACAATCCCGGTATCGCGCTCGATCGCTCGGGCGAACCCAATCCGGTTCCGCGGATCAGCGGTAAGATCCGTCGCAAGCATGCCGTTGAGACGCGCGATGTCGAGTTTCTGCGGGCCAATACCGACCGGATGATCAAGATCACCGTGCCCGGCCCGTTCACGATGAGCCAGCAGGCGCAGAATGACTTCTACACCGACGAAGCCGAGATGGCGCATGACTATGCGGTCGCCGTGAACGCCGAAATTAAGGACTTGTTCGCCGCCGGCGCCGACATCGTCCAAATCGACGAGCCTTACATGCAGGCACGCCCCGCCAAGGCGCGCGACTATGGGCTGGCGGCGCTCAAGACAGCACTGGAAGGCGTCGGGGGCCGCACCGCGCTGCACATCTGCTTCGGCTATGCGGCTTTGATCCACGAGCGTCCCGAGGGCTATAATTTCCTGCCCGAGCTGGCAGACACCGCGCTCGACGAGATTTCGGTCGAGACGGCGCAGTCCGAACTCGATTGTTCGGTGCTCGCCAAGCTGCCCGGCAAGACCGTGATTCTGGGCGTGCTCGACCTCTCGACGCAGGAGATAGAGATGCCCGAGGTGGTGGCGACGCGCATCCGCCGAGCCCTGCCCTATGTGCCCGCCGAGAAGCTGGTCATCGCACCGGATTGCGGCTTCAAATATCTGCCGCGCGAGGTCGCTTATGCGAAGATGGAAGCGATGGTCGCGGGCGCCAGGATCGTGCGCGCCGAGCTGGCATGACGCGCGGGCGCTTCCTCACCACCCACGTCGGCAGCCTGCCGCGCGACGAGGCGCTCAAGGCGCTGATGTATGCGCGCGAAGATGGCGAGGTGATCGACGAAGCGGTGCTGGATGCGCGCATCGTCGCCGCGGTAACTGAGGTCGTCGCGCGACAGGCAGCGGCGGGGATCGACATCGTCAATGACGGCGAACAGTCCAAGCCGAGCTACGCCACCTATATCAAGGACCGGCTCACCGGCTTCGGCGGCGAGAGCCAGAGCTATGTCTTCCAGGATCTGGAGGATTTCCCCGGCGCCAAGGCGCGCATGGCCGGCGACGAGGGGCGCAAGCATCGCCGTACGCCCGCCTGCACCGGGCCGATCGGCGTCAAGGACATGGATGCGGTTCATCGAGACGCGGCCACGCTCAAGTCGGCGCTGGCGGCGCATCCCGAGCGCCAGGCCTTCATGAGCGCGGCATCGCCCGGCGTCACCGCGCTCTTCTTCCGCAACGAGCATTATGCCAGCGACGAGGATTATGTCTTCGCGCTCGCCGAAGGCCTGCGCCACGAATATGAGGCAATTGCGGCGGCGGGCATCGTCCTCCAGATCGATTGTCCTGATCTCGCGATGGGCCGCCACACCCAGTTCCGCGAGCTCAGCCTCTCGCAGTTTCGCGACAAGATGATGCTCAATATCGAGGCGCTGAACCGCGCGACCGCGAATATCCCGGCCGAGCAGCTGCGCATGCACCTATGCTGGGGAAACTACCCGGGGCCGCACACGCATGACGTGCCGATGGCGGACATCGTCGATCTCGTCTGGCGCGCCCGACCCCATGCCATCCAGTTCGAGGCGGCCAATCCCCGCCATGCACATGAATATGCCCTGTTCGAGACGGTGCGCCTGCCCGAGGGGAAGGTGCTGATCCCCGGCGTTGTCGAGCCCCAGTCGCCCTATGTCGAGCATCCCGAGCTGATCGCGCAGCGCATCGGCCATTATGCCAACCGCGTCGGCCGCGAGAATGTCATGGCTGGTGTCGACTGCGGCTTCTCGGTCCATGTCGGCACGGATGGCATCGCGCAGGAGGTGGTGTGGGCGAAGCTGGCGGCATTGAGCGAAGGCGCCGCGATCGCGAGCAGGATCTACTGGCCCTGACGCCGCTCAGATATCCTGCGTATCGAGCTTGCGGATGAAGCCGATCAGTCCTGTTTGGCGGCTGCGCTTCAGTCGCTCGGCATGGAGGATCGTCCGGACCTTCGCGAAACAGGCTTCGGCGTCGTCATTGACCAGGACATAGTCGTAACCGTCCCAGTGCGCGATCTCGCTATGGGCGCGGGCCATGCGACGATCGATCACCTCGTCGCTGTCCGTGCGGCGGCCGCGCAGGCGGTTTTCGAGCTCGATCATCGATGGGGGCAGGATGAACACGCGCACGACGTCACCCCCGGCGAGTTGGTGAAGCTGCTGGGCGCCTTGCCAGTCGATATCGAAGAGAATGTCGTGACCAGCCTCCAGCATGCCCTCGACCGGTCCGCGCGGGGTGCCGTAGCGATGATCGAAGACATGCGCCCATTCGAGGAACTCATTGTTGCCGACCATGTCCTTGAAGGTCTGGAGGTCGACGAAATGATAGTCCTTCCCGTCGATCTCGCCGGGGCGCATCGGCCGCGTCGTCGCCGAGACAGACATGGTGAGGCCGTCATCGTCCGCCAGCAGCTTGCGTGAAATGGTCGATTTGCCCGCGCCTGAGGGCGAGGATAGCACGAACAGCAGTCCCCGGCGTTTGAACGCGGCGGGCTGGGCAAGCACGTCGCCCGGAGCAATCAATATCCTGTCGGTCATGCCTGCTCCTGCCGCGAGTTGCGGCGCGCGTCAATCCGAGCGAGCAACCGAACGGGAACCCGGGCGTTCTGCATAGCGAAACCGGACCAGATGGAGTATGAACCATGAAACGCAATGCCATTCTCGCCCTGTTGCTCGGCGCGGCGTTTGCCCTCAATGCCTGCGCGACCGTGAAGGGCGCGGGCAAGGACATCCAGTCGGTCGGCCAGGCCGGCGAAGACGCGATCAACCACTAAGGATTGCACCATGATCGATGAAGCCAGCAAGGGACCACCCGAGGTCGACGATCCCGATCCCGACGAGGAGAATTCGGAGCAGGACGAGAGCGGCACGCAGGCGCAGGACGTCGCGACCGATGCGCTGCGCAATCCCTATCGCGGTGGCAACGGCGAGACCGAGCATGGCGGCCGGCCGGACCCTTATGCGCTCACGCCGGACGATGAACAGGACGTGGTCGACCACATGAACGACATGGAGCGCAGCGGCCGGATCGACATGGGGGCTTTCGAGGGGGAGGACAATATGGACGACGAGGACGGCTCGATCCCGGATTGAGCCGTCACCGTGTCGTCCCACCCCCTCCGCTGGCGAGGGGAGAGGCTGCGGCCGACCTGGTCGCGGCGGTGGGCAGCATCGGGAGCGGCGGAGCCAGCGCGGCGCGGGCGAGCTTGCCGTCGGGATCGGGCAGGCCTGCCGCCTTGTTCAGCTCCCAGAGCATGAAGGTCGCCTTGTCATTGAAGGCATTGGCGTCGCCGGCCTCCGCATCGGCCAGGATCGTTTTGGACTTGGCGCAGAAGGCGTCACGGGTCAGCGTGCCGGCATAGCTGTTATAGACCTTGGTCATATGGTCGTCGTAGGCGTCCTGCCACTTCTTGCCGCCACGCGCCTGGAAGTGGTTCACCTCGAGTTGCGCTGCCTGCGAGAGCAAGGGCTTGTGCATGGTCAGCACATGATTGTAGCTCGCCACCAGCGCTCTGTTATCAGGCCCCTGGCACATCAGCACCGCCACATTGAGGCCAGAGCGCAGGTGCCACAGATCCTCGCCCTTGCTCTGATTGATGAGCTCGGGCGGCGGCGGGGGCGGCGGCTCCAGCGGCTTGTTTTCCGGGATCGGCGCTGGAATGTTCACGATCGGCGCCGCGACCTGCTTGTTGGGGCCGCAGCCGGCCAGCGCGGCGAGCAGCGGCAGGGCCAGAAGCGGAACGGCTGGCGCCACCAGGCTCGACGCCTTGGGTATGCGCAAGGCCATCATCGTTCTCCCAATCATATTCGGCGCCCACCGGCGCCCGTCAACTCTGCCCCTGTGCGCGGCGTTATCATCCCACGGGAGTCGCTTGGCAAGAGTCCGCCGGACTCGCTTCATCGCGTTGGCGATCTGGCGTGGCGCAAATGTTACGCAGGTACGTAATTTTCTTCCGAAGTTCACAAAGGTCACGGGAGGAACAATTTTATTTTCGGGTTTTCCACACGGGGCGTCCGGTGAAGGGATGAAAAGGGCTCGAAGATACATGAGCAGAGCATAGCATCGTCCGCCCCCTGTAGGACAGGGTCTTCGATCGAACAGCCGTCTCGGCTGTCCTGCCCAGCCGGCTCACGCCTGGCGGGCTTTAGCCTTTGTCGCCCGAAGCCGATCATATTCCCGTTGAAGCAGGATGTTCAGTATCTGCTTTTCATAAGGGTCTGTTTCCGTCGCAAGCCGTTTTTCGAACTTCGCGATATTCTGCTCGTGAGCCCAGTCATCCACGTTACCCTCCTACCCGAGAGCGACTCGGTTCGGCACCGAGTCGATGGCGGAGCCAACTTATTTTAAATTGTGGATAATTGCATCGCTCAGTCAGTAATATCATGATTTCACGTGCAAAAACGTGGCGCAACCATAGCCGTGGCTCAGGCCGTGACCTGATCCCTGTCTGGGGACAGTCGTCTTGCCGCACGCTGCCTCAGGCGTGGGCCTGTTCGTGCGCGGCGATCATCTGTTGCAGGACGACGATGCGCGCGCGCTCATTGACCCAGTCCTGCGACGGTCGGGCCTGAATCTGATCGAGCAGCGCGCGCAGCTCCTTCCTGCGGTCTTCGATGGTGACGGGCTCCATGGCGGTCCTCCTGATGTGAAGTGATCCCGGCGCGATCAAGACGCATGACCGGGCGAACCGGTTCCGATTGAAAGCCGCGGGCCTTTGTGGAAAATATCGCACACATCACCAAAGGGCCGCGAAACCGGCCACGAAAAAGGAATGCCAATGAAGGGTTCGCTCCTGCTCGCCACGCTGATCAGCGCGGCGCTCGCGCTCTCCGCCTGCGCCACGGTCAAGGGCGTCGGCAAGGACATCCAGTCGGTCGGCCAAGCCGGATCGGACGCGATCCACAAGAAATAGGCCCGCGCCGCGATTCAGGAAAAAGGCGCGGAGCCGAAGCGCCGCGCCTTCTATATTCTTCCGGTCGTCAGGGCCTCAGCGGCACTGAACGCTGCCCCGGTCGATCGACTGGCCGAGCGCCGCGCCAGCACCGGCGCCAAGGACGGTGCCCAGGACCGACGAGCGGCCGCGATCGATCGAGTTGCCGATCACGCCGCCGAGCACAGCGCCGACGATGAGGCCGGTCGTGCCGTCGCTGCGGCGGCAATAGTAACGATCGTCATCGCCGCGATAGATGCGCGTCTCCCGCGTTACGATGATCGGGCGATAGCCGTACCTGTTGTAAGGGCGATAATAGCGGTTGGCATAATAGCCGCCGCGATAGCGCGGATCCGGGCGATTATAATCATAGTTATAGACGATGACCGGGCCACGGCGGTGATCATCACGCCAGTCGCGACGGTCGTCCCGGCGATCATCGCGCCAGTCGCGCCGATCATCCCGGCGGTCGCGCCGGTCATCGCGCCAGTCGCGGCGATCGTCGTCATGCTTCCTCCAGCCACGCCCCTCGGGCGGATCGGCGAAAGCGGGCGTCGCGGCAATGCCGCCGAGCGCGGTCGCGCCCAGCGCGAAAGCGGTGATTGCCTTGTTCAGACCCTTGAACATCTGTCTCACTCCATATGGTTCTGCACGTTCACTGCAGGAGGGAACGGGTGTATCATAGAGCGGGTTGCATGAACCGGGAACTACGCGGCGTTCATGTCCGGGACAGGGGATTGACCCGTGTCAATGCGGCCGAGCAGGACGTGTTTACAGGGCGGGCGGGCGGCAACTCCAATGACGCCCCAGTGTTATGATGATGAAAATGGAGGAGCGCAGCATGACGCAGCAGGACAGGGACGAGCAGGAGGCGCTTGCACGGCGCTATCGGGAGGCTGCGGCAGGCGACGCGTGGCACGAGCGCGCGAGCGACGATTCGGCGGAGAGCGAGGATGACCCGACTCTCGCGGTGACGCCTGAAGTGCCGGACGTGCCGCTGACCGACGTGGCCCATCCGGACCCGGCCGACGGCGAGGATCATGACGCGCCGCCGAGCGAGAAGGGGCCTTATTATGACAAGCTGATGCGGGGGCTGGAACCGGGGGAGACGACGGGGGAGTGACGGGATCGTCCAGTACTGTCCGCGCGCAACGGAAATATCCCCACATATGTGAATGGGGTGATTTTTAACTTCGGTCGGGCAGACAGTTTCCTGCCTGTCCTTCCGAAAATGTCAGACTGAATTGAGGTGTGCGAGTAGTAGATGGAAGGATGCTTTCAGATCTTTCAGAGCAGCAAATTCCGAAGAAAATGCTCGTTCTGATCGAAAGAACACACCATCTTTATCCTCGATTTCCCAAATCCAATCGCCATTCCGGTTTTGAACAAAACGATGCTCTAGCATGGTTCAATACCTCAAATGGCGTTTATATCTACCCGATTAGATCCTTGATCATGATTAGTTATGTGACATGAATGGGTCTGAACCAACGTTCGCCACCATCCAGAGGTCAAGGAGCCTCTCAAGTCGTGTCGCTTCGGGCTTTCTGGGATGCGCTAGTCCCGATTTATAGCATCAATTCTCCCCAATCGTGCCTCAGAATTACTCCGCCGCGATCCCCGCCTGCTTGAACATATCATCCCCGCCGCCGCTCGGATCATCGTCGCCGGGGGTGTCGTTCGCCTTGCTGCGCTTGCGGCGGTCGAAGCTTTCCCAGACGTCGTTCCACTGGCCGCGGGTCGCGCCCTTGGAATATTCGGTGGCGCGGGTCTCGAAGAAGTTGGCATGCTCGACGCCGTTGAGCAGCGGGGCGAGCCAGGGGAGCGGGTGATCCTCGATCATATAGACGGGCTTGAGGCCGAGCTGGCCGAGGCGCCAGTCCGCGATGTAGCGGATGTAGCGCTTGATCTCGCTGGCGGTCATGCCGGCGACGGGACCGGCCTCGAAGGCGAGGTCGATGAAGGCATCCTCGAGCCGCACGGTCTTCTGGCAGCAGTCGATAATGTCTTCTTTCACCGCCTTGGTGAGACAACCGCGCTCCTTCACGAACTCGTGGAAGAGGCGCACGATGCCCTCGCAATGCAGCGTCTCGTCGCGCACCGACCAGGTAACGATCTGGCCCATGCCCTTCATCTTGTTGAAACGCGGGAAGTTCATCAGCATGGCGAAGCTGGCGAAGAGCTGCATGCCCTCGGTAAAGCCGCCGAACATGGCGAGGGTGCGGGCGATGTCCTCGTCGCTGTCCACGCCGAACTGCTGCATATAGTCATGCTTGGCGCGCATCTCCTCATATTCGAGGAACATCGAATATTCGCTCTCGGGCATGCCGATCGTGTCGAGCAGGTGCGAATAGGCCGCGATGTGGATCGTCTCCATGTTGCTGAACGCGGTCAGCATCATCTTGATCTCGGTCGGCTTGAACACGCGGCCATATTTGTCGTGGTAGCAATCCTGCACCTCGACGTCCGCCTGGGTGAAGAAGCGGAAGATCTGGGTCAGGAGGTTGCGCTCATGCTCGCTCAGCTTTTGCGCCCAGTCGCGGCAATCCTCGCCCAGGGGGACTTCCTCGGGCATCCAGTGCACCTGCTGCTGGCGCTTCCAGAAGTCATAGGCCCAGGGATATTCGAAGGGCTTGTAGACCTTGGAGGCTTGAAGAAGAGACATTTTAGGCGGCTCCGGAACTAAGCATGAACATAGCAATATGAAGCGTCATGCTACGCGCATTCACCACAAAGTCTAGCGCGTTAAGGCGTCGTCCACAGGTAAATTTGGGGCTTTCGGGCTTGACTTTCAAGCATGCGCGCCGGGCCGCGGATCAGCCCCCGACGCGGTGCAGGCCCCAGGCGTAGAGCGCAAGAATGACCGACAGGGCGAGGGCCATCGTGCCGGCGATGCGCTGGATATAGATGCCCTGCTCGCTGAGCGCCGGGCGGGCGAGGATGATGCCGCCGCAAATGGCTGCGGCGGCCGCGACGAGGGCCATGACGAGGGCGGGGGTCATGCGGCGAACGATAGGCGCGCGAGAGGATGGGCGCAATGCGGGTGAAGGCGAATGACCACGCGGGAACGAAGGAAACAGGTGCGTGTCCTCCGCGGCGAGCGGTGCATGTGCGCCGCGCCACGGCTCGTCGTGTTTGGCGCGGCGGGGCGGAACGGATGGCGGGAGCGGTCCGTTGTCCGGGCATCACACCCAGTCCTCAGCTACCCAAAGGAGAGACACGATGTTCGAGAAATGGCGGATCAAGGAACATATGGAAGTCACCGATGCAGCCGGGCGCCATGTCGGCACCATCGACAGCGTCGACGGCGACACGATCAAGCTCACGCGCAGCGATTCCACGGACGGGCAGCATCATCTGCTGGACTTCGATGCGGTCGATAAGATCGAGGATAATCGCGTCTATCTGAAGAGCGGAACGCCGCTGCCTCAGGGCTTCGAGGCGACCGATACGCGCCCCGAGCAGTTCGAGCAGGCGACCGGCCGCGTGACCGATACGGAGATCGCCGGCGCGGAGAGCAATATCGATCCCGGTGGGGATGCGCCGCTGTTCGGCACGAGTGGCCATGGCACGGGCATGGGCGGTTCGGGCACAAGCTGACGTGGCTTTTCCGGCGCCCTGATCGGCGCCGGACCGACACGCCCCGGCGCGGTAATCCGGCCCCGGCTCTTGTCGGCGTCGCGCGCGCTCTTATCTATAGGCCACAAGGTCAGAGAAAATGCTGCACGCATAAAGGGGGACAGGTCGCCGGCGGCGACCTCCCACACGCCGACCGGTCGCCTGAAGGGTCCGGTCTCCCATCCCCCCGGGAGGCCGGGCTTTCTCATATCCGGCCCAATGGGCGCGCGACTCGACCGTCTCATTTGTCCGCCCGCCGACCTGGTGATGTCCTCCGACGCCTGCCTGCGGAGCAACCACACCTGGCTCGGCATGATCGGTATGGATTCTGCGCGCAACTGTATGGCTGCGGAGCATTTTTGAAGGGAAATAGCGGGTTGCGGCCGCTTCCCGTTTGACAAGCCAATTCCTTCACGTGTTTACTTTCTCCGATCGCGCCGGCGAGCGCGACGAGGAGGACAGGACCGTCATGGCGCAGAGCAGCGAGCAATATCCCAATCTGCGCCGCGTCATCACCGGCCATGACGAGCAGGGCCGCTCGGTCGCGATGATCGACGGGCCGTGCAACTTCCTTGGCGCCGGCACGGACGGCTGGCGCTTCCAGGACATCTGGTCGCACCGCATCCTGCCAGCGCCGATCGACCCGACCGAGGCCGATCCAACCGCGAACCCGCTCGACACGGGCGTCGTCGAGCATGGCCTGTTCGTGCGCATCTCGGACGTGCCGCCGACCAGGCCGGGCGAGAAGCCCTATATGCACCGCACCAACAGCGTCGATTATCTGCACGTGCTGGAGGGTGAGATCACCATGCTGCTGAGCGACGGGGTCGAGCCGGTGATCCTGCGCAAGGGCGATACCATTCTGCAGCGTGCCACGGACCATGCCTGGGTCAACCATACCGACAAGCATTGCCGGCTCTTCATCGTCATGATTGCGGGCCGCGCGACGCAGGCGCTGGAGAATCTGATCGGCCCCGTGCCGCTCTGGGACCCGGCCGGGCGCGCCCGCGCCCAGGACGACCAGGCCAAATCAGACGACTAGGAGAGACGCCATGAAGCTCAATCATCCGCTCATTTCCTGTGACGATCATCTCGATCTCAACATGCTGCCCGCGGACCTATGGACCAAGGGGCTGCCGGAGCATCTGCGCGACCGCGCGCCGCATATCGAGGTGATCGACGGCCGGCCGCAATGGGTCTGCGAGGGCAAGAGCTGGGGCGGCTGGAACGGCCAGGCGGGGCCGGACACCGGCCCCAAGGCGATCTTCACCGCCTTCGATCGTGGCGGCATCACCGATCTCACCGAGCGGCGCCCCGCCGTGCCCGAGTTGCGCATCGCCGACATGGATCGCGACGGCGTCTATGGCCATGTCATCTATGGCCCGGTCACCTCGATCAACCTTGCCGACACCGAGTTTCGCGACGCCTGTTACCGAGTTTATAACGACTGGCTGGCCGACTATTGCGCCTACAATCCCAACCGCCTGATCGGCGTGCCGATGCTGCCGGAATATCCGGAATCGGCGGTGCAGGAACTGTATCGCATCGCCAAGATGGGCGTGTTCAAGCAGGCCAACCTGCAGATCGCGGCGGCCGAGACCGGCCTGCACGATGAGCGCTGGGAGCCGCTGTGGAACGCGCTGGAGGAGACGGGCATCATCCTCTCCTTCCATGTCGTCGTGTTCATCATGCCGGGCAGCAAGCCCAATCCGGCCGCGGGCAAGGTGGCGGGGCACATGACCCACGCCAAGTCCTTCGTGTCGCAATTCATCGATCCGTTCGTTGACCTGTTCGCCTGGGCGATCCTGGAGCGGCATCCCAAGCTGAAGGTGGTCATCGCCGAGAGCGGCGTGGGCTGGCTGCCCTGGCTGGTCGAGGAGCTCGACTATCGCCACTGGCGCATCTGGGAAGGCAGGGAGTTCTGGGAGACGCGCGGCGGCATCCCGATGATCACCAAGCCGAGCGAGCTGTTCAAGCGGCAGGTCTACGCGACCTTCCAGGAAAGCCCGACGGCGATGTCGCTGCTCAAATTCTATGGCCCCGACAATCTTCTCTGGGCCTCGGACTATCCGCACCCGGACAGCATCTGGCCCAACTCGCGCGCCACGATCGCGCGCCAGATGGCCGATCTGCCGGACGAGACGATCCGCAAGCTGACCTTCGAGAATGCCGCCAAGCTCTACGGGCTGAATGTCGCGGCGATGGAAGCCGAGAACGAGCAGATCGCGGCGGAATGAGGGATTGGCGGCGGGTACTTGTCCGCCGTGTCTCCGGCGTTACCCTGCCTGAGCTGACTTAGTGCTCCTGCGGAAGCAGGAGCCCAGGGCAGTAGAGTTCGTCGGTTGCGCCCTGGGTTCCTACCTTCGCAGGAACACATGTTGGTTATCCGGGACATGTCTGTCGAGTCAGTGCCAGTCAGCCCGTCGCCGATGCTCGTGGCATCGCGCGCCGGATTGTTGCACATAGCCTGTCGTGCGGGGAATCATGCTCACGATCGGGTCGATGCGGGCGGGTGGCCGCCATCCGTTCTTATGGACCTTTCCGTTCCATCGTGATGGCTCTTGATGGCGGACTGGACCGCGCTTGCCGACGCCGAGTTGGTCGCGGCCGCCGTTTCCGGCGACCGTGCGGCGTTTCGGGCTCTGCTCGAGCGGCATTATGATCGCGTCCACCGCCTCGCCTGGCAATTGACCGGATCGCGCGCCGACGCGGACGACGTCACCCAGGACGTCTGTTGCACGTTGGTCGAGAAGATCGGGAGCTTCCGGGGTGAGGCCAAGTTCACGACCTGGCTGTGTGGGATCGTGTACAATGCCTGCCGAGACCTGCGCCGCCGCAAGCGCTCCTTCGGCGCGTTCACGGAGCGGCTGGCCGTCCTCGCCGGGCTCTCGCGCGGTCCCGATGGCCGTGACCTGTACGACGCGATGTGGCTCAAGAGCGCCATCGCGCGCCTGCCGCCGGCCTATCGCGAGGCGCTGGCGCTGGTGGTGGGGCAGGAACTCAGCCATGCCGAGGCGGCGGCAATCCTGGGCGTCGCCGAATCCACCATTTCCTGGCGGCTGCACGAAGTGCGCCGCACGCTCGGAGCCCAAGCCGGCGCGACCGACTGAGGTCTCGAAAAAAAATCGCAGGGCCACCCAAGGATCTCCCCGGGACGCGCGTCGCAGGAACATGCGGACGATGTGCGCCGCTGTTTTCTGGGAGAATGCCCATGTCGCGTTTGATGCCCCGTTTGAATAGTCTGATCGCGACGGCGAGCGTCGTCGCACTCCTCACAGCCTGCGCCCAGTCCGGCACCGAGCAGGCGGCCAATACGCTGTCGAACGAGAAAAAAGTCGCCGGGAGCGGCGACGCGAGCGACAGCGAGATCGTCGTGACCGGCGCGCGGATGGAGCGAGGCGATTATGCGGCGGCCGCGCCTGTGACTGTGGTCGGTCGTGGTCGCGTCGGCGAGGTGCCGCCGCCGCCCCCACCGCCCCCACCGCCACTCTATGCGCCGCAGGCCGCAATGACGACGCGGTTCGCGCCGAGCCCTGAGCCCCGGCCGCGCCTGCCCTATCATGATGTCGGCCGCGACCGCTTCACCAGCGTGGCGCAGAACCCGTTCAAGGTCGTCAAGGAAGAGCCTGTCTCGACCTTCTCGATCGATGTCGACACCGCCTCCTATTCCTTCACCCGTGCATCCCTCGCGCAGAATGTGCTGCCGCAGCCGGCGGCGGTGCGGGCCGAGGAGATGATCAACTATTTCCCCTATGACTATGCCGCGCCGCGCAGCGCCGAACAGCCTTTCACCACCAATGTCGCGGTGTTCCCCAGCCCGTGGACGGCAGGGCGCAAGCTCGTGCGGATCGGCATCAGGGGCTATGCGGTGCAGCACGCGACGCGGCCGCGCGCCAATCTCGTCTTTCTGATCGACACGTCCGGATCGATGAACGAGCCGAACAAGCTGCCGCTGGTCAAGCAATCGCTCGCCATGCTGCTCGATCAGCTCGGCGGCGACGACAGCGTCGCGATCGTCACCTATGCCGGCTATGCCGGGACCGCGCTGGCGCCGACGCCGGCCAGCCAGAAGGCGAAGATCCGGGCGGTGATCGACCGGCTCGGCGCGGGCGGCGGCACGGCCGGCGCCGAGGGCATCCGCCAGGCCTATGCGCTGGCCGAGCAGAATCTCGATCCAAAGGGCGTCAATCGCGTGATCCTGGCGACCGATGGCGATTTCAACATCGGCATCACCAATCAGGAGGAGCTCAAGGGCTATGTCGAGCGCGAGCGCGGCAAGGGCGTGTTCCTCTCGGTGCTCGGCTTCGGCATGGGCAATTACAATGACGCGCTGATGCAGACGCTGGCCCAGAACGGCAATGGCGCGGCCGCCTATATCGACACGCTCACCGAGGCGCGAAAGACGCTGGTGGACGAGGCGAGCTCGACCCTCTTCCCGATCGCCAAGGACGTGAAGATCCAGGTCGAGTTCAATCCGGCGACCGTCGCGGAATATCGGCTGATCGGCTACGAGACCCGCATGCTCGCCCGCGAGGATTTCGACAATGACAAGGTCGATGCCGGCGATGTCGGATCGGGCCAGACGGTGACGGCGCTGTACGAGGTCGTGCCGGTCGGCGGGCCGCGCGCGGTCGGCGATCTGCGCTATGCCAAGCCGGTGGTGATGGCGGGCGCCACGGTCGGCAAAGAGCTGGGCTTCGTCAAGATCCGCTACAAGCTGCCCAAGTCCGACAAGAGCGCGCTCATCTCGACGCCGATCGATCGGACGGTGGACTATGCCCGGTTCGAGGATGCACCGCGCGACGCCCGTTTCGCCGCCAGCGTCGCCGCCTTTGCCGAGCTGCTGCGCGGCGGCAAATATAGCGGCTCGGTCGGTTATGACGATGTGCTGAGGATGGCCAATGCCGCGCGCGGCGACGACAGCTTCGGCTATCGCGCGGAGTTCGTCCAGCTGGTCCGCGCCGCCAAGTCCGCGAGCGGGCTGGCGCAGCTGGAGCGCTAGGGACGGTGGGCCGCCGCTGTCGGCGAAGCAGCGGCGGCCGGTCGCGAGGTTGGCTTAGACCCGCGCGCAATATTGGCTATAAGGCTGGCCGATGCCGCTGTTCCCGCCTTGTCGCGCGACGATCCGTGCCTCTCGCCTCGACGGGGCGGGGGCCGTTGGACGCTGATGCCGATGGGGCCTGACGACGATCTCGCGAAATTGCTGCCGGAGGCGCCGCCGCGACCGGACCGGCGCGAGGCGGCCATCGCCGAGGCGATGCGCCGATTCGACGGCGAGGCGCCGACGTCCATCGCGCGGCGACCGCGCTTTGCCTGGCCGAAGCTCGGTCGCACACAGCTCGGCGCGGCCATGTCGGTGGCGCTGCTGGCGGCGATCGGCGTACCGCTGGCGCTGCGCACGATGCAGACGGAGGAGCTGGGCCTGCGTTCGCCACCGAAGCCCCATCATGCCAGCGAGCGAGCCTCCCCGTCGCCTGTCGCGACCCGCGCCGCGCCGGCGGGTCGCGATCAGCCTCCTCCGGCACAGGCCGCGCCGGCGCCGGCGACAGCGGTACCCGCGAAGGAGGCGCCACGCGCGCTTCGCGGGATGACGGCAAGCGAGGAGCCATCATCGCAGGATGCCCAGCCGGAGACGGCTTTCGCGCCGGCCGCACCTCCTCCTCCTCCTCCTCCTCCGGCGCCACCACCTCCGCCCCCGCCCGCCGCTGTTGCTTCTTCCGCCAAGGCGAGCGCGCCGCGTGCCCGGGCGCCTGCGGCGGAACAGGACGTGGTCGTCACCGGCACCCGGCTGGCCGGGCGCGTGAGCGACACGCCGGTGGCCATCACGGCCGCCGGGGAGAGCGAGGCCGGTGCCACCGAGATCGTCGTGACCAGCGGGCGCATCTCGCGCGCCGAGAGCAAGGCGGCACAGCGTGGCGACTGGAATGCCTGCACCGTGGACGATCCGGCGCGCAGTCTCGATCGGTGTCGGCGAGTGACGAAGCCGGGCGCCAAGGACAATGTGGGTCAGGCGGCGGCGCATATGGCCGATGGCCTCACCCATGCCTGGACACGCGACATGGACGGCGCGGTCGCGGCCTTCGACGCAGCGATCGCGATCGATCCCAAATCCGCTTCAGCCTATCTCAATCGCGGGATGGCTTATCATCATCTCGGCGAGGACGAACGGGCGGTGCGGGATTTCGACCAGGCCGTGCGGTATGCGCCCCGCGACCCGCGCGGTTTCTATCACCGCAGCATTGCCCTGCGTGCTCTCGGCGACGAGCGGCGCGCCGGCGCGGATCAGGCGCGCGCCGTCAGCCTGGATGGGCGATACGAGGAATTGGTCGACTAGTCGGCCGCGCGGGCGCTTCGTCCCGACAAGCCGCTTGACGCGCGCCTGCGCGAGCAGCCAGAGCGGCCCCAGCCGACGAGATCGGCCGGCCTTGACAAGGTGACGGGATGAAGATCGGGATCGTGGGCGCGGGCATGCTGGGCGCCACTCTTGCGCGCCGGTGCACCGCGGCCGGTCATGCGGTCAAGCTCGCCAACGCGCGCGGGCCGGACAGCATCCGCGACCTTGTCGAAGGTATGGGCACGCGCGCCGTCACGGTGGCTGAGGCCGTCGCGGACGTCGACATCATCGTCGTGTCGATCCCGCAGGGCGCTGTCGAGACGCTGTCGGCGGGGCTGTTCCACGAGGTGCCGGATGACGTGGTCATCATCGACACCGGCAATTATTATCCCGGCCTGCGCGACCAGCCGATCGCGGAGATCGAGGCCGGTCTGGCAGAGGGCCTTTGGGTCTCGCGGCAGCTCGGTCGGCCGGTCGTCAAGGCCTTGAACAGCATCAGCTTCACCAGCCTTGCCGATGGCGGCCGCGCATCGGGCGCGCCCGGTCGCATCGCACTGCCCGTGTCGGGCGATGATCCGGCGGCCAAGGCGGTCGTGGTCCGGTTGCTCGACGAGATCGGCTTCGACGGGGTCGATGCGGGGGCGCTGGCGGAGTCCTGGCGTCAGCAGCCCGGCACGCCGGTCTATTGCACCGATCTCGATCGTGAGGGCGTGACGCGCGGTCTCGATCTTGCCGACAAGGCGCAGTCGCCCGCGCGCCGCGACCAGTTCATCGCGCAGATGCTGCCGGCCTTGCGGACGGGCGAGAAGATCGACCTGGTTGCCTTGGGCCGCACGATCTACGGTGCGCCCTGAGCCGAGGCCGGCAGCTCAGTTCGCGACGCTGTTCCAGGCCTTGAGCAGGCAGTCGAGCTGCCGGTCCAGCGCGGCGATGTCGCAGCCATGATCGGCGGCGATGGCGAGCCGCTCGACCGTCACCTTGTTGAACTTGAGCACGATGTCATTGACGACGCGCAGCCCCTCATCGGTGAGCTTGAGCAGCCAGGCGCGCCGGTCATTCTCGTCGAGCAGGCGCTGGACCAGGCCGAGCTCGTGCAGCCGGTCGACCCGATAGGTGATCGCGCTGGGCCGCATGTGCAGCGAGCGCCAGAGATCGGAGGGGCGCACCGGCCGGTCGGGCCGCTCGCGCCGGATGATCATGAGGACGCTGACGTCGATGTCGCTCAGCGAGAATTCGTCGGCGATGCGGTTGTAGATGCGGCTCGTGATGACGTTGATCTGGTAGAGCTTGATCTGCACCGCGAAGGCGTCGACCTGCAGCGCGGGGATCTTCTCGCCCCAGTCCCTGACGACATCCTCGAGCGTTCCCCCGTCTGCCACGTCCAGTTCAACCATCAAGTCCATCCGTGCCTATTGTTAGATCGATCCGGCTCAGGCGTTCCAGCCCGCCGGTCCGCGCAGCGGCGTGCAACGTCTCTGTGCGATGAATGAGCGCTGACAAAAAACGCCGCTCCACAGGGGTCATAGCGCGATAATTTGAATTATCAAATTTCTGAATAATTCCTCTGCGTCGCGCCTAGATCAAAGCGAAGCGAGGATCTCGTCCCTGCGGGTCAGTCGATCATATCTGTCTCGCTTCATTATTTTTGATTTGTAATTATACATGATCGCAAATATCCTTCCGAAAGGAAAGAGGTTGCCGCTCCCATAGACGGATAACGGCCCTCAACAGGGAGTGGATGATGACGCGATCGGTCTGGCACGGGCGCAACTTTATCCTTGCCGGCCTGATGGTTGCGGCATCGGCCCAGGCGGCGGAGAAGCCCGCGCGCCTTAGCGCGGACGACATCGCGGCGATCAAGCAGCTCACGGCCAAATATGCGCATCTCGTCGATCGCTGCGTCAACAGTGGCTATGATTATGCCGATCTGTTCACCGATGACGGCACCTTCGGCGTCACCGATCAGTGGGACGTGGACGGCACGATCTGGGCGCGAGGGCGCGAGGCGCTGGCGCGGGCGGGTGGCGGCGGCCCCGGCGGCTGCCGCGAGAGCAAACCCGGCTCACCGGGCTACGGCCTCCACCACATCGTGACCAGCGAGGTGGTCGAGGCGGCGCCCGGCGGCGCGGTCGGGCGCTCGGTGCTCGTCACCATGGGTGTCGACGGCACGCCAGGCAGCATCGAATGGCAGGGCGGCTATCAGGACCGCTACGTCAAGACGGCGAAGGGCTGGCGCATCCAGTCTCGCTGGCATGTCTGGGTGAACTACAAGACATCGGTTCAGCTTGCCACGCATCCGCTGCCGGCCGCGCTACTGCCGCCCCAGCGGGACAAGCCTGCGGGGCAGTGATCGGCGATTCTGCGTCGACCCGCTCGCCGTTGAACCCAGACAATCAATCATCCGCCGAGAAAGGGGAGAGGGAATGAGACGCTCGATTTCGCACCTTGTTTCGACCGCGCTGACCACGGGGGCCGCGCTGTTTCTGTCCAGTGCCGCGCACGCTCAGTTCGGACCGCAGAATAGGCCGATGATGCGCGGCGACGGGCCGCCGGCCAAGGCCGCGCCGTTCCGCATCGAGAAGAAGGATGCCGGCCTCGATGCTCTGATCGCGCCGGACGCCAGGCTGGTCGAGGTCGCGCACGGCTTCGGCATCAACGAGGGCGTGACCTGGGTGCCGGACGGCAAGGACGGCTATGTGCTGGTCAGCGGCCTGATCGACAATGTCGTCTACAAGATGACGCTTGACGGCAAGGTGACAGCGCTGATCGAGAAGGCCGGCTATTCGGGCGACGACGCCAGCAACACCGGCTTCCAGACCCGCTCGGGCCGCGCCCATGTGCTGCTCATCGGCCCGTCCTGCACCGGCCTCGACAGCCAGGGTCGCATCCTCTGGTGCGCGCCTAACGATAACAACCTGATGCGGCTGGAGAAGGACGGCACGCGCACGGTCATCGCGGGGCCGAACGCCGATGGCGACAAGCATATGCAGGGCCCCAACGACATTACCGTCCTCAAGGACGACACCATCTATATCACGACCAACCAGTTCGGCTTCCGCAACGGCAAGGTGCCGGACGGCTTCACGGAGCCCGGCGTCTGGCGCCTCAAGGACGGCAAGCTCAGCATGGCGCTCTCCGCCAAGGATCTGGGTGCGGCGCCCAACGGCATCATCGTCTCGCCGGACGAGAAGCACATGTATCTGAGCGCCATGTTCAAGCTGGTGCAATATGACATCCAGCCCGACGGCACGCTGGCCAACCGCAAGCAGCTCGCCGAGGGCGACGGCATCATCGACGGCATGAAGGTCGACGTGCAGGGCAATATCTATTCCACCGGCGGCGCCGGCCCGGGCGTGGTGCGCATCTCCGCGCCGGACGGCAAGCTGCTCGGCCTACTGCGCATGCCAATCGACGGCTCGGAGCCCAAGCGCCAGCTTTGCGCGACCAATCTTGCCTTCGGCGGCAAGGACAACAAGACGCTGTTCATCGCCGGCTGCGACGCGGTGTTCAGCGTGCCGGTGAAGGTGCCGGGCATCGCACAAGGGCCGCGCCGCTAACCGCCACCATACCTGAATCAAGAAGCCGGCTGTGCCTGGGGGACGGCCGGCTTTTTCGTATCTGCGCACCTGCGCTGCGCTCCAAAATCTGTCCTGTTTAGACTGAACCAGCATGTGCTCCTCCTCCGCAGGAGCATTGATTTGCCTAGGCGAGACAAGTCCTGAAAAAGAAAGCCGGCAGTCCTGAGGGGGACTGCCGGCCAGTTGTTCCGTCTTCGGAGTAGGAGAGAGACGGGATTTAGAAGTTCCGCTTCACGGTGAGCGCCCATTCGCGGGGGCGGCCCGGCGCATTCCACGAGAAGCCGATGACCGGGATGAAGCTCAGATCCGCGTTCGACACATAATAGACCTTGTCGGTGAGGTTGGTGACCTCGAGCGCGAACTCCCAGGCGCGGTCCGTGTCGCGCCAGGTCAGGCGCGCATTGGCCAGCGTGTAGGGCGCGATGCGGGCAGTGGGCCGCGGCGTGCCGCTCGAGAAGACCTCCGAGGTATAGCTCGCGTCCAGGCGCGGGGTCAGGCTGCCCATCGCGCCCAGGTCGAACTCATATTGCGCGCCGACACTCCATTTCCAGTCCGGCGAATAAGCGCGGACGACCTGTGTGCCCGCGCTCGGATTGACGCGGGTATAGCGGAATTTGAGGTAGCTGACCGAGCCGTCGATCAGCAGGCCATCCACGGGCTCGGCAGTCATCTCGGCCTCGACGCCCTTCACTTCCGCGTCGCCCGCATTGGCGGTGACGCCGCAGGTCGGGAAGGTCGAGATCTGCGGGCAGGTCAGCAGCGTGAACTGGACGTCCTTCAGCGTGCTGTAGAAGGCCGCCAGGTTCAGGCGCAGCTTGCGGTCGAACAGGGTGTTCTTGAGGCCCAGCTCATAGTTGACCGTGCTTTCCGGGCCGAACGGCAGGGCCTGATCCGGCGCGAAGGGACGCGGCGTGTTGCCGCCTGAGCGGTAGCCCGTGGCGACGGAGGCATAGCCCATGATGTCCGGCGTCAGCTTGTAGTCGGCGCTGATCGACCAGTCCCAAGTGCCCTTCTTGTAGCGGCTGGTGATCGTGTCGAGCACTTCATAGCCTGGCGCGACCGCACCTGTCTGCGTGTAACGGCGCAGGGCGAAGCTCTTCGTCTCATGTGTGTAGCGCAGGCCGCCGACCAGGTTGAACTTGTCGGTGACGTGCCACGCGACGTTGGCGAAGCCCGCCACGGAGTCGTTCTTGATCCGGTCATTGTTGGTGAAGTCGTAGCTAGGCGACTGATAGATGAAATACTGGCGTGGGCGATAGGCTGCCCAGCGGTGCAGATAATAGCCACCCAGCGTATATTCGATCGCGCCATCGGCGAGCTTGCCGCTCAGGCGCGTTTCCTGGCTGAACTGACGGTTGTCGATGTCCTGGAAGTCGAGACCCAGGCCCAGCGGCGATCCGTCGACGTCGCCGACCCACTGGGCGCGGGACTTGCGATAGGCCGTGATCGACTTGATCTTGATGCCGGCGATCGGCTCCCAGTCGATGGTGCCGGCGGTGCCCCAGCTCTTATATTGCTGGCGTGGGGTCGCCGTGATCGTGCGGTTCGGCACGCCCTCGATCACGCCGCCCGGCATGTAGTAAGAGGAATAGTTGGTGTAGGGATCCGGCGCCGAGAAGCGGGCGTCGTAGGGTACGCCGTTCAGCTTGACGCGGTCGAGAATGTTGTTGGTGTTGTTCCACACCACGCCGCCCATCTCCGAATCGTCCTGGATGACGTCGGCCGAAACGTTGACTTCGAGGTTCGAGGTTGGGAGGATGCGGACGGCGCCGCGCACGGCCTTATAGTCCACGCCGCCCATCGTGCCGAGCAGGCAGTCATTGCCGGTGACGAAGGTGGGCAGGCCGCTGCCGGGGTGCGAGCAGGCATAATCGATGCGCTTCACATAGCCGCGCTGGCTCTTGGAGACGCCGCTGATGCGCACGAAGACCGCGTCCGGAACCAGCGTCAAGTCGCCCGAAGCGCGCAGGTCGATGCGGTTGCGGCTGCCATAGGTCGCCTCGGCAAAGCCGCCCTCGCCATTGGGCTTGCGGGTATAGAGCTTGACCGCGCCGCCGATCGAGTTGGCGCCGGCGTTGGTGCCCTGCGGGCCGCGCAGGATCTCGACGCGATCCAGGTCGAGCAGGTCGAACACCGCGCCGACAGTGCTCGTGTAGAACACGTCGTCGATATACATGCCGACGCCCGGCGAGAAGGCGGGATGGGGATCGATCTGGCCGCCGATGCCGCGAATGCTGGTGGCGATCGAGGGACCCCACACGCCAGCCTGCGGCTTCAACGTGACGTTCGGTGCCTGCGCCGCGATCTGCGAGATGTTGGTCTGGCTGCGGCGCGCCAGCATGTCGGCGCTGACGGCCGTGATCGCGACCGGCGTGTCCTGCACGTTGGTGGAGCGGAACTGGGCGGTGACGACGATGTCGCCGAGGCCGGAGCCGTCATCGGCGTTCTGCGCCGTATCCTGTGCGGGTGCGTCCTGCGCCTGGGCGGACGCGGCCGATGCGCACAGCATGGCGAGCGAGAGGAGCGACGTTCCGATGGCGAAACGACGAACAGAAGCATTCGATCTTTGGATTGACATGATGGACTCCCCTAATGACACGTCCCGAACTTCGGGATCGCGGGCCGCGGGCGGACATCGCCCAGCGGCCTGATTGGCTGGAAATTAATTTCGTATTTTGAAATTTTTGTCAAAGGCATTTTTTGACATTGGATTAATGAACGTATGAAGTAAGTGGCTTTTCGGCCACAGGTCATAACGCCCACCGGCGCCTGTGGGAGGCGGGTTCAGCGCTCCGTGGGGGTAATCGTGGCGTGTAGCTCGTCCGGGGAAAAAAGCTCGAAATCGGCCAGTTCTGGCGCGAATTCAGCCCCCATCATGACGAACAGCATCCGGCATCGTTTGCCGCTGCGATTGACCCAGGCGTGGTTGGTGCCGCGTTGAACAACGGTGTCACCTTCCTTGAGAACCACCTCGACGCCGTCATCGAGGATCAGGCACATCTCGCCTTCGATGACATAGGCGTAATCGATTGTTTTCGTGCGATGCATCCACGGTTCCGGATCATTCTCGCCCGGCGTGCTCTCCAGAATCCGTAACCGCGTGCCGCGCTCCTTGATCGTGAAATCGAGCGCTTCGCGTATCGGATCGGGCTCGTCGGGGGTGACGAGCGGCGGATAGTCGCTGGTCGCCCAGACGTCGCCCAGCGACATGCCCGGGCGGCCGAGCGGGTGGACGCGGGCGTCGGTATCGCTGAGCACGACCGAGCGGCCCTGCGCGTCATGGCCGGTGACGACCCGCCTGATTGTCTGTGTCATGCCGTCAGATGCCCTTCCCCTGGTCGAACTCGGTCACGGCGCGGCGCTTCCGGATCTTCCAGGCGCCATTCTCGCGGACCAGCTGGTCCTCGTAGAAGCCGGAGCGCAACGCATGCGGGCTGCCGTCCGGGCCGGCCATCACCCACATCCAACGGGAATGGGCGGTGGCGGTGTCGCCGGTCACGTCGACGACCATATTGCCCATGAGATGGTGCGGCCGGGGCCGGGGCTTCTCTTCAGCGGGCGTGCTATTGTTGCGCGCGCCGCCGGCGAAGAGATCGTCAAGCATCTTCTTGATGCCGGCAGGCGTCCTGGCCTGGCCGATGCCGCCGCTCCACTCGCCGTCGGCGGCGAACAGGTCCGAATAGGCCTGGGTATCGCGGCTATCGAGCGCGCGGCCATATTCGAGCAGGATACCGCGAATGGCCTCCTTGTCTTCCAGGATCTGGAGCCTCTCCTCGACGCTTGTCATTCTCTCACCATTTCTTGGGAGCATGGTTCGGGCGACCCGCTCCGGTTTCATCCGCCGGGATCGGTACGGCCAATCCCGCGCCGTTTAGTTCTGATTTAGAAATTAACGTCAAGCGAAATTTTGCATTCTGCACGTGTCGATCGTCGCTGATGGTGCGCCCTTCCGCCTCAGGCGCAAGGACACCGGCCGCGGATGGGGCGATCGCGACGCCGAAGATGGACCGCTCGTGCAGCTCAGGTGTGTCAGGCTTTGGTCAGCCGCCGCTGGCACAATGACCTGCGTTCCACTGGAAGCTGGACCCACTGGTCCGGATCGACTTTAATATCGTCCAGCGAAGAACGGGATCAAATGGCGCGACTGCTGGTGATTGAGGACAATGAGCGGCTTGCGGCCTTGATAGCCGAGGGCCTCGCGGGGCTCGGCTATCGCAGCGACATCGCCCATAGCCTTGCCGATGCCGACGCTGCTCTTGCCGTTGCCGCCTTCGATGTCATCGTGCTGGATCTTGGATTGCCGGATGGCGATGGGCTTGACTGGCTCCGTGCTCGCCAACCCGCCGGAGAGCCCCCCGCGCTCATTCTGACCGCGCGCGGGGGCCTCGAGGATCGGGTCAACGGACTGGACGCGGGGGCTGACGATTATCTGGTGAAGCCCTTTTCGGTGGAAGAGCTGGCGGCGCGTTTGCGCGCCTTGCTTCGCCGGCCGGGCCGACGCGCCGAGCCTGTCCTGAAGGTCGGATCGATAAAATATGATTCGACCAGCCGAAGCGCGTCGGTCGACGATCGTCCGCTCGATCTCGCGCGCCGCGAGGCGGATTTGCTCGAGTTGCTCCTCCGGCGGGCCGGACAGGTGGTTCGCCGCAGGAGTATCGAGGACGCCCTTTATCGCCTCGATGAGGCGGTGACGCCCAATGCGCTTGAAGCGATCGTTTCGCGCCTTCGCCGCAAGCTCGACGATGCCGGCGCCGTCGGCCAGCTCCATACGGTCCGCGGCGTCGGTTATCTCCTGCGCGAACCCGATCAAGCCCGATGAAGGGATCGGACTCGATTGTCGGCCGGCTGACGCTGAGCCTGACCCTGGTCGCGCTCATCGGCGCGCTGCTGCTCCTTCTGTTCATCGGCATTGAATATCGCATGTCGTTTGCCGAGCTTTCGGATGCTTCGGCGTTGCCGGCCATCATTCACGAGCTGACAGAGCATGTCGTCATTCCCATGCTATTGCTGGCAACCCCGATGACCTTGACCGGGCTGTGGGCCATCCGCCGCGCTTTAAAGCCGCTTGAGGAAGCGGCGCGCAAGATCGACGCCGCGCAGGGGCAATCGCGCGGCGTGCGCGTCGAGGTGGAAAGCCTTCCGCTCGAGGCGAAGCCGTTCGCTCGCTCGGTCAACGCCCTGCTCGACCGGGTCGATGTCGCGGCCGCCATGCACGAAGCGTTCGCGGCCGACATCGCCCATGAGCTGCGCACGCCCCTCACCCTGCTGTCACTGGAGCTCGACCAGCTCGACGGCGCGAAGTCCGAGCAGCTCAGGCTCGACGTGGGGGCGATGCGCCGCCTGATCGACCAGTTGATGCTGCTTGCCCAGGTCGACGCGGAGCGCGCGGCGCACACGTCGCCGACGCCTGTCGACCTCGTCGAGCTGGCCGGCGATGTCGTTGCGCAAATGGCGCCGGCTGCGCTGGCGGACGGCAGGCAGATCGAATTGAACGGCGAAAACAGCGGTGTCGTCCCGGGGCGGCGGGAGGCAATTGCGGCGGCACTCCGCAACCTCGTCGAAAATGCGCTGCGCGTCACCCCGGCCGGCGATACCGTCGTCGTGCTGGCCGACCGGCCAGGGGAACTCGCCGTCAGGGACGGGGGCGAGGGGCTTTCTCCCGAGCGGCTGGACATCCTCGTTCAGCGCCTGCGCCGGGCCGATCATGCCAGCAGCAACGGCGCCGGCCTCGGCCTCGCCATCGTCGCGCGGATCATGGCGGCGCATGGCGGCAGGCTCGTCACCAATCCCGACCGGCGCGAACTGCGCCTTATTTTCCCCCTCTGCTGATTCTTGTCAGGGACCTGTCAGGCAACGCCGGATAGTCGGCGTCATGAACAGGAACAAATGGCTCATTGGCGGTGCGCTGGGATTGGTGGCGCTTGCGCTGGTGTGGTGGCTCGTGCCGCACGGGGGAACCGGCGACCCCGGCGATCCGGCGCCGGAAGAGAAGGCATCCGTTGCCGGCGCACCCAGGGAAATGTCCCTTTCCGCCGAGCAGGCCAAGGCGCTGTCGCTGCATTTCGCACGGGCTGAACAGGCCAGCCTCGTCCCGATCGCGACGGTGCCCGCCATGGTCTCGCCCCCGCCCAACGCCCGCGTGGCGGTCGCCGCGCAGCTGCCGGGTGTCGTCATGCGCGTCTTCGTGGTCGAGGGGCAGGATGTTCACGCCGGGCAGATGCTGGCGACCGTTTCCAGCCGCGACGTCGTCAGCCTCGCCGCCGAGTTGGCGCGGGCCCGGGCCCGGCTCGACGTGGCGCGGGCGAACGCCGCGCGCCTCGCGCAGCTCAGCAAAGAGGGCATCGTCGCGCCAGCACGGGCGGACGAGGCCGGCGCCCTGTTTCGCCAGGCGCAGATCGACGTGTCGGAGCAGGCGCGCCTGATCGGCATGGCCAACGGCTCCAGCGGCACGGGCTATAGCCTGACCGCGCCGATCGGCGGGCGCATCAGCACGATGTCGATCGAAACCGGCAAGGCGCTCGATCCGGGTGCCGCGCCGTTCGTCATCGATGCCGGCGGGGCGATGCAGGCCCAGGGGCAACTGCCCGAGCGCCTGATCGGCAAGGTCCAACCGGGCATGACCGTGCGCGCGGCGGGTGCCTCGGGCAAGGTGCTCGCCGTCGGTTCGGCGATCGATCCCGCAACGCGATCGGCCAGCCTCACTGCCAGCCTCGATGGTGGTGGCGATCGCGATGGCGCGGTCCGGGCCGGGCAGGCGCTCTCGCTTGCGATCATGGGACCCGCGCCGCAGGGCGCGGTTCGCGTGCCGGCCGCTGCCGTGGCGCAGCTCCCGGGCGGCGCTATCGTGTTCGTCCGCAGCGCCCGGGGTGTGATCCCGCGCCCGGTGACCCTCGCGGCAGGCGGCGAGCGGTCGGACGGCGAGCGCATCATCCTGTCCGGTCTCAAGCCCGGCGAAGACGTCGTCATAACCTCCGTGAGCGAGCTCAAGGCGCTCGCCACCGCGGAATAGGGCGGACCCATGCTCCGTACCCTCGTTGCACAGGCGCTCTCCTATCGGCTGCTCGTCCTCGCGCTCGCGGCGGTGATCGCCGGTCTCGGCGCCTGGGCATTTGTCGGCCTGCCGGTCGATGCCTATCCCAATATCGCGCCCGCGCAGGTGAAGGTCATCCTCAAGGCCCCTGGCATGACGCCGGAAGAGGTCGAGACGCGGGTCATCACGCCGATCGAAATGGAGATGCTCGGCATTCCGGGCCAGGCGATCCTGCGCTCGACGGCCAAATATGCCATCGCGGACATCACCATCGATTTCCAGGACGGCACCGACATCTACTGGGCGCGCCAGCAGGTCGCCGAGCGCCTGTCCGGCGTGATGGGGGATCTGCCGCCGTCGGTCAGCGGCGGCATGGCGCCGATCTCCACACCGCTGTCCGAAATGTTCATGTTCACGATCGAGGGGCCGCTGTCGCTGCAGGAAAAGCGCACGCTGCTCGACTGGACAATCCGCCCGGCGCTGCGAACCGTACCCGGTGTCGCGGATGTGAACTCGCTGGGAGGGCATGCGAAGGCTTTCGAGGTTCGGCCCGATCCGGTGGCGCTGAGCGCCGCGGGACTGACGATCGCCGATCTGCGCCAGGCGATAGAGAGCGGCAACCGCAACGACGGCGCGGGCCGGCTCGCCGATGGCGAGGACGCCCTGATCGTGCGCGCGGTCGGGGCGATCCGGTCCGAAGAGGATTTGCGCGCGCTGGTCGTGCGCACGCAGGGCAGCCATGTCGTGCGCCTGGGCGACGTCGCCCAGGTCGGGATCGGCAGTCTCACCCGATACGGCGCGGTCAGCCGCGACGGCAAGGGCGAGGCGGTGGAAGGCCTCGTCATCGCACTGCGTGGCGCGGATGCGCGGCAAGTGGTCAGTGGTGTGAAGCAGCGCCTCGCGGAGGTCGAGAAGACCCTGCCCAGGGGCACCTCGATCGACGTGTTCTATGATCGTTCGGATCTCATCGCGCGGGCTGTCGGAACGGTCGAGGAAGCCCTGCTTGAGGCGACGGTGCTGGTCGTCATCCTGCTGATCCTGTTCCTGGGCGACTGGCGAGCAGCAGGCATTGTCGCACTCATCCTGCCGATGGCGGCGCTTGTGACCTTTCTCATCATGAGGGCGGTGGGCCTGACCGCCAATCTGATGAGCCTCGGCGGCCTTGCCATTGCAATCGGCATGCTGGTCGATGCCGCCGTCGTCGTCGTCGAGAATATCGTCGAGCGTCTGAATATGGTCGATACCGAGGATCATCATCCCCGCCTCAATCATGTCTTTCGTGCGACCAGCGACGTCATCGTCCCTGTTTCGGCGGGGATCGTGATCATCGCGCTCGTCTTCTTCCCGCTGCTTTCGCTGCAAGGTCTTGAGGGCAAGCTGTTCGGTCCGGTCGCGCTGACCATCGTCTTCGCGCTCGCCGCCTCGCTTTTGCTGGCTCTGACGCTCGTGCCGGTGCTGTCTTCGCTTGGTCTGCGGACCGGCCATCACGGCGAGCCCTGGATCATGCGCGTCCTGGCGCCGCGCTACCGCGCGCTCCTCGCCGGCGCCTTCGCGCGCAAGCAGCTTGTCTATGGACTGGCCGGTGCCGGGCTTGCGGTGGCGGTCGCCGCTTATGGCGGCGTCGGCAAGACCTTCATGCCATCGATGGACGAGGGCTCCGTCATCATCCAGCTCACCAAGCTGCCCAGCATCGGCCTCGCCCATTCGGTGGAAGGAGACCTCGCGGCGCAGCGCGAGATCCTGAAACATGTGCCCGAAGTGAAGAGCGTCATCTCGCGCGTGGGGTCCGACGAGCTTGGACTCGATCCGATGAGTCTCAACGAGACCGATACGTTCCTGATGCTCAAGCCGCAGTCCGAGTGGCGCGGCACCAAGGATGAGCTCATCGACAGCTTGCGTCTGTCGGTCGAGAAGCTGCCCGGCATCCAGCATGCTTTCACCCAGCCGATCGAAATGCGCGTCTCCGAGATGCTGACGGGCGCGCGCGGTGACCTGGCGGTCAAGATCTTCGGTCCCGATCTCGACACGCTCGCCGAGCTGGCCGGGCGAGTCCAGGGCGTCCTGCGGAAAGTGCCGGGCGCCACAGAAGTCATGACGGTCGCCAACGACAAGGTCGACTATCTGCAGATCGACATCGACCGACTCGCCGCCGGCCGCGCGGGCATGCCGGTCGACACGCTGCAGGACGCCATGCGGGCCCAGCTCGAAGGGCTTCATGCCGGCATCGTCGCCGAGGGACAGAAGCGCACGCCCATCCTCATCAAGGGCGATGACACGCTGCGCAGCAGCCCCGAGCGGTTCGCCGACCTCATGCTGCGCACGCCCTCCGGCGAGCTGGCGCGCGTGAGCGACCTCGCCAGCGTCAAGCGAGTGGAAGGCCCGGTGAAGCTCGATCATGAAAATGGCTCGCGCTACGCCCTCGTGCAGGCCTTCGTCTCCGGACGCGATCTGGTCGGCTATGTCGAGGAGGCCAAGGCCCAGGTGGCGAAGCAGATCAACCTGCCCGCAGGCTATCGCCTCGTCTGGGGTGGGCAGTTCGAGAACCAGCAGCGCGCGTCGGCCCGCCTCATGCTGGTCATTCCCATCGCGCTCCTGCTCATCTTCTTCGTGCTGCTGGCGACGTTGCGATCGCTGCGCGCCGCCACGCTCATCCTGGTCAACATTCCCTTCGCCATGGTCGGCGGGATCGTCTCGCTCTGGGTCTCGGGCGAGTATCTGTCCGTGCCTGCGTCGGTCGGCTTCATCGCGCTGCTGGGCATTGCGGTGCTCAACGGCCTCGTGCTGGTGGCCTATTTCCGTCAGCTGCGCGCCGAGGGTATGGCAATGGCGCAGGCCGTCCGGCTGGGCGCCGAGCGGCGGCTGCGGCCGGTGATGATGACCGCGAGCATCACCGCCTTCGGTCTCGTGCCCCTGCTCTTCGCCACCGGCCCCGGCTCGGAGATCCAGCGCCCGCTGGCGATCGTGGTCATCGGCGGCCTCATCACCTCGACGCTGCTGACCCTGGTCCTGCTCCCCATTCTCTTCGAGCGCTTTGGCGAGAGCGGCACGGAGATCGCCGATGCCTGAACTGCTGCTCACGGTCCATTGCAGCCGGGCCGACGCTGCATCCATTGCCGCCACCCTGCGCGACGTTACCCGTCACCCGGTTCACCAGCGCGACGAGACCGTCCATGGCCTCGACTTCTCGGATGCCACGGCGGCGGAAAGCGTCACGGGCCGCCTCGACCGGGTGTCACTGGATGTGCGCGTCGAGGAATCCGGCGCGTCGGCAATCGTCACGCAGATCGGCGCGCTCAAGCGCTCGGGGCCGGTGCGTTGGCGCCTCGCTCCCATCATCGCCTCCGGGAGGTTTTCTTGAAACGCCTGATATCAGCCGCATTGCTCGGGGCGGCGTCGCTCACGGCATGGCCGGCCGCAGCGCAGGACCGGCAGCATGCCGACCTGCCGCCTGTCGAGCTGGTTGCGAGCGCGCTCGACAATCATCCTGCCGTCAAGGCCGCCGAAGCCCGCCTGGCGGCGGCGCGGGCACAGGCCGGGATGCTGGCCGCGGGCACGCACGAAGTGACGGTGCAGGGCAGCTACATCCGCCGTACCGTAAACAATGAAGGCGGCTTCAACGAGTTCGACGCCACGATCATGCGGCCCTTCCGCCTGCCCGGAAAGGCCGGCCTTGACCGCCAGGCGGGAGATCTGGGTGTGAAGGCAGCGCAGAACAGGATGGAGGATGTCAGGCATCAGACGGCCTTGCTGCTCGCCGGCCTATGGTATGACTGGATGACGGCATCCGCCTTGGCCCGGAATGACGCGGCGATGGTCGCCAACCTTGAGCGAGCGCTTGCAGCGGTCAAGCGGCGCGCGGAAATGCGTGATGCGTCGGATCTCGACATCGATCAGGCAGCCGCCGCCCTCGCACTTGCGCAGGGGCAACTCGCCCAGTCGAGGGCACTGGCGGCCGAGGCGCGCGTCAAGCTCGCCGCACAGTTTCCGGACCTGCCGCTTCCCGTCGACGCGCCGGAAATGGTCAGCCCCCACGACCTGCCGCAGAATTTCGAGGAACTGCGCGCGCTGGTCATCGAGCGTAGCCACGAAATCGGCGCGGCCCGGGCCGAGGCCGAGCGCCAGTCCGTCACCGCGAGGCGCGTCAAGGCGGACAGGATCGCCGATCCCAGCTTCGGCTTCCGCCTGTTCAGCGAGCGCGGCGGCATTGAAAAAGGTGTCGGCCTCGTGGCGGCCATGCCGTTGGGCGGCCGCCATCGGTCACGCGCGGCGGACGAGGCGGAAGCCATGGCCAGCTCGGCGCAGCTGGAGCTCGGCGTCGTGGAGCGCGACGTCCAGGTCATGGCGGATGCGGACCTCTCCAATGCACGGACACGCCTCATCGTCTGGGAGCAGGTGACGGAAGCCCGGATCAGGGCGGATTCGACGAGCGAGCGGACGCGCAAGGGCTATCAGCTGGGCGCCATCGATCTGTCCGACCTGCTCTATGCCGAGCGGCAGGCCAATGAGACGCGGCGGGCGGAGATCGCGGCGCGCGCGGATTCAGGGAAGGCGATCATCAAGCTGGAAATCGACTCCCATACCATCTGGGCGCCGGCCGAATAGACCCTGCCGATGGTCGAGCATATCCGCTTGTTGGGCTCCGTGCCGCGGATCGCGCCATAGATTTTGGGCGCCAGTCTGCAAAAAAAGAGGCCAGGAATGCTGCGAATTCCTGGAGCTCGTCCTGCGTAAGCGGCATGTGTTCCTGCGCCCGCCTTCGGCTCCGCAGGAACGCATGCCGTTCAGTCCAAACGGGACAGACTCCAGCCTTCAACTCTTGCTGAAAAGTTTCCGTTCTCGCTGAGTGTCTTCCTACTGACAGGCGAGACACTCGTCATAGTCGGTGTTGGGCAGCTCGATCTTCTTGAGCTCGGCGGTGTTATCCGCCTCGACGCCGCCCGCGAAGCCGGCGCGCTGGATCGACTTGGAGCGCAGATAATAGAGCGACTTCACGCCCAGCTCCCAGGCGCGGAAGTGGAGCATCAGCAGATCCCACTTCTCGACATCGGCCGGAATGAACAGGTTCAGCGACTGGGCCTGGTCGATATAGGGCGCGCGATCGGCGGCGAGCTCGATCAGCCAGCGCTGGTCGATCTCGAAGCTGGTCTTGTAGACGTCCTTCTCTTCCTGGCTCAGGAAATCGAGATGCTGGACCGAGCCGCCCTTCTCGAGGATCGAGTTCCAGACGTTGGTCGAGTCCTTGGACTTCGCCTGGAGGATCTTCTCCAGATAGGGGTTCTTCACGATGAAGCTGCCGGACAGCGTCTTGTGCGTGTAGATATTGGCCGGGATCGGCTCGATGCACGCGGACGTGCCGCCGCAGATGATGCTGATCGACGCGGTCGGCGCGATCGCCATCTTGCAGGAGAAGCGCTCCATCACGCCCTGGTCGGCAGCATCCGGGCAGGGGCCGCGCTCGACGGCGAGCTGCATCGAGGCCTCGTTGGCCTTCGAGCTGATATGCTTGAAGATCTTGAGGTTCCAGCTCTTGGCCATCGCCCCCTCGAACGGGATGCCGCGCGACTGCAGGAAGCTGTGGAAGCCCATGATGCCGAGGCCGACCGAGCGCTCGCGGCTGGCGCTATACTTGGCGCGCGCCATCTCGGGCGGGGCGCGGTCGATATAGTCCTGCAGCACATTGTCGAGGAAGCGCATCACGTCCTCGATGAAATTCTTGTCGCCGTTCCACTCGTCCCACGTCTCCATGCTGAGCGAGGAGAGGCAGCAGACGGCGGTGCGATCCATGCCGTGATGGTCGCGACCGGTCGGCAGGGTGATTTCCGAACAGAGGTTCGAGGTCGAGACCTTGAGGCCGACATCGCGATGATGCTTGGGCATCATGCGGTTCACCGTGTCGGAGAAGACGATATAAGGCTCGCCGGTGGCGAGGCGGGTCTCGACCAGCTTCTGAAAGAGGCTGCGTGCATCGACCGTGGCGCGGATGCTCTGATCCTTGGGCGAGCGAAGATGGAACTCCTTGCCGTCGCGCACCGCCTGCATGAACTCGTCGGTGATCAGCACGCCATGGTGCAGGTTGAGCGCCTTGCGGTTGAAGTCGCCCGAGGGCTTACGGATTTCGAGGAATTCCTCGATCTCGGGATGCGAGATGTCGAGATAGCAGGCGGCCGAACCGCGGCGCAGCGAGCCCTGCGAGATGGCGAGCGTCAGGCTGTCCATCACGCGCACGAAGGGGATGATGCCGCTGGTCTTGCCGTTGAGGCCGACCGGCTCGCCAATGCCGCGCACGCTGCCCCAGTAAGTGCCGATGCCGCCGCCGCGCGAGGCGAGCCAGACATTCTCGTTCCAGGTGTTGACGATGCCTTCGAGGCTGTCGTCCACGCTGTTGAGGTAGCAGCTGATCGGCAGGCCCCGGCCGGTGCCGCCATTGGAGAGGACGGGCGTGGCGGGCATGAACCACAGCTTGGAGATATAATCGTAGAGCCGCTGGGCATGCGCTTGATCGTCAGCATAGGCCGAGGCGACGCGGGCGAAGAGATCCTGATAGGATTCGCCGGGCAGCAGATAGCGGTCCTTGAGCGTCTCCTTGCCGAACTCGGTGAGGAGCGCATCACGCGACGGATCGGTGACGATGTCGAACCGGCGCGCGTCGACGGTGTTCGACGCGCTCGGCTTGCGCTTCGCCTTGTGGCTGACGGCCTCCTGCGGGGCCTTGGCGCTCATGGCCTTGGCGTTCGCCGGCGCGCTCTCGCTTGCCGCCTCGACGGCCAGGGTCGCTTCATTGATGCCTTCCGCCTGCAAATCACGAAACTCCATTCTTCGACCCCCAATGTTCTCTCTTCGTTCGATTCGGTCAAGTCCGCGAACCGGCAATTCCCTCGGGGCGAGACCTCCCTCGCCGCGACTTATGGTCGCGACCTGGAACTACAAGTTATTGCGTTGGCCCCCGTTTCGAACCACCAGTGATAGTGCCACAATGGCCAGCTGATGCAAGGGCGTTAAGAAGTTGGTAGCGATTCGGTTCGTCGATGAAAAGACTCGCTTCATGGCACCAATTCCCATGCTGCATTGCAGCGACGCGCGACGTTTCCGGTCTTTTCCGGCTCTGCAAGGGAACGATCCGCGAACGAAAAATATTTTTCGGTGGACGGACTGGGGACAGCGTCCCTCGACCATTCCGATATAGGATCGATCCGGTGAAATGAAAGGTCGGCATGACCCGCTGGTATTGAAATCGGGCGCGCCTTATGGTGGTGCAACGACACGGAAAAGCCGAGGCGGGATAGCTTGATCATGACCCAGAATGCCCTGTTTCTCTTCATCGCTGCGGTGGTTGTCGCGGTGGTCCTCATCCTGATCCTGCGCTCGCGGGCGAGCGGCGGGCCGAGCCAGGCCGGGCATCATGTCGACACGTCGGTGACGGCGGTCGGTGCCGCCGTCGAGGCGGTGCGCAATGTCGCCGAGGAAGTGATCGAGGCGGTCGAGCAGTCGATGGTGGCCGATGTCGCGGCGAGCGGCGCCAAGCCCGATGACGTGCAGGCCACGATGAGCAATGCGGCGGCGGTGATGACCAGCGGCGGCACGGCGACGGGCGGCGTCGCGCTGACCGATATCGGCGTGCCGGCTGCGAGCGGCGCGCCCGACAATCTGCGCCAGATCAAGGGACTCGGCCCCAAGCTCAACAGCACGTTGAATGCCCTCGGCATCACCCGCTTCGACCAGATCGCGGGCTGGAGCGCGGACGACGTCGCCAAGGTCGACGCGCATCTGGGCACCTTCAAGGGCCGCATCGTGCGTGACAACTGGATCGAGCAGGCGGATTTCCTCGCCAAGGGCGACGTTGCCGGCTTCGAGGCGAAGTTCGGCAAGCTCGACGGCTGAACCGATTCTGGCGCCGAACGCGTCCGATAGAAGGAAGACCCTGCTGCCCAATCCTGCTTTGTCCCAGCATGCGCCGGCTGTGCCCGCGCAACACCTGCCGCGCGCGCTGCTGCTGCTCGTCGCCGCGCTGACCGCGATCCTGCCGCTGTCGATCGAGGGCATGTCGCCGGTGCTGCCCTCGCTCACCAGCGATCTCGCCGTGCCCCGCGCCGATGTCGCGGCGGCGATGAGCGCGTTCGTCATCGCCTTCGCCGCCGCGCAGCTCTTCTGCGGCATGCTCGCCGACGCAGTTGGCCGCCGGCCGGTCATCTATGCCGGGCTCATCCTCTACATCGCCGCCAGCCTGATCGGCGCGAGCGCGCATGATTTCGTCGTCGTGGTCACGGCGCGGGTGCTGCAGGGGCTGGGCTGCGCCGCGCTGGCGCTTCTGGCCCGCACGATCGTGCGTGACCTGCTGGACCGCGCGGATGCCGCGCGGACGCTGGCGCTTGTCGGCGCCATCTATGGACCGGTGCCGACACTGGCGCCGCTGCTGAGCGGTGGGCTGGTCATGCTGTTCGGCTGGCGCGCGCCATTGCTCAGCATGGGCGTGATCTGCGCGATCGTCGCGCTCGCGAGCCTGCGTATCCTGCCCGAGACGCTGAGCCCGGAGCGGCGCCTGCCGCTGAACCCGGGCGGCGTGCTGCGGTCGCTTGGCGGACTGGCGCGGTCGAAAGCGCTGCTGGCCTTCGTGTTCGGCAATGCCTTTGCCTACAGCGTCCTGTTCATGTTCTCGACCGGCGCGCCGCAGGTCATCGTCGGGCGGCTGGGCGAGACGGCGGGCCACTATTCGATCATGCTCGCCATCTCGACCCTGGGCTTCGTCTTCGGCAGCCTGCTTTCGAACCGGATGATCCGCACCCATTCCCTGGAGGCGGCCTTGCGGTTCGGCACGGTGATCCAGGTGAGCGCCGGCATCGTCATGATCGCCGCGACCGCGCTCTGGCCCGGCGCCTGGGAAGCGCTGGTGGTGCCGGAGATTTTCTACACGTTCGGCTGGGGCGTGGTGCAGCCGCAGATGCAGGCCGGCGCGCTGTCGCTGCATCCCCGGGCGATCGGTCAGGCGTCGGCCCTGCTCGGCTTCGGCCAGCTCGCCGTGGCGGGCGTGATCGCGGCGGGCTTCGCGCGGCTGACCACCGGCTCGGCGCTGTCCCTTGCGATCGGCATGGCGTTCTGCGCGGGGATGGCACTGCTCTGCGCCTGGGTCTTCATCGGGCGGATGCGCGAGGCATGACGATCGATCATGCGCTGCTCCTCCGAGTGGCCGAGCCGGCGATCGCCTGTGCCAGCGACTTTGCGCGGCGGCGCGAAGCACTGGCGGTCGAAGAAAAAGCGCGCGGGCAATTCGCCTCCGAGGCGGATCGGGCGGTGGAGGACATCATCCGCGCGAGCCTGCGCGCTGAGTTGGACGCCGTCGCGCTGCTTGGCGAAGAAGGCGGCGGGGCGCTTGACGAGGGAGGGTCGGGCTGGGCGATCGATCCGATCGACGGCACCACCAATTTCCTGCGCGGGCTGCCGCTCTGGGGCATTTCGATCGGCTATATTGAACGGGGCGAGGCAGCGGCGGGACTCATCGCGCTGCCCGAGCTTGGTATCGTATTGAGCGCGGTGCGCGGGGCGGTGTCCAGCGCAACGGCACGCCGTTCGTGCGGCCCGCCCTGCCCGCCATCCGGCTGATCGCGCTCGGCGAGAATGACTTTGAACCCGGCCCGGCCAGCGATGAGCGGGCGGAGGGCCTACGCGCGCTCGACTTCGCCGTGGCACGCTATGGATGCGCCAGCTTTTCGCTCGCCGGTGCGGCGCTCGGCTGGACGGACGGCTATGTCGAGCATGGCTGCGGCCTCTGGGACATCGCTGCCGGCGTGGTCATCTGCCGGGAAGCCGGGCTTTGCGTGACGGCCAGCGAAATCGCGCCCGGTCGCTGGAGCATCGACGCACGGCGTTGACCGTCAGCTTGCCTGCGCGAGGACGATCTCGCCCGTCTTGCTTGTCTGATCCTCATAGGCGAGTTGCATCACGCCCCAGTGATTGCCGCGGATGTGGATGGACGCGATGACCTGCTTGAGCAGCATGATGCCGCCGGTGGCGATCGGGCGGCGATAGGCCTTGAGGCAGAAGGGCTGCACCATCTTGGCCTGCTCGCGCGTGTCCTGATAATTGAACATCTGGCCGGCGCGCGCATATTCGAGGTTCCAGTCGGTCTCGCCGGGGCGCTGCGGCAGCGAGCGCTCGGGCATCGCGACGGCGCCGAAGGCGTTGCGATCCGTGCAAGTCATGCCGAAGAAGCCGGGGAGCGCGCGGGCGCGCTCCTGCCAGGGGCGGGCCGCCCTGGTGATGAGGGACTGGACGGGGTGCGAGAAGAGCGGCGGCTCGCTGC
Organism: Sphingobium nicotianae; assembly: GCF_018603885.1. Classification (GTDB taxonomy): domain Bacteria; phylum Pseudomonadota; class Alphaproteobacteria; order Sphingomonadales; family Sphingomonadaceae; genus Sphingobium; species Sphingobium nicotianae. The sequence continues at coordinate 131,981 of NZ_JAHGAW010000008.1, forward strand.
CGCGCACCGGCTGATAGTCGTCCGAGAACATGGCGGCGAGACCGATCTCGCCGTCGTCGAGCGCCTTCTCAAGCTCGGCGACGATGCCCTGCACCGCCTGCAGGCCGAAGCTGATGTAAGGCGAATCCGGAATATCGACGCCGCTCTCCGCGAGATATTGGAGCAGCATATTGGTGTCGTCGCTGACCGAGGTCACGCGGGTCGAGAGGCGCTGCAGGCCGATGGCATTGTCGATGGAGGTATCGGCCAGTTCGCCGAGGCCCGAGCGGATCTCACCGATCGCGCCGAGGATCGAGTGGACATTGCCCGAGACGGCCTCGCTATTGTCCGACAGGCCAAGGATCAGTTCGCGCAGCCGATCGACCAGCGAGCCGATCTCGCCCGATGCGCGATGCGCGTCATTGGCCTTTTCGGCGCCCCTTACGATGCGCGAGAGCATGACCTCCGCCTCGCTGGTGAGTTCGCGGATCGAGCCTTCGATCTGCTGGGTGGCAAGCGCGGTTTCCTGCGCCAGCTTCTTGACCTCGCTGGCGACGACCGCGAAACCGCGGCCGCTGTCGCCGGCGCGCGCCGCCTCAATGGCGGCATTGAGCGCGAGCAGGTTGGTCTGGCTGGCAATGCCCCCGATCATCTTGCTGGTATGGCCGACGGTGGCGAGTGCCTCGTTGAAACCGTCGAGGCCACGGTGGATGCGGGTGACCTGCTCGATCAGCTCGAGCACATTGTGGGATGCGGAGGAGAGCTGCTGGCTGCTGTCGTCGACCACCGAGCGGGCGGTCGCGGCCTGGGCGCGGGCGGCGTCGACCTTCTTCTCGACCTGATCGCTGGACTGAGCGAGGCCGATGGCCGCATCCTCGAGCGTTTCGAGCATGGCGGCCTGATCGGTCACGCGGTCGGCCAGCTCGGCGATGTCGGCCTGGAGATCGAGCGTGCGGATGCCAAGATCGCCAACATTCTCGGCGACGCGGACGATCGTGGTTTCGAGCTTGGTGGTCGGTGGCACGTGTTTGGAATCCAGCAGGCTTCTCTCGACCTGCTTGGCTAGAGGAAAGCGGTTAACAGGCCCTTGTACATCAGCATGCATAAACTGCAGTTAAAGGCCGGGCTTGTGCGGGATGCACAGGTAGCTATGCCGGAAGCAAATGATGAAACGGAGGGGAAACGATGGAATTCGAGACAGTAACGGACAAATTGGGCTTCCCGGAAGGGCCGATCGCTTGCGCAGATGGCTCGGTGCTTGTCGTCGAAATCGCGCACAAAACGCTGACGCGGGTTCGTCCTGACGGGTCTCTGGAGGTCGTTGCCGAACTGGGTGGCGGCCCGAACGGTGCGGCGATCGGCCCGGACGGTGCCTGCTATGTGGTCAATAATGGCGGCGCCTTCGACTTCCCGGAAAACTGGAAGGAGGAAGGCAAGCTCGGCCTGCCGAAAGTCTATGAAGGCGGCTCGATCCAGCGCGTCGACCTGGCCACCGGCGCCGCCACCACGCTTTACGACAATTGCGACGGCAAGCCGCTCAACGCGCCCAACGACATTGTGTTCGATGCGCAGGGCGGCATGTGGTTCACCTGCTTCGGCTATTCGGACGGCGAGAACAGGCGGCTCGGCGGTGTCTATTATGCCAAGCCGGACGGATCGCAGATCACGCGCTGGCGCTCGGAGCAGATTTCTCCAAACGGCATCGCGCTCTCGGCCGACGAGAAGACGCTCTATTGGGTCGACTCGATGCTCCAGCGCGCCTGGAAGCTCGACATTCTCTCGCCGGGCGTGGTGGCGCCGGAAGTGGGCCACACGGCGGGCGAGATATTGGTCAACCTGCCGGGCATGCAGTGGTTCGACAGCATTGCGCTGGAGGCCTCGGGCCGAATCGCGGCCGCGACGCTCTTTAACGGCGGCATCACCGTGGTCCACCCGGCGACTGGCACTTATGAGCATGTGCCGGTGCCCGATCCGATCACCACCAACATCTGTTTCGGCGGGCCGGACATGCAGACGGCATGGATCACGGGGTCGGCCAGCGGCAGCCTGTTCAAATGTCGCTGGCCAAGGCCGGGGCACAGGCTGAACTTCCAGCAGATTTGATCTGCCACTATCCACGCGTTTTCAGTGGGTTGATTTGTGAAACTTCACGAACATCGCGCGTATGACGCATGGAGATTTTGCAAAAGTCCCTGGCGGGTAAGGCGGGGTGCGGATTGTGCGAGGATTTGACAAGGTCAAAGAGCAAGCGAGCCGGAGCGCGCCTTCCGAGCCTGCCACCGAAATGCACCAGTAGGACAGCGTATTGCGAGCTGTTTGGCGCTCGGGCAGGCTGCGGGCATGCCGATCCTCCGCGCCTCGACTCTCGCCCTGTTCCTGTTGTTCGATGGCCTGACGGCGACGGTGGCTGACGCGCAGGACACAGATGCCGCCAGCGGTTGGGCAGCCTTCGACCAGACCCATGTCATCGCGCGGGGGGCGCAGGGTCTCGCGGATCGAGCGAGCGGGCGCAAGGCGCGCGCTAGCAACCCGGTGCGGGTGGCCTCCATTTCCAAGCTTGCGGTCGCGATGGCGGTCATGCGGCTGGTCGAACGGGGCAGGCTCGATCTGGATCGTGACGTCTCGATCTATCTGGGCTGGCACCTGCGGCATCCCGGCTTCCCCGATCAGCCGATCAGCTTGCGACATCTGCTTTCGCACACGGCGGGCGTGCGCGACGGCATCGAATATACCTTGCCGCTCGATGCCGATCTCGAGGTCGAGATGAAACGGCCCGAAGCCTGGGACATGGCGCACGGGCCGGCCGCCGGCTATTTCACTTATGCCAATCTCAACTTCCCGATCGTTGCGGCAGTGCTGGAGTCGGTGACCGGCAAGCGGTTCGACGCCGTGATGGCGAGCGAAGTATTCGGGCCGCTGAAGCTGGACGCCTGCTACAATTGGACGACCTGCAGCATGCGCGCGGTGCGGCGTGCCGTGGTGCTCTACCGGGCGGACGGCAGCATCGCGCGCGACGATCTCAGGGGCGAGCGGCCGGTCTGCGTGGCGACGCCGGCGCGCGACGGGAGCTGCGACGTCGCGACCTACCGGCTCGGGCATCAGGGTGCCTTTTTTGGGCCACAAGGCGGCATGCGCATCTCGCCGCCCGGTCTGGCGCGGCTCGGGCAGGTGCTGATGGGCGCAGTGCCCGGTTTCCTCTCGCCCGCCAGCCTAGCCGAGATGACGCGCCCGCAATGGCGCTATGACGGCAGCAATGGCGACACGCTCAAGGGCTATCATTGCGCTTATGGGTTGGCGGTGATGTTCACGGCCTTTCCCGGCGCGCCGGCCGGCTGCCGCGACGATCCCTTCGGCGACGGCGTGATGCGCATCGGCCATTCGGGCGAAGCCTATGGGCTGCGCTCGGGCCTGTGGCTGGACCCGAAGACCGGCAAGGGCGTGTCCTTCTACGTGACCGCCATGCCGGACGACGCGCCGACGGGCCGCTCGGCCTTCACGGCGGCGGAAGAGGCCATGATGGCGCGGGCGGGAGCGACGCGCTAGCCGCCCCGACCGGCGCCGATCAGCGCCAGCAGCACACCGCTCGCGACCAGCAGCAGGCCGGTCACTTCGCTGCGCCTGAGCGGCTCGCGCAGATAATAATGAGCAAGGCCGAGGGTGAAGATGATCTCGACCTGGCCGACGATGCGCACCAGCGCGATCGGCGCGCTGGCGAAGCCGGTGAACCAGCAGGCCGAGCCCAGCGAGGAGAGCAGGCCGACCTGCCCGGAGACGCGCCAGGTGGCGAACACGGCGCGGAGCTGGTCAGGCTCGCGGCAGAGCAGCCAGGCGCCCTGCATCAGCGTCTGCAGCGCGACGGTGATGGCGAGGATGGTGAGTGCGGCCGATATGGGATCGTCCGTCACGACGCCCATCGACGCGCGGCGGACGCCGATGGCCGTCAGCGCGAAGAACAAGCCCGAGGCGAGCCCATATCGCGCGGACGGTGCGCCGAGCGCGCGGATGAAATCGCCCAGGCCCATCGGCCGGCCGCCAGTCGAGAGGATCATCACACCGATGACCCCGGCGCCGATACCGATCCAGGCGAGTGGGCTCAGTTGGTCGCCGAGCAGCACGAGCGAGAGCAGCGCACCCTGCGCCGCCTCGGTCTTCGCATAGGCCGTTCCTACGATGTAATTGCGCTCGGCGAACGCCATCAGCATGAGATTGGTGGCCACAATCTGAGCAAGGCCGGCGGCGGCGCAGAAGCCGATAGCGCTGATGTGGAGGACCAGCGCGGGCGCGGGCAGGAAGAGCAGTTGATACCCTGCGAGCAGCGCCAGCGCGAAGGGCAGCCCGTAAAGATACCGCACGAGGCCCGCGGCATTGACCGACAGCGACTGGCCGACCCGCCGCTGCACGGCCGTGCGCCACGCCTGCAGCCCGCCGGCGATCAGCGTGGCGGGGAGCCAGATGGGGGAGGTGATCAACTAATCCTCCCTATTGCAAATGGGGAGGGGGACCGGCGAAGCCGGTGGAGGGGAGATGGCGCAGCGCTGGAGGATTTGGCGGACGACCGCGTCAAAATCCGCCATGACCTGCCGGGCGGGAATGCGTAGCGTCTCGACGCCTTGTTGGGCGAGCCAGCCGTCGCGCATTCCATCCCGCGCGGGATTGTGGCCCATGTCGTGCGCCATACCATCGATTTCGATCGCGAGCTTGGCGGAGGGGCAATAGAAGTCGAGCACATAGGGGCCGATCGGATGCTGACGGCGGAAGCGGAGGCTGGCGGGCCGAGTGCGCAAATAATTTCCGGTGGCGTGAGGGTGCGACGGAGGTGGCGGGCCTTCGCGACGGTCTTCCTCGGTGGCGGCATCGGATTTTCCCCTCCACCGCCTCCGGCGGTCCCCCCCCCCCATCGTGATGGGGAGGAAAGAAATTAGGCCAGCAGTTTCTCCCGCGCGATCTTCTCTTTCCAGACGAGCGGGGCGAGCTGGTGGACGTTGTTGCCCTCGCTGTCGACCGCGACGGTGACGGGGAAGTCCTGCACCTCGAACTCGTAGATGGCTTCCATGCCGAGATCCGCGAAGCCGACGACCTTGCTGCCCTTGATGGCGCGCGCGACGAGATAGGCGGCGCCGCCGACGGCCATGAGATAGGCGCTCCTCGCGTCCTTGATCGCCTCGGTCGCGGCGGGGCCGCGCTCGGCCTTGCCGACGCAGGCGAGCAGGCCCTGGTCCAGCATCATGCGCATGAACTTGTCCATGCGGGTCGCGGTCGTGGGGCCGGCGGGGCCGACCACTTCCTCGCCGACCGGATCGACCGGGCCGACATAATAGATGACGCGGCCCTTGAACTCGACCGGGAGTTCCTCGCCCGCCGCCAGCATGTCCTGGATGCGCTTGTGGGCGGCGTCGCGGCCGGTGAGCATCTTGCCGTTGAGGAGCAGGCGGTCGCCCTGTTTCCAGCTCCGCACGACGTCGGGCGTCAGCATATCGAGATCGACGCGGATCGCGGCCTTGTCCGGCGCCCAGTTGACGTCCGGCCACTCGTCCAGCTTCGGCGCTTCCAGATAGGCGGGACCGGACCCATCGAGCGAGAAATGCGCATGGCGGGTGGCGGCGCAATTGGGGATCATCGCGACCGGCTTGCCCGCGGCGTGGCAGGGCGCGTCGAAGATCTTGACGTCGAGGATGGTCGAGAGGCCGCCGAGGCCCTGCGCGCCGACGCCGAGCGCATTGACCTTGTCGTAAATCTCGATGCGCAGGGCCTCGATGTCATTCGCCGGCCCGCGTGCTTTGAGCTGGCTCATGTCGATCGGGTCCATCAGCGACTTCTTGGCGAGCAGCGCCGCATGCTCCGCCGTACCGCCAACGCCGATGCCGAGCATGCCGGGCGGGCACCAGCCCGCGCCCATCTGCGGGATCATCTCCAGCACCCAGTCGACGATGGAGTCGCTCGGGTTCATCATCTTGAACTTGCTCTTGTTCTCGCTGCCGCCACCCTTGGCCGCGACATCGACATGGACATGATGGCCCGGCACCATTTCGACATGAAGGACGCTGGGCGTGTTGTCGCGGGTGTTACGGCGAGTGAAGGCGGGGTCAGCAAGCACCGAGGCGCGCAGCTTGTTTTCAGGGTTGAGATAGGCGCGTCGCACACCCTCGTCGACGACTTCCTGCAGCGACTTGCTGGTGTCGTCGAGGCGGCAGTCCATGCCCCACTTCACGAACACATTGACGATGCCGGTATCCTGGCAGATCGGCCGGTGGCCTTCCGCGCACATGCGGCTGTTGGTCAGGATCTGCGCGATCGCGTCCTTGGCGGCGGGCGACTCCTCGGCGGCATAAGCCTCGCCCAGCGCGCGGATATAATCCATCGGATGATAGTAGCTGATGAACTGCAGCGCGTCGGCGACGCTCTCGATGAGATCGGCGGTCTTGATGATCGTGGTCATGGCTTGCCCCTTCGACTTGGGGCGCGAATAGGACGGAGCGGCTCAGGGTTCAAGCGGCTCCAGCGCATTGCCGACCGGAGCGGTCGGCGCATAGCCGGGCGCCACGCGCAGCTTGCCCGCCTGCTCGAAGGCATAGCCGTAGCGCAGCAGGTCGCCGTCGCTGTTGGCATGGCCGATGAAGCTGAGACCGACCGGGAGCCCACCGGCGAGCCCCATGGGGACGCTGAGGTGCGGATAGCCGGCGACGGCAGGCAACTCGCTGGCCGAGGGGCCGGAGAACTGATCGCCGGCGACCGGATCGCTGAGCCAGGGCAGGCCGTAGCTCGGCTCGACGATGGCGGCGACCCTGTTGCCGGCGAGCATCGCGTCGATGCCCGCGTCGCGGGCGAGCGCCAGCGACTTGGCGCGGGCGGCGACATAGTCCGGGCTGTCGAGGCCGCCGAGTTTCTCCGCTTCCTCGAACGTCTCCTGGCCGAAGATGGCCAGCTCGCGGTCGGCATGGGCCTTGTTGAAGGCGATCACGTCGGCCAGCGAGCGGGTCCTGACCCTGGCCGGATCGGTCGAGGCGAGATAGGCATTGAGATCAGCCTTGAGCTCATAGTGCAGCACCTCGCCCTCCGCCTCGCCGAGGCCTTCCAGTTTGGGCTGCTTGATCTCGACCAGCTCGGCGCCGGCCTTTTTGAGCACGGCCAGCGCCGCGTCATAGCGGGTGGCGAGGAGGGCCGGCATCTCGGGGCGCAGCACGCCCAGCCGCACACCCTTGAGCGCGTCGGGTGAGAGGGTGGCGGCATAGTCGCGCGCATAGGCGTCGGCACCCTTGGTCGCGGCATCGGCGGGGTCGCTGCCGACCATCGACGAGAAGAGCAAGGCGACGTCGCGCACGGTGCGCGCCATCGGGCCGGCCGTGTCCTGGCTGTGGCTGATCGGCACGATATGGGTGCGGCTGACCAGGCCGATGGTCGGCTTGAGCCCGGCAAGGCCGTTCATCGAGGAGGGGCAGACGACCGAACCGTCCGTTTCCGTGCCGATCCCGGCGGCGGCGAAGCTGGCCGCGATCGCCGCGCCGGTGCCGCTCGATGAGCCGCAGGAGGTGCGATCCAGCGCATAGGGATTGCGCACAAGGCCGCCGATGCCGCTCCAGCCCGAGCTTGAATTGTTCGAGCGGATGTTCGCCCATTCGGAGAGATTGGTCTTGCCCAGGATGAGGGCACCCGCCGCGCGCAGTCGCGCGATCATCGGCGCGTCGCGGCCGGTGAGATTGTCCTTGAGGGCGAGGCTGCCCGCCGTGGTCGGCATCCTGTCCAGCGTCTCGACATTGTCCTTCACCAGGATCGGCAGGCCATGGAGCGGGCCGCGCAGCTTGCCGGCCTTGCGCTCGGCGTCGAGCTTTTTGGCTTCGGCGACCGCATCGGGGTTCAGCGCGATGATCGATCGCAGCTTCGGCCCGGCGCGATCGAGCTTGGCGATCCGGTCGAGATAGGCGCGGACCAGCGCCTCGCTGGTGGTCGAGCCATTGGCGAGGCGGGTCAGCAGATCCGTGGCGGAGACTTCCTCGACGGCGGCGCCGCGCGATTGCGCCAGGAGCGGGGCGGCCGCCGTCGCGAGCGCCAATGTCATGACCGCCGTGATGATCCTGTTGTGCATGGCAACTGTCCCCGTTTCCCCTGATCACCGGACTATGTCTGCCACATGGACCTCATGCAAGCGCAGGGCATGCAGCCATTGCTTGCCGTCCATTCGGCAAGGATGGATAAAGGGATGACAAGGGAGTCCGCGCAGCATCGCGCACAAGGGAGGAGGCCGGTCATGGGTCGGGTTATCAGCACGATCATCGTTGGTTTGATCGTCGGCATTCTTGCGCGCTGGTTCTATCCCGGCGTCGTGCCGATGAACTGGATCGCCAGCATCGTGCTCGGCATCGTCGGCTCCCTGATCGGCGGGGCAATCCCGCGGGTGTTCAGCAAGAGCCGCGCCATGACACCCTTCCAGCCGGCGGGCCTCATCGGATCGGTGCTGGGCGCGATGCTGGTGATCTTCATCGTGCGACACCTGAACTGACGGCCGGCACACACATGACGGCGCGGCAGGAGGTTGATCGCCCGACCCTGGCGGGGATGGTGCTGCTGCTCGCGCCCCTGCTGACCATGGCGCACGAGATTGGCGGCCATGGCAGCGCCTGCCTGCTGACCGGCGGCACGATCGAGGCGATCGGGGCCTATTATGTCGACTGCCATAGCGCGACGGCCCTCGCCGGCCGGATCGTAGCGCTGGCCGGGACGGTCGCGGACCTGATGGTAGGCGCCGTCGCGTTCCTGCTCTGGCGCTGGGCGCAGTCAGCTTCGCTGCGCATCTTCCTGTGGATGGTCTTCACCTGCAAGCTGCTGGTCGCGGCGGGTTATCCCCTGTTTTCCGGCGTCACTGGCATTGGTGACTGGGGCGTCGGCATGCAGGGCGGGCTCGGGCCATTGCCCTACCCCTGGGTCTGGCGGGTTGCGTTGGCGCTGCTTGGCCTTGCCGCTTATTTGGGGGTCATGCGTCTTGCGAGCCGCACGCTGGATGCAATGATTGGGGGCACGGAGGCGTCGGTCCGCTTGCGCCGGCTGATCCCGATGACGCTGTATCTGGGCTCGGGCGCGGTGGCGATCATCGTCGGCCTGTTCAATCCGGTCGGCCTCTTCATCCTGCTGGCGTCGGCGATAGCCTCGACCTTCGGCGGGATGGCGGGTCTGTTCAACGTGGCTTTCCGCCAGCCGCCGTCCGAACCGGCGCGGGAGGTGGTACTGGCGCGCCAGCCCGTGTTGATCGGGCTGGGCGTGGCGGCGGTGATCGCCTTTGCCTTGGTCCTGGGGCAGACCCTCGACGTCTAGGGCGGATCGACATTCAGCCCATATCGGCCTGCAAACGGCACTTTTGCGTGCTTCCGGTGCTCACGTACCATGAGTACGCTGCGCTCCGGGTCACGCAAAAGCACCATTTTCGACTCGATCTGACCTGAATGTCGATCCGCCCTAGAGCCGCTCGGGCTGGGTGAGGGGCAAGGCGGCCACTTCCTCCGGGCTGAGGGCGAGGCTGAACAGATCGCTCAGGACCGCCTGATAGTCGCCCAGATCATCGATCACGCGCACCTCCTTCGCCTGACCGCGATAGACCGTGAGCGTGCTGTCCGTCATCGAGGCGAAGCCGTCTGGCAGCGCGATGCTGACCAGGTGCATCGACAGGAAGCGCGTGCCGGGCCGGGTCGAGGTCCAGTGGTTGCACTGCTCCAGATCGTCCGCGGCGACGGGGAGCAAATCGAACGCATATTGGGGCTGCCAATCCGCATCGGGCTTGGCGCGATTGTCGCTGACCAGGCCGGCGCGCTCGAACAGCCATTCGCCGCCGAGATCGCCCGGCGCGCCGATGCGGCGCAGGCGATGGGAGGCGCCGTCGTCGCTCGTCACCGTGACGCCGTCGATGAGCGGCAGCGGCGGGACATAGCTGGCGCCGAAGCCCGCGTCCGCGATCCACGGTTCGCCGTCGAGATCGACGAGGAGCAGCACATGCGTGCGCGGCTGGGCCGGAGCATCAGGTGGCAGGCCGAGCCGCACCCGCGCGAGCAGCGGCCGGTTGGGCATGCCGAGTGCCGCCAGCATGTCCGAGAAGACGCGATTCTGCTCGAAGCAATAACCGCCGCGCCGGCGTGTCACCAGCTTGTCGAACGCGGCGTCGCTGTCGATGCGGACGGGATTGCCGAGGCGAAGGTCGAGATTGGCAAAGGCGATCGACTGGCGATGTGCGGCCTGCAGGTCAGCCAGACCCTCCGCATCAGGAGAGGGTGGCGCGTCGAGCCCGAGGTGGCGTAGATAGGCGGCGAGGCGATCGGAACCGGTCATGGCCTTGCTGTCGCATGATCGGCCGGCTTGCTCAATCGGCGTGCAACCTCATCGGCTAGAAGCTGGCCTTGTTAGCTGAACGAGGGTGTGCACCGAGCTGGGAAGCCCTCCGCGTTCACGCGGGTCCGCCCGCGTCGCTCAGCCGTCTTCCCCCGGGCCGACGCTGTAGAAGCACAGCTTGTTGCCGTCGAGGTCGCGGACATAGGCGGCATAGAAGGCCTGGCTGCTTTCGGCGCCGCGGACGCCGGGCGGTCCTTCATCCTTGCCGCCGAGTTCCAGCGCCTTGGCATGGAGCGTACGGACCTTGGCGCGGGTGCGCTGGCCCAGGGCGATCATCGTGCCGTTGCCAGGCGTGGCGGGAGAGCCGTCGAAGGGCTTGGCGACGCCGAAGATGGGCTTGTCCCAATTGGAGCCCCACCCGGCGATGTTGGGCATCTCGATCAGGCGCGACAGACCGACGCTCCCGAACAGGGCGTCGTAGAAGGCCATGGCCCTCTGCAGGTCATTGGTCCCCACCGTGATGTAGCCGATCATCGGTACAGCTCCCGTCCGGCCGGCATGAGGCGCGCGACTCAAATCTTGCCCGGACGGAAATTTTATAAGTGGCTTCCACGAGACGTCATAGGACAGACCAGACATTGCGACATTATAAAGAGGCGGCGAGTCCCTATTTGAAACGATTTAGCCGGGTCGCATAACGATAGAGCCGGGGCGGCACCCAATCCTTGAGGAAATGGTCGAACTGGACGCGGCGATCCTCCTTGTCCGCGCTGGTCGGCCGCGCCTTGAACACGGTGGTGCGCTCGGGAAGCTTGGTGATCCCCTCCTCGACCGCCGTATAATAATAAGTCGCGATCGAGCGGCGTGCGCGGTCGGGCGGACAGCGCACCGGATCGGGCTGGCCATGGAAGCTGTCGAGCGACGTGTTGAAGACGACGGCGCGGCCGAGCACCGGCAACACCTTGTGGCAGCAGCGCTCCATCTTGCGGTCCCACAGCTCCAGGTCGCCGCCATAGTCGGCGGGCCAGTCGTCGTTGAGATAGACCAGCAGATTGAGCCGGCGCTCCAGCTTCATTCCCTTGTGAATGTTGAAATCGGCATGGACGCCCAGATGGCCGCCGCTCTTGGTCTCGTGCAGGCCGCCGCCGATATAATAAGGATCGGCGATCAGCCCCTTGATGCCGGTCATCGCGGCCAGGAAGCGCAGCACGGCGGGACTATTCAGCTCCGTCACCAGATTGCGCAGGCGCCGGCCGGGGATCTCGGCCGGCTGGAACTGGAACTTGAAGCGCTCCTGATCACGGTCGAAGAAGGTCTTGCCGTCGGTCGCGGGGAATTCCGGCAGGAGGCCGCGCAGGAAATCGAGCGGCAGGAATTCTTCCATCACGATGTGCGGGAAGGGCTCGGCGCTCTGATAGCGCTTCGCCAGCGCCGCGCCGGCCGCCTTGCTCGCGGCTTCATCGAAATGGATGTAGCCGTCGCTTTCCAATGGGTTGAGAATCGCCATTACCCGCCCGGTCCCTCGCTCAATCGCCCACACATAGTAGCAGAGGCGCCATAACCACACAAAAGCGCATCTTTGGTAAACCCGTTCCCAGGCGGTCCGCCGTGAGACGAGACGATGCCACGGCGGGCCGTCCGCCCGTTTGATGCAGATCAAAGGCCGCCGGATGGCTATTCCGATGTCCGAAGGTCACGAAAGTCACGGTGTGAAGCAAATTCGAAAATTGCCCCGCCACGCGAGCGCGCGCGCCGAAATGCGATCGGAAAAGGCGGGAGAGGATCATGCCGGCCCCCCTATCATGACCCGGCGCCTGTAGGACAGCCCGCCCCGCTCGTTCCGTCGCGATCAGCTCTCGTCGGGTGTGCCGCGGCAGGCGCCGACGCGCTTGGCATCCATGGTCATCTTCATGGACATGCCCATCGGGCTGTTGCCGCTGGTCCGGGAGGCGATGTCCATATGATAGGCCTGCGGCGAGTAGCTGCCGTTCATCGTCATGGACACCTTCGCGCCGCCGTCATGCGCGCAGCTCATCGCCGCATCCAGCTTGCCGCCGGCCAGGGTGAAATGGTCATATTTGCAGCTCTTGTCGTCCAGCCCTTTGAAGAAGCCGTTCTTCGCCTTCACTTCCTCGGGCGTGACGCAGCTGATGATGGTCTTGGCCTTGCCCATCTGGCTGATCATCTGCGCCCTCGCGGCGGGTGGCATCTTGTCCATGCCGGCGAGCTGGATGTCGTGCATCGTCATCGTCCCTTCCCAGCGGCCGGGCTCGACCATCAGCGCGTCGCCCCCGCCGGAGGCCGCGGCGACCTTTTCCTGCACTTCGGCCGTGCTCGCATTGGTGGCCGAGACAGTCGGGCCGCCCTTGTCGCAGGCGGCGAGCGCGAGGGGCAGGATGAGGGCGGCGGTGAGCGGGACTGGGCGCATGATGGCAATCCTCTGTTGATCGAACGACGCGACCTTTGCCCGGTTGCCGGGTCTGGGGGAGGGGATGCCGGGTTTGGCGGGGGAGGGCAAGGGGTTGGATGGGCTGGACCATCGACGCCTGCGCTTGCAGGCAAGCCATGCCGCGCCAAAATAACCAAATTGGTAAAATTTCATTGTAATGTAGGATTTAATATTGGTTTGTCATCTCTCTAGCGGAGAGCCGTCAATGACAGATTCGCCTCATCAAAAGGTCCGTAACGCCGCTTTCTCTCTCTATTTGAGGACGGGACGACGGTTGCAGAGCGTCGCCCAGCCAGGGCAACCGAAACGAAATTCAATCCCTGGCATGATCCCGAGGACGGGCGGTTCACATTCTCCGGGCGCGGCCAATTCTTCGGGGCCGGATCTCCTTCCAATCCACGTGCCGTCCGAACGCCGAGGGAGGGGCGCCCCGCCGCGACGCGGTCATCGGAGACCGGTCTCGCGCTGCCCCAGTCCAACTATGACATCAGAAAAGAGATGGCCGATTCCCGGTATGCATCCACTTATACTGTCCGGCCCGGCGACAATCTTTCGCGGATCGCCGCAAATCGCAAGGGCCTGTCAGCCGACAGCCTCGCCTGGGTCAACGGAATTCCGGTCAACGGAACGCTTCGTGTCGGCCAGAAACTACGGGTGCCCACACAAGCCTGGCTCGATGCGAACAGAGTCAGGGCTCGGGACACCTTCGGGCGTGTCGGCGGGCTTGGCATGTATTTGGGGACCCATAACGGCGAGCTCCCGATACCAAGGTCGCCCGACGACCCCAGTTTCCGGGACATCGATACCGCGCATCCGCCAAGCATCTCCGAGCAGCTCTCCGCCAAAGTCCAGACGATCGAGCTGAATGGATATCGCTATTCGATCGACAGGATCGGCCGGGTGCAAAATGTTCACGGAGAAATTCCCTCGGAAGCCGAGGAAAAGAGATCGCGCAAGGTCCAGGCGGAGGCAGGCGGCAAGGACCGGCTTCGCACAGATGATGGCGGGCACTACATCGCTTCGCGGTTTGGCGGTGCGCCGGTTCCAATCAACCATTTTCCGCAGGATTCCGGTATTAACCGGGGTCAGTATCGGGTCATTGAAAATCAATGGGACGAAGCGCGAAAGGCCGGGAAGCGAGTTACCGTGGACATCACGCCGCACTATAGCGGGGCGTCACTCAGGCCGGATAGGCTTGACGTCGTCTGGTATATCGACGGCAAGAAGTATCGACAAATGGTAGGGAATCACCGACGGAGCAAGTGACATGGTCAATGACAAACTCAAAGAGCTTGGGCCTCTCTACGGTGAAATCGGGGCAGCAGGAGCTGCGATCGTAGGCGGTGATCCGGACGGACTCTTCATCTACATCGAGATACAGGATTATTCTGTGTATGGGGCGGTTTTCAAGGATGAAGGTGCGCAAGTTCGGTATTTTGACATGGACGACGCCCTGTACGAGCTGGTGCTCGACGCGTGGGAAGTCGAACCGGAAGGCAAGCGCTGGCTGGTGATGGAACATGACGTGCGCGGCCGGAAATTCGAGGTGACGCTCCTCTATCCCGAGCAGGTCGATCCAAAGAGCGATTCGATGGACCGCCGCCAGGCGGCGCTCGACAAGCGCTATGGCGACAAGCCGGTCATCTACCCGCCGATCCCGGATCACTTCCAGGAACTGAAGTAACGAGATGATCTTCTCGCGCTTCCCGGCGCAAGTGAGCGGCGTCAGGTCGTCGATCTCGCATTTGGCGTCTCTCAATTCTGGTCCAAATCGGACTCAACCGCAGGCCGTGCCAATGGATTTTTGACCGTTATGGCGGTAGATCATTTTCCGTAACGGAAGCGAAGCGGGGGCGATGCTGATGTCGTCGATTATGGGAAAGCGGCTTGTCGTCGTCGGCATTGTTCTTTCGCTGCTCGCGCATGGCGCCGCGGCGCAGCCGTCGGCCGGCGACACGAAAGAGAAGACGGCGCAGACGTCGACGAGCCTGCCGGGGGACATGGACAAGGGCGGCCCCGTTATGGCCGAGATCGGACAGGAGGTCGCGGCGCTCGTGGGCGGCGATCCGGACGGCGTGTTTCTCTATGCGGAGATGGTCGATGGGCGCACATTCCTCATGCTGCATAAGGATGTGGGAAAAGCGATCCGCATGTATCGCGACAGTTCGAAGCTGGAGATGCTGATCCAGGAAGCCTGGGCGTTGGCAAATCCGGATCCGCGCAAGCGCTGGATCGCGATGGAATATGATGTGCGTGGACGGGCGTTCGACGTCCATTATCTGTATGCGGATCAAATCGACAAGAAAGCCGATGCGGCGCAGCGGATCGGGGCGGCCCTGTCGGCGCGGTTTGCGGGAAAGAGGCTCGTTGCCGATCCCGCCCTGATCAAGGAAGCGCCTGAGATGGCGGTCTATTCCGCGCGCCGCCGGCCTGTCTTGATTCCACCTCTCTGACCCCTCTTTGTTCTCATCCCTCCTTGCCCCCTTGACCCTTCATCGCCATATTCCCGCTTATGGCGATCCAGATCCGAACGACTCTCGCAGAGCCCGAAACCGACGGTAATTTCGTCCCCCATCGGCCGGCGCGGCCGGAGAAGGCGGAGGGAGGCCGGGCGTTCAAGCTCGTCTCGGACTATGAGCCGGCGGGAGACCAACCGACCGCGATCGCGGAGCTGGTCGAGAGCGCGATGGCGGGCGAGCGGGATCAGGTGCTGCTCGGCGTCACGGGATCGGGCAAGACCTTCACCATGGCCAAGGTGATCGAGGCGGTGCAGCGGCCGGCGCTGATCCTGGCGCCCAACAAGATCCTGGCCGCACAGCTCTATGGCGAGTTCAAGAGCTTCTTCCCGGAGAATGCGGTCGAATATTTCGTCAGCTATTACGACTATTACCAGCCCGAGGCCTATGTCGCCCGGTCCGACACCTACATCGAGAAGGAAAGCTCGGTGAACGAGGCGATTGACCGGATGCGCCACTCGGCGACGCGATCGCTGCTGGAGCGGGACGATGTGATCATCGTCGCCTCGGTTTCCTGCCTCTATGGCATCGGCTCGGTCGAGACCTATTCGGCGATGACCTTCTCGATGAAGAAGGGGCAGACGGTCGACCAGCGCGAGATCATCCGCAAGCTGGTCGCGCTGCAGTACAAGCGCAACGATGCGGCGTTCGCACGTGGGGCGTTCAGGGTGCGGGGGGACAATCTGGAGATTTTCCCGAGCCACTATGAGGATAATGCCTGGCGGGTGAGCTTCTTCGGCGACGAGATCGAGGAGATTGTCGAGTTCGATCCGCTGACCGGCAAGAAGGCGGCTTCGCTCGACTATGTGAAGGTCTTCCCCAACAGCCACCACGTCACGCCGGGGCCGACGCTCAAGCAGGCGATGGAGGCGATCCGTCATGAACTGACCGAGCGGCTGAAGGAGTTGCAGGAGGAAGGGCGGCTGCTGGAAGCGCAGCGGCTGGAGCAGCGCACCAATTTCGACCTGGAGATGATCGCGGCGACGGGATCGTGCGCGGGCATCGAGAATTATTCGCGCTTTTTGACAGGGCGGCTGCCGGGCGAGCCGCCGCCGACGCTGTTCGAATATCTGCCCGAGAATGCCATCCTCTTCGTCGACGAGAGCCACCAGACCGTGCCGCAGATCGGCGCGATGGCGCGCGGCGATCATCGCCGCAAGGTGACGCTGGCGGAGTATGGCTTCCGCCTGCCGAGCTGCATCGACAATCGCCCGCTGCGCTTCAACGAGTGGGACGCGATGCGGCCACAGACGGTGAGTGTCTCGGCCACGCCCGGCCACTGGGAGATGGAGCGGACTGGCGGCGTATTCAGCGAGCAGGTGATCCGCCCGACCGGGCTGATCGATCCGCCGGTGGAGATCAAGCCGGTCGAGGATCAGGTCGACGATCTCATCAACGAGGCGCGGATCACGGCGGCCAGGGGCTATCGCACGCTGGTGACGACGCTGACCAAGCGCATGGCCGAGGATCTGACCGAGTTCATGCACGAGGCGGGCCTCAAGGTGCGCTACATGCACAGCGACGTGGAGACTCTCGAACGGATCGAATTGATCCGGGATCTTCGGCTGGGCGTCTATGACGTGCTGGTCGGCATCAACCTGCTGCGCGAGGGGCTGGACATTCCGGAATGCGGGCTGGTCGGCATTCTCGATGCGGACAAGGAGGGCTTCCTGCGCTCCGAAACCTCGCTCATCCAGACGATCGGCCGCGCCGCGCGCAATGTCGACGGGCGGGTGATCCTCTATGCCGACCGCATCACCGGATCGATGGAGCGCGCGCTCAACGAGACCGGACGGCGGCGCGAGAAGCAGGAAGCCTATAATCTCGAGCACGGCATCACGCCGACGACGATCAAGCGCAACATCGGCGACATCATCGCCCATGTCTCCAACAAGGACAGCGTGTTGATCGAGACCGGCGACGAGAACCGGCCGCACATGGTCGGCCACAATCTGCGCGCGTACATCGAGGAACTGGAGAAGAAGATGCGCGCGGCGGCGGCGGACCTGGAGTTCGAGGAGGCCGGGCGGTTGCGGGACGAGATCCGCAAGCTGGAGGCGGAGGAGCTGGGCCTGCCCGCCGAGCAGCAGGTGACCGGGCAGGCCGGCCGCTATCAGGGCCGCGCGACCGAGGGCAAGCCGGGGACGCGCAAGGGGCGGTATGGGAAGACGACGCGGAAGTTTGGGCGGTAGGCATGAGTTTTCGGCTCACGCTCGGCCTTTCAGAAGATGGGGAATATCAGTGGCCGCGCATAACGAACGACGCTTTCAGTATCGACGGAAAATATCGAGACGCTTTGACGTTGCTCAATGAATTGCTCTCGAGGCGAGCGACGCAATCCGTTTTTGATCTGTATTGGGATCGTTGCCAGGCGTCCGGCCGAACACTTCCGGCAGCGACTAAGTCGGAAGCGATCATGCGGCTGAGGAGCGACCTATGCTACGTGCTCGTGTGGGAGGCAGAATCGGCACGAATTTGGTCTGAAGGGCCTCAAGATTATCGTGCGCAAATGCGCGCCTATCAACGAACATCGCAGTCGGACGTGAGGAGGTTCAAGGCAGCGCTCGATGTTTTGCGACGCATTGATGGCCGGCATGCTTATTTGCTTCGCCAATCACTTGAGTACGCAATGCAAGATTTTTTGTCGGAAGAGGGTGTTAAAAAGGTCAAACGAGGAGATCCAAATACGGCAAATGGGTTCACATGGTGCACTATAAGCGGGCCGACTGTTCGAGAGCATGAGTTTCAGTTTCTTTCCAAGCTCTCACTCTTCCATTTTGATGACCTGCTCGAAGCTTGGGAGCGAGAGGTCGATCAACTTTTTCGAGCTTGGCCGTCTAACTGGATGGAATTTGGTGCCCTGCGATTTCAGCAAGCCATTGAACCGCGAGCGGCCGCAAAAATGAACGTGGTTCAGTTGGGTTTGATTGCGCGCCTCTTGATTCGAATGCGTGACTTCACCGCTGGTCGTGGCATCGGTGCGCATGGGACGGGCTATGCAGTGCCGACAGACGGAAGGCCCTGCTGGGACATTATCGCAGAATTTGTGAACTGCGCTCTTGATGCTGATGCGCCATTGACGGGAGATACCGCACGTCGAGTTTGGCAAAAGTTCTCGGATAAATTTGAACCGCGAGTTCAAGGCTGGCCGAGGCCAGCGAAATCGGAACCACAAGTTCAAAAAATATAATGTTGTGGTTGCTGTGCTTCTTCCGGCACGCCTTGGATAAGGAGACGGAAAGGTAATATGAATGATCCGCTCCTTCGCCGACCTCGAAACCGTCGCCGCCACAGCAACTCCCGCGTCGGAGGTCAGCCATGGTTAAGCCCTCCAAGCTCTATGCCCAACTTCTCGAAACGACCAATCGTTCAATCGACTTCCGGGATTTCATCGCGATGGTCGAGGCCTTTGGCTTCATCAATGCCCGCACAAGGGGCAGTCATCGTTCCTATGTCCATACCAAGTGCCCCAAGTTGCTCGTGCTTCAGCCCAAGGGCAGGGATGCAAAGCGCTATCAGGTTCGCGAATTTCTTGATATGATCGAGGAGTATGGCCTGACTTTGGAAGAATGATGCAGCACCGCTATCATATCAATGTCTTCTGGTATCCCGACGACGATTGCTGGATCGCCGACGTTCCTGATTTGCGCCCTTGTTCGGCGCATGGCGACACACCCTCGGAAGCCATTGCCGAGGCGGAGATCGCGATCGAACTGTGGATCGAGACGGCGCAGGCGAACGGTATAGCTGTGCCCGAGCCACGCTATCGCCCGGCTATCTACGCCGCTGCCTGAGGCCGCGCCCATGTCCCGCAGCCGCCGCAAGACACCGATTTTTGGCAATGCCAGCGCGCCGAGCGAGGCCGCTTGGAAGGCGAAGGCGGCGCGCAAACTGCGTCACAACGTCAGGCAGGTGCTGGCAACAACGCTCGACGGCGATCGGTTCGCGGGCAAGCGTTGGGACGGCGTCAATCCCTATGATGGCCCCAAGGACGGCAAGCACTGGTTCGGCAAGGCCGATGCCCGCTGGCTGCGCAAATAATCGTTCGCTCGTTCTTACCTCGTAACCAGGTGGCGGCCACATGACGCGCTGGCTCGTCCTCTTCCTCTGTCTCATCCCCAACCCCACCTACGCCTGCTCGCCGGTCAAGGGCTATCGCGTCCCCACCAATTTCGAGCTGGTGGGCAAGGCCTCGCTGATCGTGCTGGCGCGGGTCAGGTCGGGGCCCGATGATGTGACGGACATGGCGCCGGCCGTCGAGCTGGAGCCGGTGCGGGTGTTGAAGGGCGTGCTGCCCGGCGATCCGCTGCGGGTCGAGGGCGCGCTCGCATGGAATGGCGACCCGATCGCCGCGATGCCGACGCCGCTGTCGCTCTCGCACGTTTCGACCGGCATCGGCGCCTGCGTGCGGATGTTCTATCCCAAAGGCGGGCTGGTGGTGGCGATGTTCGTGCCGACGCCGGCCAGGATGAAGCGTGATTATCCGGGCAGCATGATGCAGATTTTCGATCCGTTCGCGCGTGTCGTCGAGGATGTGGAGAGCGAGGACGGGATCTGGGTGCGGGCGGTGGAGGTCTATGTCGCGCTGCAGGCCGGCAGCGGCAAGGCCGGGCTGCGCGCCGCGGTCGAGCGCAAACGTGCGGCGCTGGCTGTACAGCGCGAGGATATCGCGGCGCAGGCGATGGCGGCGGACCTGGCTTATTATCTCGACATGACCGGCAGCGGCAAAGACCGGATGGCGGCGCAGACCCATTGGAAATATCTCGACCTGCCGGACGAGACGGCGGCCTTCATCGGCAGCGCGAGCCTGAAGGGCGCGATCCTGCGGTGCCGGAAGGGCGGCACGGCACTGGAGGTCTATTGGCCGCCCGAGGAGGGTGAGGCGAGCGCGCTGCGGATCGGCGGGCAGAATTTTGCGCTGACGCCAGCCTCGCTGGAGCTGTCGCCGGAGATGAAATCGCGCTCGGCGACCGTCGCTTTCGACGGGGCACTCGATACGGCCCTCCGGACGGGAACAGCGGATGCGGGCATGGTGACGGGCAATGGCGCGATCGTGGCGCCCCCGCTCGACATCCTCCAGAAATTCGGCCCGCGCTGCGCGGCGCTGCGCAAACCGGCCGAACGGAACTGACGCGTTTCGCCTAATTGCGCCTCAACCATCTCCTTGCGCCCTCGCTTAAGGATGGGCGGCTAGAAGGGCCCAATGAGCACAATCGGCACCTCCCTTTCCGGCATCCATGCAAGCATGGCGCAGATGGCCGCCAGCGCCTCCAATGTCGCCAATGCGGCGTCGCCTGGCTATCAGCCGGTGCGCGCGGTGCAAAGTGAGACGCCAAGCGGCGGCGTGAGCACGCGTATCGAGGCGTCGGGCGCGCCTCAGGTCGATCTCACCAACGAGATGGTCAGCGCACTGATCGCCAAGATCAGCTCGCAGGCCAATGTCCACCTGCTCGCAGCATCGCATAATCTCAGCCGCGGACTGGTCGATCGCTCCGCCTGAGCGTGTGTGGCTGGCGGTGGCAGCCGGCATGATGGCGCATGATCTTGCCATGATCTCGGCCAGACGGCGCGTTTCACAATCCCGTTCGGAAGTTCGCAGAGCCGCGGTCACGCCTTTGATGCGCGTGCGCAACAGCCCCTGAACGGCTGATCGATCGCACCGAAACGGCGCCTGAAATCGGTTGACAGCAAGTAGACCAAGTCTACAAGCGCGCACCGTCAGTTCCGCGTAAAATGGCTGTAACCGGCCGCAAATGCGGAAGTTCGGACGGCGAGCTTCATGCTCCGTTCATCGCGAATGACGTGACATGACTGGCAGCCTGCGTGGCGCGGCGGTCGAGCGGGGGGCTTGAGAGAAATGTTGCGGCTGCGAAATTCGATCGAATCCGGCTTGCCGGTGGTGATTTATTCGGATAATACAGCGCCAACGACGAAGGGCGCTCGGGCGCCGGGGCGGCGAAACTCATGAACTACGAAACGAACATGAAATACGACAGCGTGATGGCCGATCAGATCGACGAGGAAACCCGGCGGAAGCGGCGGCGTCTGCTCCTGATCGTCGGCGGCATCGTCTTGCTCGCGATCATTGCCTTCGGGGTCATTCGCTTCATGAAGGGTGGGTCCGCGACGGATCAGGACACGAACCAGGTGCCGCTGGTGACCGTGGCGGTTCCCGGTCAGGAGGCCGTCACGCGCATCGCCAACGCGACCGGATCGCTGGCGGCGCGGGTCGACATGCCGGTCGGCGTGGTGGGCGAGGGCGGCCGCGTCATCGCCGTGCATGTCCAGCCCGGTGACTGGGTCGGCGCCGGCCAGGTGCTCGCCACGATCGAGCGCTCTGTGCAGTCGCAGCAGATCGCCCAGCTCGCCGCGCAGGTCGAGGTCAATCGCGCCGATGCCAAGCTTGCCCAGAACAATCTCGATCGCGCCAAGGCGCTGGTCGCCGACGGCTTCGTGTCGAAGGCGGATATCGACCAGAAGATCGCGACGCGGGATGCCGCCGTCGCGCGCGTCAACGTCGCCATCGCGCAGCTCAATCAGATGCGCGCGCAGGTCGGCCGGCTCGACATTCGCGCGCCCGATCGCGGCCTCGTGCTGACCCGCTCTGTCGAGCCGGGCCAGGTCGTCAGCGGTGGCGCCACGGCGCTGTTCCGCATCGCGCAAGGCGGCGAGATGGAGATGCGGGCGCTGCTCTCGGAGAATGAGCTGGCCGCGCTGAAGGTCGGCACGGTCGCTCAGGTCACGCCGGTCGGCGTTCCGCAGAGCTTCGAGGGCCGTGTCTGGCAGATCTCCCCCGTCATCGACGCGACCAATCGTCAGGGTTTCGCGCGCATCGCGCTGTCCCCCAATCCGGCGCTTCGTCCGGGCGGCTTTGCCAATGCCCAGATCGCGATGGCGAAGGTCAGCGCGGCGGTGCTGCCGGAATCGGCGGTGCAGAACGACGAGAAGGGCAGTTATGTCTACATCGTCGACAAGAACAACAAGGTGCAGCGTCGCCGGGTGACGACAGGCTCGGTGACGCCGAAGGGGCTTGCGATCTCCAGCGGCCTGTCGGGCGACGAGAAGGTCGTCCTGTATGCCGGCGGCTTCTTGAACGTCGGCGAGACCGTCAAGACCAAGGTCGTCAACAGCAACGAGCCACGCCGGTAAGGCGAAGGCGGCCCCGCCGCCTCCGCCGCCGGTCGATCAGGACGCAGGGCAATGAGTTTTCGCAATATCTCCGCATGGTGCATCCGCAATCCGGTGGTGCCCATCGTCCTGTTCATCGGCCTGACCCTGGCCGGTCTCATCTCGTTCAGCCGGATGGCCGTCGTCAACGATCCGGACATCGATTTCCCGGCCGTCAATGTGCTGGTCAGCCAGCCGGGCGCGGCACCGACCGAGATCGAGAAGCAGATCACCCAGCGCGTCGAAGCGGCGGTGCGCGCGCTCAACGGTGTCGACGAAATCGACTCCCAGGCGCGCGAAGGCAGCAGCCAGACCACGGTCCAGTTCCAGATCGGCAAGAATCCCGACGTCGCGGTGAATGAAGTCAAGAATGCCATCGACCAGATCCGCAGCGATCTGCCGGACGGCATTCTCGAGCCCCAGGTCACCAAGATCGAGGTGAACGACAACGAGCTGGCCTTCTTCGCGGTCGGCGCCACCGACATGACGATCGAGCAGTTGAGCTGGTTCGTGGACGATACGATCGCCAAGCGTCTGCTCAGTGTTCCCGGCATGTCGCAGGTCAGCCGCAACGGCGGCGTGGATCGCGAAATCCGCGTCATTCTCGATCCCTACAAGATGCAGTCGCTCGGCGTGACGGCGGCGCAGGTCAACACCGCGCTGCGCCAGATCAATCTCAATGCCGCCGGCGGCAAGACGGAGATCGCCGGATCACGCCAGTCGGTCCGCGTCGTCGGCAACGCGCAGGATGCCTTCGCGCTCGGCCAGACGGAAATTTCGCTTGGCAACGGGCGCACCATCCATCTCGCCGACATCGCCTCGGTCACGGATGGCTATGGCGAGCTGACGCGCATCTCCAAGGTGAAGGGCACGCAGGTCGTCACCTTCTCCATCTTCCGCGCCAAGGGCGCGTCGGACGTGTCTGTCTATGATGACTCGATGAAAGTCATCGCCCAGCTCGAAAAGGAAAATCCTGGGGTCAAGTTCACGCAGCTCTTCACCAGCGTCGACTATACCAAGGGGCAGTATAGCAGCTCGATCGACGCGATGGTCGAGGGCGCGGTGCTCGCCGTCATCGTCGTGTTCATCTTCCTGCGGGACTGGCGCGCCACGGCGATCAGCGCCGTCGCGATCCCGCTCTCGGCGATCCCGACCTTCTGGTTCCTCGATCTGATCGGCTTCAACCTCAATCAGCTCTCGCTGCTCGCGCTCAGCCTGGTCGCGGGCGTGCTGGTCGACGACGCGATCGTGGAGATCGAGAATATCGTCCGGCACATGCGCATGGGCAAGAGCGCCTATCAGGCATCGATCGACGCAGCCGACGAGATCGGCCTTGCGGTCGTCGCCACGACCATGTCGATCGTCGCGGTGTTCTTGCCGGTCGGCCTGATGCCCGGCATTTCGGGTCAGTTCTTCAAGAATTTCGGCATCACCGTGGTCATCGCGGTCCTCATCAGCCTTGCCGTTGCGCGCATGATCACGCCGATGATCGCGGCCTATTTCCTCGAGCCGCATGGCGAGGCGAAGCATGGCGAAGGCTGGCTGATGGATCGCTACATGGGCCTGCTCCACTGGTCGATCGACACCAGCCGGTTCCGGGCCATGCGCGAGCGCATCGGCCGCGTGCCGACGAGCGTCTGGTTCCACGGCGCCGCACTGGCGACGGGCCTCGTCATGTTCGGCATCGTGGCGCTCCTGAAAATGCTGACGGGCGGTGCGCAGGCGGGCGCAGCCGCGACCCAGGCGGCGGAGGCGGATCCGACCTCGCCGGCCATGATGGTGATGTCCCTGCTCGGCATGCTGCTGGGCGCCTACATCCTGGGCGGCATCATCAACTTCATTGTCGGGATGATCTATGGCCGGGTCGTCGGCTATGACACCAATCACTTCACCCGCCGGACGCGCTACATCATGGCGCGCTTCCTCGATCATCGCGTGTGGATGATGGGCGTCGCGGCCTTGGCCCTGAGCATCACGGTCATCCTGCTCATGAAGATGCCGCAGCAGTTCCAGCCGACCTCCGATCGCGACTTCAGCCAGGTGCGCATCAACCTGGTGCCGGGCACCACGATCAAGCAGACCGAGGCTGTTGCCGATCGCGTCGCGGCGATCGTCAACAAGCAGCCCGAGGTCAATTCGGCGGTCGAGATCGTCACGGAGGGCTTCGCGCGCGTGTTCATCACGCTGAAGCCGGATCGCAAGCGCACCTCGATCGAGTTCGAGCGGGACCTCACGCCGATCCTGTCACAGGTGCCGGACGCGCGCGTCAGCTTCTCGTCGCAAAATGGCGGCGGCGGCACGGGCCGCGATATTTCCGTCATGCTGACAGGCAGCGATGCGGACAAGCTGGAGAAGACGGCGTCCATCCTGCTCGAGCAGATCAAGGCCGTGCCCGAGGCGGTCGCGCCGCGCATCGAGGCGGACCTCAAGCGGCCCGAGCTCGTCATCAAGCCGCATTTCGATCTGGCCGCGCAACTCGGCGTCACGACATCGGCGCTCAGCCAGACGATCCGCATCGCGACGCTTGGCGAAATCGACCAGAACAGCGCCAAATTCTCGCTGTCCGACCGGCAGATCCCGATCCGCGTGATGCTGCCCGAAAATTCGCGGCGCGATCTCTCGACGATCGAGAACCTCCCGGTGCAGACCGTCTCGGGCGGGTCGGTGCCGCTCAGCCGCGTGGCGGACATCAGCTTCGGCTCCGGCCCCACCCAGATCCAGCGCTACAACCAGCAGCGCCGCATCTTCGTCGGCGCCGATCTTGCGCGTGACGCGGTCAAGGGTCCGGTCATGAACAAGATCAAGGCCCTGCCGATCATGAAGAACCTCCCCTCGGGCGTCTCCAACGAGGCGGTGGGCAACGACAAATGGCAGCAGGAGCTGATCACCAACTTCATCATCGCCGTCTTCTCCGGCGTGGCGCTGGTGTTCGCGGTGCTGGTGCTGCTCTACAAGCGCTTCCTCTCGCCGATGGTGAACATGTCCTCGCTCACCCTGGCGCCGTTGGGAGGCCTCCTGTTCCTGGTCCTGCTTGGCCAGCCGATCAGCATCTCGGTCTATATCGGCATCCTGATGCTGCTCGGCATAGTCTCCAAGAACTCGATCCTGCTGATCGACTTCGCCCTGGAGGAGATGCATCGCGGCGTGCCCAAGTTCGAGGCGATCATGGAAGCGGGCCACAAGCGCGCGCAGCCGATCGTCATGACCACCGTCGCGATGGTCGCGGGCATGATCCCGACCGCGCTCTCGCTCTCGGGTGACGGCGCCTGGCGCTCGCCGATGGGCGTCACCGTGATTGGCGGCCTGATCCTCTCGACCATGCTGACGCTGGTCATCGTGCCGGCCGGCTTCAGCCTGGCCGACGGCGCCGAGAAGCGCATCGGCCCCTGGTTGCGCCGCCGCATCCTCACTTACGATGGCAAGCACGATCAGCCCGTTCCGCAGCCCGCCGAGTAAAACCGGGAACCAAAGCGTGCCGACAGGCTTGTCTCCATGCGGCGGACGCTGCATGAACGGGTGACGATGCCAGGCGAGAGAGGGTGATGATCCGGATAGCGGCCAACGGCGCGAGGCGGATGCGCATCGTCGCCACCGGCCTGCTCGTCGTCATGGCCGCGCTCTATATTGCGGCACGCAGCTTCGAGCCGGTCCATCCCGCGATCGGCTTCGTGCGCGCCTTTGCCGAAGCGGCCATGGTCGGCGGGCTCGCGGACTGGTTCGCGGTGACGGCTTTGTTCCGCCACCCGCTCGGCCTGCCTATCCCGCACACGGCGATCATCCCGCGCAACAAGGACCGGATCGGCGACACGCTTGCGGCCTTCCTGCGCGACAATTTCCTGACGCCGGCCGTGATCGCGCGGCGCATGGCGCGGCTCGATGTCGCGGGCGCGGCGGGGCGGCTGCTGGCCGCGCCGGCGGCGGGCGACGACCGGCTGCGACGCGGCGCCTCGCGGCTGCTCGCGGACAGCATCGACGCGCTGGGCGACGAGCGGCTCGGCGGCATGATCAAGACCGCGCTTACCCAGCGCATCGGCCAGCTCAAGCTCGCACCCTTGCTCGGGCAGTCGCTGTCGGCGGCGATGAAGGACGGTCGCCATCAACCGGTCATGGATGCGTTCATCCGCTGGGCGGCGCGGACGCTGGAAGCGAACAGCGCGCTGATCCACCAGATGGTCCACGAGAAATCCGGCTCGCTGATGCGCTGGACCGGACTCGACGAGACGCTGGCCACCAAGATCATCGAGGGGCTGGACAATCTGCTGCAGGAAGCGGCGGACGATCCGGCGCACAGCCTGCGCGTGAAGGTCGAGGAGGGGTTGATGACCCTCGCCTTCGATCTCCAGCACGATCCCGACATGCAGGCGCGGGTCGACCGGATCCGCGACGAGATGATCGCCAATCCGGCGATGCAGCGCTGGCTGGACGGCCTGTGGCAGGCGGCGCGGGAAGGGCTGCTCAAGGCGGCGCGGGATCCGCAGGCCGTGCTTGCCGGGAAGCTTGGCGACATCACGCGCCAGATCGGCGAGACGCTGCGGGATGATCCGGCCCTCAAGCATGTCGTCAACCGGTTCGCGCGCCGGATCGCCGCAGGCACGGCAGCGCGTTACGGCCATGGCATCGTCACCCTGGTTTCCGAGACGGTGCGCGGCTGGGACGCGCAGACGATCACCGACCGGCTGGAAAATGCGGTGGGGCGCGATCTGCAATATATCCGGATCAACGGTACGCTGGTCGGCGGGCTGGTCGGCGTGGCGCTTCACACGGTGGACGGGCTGCTGCTCTAGCCGCGCTAACGGCAGTCGCCCCATTTCGGGAAATGAGAGACTGCCCTGGTGGCCCGCATTTCCACCCTCTCACGCATTCACCCTTGTCACGCCGCTGTGGCGGTGGCGCATGTGGGAGTTTTCTATGACAGTCCAATTCAAAGTCGCGCTGGCCGCGCTCCTGGTTTCGGCGGCGCCGGTGCATGCCACGGTCTATGACCTGAACGGCGATTTCAGCGACAGCCTCAATCCGAACGGAACCTGGTCCTATGGTTCGGGCCTCGCTCATTATGCACAGCCGACCAGTCCGTTCAATTCGCTCAACGCGGCAGCGGCGAACGGTTACTGGGGCAGCGGCAGCGATTTCTTTTCGGCGCCGTTCATCCTCAAGTCGACGGCGGACGGCAGCACGATCGGCTATACCGATGGCGACTTCCTGACCGGTGACGTGCTCGTCCATGGCCCGAATGACGGCTCGCCGGTAGCGATCGATTGGACGGCGCCGGGCGACGGCACCATCTCCTTCACCAGCGCCTTCTGGTACGCGCATTCGGTCGTGACACGCTCGCAGGACATCGCGGTGGCGCTCAACGGCAGTCTGCTGAACAGCCTCACCGTCGACAATGGCGACGTGCGCTCGACCGCGCAGACGATCAGCGCGATCGACCTCGCGGTCCATGCCGGTGACGTGCTCTCGTTCAGCTTCGCCAAGACGGCCGGCCAGTCGTTCGGATCGCTGAGCGGGATCAGGGCTTCGGTCGACTTCACGGCGACCCCTCCGCCTCCGCCACCCCCGCCGGGTGTGCCCGAGCCGGCGAGCTGGGCGCTGATGATCATGGGTCTGGCGCTGACGGGCGGGCTGATGCGCCGCCGCGCCGCGACCGTCGCCTTCGCCTGACTCCCGCTGGCGGGGATGACGGCCGGCGCTGCCGTCCCCGCCGGTTTCTCGGCCATTGCCGCAACGGGAGCGGTTGGCATTCCCGGCCGATGAGCGCATGGACGGCGGTATGAGTCCGCCGATCAGCACGATCCTTTCACCGATGTCCCGGCTGGCGGGCACGCCCGAAGTGGTCATTGCCGGCACATTGGAGACCGAGGGCGCGCTGGTCGCGACGGCATGGCTGGTGGGCGGAAGCGTTCGTACCGGGCCCTTGGTCGAGGATGCCGACTTCATCCGCGTCGCCGGGGTCGGCGGCATGGTCTTCGTCTTTCGTTATGGCGTTGTCGTCTCGGTGCAGGCCAGCGCGCAATCCACCCAGCGTTTCGACGCCGCGCTGGCGCCCTATATCGCGGACGTCGCCGATTTCCGGGAGGCGGAGACGGCCAATCTGGTCATCCGGACCGGCAGCGAGGATCGCGTCGGCCCCGACGGCCAGATCGTGCTGGCCGATGACAGCCCCGAACGGCTGTTGCTCGTCGCGACCGTCCTGTCGCGCAGCGTGATTTTGGCGCGCGACGAAACCCTGGTCTCGGAGGCGTTCGAACGGACCGCGCCCGTCGTCTCCGAGCTGCGTCAGAACGGCCGCGCGCCGCTGCCGATCCGCCAGGTCATGAAGCTGGTGGGCAATGTGCTTGCCGCGCGTCACCGCGTGATGGGCATGGTGCAGGTCATCGAGCGGCCCGACCTGCTGTGGGACCATCCCGGGCTCGACCGGCTCTACACGCGCCTCGAAGCGGAATATGAGCTCAAGGATCGTGCCGAAATCCTCGAGTTGAAATTCGGCGCGCTCGGCGACTTTGCGGACGTGCTGCTCAACATCGTGCAGGACAAACGCGCGTTTCGCACCGAGGCGGCGATCATCGCGCTGATCGCCTTCGAATTGTTGCTCAACCTGTTCGAGATGGCGATCCGCTGACGGTGGCGCTCACAGGCGCGGCGCCGATCCGAGCATGATCAGCGAGGGCCAGCGGAACGTTTCCGTCTTCTCACCCGCCACGTCTCCCGAAGCATCAAAGCGTCGCTCGATGATCTGGCCGGCGCCGCCATTCTCGACCGCGACGATGGTGCTGCAGCGCGTGCCATAGACGGGATTGCGGATGAAGACCGGCGATTGCAGAGCCTCTTGCGGCATGTCGGACGGCTCGTCGGGCGGCGTGCCCATGGGGGCCAGCTCTTCGTCGCGCAGCGGCGCGAACAGCGCGGTCGGATCCGCCGAGTCCGCCGCCAGCCAGGCCTGCAGAGCCGCCTTGAGCTGGAGCGTCTTGGGCCAGGGCGCCTCCAGGGCGCCGTTGGAAAGGCCATAGATGCCGGGCGTCAGCAGCGCAGGCAGGATCCGCCGCGGGCGGAAGAAGCGGCTCAGACCATGGCGCGGATGGCCGGTCAGGAAGTGGGCCTGGACTGTATCGGCGACGATCAGGTTGAACGGATTGAACGCGTCGGGGTCCAGCGCCATCGGATTATCGTATGGCCCCCGGCGCGACAGCAGATTGGCGACCAGTTCCCCGCGCGAGGCCATGCCCGGCCGGGGCGGGCCATAGCCGCGCAGATTGGTGATGACGGCGAAGCGCCCCTCCGTCGAGATGCCAGCCCATGTCCCGCCCGCCTGCAGATCGCGGCCGGCAATGACATGGTCCGGATCGTCCCAGCGGGCGAGCGGTGCGGCCGGGCGATCATGCAGTTCGTCGCGATTGCCCGCCATGACGAGCCGCCAGCGCGGATGGGCCTGCCAGGCGAAGGCAAGGACGCACATGGCTCAGGCCGCCACGATCTCGGCGAGGATGCCGTCGAGGAGGAGCATGCCTTGTGGCGTCACCGTCAGGCGATCGCCGGCGCGGCTGAGCAGTCCGTGACCGGTGAGGCGCGTCACGGCGGCGTCGTCGACCAGTGCATTCGGCGAGAGCCCGGTCCGTGCGGCGAGAACTCGCAGATCCACGCCCTCGCCTAGTCGCAGGCCCATCATCAGCGCCTCGGCGGCGCGCTCGGCCGGTTCGAGCGCGCGTTCCTCGCAGAGGCCATGGCCGTTGCGGGCCAAGGCCGTCATCCAGTTTTCCGGTTTCCTGTGGCGCACCGTGGCGAGGCCGCCGCGCCGGCCATGGGCGCCGGGGCCGATGCCGGCATAATCGCCATAGCGCCAATAAGCGAGATTGTGCCGGCTCTCCTGACCGGGCGCGGCATGGTTCGAGACTTCATAGGCCGGGCGGTTCGCGGCGGCGGTCATCGCCTGCGTCATCTCGAACAGCTCGGCGGCATGATCGGGATCGGCGGGGATGAAATCGCCCTTGCGCACATCCGTCTCGAAGCGCGTGCCCGGCTCGATGGTGAGCTGATAGAGCGAGAGATGATCGGTGCCGAAGGCTAGGGCGCGGCGAAGCTCGGATTCCCATTCCGCAAGGCTCTGGCCGGGGCGGGCATAGATGAGGTCGATGCTGACCCGCTCGACGCTGCGCTGCGCGGCATCGAGCGCGGCCAGTCCCTCCGTCACATCGTGTGCCCGGCCGAGGAAGCGAAGCGCGGCCTCGTCGAGCGCCTGCAGGCCGAGCGACAGGCGGTTGACCCCGGCATCGGCGACCTGCGCGAAGCGCGCCGCCTCGGCACTGTTGGGATTGGCCTCCATGCTGATCTCGATGTCGGGCGCGAACGACCAGTGTCCTGCCGCCGCGGCGATCAGGGCGGCGATCGTCTGGGGCGGCATCAGCGACGGGGTGCCGCCGCCGAAGAAGATCGAACCGAGCGCGCGGCCGGGCAGCATGGCGGCTTCATGCGCGAGATCGGCGAGCAGCGCCGCCCGCCACGCGGCCTGGTCGACGCTGTCGCGCACGTGACTGTTGAAGTCGCAATAGGGGCACTTGGCGACGCAGAACGGCCAGTGGATATAGAGGGCGAGCGGCGCCGGGGCGGTCATCGCCCCGCTATAGCGAAACGGGACGAAATGTCAGCCAGTGCATCGGTCTGCGCTGAGCAGCCTGAGCGCAGGCCAGTAGAGATAGGCCTCCTCCCGCTCGATCATCTTGCGCAGATAGTCGATCATGTCGACCAGCGCTGTGGCATAGCCGGCGCGATCCGCCTCGACCGCCGGCAATGTCCAGCGGCGGACATGGTCGGAGTAGATCCGTTGGCCGTTGCGGATTTCCTCCATGATCCTTTGCGCTTCCGGCAACTCGCCCGCGCGTCCGCTGGTGATGAGCGGCGCAATGATCAGCTCGTCCTCCGAGCGAAGATGCGTCTTGGCGAGGTTGGAAAGATGCATGCGAAGCTGCGTGATCTGATCGGCACGTGCGGGCGGCTCCCGGCGGGCGATCATCAGCAATGCTTCCGCCGCTGCAACGAGCTGGCGATGTTCCTCGAACAGGTCTGCGGCCATTCGCGACCGGCCCCCCTTTTTGAAAATGACGCAAGCCATTAGCGCCCGCAATCACCATAATCTGGTTAACGCGGCGCCGAGCGATGACCGGCCGATGACCGCTGCTGGACGTTCCGCGATGATTGCATCGCGAGCATACGCATCGCCGCTATCGCGCCTCACTCCTGAAGCGGCGGGTGCTTACCCGAACGCGTCCGCCACCAGCTTCGCGAAGGCGCGGGCGCGGTGACTGATCGCCTGCTTGGCGGCTGGCTCCATCTCGCCGAAGGTTTCGCTGTGGCCTTGGGGCAGGAAGACCGGATCATAGCCGAAACCGCGCGACCCGCGCGGCGGCCAGACCAGGGTGCCGCCGACACGGCCTTCGAACAGCGCCGTCCCGCCGTCGGGCCAGGCCAGGCAGAGCGTGCAGACGAAGGCGGCGCTGCGGTCGACATCGCTGCCCTGTTCCGCGAGCAGACCCTCGACCTTGCCCATCGCCATGTACCAGTCGCGGCCCTTCTCGCCTTCGAACCATTGCCGCTCCGCCCAGTCGGCGGTGTAGACGCCGGGGCGTCCGCCGAGCGCGGCGACGTCGAGGCCGCTGTCATCGGCGAGGGCAGGGAGGCCGGAGGCGGTGGCCGAGGCCAGCGCCTTGAGCGTGGCATTCTGCGCGAAGGTGGTGCCGGTCTCGTCCGGCTCGGGCAGGCCGAGGTCGCCGGCGGAGACCGGCGCCATGCCATAGGGACCGAGCAGCGCCGTGATCTCGCGCACCTTGCCGGCATTGTGGCTGGCGATGACGAGGCGGCCGGGGGTGAGCTTGCGGGTCATGATTGGGTCACTCCCTAACCGCTCGACACGAACGGAGAATTGAAAAGCTTACCGCCCCGTGGCCTTGTCCTGCGCCGCGAAGATGTTCGTGCAGCCGATGCGGGCGAGGCGGAGCAGGCGCAGCAGCGCTTCCTCGTCATAGGTGGCGCCTTCCGCGGTCGCCTGCGCCTCGGCGATGTTGCCGTCGGAGAGCAGGACGAAATTGGCGTCGGCATGGGCATTGCTGTCCTCGATATAGTCGAGGTCGAGCACCGGCGTGCCTTCATAGATGCCGCAGGAGACGGCGGCGACCTTGGCCTTGATCGGATCGGTGGTGAGCGTGCCGGCGGCGATCAGCTTGTCGACCGCGATGCGCAGCGCAACCCAGGCGCCGGAGATGCTGGCCGTGCGGGTGCCGCCGTCCGCCTGGATGACGTCGCAATCGAGTGTGATCTGGCGTTCGCCGAGCAGCTTCATGTCGACGACCGAGCGCAGCGAGCGGCCGATCAGGCGCTGGATCTCCTGCGTGCGGCCGGATTGCTTGCCCTTCGCTGCCTCGCGGCTGCCGCGCGTGTGGGTGGCGCGGGGCAGCATGCCATATTCCGCCGTCACCCAGCCTTCGCCCTTGCCGCGCAGGAAGGGGGGGATGCGCTCCTCGACGCTGGCGGTGCAGAGCACGCGGGTGTCGCCGAAGGAGACGAGGCAGCTTCCCTCGGCATGGACGGTGAAGCCCGGCTCCATCGTGATAAGACGCATTTCGTCGGGGGCACGGCCAGAGGGGCGCATGAGTCGGCCTTTCGGGGGAAGAGGGAAGAAGATGTCGGGCGGCCTTTAGGTCACTCGGCACCGAGGGCGCAAGGAGGATGGCCTTGCGCCATGCGACGAGCCGTTCAAGACGCGGGAAACGCCAGATTAACTCGCACTTGCCATAGAGCGGCCCCACTGGCAGAGATTCCGACGCCGGCGATTGGCGAGCATTTGAGGGCCCCTGAATGCAGCAAGGCAGCATGACCGGCGATACGGAGCAGGGCGCGCCGGCAATCCGTCCCCAGGCGAGCACGGTGGCCGGCGAGGTGCCGCTGTGCGTGGATCTTGACGGCACGCTCGCCCGCACCGATCTGCTGCACGAGGCGGCGGTGCGCTACATCAAGCAGTCGCCCTTCGCGCTCTTCCACCTGCTGATCTGGCTGCTGCACGGCAAGGCCTATCTCAAGCAGCGCCTTGCCGAGCGCGTCGTGTTGCGCGGCGACCTGCTGCCATACCGCGCCGACCTCGTCGAATTTCTGCGGGACGAGCGCGCGCGTGGGCGGGAGATTCATCTGGTCACCGCCTCGCCGCAGGCTTGGGCGGACATGGTCGCGGCCCATCTCGGCCTGTTCGACGGCGCGACCGGCAGCGGCACGGAGAATTACAAGGGCAGGCGCAAGGCCAGCCTGCTGGTCGAGCGCCATGGCGAGGGCGGCTATGACTATATTGGCGATCATGCCGCCGACTTCCCGATCTGGCTGACGGCGCGCACGGCCCACTTCGCGGGTCGGCGCGGGCGCATCCATTCGGCGCGGGTGAAGGGTGCGACGGTAGGCCAGCATTTCGACGTGGGCGAGCGCTCCAGGCTGCGCGGCCTCGTCAAGGCGGCGCGGCCGCATCAATGGTCCAAGAACCTGCTGCTGTTCGTCTCGATCACGGCGGCCCACCAGCTCTTCGATTTCGCGGCACTCGGCCGGGTGGTGCTGGCCTTCGTCAGCTTCTCGCTGATGGCCTCGGCGACCTACATGATCAACGACATGCTCGATCTCGACACGGATCGCGCCCATCCGCGCAAGAGCCGGCGGCCCTTTGCGAGCGGCGCGGTGGGCATTGCCGACGGGATCGTGGCGATCGCGCTCCTGTCGGGCATCGCGATCGGCATTGCGGTCGTTCTCGGCGCACCGTTCGTCGTCTCGCTGGGCGTCTATGTCGCGACGACGCTCGCTTATTCCTTCCGCCTGAAGCGCGCGGCGCTGGTCGACGTGATCACGCTGGCCGGGCTCTACACGCTGCGCATCGTCGCGGGGACCATCGCCGCGGCCATTCCCATTTCGAGCTGGCTGCTGGCGTTCGCGATGTTCTGCTTCATCACCCTCGCCATCGCCAAGCGCTGTGCCGAGCTCACCGGCACGCAGGTCAGCCTCGACAACAAGATCGCCGGGCGCGGCTATTATGGCGCGGATATCGAGGTGCTGGCCGGCATGGGCAGCGCCAGCACCTTCTGCGCCTCGCTGGTGCTCTGCATCTACACGACCCAGCCTTATGTCGCGACGCGCTATGCCAGCCCGGAAATCCTGTGGCTGCTCTGCCCGATCCTGATCTACCTGCTCAGCCGCATCCTCATCCTCGCCCGGCGCGGCCATATGGACGACGATCCCATCGTCTTCTGCGTCAAGGACAAAATCACGCTGAAGCTCGTCGGCATCTCCGCTTTGGTGCTGGTCGCCGCCGCCTACATTCACCTGCCCCTCAAGCTGATCGCCGACGTATGACGCTCGCCCTGTTCGCTCTCATTGTCGCGAGCGTGACGCTCAATGCCTTCGCGCAGATCATCCTGCGCAAGGCGATGCTGGTCGCCGCGCCCTTGCCGCCGCTCAGCGAGCCGTTCGCGCTCGGTCTGCATCTCCTCGGCAATGCCTGGCTCTGGGCCGGGTTCATCTGTTTCGGCGGCAGCATCCTGCTGTGGCTGGGGGTGCTGTCCCGCGTCCCCGTGTCGATCGCTTATCCCATGGCCTCGCTCGGCTATGTCGTGGCGATGGGCGTCGCGATCCTGTTCCTCGGCGAGACGGTGACGCTGGCGCGGGTCGTGGGGCTGGTCCTGATTTGCGCGGGCGTCTATTTTGTCGCGAACAGCGCCTGAAGCGGGTCAGCGCTCGTCCGTGGGCCGGCGCAGGTCGATGATCCGATAGCCGCTGGTCGCCATCGCAGGCATGTCGCGTGCGAGAATGAGGCGGCGACCTCTCCCGAGATCGAAGTTCAGGACATGCGGGGCGACGAGGACGCCGTGAATGCCTTGCCGCTCGAGGATGAGCTGAAGATGGCGCCAGCCCATGCCGCCGGGCTCGAAGAGATTCTCGCCGCCGAGGAGCAGCAGGCGCGGCGTCGCGCCGGAAGCCAGATCGCGGGCGAGCGCCTGCGCGCCCGGACGATTGCCGGCTTCCAGCGGGGCGGCGTCCGTCCTGATCATCTGCCAGACATAGCCGCCATAGCCGCGCGCGCCGTCATGGGTGCCGACCGGGCGGACCGGTGACAGGCCGGGCAACAGGAAAGGCGCATGGCCGACCAGCGACAGCGAGGCCAGCCAGGGGAGGATCGTGACCGCGATCAGCCCGGCCCGCGACAGCGCTTGCCACCGCGCGGCGAACCACGCCATTGCGAGCTCCTGCGCGCGCACGAACAGGAGCAGGAGGAAGGGCACGGCAGGCAGCAGATATTTGGGGCTGAGAATGTTCAGCACCGGATAGATGGCGGGCAGGGCGGCTATCACCCAGGCAAAGGCGCGCCAGTCGCGGCGGCGCAGCCCATCGATAAAGACCAGGCCGCCGCCGGCGAGCAGCAGCCAGCCGGCCGGGCTCAGCGCGATCGACAGGACGCTGATCTTCATGCGCAGATCCCAGCCGGGCATGTGCGCCTTGTCGCGGATCTCGGCCGTGCTCATCGCCTGGATGCGCATGGGGCGCTCAGGAATACCGCGTCCGGCGTGCCGAACGTCCGCCAGAGCGCGGCTGCGGTTTCGTAGGACAGTGGCTGCCAGCCATAGCGATAGATGAGCAGCAGGCCCTGCTTGGCCGCGTCGAGATGCGCCATGGGCAGGATGCTGTTGAGATCGTCGCCCTCATAGCCGTCGCGATCGGCAAAGCGTAGGAGAAAGGCGAGATTGGCGAGCCAGAACAGCAGGACGAGAGCCGGGTTGATCCTGCGCTGCGTCCCCGTGCCGATCCCGTTCGTCATCATGCCCCCACGCGGCCGCTCACGGCGCAAGCTTTACTTGGCGGTTGAGGAAAGTCCAGCGAGCACCTAGCTTAGCGGAATGAAGGGCCCGGCCATAGATCTACTCAGCGATCGCGCGCGCGAGATTTTCCGTCTCGTCGTTGAATCCTATCTGGGCGACGGCGCGCCGGTCGGCTCGCGCACGATCAGCCGGCTGCCCGGCCTCTCGCTCTCGCCGGCCTCGATCCGCAACGTGATGCAGGATCTGGAGGAAGCGGGGCTGCTCGCCGCGCCGCACACCTCGGCCGGCCGCATGCCGACCGACAGCGGGCTGCGCCTCTTCGTCGACGCGATGATGCAGGCGGCCGAGCCGCATGATGAGGACAAGCGCGCGATCGAGCGTCAACTGACCGGCGAGGGGCCGATCGAGGATGCGCTCAATGCCGCCTCGGCCTTGCTCTCGGGCCTCTCGGCCTGCGCCGGGCTGGTTATGGTCCCGCGCCGCGAGGCGGTGCTCAGGCAGTTCGGCTTTGCCTGGCTCTCCTCCTCGCAGGCGCTCGCCGTGCTGGTCGGTGCCGACGGCAGCGTCGAGAACCGCGTCGTCGATCTGCCGCCGGGCACGACGCCCTCGATGCTGATCGAGGCGGCCAATTTCCTGTCCGCCCACGCGACGGGGCGTACGCTGAGCGAGGCGCAGCAATGGCTGGCGCGGCAGATCTCCGAGGGAGAGCATGAACTGGACGAGGCCTCGCGCGATCTCGTCGCGCGCGGTCTTGCGGCCTGGAGCCGAGACCCGGCGGACCGGCCGGTGCTGATCGTGCGCGGACAGGCCAATCTCATCGACGATCATGCCGCCGCCGACCTGGAGCGCGTGCGCCAGTTGCTCGAGGAACTGGAAGGCAAGAGCGAGATTGCCCGCCTGCTCGACAGCGCGCGGGCGGGCGCGGCGACCAAGATCTTCATCGGATCTGAGAACAAGCTCTTTTCCCTGAGCGGCTCTTCGGTCATAGCCGCGCCTTACCGGGGGCCCGGCGGCCATGTGGTCGGCGTGGTTGGCGTGATCGGCCCGACGAGGTTGAACTATGCCCGCGTCGTCCCCATGGTGGATTTCACGGCGCAGACGCTCACCAAATTGATGCAATGACAGGTAATCATGACTGACGAGACGAAGAACGAGAACGAGACCCTGGCCGCCGACATCGCGGAGGGTGCGGAATCGGCTCCGGCCGACGGCGAGACGCTGGCGCAGCGCATCGTCGCGCTCGAGCAAGAGCTGGCGGCCGCCAAGCAGGAAACGCTCTATGCCATGGCTGACACGCAGAATGTGCGTCGCCGCATGGAGAAGGAGCTGGGCGACGCGCGCGCTTACGCGGCGACCAACTTCGCGAGGGACGTGCTGTCGGTCGCCGACAATCTGTCGCGCGCGCTGGATGCGATCCCCGCCGAACTACGCGAGGACGACAAGATGAAGAGCCTGATCATCGGCCTCGAAGCGACCGGCAAGGAGCTGGAGAGCGTGCTGCGCAAGAACGGGGTGGAGAAATTCGTCTCCGTCGGCGAGGCACTCGATCCCAACAAGCATCAGGCGATGGTCGAGATGCCGGTCGCCGACACGGCGCCGGGCACGATCGTCCACGAGATGCAGGCCGGCTACATGATCAAGGACCGGCTGCTGCGGCCGGCACTGGTGGGCGTGGCGAAAGCGGCGGAATAGTCCGGGATCTCCCTCAAGAATTCCGTTCGCCCTGAGCTTGCCGAAGAGCGAACGGTTTATCTGGGTTCGTGATTCGCTGGCTTTCGGAGCAACCCATGATTCTGGTCACCGGCAGCGCCGGACATCTCGGCGAAGCGCTGATGCGCAGCTTCCGCGCGGAGGGCGTGCCGGCGCGGGGTATGGACATCAAGCCGTCGCCTTATACGGACATCGTCGCCTCGATCACCGATCGCGCGGCGTTGGCCGAGGCGATGATCGGCGTCGGCGACGTGATCAACAGCGCGACGCTGCACAAGCCGCATGTCGTTACGCACAGCCACCAGATGTTCGTGGACACCAACATCTCCGGCACGCTGGCGCTGCTGGAAGCGGCGATCGCGGCCGGCGTCCGCGCCTTCGTCCAGACCAGCACGACCAGCACCTTCGGCAGCGCGATGACGCCCGCGTTCGGCGAGCCGGCCGCCTGGGTGACGGAAGACGTGATGCCGATCCCGCGCAACATCTATGGATCGACCAAGCTCGCCGCCGAGCATCTGTGCGAGATGGTCGGGCGCCGGGGTAAGCTGCCGGTCATCGTCCTGCGCACCTCGCGCTTCTTCCCGGAGGAGGATGACAATGCCGGGCGGCGCAGCGCCTTCTCGCGCGACAATCTCCAGGCGCTCGAACTGCTCCACCGCCGCGTCGACATCGCCGACATCGTCAGCGCGCATCGCCTCGCCCTCGCCAAGGCGCCGGCGCTGGGTTTCGGCCGCTTCATCGTTTCGGCAACCTCGCCTTTCACGCAGGCGGACCTGCCGCTGCTGAACCGCGATGCCCGCGCCGTTATCGAGCGACATTATCCGCAGGCGGAATCGTTGTTCGAGCGGGCCGGCTGGTCCTTCCCGCCTGCGCTCGATCGCGTCTATGTGAATGCCCGCGCCCGCGATATGCTCGGTTGGTCCCCGGTCCATGACTTCGCTCATATGCTCGATTGCCTGGCGCAGGGCTGCGACTTCCGCAGCGACCTCGCCCGCGCCGTCGGCAGCAAGGGCTATCATGACGAGATCTTCGCCGAGGGGCCTTATCCGGTTGATTGAACTCCAGTGATCCGACCTAGGCATATCCCACCCAGCCGCGCCAGGTGAAGGCCGCATAGAACATTGCGACATCGCGAAAGCCGGCTTGTTCAAGGATCGCTGCGTCCTTCTCGGGGTCGAAGAGATCGAGATTGGCCGCAACGGCGTTTCTGGCACCAAGGGCCTGATCGGGAGCGACACCCGAGGCGATGGCGAATGCGGCGTAGCGATCGAGCCATTGGGCGCGGGCTGGCTGGGTTTGAGGGAAGCTCGAATGGGCGGCCACGAAGGGCGCCCGGGGCTTCAGCCGGCGGTGCAGTTCCGCGACCGTGCGTCGTCGCTCCTCGGCGCCGAGGAAGTGGAGCGTCAGCAGGCAGGTCGCGCCGTCGAAGGGCCCCAGCGGCGCATCCTCGATATAGCCCTTGACCCATTCGACGCGCCGGGCTGCGTCGCCCATCAGATCCCGCGCGGCGACCAGCATCTGCTCCGCCGGGTCGACGCCCACAAATGTCCAGCCGGGGTGCGTATCGGCCAGCGCCTTGAGCTCCAGTCCGCCCCCGGCGCCGAGGACGAGAATATGGGCATCGGCCGGCGCCC
This sequence comes from Sphingobium nicotianae, assembly GCF_018603885.1. Classification (GTDB taxonomy): domain Bacteria; phylum Pseudomonadota; class Alphaproteobacteria; order Sphingomonadales; family Sphingomonadaceae; genus Sphingobium; species Sphingobium nicotianae. The sequence continues at coordinate 171,573 of NZ_JAHGAW010000008.1, forward strand.
GCTCGGCGAGCAGGATCGCGGTCATGCGATGGAGGTCGGCAAAGCCGGGAACGAAGCGGCGCGGCCCTTCGGCATAGCGGGCGACCGCGGCAGGATCGGAGAAGGCGGCAAGGAAGTCGATGGGTGCTGGTGTATCGGTCATGGGAATCTCTCATGCAACTTATAGAGTTTCATATTCGCCGCTGGGAGTGTTTTGCAACCTCAAATGTTGCGTGATAGAGAGTCTCATGCAATTGGACGCCCGTCTCTCCAGAACGCTGCATCTGCTCATTCATCTGGCGCGCGCGGACGGACCGATCACTTCGGAGGAAGCCGCCCGGATGCTCGGCACGCACGCGGTCGTCGTCCGTCGCGACATGGCTGGATTGCGCGAGGCGGGGCACGTCCAATCGGTGAAGGGGCATGGCGGAGGCTGGACCCTCAGCCGCCCGCTCGATCAGATCAGCATGCTGGATATCTACGAGGCGCTCGGCGAACCGCGCCTTTTTTCCCTTGGCCCGGCAACAGTGGCGCCGGATTGTCTCGTCGAACAGGCCGTCAACGCATCCATGGCCACCGCCCTGGACGATGCCCGCGTGCTACTGCTGACGCATCTTCGAGGCGTGAGCCTCGCCGACATCGCCGCCGACTTCGACAAGCGTTTGTGCGAGCGATCCTGACTGTCGCGACTATAACACCCGCTGCCACCAGCCGACGTCGCGCCAGCCGTCCATCTTCCAGCCGACCTCGCGATAGATGCCGACCGGCGTGAAACCCATCGCTTCGTGCAGGGCGATGCTGGCGGGGTTGGGGAGGGCGATGCCGGCGAAGACGGCATGGACGCCCTTGGCCTTCAGCAGCGGAAAAAGCGCGGCATAGAGCGCGCGGCCGATGCCCTGGCGGGCCGCTTGGGGATCGACATAGATGCCGATGTCGGCCGAGGTCTGGTAGGCGGCGCGGGTGCGGTGCGGGCTGCCATAGGCATAGCCGAGCACCGTCCCGGCCTCATCCTGCGCGACCAGCCAGGCGTGGCTGGCGCCATAGGTGGCGATGCGCGCGGCCATCTCCGCGGCATCTGGCGGCTCGGTCTCGAAGCTCACCCAATTGTCGGTGACGAAGGGGCGGTAGATGTCCGCGCAGCGCGCGGCATCGGTGGGGAGGGCGGGGCAGATCAGCATGGCCCGGCCTCGAAACCTTTCCCCGTTCGCTTCGAGCTGAGGTTCGAGCCCTTCGACTGCCCGCAGGGCGGGCGCTCAGGATAAACTTCAGCCTTTGGCTGAAGTTGAGAACCGGAGTCGAGAAGACGTTCTCGACAGCCGTCTCGACAAGCTCGACGGCCGCTCGAAGCGAACGGGGAGGGTTGCGCCGTCATCCCCGCCCGACAAACGGCATCTTGCTCGGCATCACCGTCAGTTCGAAGACGTTCGCGTCGATCGGCAGGCTGTCCATATAGGCGATGGCATCGCCGACCAGGCTGGCGCTCATCACCGGCTCGGGCACCATCCTGCCGTCCGCCTGCGGCACGCCCCGGGCGAAGCTGTCGGAAAAGCCGCTTTGCGCATTGCCGATGTCGATCTGGCCAACCGCGATGTCGTAGCGCCGCCCTTCCAGCGATCCGGCCTTGGTGAGGCCCGAGACGCCATGCTTGCTGGCGCAATAGGCGACCGTGTCCGGACGCGGGCTATAGGCCGAGATGGAGCCGTTGTTGATGATCCGGCCGCCCTGCGGGCTCTGGTCCTTCATGACGCGGAAGGCGGCCTGCATGCAGAGGAAGGCGCCGGTCAGATTGACGTCGACCACCTCGCGGAAGGCGGCGATGTCCATGTCCTCGATGTGGAAGCGCCCGCCATTGAGCCCGGCATTGTTGAAGAGCAGGTCGACCCGGCCGTGGCTCGCCACCGCCGCATCGAACAATGCCTTGACCGAGCCCGCGTCGGCGACATTGGTCGGCACGCAGAGCGGCGCCTCGGCCGCGCCGGCGCAGAGCGCCGCCGTCTCGTCGAGCGCATCGGCGCGGCGTCCCGCCAGCACCAGCCTGTAACCCTTGCCGGCCAGCGTGATGGCGACGGCGCGACCGATGCCGCTCCCCGCGCCGGTGATGACGGCGATCCGTCCGGTCATGCAATCTCTCTCCTGTCAGACGTAAACGGCGGTGCCCGTCGCCGAGACCATCAGCATCGAGCCTTTGGAGCCGAGCACTTCATAATCGAGATCGACGCCGATGACGGCATTGGCGCCGAGCGACGCGGCACGGGTTCGCATCTCGGCGAGGGCCTCCTCGCGGGCGCGGCCGAGCACTTCCTCATAGGAACCGGCGCGTCCTCCGACGATGTCGCGAATGCTGGCGAAAATGTCGCGGAACAGGTTCGCGCCGACGATCACCTCGCCGGTGACGATACCGTAATAACGCTGTACCGGGCGGCCGTCGACGCCGTTGGTGGTCGTCACGATCATCTCGGCGGGCATCTCGGTGGGCGCATTGCCCCAGGGATTGTCAGCCATGGCTCAGCTCGTTGCCGGCTGGGCATTGCGCGCCATGATCGCGGCGAAGCTCTGCCGCATTTCGCTCGTGGCGCGTGCCAGCACCGGGTCGGCCTGGGCGCGGTCGAGATAGGCGGTGAGGAAGCTGTGTCGCGTCAGCAGATCAGCGATCTCCGGCACGATGGAGATGATGCTGGCCAGGGTCACGAACGGCACCATCACCGCGTCGGCGATGCTGAGCCTGTCGCCGACGGCATAGGGATCATCGCCCATCAGCCGGGCGAGCGCCACGCAGCCTTTTTCCGCCTGGGCAAGCGCCGCTGTGACGACCGGCTCGTTCTCCGACATGCGAAAGACGCGATGGACCAGGAACGGGCGCATGCCGGTGGCGAACTCGACCACGGCGATCGCCTCGATCTCGCGCGCCCGGCCACGCTGGGCGGGCGACGCCGGCAGTAGCGAAGGTCCGCTCAGCGCCTCGTCCAGATAGGCGACGATGGCGCCCGATTCGCACATATGGCTGCCATCGTCGAGCGCGAGGATCGGGATCCGTCCCATCGGGCTGATCGCCTGGAATTCGGCGCTCTGCATCGAGCCGCCGGGTGGCGGCGCAACGTCGATCTCATGACCCTTGGCATGGGCCACGATGAGGCAGCGCTGGACGAAGGGCGAGGCAAGCGAACCGATGAGATGCATGACCGTATCTCCCTGACGGCCGCGCGTCAGTCGAGTCCGAGCGCGGCCTTGTAAGTTTCGAGCAGCATCTCGGCTTCCTCGCGATGATGCTTTTCCATCTTCCGCAGGCGGACGATCGAACGCATCGTCTTCACGTCGAAGCCGGTTGCCTTGGCCTCACCATAAACGTCCTTGATGTCGTCCGCGATGCCCTTCTTCTCTTCCTCCAGGCGCTCAATGCGCTCGATGAGAAGGCGGAGCTGGTCGGCGGAGATATTGTCGCTCATGGGAATTGGCACTCCAGAAAGTTGGGGATGGGGTTGATCGGCTCGCGGCGATAGCGAGGGGGGAGGGGGCCTGTCCAGAACCGATCGCTTCCCGGTGCACGATCGCGATGCTATCGGCCGGACATGATCGACTGGACCCCGCTTTTCCACATCGCCGTCATCTTCGCATTGGGCGTGATCAGCCCGGGGCCGAACTTCCTGGTGGTCGCGCAGCGCGCCATGCTGCGCGGCCGCACCGAGGCGTTCGCCACGGTGGCCGGCGTGGCGACGGTCAGTATGATGTGGGCGGCGGCCAGCCTGTTCGGCCTCACCATCATCTTCAAGCTCTTTCCCTGGACGCATCTCGTGCTGCGCATCGCCGGCGCCTCCTATCTGGTCTGGGCCGGCATCAAGCTGTGGCTGGCGGCGAGCAAGCCGCCGCGCGAGGCGCCGGCCGGGCAGTCGGCGCGGCGCGGCCTGATCGACGCCTATCGCGCCGGCCTCGCCACCAATCTCTCCAATGCCAAGGCGATCGCCTTCTACAGCTCGGCCTTCTCCGCCGCCGCGCCCGCGCCGGACAAGACCGCGACGCTCTGGGCCGCTCTCGTGCTGGTCTTGATCCTGGTGCTGAGCTGGTACGGCACGGTCGTCATGATCCTCGCCACCGGCCCGCTGGCGCGCAGCTACCGGCGCGGCCGCAAATGGATCGAGCGGGTGAGCGGCGTGCTGATGATCGGCTTCGGGGTAAGGTTGGCGGCGAGCGATTAGGCAGTCCCCTCCAATTCCGTTCGTTTCGAGCTGAGGTTCGAGCGAAGTCGAGAACCGGAGTCGAGAAATCTGCCCTTGGTCGCAGTTCTCGACAACCATCTCGACTTCGCTCGATGGTCGCTCGAACCGAACGGGGAATGAAAATGATTCGAGCCCATGTCACACCGGCCGATCTCCGCTCGTCATGTCCGTGCAACCTAGCAAAGGACAAAGACATGACCGCCAAGCTTGACCCCTATGCCGCCTCGCCCTCGCTCATGAAGCAGTGGACCGCCGTCTCCATGGCCGTCGAGAAGGGGCTGGAGCCCGACCTCGTCGAGCTGGTCAAGATCCGCTCCTCGCAGATCAACCAGTGCGCCAACTGCATCAACATGCACAGCGTCGACGCCCGCGCCCATGGCGAGACCGAGCAGCGCATCTATCTCCTCTCGGCCTGGCGCGAGGCGCCATGCTATACCGACCGCGAGCGCGCTGCCCTCGCCTGGACGGAGGCGCTGACGACCATTGCGCAGGGCCACAGCCAGGAAGCGGCCCATGCCGCGCTGGCCGCGCATTTCACGGCGGAGGAGCAGGTGAACCTCACTCTGATGATCAACATCATCAATGGCTGGAACCGGATCGCGGTCGGCTTCGGCCTCTGGTACGAGACGCCTGCCAAGGCCGCGGCCTGATGCGGACGGGGACGCAGCCGGGCGCGCCGGACGACGCGGCGGTGAGCTTCGATCCACTGCGTCCCCGGCTGATCCGCGTCGCCTATCGCATGCTTGGCTCGGTCGCCGATGCCGAGGATGTGGTGCAGGAGGCGTTCATCCGCTGGCTGGGCGTCGATCGCGCAGAGGTGCGCGAGCCGGAGGCCTTTTTGCGGCGGACGGTGACGCGCCTCTGCCTCGATCAGCTCAAGTCGGCTCGCCACCAGCGTGAGACCTATGTCGGCCCGTGGCTGCCCGATCCGATCGTGGAGGAGGAGGAAGCGGAGGACGTCACCCTGCCGCTGATGCTGGCGCTGGAGCGGCTCTCCCCGCTGGAGCGCGCCGCCTTCCTGCTGCACGACGTGTTCGGCGTCGGCTTCGAGGAAGTGGCGGGCACGATCGGGCGCGATCCGGCCGCGACCCGCCAGCTCGCCGCCCGCGCGCGCGATCATGTCCGGGCGGCGCGGCCGCGTTTTCAGGTCGAACGACAGAAGGGGCTGGAGATCGCCAATGCCTTCTTCGCGGCATCCCGCACCGGCGACATGACCGCGCTCGGCGCGATGCTCGCGGCGGACGTGAGCATGCACAGCGACGGCGGCGGCAAGCGCAACGCGGCGCTGGAGGTGGTTGCCGGCTTCCGGCGGGTGATGCACCTCAGCAAGGTGCTGAGCGTGCTGTTCCGCAAGCACGGCTCGACGCTGGTGCGGGCGGGCTTCGTCAATGGCCTGCCCGGCTTCGTCACGATGGAGGCGGACGGCGAGATCCAGACCACGGCGCTGGAGATCGAGGACGGCAAGGTCGCGGCGATCTATATCATGCGCAATCCGGACAAGCTGAAGCATCTGCATTGAAAAAGGGCGGGTGCCTGCGCGCCCGCCCTTTGTCTCTGTCCGTTCGGTTCGAGCGGCCGTCGAGCTTGTCGAGACGGCTGTCGAGAACGCAACGCCGAGCTGCCTTTCTCGACTCCGGTTCTCGACAAGCTCGAACCTCAGCTCGAAACGAACGGAGAGGGTTTTGACGGTGCTGGCTTAGCCCGCGCGGCCGGCACCACTGCGGCGACCACCGCCGTTGCCGCCTTGCGGACGCCCGCCACCGCCGAAACGGCGCTGGCCCTGCGGCTTGCCTCCACGCGGCGCACCGTCACCGCGCGGATTGCCCTGCGGCTGGACGCCGTCGCGCATGCGCTTGGGCATCGGCTCGCCGCCCGACGAGGTGGCTGCATCGGAATAGACCTTCAGCGGATCGAAGCCGGGACGGCCCTGACCCTGATGACGGCCGTCGCCATTGCGCGATTCGCCGTGCCGCCCACCGGCATTGCGCTGGCCATGATGGCCGCCGCGCTCGTCGCGGGCAACGCGCCCGTCATGGCCCTGGCGACCCTCCTGCGCGCGATTGACCCAGGCAGGGCGTTGACCGCTGATCTCGATTGCAACGGGGCGACGCTCGCCATTGTGGCGCGGCGCCTCGTCGCGGACCTGCGCAGTGGCGACACGCGGAGCATGATCGTTGCGGCCGCGCTCGTCGCGACGGGGCTCGCTGTGGCGTGGGGCCTCGTCACGATTCCGGCCGGGGCCGCCGTGCGTACGCCGTTCGCCGCCGCGTTCGCCGCCACGCTGCTGACCATCGCGCCCGGTGCCGGGGCGACCGCCACCGCGACCCTGACGGCCACGGCCGGCATCGCCATGTACGGCCTCGTCCACCGCCTTCTTGGAGGGCAGCGGCAGGCGCCGCGCCTCCACGACGAAATCTTCCGGCAGCGGCATCTCGGTCAGCTTGATGCGGGTCAGCTTCTCGATGTCGCGCAGATAGGGCTTCTCGTCCGGCGCAACGAAGCTCATCGCGATGCCGTCCGCCCCCGCGCGGGCCGTGCGGCCGATGCGGTGGACATATTGCTCGGCGACGTTCGGCAGCTCGAAGTTGAAGACGTGGGACACGCCCGTCACGTCGATGCCGCGTGCGGCAATGTCGGTGGCGACCAGCACGCGGATCGCGCCGGTGCGGAAGCCCTGCAGCGCCGCGGTCCGCTGGCCCTGGCTCTTGTTGCCGTGAATGGCAGCCGCGCCGATGCCGGCGGCGACGAGATGCTTGGTCACGCGGTCTGCGCCATGCTTGGTACGGGTGAAGACCAGCGCGCGGTCAAGCGCTTCGCTGGTCATCGTCTCGCGCAGGCGCAGGGTCAGCAGGGCCTGCTTCTCCGCCTGATTGACGTAGGTCGCATATTGCTCGACGCGCTCGGCCGTCGTCGACTGCGGGGCGACCGAGACCTTGACCGGATCGTTGATGAAGCGCTTGCCCAGCTCGGCGATCGACTGCGGCATGGTCGCCGAGAAGAACAGGCTCTGGCGCTCGGCCGGCAGCATCTTGGCGATCTGGGTGAGCGGCTTGATGAAGCCGAGGTCCATCATCTGGTCGGCCTCGTCGAGCACGAAGATCTCGACATTGCGCAGCGTCAGCGCGCGCTGCTCGATCAGGTCGAGCAAGCGGCCGGGCGTCGCGACGAGAATGTCGGCGCCGGGCACCAGCGCACGCGCCTGCTTGCCGACGGGCACGCCGCCGAAGATGCACTGCACGTTGAGCGCGAGATATTTGGCATAGCCACGCATATTCTCGGCGATCTGCGCGGCGAGCTCGCGGGTCGGCGAGAGCACCAGCATGCGGCAGGAGGCCGGCTTGCGCGGCTGGGGATTGAGGGACAGGCGATGCAGCGAGGGCAGCGAGAAGGCCGCCGTCTTGCCGGTGCCGGTCTGCGCGATGCCGAGCAGGTCGCGACCCTCCATGAGCGCGGGAATGGCCTGGCTCTGGATCGGCGTGGGGTCGGAATAGCCCTTCGTGCTGAGTGCGCGAAGGATAGGCTCGGCCAGACCGAGCTGTTCGAAGAATGACATGAAAATCGTCTCAATATGATTTTGCGGCGCGCGCGCATCTATGGCGCGGGCGCGGCAGGGTTCGTTATGGCGACCCTGCGTGAAGAAGGCTGCTTAAGCGGTTATGCGTCCGTCAGTCCCGGCGGCCCGTATGCGATTACGCGGGGCCTCACGCGGCTCGGGATTGCGCTGACTTTGAGAAGCCAGGGCCGGACGCTGAGGAGGCAGATAGGGTGCATTGCACAAGAAAGCAAGAAAATTGCGCACTGCCTATTCCTCCCCAAGCGCGCTTGGGGAGGGGGACCGCCGAAGGCGGTGGAGGGGAGTCGCCGACAGGCGATAGGGAGCGCCATTCCCCTCCACCACTTCGTGGTCCCCCTCCCCATCTGCGATGGGGAGGAACAGGTTACCGCCCGCAGAGCACCTCACCGATCTGGATGGCGTTCAGCGCCGCGCCCTTGCGCAGATTGTCGCCGACGACGAACAGCGCGAGGCCATGCTCCACCGTGCGGTCCGGGCGGACGCGGCCGACGAAGACCGGATCGGCGCCAGTCGCTTCCAGCGGGTTCGGCACGTCGCTCACCACCACGCCGGGCGCCCTGGCGAGCAGGCCGAGCGCAGTCTGCACGTCGATCGGCCGCTCGAACTCGGCGTTGATCGAGAGCGAATGGCCGGTGAACACGGGCACACGTACGCAGGTGCCCGAGACGGGCAGACCGGGGATCTCGAGGATCTTGCGGCTCTCGTCGCGCAGCTTCAGCTCCTCCTCGGTATAACCGTCCTCGCCCAGCACATAATTGAGCGGCACGACATTGTTGGCGATCGGCACCGCCCATTTCTCCGGCGCGGGCACGAACTCGGCATTGCCCTCGAAGGCCAGCTCGCGGGCGCGACTGCCCACGGCATCGATCTGGCGGGCGAGCACGTCGATCCCCTCCATGCCGCCACCCGACACCGCCTGATAGGTGGCGACGATCAGCCGCTTGAGCCCGGCCGCCTCATGCAGGGGCTTGAGTACCGGCATCGCGGCCATGGTCGTGCAATTGGGGTTGGCGACGATGCCCTTGGGGATGTTCGCCAGCGCATGCGGGTTCACTTCGGAGACGACCAGCGGCACGTCCGGGTCGCTGCGCCAGGCCGAGCTGTTGTCGACCACGATCGCGCCCGCCGCCGCGACCTTCGGCGCCAGCGCCTTGCTGGTCGATCCGCCGGCCGAGAAGAAGACGATGTCGAGCCCGGTGAAGTCGGCGGTCGAGGCATCTTCGACCGTGATCTGCTGGCCGTTCCATTCGACCTGCGAACCGGCCGAGCGGGCCGAGGCGAAGAGGCGCAGCGTGCCGACCGGGAATTCGCGCTCGGCGAGCAGCTGGCGCATCATCGACCCGACGAGGCCGGTGGCGCCGACTACGCCGACATTCAGGCGGGCATTGGAGGAGAAACGGGCAACCATGATCAACTTCCTTCCTGTTGGTGGAAGGCGCGGGGATCAGCTTTCGGTGGAAAGTGCCCCGCGCTCTTCGCGGGGCTTGGGTCCGGATCGTCGGGCCCTCAGGCCGCGCGCGCATCCGAAACCGCCCCGCGAGCGCGGGTCGGTTTAATGCTAATCGGCTTGGCGATCATCATCGACATGGGCCGCGCCTCTAAAGGCGAGAGGTTAAGATGTAAACCGGGGGCACGTGATTTTTGTGGGACAGGTACGTTCGCCCTTGGTCGTCATGCCAGCGAAAGCTGGCATCTCATGAGGCAGTGACTAAGATTCCGGCATGGAACGCGGCGGCTGGACCTACATCATGACGAACAAGCCCCGTGGCGTGCTCTATGTCGGTGTCGCGGCGGATCTGCCGGCGCGGGTTTTCCAGCACCGCAACGGAACCGGATCGTCCTTCTGCCGAAAATACAATCTTACCCGGCTCGTCTTCGCCGAACGCCATGACGACATCGTAACGGCAATTGCGCGGGAGAAAGCCCTGAAGGCCTGGCAGCGCGCGTGGAAGATCGAGCTGGTCGAGAGCATCAATCCAGGTTGGGATAATCTCTTCGACGTCATCCTCTGACGCACGAGACCCCAGCGTTCGCTGGGGTGACGAGACTGACAAAACCACCGAATCCCCACTCGTCATGCCAGCGAAAGCTGGCATCTCGTCCGGTTTTGGACAGGTCTCCCGGCCGGCACTCGCCGCCGCCCTCAACCCGCGTTCTTCGCCATGCTTTCCTGCATCTTCGCGAGCTGCTCGGGCGTCGCCTCGGTCTGGTAGCGCGCTTTCCATTCGCTTTGCGGCATGCCGTAGATGAGCGTGCGCGCCTCGTCCTTGCTCATCGTGCCGTCCGCCTCCTGCACCCAGTCGCCCAGGCAATTGCGGCAGAAGCCGGCGAGGCCCATCAGGTCGACATTCTGCGCATCGGTGCGATGGCGCAGATGTTCGACGAGCCGCCGGAACGCCGCCGCCGCGATCTTGTCATCGAGCGCCTCTATCGTCATTGCATGTCCCTCTGCTTCGGGTTCGAACGACTATTGTCCGCTTTCGGACAGTTGCTGCTTGGATTTTCCCATTTGGGCAGGCATTGCGCTGACGCAAGAGGGTATCGCCTGATATGAAGAAGCTCCCACCCCGCACCCGCAAGGTTCGCATCCTGGCGACCCTGGGCCCGGCCAGCAGCAGCGAGGCGATGATCCGCAAGCTGTACCTGGCCGGCGCCGATGCCTTCCGCCTCAACATGAGCCATGGCGGGCATGAGGGACATGCCGCCAACATCGAGATCATCCGGGGTTTCGAGAAGGATTATGGCCGCCCGACCACCATCCTGGCGGACCTGCAAGGCCCCAAGCTGCGCATCGGCACCTTCGCCAACGGCCCGGTCACGCTGGCCAAGGGCGCACGCTTCCGGCTCGATCGCGATCCGACGCCTGGCAACCAGAGTCGCGTCGCTTTGCTCCATCCCGAGATTTTTGCCGCGGCGCATGAAGGCACGCGCCTGCTGCTCGATGACGGCAAGCTGGTGCTGCGCGTCCAGTCGGTCAGCGACGTGGCGATCGACACGCTCGTCGAGGTCGGTGGCACCTTGTCCGAGCGCAAGGGCGTCAATGTGCCCGACGTCGTGCTGCCCATGGCGGCGCTGACCGACAAGGACCGGCGCGATCTCGCCTTCGCGGTCGAGGCGGGCTGCGACTGGATCGCGCTCAGCTTCGTGCAGCGCCCGCAGGATCTGGCCGAGGCGCGGCGGCTGATGGGTGGCCATGGGCAGTTGCTCGCCAAGATCGAGAAGCCGGCGGCGCTCGCCTGCCTGGACGAGATATTGGAGATGTCGGACGCGGTGATGGTCGCGCGCGGCGATCTCGGCGTCGAGCTGCCGCCTTATGCGGTGCCGCCGCTGCAGAAGCAGATTGTCGAGAGCGCCCGGCGCCTCGGCAAGCCGGTGGTCGTCGCGACACAGATGCTCGAATCGATGATCAAGGCGCCGACGCCGACCCGTGCCGAAGTGTCGGACGTGGCGACGGCGGTCTATGACGGCGCCGACGCGGTGATGCTCTCGGCCGAGACGGCGGCGGGCGACTGGCCCGAGGAGGCCGTGGCGATGATGGACAGCATCGCCCACAGCGTCGAGCATGATCCGGGCTATCTCGACCGGCTGCACTTCACCAAGACCATGCCCGATCCGACCACGGCCGACGCGCTGGCCGAGGCCAGCCAACGGATCACCGAGACGGTGACGGCCAAGGCGATCGTCTGCTTCACCTCCTCGGGCAGCACGGTGCGCCGCGTCGCGCGCGAGCGCCCCTCCGCACCGATCCTCGCGCTGACCCCGCGCGTCAGCACCGCGCGGCGGCTGGGGCTGATGTGGGGCGTCCACGCCGTGCGCACGCGCGACGTCGGCAGCTTCGAGGAGATGATCGGCAAGTCCAAGCGCATGGCCTTGCGCCATGGCGTGGCCGGGGCCGGCGACAAGATCATCATCCTCGCCGGCGTCCCCTTCGGCACGCCGGGCTCGACCAACGTGCTCCACGTCGCCACGATCCGCGGCGACGAGCTCAAGGCACATGGCGAGGGCGAGGGGTAGGCGCGCCCCAAACCTTCTCCCGCAAGCGGGAGAAGGATACGCAGCCTTATGAGCGAAGCGAATTAGGCGCAGTTGGATGAGGGTCTTGCTTCATCGGCAACGTCCACAAGACCCTCACCCTCCCGCTTCGCGGGTCCCTCCCTCTCCCGCAAGCGGGAGAGGGGTGCTGCCGCCCCGCGCACCGTTTTGCTTCCGCGCGGGATAAGACCCGCCGTGCCGCTGGTGTAGCCTCGCGCCCATGATCGGTGCCGGCACGGTCCCGATTCGGCCAACGGGCCAGGGTTCAGGGAGACGGACGGCAATGGCGAGCGTGGCAATCGACGATGCGCTGAAGATCGAGGCGCTGCGCACGCTCAAGTTCGCGGTGTCGGACTGCGACAAATCCCTGGCCTTCTACGAGAAGACCTTCTTCGCGCAGCGCATCGCCGCAGCCGATCATCGCGATGCGGATGGGAATATCTACGCCTATATCTGCCAGGTGCCGGGACTGGGCACGGCGCTCGACCTGCGCCTGCTGCCCGCCCATGCCGCCGCCGCCAAGAAGTTCGACGTGATCTCGCTTGTCGTGCCGACGCGCGACAATCTCGAAGCCTGGGTCAAGCATCTCGACGCGGTCGGCGCATCGCACAGCGGCATCATCCCCACCCGGCTCTCCTGGTGCATCGTCGTCGAGGATCCCGACGGCCGCAAGATCAAGATCTTCGCCCGTCAGGGCCACGGCCCGGAAGTCGAGAGCGACATGGAGAATCCCTGGTTCGACAACTGAGGGGCGGCTCCTAGGCCGCCGCCGCTTCCTTCTCATACACCCAGAAATTTTCGCCGAACCGCTCGTGGAGCTCGGCGAGCAGCTCCTTCTGGATCTCCTTGACGCGCGCCGCCGTGGTCAGCTCGCTCTCGTCCACTTCCTCCCATGTGAGGCTCGTCTTGTCCTCATAGAGATGCTCGCCGGCGAGGCGGGCATTCTCGTCATAGGGCCAGATGAAAGCCTGCCGGCTCTGCACGTGGTAATATTTGTCCGGATCGGGCACGGCATAGCCGATCGCCTGCATGATCGCGCCGAGGCCGAGCAGGTTGAAGGTGAGTTCGTCCGCGACGCCCCAGTCCGCCACGGCGATCCGGTCGTCGCTGTTCCACAGCACGACGTCGCCGACACTGTTGTAGAAGGCCATGACGCCTTCGCGCCCCTCGATCACTGCCGGGTTGGCGCCCCAGGTGACCCGATAGACCGGGTTCGCCACCATCATGTCGTCGCTGCAGATCCGGTCGTAGAGGCCCGCGCCCTCCAGATGCACGTGCCGCCAGAAATTGAGCAGGATCTTCCTGTGCAGCGGATTGCTGGTCTGCTCATAGAGCCGCTCGGTGGGTTTCATGCAGTCATAGACGGCCTGTTCGAACCGGTTCATGTCGTGCCTCTCTCCAGACTTTGTCATCGATGACGAAGCCTGCACTCAGGCGGTCGCGGCGTCCAGCCCCTCCCGCTCCAACGTTTCACGATCCATCATCGCCTGGAGAATTCGCCGCCCCTGCACGGCCGTCACGTCGCTCTTCAGCATCAGCTCGGGCGGCAGCTCGTCCATCGTCTGGATGATCTTTTCGATCGCCTCGGTGGCGAAGCTGTCCTCGTCCAGCACCGGCTTCAGCGTGATCTTGGCCCGGTCGAGCCGCTCCTGCGTGGTGGCGCTCATCGCGAAGAAATAGTTGCAGGTCATGCGCGTCGCCGGGGTCACGGCATGCCACACGCGGCTGGTGTTGATGATCTGCCCGGCCTGCGGATGGCTGCGCGGATAGCGCTGTTCGCCGATCCCCGAATGGAAGCCGGGAAAGAAGAAATCCATGCCCGAGATGCGATCGATCGGCCCGCGATAGTCGGTATTCTCCATGTGCAGCGGCGGCTGCGGCGTGTCGAGCATCGTGCGGCGGCTGGAGAGGCGCCGCTCGTTAAGGTCGCGCACTTCGGGCGTGGCGGCATCGTCCGGCGTGCCGATCGAGGTGCCATGCAGATAGCCCAGGTGCGTCAGGTCCAGCAGATTGTCGTTGAGCAGCTGGTAGCGCCCCTTCACATGCATGGCGTAGAAGGCGTTCGGGATCATGCCGGGCAGCGTATAGCCGATCTCGTCCAGCGTCGGGATCAGCGCTTCGTCCGCCCTGGCCGGGTCACCCGGCCAGATCCAGGCCCACAGACCACGCTCGACGAGCGGATAGCGCTTGATCGAATAGACGCCGGGAATGGTCGTCTGGCTCGGCACGAAGGTGCATTTGCCCGCCGCATCGAAAGTGATGCCATGATAGCCGCACTGGATCGTGTCGCCGATCCGCTTGCTCTCGCCGAACGGAAAATGCCGATGCGGGCAGCGCCCCTCCAGCGCCACCGCCGTCCCGTCCGCGGTGCGATACATCACCACCGGCTGATTGAGGATCCAGCGGCTGAGCAAAGCCTCGCCGATCTCCTCGGCGAAGGCCGCGACATACCAGCCGTTGCGGGGCGCATAGCTGCCCGGGGTGAAGGGATACATGCCTCTCTCCGACTCTAATCGAACAATGTTCGTTTAGAGGGTAATGCTTTTCCGCGCCATTGCTGTCAAGGCAGCCCCATGTCCTTTGCAAAGCTGGATCGAGACCAGATCGTGCGTGAAGCCGTCGCGCTCCTGCGGGAGGAAGGGCTCGGCGCGGTCAGCCTGCGCAAGGTCGCGGCGCGGCTCGGCGTCAGCGTGTCCTCGCTCTATTGGCACGTGGCGGACAAGGACATGCTCCTTGGCCTCATGTCCGCCTCCATCTTTCGCGCCTGCCTGGATGCTGTGCGGCCGGCGCCGAGCTGGCAGCGCTGGCTGCATGATTTCGGCCTGGCGCTATGGGACGCGCAGATTGCCATCCCCGAGGCGCGCCAACTCATCGTCATCGCTCGCCCGCAGGAAGGGCTGGCGGAGGAGTCGCTCACCTTCATCCTGCAATCGCTCGGCGCGCTGGGCCTGCCGCGCGATCAGGCGATCGTCGCCCAGCGCTCGGTGCAGGCGCTGGTGACCGGCTGGACGACCCTGCGCTCGGCCCGGCCGGATGCCGTCGGTGCCGATCGCGGCAGTTTCGTGGTGGCGCTCGACGTGCTGATCGGCGGCTGGGAGGCGCGCATCGGACAGTCGTGATGTAGGATGGAATCGCCCGCGTCCTGTTGAATGGAAACCCATCCGTTCGTGTCGAGCGAAGTCGAGACACGCTCAGCGCTGTGCCAACGTGTCTCGACTTCGCTCGACACGAACGGCCGGGTCGGCCGACGTCCACCCCTACTGCCGATAGGCCCCGTCGACCAGCAGTGGCGCGCCGTCGCTCACGTCGAGGTCGATCGCCATTTCGACATCGCCCTCATAGCCGCCCTCGATCAGCTCGCGGCCGGACATGGAAGTGCGGATGAGATGGGCGAAGTCGGCCCGTGCGGCCTCGAAGGAGATGCGCGCCAGCTCGGCTTCCGGCGCGCAGGGCAGGCCGAGCGCCGAGATGATCGCCCCCGCGCCCAGCCAGTCCTCGATCGCCGGGCGCAGGCTGTCGTCCTGCGGCCAGCGCTCGCCGGCCGGAATGACGGCGATGTCGCGCCCGCCGGCAAAGGCGCGCACCGAATCGGCCAGCGCCGTCGCGTTGCGCAGGCACCCGGCGAACACCGGCGTGTCGCCGCAGGCCAGGGTCAGCGTCGATCCGTTGGGGGAGGGGAGCATGATCCGCGCGGCCGGCGCAGCCCCGGCGAGGCTGGCGGGCGAGAGGCTGTATTGCCCGCCCGCCGCAACCTTCCGGGGTAGAGCGAGCACCGCGCCCACGGCGCGGGCAGCTTCTTCCGCCCGCGCCGCGCCGTCCGCGCTGCGGTCGTAAGCATGGGGATAGATCAGCGCGCCGCGCGCCGTGGCCACGTCCACCGCCGTCGTGAAGGAGAGCACGTCGACGATCACGATGACGCCCGCCCGGTCGCGCAGCAGCTCGACGCCCTTGAGGCCCCATTCACAGCGGACGGTCATCTTCCGGTTTCCTTCCGCATCGTCGACGCGCCGACATGCGACAAGTTGATACAAATTTTGCGTTTCGCGACAAAGTCTCGCGACAAGTCGGGGCTATACCCCATTTCAGCGCTTCTCCCACGGCGCTGAAGAAAACGGCGTTTCTCCCACGACGCCAATGAGTGAAGTCTCCCACTGATCCCACTCCGGCCCTCCCCGCTCCCACCGGGGAGGGCCAAGTGATTCGGGACTACACAAACCCTCTCCCGCTTGCGGGAGAGGGAGGGAGTGCCGAAGGCACGGAAGGGTGAGGGTCTTCTGGAGGTTGCCGAAAGTAAGACCCTCATCCAACCGCACCTAATTCGCTTCGCTCAAAAAGGCTGCGTATCCTTCTCCCGCTTGGGGGAAGGGTTGGCGGCGGCTCGATCGTCATGAAACAAACGCCAAAACGCCCGGTCAGAGGCTGACCGGGCGTCGATTGTCTCGTCAAGCGGACCGAGGCGATCCGCTTCCGGCGCGGAAGCTCAGCCCTGGCGGGCCTTGAAGCGGCGCTGGGTCTTGTTGATCACATAGGTGCGCCCGCGACGACGGATCACGCGGTTGTCCCGGTGGCGGTCCTTGAGCGACTTGAGCGAGTTACGGATCTTCATGATCGGGCTTCCGAATGATTCTGCAGGGCTGAAAACGAAGCCGCGCCTCTATGGGGGCATCGGCGCAAAGTCAAGGCACGCGGGGCGGAAAAAGCGGAAGCGGGGCGCCCGCTCAGGGCAACCGGCTCCCGAACACGCGCCGGATCGGGATCGTGTCTAGGTCGACACCCTCCAGGCAGCGCACATTGACCGCCCACCCCTCGAAGCGCGGCAGGCCCGCCGCTTCCTCGGTTGGGGTCAGCCCGCGCGGACGGCGAAACGGCTGGATGCCGCAGACCGGGCAGAAATAGTCGCGGGCCGTCTGCGTGTGGAACGTGTAGAGACTCAGATGCTCGATCGGCGTCAGCAGGCGCAGATCCTTCTCCGCCACGCGATGGTTGAGCGCGCCGCGCTGCCGGCAGATTGAGCAGTCGCAGGCGCGCACATGATCGAGATCGGCCGTCACCTCGAACCGCGTCCGGCCGCAGTGACAC
The DNA here is from genome assembly GCF_018603885.1 of Sphingobium nicotianae. GTDB lineage: Bacteria > Pseudomonadota > Alphaproteobacteria > Sphingomonadales > Sphingomonadaceae > Sphingobium > Sphingobium nicotianae. Next base: position 188,448 of record NZ_JAHGAW010000008.1, read on the forward strand.
GCGCCCTGATAGGTCTGCCTCATGCGAAATCCCCCCTGTCCTACATCGCGCATAGCGAGTCATGCTGTCCCCGATCAGACCTGAGCCGTTCGGGCGACTCGGGCGGCGGAGTTTTTACAATTGCGCCACCCCGTGAACTTCGTGATTTTCGACCGAAAATGACGCGCAAATCGGATGCTGCCATGCCACAGTCGCCCGACAATGTTGATCGCCGCCCGCTAAGGGTGCACTCCTGTCCGGTCACGAAATTGCGCCGCGATCGTTGTGGGATCGGCGGCAGAGAGGATGGACGGGCAATGACGCGCTTCAGACATATCATGGCTTCGGCGCTGCCGGCGCTCCTGCTGACGGGCTGCGCCACCGCGCTGGCACCGGTCGACGTGACGCGCTTCCATGGCGATGCGGTCGCGCGGCAGGGGCGGGTGCTGCTCGTGCCGGGCGATGCGGCCGACGCCGGCAGCCTGGAGTTCCGCACCACCGCCAATGCCGTCGGCGCGGCATTGACGCGCACCGGCTTCTCCGTCGTCGACGGCGGCGCCGCCGATTTCGAGGCGGTGATCGACACGACGCGCGACACGCTCGCGCCCGCCGAGCAGCGGCGCTCGCCGGTCAGCGTCGGGGTCGGCGGATCGACCGGCAGCTACGGCAGCGGTCTGGGCCTTGGCATCGGCATCAATCTCTCCGGCAAGCCCAAGCCGGTGGTGGCGACACGCCTGCGCGTCCAGCTCCGCCGGGTCAGCGACAGGACCGCCATCTGGGAAGGCCGCGCCGAGACGCAGGCGAAGCAGGGCACGCCCGCCGCGCAGCCGGGTCTGGCCGCGGGCAAGCTCGCCGACGCGCTGTTCAGGGACTATCCTGGTCCCTCGGGTCAGACTATCACGGTGAAATGACCGACCAGACCAGGAGCGCGGCCGCCGCGCTGAGCATCACCAGCGTCTTCGACAGCGGCAATATCGTCGTCGAGGGCATCGACGGAACCACCGCCACCCTCTCGATCCGCAAGGACAATGAGAGCGACTTCTTCCAGTGGTTCCATTTCCGCGCCGCCGCCCCGGCCGGCACGGCGCTGACCCTGCGCATCACCGGCCTCGCGGCCTCCGCCTATCCGGACGGCTGGGCCGATTATGGCGCCTGCGTCTCGGAGGATCGCGAGACGTGGCGCCGCGCCACTTCCAGCTACGACGTGAACGAGGCTGGCGGCACGCTGACGGTGCGCTACACCTTGGAGAGCGACGCCGCCTGGTTCGCCTATTTCGCGCCTTACTCGCTGGAACGGCATCACGATCTGGTTGCACAGGCCGGTGCCTGCGACGGCGTGACCCTGCGCCAGCTCGGCTTCAGCCTCGATGGCCGGCCGATCGACTGCCTCGAGCTGGGCACCGGCGCCAAACCCATCTGGTTCATCGCCCGCCAGCATCCCGGCGAGTCCATGGCCGAGTGGTGGATGGAAGGCGCGCTGGACATGCTGACCGACCCCGGCAATGTCCACGCCCGCAAGCTGCTCGCCGCCTGCAGGATCTACATCGTTCCGAACATGAACCCCGATGGTTCGACGCGGGGACACCTTCGCACCAATGCGGCAGGCGTCAATCTCAACCGCGAGTGGCATGCGCCAAGCGCCGAGCGCTCGCCCGAAGTGCTGTGCGTGCGCGACCGGATGGACGAGACCGGTGTCGCCTTCGCCATGGACGTGCATGGTGACGAGGCGATCCCGGCCGTCTTCCTCGCCGGTTTCGAGGGCATCCCGTCGATCAAGGACGCGCAGCTCGCTTCGTTCCGCAAGTATCGCGACACGCTGGCGGTCCGCACGCCCGATTTCCAGACCCGCCTCGGCTATCCCGAGGCGCGGCCCGGCAAGGCCAATCTCTCCATGGCCACCGCCCAGCTCGCCGAGCGCTACGGCGCCGTCGCGATGACGCTGGAAATGCCGTTCAAGGACAATGTCGACATGCCCGATCCCGCCCAGGGCTGGAGCCCCGAGCGCTCGATGCAGCTCGCCCGCGACTGCCTGGCGACGTTGGCGGAGATGGTGGAGGAGATTTGAAGAGGCGCTTGAGAAGGCTCAGCCGAACACTTCCTCAAAGAAATCCGTCATCGCCTTCCAGCTCCGCCGGTTGGTGTCGGGCTGGAAGCCGAAGGCCGGGCTCGGCGGGGTGTCGTCGGCAGTGAAGGCATGGCCGGTGCGGCTGTAGCTGATGAACTGCCAGTCGGCATCTGCCTCGGTCAGTTCCTTGCAGAGCGCGACCTTCGCGTCTGGCGGACAGAGGCTGTCGTTCCAGCCGTCGCAGATCAGCAGCTTGGCGGTGATCGCGGCGTTGGGGAAGGGCGGTGCGTCGTACACGCCGTGGAAGCTCACGCCGCCCTTGATGTCCGCCCCGGCACGGGCGAGGTCGAGCACGCACTTGCCCCCGGCGCAAAAGCCGATCGCGCCCAGCTGCGCGCCGTCCACTCCGGGCTGCTTCCTGAGTTCCGCCATAGCGTCGAGCAGCCGTTCCTTCACAAGCGCCCTGTCGTCCATGAAATCGTGCAGCAGCTTCCCGGCCTCTTCCATGGATGCCGCGCGCTTGTCCTGCCCATAATAGTCGACGACCAGCACCTTGTAGCCGAGCGCGGCGAGCGTCTCGGCCTTGGCATAGTCCCATTCCTTGACGCCCCAGAAATTGGGGAAGAGCAGGATACCCGGCTGGGTGCCGGCGTCCGCGTCGCTCACGAACATGGATTCGAACGGGCCGCCGGGACCCTCATGGATGTGCACTGTCCGCTCGATTGCCATGCTGCTTCTCCTTCACGTTCGCCTGTCTATGCGCCTGCGGGCGGTTTCATGACGGATTGTGATGGCCCGGACAAGTTGCACCGCCGTGAAATCGCGCTATCAGGCCCCCAATATCGACAGACTGGAGCCCTGCCATGCCGACCCTCGTCCTCATCCGCCACGGCCAGTCCGCCTGGAACCTGGAGAATCGCTTCACCGGCTGGTGGGACGTGGACGTGACCGAGAAGGGCGCTGCGGAGGCCAAGGCGGCCGGCGAGCTGATGGCTGCCAAGGGTCTCGACTTCGATCAGTGCTTCGCCTCGGTCCAGCTGCGCGCGATCAAGACGCTCAACATCGCGCTGGAGGCGATGGGCCGCCTGTGGCTGCCGGTCGAGAAGGACTGGCGCCTCAACGAGCGCCACTATGGCGGCCTGACCGGCCTCGATAAAGCGGAGACGGCGGCCAAACATGGTGCCGACCAGGTGCTGATCTGGCGCCGCAGCTTCGACATCCCGCCGCCGCCGCTGGCGCCGGGCGGCGAGTATGACCTCTCGAAAGATCGCCGCTATGCCGGCATCGCGATCCCCAATACCGAGAGCCTCAAGGACACGATCGCCCGCGTCCTGCCTTATTGGGAAAGCCGCATCGCGCCGGAGCTGCGGGCTGGCAAGCGCGTGCTGATCTCGGCCCACGGCAACTCGCTGCGCGCGCTGGTCAAGCATCTCTCGGGCATTCCGGACGACGAGATCACCAGCCTCGAAATCCCGACCGGCCAGCCGATCGTCTATGAGCTGGATGACGAGTTGAAGGCGGTGGATCGCTATTATCTCTCGGAGCGGTGAGGGGGCGGCGGCCTCCATCCGAGGAAAGACAGGTACTCGCCGCTTCTAAAGAAGTTTCGCGTCTCGACACTGCACAACGCACCGGCGAACCCTATTGCGCAACCAGATCCCGCTCCTCGGGGTGCCGCTGCAGATAGGCCACGATGTAGCTGCACTGCGGCACGATCTTGAGCCCACGGGCGCGGATATCGGCAAGCATGCCCTTGACCAGCTGCCCGGCAAGGCCGCGACCCTGCAGCGCCGGGGGCGTTTCGGTATGGACGATCAGCAGCTTGTCGCCCTGCGGCCGATAGTCGGCGAAGACGAGGCCGCCGTCGACCTCCAGCTCGTAGCGATGCAGCGCTTCATTGTGGCGTATGTTTCCCGACATTCAGGCGCCTCCGTAGCCGTTTCCGATGCGCCGCTTGGCGGAATACATGGCCATGTCGGCGCGGGCGATCGCGGAGAAGTCGCTGTCGCCGGGGCGCAGCGCGGTGCAGCCGAACGAGGCGGAGAGCATGAGGACATCCTCGCCGAACCGGCATTCCGAGGCCGCGATGGCGGCGGCGAGCTGGCTCGCCTTGTCGCGGGCCCCATCCTCGGTCACGCCATCGAGCAACAGCGCGAACTCGTCTCCGCCGACACGCGCGGCGATGTCCGTGCTGCGCACCGAGGCGGCCAGCAGGCGCGAGATATGCAGCAGCGCATAGTCGCCGGCGCTGTGGCCGTAATTGTCGTTGATCAGCTTCATGCCGTTGACGTCGACGAAGACCAGGGCGGCGAGGGTGCCGTATCGTTCCAGGCGGCTGAGGCGATCGGCGAGGCACGAGATGAAATGGCGGCGATTGAACAGCGGCGTGAGCGTGTCGCGCACCACCAGCCGCTCGAGCTCCTCATTGGCGAGTTGCAGCAGCCGCAGCTCTCTGCGGAGCGCGAAAACCTCTTGTTCCAGTGCCGGGAGGTCGCCGCCGTTTGAGTCGCGCGCGACGTCCCGGGTAGTGGCTCGTGCCAAGCTCTACCTCCCTTGCGCGACCAAGATGTGAACCCGTTTTACGAAGTATAGTTTCATGTTTTGATTTTTGCAGCCCCAAAAGAGCGACCGGTCCCGAAGCTGGACCGTTTTGATCGGTTGTGCCGCCTGCCCCTGATCTCTATTGGCGAGCGAATTAACGAAAGGTTTCCAGCCGACATGTCCAGGCGCATTAGGCATGGATTTAGGCGATAAGGTCGGGGCGGGTAAGATGGTGAAAATAGGCGTGATCATGGGCTCGCAATCCGATTGGGAGACCATGCGCCATACGTCCGACACGCTCAAAACGCTCGATGTGCCGCATGAATGCCGTATCGTCTCGGCGCACCGCACGCCCGACCGGATGGCTGACTATGCCAAAAACGCGGCAGGACGTGGGCTGGAGATCATCATCGCGGCCGCCGGCGGCGCGGCGCACCTGCCGGGCATGACCGCCGCCATGACGCGCCTGCCTGTGCTCGGCGTGCCGATCCAGTCCGCCGCGCTCTCGGGCGTCGACAGCCTCTATTCCATCGTCCAGATGCCCGGCGGCATCCCTGTCGGCACGCTTGCGATCGGCAAGCCCGGCGCGATCAACGCCGCCCTGCTGGCGGCCGCCATTCTCGCCAATCACGATCCGGCGCTGGCCCGGCGGCTCGATGCCTGGCGCAAGCGGCAGACCGAGGCGGTGGCGGAGACGCCCGAATGAGGTGCCTCGCACCCTCAGCATCTCGTCATTCCGGCGAACGCGGGAATCCAGTTGCAATGTCGATGACGAGTGCGCCAATGCGGTCTGGATTCCCGCGTCCGCGGGAATGACGGCAGTTTGGTGATCGGGAGCATCCCTTGAAACTCGTCCCTCCCGGTTCGACCATCGGCATCGTCGGCGGCGGCCAGCTCGGCCGCATGCTCGCCATGGCGGGCGCGCAGCTCGGCTATCGCGCGCATATCTTCGCGCCCGAGGAGAGCGGGCCGGCCGCCGATGTCGCGCCGCGCTGGACGCGCGGCGCCTATGGGGACGCCGACGCGCTCGGCCGGTTCGCCGATGCGGTCGACGTCATCACTTACGAGTTCGAGAATGTGCCGAGCGAGGCGGTCGCGCTGCTCGGCCAGCTCGGCCATGTCCAGCCCAATGCGCGCGCCCTCGGCATCGCGCAGGACCGGCTGGCGGAGAAGGGCTTCGTCGCCGGGCTCGGCGGCCGCACCGCACCTTATGCGCCGGTCCCGGATCGCGTTGCGCTGGACGCGGCGATCGCGCAGGTCGGCGCCCCCGCGATCCTCAAGACCATCCGTTTCGGATATGACGGGAAGGGTCAGGCCCGCCTGATGGACACCGCCCCGGCCACGCTCGATCGCGCCTGGGCCGAGATTGGCGGGCAGAGCGCGGTGCTGGAGGGCTTCGTGCGGTTCGATCACGAATTCTCGGTGATTCTCGTGAGGGGCCATGACGGCCAGCTCCGCTTCTGGGATTCGCCGGTCAACGTCCATGCGGACGGCATCCTTGATACCTCGACCGTGCCCGCACCCCCGCCGATCCTCGCGCAGGTGCCGGAGGCGCGTGCCATCGCCGGCAGGATCGCGCAGGCGCTCGATTATGTCGGTGTGCTGGCGCTGGAGTTCTTCTGCGGCGCCGATGGGCCGATCTTCAACGAGATGGCGCCGCGCGTCCACAATAGCGGTCACTGGACGATCGAGGGCGCCGTCACCAGCCAGTTCGAGAATCATGTCCGCGCCATTTGCGGCCTGCCGCTCGGCTCGACCCTGCTGGCCGCGCCCGGCGTCGCGATGGAGAATCTCATCGGCGACCAGGCGCACGACTGGGCGCAGATCCTCGCCGACGAGACCGCGCATCTGCATCTTTACGGCAAGCATGAGGCGCGCCCCGGCCGCAAGATGGGCCATGTGACGCGGCTGCGTCTGGGAGGACAGGCATGAGTGAGAGCAAGCCCGAAATCGTCCTGATGTTCGCCCGCGCCGACAATGGCGTGATCGGCGCGAACAACGATATTCCCTGGTATATCCCTTCGGATCTGCGCCGTTTCAAGGCGATGACGATGGGCACGCCGATGCTGATGGGCCGCAAGACCTTCGAGAGCCTGCCCGGCGTGCTGGCGGACAGGCGTCACATCGTGCTGACGCGCGATCCCGACTGGTCGGCGCCCGGCGCCGAGGTTGTCCACACGATGGAGGAGGCGATCGCCGCGGCGCACGGCCCGGTGCTCTCGGTGATCGGCGGCGCGGAGCTCCACGCCATGTTCGAGCCCATCGCCGACCGGCTGGAATATACCGAGGTCCACATCGCGCCGCCGGGCGACACGACCATCCCCGCGCCGGACCTCACACGCTGGCGCGAGACCGCCCGCGAGGACTTCCCGCCGCTCGGTGACGTGCCGGCCTATAGCTACGTCACCTATCTGCGCGCCTGAAACCCCGTCGCATGGTCGCAGGCCGCCCGGAGATCGTTCTGCTGATTGCCCGCGCCGACAATGGCGTGATCGGCAGCGACGGCGGCATCCCTTGGCGCATTCCCGGCGAGCAGCGTCGCTTCAAGGCGATGACCATGGGTACGCCGATGGTCATGGGCCGCAAGACCTTCGAGAGCTTCCCTCGGCCACTTCCCGGCCGCCGCCATATCGTGCTCACCCGCGACGGGGGATTGGCGCGGGAGGGCGCCGAGGTGGTCCACAGTGTCGAGGACGCGGTCGCCATCGCCGACGCGCCGGTCATCTCCGTGATCGGCGGCGCCGAGCTGTATCGCCTGTTCGAGCCGATCGCCGATCGCATCGAACTGACCCAGGTGCATAGCTATCCGATGGGCGATGCCTTCATTGCCTCACCCGATCCTGCCCGCTGGCGCGAGACTGCCCGCGAGGATTTTCCCACGCTTGGCGACGTGCCGGCCTATAGCTACGTCACCTATCTGCGCGCCTGAGCAATTCGGCCAACCCCGAGATGGTTCGCTGAGTTTCCCGGATGGAAAAGCCTGTGTCTAGCAGGGACTGGCGCAGACCCTCCGCGCTGCCTATAGCCGGGCTGAATGGAACGGATCACCAGCGAGGGGGCGATCCCGGCGCATCTGCGCGGCGGCATCATCGCCCTTGGCAATTTCGACGGCTTTCATCTCGGTCATCAGGCCGTGGTGGCACGCGCCGTCGAGCGGGCGCGGGCGGAAGGGCGTCCCGTCATCGTCGCGACCTTCGATCCGCATCCCGTGCGCCTGTTCCGGCCCGAGACCCCTTTCTTCCGCCTGACCACGCTCGACCAGCGCGAGCGGCTGTTCGGGCAGGCGGGGGCGGACGCGATGCTGGTTTTCCGGTTCAACGAGGCGCTGGCGGCCAAGAGTGCCGAGGAATTCGTCGCCATGCTGACCGGCCCGCTCGGCGCGGCGGGCGTCGTCACCGGCGAGGACTTCACCTTCGGCAAGGGCCGCGGCGGCGACATCCATGTGCTGCGCCATCTCGGCGCGGCGCAGGGCTTCACGGCCGAGGCCGTCGCGCCGGTGCTGGACGAGCATGGCGAGATCGTCTCGTCCAGCCGCATCCGCGACGCGCTGGTGGCGGGCGATTGCGCCACGGCGACCCGCCTGATGACGCGCCCTTTCGCCATTCAGGGCGAGGTGATCGACGGCGACAAGCGTGGCCGCACCATCGGCTTCCCGACCGCCAACATGCTGCTCGGTTCCTATCTGCGGCCGGCTTACGGCATCTATTCGGTGCGCGTGCGCCTGCCCGACGAGCGTGTCTATGCGGGCGCGGCCAATCTCGGCATCCGCCCGACCTTCGATCCGCCTAAGGAACTGCTCGAGACCTTCCTCTTTGATTTTTCCGGCAGCCTCTATGGCCAGACGCTGGACGTCGCCCTGATCGAGCGGCTGCGCGGCGAGGAGAAGTTCGACAGCCTCGACGCGCTGGTCGCGCAGATGGACAAGGACGTCGCCCGGGCGCGGGAGATTTTGGGCGCATGACTGATCTAAGCCCCTCCCTTTCAAGGGAGGGGTAGGGGGTGGGTGTCGCGCAGCGATCATCGCAACGTCGCGTCAAGTCGCCAAGGTTGAAACCCCACCCCAACCCCTCCCCTAAAGGGGAGGGGCTAAAGACAAAATGGAGAGACATGACCCAGCCCCCCACCATCGAGACCCCCCGCCTCATCCTGCGCGCTTTCCGCGCCGACGATGTCGAGACCTTCTGCGCGGAGATGGGCGACGATCGCTTCGCCGCCTTCATCACGCGCGAGGGGCGGGGCCTCAGCTATGCCGAGAGCTGGCAGCGCTTCTGCAATCTCTCGGGCCACTGGACCGCGCGCGGCTTCGGCAATTTCGCGGTGGAGGAGAAGGCGAGCGGCAACTTCGTCGGCCATGTCGGCCCGCTCCAGCCGCCGGGCTGGCCGGATTTCGAGATCGGCTGGGGCATCTTCCCGGCCTTCCAGGGCAGGGGCTATGCGGTCGAGGCGGCCGCGGCCGCATTCCACTGGGCGCATCACATGCTCGGCCGCACGCAGACGCTGCACATGATCGACCCGGCCAACGAGCCGAGCGCTCGTGTCGCCCGCGCGCTGGGCGCGGAGCCGGGCGAGATGTGGACGCCCTTCTGGCCGGAGGCCAAACCGGTGCGGCAATGGAAAACCACCTGGGAGGCGTTCACGGCGACACCGGTCTATGCGCGCCTGACCGCCTAAATCACCCTCTCCCGCTGGCGGGAGAGGGAGGGACCCGCGAAGCGGGAGGGTGAGGGCCTTCTGGACCCTGCCGAAGAAAGACCCTCATCCAACTCCGTCCTGAGGCTGCATATCCTTCTCCCGCTTGCGGGAGAAGGATGGCCACATGCATGTTCGCATTGTAACGGGATCCCCAAAGGCAGATCGGACCCACTCATGTTGCCAGCGCGCACCTTCAGCATCTCCGTCGCCATGCCGTGGCGAGCGCTTTACGAGCAGATCTGGCGGCCGGAGGTCTTCCCCAGATGGGCAGCGGGTCTCGCCGAGAGCGATCTCCACCCGGCCGGCGATCATTGGGAGGCGATCGGCCCGGACGGCCCGATCCGCATCCGCTTCACGCCGCATAACGATTATGGCGTCATGGATCATGTCGTCGACACGGGCGAGGGGGCGCCCGTCCATGTGCCGCTCCGCGTCCTGGAGAATGGGGAAGGCGCGGAAGTTGTCCTCACCCTGTTCCGCCAGCCGGGGATGGACGAGGAGCGCTTCGCCGCCGACATCAAGCTGATCAACCGCGACTTGAAGGCGCTCAAGGCGATGATCGAGCGGCCCGGCCGCGGCTGAGCGCGCGCCCTCCGCTGACGGTTCAGTGCTTGCGCAGGTCGCGTCCGGCATTCTCCAGTGCCGCGCCGGTGGCATTGCTGGCGTTGGTGGCGGCCGCGCTCGCCTTGTTAAGCGCATTCTGCGCCCGGTCGCTGAGCTTGTCGGCAGCGGCGGAAACATTGCTGGCCGCATTGCTCATGTCGTTGGCAATGGCATTTCCGGCATCCTTGGCCTTGTCCTGCGCCTCCTGGCTGCAGGCGGAGAGGCCGGCGACGACCACGGCGAGACCGGCAAACAAGGGAGCGACGCGCATCGGGAATCCTCTCTGCTGTTGGACGGCGACCTGCATAGAGCAGACCAGCGGCAGCCTCAACGACTGCCGCGCGCCTCGGTCCCTTGGCGCCCGTCGCTTGCGCCCGCCCGCCGCCTCGCGTAGGGGCGAACCTCTTTTCCCTCCCCGTTCGCGTTGAGTAGGGACTGAGCCTATCGAAGGCCCGTATCGAAGCGTCAGGCGCTGTCCTTCGATACGCCGCTTCGACGTCGCTCAGCAGCTACTCAGGACGAACGGGCTTTGCTAGATGCCCGCCATCATGACCGACCAGCCCAGCCCCGACACCGCGGACTACAAGTCCACCGTCTTCCTGCCCCAGACCGACTTCCCCATGAAGGCCGGCCTCGCGCAGAAGGAGCCGGCCATTCTCGCGCGCTGGGAAGAGCAGGATCTCTACAAGACCCTGCGCAAGGCCCGCACCGGCGCCCAGCGCTTCATCCTCCACGACGGCCCGCCCTATGCCAATGGCGACATCCATATGGGCCATGCGATGAACAAGGTGCTCAAGGACATCATCGTGCGCAGCCAGTCGCTGCTCGGCAAGGACGCGCCCTATGTGCCCGGCTGGGACTGCCACGGCCTTCCGATCGAATGGAAGATCGAGGAGGAATATCGCAAGCAGAAGAAGAACAAGGACGAGGTGCCGCCCGCCGAGTTCCGCGCCCAGTGCCGCGCCTATGCCGCCAAGTGGGTCGACGTGCAGCGCGAGCAGTTCAAGCGTCTCGGCATCATGGGCGATTGGGAAGACCCGTACCTGACCATGAAGTTCGAGGCCGAGGCCGCGATCGTGAAGGAACTGCTGACCTTCGCCGAGACCGGCCAGCTCTATCGCGGCGCCAAGCCGGTGATGTGGTCCCCGGTCGAGAAGACCGCGCTTGCCGAAGCCGAGGTCGAATATGAGGATGTGACCTCAACCCAGATCGATCTGGCGTTTGAGATCGTCGAGGCGCCGAACGCGCCGGAGCTTCAAGAGGCGATCAGTTCCGGAATCCCGCACTATGCGGTGATCTGGACGACCACACCGTGGACGATCCCGGTCAACCAAGGAATCGCTTACGGTGAAGGGATTGAGTACGTCGTCTCTGAGATCGATGGGCGTCGATTTATCTACGCGCTCAACCTCGAAAAGTCTTTTCTTGAGCGGTTGGGGAAGACTTCGGTCGACAAAGGGCTGGGCCTTCTAGGCGGGTCACTCGCCGGCGCCGTCGCCCGCCACCCGATGCACCATCTCGGCGGCTTCTTCGCCAAGCCGCGCCCATTCATCTCCGCGCCGCACGTCACCACCGACGCCGGCACCGGCCTCGTCCACATGGCGCCCGATCATGGCGAGGAGGATTTCCTCGCCTGCAAGCCGCATGGCATCGATCCGGTCTTCGCGGTCGAGGCGGACGGCGTCTATCGCGCCGACTGGCTCTGGCTGCCGCGCGGTGACGCGCGCTCGAACAGCGTCATCAACCCGAAGTTCAACGCCCCCGATGGCCCGATCTGCTCGGACCTGCGCGAGGTCGGCGCCCTGCTCTCGGCCGGCGCCTTCCAGCACAGCTATCCCCACTCGTGGCGCTCCAAGGCGCGCATCATCTATCGCTGCACCCCACAATGGTTCATCCCGATGGACCAGCCGAGCGACATCTCGACGCCCGAGCCGGTGCATCCGCCCGAGGTGCCGCTGGGCATCGGCCTCACCAGCCTCATCGCCGGCCATGGCAAGGGCAACGGCCCGACTCTGCGCGAGGTGGCGCTGGACGCGATCGAGCGCACCCGCTGGGTGCCCGAGCGCTCGAAGAACCGCATCAACGCCATGGTCTCGGATCGTCCGGACTGGGTGATCAGCCGCCAGCGCGCCTGGGGCGTGCCGATCGCGCTCTATGTGAACCGCCAGAGCGGGCAATATCTCAACGACCCCGCCGTCAATGCCCGCATCATCGCCGCGTTCGAGCAGGGCGGGGCGGACGCCTGGTTCGGCGCCGATCATCAGGCGCTGCTCGGCGACAAATATCGCCTCGAAGACTTCGAGGTGGTCAACGACATTCTCGACGTCTGGTTCGACAGCGGCTCCACCCACAGCTTCGTCGTCGAGGCGCGCTATGGCGCCGGCGTCCGCGCCGATCTCTACATCGAGGGATCTGACCAGCATCGCGGCTGGTTCCAGTCCTCGCTGCTGGAAAGCTGCGGATCGCGCGGCCGCGCGCCCTATGACGCGGTGCTGACCCACGGCTTCGCGCTGGACGGGCAGGGCCGCAAGATGTCCAAGAGCCTCGGCAATGTCGTCGATCCGCTGAAGATCATCGGCGAGAGCGGCGCCGACATCCTGCGCATGTGGGTCGCCTCGACCGACTATTTCGACGACGTCCGCATCGGCAAGGAAGTGCTCGCCGGTTCCTCCGATGCCTATCGCAAATTGCGCAACACCTTCCGCTATCTGCTCGGCGCGCTCGCCGGCTTCTCGCAGGATGATCGCGTGCCCGTCTCGGCCATGCCGGAGCTGGAGCGCTACATGCTCCACAAGCTCGCCGAGCTGGACGCGCAGATGCGCGCTGTCGTCGACAAGGGCGAGGATCGCGAGGACTGGCTGGAGTTCGGCCGCTACACCCGCGCCCTCAATGACTTCGCCAACAATGATCTCTCGGCCTTCTTCTTCGATATCCGCAAGGATTGCCTCTATTGCGAGATCGATCCGGCGACGGGCCGGGAGACCGACAAGCGCCGCGCCTACCGCACCGTGCTCGATCATCTGTTCCACGCGCTGGTGCGCTATGCCGCGCCGATCATCCCATTCACGGCCGAGGAAGTCTGGCAGTCGCGTTACCCGGAGAGCGGCTCGGTGCATCTGCTGGTCTGGCCGGACGTGCACGCCGCCTGGCTCGATCCGTCGCTCGGCCAGCGCTGGGCGGCGATCCGTTCATCGCGCGATCAGGTGAACGAGGCCATTGAGCCCCTGCGGCGGGAGAAGCGTGTGCGATCAAGTCTTGAAGCTGGTGTGCGGATTCAGGTTTTTTCTCCTTACGAGGAGGAGATTTTGCAGTCTGTGGACATGGCTGAAATTGCCATCACCGCTCCGGTTTCGATCTTCAAAGATGGTTATGATACTGCACGGACGATAGAGATTGAAGTATCTCCGACCAGCCATCACAAATGCGGCCGCTGTTGGCGCCACCTGCCCGAGGTGACGCAGGACGGCGCCCTGTGCGATCGCTGCGCCGAGGTGCTGGCATGACGTTATGCAAAAAAAATCCTCCCCGGTACGGGGAGGGGGACCAGCGAAGCTGGTGGAGGGGTTCTACGGCCAGGACTTGCCGTCCGGATGGTGCGCTGCGTTGCGGGGCCCCTCCGTCAGCCCTCCGGGCTGCCACCTCCCCGCGCCGGGGAGGATTTGGCGGATCCGCCTTCCGGAGTGCCCACCCATGAGCGTCCTCGCCATTAATCATCGCCGGCTCGGCGTCGCCACCGCGGGCGTCATCGTGCTGGTCGACCAGCTCCTCAAATTCTTCGTGCTCCACACGCTCCAGCTCGCCAGCCGGGGCAGCGCGGGCATCGAGCTGCTGCCCTTCTTCAATCTCACCTACACCGAGAACAAGGGCGTCTCGATGGGCTTCTTCTATGCCGAGACCAACGTCATGCGCTGGCTGCTGGTCGTCATGACCCTGGTCATCGCCGGCTTCGTCGCCTGGTGGATGTGGCGCGAGAAGGGGCGGGACGATGCCTTCGCGCTCGGCCTCGTGCTCGGCGGCGCCATCGGCAATATCATCGATCGGGTGCGCCTCGGCTTCGTCATCGACTATGCCGATTTCCATATCGGCGGCTGGCGCCCCTTCCTCATCTTCAATCTCGCCGACGCCGCGATCACCATCGGCGTCCTCATCCTGCTTGCGCGGGCGCTGCTGCTGCGCGAAAAGACGGCAGTCAAGGAGTCACGTTAGATGCATCATGTCGTTCGCCTGTCCGTTGCCATTGCCGGCATTTCCATGCTTGCCGGCTGCGGCGCGACCAGCCTGTTCAATCGCGACCGGCCGGACGAGATGGCGGTGTCGCGCCAGCCCCCGCTGGTCATCCCGCCCGATTTCGCGCTGACCCCGCCCGCGCCGGGCACGGCCGCTGCCCAGCAGAACACGCTCCAGCAGAACGCGCTCGAGGCGATGTTCGGCGGCACTGCGCCGCGCAGCCCGGGCGAGACCAGTGCGTTGCGCCAGGCCGGCCGCTCGCTGGCCGAGATCGGCATCCGCTCCTCGGTGGGCGATCCGTCGACCGAAGTGGTCGACAAGGGCGCGACCACGCAGGACATCGTGACCGCGCCGGAGGGCGACGGCCAGTTCGCCCGTGTGGTGGCCTCCGCGCAGTAAGTCCGGCGGGCCACGGCTCGCCGCATTTCCGGACTCCGGCAGAAACCCTTGCGCCGGCCCGCTCGTTGGGCCGGCGAAAGGAATTCGCCATGTCCGACGTCAAGGATGATTTCTGGAACGCGCTCGCCCGCAGCCCCTTCCTCATGGTCAAGCGCAACGACAGCGACGATCATGCCCTGCCGATGACCGCCCAGCTCGATCGCGATCTCGGCCCCGCGCGCGGCGGCGCGATCTGGTTCTTTACGGAACGGAACAATCGCCTCGCCAAAGGCGGCCCGGCCATGGCGCAGTACGTCGCCAAGGGGCACGATCTCTTCGCCTGCATCTCGGGTGTGCTCTACCCGGAACAGGACCCGGCGCTGATCGACCGCTTCTGGTCCCCGACCGTCGCCGCCTGGTATGATGGCGGCCGCGACGATCCGGATCTGCTGATGCTGCGCATGGACCTCATGGACGTCGAGATCTGGGAAGCGGACGTTGGCATCAAGGGCCTGCTCAGGATGGTGACCGGCAGCAAGATCAAGGGCCGCGAAGCCGGCAAGCACGTCCACGAGGCGGTGTGAAGCCACCGAGCCCCTCCTCTTCAGAGGAGGGGCGAAGAGTCCCTCATCCCGTCAACCGCTCCGCCAGCGCCATCGCCGCCGCCGGATTGCGCACCTTCGCGCCAGAGATGAAATAAGCAAACACATCCCGCGCCGTGCCATCGCCCTTCGCATCGGCCGCATAGCGCAGCCCCTCAGGCGCCTCGCCCTTGGCCCAAGCTTTGGCCACACTCGCCCAGCGATCCAGTCCAGCCGCATCATAACCGGTCGGCACATCCTCCTGGCTTCGCATCAGCCGCGCATAGACGAAATCCGCCGTCAGATCGGCAATCTGCGGATGCGTGTCATGATCCGCGACGACCACCGCCGCCTCATGCTTGCGCAGCAGCTCGACAAACTCGGCGCAGGCAAAGCTCTCGTGCCGCACCTCCAGCACATGGCGCGCGGGCACACCGTCGATCTGCGCGGGCAGCATGTCGAGGAACGCGGCGATGTCCTCGGGGTCGAACTTGCGATGCTCGCGGAACTGCCAGAGGATCGGCCCCATCCTGTCGCCCAGCTCGCTGAGGCCCGAGGCGAGGAACTTGCCGATCGATTCGCCCGCCTCGGCCAGCTTCTTCTTGGCGACGCAATATTGCAGCGCCTTCACCGCATAGACGAACCCGTCCGGCGCCGCATCGCGCCACTTGGCGAAGGTGGCGGGCGTCTGCGTGCGATAGAAGGTGCCGTTGATCTCGATCGTGCCGAGATGATGGACGGCATAATCCGCCTCCTTCGCCTTGGGCAGGTCGGCGGGATAGAAAGTCCCGCGCCACGGCTCGAACGTCCAGCCGCCGATGCCGGTGCGGATGGCGCCGGTCACGCCCGCACTCCGGCCTCGTCGATTCCCGTGCTGTTGTGCCGCAGCGCCGTCAGCACCGTCTCGACGATGTGCGGCGCGTTGAGGCGCGCATCGTCATACTGTTTCTCGGGCTTGTCCTGATCCTGGAAGATATCCGGCAGCCGCATGGTGCGTAGCTTGAGGCCGGCGTCGATCAGCCCCTCGTCGCTGGCCAGCGTCAGCACATGCGCGCCGAGCCCGCCGATGGCGCCTTCCTCCACCGTCACCGCCACGTCGTGCGTGGTCAGCAGCTTGCGGATCAGCGCCTCGTCGAGCGGCTTGGCGAAGCGCAGGTCGGCGACGGTGGTCGAGAGCCCGCGCGCGTCCAGCGCATCGGCGGCCTTGAGCGCTTCCTCCAGCCGTGTGCCGAGCGAGAGGATCGCGACCTTCTTGCCCTCGCGCACGATGCGGCCCTTGCCGATCTCGAGCCGCTGCGGCGTTTCCGGCAGCGCCACGCCGGTGCCGTTGCCGCGCGGATAGCGCAGCGCGATCGGCCCGCTGTCGTGGCAGGCGGCAGTGTGGACCATATGGACCAGCTCTGCCTCGTCCGCCGCCGCCATCACCACCATGTTGGGCAAGGTGGCGAGATAGGTCACGTCGAAGCTGCCGGCATGGGTCGATCCGTCCGCGCCGACCAGTCCCGCGCGATCGATCGCGAAGCGCACCGGCAGATTCTGGATCGCCACGTCATGCACCACCTGGTCATAGGCGCGCTGCAGGAAGGTCGAATAGATGGTCGCGAACGGCCGCATGCCCTGCGCCGCGAGGCCCGCCGCGAAGGTCACCGCATGCTGCTCGGCAATGCCGACGTCGAAGCAGCGGTCGGGATAGGCGGCCGCGAACTTGTCGAGGCCCGTGCCGGACGGCATGGCGGCGGTGATCGCCACGATCTTCTCGTCGCGCGCCGCCTCGTCGATCAGCGCCTTGGCGAAGACATTGGTGTAGCTCGGCGGTCCCGGCGGCGCCTTGGCCTGCTCGCCGGTGACGACGTTGAATTTCTGCACGCCGTGATATTTGTCGGCCGCCGCTTCGGCCGGGGCATAGCCCTTGCCCTTGACCGTCACGACATGGACGAGCACCGGCCCGTCCGCCATGTCGCGCACATTCTCCAGTACCGGGATGAGCTGGTCGAGATTATGCCCGTCGACCGGCCCGACATAATAGAAGCCCAGCTCCTCGAAGAGCGTTCCGCCCATCGCCATGCCGCGGGCGAACTCGTCGGTCTTCTTGGCCGCCTTGTGCAGCGGGCGGGGCAGCTTGCGGGCGAGGCGGCGCAACGTCTCGCGCACCGAGAGGAACTCGCGGCTGGAGACGATCCGCGCCAGATAGGCCGAGAGCCCGCCCACCGGCGGCGCGATCGACATGTCATTGTCGTTGAGGATGACGATCAGGCGATTGCCCGCGTCGCGCGCATTGTTCATCGCCTCATAGGCCATGCCGGCCGACATGGCGCCGTCGCCGATCACCGCGATGCCCTTGCCCGGCTGGCCCGAGAGCTTGTTGGCGATCGCGAAGCCCAAAGCCGCGCTGATCGAGGTCGACGAATGCGCCGCGCCGAACGGATCATACTCGCTCTCGCTGCGCTTGGTGAAGCCGGAGAGCCCGTCGCCCATGCGCAGCGTGCGGATGCGGTCGCGCCGCCCGGTCAGGATCTTGTGGGGGTAGCATTGATGCCCCACGTCCCAGACCAGCTTGTCCTGCGGCGTGTTGAACACATAATGGATCGCCGTGGTCAGCTCGACCACGCCAAGTCCCGAGCCGAGATGGCCGCCGGTCACGCCGACGGCGGAGATGGTCTCGGCGCGCAGTTCGTCGGCAAGCTGGCGAAGTTGTCCCGGCGCAAGCTTGCGCAGGTCGGCTGGATCGCGCACCTGATCGAGCAGGGGCGTGGCAGGCTGGTCCGTCATGGGGGCGGATTTAATGCGCCCGGGATCAAATGTCGAACGAAGTTCGTCCGCCTGCTGCTATGACGTCATGCAAATCCTGTGGAGGAGACTCGTCATGAGCCTGTTGAGCGGCGCGAAACCGGTGGCCTTCGTCCCCAGCCGGGACGTGGCGGCGCTGCTGCCTTTCTATCGGGATACGCTGGGACTCACCCTGATCGCGCAGGACGACTTCGCCGCGACCTTCGATCTGGGCGGCGGTGCGACCTTGCGCCTCGCCGCCATGCCGGACCACAAGCCCGCGCCCGGCACCGTGCTGGGCTGGGTGGTCTCGGATCTCGACATGCTGCTCGACCGGCTCGCGCCGCACGGCGTGAGGGGCGAGATATTCGAGGGGTTCGGTCAGGATGCGCGCGGCATCTGGACCGTTCCGGACGGCAGCGCCCGCCTCATCTGGTTCAGGGATCCCGAGGGCAATCTCCTCAGCCTGACCCAGCTCGGCTGAACCGATGGTGTCGCTCGCCGGCCCGGTCTCGTCCTTCCAGCTCGCCAAGCTCTGGCTGGTCGCCCATACCGGCCTCGCCAAGGATGCGCTGCATGTCTATGTCGCGCTCATCCTCTTCTTCGGTTCGATGCTCGTCTTCCGCTGGCGGCCGGGCGACTGGCGCCCCTGGCTGGTCGTCCTGGCCGCCGCGCTCGCGGGCGAGCTCTGGGACATCGGCGACACCCTCCGGTGGCAACGCCGCGTCTATTGGGCGGCGAACTGGAAGGACATCTGGAACACCCTGTTCTGGCCGAGCGCGATCCTGCTGCTGGCGCGCTGGACGCCGCTGTTCGGTCGGCGCGGTCGACGATAGGGGCGCAAGCGCGGAATCCGACGGGACATTTTTGAGCGATCCGATGGGCGTGGCGGCAATGCCGACATCGGTTCGTCGCATGATCGGCTCGAATTGCCTGCCCATCAAAATTGTTTTACCGGGCGGTTCATCTGCCAGAAAGGTTCGCCTGAACAGGCTGACTTCTCGGGGGTGAAATTTGAAGGAGCGGATCAATGCGTGTCATCACCAATAGGCGCGGGAAGCTCGTCCTGCTCGCCATGCTGACCATGTCGGCCCCGTGCAGCCTGCTCGCGCAGTCGCAGCCGCAGACCGAGACCGGGACGACGACCGCCGCCAATAACGACATCAATGTTTACGGCACCAAGACCGCCGGGCCCGAGATCAAGGGGTTCATCTCCGCGCGCAAGGGCGACAAGCTCCAGGTTACCGCCGCGGACGGCTCGCGTACCGTCATTGCCCTTGACGATGCGACCAAGATCAAGGCGAGCAGCGGCCTGTTCGGCAGTCGCAGCAAGCCGACCGCCGACTCCCTGCTCAATGGCCTCCCGGTGACCGTCAAGACATGGCAGTCGGACGCCGGCCTGATCGCGAGCCAGGTCGTGTTCCGCAACAATGATCTCAAGACGGCGTCGATGATCCGCAGCGGCACGGCCCAGGGCTTCGAGGAGCAGACCGCCGCCACCGAGGCGCTGCGCGGTCGCGTGGGTGACATCGACAATTATAATATCAAGGGCACGACCAACGTGAACTTCGACACCGGCAAGTCGGAGCTGTCACCCGAGGCGAAGCAGAACCTCTGCGCCGCTGCAGCCTCAGCCGAGGGAACGAATAACGCGCTGCTGCTTGTGGTCGGTTACACGGACTCGACGGGTAACCCGGACTTCAATCAGGTGTTGAGCGAGAAGCGCGCCACCCGCGTCGTCAACTACCTCCAGCAGGCCTGCCACTGGAAGCCCTATCGCATGCTGACGCCCACCGGCATGGCCATGGCCGATCCGCTGGCTGACAACACGACCGAGGAAGGCAAGGCGCAGAACCGCCGTGTCGCGGTCAACATCATGGTCAGCAAGGCCGTCGACGGCATGTGAGGTCCGCGGGGCGGGCTTGGCTCGCCCCCAGTCCTCGCTGAAGCAGGCCGATATGGCCGGACCCGCTCGAGGCGAGCGATTGCGGACAGCATAGCCCCTCCTCTAAAGAGGAGGGGCTTATGGCAGCTCCCCGACCTTAAACCGCCGACGCCTCGATCCGGACGTCCGCGCTCTTCCACGCCTGCTCGAACTGCCTCCGGGGCCCCTCCGCTCCGGCCGTCCTGCCTAGCGCCTTGGGCGCCTGGGCGAGCCCGGGCAATGAACGATCATCGCTCCGCAACGAAACGTCACTCGAAAAGCGGAAAGATGCGGTCGATCGGCGCCTTGCGTGCGCGATCAGGCGGAAAAACCGCTCAGGCGCACTTGGCGCAGGTGCCGAGCACTTCGATCACCGGCCGGTCCGCCGTGAAACCCTGGCTCGCGGCCACGCCGCGCACCTGCCCCGTCACGACATCATTGTCGACATGAGTCGTCTCGCCGCAGCTCTTGCAGACGAGGAAGATGCAGTCGTGCAGGCAGCCCGGATGCGCATTGGCGATGAAGGCGTTCTGGCTCTCGACGCGCTGCGCGAGGTTGTTGCTCACAAACAGGTCGAGGATGCGATAGACGCTGTTGGGCGCCACGCGCTTGCCGCGCCTGTGCGAAACCTTGTCGGCGATGTCATAGGCCGAGGCGGGTTTGTCCATCGCCGCGAGCACCGCGAAGATGTCTGCGCGCATGTCGGTCCATTGCTCGCCCTGCGCCTCCAGCGTCTCGCGCGCGGCCTTGGCGAGGCCCTTGCCGGTCGGCTCGCTATGGTCGTGATGATGAGGAGCGGCTTGTGCCATGGTCCTCATGTAAGCAGCGCGGCGCACACACACAAGCTGGCATCGCCGGTCGCGCTCGGCTAATCGCGGTTGATAAAGTCCATCGGGAGAGAGCTATGCGAGTCGGGACGGCATTGCGGCGAATGGCCGCCGCTTCGATCATGGCCGGCCTCGTTCTTTCGGCGCCCGCCGCGGCACAGGTCGCGATCGAGAGGATCAAGGTCCACTCGCCCTCGGTGGAGGGCAATCTCGAGGGCAACAGCGCCGATCGCGACGTCATCGTGGTCCTCCCGCCGAGCTACGGCAAGGAGTCGAAGAAGCGCTATCCGGTTGTCTATTTCCTCCACGGCTTCTCCGCGACGGCCGAGCGCTACGACGCGGTGGTCAAGTTCGGCGAGGCAATGGAAGGCGAGGCGGCCCGGGGGCACGAGATGATCCTCGTCGTGCCGGACAGCTATACGAAGCATGGCGGCTCCATGTATTCGGACTCGGCGACAGTCGGCAATTTCGAGGGGTTCATCGCCCGCGACCTCGTCGCCTATGTCGACGGCCATTACCGCACGCTGGCCCGGCGCGACGCGCGCGGCCTCGCCGGCCATTCGATGGGCGGCTACGGCACGTTCAAGATCGGCATGAAATATCCCGGGGTCTTCTCCAGCCTTTATGCGATGAGCGCCTGCTGCCTCCTGCCCCAGCCGATGACGCCCGAGCGCGGCAAGGCGCTCGAGATGCTCACGCCTGAGGAAGTGCTGAAAGGCGATTTCAGCGTCCGTGCCATGTTCGCCTCCGCCGCCGCCTGGTCGCCCGCGCCGGACAAGGCGCCCCTGTTCGTCGACCTGCCGACCAGGAATGGCGAGCCCGACCGGCGCGTGATGGCGCAATGGGCGGCCAACGCGCCGGACATCATGATCCCGCAATATGCGAGCAGCCTCAAGACCATGACCGCCATCGCCATGGACGTGGGCGACAAGGACACGCTGCTCGGCAGCAATCAGGACATGGACAGGCAACTCACCCGCTTCGGCGTGACGCACAAGTTCGAGACATATGACGGCGATCATATGAACCATATGCCGTTGCGCTTCCGTGATTTCGTGCTGCCCTTCTTCGCCGAGCATCTCGCGACGAAGTAATGGCCGGGCGATCGACATGCCCAGAACGGCACTAAAGCTTGGATAGGGCGGGGCGGATGGTTCGCTTTCCTTGCTCCGGCCCCGCCGGGCGCTAGAAAACGCGCGACCCCGATGGGGCCGTCAATCGAGGAGAGAGCCATGCCGCGTCCGTTCGCCCTGATCTGCTCGCTGCTTGCCCTGCTCCTCGCGGTTCCCGCCCAGGCCGATCCTGCCCTCGACAGCTTCGCGCGCGACGTCGATCGCACCGAGAGCCTGCGCGCCGTGCTGACGCTCCAGCGCAGCTATGCCCAATATGCGCAGGCAGGGCTGTGGCGCGAAGCGGGGGCGCTGTTCACCTCTGGTGGGCAATTCATCTTCGACGGCCAGGTGAAGGCCGCGCAGACCGTGACCGGCCCCGGCGCCATCGCCGCCTTCCTGCGCACACGCTATGGCGGCGGTCATGAGGGTCTGCGCGCCGGCGATCTCTCGACCATGATGATCGACGCGCCCTTGGCGAACCTGTCGGCGGGCGGCGAAAGCGCCAAGGTGCGCTGGCAGGCGATCATCTTCCATGGTCATAGCGGCGCCGCGCGCATCGAGGGCGGCGTGTTCGAGAATGACTATGTGCGCGAGCGCGGCGTCTGGAAGATCGCCACTGCCCATTATTATCCGCAATATGACGGCGCCTATGAGGATGGCTGGACGAACTGGGGCGGCGGCGATCTGCCGATCCCGCCCGCGCATTACACCGTCGAGAGCGCCGGCATCCCGATCCCGCCCGCCACCGGCACGGCGCCTGCGGCCCGGGCCAGCCTCGCCGCCCTCCAGAAGCGCGTCGACGCGCTCAATGAGGAAGATCGCATCCGCAATCTCCAGGCCGCCTATGGCTTCTATGCCGATCGCAGGATGTGGGACGACGTGGTCGATCTGTTCGCGGCGGACAGCGTCGTCGAGAATGGCGGTCAGGGCGTCTGGCGGGGCAAGGCCGGTGTGCGCCGCTGGCTGGAGAGTATCGGTCCGGCCGGCCTGAGCCACGGCCAGCTTAACGATCGCGTCCAGTTCGACGTGACCGTCACCATCGCGCCCGGCGGCAACGAGGCCTATGCGCGCGGCATCGAGCTCGGCATGCTCGGCGAGGCCGATCAGGAAAAGGGCTGGTGGGAGGTTGCCGCCTTCCGCAATCGCTTCGTGCGCGAGAATGGCGTGTGGAAGCTCCGTGAGCTGCGTCGCTTCCCGCTGATGAAGACCGACATCTTTCAGGGCTGGGGCAAGAGCCGCATTGTCGACCCGGTGCCCGCCCCCCCCAACGCGTCGGATGCGCCGAGCCCGGACGCCGCTCCCGCGTCGCAGGGCCTCGCCGTCCCTGCCTTCCTCACCGCCCATCCCGTGACGGGCAAGGCGATCGCGCTGACCGGGGAGGCCAGGCTCGTCGCCGCGCACCCGCTCACCGGCGCCATCAGGTCAGTCAAGGCCGCGCCCGTCACGCTCGACGAGGCCAGGCGACGCCTCGCCCGTTCCGCTGCGTGGGACGGCGCGAACAATGTCTCGACGGCCTATGGCTACTATATCGACGACGGCAACGCCGCCGGCTTCGCGGGCGTGATGGCCGAGAAGGGCTTCAAGGAAACTCCCTTCGCCGGCTATTATATCGGCCGCGATCGCATCATCAAAGCGCGCGTCAGCGGGCCCGTGCCGCAGATGCGCCCGGGCATCTCCTATCACTGGCTGGTCCAGCCGGTGATCCTCGTCTCGGCGGACGGCCGATCCACCACCGGCCGCAGCCGCCTGTTCCAGCCGCGCACCGGCAGGGAGGTCGGCAAGGCCGGCGATTTCTACGCCGCCGCCTTCTGGGGCGGCATGTATAACAACCAATATGTGCTGGAGAATGGCGTCTGGCGCATCTGGGACCTGACGCTCGACGAGCCCTACATCAATCCCGTCGCCTGGAAGGACGGCGTCTGGGCGAAGTCCAAGGATCCTGTCCCGCCGCCGCCCGGCACGCCGCAGCGTGTCTTCACCGGCGGCAATTTCCCGCCTGACGTGCCGCTGAAGTCGATGGGCCGGCGCGAGGAGGGCATGCGCGGCGGCATCGGTCCGGCGCTGGAATGGCCGAGCATCATGCCGATGTGGTTCAACTATACCAATCCGGTCAGCGGCCGCGTTCCCGAGCGCTATCAGGAGGATTGCGGCCCCTGCGAGGTTCGTCCCGATCTTCGTCTGGATCGTAACGGCTACCAGACCCCCCCCAACGCACCCATCGCGAACAGCTCGCCCTAACGTTGCTGATCAACGGCCGCGCACGCGCCGGCCCTCGCCGAAGACTTCCCGCTGCGAAGCCTCGAATTCCTCGAAATAGCGTCGCCGCGCATGCTTCTCGGTGACGATACCCAAAACGTTCCGCGCCGCATCCGCGACCACGATCTCGTCGGCCGACAATCGATCGAACAGGGAGAGCAGGGACTGGATGTCGGTGTCCGGTGCGAGCGTGATGTTGCTCAGGGTCGCGAGAGGCGCGATGGGCGCTGCTCCGTCCAGATCCGGGCTGTACGCCGACGCCGTCGATATGATTCCGCGATAGGCGCCGTGCGCGTCGACCATGATCGCCTTGCTGGTCGAGCCCAGCGGGACGTGCGCGCGAAACGCTGCCACCGACATGCTGTCCGGCACCGCAACCCAGTCCTTGCGCATGATCTGGCCGGCGGTGAGCGTCAGCGCCCAGCCGATGTCGCGCGGGCTGCGAATGGTCGAGCCACGCAGGTGCAGGCGCCAGGTCGAGAAGGAATAGCCGAACGCCTCGCGCGTGACGGAACTGGACAGCAAGGCGGCGGTGAGGACCACGCCCATCAGCGCGAAGTCGTGGGTCGTCTCCAGCATCAGCATGGCGAGTGTCATCGGGCCGCCGACGATCGAGACGCTGAGCGCGGCCATGCCGACCAGCGCGGCATCATAGACATTGAGGGACAGAGCCAGCGGGCTGTCGTTGATCACGCCCGCGAAAATCTGTCCGATGAGCGAGCCCAGAAACAGCGAGGCGAAAAACAGACCGCCTCTGAAGCCGAAGCTGAGCGAGATCACCGAGGCGGCGATTTTGATCAGCAGGATCACGAGCAATACCGAGAGGGCTGGCCGCAGCAGCAGGTCGAGATGCAGCGCGCCATGGCCTGCCGAGAGCGACTGTGGCGAGAGCCAGGCGAGCGGAATGAGCAGGGCGCCGCCAATCACCGGTCGCCAGCTCAGGATCGCCGTCCAGCGCTGCACCCGCTGCTCTGCAAACGTGACGAGGCGCATGATGGCGATGCCGATCGCCGCGCAGATCAGGCCGAGCGCGGCATAGGCCAGATAATCCGGAAGTGCGAGAGCCCGGTCCGCGGTCGTCGCAATGAGATAGGGCGACACGCCGAGCGCACGCGTGACGAAGGCGGCCGACAGCGCCGCCGCCATCACCGGCGCAACGGCCGCCGGCGTGTAATTGCCGATCACGATCTCGAATGCGTAGAAAGCGCCCGTCAGCGGTGCCCCGAACGCCGCGCCGACGGCGGCGCCGGCACCGGCGCCGACGAGGGTGCGCAGGTCGTTGCGGCGCAGCTTCAGCCACTGCCCTAGCACCGACGCGATGCCGCCGCCCATCTGGGCGTAGGTTGCCTCCAGACCGACCGACGCGCCCGCGCCGTTGGAAAGGATCGTCTGCGCGGCGATCACGAGATTGTCGCTGAAGGGAATCCGCCCGCCGTGCAGTGCATTGGCCTCGACCACGTCGATCGGCGCCCGCTTGCGGTGCCGCAGAGCGCGCATCAGGCAGGCCAGGAGCAGCCCGCCAATCGGTAATGCCAGCAAGCGCCAGGGATGGTGAATCGATGCCAGTGCGCTGAGCCGGTTCATCGCTACACCGTAAAAGAGGTGCTGGATGCCATGGGCCAGCCACTGCTGGAGATTCGTCGCCAGGCCAGCACTCAGGCCGGCGAGCGCGGCCAGCAGGATGAAAGCGGCTTCGCTCTCACGCAGGAACCGGCGCTGTCGCAGCGCAAGGAGCCACAGAAGGGATTTCCAGGATCGGCGCATGACGGAACCTAAGCGCCCCCTTGCCCCTGTCCGTCAAGAAATATGCCGAGCACCGGCAAAGGTGCCCGGTGCGCGCCAGGCATCGCCATTACGCGCTTGCCGCGGCGCCCTGCTGGCCCAGCGCGGCCGTCAGTAGGTCCTCGTCCAGCGCGCCTTCCCAGCGCGCGATGACGATGGTGGCGACGGCGTTGCCGATGATGTTGGTGAGCGCCCGGCATTCGCTCATGAAGCGGTCGACCCCCAGGATCAGTGCCATGCCGGCGACGGGCACGCTCGGCACCACGGCAAGTGTCGCGGCCAATGTGATGAATCCCGATCCGGTGACGCCGGCCGCGCCCTTGCTGGAGATGATCGCGACGCCGAACAGGGCGAATTGCTGGCCGAGCGAGAGCTCGACGCCGCAGGCTTGCGCGATGAAGAGGGCGGCCAAAGTCATGTAGATGTTCGTGCCGTCGAGATTGAAGCTGTAACCCAGGGGAATGACCAGCCCGACCACGCCCGGCTCGCAGCCCGCCACTTCCAGCCGCGCAATGAGCGGGGGCAGGGCTGCCTCGGACGAGGAGGTGCCGAGCACGATCAGCAACTCACCCTTGATATAGATGAGCAGCCGCAGGATCGAGAAGCCCGCTACCCGCGCGATGGCGCCCAGCACCAGCAGCACGAACAAGGCCGATGTGAGATAGAAAGTCGCCACCAGCCCGGCCAGATTGACGAGCACGCCGATGCCATAATGGCCGATGGTGAAGGCCATGGCCGCGAAAGCGCCGATCGGCGCGAGGCGCATGATCAGGGCGACGAGGCGGAAGACGATCACCGAGAGCCGGTCGAGCAGGTCGACGACCGGCGTCGCCGGCTCGCCGACCAGGGCGATGGCGATGCCGGTCAGCACCGCGACGAACAATACCTGCAGGATCGATCCGTCGGTGAGCGCGGAGAGCGGCGTGGTCGGGATGATCGCCAGCAGGAAGTCCGTGATCGAGGCATGATGCGCCTGATCGACATAATCCGCCACGGCCGCGCCATCGAGCGTGCGCGGATCGATATTGAGCCCCGCGCCCGGTTGCACGACATTGGCAACGATCATCCCGATGATCAGGGCGAGGCTCGACACCACGACAAAATAGCCGAGGGCGCGCAAGGCGACCCGGCCGAGCTCCCCGAGACCCCGCATATGGGCGATGCCGCTCGTCAGGGTGAGGAAGATCACCGGCGCGATGACCATCTTGATGAGCTTGATGAAGGCGTCGGCGATCGGCTTCATCGCGCTGCCCCATTCGGGCCGCAGGGCGCCGAGCAGGACGCCCAGCGCGATCGCGATCAGCACCTGGAGGTAGAGATGACGCCACCAGGCGGTCCTGCCGCTTGCGCTCCGTTCCTTGCCCATGACCGTGTCCGCCATGCCCGATCCGCCCCGTCCGTCGTGCCCGTTTGCGCTTGCCCTACACGAGCGCAGGGTTTCGCGATACAGCCGGGGCAACAGGAAACAGGAGAGAGCGGAATGGCCGATTATCGCGCGCCGACGCAGGAACAATTGTTCGTGCTGGAGACGGTCGCGGACCTTACGGAATTGAGCACGCTGCCCGGTTTCGAGGATGCGACTCTCGACATGGCGGGCCAGATCCTGGCCGAATCAGCCCGGCTTGCTGAGCAGGGCTTCGCGCCGCTGAACGGGATTGGCGATCGCGAAGGCGCGCGGTTTGCGGATGGCAAGGTGACGCTGCCAGCGGGCTTCGCGCAGGTCTATCAGGACTACGCGACGGCGGGCTGGAACGGCCTTTCCGCCGATCCGGCGGCGGGCGGCCAAGGCCTGCCCTTCGTCCTATCGGTGGCGGTGCAGGAGCAGTTCACCGCCGCCAACATGGCCTTCGCGCTCTGTCCGATGCTCAGCCTCTCCGCCATCGAGGCGCTGCAGGCGCATGGCGATGATGCGATGAAGGCGCTTTACCTCCCCAAGCTGGTCTCAGGGGAATGGACGGGCACGATGCTGCTCACCGAGCCGCAGGCGGGATCGGACGTTGGTGCGCTGCGCACGAGCGCGACGCCGGCCGGCGATGGCACTTATCGTCTCAAGGGTCAGAAGATCTTCATCACCTGGGGCGAGCATGATCTCGCCGAGAATATCGTCCACTTCATCCTTGCACGCCTGCCCGACGCGCCAGCCGGCTCGAAGGGGATCAGCCTGTTTCTCGCGCCGAAATTTTTGCCCGATGCGGACGGCAATCCGGGCGTGCGCAACGATGCGCGCTGCATCGCCATCGAGCACAAGATGGGTATTCACGCCTCGCCGACCTGCACCATGGCGTTCGGCGAGACGGGCGACTGCCTCGGCTGGCTCGTCGGCGAGCCCAATGGTGGGCTCGCAGCCATGTTCACGATGATGAACCATGCCCGCGTCAATGTCGGCAATCAGGGTGTCGCCATCGCCGAGCGCGCGTCGCAGGATGCGCTGGCCTATGCGCGGGAGCGCGTCCAGTTCGGTCCCATCATCGGCCATCCGGACGTGCGCCGCATGCTCATGACGATGCGCAGCCTGACGCAGGCGGCGCGCGCGATCGTCTATGCCAATGCCGCCGCCGTCGACCGCGCGCACAAGGAGAGCGACCCGGAGCGGCGCGCTTACTGGAAGCGCCGGGCGGACCTGCTGACGCCGATCAGCAAGGCCTGGGCGACCGACGCCGGTATCGAGGTGACCAGCCTCGCCATTCAGGTGCATGGCGGCGCCGGCTTCATCGAGGAAACGGGTGTCGCGCGCCATTATCGCGATGCGCGGATCGCGGCGATCTACGAAGGCACCAACGGTATCCAGGCGATGGATCTGGCCGGCCGCAAGCTGCGCCTCGACAATGGCGCGGCGATGAGAGAGCTTGAAACGACGATCGCGCGGGACGTGGCCGGCTGGACCGATGCGGAGATGCAAGGGGCGATGACCGCGGCGCTGGATCAACTCGCGCGGGCCCGCGAAGCCATGCTCGCCCACGATCAGGTCGGCCTTGGTGCGGCAGCAACTCCCTTCCTCGCCCTGTGCGGCGGCGTCATCGGCGGCTGGCTGTTCGGGCGCCAGGCCGACCGTGCGGCGCGCAAGCTGGTCGCGAACGAGGGTGATCCCGCCTTGCTCCAAGACAAACAGGCCGTGGCGAGCTTCTTCGTGACGCAGCGCCTGCCGGTTGCGCTGGCTCAGATCGCGGCGATCCGCGCGCCATCCGACCAGCTCGAAATCCCGGACTAGATCAATATCGCCTGCTCCCTCATGCAAGAATGGCGGAGTGGCGCAAACGCCTGCGGACTCTAAACGGTTGAATATCTCTATAATTCAACCGGCTCTTAAGGCCCTTGCCGGTGCCTTGCTCACGCAGCGAATTTGCGCATCATGTAATGAAAAACAGGAAGCTATCCCGGCCGTTACGGCTGAGTGATGCAATGCGGTCACAGTTTTTGAAAATGACAATATCCGCTTGAATCTATATATCATGATAGCTAGTCAGCGTGAAACGGCTCCCCGGGCCACTTTTGGCGCGGGATAAAGTCAACAACGGACAAGGCCTACAGCGGCCGAGAGAACCGGATTGGCGCGCAAGCGCGTCGTTGAACAAGGGAGAGAGATATGTCTTTTACATTCCGAAAATTCTGCTTGATGTCGGTGCTCGCCGGCACGAGCGCGCTGACCTTTCCCACGATTGGCCACGCGCAGGATGCGCAGCAGGCCGACGAGCCCAGTGAGCCCGCGATCGTCGTCACCGGTTCGCGCATCGTGCGGCGCGACTATGAGGCGAACAGCCCGATCGTGACCGCCGGTCAGGAACTGCTGCAGAAGTCTTCGACCGCTGCGCTCGAAACCAATCTCAACAAGCTGCCCAACTTCACGCCGGTCCAGACCCCCTCACTCGGCGGCGACATTCAGCCGACCGCGACCAGCACCCCGGGCGCTGCGACTGTCTCGCTGCGCGGCCTTGGCACCAACCGCAGCCTCGTCCTGGTCGATGGTCGCCGCACGACGCCGGCGAACGCGCTTGGCGTGGTCGACATCAACACCATCCCCGCCGCCGCGATCGAGCGCGTCGAGGTTATCACTGGCGGCGCTTCGGCGACTTACGGTGCGGACGCCGTCGCCGGCGTCGTCAACTTCATCCTCAAGAAGAATTTCCAGGGCTTACAGCTCGACGCTCAGATGGGCCTCTCGCAGCGGGGCGATGGCCGCGAATATTCGATCAGCGGCATCATGGGTTCCAACTTTGACGATGGCCGCGGCAACATCACCATCGGCCTGTCGATGAACAATCGCGAGGCGGCCTATCGCCGCGACCGTAGCTGGTTCCGCGACGCCTGGCGGGATCCGCGCTTTACCGGCAACGAGTTCTTCCCGCACCAGTCGGGCTATCAGCCTATTCCTGGTAACGCACCGGTGCAGGGGGCCGTCGCTTCGATCTTCGGCACGAATGTTCCCGGCGACACCGTAAATGGCGTTCCGACCGGCTTCAATTCGAGCCGTTTCTATTTCAATGATGACGGCACGGCCTTCACGGGCTTCTTCCAGAGCCCTCCCGGTGGCGCATACCGGTTTAAGGGTGACTTGACGGGCCTGAAGTACAAGAAGCAGGGCGACGGTACGCTCGGTCAGAACTTCCAGGACGAACTGTTGCAGCTGCCGCTCGAGCGCTACAATGTCTATGCGCGTGGCAATTACGAGATCAACGACTGGGTCGGCGTCTTCGCTCAGGCCACCTTCACGCGCGTTCAGACCACGACGATCAACCAGCCGTCACCTTCCGTGAACGGATGGTCGGCCGCAATCCCGCGGGACGGCCGCGCTATTCCGACCGAGCTTGCCACGCTGCTCAACGGTCGCCCGGATCCGAACGGTCCATGGCAGCTCACTTACTATCTCGACTTCATGAACCGCACCGCTCGCACGGACGTGTTCACCTACAACATGGTCGCCGGCTTCGAGGGCAAGATCCCGGGCACCGACTTCACGTGGGACGTCAGCGCATCGCAGGGTGAATCGGAGACGAATGCGCTCATCAAGGGCACGGCATCGCTCGAGCGCTTCCGCGCGGTGATCTCGGCGCCGAATTGGGGTGCGGGTTTCAAGGCGCAGGGCAATGCGGCATTCGGCGGCTTCGGTGCGTCGTCGGCCACTTGCACCAGCGGCTTCGATCCGTTCAACAAGAACAAGGCGATCACGCAGGATTGCATCAACGCGATCAGCGCGCCGCTCTCCAACCGCGCCGTGATGCAGCAGACCGTGTTCGAGGGTAACCTCCAGGGCGGCATCTTCACCCTGCCGGCCGGCTCCGTCCGGATCGCGCTCGGTGCGAGCCATCGCCAGAACGCCTATGACTTCCAGAACGACACCCTGACCACGCAGGGCTCGTCCTTCCTTGATCAGACGATCGGCATCTATCCGAGCGGCAGCTCCAACGGCAAGATCACCGCTAACGAGCTGTACGGCGAGTTGCTGGTTCCGGTCCTGGCCGATCTGCCTCTGGTCAAGAAGCTGGAGCTGAACCTGGGCGTTCGTAACTCCGACTACAACACGACGGGCAATGCCTTCACCTGGAAGGCGGCCGCCGACTGGGAAGTCACCGACTGGCTGCGTATCCGCGGCGGTTACAACAAGGCGATCCGCGCACCGAACGTCGCCGAGCTTTACCTCGCTCCGCAGCAGACCTTTACGGCCGCGGGCGGTGGTGACGTTTGCCGCCTGAACAACACGCTCGGCTGGTCAGCCAATCCCAAGGCCAATCCGAACGCCGCCAATGTGCTCGCGGTCTGCAAGAGCCTGATGGATCAGTCGATCGCAGGAACGTCGGCAAAATTCTATAGTGACCCCCAGTTCTACAACAATCCTGGCCCCGCATTCGCGTTCCCGACCCTGGTCGGCAACCCGAATATCAAGCCCGAGAAGGCAAAGACCTGGACGCTGGGTGCAGTGATCAGCTCCCCTTCGTCGAATGAGATGTTCCGCCGCCTGCGTCTGTCGGTCGACTATTACAACATCTCGGTCGACGACGCGATCGGGCCGCTCACGCTGGATACTGCCCAGCGCACCTGCTTCGATCCGACCTTCAACCCGGCGATCGCCAACAATCCGACGGCGGCCGCTGCTACGGCGCAGTGCCAGGCGATCGGTCGCGTGGCTGGCGACGGTGCGCTCGGCAACGTGCAGGTGACCTATCTCAACAATGGTCGCTTCCGCACGCAGGGCATCGACTTGCAGCTCGACTGGGCTTTCCCGGTCGGTCCTGGCACGTTCAGCCTGAACTCGGTGTTCAACTATCTGATCTCGCTCAAGTCCGCACCTCTGCCTGCTTCGGCTGGCGCGGCCGGTCAGCTGGTCGAATATGCGGGTACCTTGGGTCCGGCAGGCAGCGCCGCCATCGCCGAGAATGGTCTGAACCCGGGCGCCTTCCGCTGGAAGATGTTCAACACGTTCGGCTACTCGCTCGATCGCGCGTCGATCTCGCTGCAGTGGCAGCATCTGCCTGCCGCCAAGTCGATCGCCTATACGTCCAACAATGCGACGCCGTTCGTCGGAGCGCCCGCTTATGATCTCTTCAATCTGAGCGGTACCTTCACGATCACGAAGAATGCGACGCTGCGCTGGGGCGTGGACAACCTGTTCGACAAGGCTCCGCCGCTGGTTGAATATAATGCCTCGGCCACGGGCCTTGCCAACGGCATCGGCGCCAGCCCGTTCAACGCCTACTTCTATGACTTGAATGGCCGTCGCTTCTACGTCGGCGCGACATTCAAGTTCTGATCCCAAAAAGGGGAGAGGGGGGCCGCTCCAGCCGGGCGGTCCCCCTTTTTTGCCAACGACGTCGCCGCGTCGTGATAAAACGAGCGGAAAAGCCTGACAGATCAAGAAACGGAGAGATGGAGATGCGGCGAGCGATAGGGTTTGCGTCGGCGGCAATGGCGCTTCTCGCCCTGGCCGGATGCAACAAGGATGCCGGCTTCGGCCAATCCTCCGCTGGGCCCGCCGCGATCGATCAGGGTCGGCTCGACCGGGCTGAAAGCGATGACGACAACTGGCTGACCTATGGCCGCACCAATGACGAGCAGCGTTACTCGCAGCTCACCCAGATCAACGACGGCAACGTCAAGGATCTCAGCCTCGCTTGGTCGCTCGATCTCGATACGGCCCGCGGCCAGGAAGCGACGCCGATCGTCGTCGACGGCGTCATGTACACCTCCACCGCCTGGTCGAAGGTCGTCGCGGTCGACGCTGCGACCGGCAAGCAACTCTGGCAGTTCGATCCGCAGAATGACGGCTCCAAGGCCGCCCATGCCTGCTGCGACGTGGTCAATCGCGGTGTCGCAGTGTGGAAGGGCCGCGTCTTCGTCGGCACCATCGACGGTCGCCTGATCGCGATCGATGCCAGGACTGGAAAGCAGGTCTGGTCGGTCGTCACCGTCGACCAGAAGAAGCCCTATACGATCACCGGCGCGCCGCGCGTCGTGCGCGACAAGGTGCTGATCGGCAATTCGGGCGCCGAGCTCGGCGTGCGCGGTTATATTTCCGCCTATGACACCAACACCGGCAAGCTGGTCTGGCGCTTTTACACCGTGCCCGGCAATCCCAAGGACGGGCCGGATCATGC
The DNA here is from genome assembly GCF_018603885.1 of Sphingobium nicotianae. Taxonomy (GTDB): domain Bacteria; phylum Pseudomonadota; class Alphaproteobacteria; order Sphingomonadales; family Sphingomonadaceae; genus Sphingobium; species Sphingobium nicotianae. Next base: position 221,767 of record NZ_JAHGAW010000008.1, read on the forward strand.
CGCCTCGGACGAGATTCTCGAGAAGCTGGCCCGCCCGACCTGGTATGGCGACAATTACTGGAAGCTGGGCGGCGGCGGCACCGTCTGGGACTCGATCGTCTATGACCGTGAATTGAACCAACTGCTGATCGGCGTCGGCAACGGATCGCCCTGGAACCACCACTGGCGCAGCCAGGGCAAGGGCGACAATCTGTTCCTGTCCTCGATCCTCGCGCTCGATCCGGACACCGGCAAATATAAGTGGCACTATCAGATCAATCCGGGCGAGAGCTGGGATTACACCGCCACGCAGCAGATCATGCTCGCCGACCTCAAGATCGACGGCAAGGTCCGCAAGGTCGCGATGCAGGCGCCGAAGAACGGCTTCTTCTATGTGATCGACCGCACCAACGGGAAGTTCATCTCGGCCCAGCCCTATGCCGTGCAGAACTGGGCGGTGGGCATCGACTACAAGACCGGCCGGCCGATCGAGAAGCCGGGCATCCGCTATGACAATGGCCCGGCGCTGATCATTCCCTCGGGCATCGGCGCCCATGCCTGGATGCCGATGAGCTATTCGCCCAAGACCGGCCTCGTCTATATCCCGGCGATGGAGCATCCGCTCGTCTATGGCGATGCCAAGCCGTTCGAGATCCATCCCGGCCGCTGGAACACCGCGGTCTCCTTCCTCGATCCGCCAGCGGTGCCCGGCATGCCGGCTACGGTCGAAGGCCGCCGCAAGGCGCTCGAGGGCATGGTGAAGGGCAAGCTCGTCGCCTATGATCCGCTCACGCAGAAGCCTCGGTGGGAGATCCAGCGCGACTGGCCCTGGAATGGCGGCACTCTGGCGACGGCGGGCAATCTCGTCTTCGAAGGCACGGCCCATGGCGAATTCGAGGCGTACAGCGCCGATAAAGGCAAGAAGCTCTGGTCCTTCCAGACCAATCGCGGCGTGCTGGCCGGGCCGATCACCTACCGCGTCAAGGGCGAGCAATATATCGCCGTGATGGCCGGCTATGGCGGCTCGATGGGCATGGCGAGCGGCACGCCCTTCATGAAGGACAAGATGCCCACCGGCATGATCGTCGCCTTCAAGATCGGCGGCAAGGCGCAGCTGCCGGCCTACACGCCGGTTCCCAAGGACAAGCCGACGCCGAGCAATGAGGCGTTCACGCCGGCGCAGGTCGCGACCGGCAGCAAGTTTTACTACATGTATTGCACCATCTGCCACAATGGTCCGGTGAATCCGGATCTTAAGCGCTCGGCGCTGCTGAAGGACAAGGACGCGTTCCAGCAGGTCGTGATCGGTGGGGCGCTGGCGCAGAACGGCATGGCGAGCTTCAAGGACTATCTGAAGCCCGAGGATGCCGAGGGTATCCGCGCCTTCCTCAACGGCCAGGCCAAGGAATTGCTGAAGGCCGAAGGCGGCAAATAATCCCCCCTTGGGGAGGGGTGTCACTGCGCCCCTCCCGCATTTTTTTGGGGGATCGAGGAAAATTAGCCCCTCCCCTTGAGGGGAGGGATTGGGGTGGGGCTGCGGCGTTTCAGATCGCTGCGCGACACCCACCCCGGATCCTGTAAACAGCGCCCTGCGCTGTTTAGGTCATGCCGGGGGCATGACCGACCTGATGCGCCCTCCCTTGAAAGGGAGGGGCTTAAGTAGCTCTATCGCACCGCCAGCGCCTTCAACTCCGCATTGGGCAGTTCCGCGCCCAGTAGCGACGCCACTGTCGGGGCGATCGCGCGCATGTCGATGACGCCCAGATCCTTGCCCTTGGCGATCCCTTTGCCGAGCAGCATGAAGGTCGAGCGGATATTCGCCGATCCGGGAAAATAGCCGTGCATCCCCAGATAATGCGGCGCCCCGGAGACCGGCCCGGCGGCGAAGAGGAACGGCCCCGTCATCGTGCCGGGCATCAGATCGACATAGAAGCTTGCCTCCGGATTGCCGCGCATCGTGGCGATCTCGTCCTTGCCGATGATCTGCGCGATATGCGTGGCGGGATCGGCCTTGAGCTTCTCCAGCACCGCGCGGACTCGGGCGGCAAGCGCGGCATCGTCCGGCCGGCGCAGCATGATCGCGGCCGATCCGCCGGAGATCCAGGGCGCGGCTTCCCAGTCCTTGATCTTCGTGCCGTCCATTGTGATCAGCCCGGCGTCGATGAACGCCCGGAAGAAATTCGTCTCGGACGTGATCGGCTCGAAGCCATGATCGCTGACCAGCGCGATCGCGGCATCGGGATGCGCCGCCAGCTCCGCGTCGATCAGCTTGCCGACGATCGCGTCGATCCGCTCTAGCACGGCATGGGCTTCCGGCGTGTCCGGCCCTTTGGCATGTTGCTCGTGATCGAGCGCGGTCAGATAGACGGTGGTGAAGTCCGGCTTGTGCGCCTTGATCAGCGCGATCGAGAAGCGCCCGCGCTTCTCGTCGGCATCGATGCTCTCGTCGATCCCGGCGGCATAGGGCTCGCCAAGTGACTTCTCCAGTTCGGCCACCAGCCCGGTCGAAGCGAGGGCGCCGATCAGCTTGGCGTCGTCGGCTGTGCCCGCGCGCCAGATCTGTGGCAGGTTCCAGCGGGCATGGGCGCCGACGCTGACCGGCCAGTGGACATTGCCGGTCGAGAGGCCCGCCTTGGCGGCCGCGTCCCACAGGGTCGGTACCTTGATGTCGCTCGCATACCAGTACCAGCCGTCATAATTGGCCTGGAACGGGTCGAAGGTCGTGTTGCTATAGATGCCATGCTTCGCCGGGCCGACGCCGGTCAGTAGGGTGGTGTGGCTTGGATAAGTGAGGGTTGGCAGGACGCCGTTGACGCCCTGTGCATAGGCTCCATCCGTCAGGAAGCGCCGCAGGTTCGGCAGCTTGAGGCCGCGCTTGTCGGCCTCGATCACGTCGCCCGGCCGTAGCCCGTCGATGGAGATCATCAGCACCGGCTCGGCGCTCGCCGCGACCGGAGTCGCGGCGAGAACCAGGGCTGCCAGCAGGGACTGGCGGCCCATCAGAAGCCGGCCTTCAGCGTCGCGAAGAACTGCTGCGGCGCGCCGATCAGCAGCGTCTGGGAATCGCCGCTGACGGAGAAGCCGTTGGAGCCGATCGTGCCGACATATTCCTTGTCGAAGATGTTGGTCGCGTTGAGCTGCAGCTCGATCTGCGGCGTGAAGCGATAGCCGACCGACGCATCGACCAGCACCCGGCTCGGCACCGAGGCATCGTTCATGTAGCTGAAGTAGCGCTTGGACATGTAGTTGACGCCGACCCGGCCATAGATCGGGCCCTGATCATAGGCCAGCTCGCCGCGCGCCATGTGGCGCGGGCTGTCGACTACCGTCTTGCCCGAGATCGGCACGACCGTGCCGGTGCCAAGCTTCACGTCGTCCTGATAGGTCGAGTCCGTGTAGCTGTAGGAGGCGTAGAGGCTGAAGCCGGCGCCGAGCTTGAGGTCGCCCGCCGCCTCGAAGCCGAGCGACTGGACGCCGCCGACATTGGCCAGCACGTTGGGCGCGCCAACGATGCCCGCGCCGCCGGGAATGACCAGCAGGCGATTGTGGAAGTTGACGAGATAGACGCCGACGACGCCGTGAAACCCGCCCTGATTGTAGCGCGCGCCCAGCTCATAGGTGTCCGAGCTTTCCGGCTTCAGCGTGTTCTTGATCGCGTCGAAGCCGGCCTGCGTCGTGCTGAACGGGCCGGCGGTTGTGGCCGCCTGATAGGCGCGCGTCACCTGCGTGAAGCCGGCGAACAGCTCGGCCTCCGGGGTGATCTCGGCGACGATGCCGGTATGCGGCTGGAACCAGTCGGTCACGCCGATCTTGCCCTGCGGAAAGCCGCCGCCGACGATCGCGGTGGCTTCGCTGGTGACCTTGTAGCCCTTCCAGCCCAGGTTCACCTTGATCATGCCGAGGTCGATCTTGTCCTGGACATGATACTGGAAGGTGTCGGTCGAGAAATCGAACGCCCACTGGGTCGCGAACGGGTTGGTCGGATAGGTGCGGAAGCTGAAGCCCGGCGCGGTCCGGCTGGCGAGCGCATAGAAGCGGCGGGCCTGGTTGAACTTGTTGTTCTCGTACCAGGCGCCGACGCTGATCTCGTTGATGCCGATCGTTGCGCCGACCGTGCCGAAGATGCCGCCGCGGTCGATCTTGTACTCGGTGGTGCGCACCGAGATCGGCACACCGTTCGGGCTCGGCACATACGGCGTGGCCCACAGGCCCATGCCTTTGTTGTGGTGATAATAGCCGCGCAGCGCGACCTTGAACATGTCGCCGAGCGGCGACTTGAGGCCGATCGAGGCCAGCGTGTCCTTGCGCAGGCCGGCGGCGTCATAATAAGCGTCGTCGACCGTCGTGACGTTGCCGGGATAGACCTTGCCCGCCGCCGCGTTGGAGACCGGCGCACCGGTTTCGCCGCGATTATTGCCGATGTCGGCATAGAGGACCGCGCGGTTCCAGTCGGGCGCCGTATTGTCCCAGCCCCAACCCAGGCGCTGGATCATGCCGAGCGACATGTCCTGATAATCCTGCTCGCGCCGGTCGGAATAGCTCAGCCAGCCGTCGAGCGTCGCCGCGCCTGCGGGCACGACGATCTTGGCGTTGGCCATGTGCTGGTCCTGCGTGCCCGAGCCGCGATACTTGTTGGTCGCGCCATAGGCATAGGAGACAAAGCCGCGAATGCCGTCGGCCACGCCCATGTTGACCCGCGCGAAGCCGCGCCATGTCTCGTTGCTGCCATAGGTCAGGTTGCCCTGCGCCTTGAAGCTGTCGGCCGGGTCCATCGAGAAGGTCTCGACCGTGCCGCCGAGATTGTTGGTCGACTGGGTGCCGATCGAGCCGGCGCCCTGGGACACGCGCACCACACCGATATTCTCCGGGCTGATCGCGCGGCTGATGTGCAGGCCGTTCATATTGCCGTAGCTCATGTCGCCGAGCGGAATGCCGTCAAAGGTGAAGCCGAGCTGGTTCTGGCTGAACGCGCGGATGGTGACGCGGGTCGACCATTCATAATTGCCGAACGGATCGGCCGACTGGAAGTTGACGCTGGGCAACTTCTCGATCGCCTTCAGGGGGCTGGTGCCCGGCGTCAGCGTGACGAGATCGGCGGCCGAGACTTCCTGGACCTGGCGGGTTTCGCCGCGGCCGAAGACGACGATGTCCGCGCCGCCTTCCGCATCGTCGGCGGGGGCTTGCGCCAGGGCCGGCGCGGCGAGGGAGAGGGCGGTGGTTGCAAGCAATATGGCGATGCGCATGGGAGTCCCCTTTGTTGTGCTGTGGGGATCCGCTAGGCGCGCACTGTTGCAGCGCGGCGTAAGTCCTGTTGCATTGCAGTGTCGACTTTTTGACAGTTTTGCGATGGCGGACCATTCGCCATCCGTCCGGCTCTTTTCGTCGCGGACGGCGCAAACATGTGCAGTTTTCGCAGTTGATGACCCCGCCTGCGCGTTAAGCACGCGAAGGGCTTCTGATCGATTTAATCGATCTTTGGAGCGAGTTTAATCAATTTCACCTGTGGAGTCCGGCTTCCTATGTGCGTTGCGTCAACAACCGAAGGAGCCGACATGAGTCTCGTCAATACCCCTCTCAAGCCATTCGCCGCCACCGCATACAAGCAGGGCAAGTTCGTCGACGTCACCGATGCCGATGTGAAGGGCAAGTGGGCAGTCTTCTTCTTCTATCCCGCCGATTTCACCTTCGTGTGCCCGACGGAGCTGGAGGATCTGGCCGATATCTACCCCACACTGCAGGGCATGGGCGTCGAGGTCTATTCGGTCTCCACCGACACGCATTTCAGCCACAAGGCCTGGCATGACACCTCGCCGGCCATCGGCAAGATCGATTATTACATGTTGGGCGACCAGAACCACAGCATCTCGAACAATTTCGAGATCCTGCGCGAAGGCGTCGGCCTTGCCGATCGCGGCACGTTCGTCGTCGATCCGGAAGGCACGATCCAGCTCGTCGAGATCACGCCGGAGGGCGTGGGCCGCAACGCCACCGAGCTCCTGCGCAAGATCAAAGCGCTGCAATATTGGGTGAGCCACCCTGGCGAGGTCTGCCCTGCCAAGTGGGAAGAAGGCGAGAAGACCCTCGCGCCTTCGCTCGACCTGGTCGGCAAGATCTGATTTCCCAAGGGTCCGGGGCCGCTGGCGCGGTCCCGGAGTCCGGACGCCGTCCCACCCCTCCTCTTCAAGAGGAGGGGCAGGTGGTGGCGATGCGCAGCATCGCTCCGCGCAGCGACAACTCGCAGCGTCGCAAGCACCACCCCAACCCCTCCTCTGGAGAGGAGGGGCTAAGTTTCATTAAGGAGCCCCCCAATGTTGGACGCCGCGATCAAGACCCAGTTGCAGGCCTATCTGGCCAACATCAAACAGCCGATCGAGCTGGTGCCGTCGCTTGACGACAGCGCCAAGGCGTCGGAGCTGCGCGCGCTGCTGGAAGAGATTGCCGGGCTGCACGAGATGGTGACGCTCGCCCCCGAAGCCGACGACGCCCGCAAGCCGAGCTTCCTCATCCGCCGCACGGGCACGGACATCGGCGTGCGCTTCGCCGGCATCCCGCTCGGCCATGAGTTCACCTCGCTGGTGCTGGCGCTGCTGCAGGTCGGCGGCCATCCGCCCAAGGTGAGCGACGAGGTCATCGCGCAGGTCCGGGCGCTGGAGGGCGACTTCGCTTTCGAGACCTATTTCTCGCTCTCCTGCCAGAATTGCCCGGACGTCGTGCAGGCGCTCAACCTGATGAGCATCCTCAATCCGCGCATCAGCAACGTCTCGATCGACGGCGCTTTGTTCAAGGACGAGGTCGACGGCCGCAAGATCATGGCGGTGCCGAGCGTCTATCTGAACGGCGAGCCGTTCGCCTCGGGCCGCATGGACATCGAGCAGATCCTCGCCAAGCTGGACACGGGCGCCGTCGCTCGCGCCGCCGAGAAGATCGCCGCCAAGGAGCCGTTCGACGTGCTGGTCGTCGGCGGCGGCCCTGCGGGCGCGGCCGCGGCCATCTATGCCGCGCGCAAGGGCATCCGCACCGGCGTCGTTGCCGAGCGGTTCGGCGGGCAGGTGCTCGACACGATGGGCATCGAGAATTTCATCTCGGTCCCGCACACCGAAGGGCCCAGGCTCGCCACCGCGCTGGAACAGCACGTCCGCGACTATGACGTCGACATCATGAACGTGCAGCGCGCGAAGAAGCTGGTCCCCGCCCGCACCGTCGGCGGCTATGCCGAGGTCGAGCTGGAGAGCGGCGCGACGCTGCGGGCCAGGGCGGTCATCCTCGCCACCGGCGCCCGCTGGCGCACGATGAACGTGCCGGGCGAAGACGAGTATCGCAACAAGGGCGTGGCCTATTGCCCGCATTGCGACGGCCCGCTCTTCAAGGGCAAGCGCGTCGCGGTGATCGGAGGCGGCAACAGCGGCATCGAGGCGGCGATCGACCTGGCCGGCATCACTGCGCATGTCACCCTGATCGAGTATGACGGCCAGCTGCGCGCCGACGCGGTGCTGCAGCGCAAGCTTTACAGCCTGCCCAATGTCACCGTGATCACCTCGGCGCTCACCACGCAGGTGCATGGTGACGGCGAGAAGGTGGTCGGCCTGACCTACAAGGACCGCAACACGGAGGAGACGCATCTCGTCGAGCTGGAAGGCATTTTCGTCCAGATCGGCCTTGTCCCCAACACAGAGTTCCTGGCCGACGCCGTCGCGCTCAGCAATCGCGGCGAGATCGAGGTCGATCATCGCGCCCACACCTCGCAGCCCGGCATCTTCGCGGCGGGCGACGCGACGACCGTGCCCTACAAGCAGATCATCATCGCGATGGGCCAGGGCTCGACGGCGGCGCTCTCCGCCTTCGACTATCTGATCCGCCTGCCCGCAGAGGAAGAACGCGCCGAGGCCGCCTGACCTCCTCCTTCGGAACCCTCTCCCCCCGGCGGGAGAGGGCAGGGTGAGGGTCTTTCTTCTTCTCGGCCGCTCCCAAAGAACGCCCTGCCGCGCGGAAAAAGCCCGCGAGGGGCTGGTGCAACCTCGCCTTCCAACGCATCCAGGGATGCGACGAACGGCATGGCCTCCTTGCCGTCTCGCGCGTTGATGGCTGGGCGACTGTCGTCGCCGACAGGAGAGCGATCATGAAAAAACTTCCCCTCCTTGCCGCTCTGGCAAGTTTTGCAATCGCCGCGCCGCTTTATGCCGCCACCACCGCCGCCACCTACGTTGCCAAGGCGGGAGGGGGCGATCTTTACGAAACCCAGTCGAGCAAACTCGTCTTGACGACGACGAAGGACGCGAAGGTCCGCGCCTTTGCCGATCGCATGATAGCCGACCATGCGGTCAGCACCGCGAAGGTCAAAGCCGCAGCCGCGAAATCAAAGCTGACGGTCGCGGCCCCCAAGCTCGATGCGGCGCAAAACGCGATGATGGCTGAACTCAAGGCGGCGACGGGTCCGGCCCGCGACAAGCTGTACCTGCAACAGCAGCACAAGGCCCATGAGATGGCCCTCGCTCTGCACCAGGATTACGCCAATTCCGGCGACAAGCCCGCGCTGAAATCAGCTGCGGCGGAGATCGTGCCTGTCGTCAAGCAGCACATCGCGTCGATGCCCATGTGACCTGGCTCGGAGTCCCGCTGTGCACGGCCGATGGCTGCGGGACTCTGGTCATCCGGGGGCGATCCTTCATCGCCCCGATCAGTCGCGGCGATAGGTCCAGCGCGTCGGCTTCGATCCGTCGAGCAGCGCGATTTCGGCCACCAGCTTGCCGTCCGCCAGCCGGTAGGTGATGCGCTGCGGATAATCATGCGTTGCGTTGACGAAGCTCACTTCGCCGGCGCTCTGCCGGTCCAGCTTGAAGCGTACCGAAGTCGTGCCGCCCGGTTGGCCGATGAAGCCGAGCCCTTCGGCATCGCGCAAGATGCGCATATGTTCGAAGCTGCGGGTTCCCTCGCTGTCGTAGGTCTGGCTGCTGCCGAGCATCATCGATCCGCGCGGCATCGTCCAGCATTCCTCGACGCGCGTCGTCTGGCCGGGGTCGGTCAGCCAGCAGCCGGACATCCAGCGGGGGAGCCCTGCGGTGGCGTCGCCCTCGGCATGAACGGCGGCGCTACGCGCCATCATGAAGGCCGCCAGTCCGATCAATATCCAAAGGCGTGCCATGATCACCTCTCTCCAGCGACATGTCGGCTAGTATAGGCGTACAGCTACTCTCCCGACAATCGTCCGCATTTTTGCTGTCCTACACGCCGCGCGCGAAGGCATGCTCCGCTTGTGATCGATTCCCTCAATCAATCGGCCCCCGACAAGAAAATTCATAGTGCGCCACAGCGTGTCCTTCGTGAACTTCGGAAGGAAATTACGCAGTTGCGCAATTTAATCAGCCGCCTGCGGCATCATCGCCTGCTCGCGCAGGGCGGCCTTCTGGACCTTGCCCATCGTGTTGCGGGGCAGGGCATCGACGAAGATCACCGTCTTGGGCAGCTTGAAGCGGGCGAGCCGCGTGGCGAGCGCCGCGCGGATCTCGGCTTCGCCGATCGTGCTCCCCGGCGTGCGCACGACCACCGCCGTCACGGCCTCGCCGAAGTCGGCATCGGGCAGCCCGATGACCGCCGATTCCTCCACGCCCTCCAGCGCGTCGATCTCGGTCTCGACTTCCTTGGGATAGACGTTGAGCCCGCCGGTGATGACCAGGTCCTTGCCGCGTCCGACAATCTCCAGATAGCTGTCCGCGCTGAGCTGGCCCAGGTCGCCGGTGACGAACCAGCCATCCGCCTTGAGCTCGGCGGCGGTTTTCTCCGGCATGCGCCAATAGCCTGTGAACACGTTCGGTCCCTTGACCTCGATCATACCGATCTCGCCGGCCGGCAGCGGCGCGCGGCTGGCCTCGTCGACCACGCGGACAGAGACGCCCGACAGGGCCGGACCGACCGTGCCGGGCCGCCGTTCGCCGTCATAGGGATTGGAGGTGTTCATGCCGGTCTCGCTCATCCCGTAGCGCTCGAGGACGCGGTGGCCGGTGCGTTCCTCCCAGGCGCGATGCGTCTCGGCAAGCAAAGGCGCCGAGCCGGACACGAACAGGCGCATGCCCTTGGTCGCGTCCCTGTCGAGGCGCGGGTCGGCGAGCAGGCGGGTATAGAAGGTCGGCACGCCCATCATGACGGTTGCGGTCTCCAGCCCGCGGAGCACCGCGCGGGGCTCGAACTTCGGCAGCAGCCGGATGCGCGCGCCGGCCAGCAGCGGCACGTTGGTCGCCACGAACAGGCCGTGGATATGATAGACTGGCAGCGCGTGGAGCAGCTCGTCATCGGCGGTGAAGCGCCATGCGTCGACCAACGTCGCGGCATTGGAATAGAGGTTGCCGTGGCTCAGCATCGCGCCCTTGGAGCGGCCCGTGGTGCCAGAGGTGTAGAGGATCACGGCGAGGTCGTCGGCGCCGCGGGGCACGTCGTCGAAGGTCGCGGGGAAGGTGTCCAGTCCGTCGAGCAGGCTGCCGCTCTTGCCGTCCGTGCCGAGCGTCGCCAGCGTCGCGCCGACCTCGCTTGCGAGCGGGCCGGCGCTCTCGCTAGCGGCCGGATCGACGACGAACAGGCTCGGCTCCGCATCGCCGAGGAAATAGGCGATCTCGGCAGGCGTATAATCGGTGTTGAGCGGCAGGTAGGCCGCGCTGATGCGCAAGGTCGCGAGATAGAGGATCAGCGTCTCGGCGCTCTTGCCGGTCTGCACGGCGATCCGATCGCCCGGTGCGACGCCGAGCGCGATCAGGCGGTGCGCCATGCGCGCGGTGGCATCGGCAAGCTCGCCATAGCTCAGGCTCCGCTCCCAGCCGCTGATCAGCGCCGGTGCCGCCCGGTCCTTGCCATCCATGATCGCGCGGAACAGCATCGCCTCTCTCCTCAGCCTGTTTGTATCAGCCTCGCGCCGCTTCCGCTGCGGCGCTGGCGAGGCGGTCGGCGCGTTCATTCTCGGGATGGCCGGCATGGCCCTTGACCCATTGCCAGTCGATGCGGTGCTGCTTGGTCTCGGCCAGCAGCGCCTGCCACAGGTCGGCATTCTTGACCGGCTTCTTGTCGGCGGTGCGCCAGCCGTTGCGCACCCAGCCGTGGATCCACTTGGTGATGCCGTCCTTCACATAGACGCTGTCGGTCGAGAGGATGACATCGCACGGCCGGGTCAGTGCCTTCAGCCCTTCGATCGCGGCCATCAGCTCCATGCGGTTGTTGGTGGTATGCGCCTCGCCGCCGGAGAGCTCCTTCTCCCGGTCGCCATAGCGCAGCACCGCGCCCCAGCCGCCGGGGCCGGGATTGCCCTTGCAGGCGCCGTCCGTGAAGACATGAACCGGCTCGCTCATACCAGCCGGCCGAACAGGCGCTCGGCTGGCAGCGTCGCATAGGTCTCCAGGCGGCGCAGATAGGCGAGCGGATCCTTGCGCGTCACGAGCGCGTCGGGCGGCGTGTTGATCCAGTCATATGCGCGGGTCAGCAGGAAGCGAAGGGACGCGCCGCGTGAGAGGATGGGGAGGGCGGCATGTTCGGCCGGGGTCAGACCATGGCTCGCGACATAGCCGAAGATCAGCTTGTGGGCGACCGTCTCGTTGAACGTCGTGCCGTCCGGCGTGAAGCCCCAGGCGCTGTGGGTGATAGCGACGTCATAGGCACGGATGTCGGTGCAGCTGAAGTAGAAGTCGATGAGCCCGCCCACCTCGTTGCCGCGCATCAGGACATTGTCCGGGAACAGGTCGGCATGAATGACGCAGCGATCGAGGGTCGTCGGCCAGTGTGCGTCGAGGAAGGCGAGCTCATGGCGCACGCGGGCACCCAGGTCCGGCGTGATCTCGTCCAGCCCGTCGCCGCAGGCGTCCGCGAGCCGATGCCAGCCCTCGGGTCCGAGCGCGTTCGGGCGCTCGCCGGTGAAGTCCTCTGCCGCGCGGTGAAGCTGGCCCAGCGCCACGCCTGTCGCGCGCGCCTGCTCCGGGGTCGGCCTCGTGACGGAGACGCCGCTCAGGAACTCGATCAGGCAGGCAGGCCGTCCGCACAGCGTCTGCAGCGTCTTGCCTTCCCGATCGTGGATGAAGCGCGGGACGAGGCAGCCCCGCTCGCCCAGATGATCGAGCAGCGCAAAGAAGAAGGGCAGGTCGGCCACGTCGACCCGCTTCTCGTACAGCGTCAGGATGAAGCGGGCGCCCTGGCCGTCCGCGCCCGTCGTATCGACGAGGTAATTGCTGTTCTCGACGCCCTCGGCGATGCCCTTGGCGGCCAGCAAGGTGCCGACGTCATAGAGTTCGAGGAAGCGGGCCAGCTCTTCGGCCGGAACCTGGGTATAGACCGCCATCGTCGTTCAGACCGCTTCGAGGCCGCGGGGCAGCTTGAAGGCCATGTCCTCCGTCGTCGTGCGGACTTCCTCTTCGGTGACGATGAAGCGCTCGGCGAGCTTCTCGACCACGCCGCGCACGAGGATCTCCGGCGCGCTCGCGCCGGCGGTAATGCCGAGCATCTTGATGTCGCCAATCCAGTCGAAGTCGATCTCGGCCGCTGTCTGGATGAGCCGCGCCCGCGTACCCAGACGCTCGGCGACTTCGACGAGACGCAGCGAATTGGAGCTGTTGGGCGCCCCGATCACCAGCACGGCATCGGCGCGCGCCGCGATCACCTTGGCGGCGCTCTGGCGATTGGAGGTCGCGTAGCAGATGTCCTCGCCCTTGGGCGCGATAATGTCCGGGAAGCGGCGCTCCAGCGTGGCGACAATCGCTGCGGTATCGTCGACCGAGAGCGTGGTCTGGGTGAGGAAGGCGAGCGCCTGGCCGGGCTGCGGCGTGAAGGCTTCGGCATCCGCCTCGGTCTCGATCAAGGTCATGCTGCCCTCGGCAACCTGGCCGAAGGTGCCGATGACTTCCGGATGGCCCTTATGACCGATGAACAGGATGTGCCGTCCGGCCGCGACCTGGCGCTCGGCCTGGCGGTGGACCTTGGAGACGAGCGGGCAGGTGGCGTCGAGATAGTCGAGGCCGCGTTCCTGCGCGGTGGCAGGGATCAGCTTGGGCACGCCGTGGGCGGAGAAGACGACCGGGCGGCCGTCCGGGCACTCGTCCAGCTCGTCGACGAACACGGCGCCCTTGGCGCGCAGCGCATCGACGACGAAACGGTTGTGGACGATCTCGTGGCGCACATAGACCGGCGCGCCATATTTCTCGAGCGCGCGCTCCACGATCATGATCGCCCGGTCGACCCCGGCGCAGAAGCCGCGCGGCGCCGCGATCAGCACGGTGAGCGGCGGGCGGGTGTCGGAAACGGGCGAAGATGCGGCGGCCATGCGCCCCCATTAGGGGGACTGGGGCGGGAGGGGAAGGTGGAACCGGTGGAGGATTTCTTTTGACCGCAAGTCCCGGGATGTCGTCGCGGCACGGCGATCCTACATGAGGCGCATGACGACATTGACTGAGCACCCGATCGACACTGTGATCGACATCGCGATCGAGGCAAGGATTGCCGGCCTGGATTGGTCGGCCATTTCAAACGGGCTGGACACGGAGGGCTGGGCACATATTCCCGCTTTGCTAACCCCTGCGGAATGTCGCGATGCCACCGCAATGTTCGCAGCTCCGGACGGTTTCCGCAGCCACGTCATCATGCAGCGGCACGGCTATGGGCAGGGCGAATATCGCTATTTCGCCTACCCGCTACCGCCGTTGGTCGCGGCGTTGCGGAGCGGACTCTATCCCCATCTCGCGCCGCTCGCGAATGACTGGCATCGGCGGATGGGTCTGCCGGCGGACCTTCCGGCCGATCATGACGCGTTCATCGCGCGCTGCCATGCAGACGGCCAGCGCCGCCCAACGCCCCTGATCCTGCGCTATGGGCCGGGCGACTATAACCGGCTGCATCAGGATCTCTATGGCGCGCATGTCTTTCCTATCCAGGCGGTCGTTCTGCTGTCCGATCCGCGGACGGATTTCGACGGCGGCGAACTGGTGCTGACCGAGCAGCGGCCGCGCATGCAATCGCGCGCTCAGGTGGTGCCTGCCCGGCGGGGCGATATGATATTGTTTGCGGTGAACGTCCGGCCGCAGGCCGGCAGCCGGGGCGATTATCGCGTAACCATGCGCCACGGCGTCAGCACGGTTCGGGCCGGCGAGCGCCACGCGCTCGGTATCATTTTTCACGACGCGGCCTGAGGCGGTGACGGCGGACCTGTTCGCTGCCGATCGGCGCCATGTTGCGCTCGATCCCGGAGCGTTGCTCCTCGGCGGCTTCGCGCTGGACGAAGCACCCCGGATCCTCGCTGCGATCGCGTGCATCGCGGCGCGGGCGCCGTTGCGGCATTTGGAAACGCCGGGCGGGCGGCGCATGTCCGTTGCTATGACCAATTGCGGCGAGGCCGGCTGGGTCAGCGACCGCAGCGGCTATCGCTATGCGGCGCACGACCCGCTCTCCGGCTTGCCTTGGGGCGCCATGTCGCCTTTGTTTCGAGATCTTGCCGTCCGCGCCGCGCTAGCCGCCGGATTTCCCGGCTTCGCGCCCGATGCCTGCCTCATCAATCGTTACGAGCCGGGCGCGCGCCTCACCTTGCATCAGGACAAGGACGAGGCCTTCCACACTGCGCCGGTCGTCTCGGTGTCGCTCGGCGTGTCGGCGACCTTTCTCTGGGGCGGGCAGGCGCGGGGCGACAAGGTGCGGCGCCATGTCCTGCATCATGGCGATGTGGTTGTCTGGGGTGGTCCGGCGCGGTTGACCTTCCACGGCATCGCGCCGCTGCCCGTGGACGCGCACCCGCTGACCGGCCCCCTGCGCTACAATCTGACCTTCCGCCAGGCGCGATAGGGACAGTTCAGCTTGGCGAAAGCTTCGCTGGGCGAGGTGCGGGCGGTCGTCTCAGCCATGAGCCGCCCTTTCGGTTGCGCGACCGGGGGACCATGACTAAGAAGCGCGGACTATTTTGCGATCGGGCGGCGCCATTCATGCCCGTGGAAGGATTTGGAGCCACAGTGCGGATCGCCGCTGCATCGAAATTTCTCGCTCTCGGCGCCGTTCTGGCTCTCGTAGCGGGCTGCGCCAAGCGCGGCGACATCGACTCCACCGGACAGGGCATCATCCAGTTTCGGTCGGCTTGCCCGAGCGTTGCGATCCCTGCTAACATCGGCGATATCACGCTCTTCGACCCGGCGGGCAGCAAGGATGCCGCCGCGATCGACGTGGTCGCCAACATCACCGACCTGCGCTCGACCTGCCAGACCGTCGGCGAGGAGATCCAGAGCCAGGTGACCTTCGTGGTCAATGCGCTGCGCCGCGATGCCGGACCGGCGCGCTCGGTCGACGTGCCGGTCTTCTCGACGGTGGTGCGCGGCGCGACCTCGGTGATCGCCAAGCGGGTCACGATGGTGCGGCTGAACTTCGCCGAAGGCTCGCTGCGTGCCTCGACGCCCGCCTCGAGCACCGCCTTCGTCAACCGCGCCGCCGCGACGCTGCCGCCGGAGATCGAGCGCCTGATCACTCGCCCGCGCAAGACCGGCGATGCCGATGCCGCGCTCGATCCGCTGGCCCGGCCCGAGGTCAAGGCCGCGATCCAGCGAACCAGCTTCGAGCTGCTCGTGGGCTTCAACCTGACCCCGGACCAGCTCCGCTACAATATCACCCGCTGAGCTTATTCTCGGCGCGGCCTTGCGAGCGCAGCCATTCTGTCGGTAAGGCCCGCCGCTGACAGGATGGAAACATGACGATTTTCGCTCGCATATCGGCCGCGCTGGACGGCCTTCTCGATGATATGGTCGCAGCCGGCGAGTTGCCCGCTGGCCTCAACCACGCTGCCGTCACCGTCGAGCCGCCCCGCGACCCGAGCCATGGCGACATGGCGACCAATGCCGCGATGGTGCTCGCCAAGCCCGCCGGGACCAATCCGCGCGCGCTCGCCGAGCTGATCGCGACAAGGCTGCGCGGCCTGCCCGAGGTCGAGAGCGTCGATATCGCCGGGCCGGGGTTCATCAACATGCGGCTGGACCGCAGCGCCTGGGAAGCCGAGCTCACGCTCATCAACGAGCGGGCCGGCGGCTATGGCCGCACCGATGTCGGCAAGGGCAAGCGCGTCAATGTCGAATATGTCTCGGCCAATCCGACCGGCCCCATGCATATGGGCCATTGCCGCGGCGCGGTGGTAGGCGATGCGCTCGCCAGCCTGCTCGCCTTCTCGGGCTATGAGGTCACGCGCGAATATTATATCAACGATGCCGGCAGCCAGGTGCAGACGCTCGGCCAGTCCGTCCACCTGCGCTATCGCGAAGCGCTCGGCGAGGACATCGGCGAGATTCCCGAGGGCTATTATCCCGGTGACTATCTGATCCCGATCGGCCAGGCGCTCGCCGCCGAATATGGCGACAAATATGTCGGCGTGCCCGATCTCGTCTGGCTCGACCTGTTCCGCGAGCGCGCCGTCGCCGCGATGATGGACATGATCCGGGCCGACCTGGCGCTGCTCGGCATCCATCACGATCTCTTCTCGTCCGAAGCGGAGATGCAGAAGAGCGGCAAGGTCGATGCGGCGATCCAGCGGCTGACCGACATGGGCCTCATCTATGAAGGCACGCTCGAGCAGCCCAAGGGCGAGCCGGCTGACGAGGACTGGGCGCCGGTGCCGATGGTGCTGTTCCGCGCCAGCCAGTTCGGCGACGACAGCGACCGGCCGGTCAAGCGGCCAAACGGGCTCTATACCTATTTCGGCAACGACCTCGCTTATCATGCCGACAAGGCGAGCCGCGCCGACGAGCTGATCGACATCTGGGGCGCGGACCATGCCGGCACGGTCAAGCGGATCAAGGCCGCCGTCGCCGCGCTGACCCAGGGCAAGGCCAAGTTCGACGTCAAGCTCGTCCAGATGGTCCGGCTGCTGCGCGAGGGCGAGCCGGTCAAGATGAGCAAGCGCTCGGGCAATTTCGTGACGCTCGCCGATGTCGTCGAGGAAGTCGGCAAGGATGTGGTGCGCTTCACCATGCTGACGCGCAAGGCCGACGCGCAGATGGATTTCGACTTCGCCAAGGTCGTCGAGGCCTCCAAGGACAACCCGGTTTTCTACGTTCAATATGCCCATGCACGCATCGCGTCGCTCGGGCGGCGGGTGAAGGAGGCATTTCCCGGGGAACTTCCTGCTGCGGACCTGTCCCGCTTCGGGGCGGAGGAGCTCGACCTGATCAAGCAAATGGCCAATTTCCCGCGGGTCGTGGAGGGGGCGGCAAATGCCCACGAGCCGCACAGAATCGCCTTTTATCTCTATGACTTGGCTGCAGCGTTCCATGGCTGGTGGAACCTCGGCAACGACCAGCCTGAGCGGCGCGTCATTGTCGCAGGCGATATAGGGTTAACCGCCTCTAGACTGCACTTGAGCGCCGGAATCGCTCAGGTTATCAGGAACGGCCTCGGCTTGATGGGGGTTGCGGCGCTTGAGGAGATGAACTGATGTCGGCTGAGCAGCAAAGCGACGGCTTCAATCTGGACGATCGCGATCGTCTGCCCTGGCTCGAGCCGGCAGGCATCGAGGAAGAGCCCGAGCGGGTGTCGCCGCTCAAGGTGCTCGGTCTCGTCGCCCTCGGCCTGGCTTTGCTCGGTGTGATCGTCGGTGGCGGCTACTGGCTCAAGAACAAGGGCCAAGGCGGCGGCGGCGAGAATGCCAAGCTGATCGCCGCGAAGAGCGCGACCTACAAGATCCCGGCCAATGCCTCCGATGCCAAGGAATTCCAGGGCGAGGGCGATCAGGCGTTCGAGGCCAGCGAAGGCGGCGAAGCGACCGGCAAGATCGACGCGAGCAAGGTGCCCGAGACGCCGCGCACCGATCTCAAGGCTGTCGAGAAGAAGGCGCCGGAGACCGTCAAGGCGCCCGTCGCCAAGCCGACGGTCAAGGCGGCGGTGAAGAATGTCCCTGCCGACACCAAGAAGATCGCTGCCGGCGCGGGCGCTGCCGCCGCACCGGGCGCGGCCCGCATCCAGCTCGGCGCGTTCGGCTCGAAGGATCTGGCCGAGACGGTCTGGAAGAAACTCTCCGGCCGCTTCGATTATCTGGCCGCCGCGACCCATTCGGTCGAGCCGGTCGAGACCGGCGGCAAGACGCTCTACCGCCTGCGCGCCAGCGCCGCGTCCGCGAAGGATGGCGATGCGATGTGCGGCAAGTTGCGCGTGGCCGGCGAAAGCTGCATGGTGGTGCACTGACAATCGGAGTATGAGTCCCCCGGCATGAAGCCAGTTATTTTCGGCCTTGCCGGCGAGACGGTCAGCGACGAGGAGCGGGCGCTTTTCAAGGCGTGCGAGCCGGCTGGCTATATCCTGTTCGGCCGCAACATCCGCGACAAGGCACAGCTGCGCGCGCTGACCGATGATTTGCGCGCCATTGCGGGGCGTGACGATCTCTTCATCCTGATCGATCAGGAAGGCGGCCGGGTGGCGCGGATGTCGCCCCCCGTATGGCCGGCCTTTCCTGCGGCCGGTGCCTTCGATGCGCTCTACGAGATTGCGCCATCGAGCGCGATCGAGGCGGCGCGTTGCAATGCGCGCGCGCTGGGCGCGATGCTGCGCGAGGTCGGCATCACCGCCAACGCCGCCCCGGTGCTCGACGTGCGCCAGCCCGGCGCCAGCGAGGTGGTCGGCGATCGCTCCTTCGGCGGCGAGCCGATGCGCGTCGCCGCACTCGGCCGCGCAACGCTGGAGGGACTGCGCGCGGGCGGCGTGGTCGGTTGCATCAAGCATATGCCGGGCCATGGCCGCGCTTTGGTCGACAGCCACAAGGAACTGCCGCATGTCGACGCCAGCGGCTGGGATCTGGAGATGGACCTCGCGCCGTTCCGCACGCTCAATCAGGCGCCGGTCGGCATGACCTGCCATTGCCTCTACACCGCCTGGGATGCGCAGCGCCCGGCCAGCCTTTCGCCGATCGTGATCGGCGAGATCATCCGCGGGGCGATCGGCTTCGACGGGCTGCTGCTCTCGGACGATCTCGACATGAAGGCGCTCAACGGCACGCCGGACGATCTGGCGGCCGGCGTGATCGAGGCGGGCTGCGACATCGCGCTCAATTGCTGGGGCCGGATGGACGAGATGACCGCCATCGCCGCGCGCCTGCCCGAGATCAGCGATGTGTCGCGCGCGCGGCTCGACCGGGCGATGGCGACGATCGCGGCCGGCGCAGATGCAGACTGGCCGATCGAGCGCTCCCTGGCGACCCGCGACGCCCTGCTCGCCAAGAGCGCGGCATGAGCGGCGAGGCGTCCACGGACATTCGGTCACCCGAGCAGCTCGACGTCGATACGCTGCTGGGCGACGCCGACTGGGCCGAGCCGATCCGCCGCGCCCCGGGCGAGGCGATCCTGACCGTCCAGACCGAAAGCTGGGAAGGGCCGCTCGACCTCCTGCTCTCGCTGGCGCGCACCCAGAAGGTGGATCTGCGCGAAATCTCGATCCTCGCGCTCGTCGAGCAATATCTGCGCTTCATCGAGGACGCAGTGGAGCTCCGGCTGGAACTGGCCGCCGATTATCTCGTCATGGCCGCCTGGCTGGCTTATCTCAAATCCGGCCTGCTGCTGCCCAAGGAAGCGCAGCCCGATCCCTCGCCCGAGGAACTGGCGCTGCGCCTGCATCTGCGCCTGCAGCGGCTGGAAGCAATGCGCGAGGCCGGCGCGCGCCTGATGGGCCGCGACCGCATCGGCCGTGACGTGTTCGTGCGCCCCGAGCCGGAAGGGCTGCACCGGCCCCGGTCGATCGTCTGGCAAGCCGGCCTGTTCGATCTCATCCAGGCCTATGGCCAGGTGAAGGCGCGCACCGCGCCGCGCATGCACATCGTCCATCGGCGCCCGGTGATGACGCTCGACGAGGCGATCGAGCGCGTCTCGCGCCTCATCGGCGTGCGGCTCGACTGGGCGGATCTGCGCAGCTTCCTGCCCGATCATGCCGATCCGCAGCTCAGGCGATCGGCGCTGGCGAGCAGTTTCGTCGCCGCGCTGGAACTGGCCAGGCAGGGGCGGGTGGAAATCCGGCAGGAGGCGATCTTCGCGCCACTTTACCTCAAGGCGCCGGAGGCACGCGCGTGAGCCTGACCATCTCCGCGCGTCTTGTCGAAGCGGTACTGTTCGCCGCCGAAGGGCCCCTGACCCAGCAGGAAATCCAGCGGCACTCGGCTTTGGAAGAAAGCGTCCTCCCGCATCTGACGGCGCTAGCCGATCATTATGCAGGGCGTGGCATCGAACTGGTGGAGCGCGGCGGTCGCTGGCATTTCCAGACCGCGGCGGATTTGAGCTACATCCTGCGACGCGAGCGCGAGGAGCCGCGCAAGCTCAGTCGCGCGGCGGTCGAGACGCTGGCGATCATCGCCTATCACGAGCCGGTCAGCCGCGCCGAGATCGAATCGATTCGCGGCGTCCAGGTCGCCAAGGGTACGCTTGACGTGCTGATGGAAGCAGGCTGGGTCCGCCCTGCCGGCCGCCGCGAGGTGCCGGGGCGTCCGCTCATCTATGCGACGACAGGCGACTTTCTCAGCCATTTCGGCCTGACGAGCCGCCGCGACCTTCCCGGCATCGAGGATCTGCGCGCCGCCGGCCTGCTCGACCCGATCGACCTCGCGATGGAGAGCATGGAGTCGCAGGCCCTGCTGGAGCGGGACGAGGTGGAGGAAGAGGGCGAGGACTAAATAAGCCCCTCCCTTTCAAGGGAGGGCGCATCGGGTCGGTCATGCCCCCCGGCATGACCTAAACAGCGCGGGGCGCTGTTTACCCGACGCGGGGTGGGTGTCGCGCAGCGATCTGCGACCTTGCAGCCCCACCCCAACCCTCCCCTGAAGGGGAGGGGCCACTGAAAATAGACTCGCTTCCATCAAGAAGCCAAGCCGTCACGGCCATTGCGCAGCGGGTGCCAAGAGCCTAGTTAGGGCGCGTACACAGGAGATTTTTCATGGGTTCCTTTTCAGCCCTGCACTGGATCGTGGTCATCCTCGTCGTCGTGCTGCTGTTCGGCGGCGGGCGTATCTCGGGCGTGATGGGTGACGTCGCCAAGGGCATCAAGAGCTTCAAGAAAGGGCTCGCCGAGGACGACGATGATGTCGCCGCCTCTGCCAAGCCCGCGCAGCGCATCCCGCAGCAGACCCCGGTTGGCGAGCCAAGCGCCACCCGCGATGAGCATAAGCTCGACAGCTAATACCCGCTGACCGAGGCAGGGGAACGGCCGAACATGTTCGATATCGGCTCATCCGAGCTGTTGCTGATCATCGTGGTTGCGATCGTGGTGATCGGCCCGAAGGATCTGCCGCGCGCGCTCTACAAGGTGGGCCAGGTCGTCGGCAAGGCGAAGGGCATGGCCCGCCATTTCCGCACCGGCATCGACGCGATGATCCGCGAGGCGGAGCTGGAGGAGCTGCAGAAGCAGTGGGCCGCCGAAAATGAGCGAATCATGGCGCAGACCTTGCCCGACCTTGGCGGACGGATGACATCGCTGGTCGACGAGAGCGCGACTGCCGGCGAGCTTCCGCCGCCCGCGGCCGCCGCCGCATCGTCGGAGGCCGTCGCGGACGGATCGCCCGTAGAGCCCACGCTCCCGCTTGACGCACCACATGGCGAAGTGCCCAAGGGCTCGTCGGCGGCATGAGGGACATTGACGAGACCAAGGCGCCGCTGATCGAGCACCTGATCGAGCTGCGCCGTCGCCTGCTCATCTCGATCGCGGCTTTGTTCGTCTCCGGCGCGGTCTGCTTCTATTTCTCCGACCAGATCCTCGCCTTCCTCGTCGAGCCGCTCAAGAAGGGCTTTGGCGATGCGCAGGGCCGCCTCGTCTATACCAAGCTGTATGAGGCCTTCTTCGTGCAGCTCAAGGTCGCGATGTTCGGCGCCTTTTTCGTGTCCTTCCCGATCACCGCGAACCAGCTCTGGCTGTTCATCGCGCCCGGGCTCTACAGCAAGGAGAAGCGCGCGCTGCTGCCGTTTCTGCTCGCGACGCCGATCCTGTTCGTCATGGGCGCGGCGCTGGCTTATTATGTGGTGATGCCCACAGCCTTCCATTTCTTCCTGAAATTCCAGGGGAACAGCGGTGGAATCACGGTCGAGGCGCTGCCCAGTATGGACAGTTATCTCAGCCTGGTCATGCAGTTCATTCTGGCTTTCGGGATCAGTTTCCTGCTGCCGGTTCTGGTCATGCTGCTCAACCGGGCCGGCCTGGTCAGCCGCCATCAACTGGTCAGCGTGCGGCGCTACGTGATCGTCGCGGCGGTGATCGTCGCTGCGGTGCTGACGCCGCCGGACGTCATCTCGCAGCTCATGCTCGCGATCCCGCTGATCCTGCTCTACGAGCTGGCGCTGATCGCCATCTGGTTCACGGAGCGGCGCGAGGCGAAGGAACAGGCGCTGGCGAACGCCGAATAGCGCCTGAGGGGCGGTTCAAGGGTCGCCCGCTGTTGAGATATTCCGGCTTCACGTCTCCCGACTGGATCAGGACGCGCGGCGTGGGGTTCGCGGCGGGCAGCGTAGCCGGCACGCTTGCGATCGCAACCGGGGACGCAACGATCGGCGCCGGCGCTGGCGGAAGACCCGCTGCCGCGCTCTCGACCGGGATCGCCGGGATCAGCGCGGGGCTGTTGCGCGGATCGAGATAGGCATTGGCGCTCGGGCCATTGATCGTCTCGATGCCGGCATAGGCGTCGCGGAACCGGCCGGGCGTGCCGCTCGGGCCCGGGGCGCGATAGAAGATATGCGCGCCGATGATCGCCGAGGCATGCATCTGTGTGGCCCAGCCCGGAAAAACGGTGAGCGTGTGATAATAGGTCGCGAGGCCGGCCGGCTCGAACACCTTGCCGCCCAGCGCCTCCTCGGCGACCCGCCGCGCGCGCAGCCATTTGTCGCCATTGGGGATGCGCGCCATCGAGCCGTCGCAACTGAAAGTGAACTGGCAGCGCAGATCGTCGCGCTCCGTCCCCTGATAGACGACGCCGCAGATGCTGTTGGGCCAGTCCGGGCTGCGCAGCCGATTGAGCACTACCTGCGCGACCGCGCGCTGCCCTTCCTCGGGCTCGTTGGCCGCCTCGTAATAGATGGCGTTGGTCAGGCAGGAGAGGGCGCGCAGCCGGTCGACCGGCGTGCGCCCCACGAACCGGTAGGACGCGGCCGCCGGGCCGATGTCGATCGCCAGAATGTGCCTGTTGCCGCGCCATCTGGCGGGAAGTCCGTTGGCCGCGCCACTCGCTCCCGGAGCCGGATCGAACGCGTCCTGTGCGAAGAAATAGGCCGAGCCCGGAAAGGTCTCGCCCGATCGCTCGATGAGATTAGGAACCGAGACCGCCGCCATCTGCGCCGGCGATGCGCCGTGCGTGCCCGATATCTCTCCGGCTGCAATCGGGACGAGGCGCAGCGCGAGGGCGATCAGCACGAACGGCACAATCCAGCGCCACACCGACAGGCGCTGCCGGGTCACCAGGACCGGCGGGTAGAATCGGTCGCCTCCGGGCGCGGGATCGGACATTGGCCGCGCATAGCAGAAACAAGGTAAATTTTCCTGAACCTGTCTTTCCATTCCTCCCTGAGCTCGCTCGGGGAGGGGGACCGCGACGCGTAGCGGCGTGGTGGAGGGGAAATGCCGAGCTGTCGGCCTTCGGCCGCCCCTCCACCGCCTTCGGCGGTCCCCCCTCCCCAAGCGAGCTTGGGGAGGAATGAAGCGGTGCAACCTGCACTTCGCGAGACTCCACATCTCCTTGCTTGCCGTCCGAGCCTTGGCATCCTACGTGATGCAGCGATGACCGTTCACAGCGACACGCTCTCTCTCATTGGCAACACGCCGCTGGTGCGGTTGGCCGGCCCTTCCAAGGCCAGCGGCGCCGAAATCTACGGCAAGTGCGAGTTCATGAATCCCGGCGCCTCGGTCAAGGACCGTGCCGCGCTCTACATCGTCGAGGATGCCGAGGAGAAGGGCCAGCTCCAGCCCGGCGGCACGATCGTCGAGGGGACGGCGGGCAATACCGGCATCGGCCTTGCCCTCGTCGGCAATGCGAAGGGTTACAAGACGATCATCGTCATGCCCGAGACGCAGAGCCGCGAGAAGATGGACACGCTGCGCGCGCTCGGCGCCGAGCTGGTGCTGGTTCCGGCCGCGCCTTTCTCCAATCCCGGCCATTTCGTCCACACCTCGCGCCGCATCGCCGAGGAGACACCGAACGCCATCTGGGCGAACCAGTTCGACAATACCGCCAATCGCAAGGCGCATATCCTCGGCACCTCCGAGGAAATCTGGGCGCAGATGGAAGGGCGGGTCGACGGCTTCACCTGCGCCGCGGGCACGGGCGGCACGATCGCCGGTGTCGGGCTCGGCCTCAAGCAGAAGGATGAGCGCGTCACGATCGCGCTCACCGATCCGCACGGCGCGGCGCTCTACAATTATTATGCGCATGGCGAGCTGAAGGCCGAGGGAAGCAGCGTCGCCGAGGGCATCGGGCAGGGGCGCATCACCGCCAATCTCGACGGTGCGCCGATCGACACGCAATATCGCATCTCGGATCAGGAAGGCATGGTCTGGGTCGAGAAGCTGATGGGCGAGGGGCTGTGCGTGGGCCTCTCCACCGGTATCAATATTGCGGGCGCCGTGGCGCTGGGCAAGCAGCTCGGCCCGGGCAGCCGCATCGTGACCATCCTGTGCGACACGGGCCTGCGTTATCTCTCGACACTCTACAATCGTGAGTGGCTCGTCTCCAAGGGCTTGACGCCGTTCCCCTGGCTGTCAAATTGAGGCTGGCGGTCCGGAGGCGACCCATGGCTCTGAGAAATGAATTGCGAGCGCACCGTGAGGAGCTCCAGCGTGTGCAGATCGGCCTCGTCGGGCTGGCGGCGGTGTTGCTGGTGGTGACGCTCGCCAATCTCGTCATCCAGACCGCGCGGGGCGATGGTCCGGGGTCGAATGGCGCGCCGGTCGAGCAGGTCGCGTCGGGAACGGCAGGCGCCAATGGCGCGGCTGAACCGACCGAGCCGCTCGCCGATCTTGGCGTCACCCCCACGGCTGACACCGCCGCCCCCTCGGTACCGGATCTGGAGCCTGATCCGCGCTTGCGCAAGCGCATGGACCGCGATCCCAAGCAATCGCAGCGCTAAAGCCTGCCGAGCGGCCGGCCATGGCGCGCGTGCTGATCTCCGCCTTGATTCTCTTTCTCATTGCCGGTGCGGCATTGCTGCTCGGCCTTGCCGGAACGGCGTTGCACACCGGGCGGATCGATCCGTTCGACTGGCTGCTGCCCGGCGCGGCGGCGATCCTGTGCTTGCGGTGGTATGGCGGGCGCAGTGGCTGGAGGTCGGCGGCGATCGCCTGGACCCTGGTCATGGCGCCAACGACCCTGCTCATCCTGCTGGTCGCATCGCGGCAGCCTTGGTTCGATCTGGCGATGCTCGGCGGCGCTCTGGCGGGCATCGCGGCGGCGGCCGGCTGGGCTTTCGTGCGTGCCGCGTCGTTGCGCCGGCCGTCGCTTGTCCTGCTGTCCCTGCTCGTTGTTGGCGGCCGGGAGGCCATGCTGCTGGCCTCGCGCGACAGTCCGCAAACGCCATCCGCAGGGCGCCCGGCTGTGGGCGTGATCAGTGCGCTGCCGCTCTACGGGGCTGCCCTGGCGCCGGCCGGCCAGACCGATATGCTGCGCGATACTGCACGAACCACGCCGATATGGGACATGCTGGGGCGCGACTATGATCTGCGCCCGATCGATCATCTCGATCCAGCGGCCCTTACGCCCTTCCGGCGTCTGCTCATCGCCCAGCCGCGCCAGCTCGCGCCGACCGAGCTGGTCGCGCTCGATGGCTGGGTGCGTGGCGGCGGCTACGCGCTGGTCCTGGCCGATCCGCTGCTCGGCTGGCCGGACCCGCGTCCGCTCGGCGATCCGCGACGGACACCGCTTACCAGTCTTCTGGACCCCCTGCTGACGCACTGGGGCCTGCAGCTCGAGCCAGCCCGAGGCGGCGCAGTGGAAAGGCGCATCCTGAAAAGCGGCGCGCTTCTGCAGATGACGGGCGCCTCGCGTTTTACGCGGCTGGCGCGTGGCGATGCGCGCTGCGAGCTTGGCGAGGAGGGGCTGATCGCCCGCTGTGTCGTGGGGCGAGGGCATGTCCGCCTCATTGCCGACGCCGATTGGATCGATGACCGCCTGTGGACGTTCGATCCCACGATCCCCCATGACCGTGCCGCCTGGACCAGCGATGCCGTGCCAGCGCTCCGCACCTGGCTGCGTCCCGACAGTATGCGAGTCGACTCGCCCGGCATCTGGCTGGTGGATCAAAATCGGCTGATTTCCGCGCTCCGCTGGGCCTTCCTCCTGCTGCTTCTGCTGGTGGCGGCCTGGGCCGTCGTGAAGCGGCTCCCCACGACTTCCCATATGCGCTCCGTCAAGCCACCGGACCAAAAAAGGAACATAGGAGGTCTAAAAGCTGATTCCAGGTAACACTTCCCCGGAATCCATCATGATTTCCCATGAATTCCCATATTTTGCTTTCGCGATCCCAGGCACTTTGATAGGAAAGTGACCCAAGGGGCAGCTCGTCTCATTCCCGGACATCGACGCCGTGCGCATGCGCGTTTCGGCAACGGGGAGACGTTTGTCCCGAGGACAGGGAGCGTTGGCGCCAAGTGGCTGGGGCAGTTTTCAAGGGATATGGCAGCAGCGCCCTCGATTCGAAGGGGCGCTTCGTCATGCCTGCGAACTTCCGCGGCGAACTGCGCAAAAGCTGCACCGTCGAGACCCGCATCCAGCTGCGGCTGGACGAGAACCGCCCCTATCTCACGGTCTTCGGCGATTCCGAGCTGCTGGCCTTTCAGGCCGAATCCGAAGCCAAGGCGCAAGCTGCCCGCGCCCGCGGCGAGGACTTCGATCAGGACATGCACGACATGGCCTTCTTCGTCGGCATCGACGAAGTGAATCTGGATGGCGCCGGCCGCTTCGCCATCCCGCGCGAAGTGCGCGAATCCGCCGGCATTTCGGATGCGATCTTCTTCACCGGCGCCAATCGCGTGATCCAGCTCTGGGATCCCCAGCGCTTCCTCGATCTTGGCCCCAAGAACAGCGTGATCGATGGCTTCTGCCGCAAGTTCATGGCGGAAGTCGAAGCCAAGCGGAGGGCGAAGGCATGAGCCACGCCGCTTCAGCAACCCCGCCGGCCGAGCCGCACCTGCCCGTGCTGCTCGACGAAAGCGTCGAGGCGCTCGCCATTGCCCCCGGCGAGACGCATGTCGACGGCACTTTCGGCGCCGGCGGGCACAGTTCCGCCATGGCGGCGCGCGGCGCGCGCGTCGTCTCGATCGACCAGGACCCGGATGCGATCGCGGAGGGTCAGGCGGTCGTCGCGGCGAGCGACGGCGCGATCCGCCTGCTGCACGGCAATTTCGCGGTGATGGACGCGCTTCTCGCGGAAGCCGGCTACGGCTCCGTCGATGGCGTCCTGCTCGACATCGGCGTGTCGTCCATGCATCTCGACCGGGCGCGGCGCGGCTTCTCGTTCCGCTTTCCCGATGCACCGCTCGACATGCGGATGAGCCAGGCCGGCGAGACGGCGGCGGAATTGCTCAACCGTATCGACGAAAGCGAGCTTGCCGACATTCTCTACACTTATGGCGAGGAGCGCCAGTCGCGCCGCGTTGCCCGGTTCATCGTCGCGGCGCGCCCTCTGGCGACGATCGGCGATCTGGTCGGCGCCGTCCACAAGGCGCTTGGCAAGCGGCCGGGCGACAAGACCGATCCGGCCACGCGGACGTTTCAGGCGATCCGCATCTATCTGAACGGTGAGCTGGATGCGCTGGAGCGCGGGCTCGATGCCGCCGAGGCCGTGCTGCGTCCCGGCGGGCGGCTCGCCGTCATCACTTTCCACAGCCTCGAGGATCGCATCGTCAAGAATTTCCTGCGCGCCCGTTCCGGTCAGGATGCCGGCGGATCGCGCCACCGCCCCGAGGCGCGCGCCACCCGGGCGCCGACCTTTCACAAGCCTGCCCGGGCCGTCCGCCCCGGCGACGCGGAGCTTGCCCGCAATCCCCGTGCCCGCTCCGCCACCCTGCGCAGCGCCGTGCGGACGGACGCCCCAGCCTGGAACCATGTGGGAGCACAGTCATGATCGCCATCAAGCGCCTGCAAAGCATCATGTGGATTCTCGTCGTCGCGATGGGGGCGCTCTCGGCCTATCTCATCAGCCTGCGCGTCGCGACCGAGCGCAACGCGGTGCACGACGTGATCGACCAGATCCGCTGGACGCGCGCCAATATCCGCTACCTTGAGGCGGAGTTCGGGTCGCGCGCGAGCATGCGTCAGCTGGCCGCGTGGAACCAGAACGACCTGCGTCTCTATGTGCCGTCGCCCACGCAATATCTGCCCGATGAGCGCGCGCTCGCTAATCTCGACCGGATCGCCCCGGCCGGCGAAGGCTATGCGCCGCCGCCCGTGATGACCGCGATGGCGACCAAGGTCGCGCAGCATCCGGTGGAGGTTGCGCAGGCGGAAGCACCCGCCCCGCCGGCCGCGGCACTTGCGCCGAAGAAGGCGACCACCGAAGCGCCCGCCCGCTCGACCGGATCGGACTTCTCGCTGATCAAGACCGCCTCGGCCGCCGAGCTGAAGGTCCGCGATGACAGCAAGGCGAAGACGCGCGCCGAGGACAAGTTCATCCGTCCCGCCGGCGAGCCCGATCCCGATGCCCGCAAGAAGGCCCGGCTCGCCCTGCTGGATGAGAAGCTGCTCGGCGCCGCGCCGCTCGCCAGGCTCGATCGCGTGACCAGGGCGCCGGGCGCCAGCAACGTCAAGGGGCGCTGATGGCCACAATCATCGCCCGGCCGGAGCCGCGCCAGGACAGCAGAGAACAGGTCGACCTCGTCGTCGTGGCGCACGGGCGGATCATGCTCGTGCTGATCATCTTCGTGGCGATCACCACGGTGATGGCCGCCCGGATGGTCTGGATGGGCGTTGCCGCCGGTGCGCAGGCGGAGCGATCGATCAGCCCGCTGCCGGTGCCGCAGCGCGCGGACATCGTCGACCGCAACGGCGTGCCGCTGGCCCGCAACATCGATGGCTATGCCATCGCCGTCCGCCGCGACCGGGTGCTTGGCGATCCGCGCGTGCTGGCGGTCAAGCTGCATGATATCTTCCCCGACCAGTCGGTCGGCTATTTCTACAAGCAGCTCACCTCGGGCGGGAACTGGAACTATCTGCGCCAGCGCGCGCTGCCCCGGGAAGTGGCGGCGGTGAATGCGCTCGGCGAGGTCGGCATCGAGTTTCCGCGCGAGCCGGAGCGGCTTTATCCGCAGCGCACGCTGGCCGCGCACATCATCGGCTTTACCAATCGTGAAGGCCATGGCGGCATGGGCGTCGAGGCGGCGTTTGACGAGCGGCTGCTCGATCCCAGGCTGCGCGGCCAGCCGCTCGAGCTGGCGCTCGACGCGCGCGTCCAGGCCGCGCTCGAGGATGAGCTGTCGCAGGGCGTCACCGAGCAGAGCGCCAAGGGTGCGGCCGGCGTGGTGCTCGATGCGACCAATGGCGAAGTGGTCGCCATGGCCTCGCTGCCGACCTTCAATCCCAACCGCCTCGCGCCACTCCAGCTGCCCCCGCCGGTGATGGGCAGGGACGGCAAGCTTCGCCCCGCGATCATCGACTGCGATATGTCGCCACGCTGCAATCGCGTTGTCCAGGCCAATTACGAGCTGGGTTCGGCCTTCAAGCCGCTCTCGATCGGCGCGGCCATGGATGCAGGCGTCGTGACCGATCTTTCCAAGACCTACGACGCCACCAAGCCGCTGCAGATCGCTGGTTTCACAATCCACGACGATCACCCGCTCGGCCGCTGGATCAACGTGCCCGAGACGCTGGTTCATTCGAGCAACATCGCGACGGCGCGGATCGCCGACGAAATGGGCCTGACGACGCTTCCGAAAGTCTATCGCGCCCTGGGCTTCGACCAGCGGCTCGATTTCGAGCTCAAGGAGCGTGCCAAGCCGCTCTGGCCCCGGGAATGGAGCCGGCTTGCCAACATGACCACGGCCTACGGTCATGGTATCGCCGTTACCCCGCTGCATCTCGCCAGCGCCTATGCCGCGCTGGTCAACGGCGGGGTCTGGCATCCGGTAACGGTGCTGAAGCGCAAACCGGGCGAGCAGCTCGCGTCGCGCCGCGTGTTCACCGAGGCGACCAGCGCGCGCATGCGCCAGCTGCTGCGCATGATCGTGCTCTCCGGCACCGGTCGCTCCGCCGATGCGCCGGCCTATCGTGTCGGCGGCAAGACGGGCACGGCCGAGAAACCGACCAGGGGCGGCTACGCGCACCGCTCGCTGATCACGACCTTCGCCTCGGCCTTCCCGATGGACAATCCGCGCTATGTCGTCCTCATCATGATGGACGAGCCACAGGGCAGCGCGCGGGCGCCCGGCGTTCGCACCGCGGCTTATACCGTCGCGCCGGTGGTCAGCCGGTTCATCACCCGCGTCGCGCCTCTGCTCAACGTATTTCCCGAGCAAAATCGCGATATCGACACCACTGCGCTGATGCCCCTGCTGCACGAACAGGCTAAGGACGAATGATGCGGCTCAGTGACCTCATCTCCTCCCTGCCCGCCGGCGCCGAAGACGCGGCGGTGTCGGGTTTCGCCATCGACAATCGCAAGGTGGCGCCGGGCACCATCTTCGGTGCTTTCCAGGGTGCGCGGGTGAATGGCGAGGACTTCATTCCCGCGGCGATCGCGGCCGGCGCGATCGCGGTCGTGGCGCGGCACGAGGCGAAGGTGGACGGCGCGCTGCACATCAAGGCGGACGAGCCGCGCCGCCTCTTCGCGAGCCTCGCCTCGCAATATTATGCGCCGTTCCCGCAGACCGTCGTCGCCGTGACCGGCACGAACGGCAAGACCAGCACCGTCGAGCTGACCCGCCAGCTCTGGCGGATGATGGGGCATAGCTCCGCGTCCATCGGCACGCTCGGCGTCACCACCTCGGTCGATCAGGTCTCGACCGGCCTGACGACGCCGGACATCGTCACCTTCCTGTCCAACATGGCCGGCCTCGCCAAGGAAGGCGTCAGCCATGTCGCCTACGAGGCGTCGAGCCATGGCCTCGCCCAGTATCGCAGCGAGGGTCTGCGCGTCGTCGCCGGCGCCTTCACCAATCTGACGCGCGACCATCTCGACTATCATGGCACGATGGACATGTATTTCGCCGCCAAGATGCGCCTCTTCGACGAGGTGCTGGCGAGCGACGGCACCGCCGTGATCTGGGCTGATGACGAGGACTATTCCGGCGCCGTCATCGAGCACGCGTCGCTGCGCAAGCTCAAGCTGATCACCGTGGGGACCAAGGGCACGACGCTGAAGCTCGTCAGCCGCACGCCCACGCAGCTTGGCCAGACGCTGATGATCGAGGCCGAGGGCGCAACGCACAAGGTCGAGCTGCCCCTGATCGGCGCTTATCAGGCTGCCAACGCGCTGACCGCGACCGGCCTCGTCCTCGCCACCGGCGGTGCGCTGAAGGACGTGCTCGGGCTGCTCGCGCGTGTGCAGCCGGTGCGTGGCCGCCTGGAGCGCGCGGTCATCACCAGGGCCGGCGCACCGGTCTATGTCGACTATGCGCACACGCCGGACGGCCTGCAGGCGGCGATCGAGGCGTTGCGGCCGCACACGCGGGGCCGGCTCATCACCCTGTTCGGCGCGGGCGGCGACCGCGACGCCGGCAAGCGCCCGATGATGGGCCGCGTCGCCAGCGATCTCAGCGACGTGGTGATCGTGACCGACGACAATCCGCGCGGGGAAGATCCACAGGTCATCCGCTCGGCGATCATGGCCGGCGCGCCGGGCGCGCGCGAGATTGGCGGGCGCCGCGTGGCCATCGCCGCCGCGATTGCGGAAGCCGGCGCGGACGACATCGTCCTGCTCGCCGGCAAGGGCCATGAGCAGGGCCAGATCATCGGCGACCGGGTGCTGCCGTTCGACGACGTCACGGTCGCGCGGGAATGCGCCGCATGAGCGCTCTCTGGACGTCCGAGGACATTGCCGAGGCGACCGGGGGCGCGGCATCGCGGCCGTTCGAAGTGAACGGCGTCGCGTTCGACAGCCGCGAGGTGACGCCCGGCGACCTGTTCATCGCGCTCAAGGGCGAGACGGCCGACGGTCATGACTATATCCCCAGGGCGCTCGCCGCGGGCGCGGGCGGCCTGCTCGTCGATCATGACGTCAACGGCCCCTTCGTGAAGGTCGCCGACACGGCGAAGGGGCTCGATCGGCTCGGCATTGCCGCGCGCGCGCGGACCGATGCCCGGATCATCGGCGTCACCGGCTCGGCGGGCAAGACCGGGACAAAGGAAGCGCTCTACCGCGCGTTCGAGCGGATGAGCTTCGGTGCGGCGCACAGGTCCTTGAAAAGCTATAATAATCACGTTGGTGTGCCGCTCAGCTTGGCGCGCATGCCCCGGCAGACGCAATATGGCGTGTTCGAGATGGGGATGAACCATGCCGGCGAACTGCGCGCTCTGACCCGCATGGTCCGCCCGCACGTCGCCATCGTCACGACCATCGCGCCGGCGCATATCGAATATTTCGGCAGCGAGGAAAAGATCGCCGAGGCCAAGGCCGAGATCTTCGAAGGGCTGACGCGGGACGGGGTCGCGATCATTCCCTATGATTCGCCGCACGCCGCTCTGCTCTACAGCCATGCGACGCGTTATGCGCACCGGGTCGTCACCTTCGGCGTTGGCGAAGGGGCGGATGTCCGCGTGATCGAGGAAATGCCCTCCGAGCGCGGCGGCACGCTGGTGACGGCGCAACTGCGCCACGCGCGCCTCAGCTTCACCGTCGCGATGGCCGGGCGGCACTGGGTCAGCAATGCGCTGGCGGTGCTGGCGGCAGTCGAGGCGGTTGGCG
Source organism: Sphingobium nicotianae (assembly GCF_018603885.1). Lineage (GTDB taxonomy): Bacteria > Pseudomonadota > Alphaproteobacteria > Sphingomonadales > Sphingomonadaceae > Sphingobium > Sphingobium nicotianae. The sequence goes on from NZ_JAHGAW010000008.1 coordinate 254,568, forward strand.
GCGATCTGGCGCAGGCCGGCCTCGCTCTTGCCGAGATGACCGGCCTGCCAGGGCGCGGTGCTCGCCGCAAATTGCGCACGGCCGATGGCGGCGAGGCATTGCTGATCGACGAAGCCTATAATGCCAACCCCGCCTCGATGCGCGCCACGCTGGCGCAGCTTGGCGAGGAGAAGGCCGGCCGGCGCATCGCCGTGCTCGGCGCGATGAAGGAGTTGGGCCATCTGTCCGAGAGCCTGCACGGCGGCCTCGCCGATGCGGTCAGGGCCGCCAATGTCGGCCTGGCTGTGCTGGTCGGCGACGAGATGGCGCCGCTGGCCGATGCGCTGGCAGGGCAGGTGCCGGTCGAACGTGTGAAGGATGTGACGGACGTGCTGGATATGGTGCCCGATCGGCTTGCCGATGGCGATGTCGTGCTGGTCAAGGGATCGAACAGCGTCGGCCTGTCCCGCCTCGTCGAGAAGCTTGCTGCGAACGAGGTGGCCTGATGCTCTACTGGCTTGCCGAGCAGCTTCACTTCTCCGGCGTCCTCAATCTCATCCGCTACCTGACCTTCCGCGCCGGCGCGGCCATCGTTACCGCGCTGGTCGTCGGCCTGATCATCGGACCGAAACTCATCGGCTGGTTGCGCGTCCGCCAGGGCAAGGGGCAGCCGATCCGCACCGATGGCCCGCAAACCCATCTCGCCAAGCGCGGGACGCCGACCATGGGCGGCCTCATGATCCTCACCGCCCTGATGGTCTCGGTGCTGCTGTGGATGAACATCGCATCCATCTACATCTGGGCCTGCCTCATCGTGACGCTGGGTTTCGGCGCGATCGGCTTCATGGACGATTATGACAAGGTCACGAAGGCCAGCCACAAGGGTCTCTCTGCGCGCATGCGGCTGCTGGCGGAATTCGCCATTGCCGGCCTCGCCACCTGGCTGATCGTCAGCCGCAACGGCACCTTGCTCTATCTGCCGTTCTGGAGTGGCGGCGCGCTCGATCTGAGCTATGCCTATTATATCTTCGGCGCCTTCGTGATCGTCGCGTTCGGCAACGCGGTGAACCTGACCGACGGGCTCGACGGGCTCGCCTCGATGCCGGTCATCATCGCCTGCATGGCCTTCATGGCCTTCGCCTATCTGGTCGGCCGTGCCGACTATGCCGCCTATCTCGGCATCCCGCATGTGCCGGGCGCGGGCGATCTCATCATCCTGTGCGGCGCGATCATCGGCGCGTGCCTCGCCTTCCTCTGGTTCAACGCGCCGCCAGCCGCCGTGTTCATGGGCGACACCGGCAGCCTCGCGTTGGGCGGCACGATCGGCGTCATCGCCGTCGCCACCCACCACGAGATCGTGCTCGCCGTCGTCGGCGGGCTGTTCGTGGTCGAGGCGCTGTCGGTGGTGATTCAGGTCTTCTATTACAAGCGCACCGGCAAGCGCGTCTTCCGGATGGCGCCGATCCACCATCATTTCGAGCAGCTCGGCTGGCCCGAGACCACTGTCGTCATCCGCTTCTGGATCGTCTCCTTCGTGCTCGCGCTGGCGGGCCTCGCGACGCTCAAGCTGCGATGATCGTCTCGGACGCCTTTGCCGGCAAGCGCTTTGCCGTTCTGGGCCTGGCCCGCTCGGGCCTCGCCACGGTCGACGCGCTGGCGGCAAGCGGCGCCTGGGTGATCGCCTGGGACCAGCGCGAGGATGCCCGCGCGCTCGTCGCCGGCAAGGCGGTGCTGGGCGATCCCATGGAGATGGACCTGCACGGGCTCGACGCGATCGTCGTGTCGCCCGGCGTGCCGCTCAATCGGCATCCGATCGCGACGCGCGCGCGCGAAGCCGGCGTGCCGATCATCGGTGATATCGAGCTGTTCGCCATGGCGCGGCCGAGCCTGCCGCCGCATCGCGTCGTCGGCATCACCGGCACCAATGGCAAATCGACCACCACGGCCCTCATCCATCACATCATCCGCATGGCCGGCCTGCCGACGCGGATGGGCGGCAATATCGGTCTGCCGATCCTCGCGCAGGAACCACTCAAGGCAGGCGGCATCTATGTGCTTGAGCTTTCCAGCTACCAGATCGACCTGACCTTCAGCCTCGACTGCGACGTGGCCGTGCTGCTCAACGTGACGCCCGATCATCTCGATCGCTATGCCGATTTCCAGGGCTATGTGGATGCCAAGGCGCGGCTCTTCGCCATGCAGTCGCCGGGCCGTGCCGCGGTGATCGCCGTCGATGACGATATCACGCGCGGCGTTGCGGCGCATGTGCCTCATGCCCGGCTCGTCTCGGCCGCGTCCGTCTCGACCGAGGCGCAGGCGCGCTGGCCCTCGCTGCAGGGGCCGCACAATGCGCAGAATGTCGCGGTCGCGGTCGCGGTCGCCGAGGCGCTCGGCATCAGCGAGGCCAATGTCGGTGCTGCGCTGGAGACCTATGCCAGCCTGCCGCACCGCATGCAGCGCGTCGCCGAGATTGGCGGCGTGCTCTACGTGAACGACAGCAAGGCGACCAATGCCGCCTCGACCGCGCCGGCGCTCGCCGCCTGGCCGAACATCGGGGGCCATGCGCGCATCCACTGGATCCTGGGCGGCCTCGCCAAGAGCGACACTCTCGACGAATGCGCGCCGGGCTTCCCGAACGTCGCCCATGCCTACACGATCGGCGAGGCCGGCCCGCTTTTCGCGCGGCTGCTCGACGCGGCGAAGGTGCCTGTCAAGGAATGCGAGCTGCTGGTGACGGCGGTCGCGGAAGCGGCCGCGCGCGCGCGGCCGGGCGATGTCGTTTTGCTGTCGCCGGCCTGTGCTTCTTTCGACCAGTTCCGGGATTTCGAGGCGCGGGGCGACGCCTTTGCGGCGGCGGTGGCGGCATTGAGCGACAAGGCACAGTCGGGAGAAGGCGCATGAGCGGGGACGGCGAGATCACTCTCATCGACGGCGGCGCGCCGCGCCCGACCGGCAAGATCGGCCAGCTCGAAATAGCGCTGTCGCCGCTGCGGCCCCGTCCGCGCAAGCCGCTTCCCCGCGAACGGACGGCGCTCGCCATCTGGTTCTGGGAGATCGACCGCGTCCTGCTCGGTCTCATCGTCGTGCTGATCGCCATCGGCCTCGTTGCCGTCGCGGCCGCCTCGCCGGTCGGGGCGATGAAGCTCGCCAAGGAGACGGGCAAGGACGTGGCACCGCTTTATTATTTCTATCGGCAGATCATGTTCATTGCGATCGGCCTGCCGATCATGTTCGTCATCTCGATGCTGCCGCGCATTCAGGCCCGGCGTCTCGCGGTGGGGCTGACCGTGGCGTTCATGGTCTCGCTGGTGCTGGTGCTGCTTCCGCATGTCGGCTCCAACGTGAAGGGGGCGACGCGCTGGATCGGTTTCGGCATATTCCGCTTCCAGCCCTCGGAGTTTCTCAAGCCCGTCTTCGCCGTCACCGTCGCCTGGCTGCTCTCGCTGCGCGCGCGCGACCCCTCGCTGCCCGTCGTGCCGCTGACCGGGATGATGACCGGCATCGTCGCGCTGTTGCTGATGAAGCAGCCGGACTTCGGCCAGACTGTCGTCTTCTGCGCGCTCTGGGCCTCGCTGCTGCTGATCGGCGGCGCGTCGCTGCGAATCATGACGGCGCTCGGCGCGGCGGCGCTCGGCCTGTTCGTGCTGGCCTATCTTTTCTATGAGAATGGCCGCGAGCGCATCGACGCCTTCTTGTTTCCGGTCAAGGATTCGCTCGAGGGCCCTGATCAGGTTCAACTCGCCCATACCACGATCACCCATGGCGGTCTGCTCGGCGTCGGGCCGGGCGGCGGCACCGCCAAGTTCAACCTGCCCGAAGCCCATACCGATTATATCTTCTCGGTTGTCGGCGAGGAGTTCGGCCTCATTGCCTGTGTCGCCATTGCGGCGGTCTTCCTCGCCATCATCGTGCGCGTGCTGCTGCGCCTGCTCGATGAGGATGATCCGTTCGTGATCATGGCGACCGCCGGTCTCGCGATCCAGATGGGGTTGCAGGCGATCATCAATATCGGCGTCAACATCCACATCTTCCCCTCCAAGGGCATGACTCTGCCGTTCATCAGCTATGGCGGTTCGTCGATGATCGCCTTGTGCGGCGGCGTCGGCCTGCTGCTGGCCTTCACCCGGCGCAACCCGTATATGGCGCGATCACCCTATGTGATCACGTGGAGCGGCAAATGAGCATCTTCCGGCACTATGTGCTGGCTGCAGGCGGGACGGGGGGACATATGGTCCCGGCCCATGCCGTCGCGCAGGAATTGACAGCGCGCGGGCACCGCGTCGCGCTGGTGACGGACGAACGCGGCGCCCGGATTCCCGGCCTGTTCGAGGATGTGCAGACCCATATTCTGCCAGCCGGCCGGATGAGCGGCGGGATCAGTGGTTGGATGAAGGGGCTGCGCGCGATCCGCGAGGGGCGGACCATGTCCCGCCGCCTTTACGAGACGTTCGAGCCGGCGGCTGTCGTGGGCTTCGGTGGCTATCCCGCGCTGCCCGCCTTGCTCGGCGCTTTCGCCGAGCGCATTCCGACGATCGTGCATGAACAAAATGCCGTGTTGGGTCGGGTCAATCGCCTCGTAGCCGGCAAGGTGGCAGCGATCGCCACTGCCTATCCGGATGTCAAGCGCCTCGCCGCGCGCCATGCGCACAAGACCCATCTGGTCGGCAACCCTGTGCGCGAGGCGGTGCTGGCCCTGCGCGAGGAGCCGTTCCCGGTCTTCTCCGAGGAGAGCGTGCTGCGCCTCCTTGTCACCGGCGGCAGCCAGGGTGCCACGATCCTCTCCAGCGTTGTCCCCGCTGGACTCGCCATGCTGCCGATCAGCCTGCGCCGCCGCCTGCAGGTGACGCAGCAGTGCCGCCCGGAGGACATCGAGCAGGTCCGCAAGATCTACGCCGACATGGAGATCCCCGCCGATCTCGCGACCTATATCGAGGACATGCCGACCAAGCTCGGCTGGTCGCACCTCGTCATTGCCCGCGCCGGCGCCTCGACCATCGCCGAGCTGACCGTCGCCGGCCGCCCCGCGATCCTCATCCCGCTGCCCAGTGCCATGGACAATCACCAGGCCTACAATGTCCAGGAGATGGTCAAGGCTGGCGGCGCGCGCGCGATCGACCAGAAGAACTTCACTCCCGCCGAGCTTGCCAAACAGATGCAGAAGCTCGCCATGGAGCCGGGCGTCCTCCAGAACGCGGCCAAGCGCGCCTGGGACTGCGGCCGGCCCGATGCCGTCAAGGATATGTGTGATTTGATCGAAAGTTTCGGCCCTGCTCCCCAGACCATCGATACTGTCCGCGTGAGCGATGATATTCCGCTCTCCGGCCTTGCGGGAGCGTCCGCATGAAGGGCGTCGCGACCGACATCGGCACGATCCATTTCATCGGCATCGGCGGCATCGGCATGTCCGGCATCGCCGAGGTGATGCACAATATGGGCTACAAGGTGCAGGGGTCGGACATGGCCGAGGGCTATGTCATCGCCCATCTGCGCGAACTGGGCATCAAAGTCATGATCGGCCACGCCGCGGAGAATCTGGGCGATGCCGCCGTCGTCGTCACCTCGACGGCGATCAAGAAGGGCAATCCGGAAGTCGACCTCGCGCTGGAGAACCGGGTGCCGGTGATCCGCCGCGCCGAGATGCTGGCTGAGTTGATGCGCCTCAAGTCCACCATCGCGGTCGCCGGCACGCACGGCAAGACGACGACCACCTCGATGGTCGCGGCGCTGCTGGACGCGGGCGGCGTCGATCCCACCGTCATCAATGGCGGCATCATCAACAGCTATGGTTCGAACGCCCGTCTCGGCAACAGTGAGTGGATGGTCGTCGAGGCCGATGAGAGCGACGGCAGTTTCCTGCGTCTCGACGGCACGCTGGCGATCGTCACCAACATCGATCCCGAGCATCTTGATCATTATGGGCATTTCGACGCGGTGAAGGATGCCTTCGTCGAGTTCGTCGAGAATGTGCCTTTCTATGGTGCGGCGATGCTCTGCCTCGATCATCCCGAGGTGCAGGCGATCCTGCCGCGCGTTCAGGACCGGCGCATCGTCACCTATGGGTTCTCGGCCCAGGCCGATATTCGCGGTGAGAATGTCCAGCCTGTACCCGGCGGCAGTATCTTCGACGTGCAGATCCGCGAGCGCGATGGATCGGTGCGACGGATCGAGGGCATCAGCCTGCCGATGCCCGGCCGGCATAATGTGCTGAACGCCATGGCCGCGATCGGCGTCGCGCTGCACATGGGCATTCCCGATGCGACGATCCAGTCGGGCTTCGCGAACTTCGGCGGCGTCAAGCGGCGCTTCACCAAGGTTGGCGAGATTGCCGTCGACGGCGGCAGCGCGGTTGTCATCGACGATTACGGCCATCATCCGGTCGAGATCCGCGCCGTCCTCGCCGCCGCGCGCGAGGGCGCCAAGGGCCGGGTGATCGCGGTCGTCCAGCCGCACCGTTTCACGCGTCTGCGCGATCTGATGGACGAGTTCCAGCAGGCGTTCAATGATGCCGATGTCGTCTATGTGTCGCCGGTCTACACGGCGGGCGAGCAGCCGATCGAGGGTGTCGATGCCGACGCTCTGGTCGCCGGCCTCAAGCGCCGAGGCCATCGCGCCGCGCAGACGATCGCCGATGCCGATGCGCTGGCCACCGCGCTCGCCGCCGATCTCAAGGCCGACGACATGATCGTCTGCCTCGGCGCCGGTGACATCACCAAATGGGCCGCCGGTCTCGCCGCCGCGATCGAGGAGCGCCGCTGATGTGGGAGCTTATGCGGATCGGGCTGGAGATGCAGGAGCGCATGATCGAGGTGCACAGCAAGGGCCTCGACATGGCGCGGGGTATGATGAATGCCGCCGAGACGCAGGCCGATGTCGGCAAGGCCGCGCTCGATATGGGCGAGGCCCTGAATCAGGCAGCCAAGGTCCAGAACGACATGTTCGATCGCTGGATCAATTTCTGGGGCGGCCGGCTTTGATGGTTGCAGAAGCCCGTCCCGTTGCTGACATTGCCGTGCGCGGCAAGCTGACGGCGGATGCGCCGCTGGCGCCGCTCGTCTGGTTCAAGTCCGGTGGCGCGGCCGACTGGCTGTTCGAGCCGAAGGACGCCGACGACCTCTGCGATTTCCTCGCGGCGCTGGACCCGGTCGTGCCGGTAATGGCGCTCGGTCTCGGCTCCAATCTCATCGTCCGCGACGGCGGCGTGCCCGGCGTGGTGGTGCGGCTCGGCAAGGCCTTCGCGCAGGTCGAGCGGCTGGACGCGACCAGCCTGCGCTGCGGGGGCGGCGCCTCGGGCATTCTCGTCTCCTCGACTGCGCGAGACGCTGGCATCGGCGGCCTCGAATTTCTGCGCTCGATCCCCGGCACGGTCGGTGGCTTCGTGCGCATGAACGGCGGCGCCTATGGCCGCGAGGTGAAGGACATTCTCGTCGAGGCCGACATCGTCCTGCGTAACGGCGCGCGCCAGACGCTGGCGCTGTCCGCGCTGGGCTTCACCTATCGCCACTCGACCCTGCCCGAGGGCGCGGTCGTCGTCTCGGCGACGTTTCGCGGTCATCCCGAGGCGCCCGAGACCGTCCAGGCCGAGATGGACCGCATCGCCACCGCGCGCGAGGCCAGCCAGCCGCTGCGCAGCAAGACCGGCGGCTCGACCTTCAAGAATCCCGATGGTGAGAAGGCCTGGGCGCTGGTCGATCGCGCCGGCTGTCGCGGCCTTATGCTCGGCGGCGCGCAGGTCAGCGAGAAGCACACCAATTTCCTCATCAACACCGGAGACGCCACCAGTGCGGACATCGAAGCGCTCGGCGAGGAAGTCCGCAAGCGCGTGAAGCAGGACAGCGGCATCAGCCTCGAATGGGAAATCCAGCGCGTGGGGCGCCGAGTTGAGGGAGGGGCGGCATGAGCGGCCCTTATAACATCGTCGTGCTGATGGGCGGCTGGGCGGCCGAGCGCGAGGTGTCGCTGACCAGCGGTGGGCAGATCGCCGCTGCGCTGGAAGCACGCGGTCACAAGGTGACGCGCGTCGATCTCGGCGCGACGAGGGCGGAGGGGCGCGACCTCCCCGCCAAGCTGATCGCCGCCAATCCCGACGTCGTGTTCAACGCGCTGCACGGTGTGCCGGGCGAGGACGGGACGGTGCAGGGTCTCATGGACATCATGGGCTTTGCCTATACGCATAGCGGCCTCGCCACCTCGGTCATCGCCATCGACAAGCAACTCACCAAACAGCATCTCGTGCCGCATGGCATTCCCATGCCGGGCGGCCATATCGTCGCCTCCGAAGCCTTGTTCGTCGCCGATCCACTGCCGCGTCCGTATGTGGTAAAACCGGTCAACGAGGGCTCGTCGATCGGCGTCGCCATCGTCACGGCGGAGGGCAATTATGGCAATCCGATCGGCCGCGACGTGGTCGGCCCCTGGCAGGCGTTCGACGAACTGCTGGCCGAGCCCTTCATCCGCGGGCTCGAACTGACCGTTGCGGTGCTCGGCGACCGGGCCCTCTGCGTCACCGAACTCAAGCCCAACAACGGCTTCTACGATTATGACGCCAAATATACCGAGGGCATGACCCAGCATGTCTGTCCCGCGCAGGTGCCCGATGACATTGCAGAGGCGATGATGGCGATCGCGCTCAAGGCGCATCGCCTGCTCGGCTGCCGGGGCACGTCCCGCTCGGACTTCCGCTGGGATGACGAGCGCGGACTGGCGGGGCTCTTCCTGCTCGAGGTGAACACACAGCCCGGCATGACGCCGCTCAGCCTCGTGCCGGAGCAGGCCGCTCATCTGGGCATCAATTTCGGGGATCTGGTCGAGGCGCTCGTCGAGGATGCGCTGGCGGCGAAGGGGGCGAAGGCATGAATACGGCGACGATCAAGCGCGGCTCGGGCCGCTCCGGCCGGACGGGCGGCAGCGGCACCCCGCGCCGGCCGCGTCAGGGCAAGCCGCTGGGCGATCGGCTGCTGGACTATATCCCGCTCAGCCCCGCGCAGATCCACAAGCTGATGACCTGGGGCATCGGTCTGCTGATCCTGGCAATGCTATGGTTCGCCGCGAGCTTCCTCGGGCTGCCCGCGATGGTCGGCCAGGAGATCAGCGGCGCCGCCGGGCGCGCGGGCTTCGCCGTCACCAAGATCGAGGTGCGCGGCCTGGAGCGCAACGACGAAATGCAGGTCTCGGACATCGCGGTCAAATATGTCGACCGCTCGATGCTGTCGGTCGATCTCGACAAGCTGCGCGCCGAGGTGATGACCCTGGGATGGGTCAAGGATGCGCGCGTCTCGCGCCGCCTGCCGGACGCGCTGATCGTCGATGTCGTCGAGCGCCAACCGGTCGCGGTGTGGCAGCATGACGGCCAGCTCAGCCTCGTCGATGCCGGCGGCATTCCGCTCGGCAGCGTCGCGGCCAACGCGATTCCCGATCTGCCTTTGGTGGTCGGACCGGAAGCCAACAAGCAGACCGAGGCGCTCACGCGTCTCATGGATGCGGCGCCTGCCCTCAAGCCGCTCCTCGCCGGCGCCACCTGGATCGGCAATCGCCGCTGGGATCTGCGCTTCCAGTCCGGCGAGCAGCTCATGCTACCCGAGGGCGAGGCGGAAGCGGCCGCTGCGCTCGTGAATTTCGCGCGGATGGACGGCGTCGACCGACTGCTCGGGCGCGGGGTTCTGCGTTTCGACATGCGTGACCCCAGCCGGTTCGTGCTGCGCTTGCCGCCCGGTCACGGCAAGAATGACGCGCCGGCCATCACCGCCCCGAGCGCCGGGACTGCCGTCGTCGCCAGCAGTGAAGCGCCCAAGGCCGCCGCCACGCCCGCGCCCGAGAAGAAGGAGGACTGACGCATGGCAGCGCCCCGCAATGACGGCCTGATCACCGCCATCGACATCGGCACCTGGAAGGTCTCCGCGCTGATCGCGAAGAAGAATGAGGATGGCAGCCTGTCTGTGCTCGGTACCGGCCAGCGCGAGAGCCGCGGCGTACGGCGCGGCTTCGTCATCGACATGGAGCGCACCGAACTGGCCGTGCGCGAGACGGTGGAGCAGGCCGAGAAGGTCGCCGGCACCAACATCGAGAAAGTGCTGCTCAGCTTCTCGGGCGGCAGCGTCGAGAGCAAGGTCGAGCCGGTCGAGATGTCTGTCGGCGGCCGGCGCATCGAGCAGGCGGACATCGACGCGCTCTACGACCGTGCGCGCGAGCGCATCGATCCCGAAGGCCGCGTGATCCTGCAGGCGCAGCCGACGCTCTACACCATAGACGGCATGCGCGGCGTAGCGCGGCCGCTCGGTCTTCATGCCAAGCAGCTCGGCGTCGACATTCATGTCGTGCTGGCTGACGGCGCACCGTTGCGCAACCTTGAGACCAGCGTGCGTGGCGCCTATCTCGACGTGCAGGGCATCGTGGCCGCGCCAGTCGCGACAGCGGCGGCCTGCCTGTCGGACGAGGAGCGTGACCTCGGCGTGGCGCTGGTCGAGCTCGGGGCGGGCGTCACCAATGTCTCGCTGCATATCGGCGGCATGCTGGTCGGTCTCAAGTCGATTCCGATCGGCGCGGCCGACATCACGGACGACATCGCCTCGGCCTTCGGTATCCGCCGCAGCCAGGCCGAACGGATGAAATGCTTCTACGGTTCGGCCATGCAGTCGCGTCGCGACTTTCGCGAGATCATCGAGATTGCACCGGCGGCGAGTAGCGCCGAGCAGGCCGAGACGCGGCGCGTGACCCGCGCCGAGCTGGTCGGCGTGATCTGCGAGCGGCTCAACCGGCTGATGAGCGAGGTCAGCAAGGCGCTGGACGAGATGGGCTTCCATAGCCCGGTCGGACGACAGGTCGTGCTGACAGGCGGGGGGGCGGATCTCAAGAGCATTGCCGATTATGCGCAGACCGCCCTCGGCCGCGCGGTGCGGATCGGCAAGCCGAAGCTGCTTGATGCACTGCCCGAGGCGCATCGCGGTCCGGCCTTCGCGACGCTCACGGGGCTCGCTCTGCATGCGTCGCGCGATCGGGAAGATCTGCTGCATCGCCCTTTGGCTGAACAGCGTGTGCATCGAACGCGAGGCGCCGCGATGATGCAGCGACTGATCTCGGCGGTGCGTGCCGGATATTAGCGCGCGCCGGCGGGGCCGGACGCAATATATTGTGGATGAATGGTTAAAAAGAGCGTGAATTGGCCGTCCAACTGGTGCATGATTCCGCGATGGTGATGGCGCCAATGGCACCGCAAGGAGATTATCGAATGAGCATTGAAATCGGTCCGCCTCATGTGGACGAGCTGAAGCCGCGGATCACCGTGATCGGTGTCGGTGGTGCCGGCGGCAATGCCATCGCGAATATGATCGGCGCCTCGGTCGACGGGGTCGACTTCATCGTCGCCAATACCGACGCGCAGGCGCTCAACGCCTCGCCGGCCGAGCGCCGCATCCAGCTCGGCCCGCGCATCACCGAAGGGCTGGGCGCAGGTTCGCGGCCCGACATCGGCCGCGCCGCAGCGGAAGAGACGATCGCCGAAGTGCAGGAAGCGCTCGAAGGCATGCACATGTGCTTCATCGCGGCCGGCATGGGCGGCGGCACGGGCACAGGCGCCGCGCCGGTCATCGCCAAGGCGGCGCGCGACAAGGGCATCCTTACCGTCGGCGTCGTCACCAAGCCCTTCACCTTCGAGGGCGCGCGCCGCATGCGCTCGGCCGAGAGCGGCATCGAAGAGCTGCAGAAGCATGTCGACACGCTCATCGTCATCCCGAACCAGAATCTGTTCCTGATCGCCAATCCGAACACGACCTTCAAGGAAGCGTTCGAGATGGCCGACGAAGTGCTACAGCAGGGCGTGCGCGGCATCACCGATCTCATGGTCATGCCCGGCCTCATCAATCTCGACTTCGCCGACGTCCGTTCGGTGATGGAGGAGATGGGCAAGGCGATGATGGGCACCGGCGAAGCCGAAGGCGACGGCCGTGCGCTCGCGGCGGCGGAGAAGGCGATCGCTAACCCCCTGCTCGACGGCGTCTCGATGCGTGGCGCCAAGGGCGTCATCGTCTCGATCGTCGGTGGCGAGGACATGCGCCTCATGGAAGTCGACGAGGCGGCGAACCACATTCGCGAGCTGGTCGATCCCGATGCGAACATCATCTGGGGCTCGGCGTTCAACGAGAATCTCAACGGCAAGATCCGCGTCTCGGTCGTCGCGACCGGCATCGATACGGAAGCGGTCGCGCATGCGCCCAAGAGCCAGCCGTTCCGCCTCGGCGACATCGGTGTGTCGCGCCCGGCGCCTGCGGCGGTAACGCCCACGGCTGCCCCAGTGACGCTGACTCCGCCCGCGCCGTTCGAAACGACGCCCGCCGAGCTCGACCTGAGAGAGGAGGAAGAGCTGGAAGAAGCACCGGCTCAGCATTTCATACCCGCCGAACCGGCACCGAAGGTCGAGGCACCACGCTTTGCGACCACGAAGTTCGACGATATTACCGGTGAAGACGAGCTGGTTCTGGATAGCAGCCTGTCGGCCGAACCCGCCCCGACGCTTAATCCGCCGACGCCGACGCCTGCGGCTGAAACGCCCAAGGTGGTCGGCGGTACCCTGTTTGAGCGCATGTCGCAGCTCGCCCGGGGCCAGGCCCGTCCGGAAGAAGATGACGAGAGTGACGGCGATCGCACCGATTTCGAGGTGCCGCGGTTCCTCAATCGCCAGAACAACCAGTAACCGGGGCGTGCGGGCGCGATCGACGCGCCCGCTGGTCCGAGAGGATATCGTCGAGTGAAACGGATGCGCTGGATCCTGGCCCCGTCATTGGTGGCTTTGGCGATGGGTCAGGTTGTGCCGTCGCAAGCGCGGCAGGCCGGCGAAGTGGTGCAGGCGACGCCGTCGGCTGCGGCAGTCGACTCTCTCAATCGAAATCTGGCGTCGCTTTCACGCAATCCTCAGGATGTGACGGCGCTTCTCGGGGCAGGGCAGGCAGCCCTCGACCTGGGCGACATTCAGGCCGCGAACGGCTTTTTTGCTCGTGCCAACATGGTCAATCCACAGCTCGGCAAGGCCAAGCTCGGCCTCGCTATCGTGCAGATTGCGCTCAAGCAAGCGACCTCGGCTGCCGAAAATTTCGACGCCGCACAGGCGCTCGGCGAGCAGCCGACCGGGCATCTGGCCGAACGCGGACTGGCCTATGACCTGACCGGTCAGCAAGACAAGGCACAGCGCGATTATATGGCCGCGCTGCGTGCCAATAGCGCCGACGAAACCGCACGGCTGCGCTATGCCGTCTCGCTCGGCATCTCCGGCAAGATTGGCGATGCAGATCGCCAGCTCGAACAGGCGCTGGCCACGGGCGATCGCGAGGCGTGGCGGATGCGTGCCTTCATCTATGCGATGAACGGTCGCATGACCGATGCGCGCAAGGTCACGCAGTCCGTGATGCCGAAGGGTCTGGCCGACGCGCTCGATCCCTATATGCAGCGCCTGCCGCTGTTGACGCCGCCGCAAAAGGCCGCCGCCGCTTATTATGGCGAGTTCCCGACCAACGTTCTGAAGCTCGCGGCACCCGATCCTGTCAGGGAGCGGGAAGTGCAGGTCGCCTCCGCCGCAACCGATGGTGGCAAGCGCAGCCGCCGTCCCACCTCTGCCGAGCGGCGCGCGGCGCGCGGCGCGGAAGCCCAGGCACGCGAGGCGGAGAAAGCCGCAGCAGCACGTGCGGCAGCACCGCGCCCCGCCCCGGCGCCACCAGTTGCGACGACATTGGCGGCTGCTGCACCGATCCGCGCGGCCACGCCGCCCCCAATTCGCCGGGAAGCACCTCCGCCGGCAACCATAGCGCCGCCGGCGGCATCGCCGGTCCGTCAGGAAGCGCCGCGGTCCAGCCCGCCGCCACAGTCAGCGTCGGCACCGCAGCGCAACTACGAAGCGCCCACGACGGTTGCGCTCGCGCAGAGCAATGTCGAGCGGGCGGAGCCACCTCCGGGACAGATCCAGGGGCCAGCGGATCCGGGCACGGAGCTGGTATCCGCCGCGCCGCCGCGCACCTCGACACCGCCTGCAGCCAATCCGATGCCGGCTCCTGTGCGAACCGAGCCGGCGCCGGGCTTCAGCGCTGCGGCCCAGCCGATCGCCGCGCCGCCTCGTTCGCTGGCGGACGCACTTTCGGCGCTCTCCATTCCCGAGCAGGAGCGCCAGTCCGCCGCCGTTTCCGCTGATCTGAGGGCCGTCGCGCGCATCCAGGAGCAGCGCCGCAAGGCCGCCGAGGCCGCAGCAGCAAAGGCCAAGGCCGAGGCGGAAGCCAAGGCGAAGGCCGAGGCCGCCAAGAAGGCGGAGGCCGAGCGCAAAGCCAAGCTCGCCGCCAATCCCTCGCGCAGCTGGGTGCAGATCGCGACGGGCAAGGATGTCGACGCACTGGCTTTCGATCTGCGCCGCCTGCGCCGCTCCTATGCCGATGCGATCGGCGATCAGGCCGGCTGGACGGCCGAATGGGGCGCGACGCGGCGCTTGCTGATCGGACCGTTCAAGAAAGTCGAGGATGCCAAGGCGGTCGTCGCCCAGATCACCAAGTCCGGCGGCGACGCATTCCTGTGGCAAAGCGATGCAGGCGAGGAAGTCGCGAAGATCGGCGGCAAGTGACGGCGCTCGCCTCTTATGCCTGCGATCCGGCGCGCAGCCGGGGCCGCCAGTATGACGAGCCGGGCGGAGAGGCGCGGGGACCGCGCGACATCTTCCAGCGCGATCGTGACCGCATCATCCACTCGATCAGCTTCCGCCGCCTGCGCCACAAAACCCAGGTGTTCATCGCGCCAGACGGCGATCATTACCGCGTCCGCCTGACCCACAGCCTGGAGGTCGCGCAGATCGGCCGCACCATCGCGCGGGTGCTGGGTCTCAACGAGGATCTGACCGAGGCGCTGTGCCTGGCCCACGACATCGGCCATCCGCCGTTCGGCCATTCCGGCGAGGATGCGCTGGAGGAGGCGCTCGCCGCGCATGGCGGGTTCGATCATAACGCGCATTGCCTGCGCACCCTGATGCAGCTCGAAATGGCCTATCCGCGTTTTCCCGGCCTCAATCTGAGCTGGGAGATGCTGGAGGGGCTCGCGAAGCATAATGGCCCGATCACCGCGCCAAACTGGGCGATGCGGGAGGTCAATAATGCCTTCCCGCTCGATCTGACCAGCTGGGCGTCGCTGGAAGCGCAGGTCGCCGCGCTGTCGGACGACATCGCCTATGACAATCATGACATTGATGACGGCCTGCGTGCGGGCATCCTGTCGCTGGAGCAGCTTCTCGACGTGCCGATCGTCGCCCGCTGCTGGGACAGGGTGGTTGCGCGCCATCCCGACATTCCGGTCGAGCGCCTGGTGCGCGAGCTGATCCGCGAGCAGATCGGCTACATGGTCAACGACCTGATCGAGACGACGCGCGCCAATCTCGTCGATCTCGGCCTTGCCGATGCGGACGTCTCGGCCATCCGCGGCGCTGGCCGCGCCGTGGCCGCCTTCTCGGACGGGATGCGCGAGGACGAACGGACGCTCAAGCGCTTCATGTATAAGAATCTCTATCATCACCCGCTCCAGCTCGCCGCCGCCGAACGGGCGCGCATCATCGTGGCCGATCTGTTCGAGGCCTATCATGCGGATCCGGCGCTGATGGGCTCGGCCTGGGATGCGACCTGTTTGCCCAACGAACCGCACCGCAGCCGTCACATCGCCGACTATATCGCGGGGATGACGGACCGCTTTGCCGAGCAGGCGCATCGCGATATCTACGGCAGCAAGTTCGATCGCCGCGCACATTAAGGGACAGGGTCATGCATCAACCACCGCAGAACTGGCTCGCGACGCTGATCCCCATCGTGATCATCTCGCTGGTGCTGTTCCTGCGCATCCGCCGGATGAACCAGGGCCGCCGTCTCCACCTTGAGCGGTTGTGGATATTGCCGAGCTTCTATGCGCTGGTCGTGATCGCGATCTTCTGGTCGCATCCGCCGCATGGCATGACCTGGCTCTATGCGTTCCTCGCCCTGCTGATCGGCCTGCCGCTCGGCTGGTATCGCGGCAAGCTCATGCACATCAGTGTCGATCCGGAGACGCACGAGCTCAGCCAGCGCGCCTCGCCGGCCGCGATCCTCCTCATTTTCGCGCTCGTCGCCGTCCGTATGATCGCGCGCAGCTATACCGTCTCCAATGGTGGCGGGAGTCCGGATGCGATCTTCGCGGTCACCGATGTGCTGCTCGCCTTTGCCCTCGGTTTCCTGTCGACGCAGCGGCTCGAAATGGCTCTGCGCGCGCGCTCGCTCCTGCAGGAAGCGCGACAGGCCCGGCGATGACCGACGCGCCGCGCCCCTGGCTGACGAGCGAAGCGGGCGCGTCGGGCGGCAAGCGCCATGCCCCGGCGACCGCGCGCAATCGCGAGGCGATCGCGCAACTGCTCGGCGAGGAGCTGCCGTCCGTCGGGCTGGTGCTGGAGATCGCCAGCGGATCTGGCGAGCATGCGGTGTTCTTCGCACAGGCCTTTCCCGCCCTGCGCTGGCAACCCAGCGACCCGGACCCGGCCGCATTGTCATCGATCGCGTCCTGGATCGACGAGGCGGCGCTGCCCAATATCGCGCCGCCGCTGCAGATCGACGCGGCCGATCCGCGCTCCTGGCCCCTTTCGAAGGCGGATGCGATCCTCTGCATCAACATGGTGCATATCAGCCCATGGAAAGCGACGCTGGGGCTGTTCGCAGGTGCCGCCGCGCTGCTTCCGGCAGGCCGGCTGCTCTATCTTTATGGTCCTTATTTCCAGGACGATGTCGAGACCGCGCCGAGCAACATCGCCTTCGATGAGTCGCTGCGGTCCCGCAATGCCGCCTGGGGACTGCGCTGGGTGCATGACGTCACGGCGGTCGCCAGGGCGGAGGGCCTCAATCTCGCACGGATCGTGCCGATGCCCGCCAACAATCTCAGCCTGATCTTCCGCCGAGATCCTCCCCGGGGCTGACCACCGGTTCGCGCCGGCGGACATGCTCGCGCCAGGCGATGTAAAGCCCGCTCGCCGCGATCAGGGCGGCGCCTGCCCATGTCGACGAGTTGGGCCAGCTCGACCAGAGCAGCCAGCCCGCCCAGGTCGCCCAGATGATCTGGCTGTAGTCCATCGGGATGACGATCGAGACCGGACCCCAGCGCAACGCCGAGGTCATCAGCAATTGCGCCACGCCGCCCGAAAGGCCGAGCGCGAGGAACAGCGCCCAGCTTGTCAGGTCATGCGCCTGTCCCCACCAGAGCATCAGTGGCGCGAGCAGGGGAATCGAGAGCAGGAAGAACCAGAAGACCACGACCGGCGGCGCTTCGACATGCCCCAGCTCGCGCAGCAGGATCGCCACGATCGCGGTGATGATCGCGCCGACCAAGGCCACGAACAGGCCGGCCGAGGCGAAGCTGGCCGAGTCCGGATGGGCCATGATCACCACGCCGACGAAGCCGAGCAGCACCGCGCTCCAGCGGTGGATGCCGGGCCGCTCCCTGAGGAACAGGGCCGAGAGGATGGTCGCGAAGATCGGCATGGTGAAGCCGATGGAGGTCGCCTCGGCCAGCGGCAGCATCGCGACGGCCGCGAAGTTGAAGAACATGCCGGTGAGGCCGACGATCGTCCGCGTCCAGTGGATGCGCATCGGCGCCCTGGGCCGCAGCGTCGCCATGCCCAGCGTCCCGAAGGCCCAGGCCGCGGCGACGGGCAGGGCGAAGAGCTGGCGGTAGAAGGTGATCTCGGCCAAATGCGCGCCGCGCTCGGCGAGCAGCTTGCCGCAGGCATAGGTCGTCGCCAGCATCATCATGGCGAGCAGGCGCAGGCCGATGGCGAAGAAGGGACGGTCGTGGCGCGCCGGTGTCCGGTCGCTCATGCGCGCGCCGCCCGGGCGCCCCGCAGGCTGTCCCAGATGAACAGGGCCAGCGCCGCCCAGATCAGCATGAAGCTCGCCCAGCGCTCGGGCGAGAGCTTCTCGTGATAGAGGAAGACGCCGGTGACGAACTGCAGGGAGGGCGCCACATATTGCATCAGGCCGAGCGTCACCAGCGGCAGCGAGCGGGCCGCAACGGCGAACAGGATCAGCGGGATCGAGGTTGCCGCGCCCGTGCCGATCAGGCCGAGCGTGGTCATCGGGTCACGCCCGAAAGCAAGCCCCTGATGCGCCGACAGCCAGCCGAGCACCACCAGCGCGGGCGCGGCCAGAAGGCTCGTCTCGATCGCAAGGCCGACAGCGGACGGCACGGGCGTGAGCTTGCGGACCAGGCCGTAGAAGGCGAAGGTCAGCGCCAGGCCAAGGCTGATCCAGAGCGTCTGCCACTCCCCGGACGCAAGGATCGCGACGGCAACGGCGGCAATCAGCACGGCAATCAGTTGCCAGCGGCGCAGGCGCTCCTTGAGAAGCAGGGTGCCGATGACGACGGTGACCAGCGGATTGAGGAAATAGCCGAGGCTCGCCGCGACGAGATGGCCGCCCAGGATCGCCCACATGAAGATCGACCAGTTGGAGGCGATCAGCAGCGAGCTCAGCGCCAGCGCGCCGACGAGGCGCGGTTGCCGGCAGGCCTGCCACAGGGCCGGATAAAGCCGCATGCCGGCGATGACGAAGACCAGGAACAGGACCGACCACAGGATGCGATGCGCCACCAGTTCGGTGGGCGAGACGTCGTGCAGCAGCTTGAAGTAGATCGGCAGCAAGCCCCACAGCGCATAGGCGCCGAAGCCGGCAAGCAGGCCGGTGCGCCGCTCGGCGACCTGATGGGTATCGCGGACTATGCTCGCGTTCATAAGAGGCCCCCGCCGAGCCAGAGGCGCGCCATGCAGATGCAGGCGACGATCAGGCAGAAATTGCGCGCGCCCTTGCCGTAGGAGAACTGGCCGATCAGCGCGCCGAACAGGGCGATCGGCACGATCAGCCAGTTGGCCCAGCCCAGAAACGGGATGAACGCAGGAATCGCGAGCAGCAGCGCCACCGCGCCGATCAGGACGGATATGAGCGAAAGCATGGCTCCCCATGACGAGGGGCGTCTGGCTTTGCAAGGGCGGCGCGGGGATCAGGCCGCCTGCGGCACGTCCGCACATCCCATGTTGTCATTCCCTTGAGTGCGGGAATCCAAAGGGCGGCATGGCAGTGCGGTTGGGTTCTGGATTCCCGCGTTCGAGGGAATGACGAGAGTTGATAAGGCGCGCTTCCCGTTCGAACCGTCCGATATCGTGGGTGCCAACGCTGGAAGCTGCCGTTCCGGTCCCGACCCACAGTCGGTCGCTCAGCGCCAGATGTCATGTGCCTGAAAGCTGCCGTCGCGCTTAACCCTTCGAAGCTTTGGCGGATTGTGGTCCCCTGCGGCGGGCAGTGCGCTCTATCCCGTCGACCA
>NZ_JAHGAW010000009.1 GCF_018603885.1 Sphingobium nicotianae
TGCTTCGGTCGCCTCAAGCATTTCCGCCGCTTCGCCACGCGCTACGATCGGCGCACTATCCATTTCGCCGGCTTCATCCACCTCGCTGCCGCCATGATCTGGCTTCGCTGAATGTCGATCCGGCCTAGGCGGGGTAGAGAAATTTCGGTCTGAATGACCGTCTGCGTTCAGGCTGCTTCGCTGAGCAGTTGGGCGGCTGGAATGGGGTGGAGAACAGACAGTCTGGTATCGATCCCAAGGGGCTGATAAGCTGCCGTTTGATATGGGCATGCTGCAGTTCAACATTACAGACGAGCAGGAACATCTGCTTTGCCCTGCGTGCGGTTACCCTGATTATAGTTTCGCGCCTGCCTATTTCGAACAGGGTGGAGAGCGTATGGTTATCTGCCCGTGCTGCCTATGGGAGCCCGGATATGATGATGCGGATGCACGCTCACCCGCGGATGTTCTTGCTGCGCTTCGCAACTACAGACATGGCTGGAAAAATTCTGCACGTTGGCAGTCACCAAACGTGCCGCCCGCAGGGTGGGACGGGCAACGGCAGCTTGCACATCTTTTTGAAGTAGCGCCAAACGTCCGCTAGGGCGTCGCGTCCCG
Organism: Sphingobium nicotianae; assembly: GCF_018603885.1. Classification (GTDB taxonomy): domain Bacteria; phylum Pseudomonadota; class Alphaproteobacteria; order Sphingomonadales; family Sphingomonadaceae; genus Sphingobium; species Sphingobium nicotianae. The sequence continues at coordinate 598 of NZ_JAHGAW010000009.1, forward strand.
ACCGTCGGCTTCTGAACGAAAATGCCGGATAACCGACATCGCGGTGGACCAGCAAATTTGTCCACACGGCCTAGCCATTGCTGGCTCGCCGATGTCCCTCGAACCAGCCATATGTTCAGCTTTGGACCTCCTCAGCCGAGAGCGGAAGGGATGTCCAGGCCAGGGCGATACCAATCGAGCGCCGCACACGGCTTCCTGCCCTCGGATGCTGTCCCGTCCGGTTGTCCATGATGAAAGCGAAGCCGCTCGACCAGATAGTCGTCGATCAGCGGGCCCAGCGCATTGCGGGCCTGTATCAATCGCGCATCACGCTCCAGAACGCGGAGGAGATGTTCCAGCCTCAGGCCATGCTCCGCGAGCCACGCTTCCGTCCCATCCTTGCCATGCAGACCAGCGGCGTGGCGCCATGCATTGGCGGCTTCCACCACCGCCGCATCGTCCAAATCCGTTCCTCCCAGCCGTGCCAGTTCGGCAAGCAGGACATCGACGAGTGCCAACAATTCATGAGCTGGGCCCGATACTCGCCGCTCTCGCCAGAAGGCGATCGACTTACGCGTCTCCTCTCTCTCCTCCACAGACGCACGTTTGCGCACGGCCCCTTGCCGGACGGCCTCCACGAGCCTTGTATGTTCATAGGAGGGCGCCGCATCGGCAATGGTCGTCGTCGAGGAGGAAAGGAAGTGCGCCAGTTGAAGCGCGTCCTCCCGTTTGATGTCGACGCGCCCTTCAGGCAACCACGCTTCGAGCCTGTCGATGGTGGTCGCGGGAAGAAGCGTCCGAGCCTCCTTCAGCAAGCGGGGCCATTCGCGGTCTGCATAGTAGGACCCTTTGGCAAGGCTGACGAAAGTCTCTGCTTCGTCCGTGCTGAGCCTGCTCTCGACGACGGCCCGTTCCATCGTCCTGCGAATATTCACCATTGCCTCCGACACAGCGAAAAAGCCGAGCCGCGCAGGGGCGTGTATGATTGCTACCTCATCGTCATCCTCAAGCCGGCCTGACGCAAATGCCTCGTAAATCCAGCCCAGGCCGATCATGCCAAACGCGTGGAGTTCTGCCGCGCGCAGGGCTCCCATGCTGGCCGCGCCGAGGACGCTGACGCCCTGATTCATCGCCCATACTATCTCCTTGTGCAGCACCGCCGGCGTGGAATCAAAATAGCCATCGACAATAGCAATCCGCTCCGCGCCATCGTGAACGGCGCGAAAAACGTCTCCCTGCCCCACGGGCGGTCGAAGCTCGACATCGGCGATCGTGGTGAACATGTCGGCCGGCGCGGAGGGGCCAAGGAAGATCACGGTCCTTTTCATGCCCGTGCTCTCTGCGCCTTCAGGAGCGCGCGGGCGCGGGCACCGGGCACATAACCCGGCTCGAACACCAGCCCTTCCAGGCCAGGCACCAGCATCCGGACGACATGGATGCCGAGATCTTCCGGCGCCAGGCTAACGGCCACCACCTGTTCGATGCCCACCGCCTGCAGCGCGGAGATGGTTTGGGACAAGGTTTCAGCAAAGGTCTCGGCCGAGCCTGGATCAGTCTTATCGGCCGGCTGGAAAGGGCGCACGGGCCCTCCGGTGAGGGAGAGATATCTCTTTATCTGCGCCAGCCGCTCAGATGTTGCGGCATAATCGTCATGGACCAGATCCTCCCGCGCGCCCGCTATGTGGGTGAGCCGGCACTGCGCCGCTTCCGTGAGCGCGCGCGAAAGCGCGATACCGCGCCAGCGATGGCAGCCGCTTCCCTCGGCCGAGAAAGCATCGCGGTCGCCGTTGCCCCTTTCGCGAATGAACACCTGATAGACGGGCAGGTCGATGTCGCTCGTAAGATCGAAGACATGGACGTCGACGTTCGCGCGATCATATTGATCGACAAGCACGCGGCAATGTGGGTCGTCGAGGGTCGACAGGTCCACCGCCCGCGCCTGACGCACTTCCTCGTCGGCGAGATGCCATAGCGCGATCGCATCCCGCTCCACCAGTTCGAACAATGCATGAAGGATCGCCTCGTCGCGAACATTCCCCGATGCAAGGCCATTGCTGTTCACCGGGATACCGATGGGCACAGGCAGCGCTGACAGGCTGTCGTCCACGTCCACATAGCCATAGGGCACCCAACATGGCGCGCCGCCGGTCAAATCGATGCCCTGCGCCCAGGCTATAGCCATTTGTTCGTCAAATCCGCTCGCCAGCGTGCGCGGCATCGCTGCGCAGTCCAGAATAGCCGAGCCTTCCCGCCGCAGTTCATGAAGGCTGGCTATGCGAACCGGAACATGGGGGCGCTCGGCATGATGAAGTTCGATGGATTCCATGATGGCGGACACCTTGGCATCGGTCAGCGTCGCTCCCTTGCCCTGCGACACGACCAGCGATTTGGATGCCGGCCGGATCGCGACGGCGACAGGAATGCCGATGCGGTCCAATCCGGTGATGTTGGCGACCCGCGTGATACCGAACCGTTCCAGCAGCGGCTGGAGCCTGTCCAGCGTTTCCACCGTGGAGCAGGCTCGGCGCGTCCCGCCATTGTCAAAAGCCACTCCGCCATCCAGCATCACATCCCCCATCGTATCGGAACCCCATCGTATCGGAATTTTCCTCAGAATAGCATTGATCAAAGATTCGGTCGAATCGTCGCATAGATGCGATGAAGCGATCAACTATGAACGACGACACATTGCGAAGCAAACCATCCAATGATACAAAGCAAAAAACAAATAATGACTCGGCATGTGGAAGGACCACATGGGTTTCATGTATTCATGAAGCTGTCGCTCCGAATTCTTTATTTATAGAATGGAGTTTGCGATGGCTGACGATTTTTCCGAACATCTCGACCAGGTCAACAAACTGGCGCCCGCGGCACGTGCCCGGGTGAACGAGGCGCTCAAGGCTTCGCTCGCGACAGAGCTGGCAAACGTCAATCCCGGCACAGCGGCGGCGGAATTCTCCAAGGGCGCCTTTTTCAGCCGATCACGCGGTGCCGCCGGCATCGACGATCGGGCCATTTTCGAGAAGGCCGCCGCGATGGACCAGCAGGCCTTTCAGAAATTCGCGCAGAATCTTCAGACCATCAAAGGTATGAAGGGTGGCGGGCCCGGCTGATCGCGAACCGCGGTGGCCAGCGTCGTCCCTGACGACGCCATTTCTCTTTCGCCTTCAGCAGTCTGGTCCTGGCGACCGTCCAAAGCGGCGTGGTTTCACAACGTTCGGGTGCTGGCGGAAAGGCTATGCCTTCCGCCAGCGCTGAGCGTCGACGCCATGGCGCTGCGCGCCGCACTGAAAACTGCTGCCGAAACGGAAGCGGAATGGCTTTATCATCCAGCTGTCAGTCCGATTTTCCGGCCGCTTGCGACGGGTAATCGAGGCTATGGCGGGATTTTGCATCTTGCGGCCTGGACCGCCGCCCATGTGCCGGACGATCTCGGACAGATAACAGTGCCGGACGGCGCTCGCCTATGGACCCCGCAGGGTCCGCTTGAGCTGGAGGGCGGGTGGTACGACCTCGCCCTGCTGGGATCGACGATGCGCACAGATGTCGATGCTCCTGCCATCGCTTTGGACCCATTTGATACTTTATCAGGAGAGTGTTCATCTTCGTCGCCAACAAATGGCGATTTGGGAACCGATCATGACTCGGTCTATAACTATTTATCGTCCATAGACTTTTTCAGACGTGCGGTTCCCGAAGCCTTCGATTGGGTCACTCAGGTAGCGCGGCTGGTGGCGCCTGTGGGAGGGGGGGCGCCCTCTTCCTCCGCCTTTCGCAGCGCCTCCGATCCTGAAACGCCGGGACTGATCCGCCTCGACCTTGGCTGCGGACTGCTTTTCACCCTGGAAGCGCTCGTCCATGAGAGCGCCCATAATTATTTCTACCTGGCCGAGGCCTGGGGACCACTGGTCGCGCCCGACCAGCTCCACAGACGCTTTCCCTCCCCGCTGAAAGCCGCGCCGCGCCCGCTGCGCGGCGTCATGCTCGCCTATCACGCGCTGGCCCATATCACGGCCCTCTACGATGCGCTGGGCGATGTGGATGCCTTCGCGGCGCAGCCTGTCCTGGCCCAGCAATACGCCGAACTCCGGGACGCCGCAGTCTATGCTGAAGCGACCTGTATGGCCGCTGCCGGCTGCCTGACGGATCGGGGCCGGCAATTTCTGAACGACACCTCCAACAGGGTATTCCGCTATGCTCGCCAATCCTGATTTCGGCGATGCCCCGCTTCAATTCGTGATGAAGCTGGCATCGATCTGCAATCTCAATTGCTCCTATTGCTATGTCTACAACAAGGGTGACGAGACGTGGAAGCAGCGTCCCCCGTTCATGACGGTGGATGTGATCGAGGCGGTGATCGACCGCATATTGCGTCACGTCGAGCGTTCGGGGCAGCGCAAGGTACGCATCATCTTCCATGGCGGCGAACCCTGCCTCATCGGCGCGGACGCCTTCGATCTCGTCTGCCAGCGCCTGCGCTGGGCGCTGCGAGAAGTGGGGCACGTGCATTTGTCGCTCCAGACGAACGGCACCACGCTCGACGACGAATGGGCCGCCGTCCTGCGCAAGCACGGCATCTATGTCGGCCTCAGCATCGACGGCGACAAGCCGATCCACGACCGCCATCGCGTGACGCACGGCGGTCGCGGCTCCTTCGACCGGATCGTGCGGGGTCTCGAATGTCTGCGGCGGGGGGATGTCGGCTACGATCTCATGACCGTGATCCCGCTGGGCGAGGACGGGGCGCGTATCTATCACAGCCTGGCCGCGCTCGATCCCCGATCGATCAATTTCCTGCTGCCTGATTACACGCATGACGACATCGCCGCCGTTCGGGCGAGTCATGGCCCAACCCCCTGCGCCGACTTTCTCATCCCGGCATTCGATGCCTGGTGGAACGAGGGCCAGATTGACCTTCGCGTCGGCCTGTTCTGGAGCATCGCTCGCCTCGTCATGGGCGCGGAAAGCGATGTCGACCTGCTTGGCAATCAGCCGTTGCGCTATGTCTTCGTCGAAACGGATGGGGAGATCCAGCCGCTCGACGTGTTGCGCGTCTGCGGCCACGGCTTCAACGCCACATCGCTCAACGTCATGCACAACGATTTCAGCGACCTCGCGCGCGATGGAGGCATGGCGGCGGAAGCGGTGTTCCGCGGCATGCCGGTGAGCGGCGCATGCCATGGCTGCCGGGAGCAGCGGACCTGCGCGGGCGGCTATCTTCCCCATCGATTTTCAAGGGAGCGGGGTTTCGACAATGCGTCCGTCTGGTGCGCCGACCTCTACGCGCTGTTCGGCCATGTGCGCCACCGTCTGGGCGTCAGCGAGGCCGAGACGAGAGAACGCAGGATGACGCTCGCCCAGCAGGCGGCGGCCTGACCCATGCTGATGAAGACCATGCCCGACGTGCTCACATGGGCCGAGCCGCTACCGATCTTCACATATGTCCGAGACGACTATGTCGAAATGCTGAGCGATGCCCTCGGTCTGCTGGTGCGCGAGGCAAGGGAATATAGTCCGGCGCTTGCGGCCGCCCTGCTTCAGGAAATGGATAGCGCCACGGACGACAGCCTCATTCGGGTGCTGCTGGCCCCGGAAAGCAGCTATCGCCTGATTTTCCGCCGGGAGCCGCTGGAGGAAAGGGCGCGCTTCTTCGTGGCCGCGCTGCGGATGGAAGCGGCACTGCTCGGCTCGCGCCCGTTGCAGGCATGCCGGGGGGAATGGACGGCGCTCGGCGATGCGGGCCTGACCGAGGACGCGGCGTGGCGCGATCTGCCCCGGCTGTCCACCGGCCTGCCTTTTGACATGTTCAGCCCCCATGCCGCTGCGGTCGATCTGGGTGGGCCATCCGGCATCGCCCAGCGCCGTCTCTTCTCGCCCGCCGAATGCGATGCTGTCGTTGCGAAACTGGAAGAGGCGCTGGCGGGCATCGCGCGGGCGGGGGCGGTTTTCTCCACCTTCGTGCGGCGATTCAATGTGGTTCTTATCGCGCAGATCGATCGCGACGACGAAGATCTCTTCACGAGCGGATCGACAGGTCAGTATATTGGCCGCTCCTTCATCACCAATCCCCACATGCCATCCGTCCGCCCGATCGATCTGGCGGAAGCGCTGGTCCATGAGGGCATTCATTCGCTGCTCTACATGCAGGAAAGACGCGTGGCCTGGGTTCATGACCAGGCCTTGTACGATCCGCTCCGGTTGCGCGTGAAATCACCCTGGACGGGATCCATGCTGGGTGTGCGGCCTTTTCTTCAGGCTTGTTTCGTTTGGTATGGTCTGCTGCATTTCTGGGCGGCCGCCCTCCAAACGGAAGCCTTCGATCCCCTGCAGGTGCAGGGCAGGATGGGGATCGCGGCGCGCGGCTTCCTGGCCGGGCCACTCGACAAGCTGATCGACGAATGCCGGGACGATATAGACCCCGTCATCCTGAGCGCCATCACGGCGCTGCAAGATCGCATACTCCAATCCTGGCCGGTCGCCGCGTGAGGTATCGTCCCTGACCAATCGGGCCGCTTTCCTCCCGGATTATCTTTCCTGGCTCGGCGAGGACCTGCTGACGGAGCCGTTGCAGGAAATGCTCATGATGACCTGCAGCGATCGGTTCGCGCGCATGCTGCATCGCCTTGCGGAGGAAGATTCGGGGCGGGCCAGGGAATTACAGGAGCGGATCGAACGACTGCCCGATGACGCCCTGATACGCCTGCTCATGGCGCCGGAGAGTGGCTTTCGGTTCGGCTATCGGCGCGATCATGTCGACGAAACGGCGCGATTCCTGGAGGACGCCCTGACGGCCGAGGAGGTTCGGTGCGGGCATCGGCCACCGCCGGACCGCATCTGCTGGAGCGCCCTGGGCGACCTTTGTTTTCGCGGTGCGGCCGACGCGCCCTATTTAGCGCCCCGGATCGACGGCATCGTCGTCGATTTCGAAAGTCCCTGGGTGTTCGGCAAGCTGCCTCATATCGCGGGCGAGGCGGAGCGGATCAGCGTCGCGCACCGGGGCACGGCGCTCGATCGCATCGCTGCCGCGCTCCATTTGCTGGAAGGCGCTTCCACCAGATCCGCCATCGCCATGCAGGGCCTCACGCGGGTCATACTCGTCCGCTCCGACCCGACTCGACCGGATTTCTACACATCGGCGAGCACGACGCTCTGCCTGGCGCGCTCCGTCCTGCGCAATCCCTTTGTCGCGTCGGCCACCCCGTCCGAATTGGCAGACGGCCTCGTCCATGAGGCCATCCATTGCGCTTGCGACCTTGTAGAAATCAGCGATGGCCTCTGGCTGCCGGGCGGCGGGGACTCCTATCATGTGAAGGTTGCCTCGCCCTGGACGGGACGCGCGCTGGATATCCATACCTATCTACAGGCCTGCTGGGTCTGGTACGGTCTCTGGCATTTCTGGGCGCGAGCCATCGAGAGCGAGGCGGTTCCGACGGAGGAGGGCCTAAGCTTCCTCGCGCGCGCCTTTCGCGGTTTCGCCGATGGCACGGCGGTGGCCCAGCTGATGCCCCACCGCGCGCTCATCGCGCCAGCCGTGCTCGAAGCATTGGAGATTGGGCAGGGCGCGCTCCTGGGGCGCATGACGGACTGGGAGCATGACCTAAGCCGCACCCTCGAAAATATGGAGAGCCGGCTCCATCCGACCACGTGAGATAGGGGGCATCGCGATCTGCACGTGCATAATTGCCGCATGACGGAGGCCGCCAGATTGTCCGTGGGGCCTAACTTGACGAAGCGGCCGCTGGCCAATGCGAAACGCTTGGCGAGATGGGCGGACATTGAATAACGGATGGCTCGCGTTTTCGGTCACCGGGCCGGACCGTTCCTGCTGTCCTCTCAAGCGGACAAAGCGATTCGGATTTTACTCGCTCGATAACCCCCGACGCTCCTATGCGGGTGCGTTCGCTCTGCTCTCGAATGTCGCGAGATCAGTGTCATGAGGCCGGGGCATCGTTACTGCCGGGTGGGTGACGGCCGTGGGAGAACCGTCACCCGGCCGGTATCAGAACTCGGCCATCCGGCTCTTCGCGGCTTCGGCGGTGATGCGCGCGACCATCTGCTGACCGTCTGCCGCCGCCTTGGTGGAGCAGGCGCGATCGGGACCGACATAGATGGAGAGGCTGGTGCGCGGATTGCAGGCAGCCACGACAGCCTTGCGGACGCGCGCCTGGAGCCTTGCGACATCGTGCGCATCCGCCAGATTGAGGCCTTGGGTGGAGACGTTGACGGTCACGGTTTCGGGGGCGGCAACGATCTCGCCGGCAAGGGCGGGAGACACCGTCAGGGCGGTGGCGGCCAGGGCGATCATCAGCTTCTTCATAGGGTCGTTCCTCAATTCCCAAAGACTCGAAATTCGGCGCAAATCTGTGTTCCACGGAAGGAGCGTCATGCTCTCTTCTTGTGCCTATTTTATGAGCAATCGCAGATGGCGGCAAGATGCTCTCGATGCTGCGGCGCGGAAATCCGTCATTTTTCCGTAATTTTACTGCCTAAATTCTAGGCATTCCCTCTCGGCGTTTTCTTCCTACCCCGCGAAACATGCGGATTCTGGTCATTCGTCCTGTTTTGGCGAATCGTTCCCGGGAGCCGGCATTACGGAAAAATTTTTCGCGGATGATGCGATCATCGCGTTCGAACGCCCGGATTTCGCATTCCAGGGTGCAGGGCGGCACGATTTTTCGCGACCTCGCATCCCGGAATTGACTGCCGGCGAGTGGCGTATCGCGCCCGATTCGATCCTTCGAAGCGCCGCTAGGCTGAGAGCCAGCCCCTCCAGTCGGACGGCGGCTGCGGATAGCTGTCCACCACGGGGCCGAGCGCGTCCGTCAGTGGCGCCAGCCATGCCTCGAAGCGTTTCCAGTGATCCACACCGCCCGTGAAGATCGGCTGGCGTACCTGCTCGGAACTCGCGGTGCGCACCGCCCGGTCGTTTTGCCAGAAGGCAAGGCAGGCTTCCTCGAAAGGCAGGCCGAGATAGTCCAGCAGGCGCGACACCTCGCCGGCTGTGTCGGCGACCATCTGCTCGTAGATCACCCGATGCACGCGGCCAGGCATGGCCTCGTCGAACGCCGCCATCTGCGCGACATAGTCGCGATAGTAGCGGCCGAGATCGGCGAAATCATAGCTGAACGCCTGGCCGCGCGCGAAATGCTGCTTCCAGGCCGAATAGCAGCAGCCAACTGGATGGCGTCGCGCGTCGATGATCCTGGCATTCGGCAGGATCATCTGGATGAGGCCAACATGCTGCCAGTTGTTGGGCATTTTGTCGATGAACAGCGGCTTGTCCGTCACGCGATGGACGCGGGTGCGCTCGATATATTCCTCGCCCAGCCGCAGCCGGTCGGCGGGCGTGAGCGCGGTTATCATCGCGCGGAAGTCGGGGAACTCGCCCTCGTCCACCCGCGATTGCAGGCGACCGGCGATCATCATCATCTCGGGCAGCTCCATCGTGCCTTCCACCTGGCTGTGGCTGGCGAGGATCTGCTCCACCAGGGTCGAGCCGGAGCGGGGCAGGCCGACGACGAAGATCGGGTCGGGCGCCGGGCAGCCGCCTTCACCCATCTGCGCGATGAAGGGGCCGGTGAACAGCGTCGCGGCGGCGGCGACTTCGGCAGAAAAGCTTGCGGCATCATGCGTGACCATCGTGCGGCGCAGGCGATTGCCCTGATCGTAATGGCGGAAAGAGGCGTCGTCGTCCTTCGCGTCCTCGAAGGCCTTGCCCAGCGAGAAATGGAGGTGGAAAATATCTTCCTGCCTGGTCTTGCTCTCTGGCTCTAGCGAATGGAGCGCCTGCTCCATCGCGGCAATGTCTTCCGCGCCCAGCTTCACAGTCTTGAGGTTCGCGAGGCTCCACCAGGCTTCCCCCATCGTCGGCTGATACGTCACTGCCTGGCGATAGGCGTGGACGGCATCGGCCTGCCTGCCGAGCGTCTTGAGCACATGGCCGAGATTCTGCCAGAGCTGCGGCTGATCCGCCCGTTGTGCGAGCAGTCGCTCGTAGATCGTCCGTGCCTGCTCCTGATCGCCCAGCCGCACCAGCACCGACGCCTTGAGCAGATCATGGCTGGAATTTCTCAACGGTGAGCGGACCAGTGTCTCGGCATGCTCCAGCGCCTCGGGCAGCCGATTGGTCTGGAGCAGCAGGCGGACCAGGAAATCGCGCGCCAGATCATAGCCGGGCGCGAGATGCACCGCGCGCTCGACCAGCGTCAATGCCTCGGTCATGTCGCCCCGCCGCCAGTGTATCTCGCCCAGCAGACGGCAGGCCGCCGGGTCGTCGGGCAGGCGCTCGAGCCGCGCCGTCAGCTTCGCTTCGCTGTCGTCCAGCTGGCCCTCGTTCATCGCCACCGCAGCCTCGAGCAGCTCGCGGTCGCGCGAGGAGGCATGCACGCCGGACAGATCGGCGCGCCAGGCTTCTTCCTCGCGTCCAGCCTTGCGCAACTCCTTGGCGAGCAGAAACCAGCCTGTGGCGACGGCTGGCTGCTGGCGGGTGAGATTTTCCAACGCGGCGACGGCTTGCTCGCTGTTTCCAGTCTCGCTCGCCGTCTGCGCCAGTTCCCAGAGTATGGCAGGTACGCGGGGCTGACTGCGGGCGAGAATGGACAAGCGCGGCAATGCGGCCTTTGGCTTGCCGAGGCGTCGCAAGGCCTGGCAGGCAAGAAGCTCTGCCGGAGGAAGTCCCGGCGCGCGCGCGAGGATCGCCTCGGCCTGCGTCAGCGCCTCATCGGCATGCTCGTCCAGCATGCTCGCAATCCGGGCGAGCGCGCCCTGAAGAGTGCTGGTTGCAGTAGCGGCGGACCTGTTTTCCATAAGCCCCTGAAGTTTGTGCGACTGCACAAAAAACTATGCCGAATATCTGGCCCCGTCGAGTCAGCCTGTCAAAAAAGTTAAAAAAAGCCGTTCCGACTCGCTTGACAGCGCCGATTTGAGTGGCAGTATCCAATTTAGGACAGTCGTTCGGATTGCTGCATGAGCGAACTGGCTGATAAAAAGAAGAGTGTTCAGCGCTGCCAGGGTTTCTGGCGGTGAGCTCCGAAGGACGTGTCCTTCGGGCAGGAGGCTTTTTGCGCGCCGTCGTTTTGCGAGGCGGCGCGCAGGCAAAGCAAGGGACGCAGAGAAGAGACCCGGTCGCCGGGCGATATCCAAGGGAGAGGCCAACGACGCAACGCCTATAAGGGGGGTTTTACGTATGGCCATTCGTCTCGGCTCGCGAGGAGCGCGCACGATCGCCGCTCTCGGAGCGACCACATTCCTTTCGCCCATCCTGCTCGCGATGCCGGCCTTCGCGCAGGAGCAGACGGCGGCCGCCGACACCACGGAAGAGCCCTCGGGCCTTGGCGACATCGTCGTGACCGCGACACGCAGCGCCCAAAGCATCCAGAAGGTGCCGATTTCCATGCAGGCACTTGGTGCCGACACGCTGGAGCAGCGTCAGGTGAAGGGGCTGAGCGACTTCGCCGCGCTGCTTCCCTCGGTGTCCTTCGCCGGCATCGGTCCGGGCCGCAACACCGCCTATTTCCGCGGAATTGTTCCCGCCGGCGGCAACTACGCGTCGGTCGGCTATTATCTCGACGATATTCCCATTACCGGCACCGGCGTCCCGGATATTCACGTCTATGACCTGGAACGCGTCGAGGCGCTGTCCGGTCCGCAGGGCACGCTGTACGGCGCCGGCTCGCTGGCAGGCACTATCCGCTTCATCACCAACAAGCCCAAGCTCGGCAAGTTCGAGTTCGGTTATGATCTGGAAGCCAACAAGTTCGGCAAGGGCGCCTTTGGCGGGCAGGGCGAAAGCTACGTCAACATTCCGGTGAGCGACACGCTCGCGATCCGCGCCATGGGCTACTACCGGCACGATGGCGGCTATATCGACAACACGCCCAACAACGGCAAGTTCAATGACGGAAGCTCGTCAACCCTCAAACTGGGCGACGAAAATCCGGCCACGTCCTACACGCTGAACAACGCGAACATCGCGAAGAAGGACTATAACCCGATCTACGAATATGGCGGTCGTCTCGAGGCTTTATGGGAAATTGCACCGGACTGGGACATCACGCCTCAGGTCACCGCGCAGCGGCAGATCGCCTACGGCTATTTCGGTTTCGATCCACGCGTCGGTGACCTTCAGGTTCACGACTATGATCTCACTCGGCAGGATGACAAATGGATCCAGGCGGCGCTCTCCGTCCATGGCCATATCGGCGACTGGGATATCGTCTCGGCAACGGGCTATTTCCGCCGTCAGACCAGGCTGCTCAACGACTATACTTATTACACGGTGACTTACGACGGCTTCGGGCCGGGCTATGAAAATTATCTGCAGTTCTTCGACAAGAGCGGCTGCACAGGATCGGGCCTGACGCTGAAGTGCAACAAGCTCATCAATCCACAGCAATATTATCACGGCCTGAGCTATAGGAACAAGTTCACGCAGGAACTGCGCCTGACGACGCCGAAGGACTGGCCGTTCGACGTGACCCTGGGCGGTTTCTATCAGTATCAGAAGCAGGAAAATAACACCTACTACGCCATCCGCGGGCTGGATCAGATCGCGGGCTACACGCAGTCCGGGGGAGGCGACAGCAATCCGGCGGGCTTCGGCATTCCGGTTGCGGCAGGCGGCACGATGGTGACCTCGTCTCCGGCGGTGAAGGAGGATGGCTTTTACATCAGCGAGACCGATCAGGTTTATCATGATGAGGCGATCTTCGCCGAGGGCCATTACGAGATTACGCCGACACTCAAGCTGACGGGCGGCATCCGCTATTTCTGGACCGACTATGCGACGCTGGGATTCAACGGCGTCATGGCCTCAGCCACCAATAAAGTTACGTCACTCAATGTTCCGACCGGCACGCAAGGATGTACCGTGCCTTTGCCGTCAGCACGTTTGCAGTGCCTGAACTCGAACTTCGCCGCGACGGATCAGGTGGGGCGTTACAAGGAGCAGGGCGAGACCCACAAGATTGCGCTGAATTGGCAGTTCGCTCCGTCGAAGATGATTTATGCCAACTATTCGACCGGCTTCCGTCCGGGCGGCTTCAACCGGCCGCTGCGCATCCGCCAGACGGTCAATGGCGTCGTGCAGTCCAAGGTGGCGACGGTGCCGTCGTTCAACTCCGAGACGCTGACCAACTATGAAATCGGCGTGAAAACCACCTGGGGCGGCATCTTCCGCTTCAATGCCGCGCTTTACTTCGAGAAGTGGGACGGCATCCAGTACAGCGTCGTCGTTGCGGGCGCGCAGGGTGCAGGCATGACCGGGAATGCCGGCAAGGCCGAGGTCAAGGGCTTCGAGTATGACGCGGACCTGAAGGTCGGCAAGGTCACCTTCTCGACGTCCGGCGCCTATAACGACGCCAAGCTGAAGGGCAACTTCTGCAACTTCGCGTTCGATGCGGCGACGTCATCCATCGCACAGCTCAGCAGCTGCACGCTCGGCGCAAATGTGCCCGGCGCCAGCCCGCCGACCCCGCAGGTTGCGGCGGCCGACGGCACACGCCTGCCGCGTCAGCCGAAGTTCAAGGGCACGACCTCGGTGCGCTACGACACCGATCTGGGCGATTATCGCGCCTATCTCCAGGGCGCGGCGCTCTACCAGACGGAGGCAACCCAGGATCTGAACGTCGCCAACAATACGCTGCTGGGCAACACGCCGGGCTTCGTCTCCTTCGACTTCTCCGGTGGCGTGAAGAAAGATAGCTGGTCGGTCGACGTGTTCATCACCAATGCCTTCGACAGGCGCGGCGAGTTGACCAAGAATACTTTCTGCTCGATCACTTTCTGCTCAGGCTCGTCCCGCACCTTCGCGATCAAGCCGCAGCAATTCGGGATCCGGTTCGGCCAGAAGTTCTAGGCCGTAGTGACATTAGGCGGCGTATGTCGTTCCTCCCCGAGCTTGTCTCGGGGAGGGGGGCACCGCACGGTGGTGGAGGGGAAATGGACCGGCCTTCCGCCTGCGGTGGTCCTCCACCGCTTCGCGGCCCCCCCCCCCGAGCAAGCTTGGGGAGAATTAAAAATGGCCGCTTTCCCCGACTTTTCAGCCGTCCGGCGTCGATTGTCAGCGCTTAAGAGCGGACAATCATTGAAGCGGGAATTTGTCCACGCGGCCTAGGTTGACGAGTACCCGGGGTTTCCGAGGTAGTTGGCGCATTCTTGTCGGGAGAAGGCATCGAGCAACGATCCGATGCGCCGCTATGTTGCTTGCGGGGCTCGCTCGGCGCTCTCTCGCAGCAGGTGCTTGAGCTTGGCGAAGACCAGACGGCTCGGGTCAGGCTGCCCCTGGAACTTCTTCCATCGCGTCGGCGGGCCACGTTCCGCCTTAGCTGTTCGGCGGGAAGAACGCCTTTTGAGGAAGACCTTATCGAAAGCTGGCAACCACGGTCTCAAGCTCGCCGAGCCGATAGGGCTTGCGCAGGATCGGCGTTCCCGCACAGGCGGGAGGCAGATCGACCTCCTCGAAGCCTGTCGTGATGACGATCGGGACCTTCTCCTCGCACAGCCGCACGGCCACCGGGATGCTGGTCTCACTGCCGAGGCTGAAGTCGAGGATCGCAAATTCGATGCTCAAGCGATCGATCAGCGCCATCGCTTCGGCCACCGAGCCCACGACTTCCACATTCTCAAAACCGATCGTCGAGAGCATCATTTCCGTGTTGAGCGCGATGATCGGCTCGTCTTCGACGACGAGGATGGTCAGGGAGGGGGCAGAGGGTGCGGGGGCCATGGCGTCGCCGGATGAACCTCTTGAAAGGGCGCAGAGAAACAGGCTGTGGAACGGGTTTCCGTTCACCAGTGCACATAGGCACAAAACAAGCGGTGCGTTTAATCGTTCCCGTCCGATCGGGCAGAAAGCGCGACGGGGCGACCAGGCTCAGGGGTAGCGCGAGAAGTCCTGCTCCTGCGAGGTCATGAATTCGAGCAGGACGGGCTTGCCCGCCTGCGTCGCCGCGATGCCGCGCCTGATCGCGGGGATGATCTCCTCGACCGTGGTGATCCGCTCGCCATGGCCGCCCAGCGCCTGCGCGAACTGCGCATAATTGCCGCCGATGTCGGTCGATCGATATTTCTCGGTCGCGGTCGGCATGATGCTCAGCTCCATCGCCATCGAGCTGTTGTTGAGCAGGATCGACATGATCGGCAGCCGCTCGCGCACCGCCGTCTCGAAATCCATGCCGGTGAAGCCGATCGCGGCGTCGCCCCACACATTGATGCAGAGCTTGTCCGGGCAGGCGAGCTTGGCGCCGAGCGCAAGGCCCAGGCCATAGCCGAGCTGCGTCGTCTTGCCCCAGCCGAGAAAAGTATGTGGCGCGGTCGTCTTCCAGAAGGGGGTGAGCTGGTCGCGCGGGGAGCCGGCATCATGCGTGATGATGGTGTTAGCGACGTCGACGGTGTGCTGCAGGTCCCACAGCACGCGATAGGGCGTGATCGGCACCTGGTTGCTGGTGAGCTTGGGCATCCACTTGGCGAGCCAGTCGTCGCTGACCGACTTGATCTGCGCCGCGACGGCGCTGGCGTCGCGCGGGGTGCCGCCGACGATCGCCTTGCACGCTTCGATCAGCGCGCGCAGCGAGAGCCTGGCGTCGCCGATCAGCGCGACGTCGGTCGCGACCGCGCGGTTGAGCTCGATCGGGTCGAGCGTTGCGTGGATCACGGTCTTGCCGGTGGGCATGCGGATGCCGAAGGCGGTGCTGGTGAAGCTGCAGCCGGCGCCCAGGATGAGGTCCGACTCCTCCAGGAAGTGGCGCACCGCATAAGGCATGGCCGCGCCGCCCGAGCCGAGCGCGAGGGGATGCGTCTCGTCGAAGCTGCTCTTGCCGGGCAGGCTGGTGCAGACGGGAATCGCGAGCAGCTCGGCCAGTTCCCTGAGCTCGGCATAGGCGCTCGCCCAGTGAATGCCCTGGCCGGCATAGATGACCGGGCGTTTGGCGGCGCACAGCAATTGGGCCGCGCGCGCGACGCTCTCGCCGTCCGGGCCGAACTTGGTGCGCAGCGCCGGCTGATAATCGACCTCGGCGCCCTCCTGCTCCAGCACGTCGAAGGGCAGCTCGACCAGCGCCGGGCCGCCGCGCCCGTTGCGCAGCGCCGTGAAGGCCCGCCGCATCACCGCGCTGGTGTGGGCCGGGAAGTTCAGCGGCTCGGCGACCTTGGTGATCTGCGCCATGTTACGCACGCTGTTATAGTTGCGCCCGACATGCGCGATCGGCGTCGCATAGCCGCCGGGCATGAACAGGATGGGGACGGATTCGCCGAAAGCCTGCGCCACGCCGGCATAGGCGACTTCCGCGCCCGGCCCGTGCTGGCAGGTGAAGACGCCGATCTTCTCGCCCTTGGTCAGGCGCGAATAAGCGTCCGCCATGTGCAGGCCGATGCGCTCCTGGCGCGGGATGATCGTGCGGATATTGCCCTCGGCCGCCGCTTCCAGCAGCGCGTTGCGCGGATAGCCGAACAGCACTTCGACGCCTTCGCGCTTGAGGATCTCAACGATGGCGTCGCAGGTTTTCATCGGCTTCTCCTTTTGTGGACCGGTCGGCGCAGGCGGTCGCTTCCTAAGCGGCCGGGCCGGTCTGCGCCAGCGAAATGGTTGGAGCGCGCAACGAAAAGATAGGAGTACGCGCGGGCGAGGGGCGTCGCTCTCCCGTCAATATCAGGCCGGGCGACGTGTCGTTGCGTTGAGTGCGAGCAGGATCGCCGGGACGACGATCGAGGCGGCCAGCCAGAACGGCGTATTCACGCCCAGATGGGCGAAGCTCAGGCCCATGGCGAGCGGGCCGAGCACGCGCGCCATCGCGCCCGTGGCGTTGTTGAGGCCGAGCACCTGCCCCTGCCGGCGGGGATCGGCGTTGCGTGAGATGAGGGCGGCGACGGTGGGATAGCTGATCGACTGGCCGAGCGCCGAGAGCGTGAGAGCCGGGATCGTCGTGACCATGCCGGTCGAGAAGGATTGCAGCAAGCTGCCGGTCACGGTCGTCGCCATGCCGACCGCCAGGACGCGGCGCTCGCCGAAGCGCTCGACCAGCGGCCCGGTGACGAAGAACTGGGTGAGGCCTGCGACGATGCCGACCACGCCGAAGCACAGGCCGACCTGACGCGGACCCCAGCCGAAGCGCGCATGCCCCCACAGGCCGAAGATCGATTCGATGCCGGAGAAGGCGCTGCCGATCAGGAAGGTGAGCAGCATCAGCCGGCTGAGCACGGGATGGCGGATGACTTCGCCGGTGGCTGCCCAGCGGCTCACCGTCGGGTGCAGCTTGCGGTCACGCACGTCAGGCTCGCGAATGAAGAGCAGCAGCGCGACGACGCAGCTGGCCGACAGGCACGCGCAGATCAGCAGCGGGATGCGAAAGCCGATCGGGCCGATGTCGGTCCGTGCGAACAATCCGCCCAGCGAGGGACCCACGATCAGTCCGATCGCGTTTGCGGCGCCCAGCCAGCTCATGCGGCGAGCACGCAGATGGGGTGGCGTCACGTCGGCGATATAGCCCTGGACGACCGAGTTGTTGCCGCTGCACAGGCCGCCCAGGAAGCGGATGATGAAAGCGATAAATGCGGTGGGCGCCTGGGTCAGCGCGAGATAGCACAGGCCGTTGCAGGTCACCGTCCACAGGAGCAGCGGCTTTCGCCCGTAGCGATCGCTCAGCCTGCCCCAGAACGGCTCGCCGAAAAAACCGCCCAGCGCGAAAGCGGAGAAGATGAGCGCGATCTCCCAGGGCTCGGCCCTGAACGACTGGGCGTAGAAAGGCAGCAGCGGCACGATGATGCCGAAGCCCAGCAGATTGAGAAAGACCACGGCGACCACCGACGCTGCCGCGAGTGTGGGATGGGCGGTGCGGTCTGGAGCGGCGGACATGGGCGGCGCATGTCGGCCGCGTCGCGCCGCGTCAATCGAAACTGTGAATGCCGCCGGGTCGGGCCGGACAAGCTGCCGCCTGAGCTAATTTGATCGTGGCCAGAGCCACTTGCCCGCTTCGAGCCCGTCGCGCCTCGTTCAGTCGTCGGGCGTCTCCAGCCCGCCTTCGATCCGCTCCAGCAACATCGAGAGAAAACCCAGATTGGCGCGGACGTCGGTCATCGGCACATTCTCGAGAAGCTTGGCGCGCAACGCGCCAGTGACGGCCAGCATCTCGCCGAGTGCCTCGAAGCCGGCCGGGGTGAGTTTCATATGCTTGTTGCGGCGATCCGACGGGTCAGGCAGGCGCTCGACCAAGCCATCCGCCTCCAGCATGTCGAGCGTACGGGTGAGGGTCGGTCCCTCGATGCCGACGCGCTTGGCGATCTGAATCTGGGTGGTGTGGGCCGGGGCATAGGCGATGGCGGACATCGCTTCCATACGCGAGGCGCTGTGGCCAAGCGTGCGCAGCTTCTCGTCAAGCAACGAGCGCCAGCGGCGACCGGCCAGGATGATCGCGATCGTCAGGCCGAGCTCAGGCGCCGGATAGCCTTCCCGAGCGGGGAGAATATTCCCGAAGATCGTTTCTTCATCGGCCATCTTGATTGCAGTATTGTCCGTCAAAATCCCAGTTCCTTCCCTCGCGACGCCGATCTCCGATCGTGCCCGGCCTCCCGGCGCCCTTTTGGGGGTTGCGCAACATTAGTTAACGGATGAAATTCATGCAACCGGGCGCACGCGACCTCTCGCGTATCGCGGACACCAGCCGTTCAGTATTGGGACTGAACAGGCCCGGGCGTTGAAGGGGCCGGGGAGACGGCGGGGATGAAAATCTCGAAACGAGGAGTGGCGGAGGGCGTTCGCACTTGATACCACCTCAATGCCGCACTGCGGCATGGAACGAGAGACAGGGGACAAGCGCATGGCGACCAACATATCCGCGACGGGAAAAAGCCTGCAGACGCGGATCGAGGATGCGCTGGTTCACCGGATCGGCAAGGACAAGCAGGCCGCGCTGCCGCACGACTGGCTGGCCGCGACTATCTATACGCTGCGTGACGAGATCATCGAGCGATGGATGGTTTCTTCGAAAGCGGCCCATGCTGCGGGTGCGAAGAGAGTCTATTATCTCAGCCTCGAATTCCTGATCGGCCGATTGCTGCGCGATGCGCTCGCCAATCTCGGCGCGTCGGAGGAGGTCGGCGCGGCACTCGCCGCGCATGGCGTCGATCTTGCCGAGATCGAGGAAATCGAGCCCGATGCCGCGCTCGGAAATGGTGGCCTTGGCCGTCTCGCCGCCTGCTTCATGGAAAGCCTCGCGACGCTCGACATCCCCGCCTATGGCTATGGCATCCGCTATGTGAACGGCATGTTCCGCCAGCGCATCGATGACGGCTGGCAGGTCGAGCTGCCGGAGAATTGGCTCGCTTACGGCAATCCCTGGGAGTTCGAGCGGCGCGAGAGTGCCTATAGAGTCGGCTTCGGCGGAGAGGTGATCGGTGACGCGGACGGTAAGGTTACCTGGGCGCCGGCCGAGACCGTGATCGCCTCGGCGGTGGACACACCGGTGGTCGGCTGGCGCGGCAAGCGCGTCAACACGCTGCGGCTGTGGAACGCCTTCCCCACCGACCCGATCCATCTCGATGCCTTCAACGCAGGCGATCATGCAGGCGCGCTTGCCGGGCAGGTGCGCGCGGAAAGCTTGGTGCGCGTGCTCTATCCCGCCGACTCCACGGCGGCGGGGCAGGAGCTGCGGCTGCGGCAGGAATATTTCTTCTCGTCCGCCTCGATCCAGGACATCGTGCGGCGGCAGATGCAATATCATGGCGAGATCCGCTCGCTGCCGGACAAGGCCGCCATCCAGCTCAATGACACCCACCCGGCGGTCTCCGTCGCCGAGCTGATGCGTCTGCTGATGGACGATCACGGGCTGGACCTGGCCGAAGCCTGGGACATGACCCGCAAGACCTTCGGCTACACCAACCACACGCTGCTGCCCGAGGCCCTGGAAAGCTGGCCCTTGCCTTTGTTCGAGCGGATGCTGCCGCGCCACATGCAGATCGTCTATGCGATCAATGCGATGTTGCTGCGCGAGGCTCGCGTCAGCAAGAAGCTCGATGATGCGGCAATCGCCGCCATCTCGGTCATCGACGAAAGCGGCGAACGGCGCGTGCGGATGGCCAATCTCGCCTTCGCCGGCGCGCACAGCGTCAACGGTGTCGCCGCGCTCCACACCGAGCTGATGAAGCAGACGGTGTTCGCCGACTTCCACAAGCTTTATCCCGACCGGATCAACAACAAGACCAATGGCGTGACGCCACGCCGCTGGCTGCTGGAGTGCAATGCGGGACTCACCGGCCTGATCCGCGAGGCGATCGGCGACGGGTTCATGGACGATGCCGAGAAGCTCTCGAACCTCGCCCGCTTCGCCGACGATGCCGGTTTCGCCGAGCGCATCAAGGCCGTGAAGCGCGCGAACAAGGACGCGCTCGCCGCGCATCTGCGCAACTATATGGGCATCCGCGTCGATCCGAACGCTTTGTTCGACGTGCAGATCAAGCGCATCCATGAGTATAAGCGCCAGCTGCTCAACCTGATCGAGACCGTCTCGCTCTACGACCAGATCCGCAGCCATCCCGAGCGCGACTGGGTGCCGCGCGTCAAGATCTTCGGCGGCAAGGCGGCGCCGAGCTATCACAATGCCAAGCTGATCATCAAGCTGGCGAACGACATCGCGCGGCGGGTCAACAGTGACCCGTCGGTGGGCGGGCTGCTCAAGGTGGTGTTCGTGCCCAATTACAATGTGAGCCTCGCCGAGAAGATCATCCCTGCCGCCGACCTCTCGGAGCAGATCTCGACCGCCGGCATGGAAGCCTCGGGCACCGGCAACATGAAGTTCGCGCTCAACGGTGCACTGACGATCGGTACGCTCGACGGTGCCAATATCGAGATCAAGGATCATGTCGGCGACGAGAATATCGTCATCTTCGGCCTCAATGCCGATCAGGTCGCCGAGAAGCGCTCGAATGGCTATAATCCGCGCGAGGTCATCGAGGGTTCGCGCGAATTGCAGCAAGCCGTGAGCGCCATCGCATCGGGCGTTTTTTCACCGGACGATCCCGACCGGTACAAGGACCTGATCGGCGGCCTTTACGACCATGACTGGTTCATGGTCGCGGCCGATTTCGAAAGCTATAGCGACGCGCAGCGCGCCGTCGACAGGCGCTGGCTGGACACGCATGGCTGGCAGGCGGCTGCAATCCGGAACATTGCCAATGTTGGTTGGTTCTCTTCAGACCGTACCATTGCGGAATATGCGAAAGAGATCTGGGGCGTGATGTGAAACCACCCAAGGCGGCTATCGAAGCGCTGCTTGCGGGCACTCACGCTGATCCCTTCTCGCTTCTGGGCGTTCATGAGGGCCCCCAAGGGATTTTCGCGCGCGCGATCATTCCCGGTGCCCAAAACGTTGCCGCGCATGATCTGGCCGGCGGCCTGCTCGGCACGCTAGAGCGGGTGGACCAGCGCGGCCTGTTCGAAGGCGTGATCGCGGGACCCCGCCAGCCGGTCAGATATCATGCGATCGGCGGGGAGGGCGCCTGGTGGGTGAGCGATCCCTACAGTTTCGGCCCGGTGCTCGGTCCGCTCGACGATCTGCTGATGGCCGAGGGCACGCATTTCCGCCTGTTCGACAAGCTCGGCGCGCATCTCATCGAGCATGAGGGCGCGCGCGGCGTGCATTTCGCGGTGTGGGCGCCCAATGCGCGGCGCGTCGCGCTGCTCGGCAATTTCAACGATTGGGACGGGCGCCGTCACGGCATGCGCCGCCGCGCCGACATCGGCGTCTGGGAAATCTTTCTGCCCGACATCGGCGAATGGCAGGCCTACAAGTTCGAGATCACCGGCCCGGACGGAAAGATCGTGCCGCTCAAGGCCGACCCTTTCGCCTTTGCCTCGGAGCTGCGGCCCGCCACCGCCTCGATGACGCGGACGATCGGCAAGGCCGACTGGGCCGACGACGCGCATCGCGCCTATTGGACGTCGGTCGATCCGCGCCGCGTGCCGATCAGCATCTACGAGGTGCATGCCGGATCCTGGGACCGCGACGAGCATGGCTGGTTCCTGACCTGGGATGCACTGGCCGAGCGGCTCATCCCCTATGTCGTCGATCTGGGCTTCACTCATATCGAGTTCCTGCCGATCTCCGAGCATCCCTATGATCCGAGCTGGGGTTATCAGACGACCGGGCTCTATGCGCCGAGCGCGCGCTTCGGCGATCCCGTCGGCTTCGCGCGCTTCGTCGAGGGCGCGCACAAGGCGGGAGTCGGCGTGCTGCTCGACTGGGTGCCGGCGCATTTCCCGACCGACGCGCACGGCCTCGCCCGCTTCGACGGCACCGCGCTCTACGAGCATGAGGATCCGCGCCTCGGCCATCATCCGGACTGGGACACGGCGATCTACAATTTCGGGCGGCGCGAGGTGTCGAGCTTCCTCGTCAATAATGCCTTGTTTTGGGCCGAGCGCTACCATGTCGACGGGCTGCGCGTGGATGCCGTCGCCTCGATGCTCTACCGCGATTACAGTCGGGAAGCGGGGGAGTGGATACCCAATGCACAGGGCGGCCGTGAGAATTGGGAAGCGGTCGCTTTCCTGCGGGCCATGAACAAGGCGGTGTATGGCGCGCAGCCGGGCATCCTCACCATGGCCGAGGAATCGACATCCTGGCCCGGCGTCACGCATCCTGTCCATGACAATGGCCTGGGGTTCGGCTTCAAGTGGAACATGGGCTTCATGCACGACACGCTGAGCTACATGGCGCGTGACCCGATCCACCGGCGCCATCATCATGACGAGATCACGTTCGGCCTCATGTACGCCTTCGCCGAGAATTTCGTGCTGCCCTTGAGCCATGACGAGGTGGTTCACGGCAAGGGATCGCTGCTGGGCAAGATGTCCGGCGACGACTGGCAGAAATTCGCCAATCTGCGCGCTTATTATGCGCTGATGTGGGGCTATCCGGGGAAGAAGCTGCTGTTCATGGGGCAGGAATTCGCGCAACGCCGCGAATGGAGCGAGGAGCGGGCGCTGGATTGGGATCTGCGCGGCGCGCCGGCGCACGAAGGCGTGCGCAACCTGGTGCGCGATCTCAACCGGCTCTATCGCGAGCTGCCGGCCCTGCATGCGCGCGATTGCGAGGGTGACGGCTTCGAATGGCTGATCGTCGACGACCGCGACAATTCCGTCTTCGCCTGGCTGCGCAAGGCGCCGGATGGGAAGCCGGTGGCGATCATCGCCAACATGACTCCCGCGACGCGATCGGGCTATCGGGTGCCGCTGCCGGTGGATGGCGACTGGGCCGAAATATTGAACAGCGACGCAACCAACTATGGCGGCGGCGGTATCGGAAATATGGGCAAGGTGACGGCGCGGGACGGCGGCGCGCTCATCACTTTGCCACCTCTTGCGACGATCATGCTGCTGAGCGAAGGATAGTGGGATATGGGAATGCCGCTGCGGGAAATCAGAGGCCAGCCGCTGGCGCGTGACGCCATGGCTTATGTGCTGGCCGGTGGGCGCGGCAGCCGCCTGATGGAGCTGACCGACAATCGCGCCAAGCCCGCGGTCTATTTCGGCGGCATGTCGCGCATCATCGACTTCGCGCTCTCCAACGCGCTCAATTCCGGCATCCGCCGCATCGGCGTCGCCACGCAATACAAGGCGCACTCGCTGATCCGCCACATGCAGCGCGCCTGGAACTTCATGCGGCCCGAGCGCAACGAGAGCTTCGACATCCTGCCCGCCTCGCAGCGCATCGACGAGTTCCATTGGTATGAGGGCACTGCCGACGCAGTGTTCCAGAATATCGACATCATCCAGGCGCACGATCCGCGCTACATCGTCGTGCTGGCGGGCGATCATATCTACAAGATGGATTATGAGATCATGCTGCAGCAGCATGTGCAGAGCGGCGCGGACGTGACGGTCGGCTGCCTGGAAGTGCCGCGCATGCAGGCGACCGGCTTCGGCGTAATGGCCGTGGACGAGGATGCCCGCATCACCGCCTTCGTCGAGAAGCCCGCCGATCCGCCGGCCATGCCGGGCAAGCCCGATGTCGCGCTCGCCTCGATGGGCATCTATGTTTTCGACACGCAGTTCCTGTTCGACCAACTCCGCCGCGATGCCGAAACGCCCGGGAGCAAGCGCGATTTTGGCGGTGACATCATTCCCTACATCGTCAAGCACGGGAAGGCGGTCGCCCATCTCTTCTCACAAAGCGCCATCCGCGCCGCCGAGGAGATCGAAGAATATTGGCGCGATGTGGGCACACTGGATGCCTATTGGGAAGCCAATATCGACCTGACCGACGTCGTCCCCAAACTCAACATGTACGACCGCGACTGGCCGATCTGGACCGACCAGATCGTCGCCGCGCCGGCCAAGTTCGTGCATGACGAGGAGGGGCGGCGCGGCATGGCGGTCTCCTCGCTCATCTCGCAGGATTGCATCGTTTCGGGTGCGAGTGCCTATCGCAGCCTGCTCTTCACGGGGGTGAAGATGGGCAGCTATTCGGACGTCAAGGAAGGCGTGATCCTGCCCTATTGCAACATCGGCCGGGGAGCGCGGCTGAACCGGGTGATCGTCGACAGCGGTGTGCGCATTCCCGAAGGGCTTGTCGTCGGCGAGGATCCGCAGCTCGACGCGCGGCGTTTCCAGCGGACGGAGAGCGGGATCTGCCTGATCACCAAGACCATGATCGACCGGCTGGGCTGATTTTTATAACCCCTCCCCTTGAGGGGAGGGATAGGGGTGGGGCTCCGCGACCGAACAAGGTGCTGCTGGGCCTTTCCCACCCCTTCCCCCTTCCCTAAAGGAGAGGGGCTTACCGATCCTCCTTTCTTCGCTTGTGGGGCTAAGAGATCATCGTTGACTGACCTCACCGTCCTTTCCGTCGCGTCCGAATGCTGGCCGCTGGTCAAGACCGGCGGGCTTGCCGATGTCGTGGGCGCGCTCCCCGCGGCGGTGGCGCCGCACGGCATCGCCATGACGCGTTTCCTGCCTGGCTATCCCGCGGTGATGCGCGCGCTGGGCCGAAAGCGGACGGTGCACAAATATGCGGCTCTGCTCGGCACGCCCGCGCGCATCCTCGCCGGCCGGCATGACGATCGGCCGATCCTCGTGCTCGACGCGCCGGCCTTCTATGATCGCGACGGCGGACCCTATGCCGACGCCATGGGGCGCGACTGGTTCGACAATGGCCTGCGCTTCGCGGCGCTGGCGAAGGCGGGCGCCGACATCGCGACCGGCCGCGCCGGCGTGAAAGCGTTCGACGTACTGCACGCCCATGACTGGCAGGCGGGGCTGGCCCCGGCCTATCTCGTTTATGGCGATGCGTCCGAGCGCCGCCCGGCCAGCGTCATGACCGTCCACAACATGGCGTTCCAGGGCTATTTCGGCGCTGATTTCTTTCCCCGGCTGGAGCTGCCGCGCACGGCCTTCTCGATCGAGGGTGTCGAATATCATGGCGGCGTCGGCATGCTGAAAGCGGGCATGATGCTGGCCGATGCGATCACGACGGTCAGCCCGGGCTATGCCGACGAGATCCGCAAGCCGCAATTCGGCATGGGTCTCGAAGGACTGATCGAGGGGCGACAGGATCGCCTTTCCGGCATCGTCAACGGCATCGACACGCAGCAATGGAATCCGGCGACCGACGCGGCGCTCGCCGCCCCCTTCACCGCGAAGACGCTCGGCGCGCGCATGGGCAACAAGCGTGCCGTCGAGGCGGCGTTCGGCCTGACGCCGGACCATGGACCGCTGTTCACCGTCATCAGCCGGCTGACGTGGCAGAAGGGCATGGATGTGCTCATTGAGGTGATCGATCATCTCGTCGGCCTCGGCGGGCGGCTGGCGCTGCTCGGCACTGGCGATGCCGCGATCGAGGCGGGGCTGCATGCAGCCGCGGCGCGTCATCCCGGACGGGTCGGCATCCGCATCGGCTATGACGAGGAACTTGCGCATCTCCTGCAGGGCGGGGCGGATGCAATCCTGGTGCCTTCCCGGTTCGAGCCGTGCGGGCTCACGCAGCTTTATGGCCTGGCCTATGGCTGTGTGCCCGTGGTGGCGCGAACGGGCGGGCTGGGGGACACTGTGGTCGACGCCAATGTCGCCGCGATCGCTGCCAGGGCCGCGACCGGCATCCAGTTCTCGCCGGTGAACTACGAGGGACTCGCCGACGCGATCACCCGCACGATCCGGCTCTATGGCGATGCGCCGACGTGGCGGCAGATCCAGCGAAGCGGCATGGCGACCGACTTTTCATGGGCGAAGAGCGGAGCGGATTATGCTGCGCTCTATCGGGGCCTCAAGGAGCAGCAATGACGATCCTCACCATCGCGACGACGCCCTTCGACGGACAGAAACCCGGCACCTCCGGCCTGCGCAAGAAAGTGCGCGTCTTCCAGCAGCCCAATTATTCAGAGAATTTCATCCAGTCGGTCTTCGATGTGGTGGATGACAAGGACGGCGCGCTGCTCGTCATCGGCGGCGACGGGCGTTACCACAATCGCACGGTCATCCAGCAGGCGATCCGCATGGCGGCGGCCAACGGCTTTGGCAAGGTGATGGTCGGGCAGGGCGGCATCCTGTCGACGCCGGCCGCAAGCCATCTCATCCGGCATTATAAGGCGATTGGCGGGCTGGTGCTCTCGGCGAGCCACAATCCGGGCGGGCCGGACGAGGATTTCGGCATCAAATATAATGTCGCCAACGGCGGACCGGCGCCGGAGAAGGTGACCGAGGCGATCTACGCGCGGACGCAGACGATCGATCGCTGGCTGACGGTCGACGCGGCGGACATCGACCTGGATGCCATCGGAACGGTCAGTGTCGGCGGCATGACGGTGGAGATCGTCGACAGCGTGGCCGATTATGCGGCGCTGATGGAGACGTTGTTCGACTTCGACGCGATCGGCGCGATGGCGGCCGGGGGCTTCACCATGGCCTTCGATGCGATGAGCGCGGTGACCGGGCCCTATGCGCACGAGATTTTCGAGCGGCGGCTGGGCTTCGCGGCCGGCACGGTGCGTAATGGCACGCCGCTTGAGGATTTCGGCCATCATCATCCCGACCCGAACCTTGTTCATGCCAAGGCGCTCTACGACCTCATGATGGGCGCGGATGCGCCGGACTTCGGCGCGGCATCGGATGGCGATGGCGACCGCAATCTGATCATCGGCAAGGGACGCTTCGTGACGCCCTCGGATTCGCTCGCGATGCTGGCCGCCAATGCGCATCTGGCCAAGGGCTATGCCGGCGGCCTCAAGGGGATCGCGCGCTCGATGCCGACCAGCGCGGCGGCGGACCGGGTGGCGCAGGCGCTGGGCCTGCCCTGCTATGAGACGCCGACGGGCTGGAAGTTCTTCGGCAACCTGCTCGATGCCGGCTTGGTGACGATCTGCGGCGAGGAAAGCGCGGGGACAGGCAGCGATCATGTCCGCGAGAAGGATGGCGTCTGGGCGGTGCTGCTCTGGCTCAACATCCTGGCCGTGCGCCGGATTCCGGTCGATGCGCTGGCGCGTGACCATTGGGCGCAGTTCGGGCGGAACTATTATGCGCGGCATGATTATGAGGGCATCGAGACCGACAGGGCCAATGCGCTGATGGCCGAACTGACGGCGTCGCTGCCGTCGCTGCCGGGGCGCAGCGTCGGACCGCTCACCGTCGCGGCGGCGGACAGTTTCGCCTATGCCGATCCGGTCGACGGCTCGATCAGCGCCAATCAGGGGTTGCGCGTGATGTTCGGCGACGACGCGTGGATCGTCTTCCGCTTGTCCGGCACCGGCACCGAGGGGGCGACCTTGCGTGTCTATCTCGAGACCGTCCAGGGACCCGATGGCGTGCTGGACGCGGAAACGCCGGCTATGCTGGCCGATCTCGTCACCGCCGCGGATGCGATCGCCGGCATCGCGCGCCATACCGGGCGGACGGCGCCTGATGTCGTGACGTGAGCGATCTGCGCGGGGCTCGCCTGACACGCGGTGGCGCGGAATTCGCCGTCTGGGCGCCGGATGCTGGCGCCCTCACGCTCTGCCTGTTCGACGGTGAGGCCGAGCGACATGTGACGATGGCCCGCGACGGTGACGTCTGGCGCGCCGAGGTGCCCGCGATCGGGGCCGGGCAGCTTTATGGCTTTCGCGCGGCGGGGGAGTGGGCGCCCGAGCGCGGCCTCTGGTTCGATCCCGCCAAGCTGCTGGTCGACCCCTATGCGACCGCGATCGACCGCGTGTTCGTCCATGATCCGCGGCTTGGCGAACGCGGCGTCGATACGGCGGGGCTGGTGCCCAGATCGGTGATCGAGGCGCCGCTCACCGACATGCGCCGGACGCCGCCGCGCTTCGTGCCGGGCGGGCTGATCTACGAGATCAATGTGCGCGGCTTCACGATGCTGCACCCCGATGTTGCGCAGCATGAACGCGGGACCGTGGCAGCGCTCGCGCATCCGGCGGTGATCGCGCATCTCAGGAAACTGAGGGTCGCGGCCGTCGAACTCATGCCGATCGTCGCCTGGATCGACGAGCGACACCTGCCGCCGCTGGGGCTGACCAATGTCTGGGGCTACAACCCCGTCGTACCGATGGCGCTTGATCCGCGGCTGTGCCCCGGCGGGATGGCGGAACTGCGCGAGACGGTCGCGGCACTGCATCGGGCGGGGATCGGCGTCGTGCTCGATCTCGTGTTCAACCATACGGGGGAGAGCGACCGATTGGGGGCGACGCTCTCGATGCGCGGACTGGGTGAGCGCGCTTATTATGCGCTGGAGCCCGGCGGTCGGCTGATCAACGACACCGGCACGGGCAACACGCTCAACTGCGCGGAGCCGGAGGTGCGCGCGCTGGTCCTCGCCAGCCTGCGTCATTTCGTGCGGCAGGCGGGTGTCGACGGCTTCCGCTTCGATCTTGCCACGGTCATGGCGCGGGGACCGGGCTTCGATGCGCAGGCGCCGATCTTCCACGAGATCGCCGCCGATCCCTGGCTCGCCGACCGGTTGCTGATCGCCGAACCGTGGGACATAGGACCGGGCGGCTATCAGCTTGGCCAATTTCCGGCGGACTGGCTCGAATGGAACGACCGGTATCGCGACGATGTCCGCCGCTTCTGGCGCGGCGAGGAGGGCATCGGGGCGCTGGTGACGCGGATTGCCGGCTCTTCCGACATTTTCGGCAAGCCCACTCGCAGCGTCAATTTCCTGGCCGCGCACGACGGCTTCACGCTGGCCGACACGGTGACGTACGCGACCAAGCATAACGAGGCCAATGGCGAGCAGAATCGCGACGGGCATGACGAGAATTTCAGCTGGAATCACGGCGCCGAGGGCCCCAGCGATGACCCGGACGTGATTGCGCGGCGCCAGGCGGACCTGCGCGCCTTGCTCGCGACCCTGTTCGCCTCGACCGGGGCGATCATGCTGACCGCCGGGGACGAGTTCGGCCGCACCCAGCGCGGGAACAACAATGCCTATGCGCAGGACAATGCGCTGAGCTGGGTCGACTGGGCGGGGCGCGATCTGGGGCTGGAGGATTTCACGGCGGCGCTGTCGGCGGCGCGGGCCGCGCATCTCGACCATTTTACGCGTTTCCCGGAGCCGGGCCGGTGGATGCGGGCCGATGGGGCCGAGATGAGCGTCGCGGACTGGGAAGCGCCGCAGACGCAGGTCGTGTATTACGAAGCCGCTTTGGTCGGCGGAGGGACCTTCCGCCTGACGATTGATCGTGCGGAACGGCGCGTATCGACATCGATCTTCACTGATGATGAATCTGGTTTATGATGTAAATACAATGTGTTGGTTCTTATAACCTCACGAACATCGCACGTGTGAGGCATGGCGTTTTTGGCAAAAGCTTACCGAGGGCGAGACAGGGCAGTGATTTCGGGGATTGGGCTCACGGGATCAAAGAGCAAGCGCGGTCGGGCGCTTGACGATAGTGCCATGACAGCGGGTCTGTAGGACAGGGACGAACCGGACCTGTGGGCGCTCGGCGCGCATTGGGAGGTGTCCCAGGCCAATTAATCGAAACATCGTATCACATGCCGTAACAAAAATGCCTGTCTGTCGTTGACAAGGTCAACCGCTTCTTCAAGATCGAGGGGAGAGGAGAAGCGAGTCATGTATGATGCCAAGGATCCGCGATCGAAGATGAAGCAGAGCTCGGAAACGGCGGGGAAGCAGCCGGTGCTCGATTATGCCGACGTGGAGTTGATGGAATTTCACAAGAGCCCGCCGCAGGAAAGCGGCCCGGGCTACAAGACCTGGTACGGCCGCGGCCAGAATTTCGTGCTGGCCTATACGGAAGCCGAACCCGGTACGGTGCTCTCGCGCGACGACCAGCCCGACGAATATATGACCTTCTTCCCGGAGAAGCGGACGGTGGTCGACATCGAGACCGCCAATGGCAGCGCGAGCGACGTGCGCTACAAGCTCGCGATCATCCCGCCGGGCGCGAGCAAGATCACGGTGAAGGAGGGTGGGCAGGTGGTCCGCCTGTTCAGCTCGGTCGCGCCGGATCTGTGCGAGATCAGCGCCAATGCGGAGAGCTATCGCGAGCCGCATCCGAACATCGCGCCTTACCAGCCCTGGCCCAATCCGCCCGAGGGCTTCAAGCTGCGCCTGTATCCGATGGATGCGCAGAACGCGCCGGGCCAGTTCATGAACCTGTACCGCTCCACCAATCTCATGATCAACCTGTTCCCGGTGGTCGATGTGGAGCGCGATCAGGATCGCCTGTCGCCGCACAGCCACGAGGATTTCGAGCAATGCTCGCTGACCTTGCAGGGCAATTACCGCCACTATCTGCGCTGGCCCTGGATCCCCAACCGGAAGGCCTGGCGCGACGATCGCATCATCGATTGCGAGTCTCCGTCGATCACGGTCATCCCTTCGCAGGTGGTCCACACGTCGATCCCGACGCCCAAGCCACCGTGCCACCTGATCGACATCTTCGCGCCGCCGCGCTTCGATTTCTCGCGGATGGACGGCTGGGTGAAGAATGCCGACGAATATCCGATGCCGTGATATCCGGTGGGCTTCGGGATGATGGCGGGCTCATCATTCCCGAAGCCGCCAACGCCGACTGTCCCGGTTCGGCGCGCCATTGTTGACATTGTCCAAAATTATGTCGAAAGCCTCGGCGTTCGTCCGGCAGGCGTGCGTGAAAGGATTCGGTAGCGGCACTCTTCGTCGATGAGAAGTGTCCTCCTTTCGCGTCGCGGCTGCCGACGCAGGATGCCCGATCGGTGATTCAGCCAGTGCCTGTCTCACTCTGTCGCTCGGGCAGGACAGAAGGAGAGGCGTACATGCAAGATTTCAGCGGCCAATTGGCGTTCATCACCGGCGGCGCATCGGGCGCGGGCTTTGGCCAGGCCAAGGTCTTCGGACGGGCCGGCGCGGAGATCGTCATCGCCGACGTGCGCGCGGAGGCCATCGAAACGGCGCTGACCGAGCTGCGCGAACTGCAGATCAAATGCCATGGCATCGTGCTCGATATCATGGATCGCGACGCCTATGCGAAGGCCGCCGATGGGGTCGAGACGGTGTTTGGCCGCGCCCCGACCATTCTTTCCAACACGGCGGGCGTGAACAGCTTCGGGCCGATCGAGCTCACCACCTATGATGACTTTGACTGGATCATCGGCGTCAATCTGAATGGCGTGATCAACGGCTGCGTCACCTTCATCCCGCGCATGATCAAGGCAGGGGTGCCGGGCCACATCGTCACCGTCTCGTCGCTCGGCGGCTTCATGGGCAGCGCGCTGGCCGGGCCATATTCGGCCGCCAAGGCCGCGAGCATCAACCTGATGGAGGGCTATCGCCAGGGCCTCGCCAAATATGACATCGGCGTATCGGTGGCGACCCCGGCCAACATCAAGTCGAACATCGCCGAAGCCTCGCGCCTGCGCCCCGCCAAATATGGCACCAGCGGCTATGTCGAGAACGAGGAGTCGATCGCCTCGCTCCACTCGATCCACCAGCACGGCCTGGAGCCCGAGGCGCTCGGCCAGGCGATCTACAAGGGCATTCAGGAGAATGCGCTCTACATCATCCCTTATCCCGAGGTGCGCGAGGGGCTGGAGAAGCATTTCCAGGCGATCATCGACTCGGTCGCGCCGATGGACAGCGATCCCGAGGGCGCAAAGCAGCGCGTCGAGGCGCTGGTCAACTGGGGCCGCGACCGCACCCGCGTCTTCGCCGAGGGCAACAAGGAAGGCGCCTGACGAAATTTGCGGGCGTTGGCGATCGCATCGCCGCGCCCTTTGCCGCATGATGCATCACGCGATTAGGAGACAGACATGACCCTCAAACTCTACAGCTTCGGCCCCGGAGCCAACAGCCTCAAGCCGCTTGCCACACTCTACGAAAAAGGGCTGAAGTTCGAGCCGGTCTTTGTCGATCCCGCCAAGTTCGAGCAGCATTCGGACTGGTTCAAGGCGATCAACCCCCGCGGTCAGGTGCCCGCGCTCTGGCACGACGGCAAGGTTGTTACCGAATCGACGGTGATCTGCGAATATCTCGAGGACGTCTTCCCCGAGGCTGGCAATTCGCTGCGGCCCGCCGATCCCTTCAAGCGCGCCGAGATGCGCGTGTGGACCAAGTGGGTCGACGAGTATTTCTGCTGGTGTGTCTCCACCATCGGCTGGGCCTATGGCATCAAGGCGATTGCGCAGAAGATGACCGACGAGGAGTTCGAGGAGCATGTCACGACGAAGGTGACGATCCCCGAGCAGCAGGTGAAGTGGCGGCGCGCGCGCAACGGCTTCCCGCAGGAGATGCTGGACGAGGAATTCCGCAAGGTCGGCGTCTCGGTCGCGCGGCTGGAGGAGACGCTCTCGAAGCAGGATTATCTGGTCGACAGCGGCTACAGCCTCGCCGACATCTGTAACTTCGCCATCGCCAATGGCCTGCAGCGCCCCGGTGGCTTCTTCCAGGACTATGTGAACGAGCAGAAGACGCCGGGCCTGTGCGCCTGGCTCGACCGCGTCAACGCGCGGCCGGCGATCAAGGAGATGTTCGCCAAGGCCAAGCGCGAGGAACTGCTGAAGGACGCCGACAAGAAGGTGCAGGCGTAAAGGTGCAGGCGTAAGCGCAGATCGAGGACATTCCCTCATCCGTTCGGGCTGAGCCTGTCGAAGCCTCGCCCTTTTCTTGAAGAAGGACAGCCTTCGACAAGCACAGGGCGAACGGAAGGGGAATGGTTTCGCTAGAGAGGACGGGCCCATGGCCAAGAACAACACCATCACCCTGTTCGACCTGCAGCTCGAAAGCGGCTGCACGATCAGCCCCTATGTGTGGCGCACCAAATATGCGCTGGCGCACAAGGGCTTCGACATCGACATCGTGCCGGGCGGCTTCACCGGCATCCTGGAGCGCACCGGCGGCAAGTCCGAGCGCGTTCCGGTCATCGTTGATGACGGCGAATGGGTGCTCGATAGCTGGGTGATCGCGGAATATCTCGACGAGACATATCCCGACCGGCCGATGCTGTTCGAGGGGGCGACCCAGAAGAATCTGATGAAGTTCCTCGACAACTGGCTGTGGCAGACCGCCATCGGCCCGTGGTTCCGCTGCTATATTCTCGACTATCACGATCTCTCGCTGCCGCAGGACCGGGAGTATGTGCGCTGGAGCCGCGAGCAGTGGTTCCTTGGCGGGCAAAGACTCGAGGATGTGCAGGCCGGTCGCGAGGATCGCCTGCCTTTGGTCTCGCCGACGCTGGGGCCGTTCCGCAAGATCCTCGCCGAGACCAGGTGGCTGGGCGGCGATCAGCCCAATTTCGCTGACTATTCGGCGCTCGCCGTGTTTCTCTGGACTGCCTCGGTGGCGCGCACGCCGCCGCTGGTCGAGAATGATCCGCTGCGCGACTGGCTGGATCGTGGGTTCGATCTGTTTGGCGGGCTGGGGCGGCATCCGGGGATGCACTCGCTGTTCGGGCTGCAATTGCGCGAAGGCGATCCGGAACCGTTCGTGCCAGTCACGGGCCCCGCGGGCGCGGGCGGGCAGCATGTGAACACCGGCCCGGCGGCGACCAAGATGCCGGAGCGGGTGGCGTCGAAGGATTGAGGACCGCATGTCACCCCTCCTCTTCAGAGGAGGGGCCGGGGGTGGTGGCGATGCGCCAGCATCGCGCGCGTCGCGACAAGATTGCAGCGTCGAAGCACCACCCCAACCCCTCCTCTGAACAGGAGGGGCTAAGAAGGGAGGACCTATGACCCAGGAACTGACCATCTATCATATCCCCGGCTGCCCCTTCTCGGAGCGGATCGAGATCATGCTGGCGCTGAAGGGCCTGGCGATGAAAGATGTCGAGATCGACATCTCCAAACCGCGCCCGGACTGGCTGCTGGCCAAGAGCGGAGGGACGACCGCGCTGCCTTTGCTCGATGTCGAGAATGGCGAGAGCCTGAAGGAGAGCATGGTCATCCTGCGCTATCTGGAGCAGCGCTATCCCGATCCGGCGGTCGCGCATCCCGATCCGTTCAAGCATGCGGTCGAGGGGATGCTGGCGGAGCTGGCAGGGCCGTTCTCGGGATCGGGCTATCGCATGATCCTCAACCGCGATCCGTCCAAGCGCGATGAAATGCGTGCGGCGGTCGATGCCGAGTTCGGCAAGATCGACGCGTTCCTGAAGCGCTATGCAACCGGTGCGGATTTCCTCTTCGAGGACCGGTTCGGCTGGGCTGAGGTGGCGATGACGCCGATGTTCAAGCGGCTATGGTTCCTCGATTATTATGAGAATTATGAGGTGCCGGCCCAGTATGATCGCGTGCTGCGCTGGCGCGAGGCCTGCGTGTCGCATCCGGCCGCGCAGCATCGCAGCAGGGAAGAGCTGCTGAAGCTCTATTATGACTATAGCCAGGGCGGCGGGAATGGCCGCATTCCCGACGGTCGGCAAATCTCCAGCTTCTCGCCGGACTTCGACTGGCGCGATCGCCCGATGCCACCGCGCGACAAATGGGGCCATGCCGCGAGCGATGCGGAATTGGGGCTGGTCGCGTAAGTCTCCGATCGAACCAGACATTGCCTAGGTGAGCTGAGGAGCCCGGCGTTGGTTCGCCAAGGCGATGTTTGCGCGGCCTCGGGGAGCTTCTCCTTGGTTTATGCTCCGCTCGATCAGCGCATCCTTGGCGGCTTGCTGCTCCGTTCCTTCCTGTCGCAAGGCTGAACGAACCCGCCACTTTGCGTTCAGCAGTGCCATGCAATGGTCCAGATACCGCCACAATCATTGCCTAGCGGGGACCAGTGAAACTAGCTACATACGGCCCGGATTTTGGCACGAGCACTGCCCTGACCTTGCCTGACGGGATTGAAAACATGGACAAAGGCGGGGAATTTGCCGCACCTGGCAGCGAGGTCGCGAGTGCGGCGAATGTTGCGGCGGGTGTCGGGCGATTCATCGACCCCAAGCCGCTGGTCGAGCGGAGCCGCAACTGGCCGCGCTATTTCGGGCCCGCCGTTTCGCTGCTGCTGCTCGCCGCCGCGCTGTATCAGTTGCGCGATCTCAAGCTTGGTGACCTCACCAGCCTGCTGCCGACATCGCCGCTCTTCTGGATCGTCTTCGTGGTCAGCTATTTCCAGGCGCCGTTTACGGACTGGATCATGTTCCGCCGCCTGTGGGGCCTGCCCTTCTCCGGCATGGGCGCCTTGCTGCGCAAGTTCGTCAGCAACGAGATCCTGCTCGGCTATCTCGGCGAGGTGTATTTCTACGCCTGGGCAAAGCGTCATGTGAACACGGTCGCCTCGCCATTCGGCGCGATCAAGGACGTGACGATCCTCTCGGCGCTGACCGGCAATATCTCGACGATCGTCATGGTGATTCTCGCCGCGCCGATGATCGGGCAGCTCAATCTGGGCATCTCCAGCAACACCTTCGCCTGGTCGATCGCCTTCGTGCTGGGCACGTCTGTCGCCTTCCTGGTGCTGCGGCGGACCTTGTTCACGCTGCCCTCGCGCGATCTGTGGTTCATCGCGAATGTCCATTTCCTGCGCATCATCTCCTATGCGCTGCTGAGCGGGCTGCTCTGGCACCTCATCCTGCCCGGCGTGGCCTTTGCCTATTGGCTGCTGCTGGCGACGATGCGGCAATTGCTCTCGCGGCTGCCGTTCATGCCCAACAAGGATGTGATCTTCGTCAGTCTCGCCACCTTCTTTGTCGGTCGTGACACCGAGATCGTCCATGCCATGGCGCTGCTCGCCAGCCTGACCGTGGCCGCGCATCTGGTGGTCGGCCTCACTTTCGGCCTCTCTGGCCTCATCCGTGAAAGAAACAGCTGATGTCGATGAGTTTGTTGTTGCTCGCCGCTGCGTCAGGCGGCGCGGCAATTCCGTCCACCCCTGATCTTGGTACGGCCGAGGGACGCTGCCGCCCGAACGAGAGCGGCCCGGCCTTCCTGATCACGCTGGCCGGCCTCAAGGACCGGCAGGGGCGCGTCAAGGTCGAGCTCTATCCGCCCAATGACGACGACTTCTTGCAGGACGATAACAAGCTCGTCGCGGCGGGCAAGACGTTCCGGCGGGTCGAGATGGACGTGCCGAAGACCGGACCGGTGGTCCTGTGCGTGCGTGCGCCGGCGGCCGGCACCTACACGTTGAGCCTGCTCCACGATCGCGACAGCAACCGCAAGTTCGGCCTCTCCAAGGATGGTATCGGTTTCCCGGGCGATCCCAAGCTCGGCTGGTCCAAGCCCGCCTGGAAAAGCGCGGCGGCGACGACCGGCAATGGCCCGACGCGCATCACGGTGACGATGCAGTATCGCGTCGGTCTGTTCAGCTTCGGTCCGCTGAAGAAGTAGTCCTCAACTCCCCTCCTCTGAAGAGGAGGGGCTTAAGTGTTGCGCCAGTTGCGGACGCTGCTCGCCCATCCTAGAGACGTGGCCATGACCCTGATCATGGCTGGCGGCATCCGGTGAGAATAGTCGACGTCTGCGCCTTCTATGCGCCGCAGGGCGGCGGCGTGAAGACCTATGTCGAGCGCAAGATCGCGGCGGCGACGCCGGGCGAGCAGGAAGTCATCATCCTCGCGCCGGGCGAAAAGGACGAGCTGCTGTTCGAAAGCCCCGGCGGCTCGATCCGCACCATCAAGGGGCCGACGCTGCCGGTCGATCGCCGCTACCGTTATTTCCAGGATGAGCCGGCGCTGCATGCCGCGCTCGACGACCTGAAGCCCGATCTGGTCGAGGTGTCCTCGCCGTGGAGCAGCCCGGCCATGGTCGCGCGCTGGGAGGCCGATGTGCCGCGCGCGCTGATCATGCATGCCGATCCGCTCTCCGCTTATGCCTATCGCTGGTTCAGCCCGATCGCCTCGCGCGACACGATCGACAGCGCGTTCGACTGGTTCTGGCGGCATCTGCGCAAGCTGGACGAGAGCTATGAGCTGGTGATCAGTGCCGGACGGAGCCTCAGCGACCGCCTCATCGAGGGCGGCATGACCAATGTCCACACCATGCCAATGGGCGTGGAGAGCGGCCTGTTCGATCCCGCGCTGCGCGACCTCGACCTGCGCACGCGGCTGCTCGAGCGCTGCGGGCTCGGTCCGGAAGCGACGCTGCTGATCGCCCTCGGCCGGCATGCGAGCGAGAAGCGCTGGCCGATGGTGTTCGATGCGGTGACGGCGGCGGGCTATCAGCGGCCGATCGGCCTCATCCTGTTCGGTGACGGGCGCGAGCGCGCCAAGGTGGTCCGCGCCGCGATGCGCAACCCGACCGTCCATCTCGCCGCGCCGGTGACGGACCGCCGCGACCTCGCGACCATCCTCGCCAGCGCCGATGCGCTCGTCCATGGCTGCGAGGCGGAGACCTTCTGCCTGGCGGCCGCCGAGGCCAAGGCGAGCGGCCTGCCGATCATCGTGCCCGACGAGGGCGGCGCCAGCGACCAGTTCGTGCCGGGGCAGGGCGCGCTCTACAAGGCGCGCAGCGGGGCTGCGCTGGCGGCGGCGATCGCGGATTTCCTGGCGAGCGATCCGGCAGGAGCGCGTCGCCGGGCTGCCGCCAACGCCTGGCGCGTGCCGACCATGGAAGCGCATTTCGAAGCCTTGTTCGCGCTCTATGCGGCGCAGTTGCGCAAGAATGTGTCGCATGTCGCCTGAACGCCTCCTGCTGACGTCGATCCACGATGTCGGGCCGCGTTCGGAGACGCAGGTGGATCGTCTGCGCGATCATCTCGCTGCCCACGTGCCGGTTGAGAAGATCGCCATGCTGGTGGTGCCGGATCATTGGGGCGAGGCGCCGCTCAAGGCGGGGACGCCCTTTGCCGCGCGACTGCGGGACTGGGCGGACGCGGGTGCGGAGATGTTCGTCCACGGTTGGTATCACCGCGACACGAGCGCGCATGAGAGCTTCGCCGCGCGGATGAAGGCGAAGCATATGACCGCGTCCGAGGGGGAGTTTCTCGGCCTCGACGAGGAGACCGCCTACCAGCGCATGACGCAGGGCCGCGCGCTGATCGAGGACATTATCGGCCGTCCGGTCGCGGGCTTCATCGCGCCGGCCTGGCTCTACGGGCCGGGCGCCCATGCCGCGATGGCGCGGGCGGGCTTCGCCATGGCCGAGGATCATTGGCGGGTCTGGCAACCCGGTGCGGTTGAGCGGCCATTGGCGAGTGGCCCGGTGATCACCTGGGCGAGCCGGAGCAAGCCGCGCATCGCCTCATCCTTGTTTGCGGCCTGGGCGCTGCCGACGGTATTGCGCTGGAAGAAGGTCGCGCGCGTCGCGGTGCATCCGGGTGATACCGGGGTGCCGGCGTTGCTGGAGAGCATCGGCGCGACCCTGCGGCGGATGACGCGCAGCCACCGGCCGGGGCGTTACGCGGAGTTGCTTTAGAGTCTGTTCTGTTCAGATAGAACCGGTCCGTTCGTGTCGAGCGAAGTCGAGACACGTTGGCGCCGCGCTGAGCGGGTCGACGCGACCCGCGACACGGCAGGAAAGTATACTAGGTCAGCCTGGCGCAACCAGTGCTCCTGCGAAAGCAGGAGCCTAGGGCGCAGGAGACCGGCTTATCCGCCCTGGGCTCCTGCCTTCGCAGGAACACTGGCAGGGAGCGGGGGGCGAGCCTGATGAAGCCCGCCCCTGCAATCTTAGCGGAAGCGGCCGCTGACAGAGACGCCGAACACGCGCGGCTCGTTATAGACGCCGGCCATATAGTTCTCGATCACGCCGATCAGGTTGCGTTCGTCGGTGATGTTGCGCACGAAACCGGCGATCTCGTAATTGTCCGTCGCGTAACCCACCTTCAGACCGCCCTCGAAATTGCCGTCCGAGGTGAACTCGGGCGTCTTGTAGAGCACGAAACTGGTATAGCCCTGCATGTTCCAGTCGGTCGATACGAAGGCACGGCCGGGGCCGAGCGGCAGATCGTAGCGGGCGCTCAGGTTCAGGTTGTAGCGCGGCGCATTCGGCAGCGGATTGCCGTCGATCTGCGCGAAGGTGTTGGCGCCGATCTTGATCGTGGGATCCTGCACCGTGCAGACCACCACGCCGCTGAGCGCGCAGACCTGCGCATAGACGCGCTTGTCGTCGATCTCGGTATGCAGCAGGCTGAGGCCGGCATTCAGGCGCAGGCCCTGCACCGGCCGGACGTCCAGCTGCGCTTCCAGGCCGTAGCCCTTGGCCTTGTCGGCATTGAACAGCACGCCATTGCCGTTGCTGTCATTGCCGTTGAGCTGGATGTTCTTCACCTCATAATAGAAGCCCGACAGATCGAAATGCACCGCATTGTCGAGGAAGGCGGTCTTGACGCCCACTTCATAGGAGGTGTTGGTCTCCGAGGTCGCGGTGGTGAAGTCGGCATTGAACACGGCCGAGCGGCCCTGGATGGTCGGGCCGCGGAAGCCGCGGGCAACGCGGGCATAGACGTTCACGTCCGGCGTGATCTTGTAGAGCAGGCTGACGTCCCAGCTCGGCTCGCTGTCGTACAGGCGCACATAGGTGCGGCCGGCATAGGTCGAGACGCCGGCGGCGTTGGCGGCCGGACGGAGCAGATAAGTCTTCTTGAGATCGCCGGATTCGCGGATGCCGGCGGTCAGCGTCAGCTTGTCGGTGAAATCGTAGCTCGCCTGACCGAAGATGCCCCAGGCGGTATTGACGTTGCGCAGCAGAACATTGTTGTTCGGATTGTTGGCGGCGCCGGTGAGGAAATAGGCGCGCTGATCGAACTCGGTCATGTCGCGCGCGTCGAAGAAGATGCCGCCGACCTGCCATTTGAACTGCGCGGTGTCGCTGCTGGCGAGGCGCAGTTCCTGCGTCCACTGGCGCAGCTTGCGCAAGCGGCCCTGCGACTGGCCGAAGCCGACGCCGCCGAAATTGGCGGCGGCGCCGCCGTCCGTATCGCCGCGGCTATAGCCGTGCGAGCCCTCGACGGCGGTGATCGAGGTGAGCGTCACACCGCCGAAGTCGTAGGCGACGTTCAGCGAGTGGCCGAAGGTCTGATAGGCCTGCGGATTGTTGTTGCCCTCGTCGAGCGCCACCTTGGTGATGTCGAAATTGGCCGGTACGGCATTGCTGCCCTTGGTGATCGAGCCGCGATAGAAGAGCGTCGACGTGCCCTCATAGTCGCGGAAATGGCTCGACCAGCGCACCGAAAGTGCGTCGGTCGGCTCGAAGAGCACCTGCGCGCGCACGTCACGCTCGTCGAAGCGGCCCATCGCGTTCTTCTGCGGCGTCCGGGTGCCGTCGGCGCTGGTGCCGGCGAAGGTGTTGTCGATGAAATTGTCGCGATGCTGGTAGAGCGCCGAGAAGCGGACGCTGATCCGGCCGTCGTCCGTCACCGGCCCGCCGATGCCGGCATCGACGTTGATGCTGTTGTGAGTGCCCCACGAGGCACTGATCTGGCCTTGCGCCGTCTTGGTCGGCTGGGCGGTGTCGAACTTGACGATGCCGGCTGTGGTGTTGCGGCCGAACAGCGAGCCCTGCGGGCCGCGCAGCACTTCCACCTGGGCGATGTCGAACGCGGGATTGGACTTGAGCACGACATGCTCGAGCACGACGTCGTCATGGATGATCGACACGGGCTGCGAGGCGCCGAGATAGAAGTCGATATTGCCGAGGCCGCGAATGTAGAAGCGCGGGAAGATGCGGCCGGTGGTCGACTCCACATAGAGACTCGGCACCTTGCCCGAGAGCGAGAGGAGCGTATCCGCGCCTGCCGCCTGATAGTCGCGCAGGCCGTTGCCGTCGATGACGCCGACCGAGATCGGCACGTCGCGCACATTCTCAGAGCGGCGCTGGGCGGTCACGACGATGTCGGCTCCGCCAGCATCGGCTTCGTCCGCCGCGTCGGGCGTGGCGGTCTGCGCAAAGGCGATCTGAGCCTGGCTGAACGCACACAGGCTTACGGCAGCCAGCATGGCTGCGCGAGCTATCATCTTCATCAATGTTCCCCTGGGAGGTCTTGGTTATTAGCGAGGCCCGACATGAGTCTGCACTGTTTGTGCGCCGCCGCTACGCCCGCAATGTGACAGGTTGGCGTCCGTTGCAATGGACGGAAGCGGATCGCGCCGGGACTGTCGCGCGAAGGACACAATCTTGACAAAGGCGCTTGCCCATGAGCAGAAGCGCCGCATGATCGAGCGCGTTCTCACGTCCAGCTTTTATTGGGTCCGTCTGACATAGACGCGGCTCGTTCGATCATATGAACCGATGCCGCCGCTGAGCGGGATCGGAACAGACCAACCAGTGGCGGCCAAGATGGAGGCCACTGTGACACTTTCCGAAGAGACGATCGAAGCGCAAGGCCGGGTGCGGCCGATGGCGCGTCATGACGTGCCGGTCGTATCCGGCATGATCGCCCGGCTCGCCCGCCATCATGGCGACGAACCGCTGATCGACGCCGCCCGGCTCCAGGCCGATCTGTTCGGGCCGGTGCCCTGGCTGCATGGGCTGGTCGTCGAGCGCTTCGGTTATGTGGTGGGCTATGCGCTGCTGACGCCGCTCTATCGCGCGCAGCTCACCCAGCGCGGGCTCGACCTGCACCATCTCTTTGTGATCGAGAGCTCGCGGGGAATCGGGCTCGGCAAGCTGCTGGTCGATGCGGCGCTGACCTTCGCGCGGGCGGAGGGGTGCAGCTATCTGGCGGTGGGGACGCACGCGGACAATCACCGCGCGCAGGATTTCTACCGCACCCTTGGCTTCGAGGCGCGTGCCGCATCGGGCGAGCGCTTCGCGCTGGCGCTTCAGTAAAGGGGCTAGAAAGCGCGGGTGATGCCGACGTCGACGGCGATGCGATGATAGTCGTAGATGCCGACCGACGAGATGTTGCGCTCATAGGCGATGCGGACGACCGGCGAGAAGCCGGCGACCTCGATCTGACGGAAGGTCGCGCCGACCCCGCCGCGCAGATACCATTCCTTGCGGCGGTCGGTGAACGGGAAAAGCACGGCATCGGATTCGAGCCGGCGTGCCGTCACGCTGGCGAACAGGGTCGTCTTGCCAAGATCGCGCCAGCCGAGCAGGGAGACGCCGCCGGAGATCGTCGCATAGCCGGGGTCGCGCGCCGTCTGGCGCAGGCCGCTCAGCACCACGCTGACGCCGGTCCGCGCCGTCAGCGCGCGCTCGATGCCGGCGCTGAGGCTGAACAGATCGCCGTCCTGAGCGCTGTTCCTGAGGTAGTGGGTGCGGCCATAGGAGAAGCCGATGTCGCTCTGCGCGCGGGCGCCGAGGCGGTGCGTCCAGCGCAGGTCGGCGCTTGCCGTGCGGGCATAGACATCGCCGCCATAATAACGCTGGGTCGCGCCGAACGAGGGCATGATCCGGTCGCCGCTGCCAGTCTGCCATTCCAGGCCGAGCTGGGCGCTGCCCGAGACGTCGTTGAACTGACTACGCTTGTAGAGCGTGCCGTCGCCCGAGAGGCGCGGCACGAGCATGAGCGACGGGGTGAGGGGAAGGCGGGCATAGACCTGTCCGCTGACATGGGCGCCGAGGCCGGACTGCTCGCGCGCATCGTCGGAGAGGTTGAGCGGTGCGATGACGGTGTCCAGCACCTTGGCATCGGTCGCCCGGTTGATGTTGCTGTCCGGCGCCAGCGCGAACTCGAAATTGCCGCCGAACTTGCGGTTGGAGCGCAGCGCCGAGGCGAAGCGGTCGACCACCTGCGCGACCTGGGGCGGCAGGCCGGTCGCCTGGGCGGCGCGCAGCTGTTGGCGGGCGCGGCCCTCGTCGCCCATCGCGGCGAGCACACGGGCAAGCTCCAGGCGTACGCGCGCGGCA
The DNA here is from genome assembly GCF_018603885.1 of Sphingobium nicotianae. Taxonomy (GTDB): domain Bacteria; phylum Pseudomonadota; class Alphaproteobacteria; order Sphingomonadales; family Sphingomonadaceae; genus Sphingobium; species Sphingobium nicotianae. Next base: position 43,712 of record NZ_JAHGAW010000009.1, read on the forward strand.
TTGGGCTGCTCGTCGATGATCGCGCGGAAGGCGAGGGCGGCGTCGGCGAAGCGCTTCTCGTCGGCGAGCATCATGCCGAGCCGGAAGCGCGCCTCGGAGCGGACCTGGAGATCGGGATCGCGGGCCAGCGCCTTGTAGATCGCCTCGGCATCGGCAAGGCGTCCGCCGGCGCGTGCCTGATCCGCCAGGTCGAAGAGCTGGCTCGCGGAAAGGCCAGTGATGGCGCTGCCATCGGCCGACAGGCCGGGACCGGCCTGCCGCGCAGGCGCCGGCTGCTGTGCGGCGGCCATGACCGGCATGGCCAATCCCACGAGCAGCCCGAATCCGGTGGCCCGGCGGCTTGTCATGCGGTCCTCCTACCCGAAAGCCGGGGCGCGGTTCAATTGCCGGTGCGGGTTCCCACGATGACGCCGTTCAGAAGTGCGGCATTTGCGCTCGGCGTCTGGCCATTGTCGGTATTCTCGGTCTGCATGCCGAAGGTGCCACCGACTTCGGTTGCCTTGGGCCCGTAGAGCGCGCCTTCGAAGAAGCCGAGATATTTGCCGCCGCCCACGATGTCCGCTGACAGGCCGGCATCGATGTCGATGGCGCCGCGATCGAAGGCGAATGTGCCGAAATCGCGGGTCGCGCCGTTGGCCAGGCTGGTGCCGATCGGGTTGAGCGAGCCGGTGAAGGTGCCGGCGCCGAAATCCATGGCGAAGCTGCTGGTGCCGCTCAGCGAATAGGTCTGGCCGCCGTTCATCAGCGCCGCGGTGCCGCGGATGATGCCGCTGAACGTGCCGGTGCCGGTCGGGATCTGGAAGCCGTTGGTGCGCAGGCCATAGGCGAACCAGCGATCGATGCGGTCGGCGCCTGCCGACTGCGCGCGCTCCCAGTGGCCGAAGCTCGCATAAGTGAGCGTGATCGTGGGATTACCGGCGCCCGGCTTGTTGAGCGAGAGCTTGTAGGTGATGCCGTCGGTGCCGGTCATCTTGTACACGGTCAGCGCGCTGTTCGATTCCGACACAACCTTGTCGGTCGGCGCAAAGCTGGTGCTGATGCTGCGAGCGCTGTCAGCATAGAGATAGGTATCGGTCGCCTTGGTATAGCCGAGTTTCGCGTCGGAGCGGAGCGAGACGGGATTGGCCGCCATGCCGCCGCCATTGTCGGTGTAGCTGAGCTGGCTGAAGCGATGGTCGAAGGTAACGTCATAGTCGAGCTGGGTGAGCGCCATGTTGGTGCCCTCGAGGGTCGCGTCCTGCCGGCCGAGCATATAGCCGGCCGCGACCTCGCCATCCGCGCTCCTGAGCGACCAGGCAGCGCCCACTTCCTCGGCGGCGGGGCCATAGAAGCGGCCTGACCAGCTGCCGGTGAAGCGCTTGCCGTCGTCCATCGAGAAATTGCCGGAGAAATTGTTGACGCCGCTGCTCATCGCAGCCTCGCCGAAGAAGATGCCGATCGACTTGATGAGGCCGGTGTCGACATCGATACTGGTCAGCACGCCGCTGCTGGTCAGCGAGCCGTTGAGGAAGTCTGCCTGGAGCTGGCCGCTGCCGGCCATGGCGAATGGCGCTTCCATGGCGCGCGCGCCGACCAGGCTGACGGCATAGAGGCCGGTGCCGCTGCGGGGCACGAGCGAATCCGTGGTCTCGGCGCCATAGGTGAAGGGATCATAGGTGAAATCGAGCACGCCGCTGGCGAGCGTCGCGCGTTCCCAGGCGCCACCGCCGACATATTTGTAGGTCAGCGCACCGGTGGTGCCCGGCTTGGTCAGGGTCAGCGACTCGCTGGTCGCGCCGATCTTCTGGAATTCGATCAGGTCCGCGGAGCCCGAGACGACCAGATTGGCCGGCGCGAAGGTCCCGGTGCGGCCGGCGGTGGTGATCGTGTAGCTCTGGCTGTTTGCGTCATAGGCGATCGTCAGCGCGCCCAATGCCGATTGCCCGTTTTCGACCGGCCGCTCGTCCGCATAGAAACGGCCGGATGCGTTCGCCGCATTGTTGTCGAACGTCTCGCTCTTCAGAATGCCCATGAGGCTGGCGTTCGGGCCAGGCGTGCCAGGCACCGAGGGAGTCGGTGTAGGCGTGGGCGTGGGCGTGGGCGTTGGAGTGGGTGTCGGAGTAGGCGTGGGCGTGGGTGTCGGGGTGGGCGTCGGTGTCGGAGTAGGCGTGGGAGTCGGCGTAGGCGTGGGCGTCGGTGTCGGAGTAGGCGCTGGAGTTGGCGTCGACGTAGGCGTAGGCGTAGGCGTGGGTGTCGGTGTCGGCGAGGGCGTTCCCGCCGGCGTGGGGGTCGAGCCCACGCCACCGCCACCGCCGCCGCAGGCGGAGGTGAGCAGGGAAACGACAATCGGCAATGCCCATTTGCTGATACGGGACATGGTCGGGGACTCCGGAATGGCTGGTGCACGCTCCCGTGCGATCGCCCCGGACTCTGGCCCGAACATGGTTTACAAAAAGTTATCGGCAGTGATTTCCGGCGCTTTCAAAGGCAGGATCGCGACGAGCCGTTGCGATCGGCCCGGTGAGCCGCTTGCGAACCGTGCCAAATCGACGCAGTCTCGCGTTAACCCTTTTTTAACCTTCTCAAGATGTTAACAAGCCGGTAACTCTTCGCCCATGAAACGGGCACTGGTCTTGACGAACGACGGAGCGCGGCACCCCTTCCGGGCCCGCCTGCCGCGACACGTCTTTGCGATGATGCCTCAGGATGCCCGACCCGCGCGCCAGCCGCGCTCGGACGATCAGGATTGGAAGCTCTTCCTGCTCAGTTTCGCCGCCTTCTTCACGGTGGCTTATACGTTCATCGCCTGAGCGGCGGTCGTTCCGCATCTGGCTCGGAGGGCAACAGGAGCCGTCCTGTTGCGGTCATCGGGCGCGCGCCTCGCACCGCTTTCGTCAGAGCGCGACTTGAAGACGCCTAACCCTGTTCGTGCTGGGCCTTCGCCGCCTGTTCCTTGTCGCAGGCGCGCTGGAGCTTCATCGCCAGCAGCGCGGACACGAAGCACATGCCGCAGACGACGAGCAGCGCATGCCGGCTGTTGAGGCCCGCCCCGGTCGCCCCCATGATGACGAGCGCGCCCACCACCATCGCGCCCGAATTGACGACGTTGTTGGCCGCCACCGTGCGCGCGGTCTCGTCCTTGCGCACTGTCGTGGTGAGGAAGGCATAGAGCGGCACGACGAACATGCCGCCGAATACCGCGATGCCGAACAGAGCGAGCAGGATGCGCCAGCTGTGCGGTGCGGCGACGAAATCCGCCACCGTGTAAAGCGTCCCCTCCGGCGCCGTCACCCATCCGGTGGCGGCAAACTGGAAGAACCAGACGAATGCGGCCATCATGATGATCGAGATCGGCGCGTAACGGGCCGAGACATGGCCCTGTAGCAGGCGGTTGATCGCCACCGATCCAACCGCGACGCCGACCGAGAAGATGGCGAGGAACATGCTGGCCACTTCCTGATTGGCCGTGAAATCATTTTTCACCATCGGCGGAAAGATGATGATGAGCACCGTCGCGATCATCCAGAAGAAGCTGATCGACATGATCGCCAGGAACAGCCGGCGGATGTGCATCGTGCCGTTGATGAGGCGCCAGGAGGCGCGGAACGGATTGAAATCGAGCTCGATCGGCGGGCCGAGACGCGGCGCGGGCGGGATCATGCGTCCCGAGAAATAGCCGATTACCGCGATAACCAGCACCACAACGGCCACCGCCGTCGAGTTGATCCAGCCCGCGACGATCGTACCGGCCAGGATCGCGATATAGGTGCCCGCCTCGACGAGGCCGGTGCCGCCAAGGACATGATCTTCCTCGAGATGCTGCGGCAGGATCGCATATTTGATCGGCCCGAAGAACGTCGAGTGGACGCCCATCGCGGTGACCGCGACGAGCATCAGGCCGACGCCGACCAGCGGATAGTGCGTCGAGATGAGCAGGCCGGCGGCGCCGAAGATCATGATGATGATCTCGGCGAACTTCACCGTGCGGATGATCTTCGCCTTGTCCATGTGATCGGCGAGCTGGCCGGAGAGCGCGGAGAGCAGGAAGAAGGGCAGAATGAAAAGACCGGTGGAGATCGCGTTGAAATTCGACTCCTGTCGTGGATCCTGAAAGACCGTGTAGGTCGCAAAGAGGATCATCGCGGTCTTGAACAGGTTGTCGTTGAAAGCCCCAAGAAACTGCGTGACGAAGAGGGGTAGGAACTTCCGGTGCGCGAGCAAGCGCAGGGATGCCTGCATGGGTGCGAGAACTCTTGTGGCCCGGCGAGACATGCGCCGACGCGGCGCTTTTAGACGCGAAATGAGTCAGTGGAAAGACGAACAATGTCGACCCCCAGGGTCCGCAGTCCGCAACCTGTCCCATAAGGGGCCGTGCTCCCCCTTGTCTGCCCGCGCGGGCTGTGGCAGGCCCGGAGCGTCGTGATGATGCTCCTGCCCAACATCCTGACGCTGTCGCGCATCCTGGCGGTGCCGCTGCTCGTCGCCCTACTCTGGCCCGCCGAGACCGGGCATGAGTGGCAGATCGGCTATCTTGCGGCCTTCGCGCTCTATTGCCTGATGGGCATCACCGATTATTTCGACGGCTATCTGGCGCGCGCCCAGGGCACGGTGTCGCGGCTCGGCGTGTTCCTCGATCCCATCGCAGACAAGATCATGATCGGCGCGGTCATCCTCATCCTGTGCGCCAACCGCAACATCCAGGGCGCGCATATCGTCGCGGCGTTGATCATCCTGCTGCGCGAGATCGCTGTCTCGGGACTGCGCGAGTTTCTCGCCGGCCTGCGTATTTCCATGCCGGTCTCGCAACTCGCCAAGTGGAAGACCGCGCTCCAGCTCGTCTCGCTGGGCGGGCTGATCCTGGCTGGTGGTCTACCGCGCTTCCATCTGCTCCAGCAGGCCAGCCTGATCGCGCTGTGGATCGCCGCTCTGCTGACCTTGCTCACGGGCTGGGATTATCTGCGTGTCGGCCTCAAGCATATGAAGGCCTGATCGCTTGTCGGATCTGCGGCTCCTCTATTTTGCCTGGGTGCGCGAGCGGATCGGGGTGGACGACGAAGAGGTCCCCGCGCCCGATCCGGACATGACGATCGCGGCGCTGCTGGACCTGCTGGGCGAGCGCAGCGCGGGCCACGCATCGGCCTTCGGGGACCGCACCCGATTGCGCGCGGCGCTCGATCAGCAGTTCGTGCCGCTCGATACGCCGATCGGCACGGCGAAGGAGTTGGCGATCTTTCCGCCGGTGACGGGCGGCTGAGATGGCAGCGCGGATCAGCGTTCGGGTGGAGACCGAGGATTTCGATCCCGGCGACGAACTGGCCGTGCTTGAGGCGCTGCCCGGCGGGGCGGTGGCGAGCTTCACCGGGCTGGTGCGTGACGAGGGTGGCCTCAAGGCGCTGCATCTCGATCACTATCCGGGCATGACGCAGCGGCAGATCGAGGAAATCGTGCGCCAAGCGGCGGCGCGATGGCCGCTGCTCGGCGTCACTGTCATCCATCGCCACGGCACGCTGCCGGTCGGCGCGCGGATCGTCTTCGTCGGCACGGCCTCATCGCACCGGGTGGCGGCGCTCGAAGCCTGCGCCTTCCTCATCGACTGGCTGAAAGTCTCGGCACCGTTCTGGAAGCAGGCAATCCGGCAAGATGGCGGGCGCGAATGGGTGGAGGCGATCGGCGCGGACGATGCCCGCGCCTCTGCCTGGGATATGCGCTAGCCGCAGGTCACTCGCCGATGCAGCGCTGCGCGATCTTGCGATCGTCGGCCGAGAGTGCCGCGCCGTCGCGTGTCAGCACCCGCACCGTGAAGCCCGAGCTGGCCGGGATGAGATCGATGAAGAGATGGCGCGGCGGGCTATACCCGCGGTCGCCGCTCGCGGTGTCCTTCCAGGCCTTGTCGGCATTGGGCAACAGGCCGCCGCCGCCGCCGTCCTCGCCCGCGAAGCATTTCTTCAGCGCGTCCTCGGAGGCCAGGGTCGGCGCTTCGAGCACGACCCTGGCGAGCGCCTGATCCTTGTCGCGCTCCTGCCCTGTGTTCCAATAAATGAACGCGCCCAGGGCGACGAGCACGAGGCAGACCGCGACGATGATCCAGCTCGGGACCCCGCGCAGGCCGATGGTCGGCTTCACACTCTCGCTCATCGGGGTCGTCTCTCCGGGAATCATGCCGCCACTGCTTCGCGTTGCATAGCCGCAGCATTGCGCAGGATGCCAGCCATAAGGCGGAAATCGCTCTCGCGCGGCGAATTGCGTCGCCAGATCAGCGCGATGTCGCGATGGGCGCTGAGCGAGCGGATCGGCCGCGCGGCGATCTGCGTGTTGGCGAGAATGCCGCCGCGGATTGCCATCTCGGGCAGAAGCGTGACGCCCAGGCCATTGTCGACCATCTGCACCAGCGTGTGCAGCGAGGTGCCGGTGATCCTCGCCTCGGTCCGCAGTTCAGCGCGGTTGCAGGCGGCGAGCGCATGTTCCTTGAGGCAGTGGCCATCCTCCAGCAGCAGGAGCCGGTTGCCGTCGATCATCTCGGGATCGATCTGCGCGGGCGGATCGCGCGGATCGTCCTTGGGAAAGGCGACATACAGCGGATCGTCGAACAAGACTTCGGTCTCGACGTCGCCGCAGGGGAAGGGGAGGGCAAGCAATACGCAATCGGCATGGCCGTGGCGCAGGCTGTCGAGCGCGGCGTGGCTGGTCTCTTCGCGCAGATAGAGCTGGAGGGCGGGGCGCTCGGCGCGGAGCCTGGGCAGCAGGCTTGGCAACAGGAAGGGCGCGATGGTCGGAATGACGCTCATCCGCATCTCGCCGACCAGCGGCGAGCCGGATGCTTGCGCGATCGCCGCAAGCTCCTCCGCCTCGCGCAGTACGCGGTGCGCCTTCTCGACGATCTTCTCGCCGAGCGCGGTGAAGCGCACGATCCGGCGCGTCCGCTCGACCAGGGTGACGCCGATCAGGGATTCAAGCTCACGGATGCCGGCCGAGAGGGTCGATTGGGTAACGAAGGTTGCATCGGCGGCGCGGCCGAAATGCTCATGCTCCTTGAGCGCCACCAGATACTGGAGCTGTTTGAGTGTCGGCATATATGTCGACATTGATCGTCCTTCCCGATGCTAGAAGGCGATTTAATCGATTCAGCCGATCAGTTCAAGCGAGCGCGCGACACCGTAACTGGCCGTCAGGGTAAGAATGATGCCGACCATGATCATGAGCGGCTTGGCCGGAACGTGCCGCGCGATCATGGCGCCGAACGGTGCGGCGATGACACCGCCGAGGAGCAGGCCGACGGTCGCCGTCGTGAAGGTTTCCCAGCCGAGGTGCAGCAGGAAGGTGAGGCTGATCGACAGTGTCAGGAAAAATTCGACCGTGTTCACCGTGCCGATCGTATGGCGCGGGCTGGCGCCCTGGATCAGCAGATTCGATGTCACGACCGGCCCCCAGCCACCACCGCCCGACGCATCGAGGAAGCCCCCGACAAGGCCGAGCGGGGCGATGAAGCGGGGTTCGCGGGTTTTTGGCGGATACATGAGGCCGCGCCACAAGAGCCACAGGCCGATCGTGGCAAGATAGGTCTGGATGTAGGGCTTGATGATAGCGCCATCGATATTGGAGAGCAGATAAGCCCCGGTGACGCCGCCGATGATGCCGGGAATGACGAGGCGCGAGAAGAGTTTCCAGTCGACATTGCCGTGCAACACATGGCTGAGCGCGGAGACGGCGGTCGTGCAGGTCTCGGCGGCATGGACGCTGGCCGAGGCGGCCCTGGGCGGCACGCCGATCGCCAGCAGCAGGCTGCTCGAAATCACGCCATAGGCCATGCCCAGCGCCCCGTCGACGACCTGCGCTCCGAAGCCGACCAGTATGAAAGGGAGGAGGATTTCCAAATATTGGAGCCAGGCTTCGGGCACGTCATCCCCTTCTCAATTTAATCGATGGACAAATACGAAGGGGCGCGGGGATTGCAAGTAGTTTGTCCCGGGACGCATCACCAGCGCGCATCCTGTCCATTGCTCTGGAAATTCGCCCCTCCAGCCGCTAGATAACGACTCTTGTCATCCAGCAGAGGCGTGTGGCCATGGGACTATTGTCCTACCTCGATTCCATCAAAGCGCGCGACCCCGCGCCGCGCTCCCGGCTGGAAATCCTGATCTACCCCGGCGTCTGGGCGCTGGGCCTGCATCGTGTGGCGCATGCGCTGTTTGGCGCGCGGCTCTATTTCCTGGCCCGCCTGGTCAATCATTTCTCGCGCTTCCTGACCGCGATCGACATCCATCCGGGTGCCAGGATCGGGAAGAATTTCTTCATCGATCATGGCTTTACCGTGATCGGCGAGACCGCCGAGATCGGCGACAATGTCACCATCTACCAGTGCGTCACCCTGGGTGGCACCGATCCGGCCAATGGCATCGCCGGCAAGCGTCACCCGACCATTTGCGACGGCGCGATCCTGGGTTCGGGTTGTCAGGTGCTGGGGCCGATCACGGTCGGGGAGCGGGCGCGCGTCGGCGCCAATGCGGTCGTCACCAAGGATGTTCCGGCGGGTGCCGTCATGATCGGCATTCCCGCACGCTCGACCCTGGTCGACGCGAAGGAATATCAGAAGAGCTTCACGCCTTACGGGACGCCCTGCAGCGAGACATATGATCCGGCGACCCAGAAGCTGGAAATCCTTCAGTGCGAAGTCGAGAATCTGCGCAAGCGGCTGGCCGAACTGGCCGCCGAGCATGAAGCGGATCGCGATGCGCGCTCCGAGAGTCCATCGCGCACCACGGCTTGATGAGCAACGTCACCCCGTTTCCGCGATCGCCGTCCGGCGCTCCCGGCGCGCCAACGCAGACGGGCTTCGACCGGATCGAGCTTTCACGGATCATGGATCTCTATGGTCGCATGGTGTCGGCCGGGCAGTGGCGCGATTATGCGATCGACCTCAATCGTGACGTCGCCATTTTTTCGGCCTTCCGCCGCACGGCGGAGCGGCCAGAATATCGCATCGAGAAGCGCCCCGCGCTGCGCCATCGCCAGGGTATGTGGGCACTGATCGGCGAGAACGGCGCGGTCCTGCGCCGTGGCCAGGAGCTGGCCGGTATCCTGGCGCCGGTCGAGCGGCGGCTGGTGAAGCTCATCGACTGATCCCGAGCGCCTGATCGTGTCCGCGGCGCTTCTCGTCGTGCCGCGCGCGCCAACGCCACGAAACCGACCGCAATAAAGAGCAGGGCAACGGGTCAGATAGGCCCGATTCCCGCTTCAAAGCTGTCGCGTCTTTGTAACAAAACTGTCATAGATCCCTCGCCCGCCAATGGGTCTCTGGAGTTGAACCTTGCGACGCCCCCTTCCTTCGGCACTTCTTGCTGCGACCCTCCTGACCTCTTCGATGCCGGCCATCGCGCAGGAAAGCACGGATGTTGCCGAGATGCGCGCCGAGATTGCCCGGCTGCGCGCCCAGCTCCAGGCGCTCGAAGCGCGGCTCGGCAAAGTCGAGACGAGCGCGGCGGCACCGACATCGGCACGGGCATCGGCACCGGGCGCAGCGCCACCAGCTCAGGTCGCGGCGGCGGCGCCTGCTGCCGAAACAAGCATCGTGTGGAAGGGCGCGCCGCAATTCTCGAATGGCAAGGGCCTGACCTTCAAGCCGCGTGGGCGACTGCAGCTGGATACCGATGTCGTGACGCGTCCCGATGGTATCAATGGGCAGACGCTCGGCCGGGCCGCGGATGTGCGCCGCGCCTTTCTCGGTGTCGAGGGAACGCTGGGCGGCGGCCTGGGCTACCGGCTGGAAGCGGACTTCGCCAATGGGGTGACGTTTACCGATACCTGGCTGACCTATACGACCGGCCCGCTGACGATCACGCTCGGCAATCACAAGACTTTCGCATCGCTCGATGAACAGACCAGCGATCTGGAGACGAGTCTGCTGGAGCGCGCGGCTTTCACCCAGGCCTTCGGATTTGAGCGGCGGCTCGGTCTCTCGGCGACCTATGCCAGGGGCGACATCATGGCGAGTGTAGGGGCGTTCTCGGACGACCCCGAGACACAGGGCGGCGCCCTGACCGACGACAGTTATTCGTTCGATGGCCGTGCGATCTACATGCCCAGGGTCGCGGGGACGCAACTCCATTTCGCCGGGTCGCTGCATTATCGTGCGCTGCAGGATCTCACAAATACGGTGCGCTATCGCGCGCGGCCGGGCGCACGGACGACGGAGTTCCGTTTTGTCGACACCGGCATGTTCAGTGCCGTGTCGGAAACCGGCTATGGCATCGAGTTCGCGGCGATCCGCGGGCCGTTCCATGTCGCGGCGGAAGGCTTCTGGCAGCAGGTCGACCGGCCGGGCAATCTCCCGACGCCGACCTTCTTCGGCGGATATGGCGAGATCGGCTACATCTTCGCGGGCGGCAAGACCCGCTCGTACAGCAGGGGGGCGTTCGGATCGATCAAGCCGACGCGCGGCCTGGACAATGGCGGCTCAGGCGCGTGGCAGATCAATGTCCGCTACGACTGGCTCGATCTCAACGACAAGGGCGTCGTCGGCGGCAAGCAGCGCACTCTGGGCACGTCGCTGGTTTGGGTGCCGATCGAGCATGTGAAGTTCCTGGCCGACTATCTGCACCTCAACATGTACGACACGCCGATCCTTGCCGGTGGGCGCAGCGATTACGACGCCGATGTCGTAGGCCTGCGCGCGCAGTACGACTTCTGATCTGGCGGCTCAGGCCGCGTCGGCGTCCAGCGAGTAGCCGGCCGAGCGCACGGTGCGGATGATGTCGGGAAGCCCGCCGGCATTGATCGCCTTGCGCAGGCGACGGATATGGACGTCGACGGTGCGCAGCTCGATCTCGCTGTCCTGGCCCCAGACGCTGTCGAGCAGCCGCTCGCGCGAGAAGACCCAGCCGGGATGCTCAAGCAGATGGCGCAGCAACCGGAACTCGGTCGGGCCGAGTGGCACGAGGCCGCCAGCGCGGCGGACCTTGTGGGCGACGGTGTCCATCTCCAGATCGCCGAAGGTCAGCATCTCGCCGGCGAGAGCCGGGCGGACGCGACGCAGCACCGCATTGACGCGGGCGATGAGCTCGCGCGGGGAGAAAGGCTTGGTCACATAATCGTCGGCGCCGGTCTCGAGGCCGCGGACGCGATCCTCTTCCTCGCCGCGCGCGGTCAGCATGATGATCGGCACGTTGGCCGTCTCGTTCATGCGGCGCAGGCGCCGGCAGACCTCGATGCCCGAGAGATTCTCGACCATCCAGTCGAGCAGGACGATGTCGGGCGTGCGCTCCTGCGCCAGGATCAACGCTTCCTCGCCGTCCGGCGTCTGGGCGACATCGAAATCCTCACGCTGGAAATGCCATGTCAGCAGTTCCGCGAGGGCAGCATCATCCTCGACGAGGAGCATCTTTGCACGGGCCATGGTCAACGCTCCATCGGATCGATCATCGAGGATTTTTCGCGCTCCGGGGGCTTCTCGCCGGTCGCGACATAGTGGACCATCTCCGCGATGTTGGTCGCGTGATCGCCGATCCGCTCCAGATTCTTGGCGATGAAGAGCACATGCGCACTCTCCGAGATCATCTTCTGATTTTCCATCATGAAGGTGACCATGGTGCGAAAGATGCTGTTGTAGAAATCGTCGACCGCCCGGTCCCGCTCGATGACCTGAAGCGCGAGCTTGGCATCGCGGGCGATGAACGCATCCAGTGCGGATTTCACCATCTCGCGGGCGATTTCCGCCATCGAGGGCAACAGCGAGAGCGGTTCCATCCGGCTGTTCGCGGTCACGGTCTCGACGCGCTTGGCGATGTTCTTGGCATAATCGGCCATGCGCTCGACAATGCCGCTGATCTTGAGCACCGCGACGATCTCGCGCAGATCGTCGGCGAGCGGCGCGCGTAACGCGATCGTCTGGACGACGAGCCGTTCGATATGCGCGTCCAGCTCGTCGATCCGCGTGTCGCCGGCCACGACCTGCTTGGCGAGGTCGAGGTTGCGCGTGGTCAGCGCCTTCATGGCATTGTCGATCGCGTCCTCGGTGAGACCGCCCATTTCCGCGATGAGCGCGCGCAGGGCATTGATGTCGTCGTCGAACGCCTTGACCGTATGGTCCGTCATGGTTCGTTTCCTGTCTGTCATTGGGCTCAGCCGTAGCGGCCCGTGATATAGTCCTTGGTCCGCTCCTCGCGAGGATTGGTGAAGATCTCGGTTGTGGGTCCCTGCTCGACCATGCGGCCGAGATGGAAGAAAGCGGTGCGCTGCGAGACGCGCGCGGCCTGCTGCATGTTGTGCGTGACGATCACGATCGCATAATTGCCGCGCAGCTCGAGGATCAGCTCCTCGATCTTGGCGGTGGCGATCGGATCGAGCGCGGAACAGGGCTCGTCCATCAGGATGACCTCGGGATCGACCGCGATCGCGCGCGCGATGCACAGGCGCTGCTGCTGGCCGCCGGAGAGCGCGGTGCCGCTGTCGTTGAGGCGGTCCTTCACCTCGTCCCACAGGCCGGCGCGACGCAGCGACTTCTCGACGATCTGGTCGAGATCCGCCTTGCCCGAGGCTAGCCCGTGGATGCGCGGGCCATAGGCGACATTCTCGTAGATCGTCTTGGGGAAGGGGTTCGGCTTCTGGAACACCATGCCGACACGGGCGCGCAGCTGCACCACGTCCATGTTCGCGCCGTAGATGTCCTCGCCATCGAGGGTGATCTTGCCTTCGACGCGGGCACTGGCGACGGTGTCGTTCATGCGGTTGAGCGTCCGCAGGAAGGTCGACTTGCCGCAGCCCGAGGGGCCGATGAAGGCGGTCACATTGTCCAGGTCGACGTCGATGGAGACGTCCTGGATCGCCTGTTTCTCGCCATAGAAGACGTTGACGCCGCGCGCCGACATCTTCGGGATCGTGTCACTCTCAGCCATGGGTCGGAATTACCATTTCTTCTCGAATTTGTTGCGCAGGTAGATGGCGATGCTGTTCATCGTCAGCAGGAAGATGAGCAGGACGATGATCGCCGCGGAGGTCTTTTCGATGAAGCCCTTGCCGACCTCGTCCGACCACAGGAAGATCTGGACCGGCAGGACCGTCGCGGGATCGGTGATGCCGCCCGGCGGCGAAGCGACGAAGGCGCGCATGCCGATCATCAGCAGCGGCGCCGTCTCACCGAGCGCGCGGGCCATGCCGATGATCGTGCCGGTCAGGATGCCGGGCAGCGCGAGCGGCAGGACATGGTGGAACACGACCTGCACCGGCGAGGCGCCGATGCCGCGCGCCGCATCGCGGATCGAGGGCGGCACGGCCTTGATCGCGTTGCGCCCGGCGATGACGATGACCGGCATGGTCATCAGCGCGAGCGTCATGCCGCCGACCAGCGGGGCGGAGCGGGGCAGGTGGGCCACATTGAGGAAGATGGCGAGGCCCAGCAGCCCGAAGATGATCGACGGCACGGCTGCCAGATTGTTGATCGATACCTCAATGAGGTCGGTCCAGCGATTGCGGGGCGCGTATTCCTCCAGATAAAGCGCCGAGAAGACGCCGATCGGGAAGCTCAGCAGCAAGGTGATCCCCATGGTGAGCAGCGAGCCCTTGAGGGCACCCCAGACGCCGACGACGGTGGGATCGGTGCCGTCGCTGAGTGTCAGGAAGCTCAGATTGGCGCCGGTCGACAGGGCGCCGGCCTGCTTGAGCCGGGCGACGGCGGCTTCATCGGCCGGACTGCCATTGCTCTTGGCGGCGAGATCGACGCCTTCGGAGGCCGGAACGGTGATCGTCGCCTTGCGGGTGAGGATGTCGGGATCGTCGATGATCGCCTGGCGCAGCGCGGTGACGGCGCCGGCCGACATGAACCGCCCGCCATCCTTGCCAAAGGCGGCCACGGCAGCGTGATCGATCACCTGCGGCAGATTGGCGCCCGCAAGCACCTGCTCCGGATTGGTCTTGAGCGAGGCCGGGTCGATCACCAGGGGCGAACTAGGGAAGTCGATCGGCAGCGCGATCTGCGTCTGGGTGAAGCCCCGCAGGCCATTGGCCATCATCGTGATCAGCAGGAACAGCAGGAAGCCACCCGACAAGGCGACGGCCGCGAGGCCCAGCAGCCGGAAGCGGCGCTCGGCGCCATAGCGGCCGGCGATCCGACGGCGCATCGCGTCGCCTTTCCAGTCCGTGGGCGTCCGCGCAACACGCGGCGCTACGGTCTCGACCTCGGGGATTGCCCTGGAGCTCATTCGTAGGCCTCCCGATATTTCTTCACGACGCGCAGCGCGACGATGTTGAGCAGCAAGGTGACGACGAACAGGACAAGGCCGAGCGCGAAGGCGGCGAGCGTCTTGGCGCTGTCGAATTCCTGGTCGCCGGTGAGCAACTGGACCATTTGCGTGGTGACGGTGGTCACGCTGGCGAAGGGATTGAGCGTCAGGTTCGCGGCGAGACCGGCGGCCATGACGACGATCATCGTCTCGCCGATCGCGCGGCTGACCGCGAGCAGCACGCCGCCGACGACGCCGGGCAGGGCCGCGGGGATCAGCACCTTGCGGATCGTCTCGCTGGTGGTCGCGCCCATGGCGAGACTGCCGTCCCGCATCGCCTGCGGCACGGCGGCGATCGAGTCATCGGCCATGGAGGAGACGAAGGGAATGATCATCACGCCCATGACGAGGCCGGCCGCCAGTGCGCTTTCCGAGGAGGCGCCGGGGATGCCGACGGTGGAAGCGAAGCTGCGAAGGGCCGGCGCGACGGTCAGCGCGGCGAAATAGCCATAGACCACGGTCGGGACGCCGGCGAGCACCTCGAGTATCGGCTTCATCCACTTGCGCGTCTCGGGCCGGGCATATTGGGTGAGATAGATCGCGCTCATCAGGCCGAGCGGAATGGCGACGATCATGGCGATGATCGCGCCGATGAACACCGTGCCCCAGAAGAGGGGCACGGCGCCGAAGGCATTCTCATTGCCATAGCCCAGGGCGGCCGACTGCGGACTCCACTTGAGGCCGAAAAGAAAATCGAGCGGATTGACCATCGAAAAGAAGCGCAGCGATTCGAGCAGCAACGAGGCGACGATGCCGGCGGTTGTGATGATCGCGATGAGCGAGGCACCGAGCAGGGTCCACATCACCACGCGCTCGACCCGGCTGCGCGCCGTGAAGGCGGGGCGCACGCGCGAGAAGGCATAGGCGCCACCGGCAAAGGCAAGGATGGCGGCGAGGATGGCACCGATCGCCGAATAGCGGCTGGTCGCGGCGCGGAACGAGTCGACCAGGGTCAGGGACTGTGGATTGAAGGCACCGGCCTGCGCGCCGCTGGCGATCGCCTGCGCCTCGGCCAGGACGGCATTGCGGGAGAAGTCGTCGGCGGGAAGCGACCGGGCGGCGGGCGTCGCCATGACCGTGCCGTGGACGAGGCCCGGCATGACATTGGCCCAGACCGCCAGGAAGGCAAGCGCGGGGAGTGTCGTCCACAGCGCGACGTACCAGCCGTGCTGGGTCGGCCGGCTGTTGGTGGCGAGGCGCCCGACCTCGATCTGAAGCCGTGTAGCGCGGGCGCGGGCGACGATCCACCCGATCGCCCCGAGCGCAAGAATGATCAGCACGATCATCAAGCCGGTCATGAAAGACTACCCCCTTGCGGCCATCGGCCGTGTCCGGAGCGGCGTGCAGGGCGCGCCGCTCCGCATCGTCTGCGTCACTTGAGATCGGCGCCGTTCAGCACGGTCAGATTGGCAACGATGTCGCTGCTGGCCTTGCGGACCTCCTCCGTGGACGCGACCATGCCGCGCTTGGTCAGCGGCCCGCCCGGGTTCCAGTTCTTGGCGAAGGTCTCCATGTAGGCCTTGAGGCCGGGAACGGCTGCCAGATGCGCTTTCTTCACATAGATGAAGAGCGGACGAGCACCCGGATATTGACCGCTGGCGACCGTATCATAGCTTGCTTCGACGCCGTTCAGCGAGACGTCCTTGAGCGTGTCGCGATTGCCATCGAGATAGGAGAAGCCGAACACGCCGAGTGCGTCGGGATTGGCGGCGAGCTTCTGGACGATGAGATTGTCGTTCTCTCCGGCGTCGACATAGGCACCATCCTCGCGGATCTGGGTGCAAAGCTGCTTGTGCTTGGCCTCGTCGCTCTTGGCGAGCGCCGCCATCGCGGGATCGGTTTCGCAACCCTTGGTCAGGATCAGTTCAGCGAGCGAATCGCGCGTGCCGGATGTGGACGGCGGTCCGAAGACGGAGATGGGCGTCGCCGGAAGTGACGCATCCACATCCTTCCAGGTCTTCGCCTTGTTCTCGCCCTTGCCATAAGGATTGGCGGCGAGCGCCTCATAGACGATCTTGGGCGTGAGCTTGAAGCCGGGGCCCTTGATCGATTCGGCGAAGGCGAGGCCGTCGACGCCGATCTGGACCTCGATAATGTCCTTGACGCCATTGGCGACGCACTGGTCGAACTCGCTCTTCTTCATGCGGCGCGAGGCATCTTCGATGTCGGGATGCTGGCTGCCGACGCCGGCGCAAAACAGCTTCATGCCCGCGCCCGTGCCGGTCGACTCGATGATCGGCGCCTTCATGCCCGGATTGGCCTGGGTGAAGAGGCCGACGGCCTCCTGGGCGAAAGGATAGACCGTGGACGAGCCGACGGCACGAATCTGGTCGCGCGCTGCACCGGCACCACCGCCTGACTGACCTTGACACCCAGCGAGCACCAGCAGGGATGCCGCGAAAAATGCGTAACGCATGAGGAAGTCTCCTGAGGCGGTTTTATATGAAATCCGGGCCCGCCTTAGAACCGGCTTGATCGCGCCAATGTGACATTTTTGTTGCCGTTTTGTGACTCACTCCCGAACTCCCGCGATTGATGCCGGCATGGGCATCAGATCCTCCTCGCCCGGCAACGCCCGGAAGCGCGGCAACTCCACGCGAACCGTGGTTCCTACGCCCACGACGCTGTCGAGATGGAGCACACCGCCGTGACGTTGGACAATATGTTTGACGATGGCGAGGCCGAGGCCGGTGCCGCCCATGGCGCGACTACGGCTCGAATCGACTCGATAGAAGCGCTCGGTGAGTCGCGGCAGATGCTCGGGCAGGATGCCGTCGCCCTGATCGACGACCGCGACCTCGACCATATCCTCGTTCAGCCGGCGCGCGGAGACGGTCACGGCGGTGCCGGGCGCGCCATATTTGAGAGCATTGCTGATGAGGTTGTGGAGGAGCTGACTCAACTGCGCGCGGTCACCCCGCAGCGGCGGTAAAGCCGGAGCGAGGTTGACGACGATGTCCTGCGCGCGCTTGTTCTGGCTCTGGCGGAAGACCGAGACGACCTCTTCGACCAACGGGAGCAGCGCCACGGGCTGATCGGGCGCGCGATATTTGTCCGCTTCGATGCGGGAAAGCGACATGAGATCGTCGACCAGTCGCTGCATGCGTCGGGCCTCGCCATCCATCACGGTGAGGAAGCGCTGCCGCGTCGCCTGATCGGCGCCGGCGACCGGATCGCGCAGCGTCTCGATGAAGCCCAATATGCCGGCCAGCGGCGTGCGCAGCTCGTGGCTCGCATTGGCGACGAAATCGACCCGCATGCGCTCCGTCGCCTGGCGGCTGCTCTGATCGAACAGGAGGACGAGCAGGCGATCGTCGGTGATCGGCTGGATGTCGAGTTCCCAGCTCTGCTCGGCGGTGCCGAGGCCGACAATCTCGATTCTGGCGGGCTCAGTGATGCGGCGTGACCCCGCGAGCAGGTCGATCGCGGCGGGATGACGCAGGGCGAATCGGACGTCCTGCCCGGCGATATGATGGCCGAGCAGAGCCAGCGCCGCGTCGTTGCAATGCTCGATCCTGCCGCGATGCACGATGAGGCAGGGATGGGGCAGCGCGTCGAGCAGCGTCTCGAACGACTCCACGCTGGGCGGGCCCTTCACCGGCTCCGGCTTGTTCGCGAACAGATAGGCCGCGCGGCGCTCCAGCGCGTCGAACAGCATGGCCACGCCGAACAGGCCCGCAATGGCCGTGGCGAAGGTCGCTTCCAGGCTGCCGGTCAGGGCGTACACGCTGACGGTCGCCGCAGTCCCGGAAAGGAACAAAATCCAGATGGAACGATCAATCCGACCCATGGCCGCAGCCCCTAGATTATTTTGCCAAAGACTGCGATGCCGAATAAGAGTCGGCGAAGCGATTTGGGCGCGGCGTTTTGGACGCGACAGGGGGCAATGCGATGAGTGACGGGAACCGGCAAGACCCGCATGATCAGCCGGAGCAGACCAGCGACACGGGCGCATCGGCGGATGCGGGTGTGGCGTCGCGCCGGCAGCTTCTGCGGTTTGGCGCCGTGACCGGCGCGGTCGTCCTGACCGTCCGCCCCGGCATCGCCCAGGCTGCGACCTCGGTTCTCGCCTGTGAAATTCCGGTGCCGGATGCAGCGCGATCCAGCCAGGCCGTGGCGCCTGACGGGACGATGGTACCCAAGGGGACGGCGGGGTCCTTCCCCGGTGGTCGCACCTTCAAGGGCGAGGATGTGCGCTCGGGCCTTCGTGGCGCCACCCTGCCGGGCACCAGCTATGACGAGAGCCAGGCCTATCTCAACTATGTGCGCAAGCTGCAGAGCGGCCGCAGCGGCTTTACCTGCTATGCATCCCTGATGATGCCGAAGTAAGTCGTCCCGGGGTTGGTCTGGCCATGGGCGTGACCTACCGGGCCGAAGCGCCTGACCAGATCGTCATCGAGCATCTCGGTGCGATTGATCTGCTTTATCATCACCGGTCGGGCGCGACCCATCTGGTGGCCGCGCCGATGCCGCAAATCCTCGAAGCGCTTGGAGACGGGCCGGCGACGGTTGCGGACCTCATCGGACGGCTGGCGGCGCAATTCGACTTCGATGCGGCGGAGGACATGGCGTCGCTGCTGGAGCAACGGCTCGCGGAACTGGCTGCCCTCGGCCTCGTTCGCGTGGACGGCTGAGCGGCCATGCGACACGAAATCGGCCTCGGCATCGGCCCGGCGACCTTCCGCATCGGCTCTGCCTGGCGTGCGCCGCTCGACGCGCTGGCGCGGCTCTATGCCGCCTATCCCCCGGTGGACCTGTCGCGCCGCGTGCCGGACTTCACCGTTCGCCTTCAGCCGACGCGGCCCTGGCGTCGGCTGATCCGCCCATCCATCTTCATTGCCGGGGATCACTGGCTGCCGGAGGCGGCACCGATGGCGCTGGAGCATGGCCTGCTCGCTGCCGAGATGGGCATGAACCTGCAGATGGCGCTCGGCTGGCGGCGCCATGTGCTGCTGCATGCCTCCAGCGTCGAGCGGGATGGCAAGGCGATCATCATCACCGGCGAATCCGGGAGCGGCAAGTCGACCCTCGCCGCGATGCTGGGCGAGCGCGGCTGGCGGCTGATGGGCGACGAGTTCGCGCTGCTCGATCCGGTCTCGGGCGCGGTCTTTCCCTTCCCACGGCTCATCAGCCTCAAGAACCAAGCCATTGATATCGCGACTGCCGGCATCGCATCGGAGCGTCTCGGCCCCCTGATGGCGGCCACGGCGAAGGGTGATATTCGCCACCTCGTCCCGCGCGCCGACGCGATCGCGCGCATGAAGGAGCCGGCGACACCCGCCCTGCTCCTGTTCCCGCAATATGGCCCGGCGGCGGACCGGCGTCCCGTCGATCCGGGCGAAGCCTTCGTGCGGCTGACGCAGGCCTCGACCAATTATGTCGCGCTCGGCGAGGCTGGTTTTCGCGCGCTGACACGGTTCGTCACGCAGGTGCCGGCCGTGGCGCTGGACTATCCGGACAGCGCGACCGTCTTCGCGGCGATCGACGATCTGTGGAGCCGGATCGGATGAGCGCGGCGTTGCTCGTCGCCGTGCTGCTGGAGCCCGGCGAGGCGCTGCGCCTCGATGCGCGGCACTGGACGGGCCTGCTTGCGGCGGCGCGTGGCGAGCGATTGATCGGGACGCTGGCGGCGAAGCTGGACGGCCTCGACGTTCCGCCGGACGTCGCGGCGATCCTGGCCGACGCCCGGCTCGATAATCTGCGCGAGCGGCGGCAGGCGCTGTGGGAAGTCGATCGCGCGCTGGCGGCGCTGGCGCCCCTCGATTGCCCGGTGGTGCTGCTCAAGGGCAGCGCCTTCATCGCTGCGGGACTGTTGGCGGGGCAGGGCCGGGCGATCGGCGATCTCGACATCCTCGTGCCGCGCGAGCGGCTGGACGAGGTCGAGGCAGCCCTGCTTTCGGCCGGATGGGAATGGGTTAAGCCTGATCCCTATGACGACATCTATTATCGCCGCTGGATGCACGAACTGCCTCCGCTGATCCATCATGACCGGGATCGCATGATCGACGTGCATCACACGATCCTGCCGCTGACGGCGCGACCCAGGCCGGATGCGGCGGCGATGATCGCCGATGCGGTGCCGCTGGAGGGCGGCGGGGCAGTGCTGCGGATCGACGACATGCTCTGTCATGCCGCCGCGCATCTGCTGGCGGACGGCGACATGGCCGGGGGCCTGCGCAATCTCTGGGATATTCATTGCCTGATCCTGGAGCATGGGGAGGCACCGAATTTCTGGCTCGCCCTGGATCGGCGCGCGCGGCAGCACGGGCTGACGGGTCCGATGCGGCGTGCGGTGCGGCTGTCGCATCGGATTTTCGGGACCGAGGCGCCGGCTGCCTGGCTTAAGGGCGCTGTCTTTGATGCTCTTTTCGAAGCGCGCCTGCTTACCCGCAACGACTGGGGTCTGGAGGAGCGCCCCTTCCTGCGCCTCGCTTTCTACATCCGCTCGCACTGGCTGCGCATGCCCCCCTTGATGCTCGCGAGGCATCTCTGGACGAAATGGCGCAAGGGCTATCGGCCCGTCGGCCCATGAACTTCACGACCCGATTGGCGGCAGAAGCGGATCTTCCGGCCTTGCGCGCATTGATGGCGCTGGCGATCGATCGCCTGCAGTCCGATTTTCTGTCCGTCGAGCAGGTCGTGGCGAGCCGGGCGGTCATGGGCCTGGACACGCAGCTGATCGCTGACCGCACCTACTTCCTGGCGGAAGAAAATGGCGTCCTGGCGGGGTGCGGCGGCTGGAGCCGTCGCGCGACGCTTTACGGTGGCGATCACAGCACGGCCCTGCGCGATCCAGAATTGCTCGATCCGGTCCGGGATGCCGCCCGTATCCGGGCCATGTACACGCATCCCGCCTTCGCGCGCCGTGGTATCGGCCGGCTCATCCTGGACACGTGCGAGGGAGCGGCGCGCGATGCCGGGTTCGTCCGGGCGGAGCTCATGGCCACGCTGAGCGGCCAGCCGCTTTACGCCGTCTGCGGCTATCTCACGATCGAAGCGATCGAGGCCGATGTGAATGGCATCAAGGTGCCGCTGGTGCGCATGGGCAAGACGCTGCGGGATTAGGCCGGCCAGCGCTCCAGGAGCGGCACCAGCTCGTCATAATGGTCGATGCCGGCGTCCGCGCCGAGCTGCTCGGGTGTGCAATGGACGAAGCCGAAGCTGACGGCGATAGACGGGACGCTGGCCGCCCGCGCGGCGATGGTGTCATTGTCGGTGTCGCCGAGGAAGATGGTGCGGCCACCGCCGGCCTGGCGGATCATCTCGTGGATGAGATCGGGCTTGGGCTTCAACCGGTCCGGCCCCAGCGTGTCGCCGCCGACGATCGCGGCGAACCGGTCGGTCAGGCCAAGCGCATCGAGAAGCGGGCGGGCGAACCCCTCGCGTTTGTTGGTGCACATGGCGAGCCGGACGCCGCGGGCGGTCAGGGCATCCATCGCCGCGACCGCGCCGGGATAAGGCGCCGTCCCAATGCAGAGATTGTCGCCATAATAGTCGAGCAGGATCGGATGCCATTCTTCCAGCAGCGTCTCGGTGCAGCCGCCCGTCGCCTCAAGGGCGCGTTCCAGCATGCGCCTGGCACCCTTGCCGATGAACGGCTTGATCGTCTCGACCGGCAAAGGCGCGCGGTCCAGCCGCATCAGCACATGATTGACGGCGCCAGCCAGATCCGTGCTCGTGTCGAGCAGGGTGCCGTCGAGGTCGAATCCAACGATATCGAAACATATATCTGCCATGGGCCGCCCATGCCCGCTGCACTGTGGCGCGATCAAGTCAAACATGGCAAGGGGCGCCCCTGAGTCTTCCGAGCCGGAGAATGAACGTGTCCACGCCGCTCGCCGTCATCGTCCTCGCCGCCGGGCAGGGCACACGCATGAAGTCCAGCCTGCACAAGGTGCTGCATCCGATCGCGGGGCGGCCGATGTTGCTGCACCTGCTCGGTGCGGTGGCCGAGCTGGCGCCGGCGAAGCAGGTCGTCGTCGTGGGGGCGGGGCGCGAACAGGTGGAGAAGGCGGTGAGCGGCAAGGGCGTCGACATCGCCGTGCAGGCCGATCAGCTCGGCACCGGCCACGCCGTCGCGCAGGCGAGGGACGCATTGGCCGGCTTCGTGGGCGATGTGCTGATCCTCTATGGCGACGTGCCGCTGGTGCGCGCGGAGACGATGCGCGCGATGATCGCGCGGCTGCATGGCGCCGATGCGCCGGCCTGTGTCGTGCTCGGCTTCCGGCCCGACGATGCGGCAGCCTATGGGCGGATCATCGCCGGTCCCGACGGACGGATCGAGCGCATGGTCGAGTATAAGGATGCCAGCGAGGCGGAGCGCGCGGTCAATCTCTGTAATTCCGGACTGATGGCCGTTCGCTCCGATGACCTGTTTGCGCTGCTGGCGCGGGTGGGCAACGACAATGCCGCCGGCGAATATTATCTGCCCGACGTCGTGATGCTGGCGGCGTTGGACGGCCGGGCCAGCGCCGTGATTGAGACGGCGGCGAGCGAAGTGGCAGGCGTCAACAGCCGCGCTGAGCTGGCGGGTGTGGAAGCCGTCTGGCAGGCCCAGCGCCGGATCGAGGCGATGCGCGATGGCGTGACTCTGGTCGCGCCCGAGACGGTCTTCTTCGCGCACGACACCAGCATCGCGCGCGATGTGACGATCGAGCCCAATGTCATCTTCGGCCCCGGCGTGCGGATCGAGGAAGGCGCGGTGATCCACGCTTTTTGCCATATCGAGGGCGCGCATGTCGGGCCGTCCGCTTCGGTCGGTCCCTTTGCGCGGCTCCGCCCCGGCGCGGTGCTGGGCGAGAAGGTGCGTGTCGGCAATTTCGTCGAGGTGAAGAATGCGACGATGGGCAAGGGCGCCAAGGCCAATCACCTCTCCTATGTCGGCGATGCGACGGTGGGCGAGGACGTCAATATCGGCGCGGGCGCGATCACCTGCAATTATGACGGCTATTTCAAGCATCAGACGATCATCGGTGATCGCGCCTTCATCGGCTCGAACAGCGCCTTGATCGCCCCGGTCAGGATCGGCCGCGATGCGATCGTCGCGGCCGGCAGCGCCGTTTCGCGCGATGTGGGTGATGGCGAGCTGCGTCTGGTCCGGGCCGAGCAATTCGTGAAGCCGGGCTGGGCCGATCGTTTTCATGACGCGATGCGCAAGAAAAAAGAGGCGGCGAAGGCGGGCGAGAACTAACGCCGTATCGCTCTGAACATAGCAGCGCCAGGCCGGTGCTCTGCCGCGATGAATCGTGTGCCCGAATCGTCAAGTGTCGAAATCGTCCAATCGCGCCGCGCTGCATCATGGCAAATCCCTCCTCACGCGGCGACGCAGAGATGTCGGCAAGCGCTCCTCTGTCCAGCGGGCAGTGCGATGCGGGTGTCTGGGGGCTCTTCCGCTGCTTCCCTGGTCGGTGCGCCGGCTGCAATTCGGGATCTCCGTGGGAGGTGCGTCGTCCGGCGCATGCGAGATCTTTTGTTCGGGAAGGGAAGAGGGCGGTTGTGGGACCGCCCTCTTTTCGTCTGCGCGCCGCTTGACATGATATCATGATATGATATCAACATATCATGCGTTTTCTGGCCGACCTGTCCGATGAAGATGTGAAGTGGCTCGATGCTCGCGCGGCCGAGGAAGGCAAGTCGCGCGCCGCCGTGTTGCGCGAGGCTGTCGGCGCCTATCGGGCCGAGCAGGCCAAGCAGGGAATCGAGCGCTATTTCGGACTCTGGGCCAGGCATGGCTCGTCAATCGACGGTCTCGATTATGAGCGGCGCATGCGCGGCGAGTGGGATCGCGATTGGGACGGCGAGCCGGCCTCGTGAGCGAATTCTACTTCGATACCAATATCCTCATCGATGCGCTTCACGACCGGCCGCAAGCCTGGGCGGAGTTGCGCCGGGCCAAGCGGCCGTGGATCAGCCGCATCAGCTGGATCGAAGTGCTTGCCGGCGCGCCGGACGGCCTGCAAACGGAGACCGAACGCTTCCTCGATCTCTTCGGCGTCGCCGAAGTCGATGAAGAAGTCGGCCGGCGCGCGGCGGCGCTCCGGCATCAGCGTCGATCCATGAAGCTCCCCGATGCGATCATCCTGGCCTCGGCCCAGCTCAGCGGCCGGATCCTGGTGACACGCAACAGCAAGGATTTCCCGGCCAACATGCCGGGCATCCGCATCCCCTATACTCTCTGACGGAAGGCTCGTCTCATGTGCGGAATTATCGGCATTGTCGGCGCGGAAGATGTCGCGGACCGTCTGCTCGACGGGCTGCGGCGGCTCGAATATCGCGGTTACGATTCGGCGGGCATCGCGACGGTCGTCGGCGGGCACATCGAGCGGCGGCGGGCCCAGGGCAAGCTCGTCAATCTCGCCAAAGTGCTGGCGGCCGAACCGCTGCCCGGCACGACCGGGATCGCGCATACCCGCTGGGCGACGCATGGCGCGCCGACGACCAGCAACGCGCATCCACACGCCACCGAGGAAGTCGCGGTCGTCCACAATGGCATCATCGAGAATTTCAAGGCGCTGCGCGACGAACTGATCGGCCGCGGCCGCGTCTTCACCAGCGAGACCGACACGGAAGTGGTCGCGCATCTGGTGAGCGAGCTGATCGAGCAGGGCGCCGAGCCGGCTGATGCCGTCGCGCAGGTGCTGCCGCGGCTACACGGCGCCTTCGCGCTCGCCGTCCTCTTCCGCAAGCATCCCGATCTGCTGATCGGCGCGCGCCTCGGCTCGCCTTTGGTCGTCGGCTATGGCGAGGGAGAGACCTATCTCGGCTCGGACGCGCTGGCGCTCGCCCCGCTCACCCAGCGCATCGCCTATCTCGACGAGGGCGACTGGGTGGTCGTCACGCGCGATGGCGCGCAGGTGTTCGACAAGGATAATGTTCCGGTCGAGCGTGCGGTGACGCTGTCGGGCGTCTCGGGTGCGATGATCGACAAGGGCAATCATCGTCACTTCATGCTCAAGGAGATTTATGAGCAGCCGGTGGTCGTGGCGCAGACGCTGCGCAGCTATGTGCGCCGCATCGACGATCAGGTCTCGCTGCCGATCCCGGACTTCGATCTCTCGGCGATCCGCCGCGTCACCATCGTCGCCTGCGGTACCAGCTTCTATGCCGGCATGGTCGCAAAATATTGGTTCGAGCAGTTCGCCCGCATGCCGGTCGATCTCGATGTCGCGTCCGAGTTCCGCTATCGCGCGCCGGTGATGGAGCCCGAAGGGGGGCTTGCGCTCTTCATCTCGCAATCGGGCGAGACGGCGGACACGCTCGCGGCGCTGCGTCATGCCAGGGCGGAGGGGCAGAAGATTGCCGTCGTCGTCAATGTGCCGACCAGCTCCATGGCGCGCGAGGCCGATCTGCTGTTGCCGAGCCACGCCGGGCCCGAAATCGGCGTCGCCTCGACCAAAGCCTTCACCTGCCAGCTCGCGGTGCTCGCTGCGCTCGTTGCCAATGTCGCGCGTGCCAAGGGACGCCTGACGCCGGAGGAGGAGAAGGATATCGTCAGGCATCTCTCCGAGGCGCCGTCCGCGATCAACCAGGCGCTGGCTCAGGACGAGGCGGTGCAGGCGCTCGCCCCGCTGATCGTCCCGGCGCGCGACGTGCTCTATCTGGGTCGCGGCACCGACTATCCGCTGGCGCTGGAAGGCGCGCTCAAGCTGAAGGAGATCAGCTATATTCACGCGGAAGGTTACGCGGCCGGCGAAATGAAGCACGGCCCGATCGCGCTGATCGACGAAGCCGTGCCGGTCATCGTCATTGCGCCGTCAGGGCCGTTGTTCGAAAAGACCGTCTCCAACATGCAGGAAGTCCAGGCGCGCGGTGGCAAGGTGGTGCTGATCTCGGACGAGGACGGCATCGCGGCGGCGGGCGAAGGCTGTCTCGCGACACTGGCGCTGCCCAAGGTCCACCCGCTGATCGCGCCGATGGTCTATGCGGTGCCGGTGCAACTGCTCGCCTATCACGTCGCCGTGATCAAGGGCACCGATGTCGATCAGCCCCGCAATCTGGCCAAGTCGGTGACTGTCGAGTGATAGGGATGGTCCGAATGGGTGTTTGTGTATTGGCGAACGCGCCTGCGATGGCGGTTCCGGCAATAGCGAGGTGACGACCGACGACAGGGAGGCCCGCATTGACCGTCATGCCCGGGAATGCGGGAGTGCGGATTCACATTTGAAGTGCAACGCTATTCTGTCGAGAGCTGCATCTGCGCTTTCGCAGGGATGATGACGATGGGGCGGCGATCCAAACGGGCGTCAAAATCGATCGGTTCGCCCTCAGCACTCCACCACGTTCACCGCCAGCCCGCCCAGGCTGGTTTCCTTGTACTGCGATCGCATGTCCTCGCCGGTCTGGCGCATCGTCTCGATGACGGCGTCGAGGCTGACGACATGGCCGCCGTCGCCGCGCAGGGCGAGATAGGCCGCGTTGATCGCCTTGATCGCACCCATCGTGTTGCGCTCGATGCAGGGGATCTGGACGAGCCCGCCGACCGGATCGCAGGTGAGGCCGAGATTATGCTCCATGCCGATCTCGGCGGCATTCTCGATTTGGGCGTTGCTTCCGCCGAGCGCCGCCGCGAGTCCTGCCGCCGCCATCGAGCAGGCGACGCCGACCTCGCCCTGGCAGCCCATCTCGGCCGCCGAGATCGAGGCGCGCTTCTTGTAGAGCAGGCCGATCGCGGCGGCGGTGTAGAGGATCTGGCGCGATCCGGCGGGCGTCGCGCCGGGCACGAAGGTCTCGTAATAGCGCATCACCGCCGGGATCACGCCCGCCGCACCATTGGTTGGTGCGGTGACCACGCGGCCGCCCGCCGCATTCTCCTCGTTCACCGCCAGCGCCCAGAGGCTGACCCATTCGAACACGTCCGACGGCGCGATGGCGCGTCCGGTGCCGGAGAGCGCCTCGCGGATCGAGCGCGCCCGCCGCCGTACACCGAGGCCCCCGGGCAGCTCGCCCTCATTGGCCAAGCCCCGGTCGATGCAGGCGAACATCGCCGCGCGCACCGCGTCCAGCTTGGCGTCGGTCTCGGCCGGATCGCGGAATGCGCTCTCGTTGGCGCGGACGATCTCGCCGATCGACAGGCCCGTGTCGCAGCCGATCTGCAGCAGGTCCGCACCCGATCCGAACGGGTGGGGCAGGCGGACGTTGCGCCGTGCGCCTGCTCCACCCGCCTCGACGATCGCGCCGCCGCCGATCGAGAAATAGCGCTGCTCCATGCGCGATCCGTCGGCGAACACCGCCTCGAACAGCATGCCGTTGGGATGCTCGGGCAGGAAACTCGGGTCGAAGGCCAGGTCGCGCCCCTCGTCGAAGGGCAGGTCGCGCCCGCCGCCAAGGGCGATGCGCTGGTTGGCGCGAATGCCGGCGAGGATATGAGGCACCGCGTCCGGATCGACCGTCTCCGGCTCCCATCCGTTGAGGCCGAGCAGTACGGCGGTGTCGGTGGCGTGGCCGCGCCCGGTCAGCGCCAGCGATCCGTGCAGGGTGCAGCGCAGCCGCACCACCTCGCGCTCGTCCGCGACGCCGAGCATGGCGAAGCGATTGGCCGCGCGCATCGGCCCGACCGTGTGCGAGCTGGAGGGACCGATTCCGATCGTGAAGAGTTCCAGAATCGAGACGGGATCGGTGTCGTCGGCCAGACCCGGCCGACCATTGCTTGTCATGCTTGCGTCCTTCCGGCGCTCTCGCCGCGCGGGCGCCTGTAAAGCTCCTAGATAGGCGGGATGCGGGCCGCTGTCCAAGTGTGGTCTGCCGTTCACGTGGATTGCCTGTTGATCGCGTCATAAAAGTGTAACATTGCGCCAGGACCGGACCATGACCCCGAGGGATAAGCCGATCCGCCAGATTGCCGCCTTGCCTTACCGCACCGAGAGCGACGCGCGCGATGCGCCGATCCGGATCCTGCTGATCACGTCGCGCGAGAGCCGGCGCTGGGTGATTCCCAAGGGCAATGCGCCGAGCGGGGCCATCCCGCATCGTGCCGCGGCGGACGAAGCGGAGGAGGAAGCGGGTGTGATCGGCGCGATCTGCCCCACGCCGCTCGGCTCCTATCGCTACCGCAAGCGGCGCGGTAACGGCGCCTCGCTGATGGTCGATGTCGAGGTGTTTCCGCTCGCCGTCAGCCGTGAGTTGGCGGACTGGAAGGAGCGGGCCGAGCGCGAGCGGCGCTGGTTCAGCCTGTCCGAGGCAGCCGATGCGGTTGACGAGATGGATCTGCGCGATCTCATCCGCTCCTTCGCCTCGTCGGAGTTCAAGGCGGCGGCGGCGCGCGGCCGGATCATGGAAACGGTTGCCAGGAAATCGGGGATAAGCAGCATGTTCGGTTGGTTTCAGCGGCTTCTGCCCAAGCAGGGCAATTTCTTCGAGCTGTTCGAGGCGCATGTGCGGACCATCGTCGCGGGTGGCGCCGCGCTCAGCCGCCTGCTCCACGACGGCGAGAACCGCGCCGATCATATCCGCGAGGTCATCGAGCGCGAGAATGATGCCGACGAGATCATCCGCCACGTGCTGAACGAGGTGCGCGTGACCTTCCTCACCCCGTTCGATCGCAGCGCGATCATCAGCCTGATCAGTTCGATGGACGATGCGATCGACGAGATGCAGGCGGCGGTGCGCGCGATCGATCTCTATGACGTCACCGAATTCGATCAGGACATGAAGGACATGGCCGCCTTGATCGTCGATGCGACGCGTGTTCTTTCCGAGGCGATTCCCTTGCTGCGCGACGTCGGCCGCAACGCCAAGCGCCTGCACGAGCTCACCGAGCGGCTGGTGCGCATGGAAGGGCAGGCGGACAATATCCACGCGGCCGGCCTCAAGGCCGCCTTCCGCACGCATGGGCCGGCCGATCCGATGGGCTTCGTCGTCAAGCGCGAGATCTTCAATCATCTCGAGCGTATCACCGACGCGCTGGAAGACGTCGCGAACGAGATTGACGGCATCGTGATCGATCAGGCGTGAGTTTGACCTCTCCCATTAAAATGCCGTTTTCTCGTCGCGCGGAGAGCAGCCATGCATGAGCTCGCCCTCCCGCTGCTGATCGGCCTCATCGCCGTCGCGCTCGCCTTCGATTTCCTGAACGGCCTGCACGATGCCGCCAATTCCATCGCGACCGTCGTCGCCACGCGCCTGCTCGGCCCGGTCGCGGCGGTCGGCTTCGCGGCCTTCTTCAATTTCGCGGCCTATTTCCTCACGCTCGCCATCCCCAGCCTGCATAAGGTCGCCGAGACGGTCGGCGCCGGCCTCATCCACAAGGAGCTGGTGACGCCCGCCGTCATCTTCGGCGCGCTGGTCGGCGCGATGTTCTGGAATGTCGTGACCTGGCTCAAGGGCATCCCGTCGTCCTCCAGCCACGCGCTGGTCGGCGGCCTGATCGGCTCGGGCGTTGCCCATGCCGGCATGACCGGCATCGAGTGGGGTGGTCTCAACAAGACGCTGATCGCCATCGTCCTCTCGCCCACGCTCGGCATGATGCTCTCCATGCTGATCATGCTGGGCACGAGCTGGGCGTTTCGCGGCGCCGGCGCGCGCGGGGCGGACAGCAGCTTCCGCGCGCTCCATCTCCTGTCCTCGGCGGCTTACTCACTCAGCCACGGCCTCAACGACGCGCAGAAGACGATGGGGATCATCACCGTGCTGCTTTATTCGACCGGCTATCTCTCCGGAGACTTCCATGTGCCGCACTGGGTGGCGATCGCCTGCTACATCGCCATCGCGCTCGGCACGATGACCGGCGGCTGGAAGATCATCGAGACGATGGGATCGCGCATCACCAAGCTCTCGCAGCATCAGGGCTTCAGCGCCTCGGCGGGCGGATCGGTGATCCTGTTCGGCGCCTCGCTGCTCGGTATTCCCGTCTCGACCACCCATACCATCACCGGCTGCGTGATCGGCTCGGGCGTCGCTCGCCGGGCCTCGGCGGTGCGTTGGGGGGTGGCGCAGAGCGTGGTCGTCGCCTGGGTGATCACCATCCCGGCCTCGGCGGCGGTCGGCGCCTTGTTCTACATGCTGACGCGGCTTTTCTGAGCAATTGTTTCTTTCCCGTTCAGGAAATGAGGCGCACCACTGGCATTCCCCGAAACAGGAGGATGTCCATGCGCAAATTGCTGTCCGCTTTCGCTCTGCTGTCCCTGTGCGCCGCCGCGCCGACGCTCGCTGCTCCCTGCAAGGATGCGAAAGGCAAGTTCACCAAATGCGTCAAGCCCGCGCCCGTGAAGAAGGGGCCGTGCAAGGACGCCAAGGGCAAGTTCATCAAATGCCCGAAATGAGCTGACCGCGATGCGAGCCATGGCACCACCGTGGTTCGCTCGGGGTTTCCGGCACGTCAGAAGCCGATCAGCAGCCGCCCTCTCGTGCCGCCGGCCTCCAGTCGCCGATGTGCTTCGGGTGCCTGCTCCGGCGGATAGACCTGCGCCACGCGCAGCGTGAGGGTGCCGTCCTCGACCTGCCGGACGAGCTGCTCCAGCTTCTCCCATTCCTCGGCATAGGCGCGCACCAGCGTCGCGGTGAAGGCGATGTCCCGCTGCGGCTCGCCCAGGAAGCCGCGCACGGAGGTGAAGGTGCCGCCGTCCCGCACCGCCGGGATTGCCCTGGCGTTCAGCACCGCGCCGTCTGCCAGCCCGTCCACGCCATCGGGGAAATGCGCGCGGAAGCGCGCCGCGACATCGTCGCCCCGCCGCACCACGATGTCGGCGCCGAGCGACCTGACCAGCGCCTCGTCCGCCTCGGACGCATCGGCGATCACCGTCAGCCCCTCGGCCTTGGCGAGCTGGATGACATAGCCGCCATAGGCGCCGGCCGCGCCGGTCACCGCCAGCACCTGGCCCGGCGACAGCGCCAGCAGGTCGAGCGAGCGGCGCGCGGTCAGCCCGTTCATCGGCAGCGTCGCCGCTTCGGCATGGCTCTTGCCCGCCGGCGCGCGCACGACCGAGCGGGCATCGAGCACGATCTGCTCGCGATAGCCGCCATGGCTGCCCTTGGGCACCACGATGGCGAGCACGGCGTCGCCGAGCGCCAGCCGCCCGGGCACGTCGCTGCCCACCTCGTCGATGATCCCGGCCACTTCCATGCCCGGCACATAAGGCGGCGGATCGGCCTTATGCATTTCGGCGCGGGTGCCGTTGCGCGTGCCGACATCGGTCGGGTTGACCGTCGCCGCGTGGACGCGGATCCGCACCTGACCGGGGCCGGCATGCACCTCGGGCAGACCAGTGACCTCGAGCACCTCGGGGCCGCCATGCGTGAAGAGTCCGACTGCGCGCATCCGTTCATCCTTGTCCTGGAATCGGTCCGGTCTGCCGCCGGTCGCGATTCTTATGAGCAGCATTGGCCCGAGGGGCAACCGGGACCTGACGAGTCGCCGCCATGGCTGCGACATGCGGGCTTGCCGCCCCGAAAATTCTGCACAAGTCGTGCAGCTAGAACGCCATATCGAACTTGTCAATTGAAGCAGTAGAGATTATGTCTGTCATGGAGATCGGAACGTATGCCGAGCCGACTGGTCCCATCCCTTCAGCACGGAGACTGACCATGACCGACATGCTCGGAAGCCCGACGCAACGCCCGCTCATCCTGACCGTGCCGGGCCTGTGCAACAGCGGCCCCACCCACTGGCAGAGCATCTGGGAGCGCGATCTGGAGGGTTGCGCCCGCGCCGATCTCGAAAGCTGGGACGCGCCGCGTCGCAACGCCTGGGTCAACAAACTCAATCTCGCCATTCGCGATGCCGGCCGCCCCGTGATCCTGGTCGCCCACAGCCTCGGTTGCCACGCCGTCGCCTGGTGGGCGGCGATGGAGCAGCCCGCCTTTGGCGATCCGGTGCTCGGCGCCCTGCTCGTGGCGCCGCCGGAAGTCGACGTGGCGCCGATGGATGCTCGCCTCAAGCCGTTCGGGCCGACGCCCAAGGCGCCGCTGCCTTTCCCGTCGATCGTCGTCGCCAGCCATGACGATCCCTATATCCAGTTCCATCGCGCCCGCCGCCTCGCGCAATTCTGGGGCAGCCGTTTCGCCGATGCCGGCTCGGTCGGCCATATCAATGCGCAGTCGAACCTCGGCGCCTGGCATTTCGGCCAGTTCCTGCTGAGGAAGCTCGGCCGCTGGGGCAAGGCGCTGGCCGAAGGTGCGCCCATCGGCCCGCCGCCGCGCCCGCATATCGAGCTGTCGGTTTGAACGGCTTCCAGCGCCCCGTTCGTCCTGAGTAGCCATTGAGTAGCTGCGCAGCAGCGCATCGAAATGGCGTATCGAAGGACGGGAATGTCGCGCTGACCCTTCGATACGGGTCTTCGACTTCGCTCAGCCCCTACTCAGGGCGAACGGAGGGAAGGGAATTGGGTCGGGGAAGAGCCTAAAGTTCCACGCACCCGCCATCGACATACAGATCGATGCCGGTGATGAAGCTCGCATCGTCGGACGCCAGGAAAAGCACCGGCTTGGCGATCTCCTCCGGCGTGCCCATGCGCTTCATCGGCACCGCCTGCGTCATCAGGCTGCGCAGCCCGGCCACGCCCTCGGGCGGCAATCCGCTGCGGTTGATGATCGGCGTCTCGGTGGGGCCGGGGCTGACCATGTTGACGCGGATGCCCTGCTCGACGAGCTCGACCGCCAGCGTCCGCGCCACCGCGCGCAGGCCGGCCTTGGAGGCGGCATAGATCACATTGCCCGGCACGGCGGCGACCGAGCCGATCGATCCGGTGAGGACGATCGATCCGCCTTTGCCCATCAGCGGCAGGGCCCGTTGCACGGCGAAGAAGCAGCCGCGCAGATTGACGTTGTGGATCTCGTCCCACTGCTGCGGCGTCACCTCCGGCACCGGAACGAACGCGCCGATCCCGGCATTGACGAACAGCACGTCGATCCGCCCATGCGCCGCCCTGATCGCGTCGAGGGCGGGGGTGGCGCTGTCGATGTCGGCAATGTCGGCGCGGAAGCCGCGCGCGCCCGGGATCGCGGCGACCGTCTCGTCGATGGTCTTCTGGTCGCGCCCGGTCAGGAACACATGCGCGCCCTCGGCGGCGAAGGCCTCCGCCGACGCGCGGCCGATCCCGCTGTTCCCGCCCATCACGAGCACCACCTTGTCCCTGAACCGCATCCCTCTCTCCCTCGATGACTTTGTCTGGTCCTTAGAGGGGTAGCAGAAAAACGGAAGTCGCTTGTTTCGGTGGTCGCATCAGGAGGACGGAAAATCGATGTTATGGCGCAAGCGACGCAGAAACGCGGGGTCGAGATTGGCGCGGGCGTTGGCCGCGAGAATGACGACGCCCTGATAAGCTTCGAGGCGCTGGAGCAGATAGCTCACCTCTATATTGGCATAGCGGTCATGCGCGTCGCGCACCTCGCTCCGCTTTCCGAACAGCGCATCGGCCTCGTCCAACAACAGGATGGCGGACTGCGCTTGCGTCGCATCGAAGAGCCGGTCGAGCGCTTTCTCCGTTTCGCCGATATATTTGGAGGCGATGCTTGCGAGATCGATCCGGTAGACCGGTCGCCCGAGCCTCCGCGCGATGCTCTGCGCCGCCAGCGTCCTGCCTGTGCCGGATGCGCCAGCCAACAACGTCAGCCCCGGCTTGTCGTCGATCGCCTGCAACTGGGTGGGCCGGGACGCGCGAAGCCTGCCCCTGGCCGCCGCGCCCGCATCCACCAGCCACGCGCCGAACACGGGATCGGACGTCACGCCATGATCGAGCGTCACGGGTTCGAACTTGTCTCGGGCCACGGGCGGCTTGCTCATCGGATCATCCTCTCACCCAGGCCGCTCAATCATCCCACGAAAGCCGGAGTGCGTCACGCATCTTATGCGGGACGTTTCGGAAATCTCCCTGCCCGATACGCGCGAAGTCGCAGAGAGTTCGCTCCCGCATTGCGCCCCGCCGCAAAGCCATGCAGTCTGTCGCCATGACGCACAAAAGTCCCGCCAGCCTCCCGGTCAGCCAGCGCGATCCCGCCGACCAGCCCTGGTGGCAGGGCGCGGTGATCTACCAGATCTATCCGCGCAGCTTCGCCGATTCCAACGGCGACGGCATCGGCGATCTGCCCGGCATCACCGCGCATCTGGATCATGTCGCGAGCCTCGGTGTCGACGCCATCTGGCTCTCGCCCTTCTTCACCTCGCCGATGGCCGATTTCGGTTATGACGTGGCGGACTATCGCGATGTCGATCCGATCTTCGGCACGCTCGCCGATTTCGATGCCCTCGTCGCCCGCGCCCACGCGCTCGGCCTCAAGGTCATCATCGATCAGGTCTATGCCCATACGTCGGACAAGCATCCCTGGTTCGTCGCCAGCCGTAACGATCGCGCCGGTCCCTATGGCGATTTCTACCTCTGGGCCGATCCCAGGCCGGACGGCTCGCCGCCCAACAACTGGCAGAGCGTGTTCAGCGGCCCGGCCTGGACCTGGGACGCCCGTCGCCGCCAATATTATTGCCACAATTTCCTCAAGGAGCAGCCCCAGCTCAACGGCCACAATCCGGCCGTGCAGCAGGCGCTGCTGGACGTGGCGCGCTTCTGGCTGGATCGCGGGGTCGACGGTTTCCGGCTGGATGCGCTCAACTTCCTGATGCAGAGCAAGCGCCTGCGCGACAATCCGCCGCAGACCAAATTCTCCCAGCCGCCGACGCGCCCGTTCGACTATCAGCGCCGCCTGCATAATCAGGGGCACAGGGACATCCCGAAATTCATCGAGCGCATCGGCGCGCTGCTCGCGGACTATGACGGCCGCTTCACCGTCGCCGAGATCGGCGGCGAGGATGCGGTGCGCGAAATGAAGCTCTATACGAGCGGCCACACGCGCCTCAACACCAGCTACGGCTTCGATTTCCTCTACGCGCCGGCGCTGACCCCGGCGGTGATCGAGGCGGCGATCGGCCAGTGGCCCGACAAGCCGGGCACCGGCTGGCCGAGCTGGGCCTTCGAGAATCACGACGCGCCCCGCGCCATCTCGCGCTGGCTGCCGGCCGATGCGGACGCTGCAACGCGCGCAAAGTTTGCCGCGATGAAGATGCTCCTCCTGCTCTGCCTGCGCGGCAACATCTTCCTCTATCAGGGCGAGGAGCTGGGCCTGACCCAGGTCGACATCGCCTTCGAGGATCTGCGCGATCCCGAGGCCATCGCCAACTGGCCGCTGACGCTCAGCCGCGACGGCGCCCGCACCCCGATGCCCTGGACCCGCAAGGGCAGATATGACGGCTTCTCGACGGCGAAGCCCTGGCTCCCCCTCGGCCCGGACCATGCCGCGCTGGCCGTCGACGTGCAGGAGAAGGACGAGGGCTCGCTGCTCCACCTGACGCGCGCATTGCTCGCCTTCCGCAAGGCGCATCCCGCGCTGCGCTGGGGCACGCTCAAATTCCGCCGCGTTGGCGAGCAGGTTCTGATGTTCGAGCGCCGCCACAAGGACGAACGCGTGATCGGCCTGTTCAATCTCGGCGCCGAGGCGGCGGACTGGCCGAAGGGCGCGAGCGCGAAGGCCATGCCGCTGATGAGTGTGGGCGGGGCAGGGCAGGGCGCCTTGCCCGGCTATTCCGGCTGCGTGCTCGGGGCCTAGTCGAGGCCTGCCGATCCGTCCGTAAACCTCTCCTCGTCATTCCCGCGAACGCGGGAAACGCCAGTTCGCCGAAGGCAATCCAGGGGCGCAATGGCGCTCTGCCGGCCTTCTAGCTTCCCGCGTTCGCGGGAATCTAGAAGGAACACAAGCGCCTGCTATGCCTCTTCCGGCACGAACCGCGTATGATTGGGCATCGCCAGCGCTGCCGCGACGCCGGGCCGGGCGCGCATCCGCTCCAGCCACGCCATTGCCCTGGGCGTGCGCTCGGCATTCCAGAGATGGGCATGGCCGCGCGGCATGCCGACCGCCATTGCGAAGACGGCAATGTCGGCGAGGCTGAACTGGTCGGCAACCAGCCAGTCATGTCCGGTCAGCGCCGCTTCCACGCGGTCCGTCACCTCGGCGAGATTGTGCCGCCAGCCGTCCAGTTCGCGCTCGGTGAACCCGCCACTGGCCGCGAGCGCCCATTTTTCGCGCTTTTCCCTGAGCGGGATGCGCGCCAGCCGCTCCTCGAACGCGCCCTCCGGCAGCGACTTGGCCAGGCCGGGGATCAGCGCGTGCCAGGCCAGGAAGGAGAGGGACGGGCGAAACACTTCGTCCACATATTTCGTCCAGACGCGCATCAGGTGCTGGTCATAGGGGTCATCGGGCTTGAGGGCGGGGCCATCGAACACGGTGTCGATATATTCGTTGATGACCGTCGATTCGGTAAGAACGCGCCCATCGTGAACAAGTGCTGGTACCTGTCCTGCTGGATTGATCTTCAGATAATCCGCGTCATTCTGCTCGAATTTCGTCAGATTTATATAGTGACTATTGAATGAAATGCCTTTTTCATGGATCGCTTGGAGAACCTTGAGGCTATTTGATGCCGGTTCACCATGATAGAGATCGATCGACATTATGAACTCCGATTCCTTTATTGACATCGCACAAATTCCAGTGAAACGCAGCCGCCCATTGAGTCAGGTCGGGGAGAACAGGGTATGAAGAGCATCTCGGGCGCTGTCGCCTTCGTCACAGGCGGCGCCGGCGGGATCGGCCTCGGCATCGCGCGTGCGCTGGCGGAGGCGGGCGCCAGGGTCGCGGTGTGCGATCTGAACGGCGACCGGCTCGCCGAGGCGGCGGACGTCGCGGCGCGGGAGGGCTGGGCGGATCGCTTCCTCGCGCTCAGGCTCGATGTCACGGATCGCCCCGGCTATGCCGCCGCGCTCGACGAGACGGAGGCCAAGCTTGGCCCGCTTCAGATTCTGGTCAACAATGCCGGCGTCGGCATTGCCGGCCCCGTCGACGAGGCGACCCATGCCGATTGGGACTGGGGCGTGGGCGTCAACCTCATCGGCGTCGCCAACGGCCTCGTCGCCGGCATCCCGCGCATCAAGGCGCATGGCATGGGCGGGCATATCGTCAACACGGCGTCCGAGGGCGGCATCATGAGCGCGCGGCTGACCCGCGGCATCTATGCGCCGACCAAGGCCGCGGTCATCTCGCTCACCGAGCATCTGCGCGTCGAGCTGGAGGAGAAGGGGCTCGACATCGGCACGACTGTCGTCTGCCCCGGCCCGGTCTCCACCAACATTGCCGAGACGGAGCTGTTCCGCCCGGCCGAATTTCAGGTCGACAGCCCCTTCCGCGCGCGCGACAATCCGCATGGCGCCCTGCCGGCCAATCCGGGCGGCGCGAACTACTGGCTCGATCCGCTGCTGGTCGGCCGCCAGACCGTCCATGCGATCCGCGAGAACAAGCTGTACGTCATCACCCACCCGGCGTTCATTGACTCGGTGAAGGCGCGCCATGCCGCGATCGAGGCCGCGATGGCGCAGGATTATCTGCCACGCGAATGACGGTTCAGGCCGCCGCTTCATTCTGGCGGCGACGATATTCGTAGGTGTCGATCTCGTCGCCGCTCTCGTTGATCGTGGCGCGGCGCATGTCGCGGCGATGCTGGTCGGTGTTGAGCGGGGTCGCGGCGTGCAGCGCGAAGCGATTGTCCCAGATCACGATGTCGCCCTGCGTCCAGTGATGGCGGTGGACGAACTGCGGCTGGGTGACGTGGTCGTAAATCTCCTCGACCAGCGCATGGCCTTCCTCTTCGCTCATCCCCTCCACGCCCACGCAATGCCCGCCCACGAACACAGCCTTGCGCCCGTCGCCAGAGACGCGGACCAGCGGATGCAGCACCGGCGGCATCGGCATGTTGGCGCGCATCTCGTCATTGACCTCCAGGCCCGCATATTCACGGCCCTTCCAGAAGTCGTGAATGCCCATGCGCCCCTCGATCTTGTCCTTCAGCGCTTGCGGCAGATGCGCGTAGCCGACGCGCAGATCGACGAAGAGCGTGTCCCCCCCAATCTCCGGCGGCGGGCACTCGACGCCCCGCAGCATCGACCATTTGGACGGCAGCGGATTGAACGAGCTGTCGGCATGGAAGCGCTCGGCGCCCTTGGCGATATTCTGATTGGCCGGCGTCAGCGGCTTGATATTGCCCTCAAGGTCGAGATTGCCGGCGAAGAAGAGCTCCGGCGCCATGCGGCCGCGCGGGCGCGTGCCATAGCCGGGCGGAAGCTCCAATGGACCGAACAGGCGCGCGAAGCGGATCTGTTGCTCATCGCTGATCGGCCCCTGGCGCACGACGCAGACGCCATGCTCGTCCATCGCCTGCTGCACCGTTGCGCGCAGCGCCTCGGTCGGTTCCGCCGTGAGATCCGCGCCGACGATCTCCGCGAAGAACAAAGGGTGCAGGCGATTGACGGTGATCATGGATGGTTCCTCTCTCGGCGCGTCGCCGCCTTCGGCCTCCAAAGCGGGGAGGCATCCAGCGGCCACATTTGACTAAGCCGTCCGCCTGTCTGAACCGCGAGCGAGGACGGAGTCAATATGGTTGTGAAATCCAACCATTTCATTCCTCCCCTTCAGGTCTCGCATGTCGTTTTCCCACCGACCTGGCGGTCCGCTTGGGTCGATCGTGCCCCGGGGACTGTCGTTTTTCGGTCAGGCCACCCCGCACGATCACGCATGAGCGGGGGCTCTGCGATTGCCGCGATCCTCCGGCCGGCCGGCGGGACCTGTCCTGTTGGCGCCTTGCATGAACCCGTCGCGATGGCCGATCGGGGAATTGCCAAAGTCATCTTATTCACGGCAGAAGCCATGTTTGCACTTGCCCGACTCCGGTTGCGATGGCTAGCATGACAATCGTCGAATATCGGCCTCAGTCCCCCGAGGCCTGACCCAGCGACAAGCCAGACCGGCTGCCGCGGGATCGTCCCTGATAGGAGAGTGAGCATGGCGCAGGCAGGTTTGAACCCCGATGGCGTTTTCGTGAAGAATCCGGACAAGGTCTGGATCAATGGCGAATGGCGCGCCCCGCATAGCGGCCGCATGATCGAGCTGGTCTCGCCCAATACCGAGCAGGTCGTCGGTGCCGTCGCCGAGGCGGACGAAGTGGACATGGATGCCGCCGTTGCCGCCGCGCGCGAAGCGTTCGATCGCGGCCCCTGGCCGCGGATGAGTGTCGCCGAGCGCAATGCGATCATGGAGAAGATCGCCGCGCACCTGCGCACCCGCGAGCCGGAAGC
Source organism: Sphingobium nicotianae (assembly GCF_018603885.1). GTDB lineage: Bacteria > Pseudomonadota > Alphaproteobacteria > Sphingomonadales > Sphingomonadaceae > Sphingobium > Sphingobium nicotianae. The sequence goes on from NZ_JAHGAW010000009.1 coordinate 83,061, forward strand.
CGCCAAGGCCTGGACCGCGCAGATGGGCGGCCTCGCCGCGGGCGCACCAGGCATGGCCGCGCAGGGCGTGCGTCAGTTCGAGATGATGCGCGAGGTCGGCAATAAGTTCGAGTATGTGCAGCAGCGCGAGACCCAGGTCGCCGGCGCCGCCTACATCGTCTATGAGCCGGTCGGTGTCGTCGCCGCGATCGCGCCGTGGAATGCGCCTTTCGCCCTGATGGGCTCCAAGGTCGCCTGCGCGCTCATCACGGGCTGCACGGTCATCATGAAGCCCTCGCCGGAGACGCCGCTCGAGGCTTATCTGATCGCCGAGGCTTGCGAAGTCGCGGGTGTGCCGGCGGGCGTCGTCAATCTGGTCTGCGGTCATCGCGAGGCGGCCGATCACATGGTCAACAATCCCGGCGTCGACAAGGTGAGCTTCACCGGTTCGACCGCGGCCGGCAAGCGCATCGCCAGCGTCATGGGCTCGCGCATCGGCCGCTACACGCTGGAGCTGGGCGGCAAGTCGGCGGCCATCGTGCGCGACGACTTCTCGACCGAGGAGACGGCCAAGCTCATGACCCGCACCATCTCGCTGCTGTCGGGTCAGGTCTGCGCGATGCTCAGCCGCCTGATCGTCCCGCGCGAGCGTCAGGACGAGATTGCCGACGCGATCGCCGCCGAGATGCAGAAGGTCAAGATCGGCTATTCCGACGATCCGGAGACGCAGCTCGGCCCGCTCGCCATGAAGCGCCAGCTCGAGCGCGTCGAAATGTATATCGAGGAAGGCAAGAAGACGGCCGATCTCGTCACCGGCGGCGGTCGCCCCACCCATCTCAATCAGGGCTATTTCATCGAGCCGACCCTGTTCAAGAATGTCGACAACAAGTCGCGCATCGCCCAGGAGGAGATCTTCGGCCCGGTGCTCAGCATCATCCCGGTGGACAGCGAGGAAGAGGCGATCCAGGTCGCCAACGACTCCAACTACGGCCTCTCCGGCTCGGTGCTGACCAAGGATCCGCAGGCGGCCTTCGACATCGCCCGTCAGGTCCGCACCGGCGGCATCGCCCAGAACGGCCTCAAGGCTGACTGGAACCTGCAGTTCGGCGGCTACAAGCAGTCCGGCATCGGCCGCGAAGGCGGGGACATCGGCCTGATGGCCTATCTCGAATCCAAGGTCATGCTGATGGACGAGGCCGTCAACGCGCACTGATCGCGTCGACAGCCACAAGCGATATAACGGCGCCGGGAACTGATCCCGGCGCCGTTTTCGTCGATGGGAGCCTTGTTTTCCGCGGCGTTTGGCCGCAAGGACAGAGTCAACGAGGGTGACGGAGAGAGGCGCCGAGGGCATGACGAGACTGTGGGGAGCGCTGTGTCTGCTGGCGCTCGCGGGTTGCTCGGGGCAGGGGAGCGGTGGATCGGGCATCGGTCCGCTCGCTGCCGACAATTGGGTGACGCCGGGCGGCGACGTCGGCAAGTCGCATTACTCGACGCTCACCGATATCAATCGCGAGACGGTCGGCAAGCTCGGCCTCGCCTGGTCGGCCGATCTCGGCACCAATCGTGGCCTGGAAGCGACCCCTGTCGTCATCGACGGGGTGATGTACACCAGCGGCGTCGCGGGCCGTGTCTATGCCTTTGAGGCCGCGACGGGCAAGGCGCTGTGGGCGTTCGAGCCGCAGGTCGACATGCAGGTCAACCGCACCGTCTGTTGCGACATGGTCAATCGCGGCGTCGCCGTGGCGCGGGGCAAGGTCTATGTGACCGCGCTGGACGGCTGGATGTACGCGCTGGATCAGAAGAGCGGCGCGGTCGTCTGGAAGGCCGATACCGTCGTCGATCGCCGCAAGGGCGACAGCAGTACCGGCGCGCCCGAAGTTGCCAGCGATGTTGTCATCATTGGTAACGCCGGCGCTGAATATGACACCCGCGGCTGCGTCAGCGCTTTCGATCTGGAGACGGGTGAGCTCAAATGGCGCTTCTTCACCGTGCCGCGCGACCCGAAGCTCGGCCCGCAGGAAAGCCCCGATCTCGATGCCGCGCTCAAGACCTGGGATCCCAACAGCCGCTGGGATGTCGGCGGCGGCGGCACACCCTGGGATGCTATCAACTATGATCCCGAGACCGGTCTGGTGCTGGTCGGCACCGGCAATGGCGGCCCCTATGCCGTCTCCAAGGGCAGCCCCAAGGGCGGCGACAACCTCTACATCGGCTCGATCGTCGCGCTCGACGCGAAGACCGGCCGCCTTAAATGGCATTATCAGGAAACACCGGGCGACAATTGGGATTTCACCTCGACCCAGCCGATGATCCTGACCCGCCTTAAGGTCGATGGCGAGGAACGCCCGGTCATCCTCCACGCGCCCAAGAACGGCTTCCTGTATGTGCTCGACCGGCGCGACGGCAAGCTGCTGCGCGCCAATGCGCTCGTGCGGATGAACTGGGCGAACGGCGTCGATATGAAGACGGGCCGCCCACGCCTGACGCCTGAACATTCGGACTATACCAGCGGCCCTAAGATCGTCTTTCCGAGCTCGCCGGGCGCACGCAACTGGCACCCGGCCGCCTATGATCCGCAGAGCGGTCTTTACATCGGCACGGTGCAGGATCTGGGCAATGCTATCTACATGACACCGGGCCAGAAGCCGCATGCGCGCAAGGCACTGAATAATGATGCGTCCCTGCTGTTCACCTCAGACCTCCAGGCGGTCCTGCCGACCTTGCCGCCGCCGCTGCGCGATGCGATCGCCGCGCGACCGGAAATGGCGTGGGTGAAGCAGAATCCCGGCAGCACCGAGTTGCGCGCGATTGATCCGCTGACCGGCAGGACCGTCTGGGCGCGCAAGATGGCCGGCTGGCAGGATCGCGGCGGCGCGTTGGCGACGGCGGGCGGTCTCGTCTTTCAGGGCGGTGTCGACGGTCACTTCCGCGCGTTCGACAAGAAGACCGGCAAGCTGCTCAAGGACATCGCCACCGGCAGCTCGATCCTTGCTGCACCGATGACCTATCGCGTTGATGGCATCCAATATGTCGCGGTGATGGCGGCGTGGGGCGGTGGCGGCTATCCTTATGTTCCGCCTTATTCCGCGGCCTATAAGCGTGGCAACCAGGGCCGCCTCCTCGTCTTCAAGCTGGGTGGTGGCGCCGTGCCGTTACCGCCCGCACTGCCGCCGCTGGAGGTCGCGCCGGAAGCGCCGAAGCAGGCGGCCGGGGTGACCCCGGCGACAATCGCGCAGGGCATGGGCATCTTCTTCGGCAATTGCGGCCTGTGTCACAGCAACCAGCCGCGCTCGATCACGCCGGACTTGCGCCGGATGAGCGAGGGCACCCACGTCGCCTTCAAGCAGATCGTGCTCGGCGGGTTGCTCACTCCTAACGGCATGCCACTCTGGGATGACCGGCTGAGCGAGAAGGAGGTGGAGGCTGTCCACGCCTATCTCATCGACCTGCAAGCCAAGACCCGCGCCGAGGAGCTCGAAAAACAGAAGCGCGGCTTGCCCCTCGACACGCCCGGATTGACAATTCTTTCCAACTATTGAGGAAGCGCCGACCCATGACCGACGCCCGTTATTCCACCCTCGACAATCCCGTCCTCGACTTCGCCTTCGAGTGCCGGCTCATGTTCACCCGCGTCTTCGCCATACCTAACGTCCATAACGGCGGCTTCCGCTCGGCGGTTCTGGTCGATCAAGGGCATTTCGAAGGCCCGCGCCTTCGCGGCAAGGCCGTCCCCAACAGCGGCGGCGACTATGCCCATTTCCGCGACGATGACACTGCCGTCTTCGATGCGCGCTACCTGCTCGAGACCGACGATGGCGAGATTATCTACATGCAGAACAAGGGCTATCTTTGGGGCCGCAAGCCGGACTCGATGCAGCGCCTGCGCGCCTGGGCCTTTGAGGGCGGCGATCCCGTGGCGCACGAGGATTATTATCTGCGCGCCCAGCCCACCTTCGAGACCAGCAAGGGCAAATATGACTGGATGACCCGCCACGTCTTCATCGGCGTCGGCGAGCGCAAGCCGGACGGCAATTTCGTGCGCTATTATGCGTTGACCTGAGGATGTTGGGCCGTCGGCCAGCGCATGCGGCTTTGGGCAGCGGCCGGCGTCATGTCGCCCAAGACGATTTACGAAAAGCTTCCGCTTTCTCGAGCAAGGCTTTGCTGCGTGTGCCGATGGCGATGGCCGGGCAACCTGCGTAAACGGTCCAGCCTTGAAGCGATTTGGTCACCAGGGACATCGCCCCGATGGCAGCTCCCTCGCCAATGTCGACGGCGGGCAGGACGATCGTGTTGCTGCCGATAATCACATGTCGTCCCAGGCGCACCGGACCGCTCGTAATCTGTCGAAACTCCGCCGGCACCGTCGGCCCAGTCAGGGCATGGCCACTATAGTCGTCCGAAGCCGAGAAAATGCGAGTGCCGTGCGAGATACCACAGAAATCCGCGATCTCGATTGCCTCGCTTCCAACGAGCGAGCAATGGGAACCAATGTGGACATGGTCTGCGATCGTTATGGACGTGCCTGCGGACAGGACCGTGAAGGCGTCGATCCGCACGTTCGAGCCAATCGATATCGCTTCGCAGTTCGCCACAACGGCAGTGGCGTGAATGCGCACATCGTCCCCGACCTCGGCAAAGCCCAGCCGTCCAATGGCATCGGCATCAAGGTAAGCGGCGTTGTGGTCAGTCATGGCGATCAGAGGGTTTCACGATAAAGCCGAACGAGTTGCTGGAGATCCCGATTAGCCGATACGGTCATGTCCCTGGCTAGGAACGCGTCGATGTGTGACGGGAGCAGGAAGGTCCGACGATCCAGTTCGGTTTCCCTGAGATAGTGCAGGACCCTGATTTCGCCGGGAGCCAGGTTGTTATGTGCATAGTGGATCGGATCGTTCGCGCTATTGTAGGCTGCGTCAATACACTTGATCGTTAAGCCACGCCGATGGGCAATCAACGGGAGCGCGATCTGGCATCGCATGTGGCTACCGGTGCGGCGCTTGAGCCAAGCGTCAGTCCAGTGGATGTCAAGGCCCAGCGGTTCGAGCGCCAGCCGGTTCATCGCGACAAAGCCGAGGTTGAAATAGGCAGGCGCGAGTGGGAGAGATCCATCGACATCCATTGAATAGCGATGCAGCCGCTCGCCCAGCGGAGCGCCATACCTATCGAAAATCGCGGGCCAGAACTCCAGCCCCCCTGGGATATCATCGCGATTGATTGGCGGTGGATAGTGCGCCATGTGACCCAGGAGCATCGGTTCATCCCGCGCAAGATCGTCGAACAGCGGATCAATATCCCGGAGCATCACTGTGTCAGCGTCCGAAAGGATCACGATGTCCGCATCGCCCGCCGGTATGCTCAGGCGCCAGTTAGCCGTGCCCCATATATCTGCTTCTTCGAACATCGCATCGGGGACTCGGTCCCAGATGACATGATCGCACTCGCTCCACGGATTGGCGCGGCGGGCCGCATCGAGATCACAATGATCACCGATGACGACACGAAGGCATGCACCCGCATAGGGCCCACCAAGCCGACGCAGTGCGAAATTGAACAACCGAACCTGGGCGAAGAAGCCGTCGGTCGGGGAAATCGGAATGCGAAACTCGAGATGTGGCGCCATAGGCTATTCGATCCGGTTCAGCGTGTAACGCAAGCTGCTGGAGAGGCGGTCGAGAATGGGCTGCGCCTCGACAGCGGTCGCTGAACCGCGCACGGGTAGCGCGACCATTCTTGCTGCAAGATCTTCCGAAATCGGACATGCGCCGACCAATCGGACCCTCGGCCACCGCGACAGGCTTGGTCGATAGTATCGCCGGATTTCCATGCCCTCCGAGCCCGCATTCTCGACGAACAGATCCGCAGCGCGTTCCGAAGGCATCGCGACCGGAAAAATCTGCCATGGCGCGATACTGTCCTGGGCGGGCGTCACCAGCGTCGAGAACTGGGTCAACATCGCGAAACAGGCTTTGGCGAAGAGCTGTCGGCGCGCGATGACGCCGCGATAGCGCTCCAACTGCGCCAACGCGACGGCGATGTGCATTTCGGAAATCTTGCCATTGAAACCCCAGTGCGGTCCGGCCTCGCTTTGATAGCTCGATAGCGCGAAGTTGAGGGCCGATTGCACGGCGTCCCGACGGGAGGAATGGCAAAAGACCAAGCCGCCTTCGCCAACGCCGAAAGGTTTGGTCGCATGCAGTGAAAATACCTCGAACAGATCGGCGGCCTCGCAAAAATTCACGCGCGGCACACCCATGCCGGCCGCGCAATCGATAATGATAATGGCGCCATGCCGACGGCATACGTCGATATGCACGGAGAAATCGAACCGGATACCGAACGGCGCAACGAGGATAATCGCGCCGGCACCGCTCATCGTGAGCGCCTCGTCGACTTGGTCTGGGTGCGGGACCCAGTCATCAGATGCGACGTCCATCACGATCGCTTCGAGGCCCGCAGCGCGAACCGCGCTCAGGGTCGCCGGAAAGGTGAAAGCCGGTATCAGCACCGGTCGTTCGACCTTACAGGCGACGAGCGCTGCAGACAGACCCGCCGTTGCGCTGCCACAGGGGACACATTCCTCCGCGTCGCTGCCGAATTCCCCAAGCATGCGGTGCGAGAATTCCCGACAGAGCGGCCCGAAATTGCTGTAGTAACCGCTTTGGTGCATGCGTTCGAGCCAAGGTAGATAATCGGCAGGTTCCGGAAGGTCCGGTACAACTGATTGAATGGCAAATTTAGGCTGGGCACTCTGCGACATGCCGCACAGCCTATGTGCGGAAAACAGAATCTTGGCAATGACCGATGGAACGCCCAGGATGGGACCATCGCGCCGCTATGCTTGCGCGTCACGCATTTCAGACGTTGGCTACCTGTGGAGTGAGGAGTTCTGCCGCGCCTGCGCCGAATTGCGACGACAAGTCGGATATCCCATGCTAGGGCCCGTCATCGCCGCGAACCTAGCCCGCAAGCTGTCGCCGTGACTGAGAGACATCGCGCTCCCGCTTGCCAGACGGGACGACGCCAGATGATCAGCCATTACCAGAGCCACGCTGCGGTGCGCGCATGAGCCGCGCCGTCATGATCGACGCTTCTCCGCAGGCCGTCACCGATCTATGCGAGAAGCAGGCCATTCCCATTTCGGTCATCGAGCCGCTGCAGTCGGGCGGGACGCGCGTCGTCTTCAACAACGCCATCGATGCGCAGAAGATTCGCGTGAGCATGAAGAAGCAGGTGATCGACGGCCCGACCGTCCGCTCGCCGCTCTATGCCTGCCGGACGCTCACGCCCTATAGCTGAGCCCTGATCTTACCGGTTGCCACGATGGCCGGGCCGCTGGCGTTTCGCCTGGCTCGGCATCGCTCGTGCGCGTCGTTCCGTCGGCTGCAAGGTCGGCGGAACGATTGCACGACGCGCCGAGCATCAGTCAGCCGATCGTCAGGCCCTGCGGCCGCCAGGTGTCGGTGGTGCTCGGGATCGATGCCGTCGTGATTTCCAGCCAAGCCGGCCTGAAGGCGAGCAGCACGAAATCGCGGGGGAAATCAGGGAAGAATTGCTTGAGCGCCTGGCCCTTGTAGGGATTGCGGCTGGCGATCAGCGCGGGATCGCTCACCATACGCGCCTCGCCCATCAGGCTGGCATAGGCCGCGCTGGCATCGTCCGCGAAGTGCAGAGTCGCGGTATGATTATGGGCGATCTGCTCCAGCTTGCGCGTGCCCGGCCGCGTCGCCATCCACAGCGTGAAGTCCTCGTCGGGTGCCGAGACCAGCACGGTGCGCGCCCGCGGCCGGTTCTCAGCATCGACCGTGATCAAGGTGGTGAACATGTCCCTGGCGATCAGCGCGTTGGCCGCCGCAATCATCGCCGCCGGCTCGACCGTGCGATAATGTTCCGGCACCGGCGCTGACGCCTGCGCGCGCTCGGCGCCGGCCGCGATCCCGGCCAGCACCGCGCCGATCAGCACCTCGCGCCGGGCGGCGCTCATGCCGGCTGCGGCGTCGGACCCTTGGCGGCCGCGATCAGCATGTCCCTGTTCTCCTCGATCATCTGACGGACGGAGCGCGCCTTGCGCCCGGTCAGCCGCTCGACATCGTCTGTGCAAATCTCCAGATAACCCTCGCGGATCGCACGGCCGAAGGTGACCATGTCGTCGCTGTTCCAGGGGATGCCGCCGACATACTGGTCGTCGACAGGCCGGCGCGGAATGCCCATCGCGTCGAAGATGGCATATTGGGCCTCATCGTCCACCGGAATATGCACGAGCGGACAGCCGGTAATCTCCTGGATCAGCGCCGCGACCTCGCCGAACGTCTGCAAGTCTGGTCCGGTAATGTTGTAGATCCTGTTCTCGTGCCCGTCCGTGGTGAGCGTGGCGACCGCGCAGGCCACGCAATCGTCGCGCCAGACCATCGCCTCGCGACCTTCGCCGGCATTGCTGAACCATTGCCCGCCCGGCATCACGCCCGGGCCTGCCATGATGATCATCGCGTCGGCATAATGCGCGTCGCGCAGCGCGGTCCAGGCCATGCCGGAGGCGCGCATGGCGTTCTCGGTCTCGATATGGTCGTGGCGCACCTCCGCCGGATTGGCCGGATCGTCGATGCCGATGAAGCTTGTATAGAGGATATGCGCGACGCCTGCTGCCGCCGCCGCATCGATCGCCGCCTTGTGCTGGACCACGCGCGCGCCGACGCGCGTTCCGGAGATGAGCAGCATCTTGCGCGCGCCCTGCACGGCCGCCGCCAGCGTCTCTGGCTTGTCATAGTCGCCATAGCGCACGTCGCAGCCCTGGGCCGCGCGGTCTGCCAGTTTGTTCGGGGAGCGGGTGATGAGGATGAGCTGGTCGGTCAAGCCCTTCGCGATGAGCATGTCCGTCGCCGCGCGGCCATATTGGCCTGACGCGCCGGTGATCACGATCTTGCCCTGGCCGCTCATTCTCTCTCCTCTGCGTCTTTTGTCAGACGCAGAGGTGTAGCCAGCCCTAGTTCGCCGGGCAACTGCTCGCCGCGCCGGGATCGAGATCGAGGCACTTGCCGTCGATTCCGGTCCTGGGCAGCGCGAGGCCGATCTGTGCGGCGATGGTCGGGAGAATGTCCACCGTCTCGACGCCCTGCGGCTGTTCCATGTGCGCCATGCCCTTGCGCCAGAACAGAATCGGCACGCGCCGGTCATAGTCCCATGGGCTGCCATGGGTCGCGACATAGCCGCCATCGGGATCGGAAATCGGTGTCACCCGCGGCTTGAGCAGCACGAGGAAGTCGCCCGAGCGCTCGGGATCGAAGCTCGCCTTGGCCTCGGTCAGCAGGCTCCAGCTTTCCGGCGGACCGGCGGGCGCCGGCGCCGCGATCAGCTCCGCCTTGGTGAAGACGGCGGCCACCTGCCGGTTGGCGCGATAATAAGCCACGGCTTCCTTGAGTACCGTCGCCTTCTGCGCGGGGGTGAGCTGTTTGCCCAGATAGAAGTCGCCGAACGGGCCGCCACCGAGAATCAGGTCGCCCTTGAAGCTGGTCTTGGCCTGCAGCATCATGTTGGCCTGCCTGGGCGCCAACGCCGGATCGGAGCGCTCGGCATCGGTGATCGCCTGCTCGCGTTCGCGTTCGGGCAGGTCGTTGCCGCCATGGTCGGCTGTCAGCGCGACCATGTAGTCGATGCCAGCGGCATCGAGCATGTCGAAGAACTGCCCGAGATTCTGGTCGAGATTGGCCTGCTGGATGCACATCTCCGCACCGCGCGTGCCATAGGTATGGCCGATATAGTCATTCGCCGAGAGGCCCAGGATCAGCAGATCGGTCGCCCCCCCGTTGCCGAGCTTCTGCTCCTCGACCAGCTTGCTGCCGAGTGCCAGCACCGCCGCGTCATATTCGGGCGAGGCGCGGAAATTCTTGAAGTCGCCGCCCTTGCGCGCGAAACGCCCGTTGCCGACGGCCAGATTGGGCGTCACCTGCACCGCGCGATCCACGCTCTTGCAGAAGTCCGGCAGGTCCATGGCCGGCCGGTCGGCATCGAGCATCTTGTCGACTGCCATATTGACCTGGCTCACCAGCGGGGTCAGCGGCGTGCCCTTGTAGCTGGTGAAACCACGCCCGGCCCACCACCAGATCTGATCGACCGCCTTGCCGCCCATCATGACCGCCGCACGATCCTTGCCGGAGATGGAGATCACCCGGGAAGCCGGGTTGGCATTCTTCATATAAGTGCCCAAAGTCGGTACCTTGAGGCGCATATTTGAGACAGTGTAATTGCTCGATGTGGTGCCCGGCACGCTCGGATCCTCGGCGCAATAGACGGTCTTGTCCTCGCGCGTCACCGACTGGTCGATCCACTCATTGGCGATGATGCCGGTGTGGCCGGGGCGATTGCCGGTCAGGATGGTCGAATGGCCGGGGCAGGTCTCGGTCGCCGCATGGCTCTGATAGCCCTTGGGGAACACCACGCCCTGCTGCAGGCGCGCCAGACCGCCGGTGTAGGAGGTGCGATATTCCGCGAAGAGATCGGCCGAGTATTGATCGACCGAGATAACCACGATCAGCTTGGGCGGCGTCTGCGCGGGCGCCGGCGGAGCGGCTGGCTGGGCGAGGGCGGGCGCCGCCGCAGCCAGCAGGGCAGGGGTGAACAGACGAGCGAGACTGCGCTTCATCAAAATCTCCTTGGGAAGGCCGCGGGGGGCGCCTAGAAGGTCGGCCGATGGACCGACCCATGGACTTTCCCTTGCGCTGGCTCAATGGCCTTTTGATGACAGTCGCACTGCTTTGCGCGCTGCTGATGAACGACCCTGCGCGCGCGCAGGCCGGCGGGGCTTTCTTGCCCGCCGGGCCGCCGCATATCCGCGCCGCGCTGATCGCCGAGACCGCAACACCGAAGGCGGGCCAGACCATCACGCTCGCGATCTCGATGAAACCCGAGAAGGGCTGGCACGGCTATTGGGAAAACCCCGGCGATGCCGGCGTCGGCATGAGCGTCGACTGGGAAACGCCTCCCGGCGTGAAGGTGGGGGCGTTTCGCCACCCGGTGCCGCAGCGGCTGCTGATCGCCGGGCTGATGAACCATGTCTATGAGCATGACTATGCGATCCTGATCGACGTCGCGGTTCCGGCCGGGCTTGCCAAGGGGACGATCGTGCCGGTGCGCGGCAAGGCGCATTGGCTGGCCTGCACGGACAGCATCTGTGTGCCTGAGCAGGATGATATTTCAACAACGCTGACGATCGGCGACGGCGCCTTCACCGCCGACGATCGCGCCCGGTTCGACGGTTTCCGCGCCAATCTTCCCAGGCCGCTCGACAGCCAGGCGCATTATGCCGTCACCGGCGATCGCATCGCCATCGCCGTGCCCTACCCGGCGGCCGCCCCGGTCGGCAAACCCTGGTTCTTCGCGCTCAGCAAGGAGCGGCTGCGTTACGCCGAGCCGCAGGTCGTGCGCCGGACGGGCGACATGCTGATCGTCGAAAGCAAGATGCCGCAGGATGCCGCGACCTCCGGTGAGCTTGACGGCGTGCTGGCGGTGTCGCCGAACATCGCCTTGAAGATCAAGGCTGTGCCAGGGGCTGTTCCTGCCGGAGGTGAAGTTGTCGGCAGGGCGGGAGACGCCGCGCCCGCAGCCGATCTGACGTTCGCCGGCATCCTCCTCGCGCTCGGTGGCGCCCTTCTCGGCGGCCTAATCCTCAACATCATGCCCTGCGTCTTCCCGATCCTCAGCCTGAAGGCGATCAGTCTTGCCAAGGCGGGTGGCGACGAACGGCAGGTGCGCCGCGAGGCCGTCGCTTACACTGGCGGTGTGATGCTCACCTGCCTTGCGCTCGGCGCGCTCATGCTGGCCATCCGCGCCGGCGGCACGCAGGTCGGCTGGGCTTTCCAGCTGCAGGACCCGCGCGTCATCGCGCTGCTGCTCATCCTCATGGTGGCGATCACGCTCAATCTGGCCGGCGCGTTTGAGCTGGGCACGATCAGTGTTGGGCAGGACAAGGCCGGGCAAGGCGGCGCCAGCGGCGCGTTCTGGACCGGCGCGCTCGCAGCTTTCGTCGCGACGCCCTGTTCCGGACCGTTCATGGCGGCGGCGATGGGCACCGCGCTGTTGCTGCCCTGGCCGCTGGCCTTGACCATCTTCGCGGGTCTCGGCCTTGGTCTTGCCTCGCCGTTCATCGCCATCGCATGGGTGTCGGCGCTGCGCCGCCTGATGCCGCGCCCGGGCAACTGGATGAACATTTTCCGCAGGATCATGGCCGTGCCGATGGCATTGACCGCGCTGGCGCTGCTGTGGCTGCTGTCGCGCCAGCTCGGACCGGGCGGTATCGCGCTTGGCATCGCGCTGGCTGTCGCCACCTCGGTCGGCCTCGTCCTGCTCGGCCGCCGCCAACAGCAGGGTAAGGGTATGAACTGGGCAGTGGCGGGCGTCGCGCTCGTCTTGCTCGGCACCGCTGCCGTCGCTGCCCCGCCCTTGGTGCGTTCGGACAAGCAGGCGGCGAACGAGGGGCTGGCCGGTCTGCCCTTCAACGAGCAGAAACTGGCCGCGCTGCGTCAGGCGAAGAAGCCGGTCTTTCTCTATTTCACCGCCGACTGGTGCCTCACCTGCAAGGTCAACGAAGCGAACGCCATCGACAGCGATGCTGCCAAGAGCGGCTTCGCCAAGGCGGGCGTTGCGGTGATGGTCGGTGACTGGACCAATGCTGATCCGGCGATCAGCCGCTTCCTGGAGGCCAATGGTCGCTCGGGCGTGCCGCTCTACCTCTATTACGCTCCCGCCGCCGCGCAGCCGCAAGTCCTGCCGCAAGTGCTGACGCCAGCGACCCTGACGGCGCTCGCCAAGGGCTGAGCCATGCCCAAAAAGCGCCTCGATCAGCTCCTTGTCGAGCGCGGCCTGGCCGAGAGTCGCGCGCGGGCGCAGGCGATGATCATGTCGGGCCACGTGCTGGTCGGCGACAAGGTCGTGGACAAGGCCGGGCAGACCGTCGCCGAGGATGCCGCGATCATTCTCAAGGGCCGGGACCATCCCTGGGTTTCCCGCGGCGGCCTCAAGCTCGCCCACGCGCTGGACCATTTCGCGCTCGACGTGACCGGCCTGGTCGGCATGGACGTCGGCAGCTCGACCGGCGGCTTCACCGACGTCCTGCTGGCCAATGGCGCTGCCCGCGTTTACGCGATCGACAGCGGCACCAATCAGCTCGCCTGGAAGTTGCGCCAGGATGACCGCGTCATCGTCCACGAGCAGACCAGCGCGCGTATCCTGACCAGCGACCATATCCCCGAGCCGATCGACATCATCGTGTGCGATGCGAGCTTCATCAGCCTCGCCAAGGTGCTGGAGCGTCCGCTGAGCTTCGCAGCGCCATCAGCCTTGCTCGTCGCCCTGATCAAGCCTCAGTTCGAGGCTGGCCGCGCCGATGTCGGCAAGGGCGGGGTGGTGCGCGATCCGGCCGTCCATGCCCGCGTGTGCGAGGAGGTCCGTGCCTGGCTCGCCGCCCGGCCTGGATGGAGCGTCCTCGGCATCGTCGAGAGCCCGATCACCGGGCCGGAAGGTAATGTCGAATTTCTCATAGCGGGACGCCGCTGCGCCTGAATCGGGAAGCGATACCGGATCGTCAAGTTTTGCGCTTGCGGACTGGCTCATCTCACCGCAAAGCCGTGTGCAATGTCGGACTTCTGGTGGGGATTCGGTATGGTGCGTAGCGTGCAGAGGCAAGCGTGAACGAGATTGCCTCCCAGGGGCAGTTGCGGATGTCCTTCCTGCGCTGGGCGCTGGTCACGGTGCCGGCCATCGAGTTTCTTGGCTTGGCCTCGGGCTTTCTCTCCAACAGCGGATACGGCAATCGGTGGTTCGCTTTCCTCGAAAAGCCGGAAATCACGCCGCCCGGCTGGGTGTTCGCCACTGTCTGGCCGATCCTTTATCTGTTGCTGGGGCTCGCGCTGGCGATCATCCTGCATGCGCGTGGCGCGCGGGGGCGGGGTATCGCCATCACCCTGTTTATCGTCCAGCTGATCTGCAACCTCACCTGGTCCCCGCTGTTCTTTGGTGCGCATGAGGCGACGCTGGCTTTCTACCTTCTCCTGGTCATCCTCGTCCTGGCGCTCGCCACCGCCTATCTTTTCGGCCGCATCCGCGCGCTGGCGGGCTGGCTGATGCTGCCCTATCTGCTGTGGCTGGGCTTTGCGAGCGCGCTCGCCTATGACATCGACCAGAAGAACCCGGACGCCGAGACTCTTGTCGCGCCCGCCGTTCATACCCAAATCTGAGTTGAGGCTGTCCGCTGACGGCGCGAGGAATTTGACCCATGCAGAGTGAAAATCGCTTTTTCGACGATCTTTCGAGGATCATCAACGGCGCCGCCGGAACGGTCGCGGGCATGTCCCGGGAGTTCGAGAGCAATGCCAAGGAGCGCGCGCGCGAGTGGATTGGCGGGCTCGATTTCGTCAGCCGCGAAGAGTTCGAGGCGGTGAAGGCGATGGCCGCACAGGCGCGCGAGCAGGTCGTGGCGCTCGAGGCGCGGCTCGCGGCGCTCGAAGGCTCGGCGCCCGCTGCAGCAGCGAAGGCCAAGCCCAGAGCGTCGAAGGCCCAGGGCTGACTATTACCCACTATCCATCCCTGGTTATCCACAGCTTATCCACGATTTGACGCACCGAACGGACGTCAAAACGGGACATGGGAGCTTCCGGCGCTTTGCGAGTGCGAACGGCCATGCTAGGGAGAAGCGTCCGTGGGATCAGGCGAAGGATCGCCTTTATGATGTGGACAGAAGCGTTTTGACATGATGGACCGCGAATATGCCATCGGCGAGCAGGAAGCCGAGCCGATCGATATGCTGTCGGCCTATTTCGAAGCCCACGAATGGCCCTTCGAACATGTCGGCGAAGATGAAATCGTGGCGCGCCATCGCGGCAGCTGGACCGAATATGAGGTCCGGGCGATCTGGCGCGACGATGATATGGTGCTCCAGCTCCTGGTCCTGCCCGACATCCGCGTGGCGGACGACAAGCGCCTCGCCATTTGCGAGACGATCGCGCTCATCAACGAGCAGCTCTGGCTCGGGCATTTCGAGCTCTGGTCGGCGAGCAGCACCTTGTTGTTCCGCCACGGCGCGCTGCTCGGTCCGAGCGGCTCGCTGACCCTCGATCAAGCGCAATTGCTGGTCGAAAGCGCCATCGACGAATGCGAGCGCTTTTATCCCGTCTTCCAGTTCGTCCTGTGGGGCGGCAAGACGCCGATCGAGGCGATGGCCGCGAGCCTGATCGAGACGCATGGCGAAGCCTGATCCGGCCGCCAACTGGCCGGAACACATCCTCTTCATCGGTTGCGGCAACATGGCCGGGGCCATGCTCCTGCGCTGGCTCGACGAGGGCTTGCCGTCAGAGCGCGTCACCGTCATTCGCCCGAGCGGCAAGGCGGTCGCGCCCGGCGTCACGGTGGGCACAAGCCTCGAGAACCCCGTTGCCCCCGGCACGCTCGTGCTGCTCGGTTTCAAGCCGCAACAGCTCGGCCTGGTCGCGCAGGACATTGCGCCGCTGATCGGGGAGGGGACGACCCTCCTCTCTATCCTTGCCGGTGTCCCGCTGGCGCGCCTGCGCACGGCCTTTCCCCGGAGCGGGTCGATCATCCGCTGCATGCCCAATCTTCCGGTGCGCATCGGCAAGGGCGTCTCCATCCTCGCCGCCGGTCCCGACGCAACGGACGATCCGCGCGGCCTCGCGGGCGCGCTCTGCGCCCGCCTCGGCCTCGTCGAGTGGCTGGCGGACGAGCGCCTGTTCGATGCCGCCACGGCGCTGTCCGGCTGCGGCCCCGCCTTTGTCTATCGTTTCATTGATGCGCTGGCCGCCGCCGGGGCCGATCTCGGCCTCGATTCCGCAGCCGCCGCCCGCATGGCGCTGGCGACGGTCGAGGGCGCCGGTCTCAGCGCATCGGCCAGCGGTATCGATCCGCGCGCCATGGCCGATGCCGTGGCGAGCAAGGGTGGCATGACACGCCAGGGGCTCGACGTGCTGGACCAGCCAGATGGCCTCGCCCCGCTTATCGCCAGGACCCTTCGCACCGCGCGTGATCGCGGCGTCGAACTGGCTGCGCTGTCGGAGAAGAGCAGCTAGCCGCGCCTTCGCATTCAGGTGTCGATTGGCCGCCAGATGATGCCTGGCGCCTCGCCGCGGGCGATACGGTCCAGTGCGTCCAGCGCCTCCCGGGGCGGCGAGCCGGCGCGGGTATGGAGCGAAGGCGCGATCATATAGGCTCGGTCCTGCTGGTCGACACTGTCGAGCGCGCGGGCAAGCGCGTCCTGATCCCAGGCCGCGCCCCCATTGGAGAGATGCGTCTCGGCGCTCATGCCCTCGAAGAGATAGATGTCATCGCCATCGACGCCGAAGATCCGGCCGGTGAAGCGGCATTCGGGCGACGCCAGATAGAGCATCAGACGCGAGATATTGTCGGGCGCCATCCGGTCGAAGCCTTGCTCGGGCGCCCGCATGATGTCGTCGAGGATCGGCACGGCGTCGGTCATGCGCGAGCGTGCCATGGGCGCGAGGGCGTTCACCCGCACGCCGAGATGGGCAAGCTCGGTCGCGGTCGCCACAGTGAGCGCGGCGACTCCGGCCTTGGACACGCAATAGGATGTCGCGCCGGGCGGTGGATTGGTGCCGGCCGGTGAGGAGGTGTTGATCACGGCACGGCCATGCGCCGGGCCTTGCGCTGCCCAATGACGCGCGGCCCAGTGCATCAGGGCCGCGGTGCCGGTCAGGTTGACCGCCAGCGTTCGCGCCCAGCCCTGCGCGCTCTCGGTCTCGATCGATCCATATTGGGTGATGCCGGCATTGTTGACGAGAATGTCGAGCCGGCCGAAGCGCGTCAGGGCGGCATCGACCAGCGCTCCGGCACTGTTCCAGTCGGCGATGTCGGTCGTGTCTGCGTGCGCAACGCCGCCCGCATCCTGGATTTCCGCGACGACCGCCTCGGCCGGCGCCGGATCTGTCCCGCTGCCGGTGATCCCGCTGCCCAGATCGTTGACCAGCACCGCCGCGCCATGCCGGGCAAGGGTCAGGGCATGACTGCGGCCGATGCCGCGTCCCCCGCCGGTGACGATGGCGACCTTTCCATTCAGCAGACCTGCCTTGCTCATGATCGCTTCCTCCCGTGCCGGGTCTATGCGGTCCGCCTCTTCGTGGCTAGGCGTTGCCCGCATCCGTTTTCACGGGGACGGCGACGACCGCCTGTGCGGCATGCGCGACAACGGCCGGTCTCCTATAGTTGCGCCACCAGGCCGCGACGATCCGGGTCGCGGGCCGTTCGATCGTGCGATTGACCAGCGCTCCCAGCGCCATCGCCGTCACCACCGCGACCGCGAAGGAGAGATTGGGAGATACGCCGAGCCGATTGCCCACGACCATTACCGTATAGCCGATATTCTGGTGCACCAGATAGAGCGAGTAGCTGATCCCGCCCAGCCAGAGCAGCGGCCGGAAGCACAGCCGATGCAGATAGCCCTCGATCATCAGCACGAAGGTAAGCCCCAGAATGAGGGCGGCGACGATGACGTCGGGCGTCTCGGTGAGCGTGACGGTGAGGATGACGGCCAGGAAATAAACGAGCTGGTCGCGCCAACCGCGTTCGCCGGCCCAGACGCGGTAGCTCAGCAGACCGATCGCGAAGAAGGGAATCCAGCGCAGCACAAGCAATGTCTCGACGCGGGTCGGCAGCACCGGCACCAGATGGGCCGCGAGCTTGAGCGCGAGCCAGGGCAGCAGGATGAGCTCGATCCGCTTGAAGCAGTTGAGCCGCCACAGGACGATCGCACAGAAATAGAAGGCCAGCTCGATCGTCAGCGTCCAGTAGGCGCCGTCGACCGCCGGCATGTAGAAGAAACCCTGCAGCATCGAGAGGTTGACGAAGATGTCGGTGGTCGAGACTTCGAGCGAGCGGATGTCCGCCATATGCTCGAACGATGTGGTGAGCAGGATCGCCACCCAGTAGGCCGGATAGAGCCGCGCCATGCGACCGATGACGAAATCGCGCGCGTCGGTCAGCTTGCGCATGCTGAAGAAGATCGCGAAGCCCGAGATCGCGAAGAACAGCATCACCCGGTAATTGCCGCCGATCATGTGGAAGGCGACATGCTTCTCGTTCGGAAACATCTCGTGGAAGCGGGTCGAATAATGGAAATTGATGACCAGCAGCGCGCCGATGCCGCGCAGCAGGTCGAGCTCGATCAGGCGTCCGCGCTCCATCGGCACCAGCTCATGCCCCGTTTCGACATGTCCGCGCCATTTGCGCAGGATGAAATCGCCCCCCGGCCGCTCGACATATTTGTGGATGCACCAGCCGATCAGGCCGACGGCCACCGTGGCGAGCAGCAGGCCAACATAGGGGTTCCAGCCCGCCCGGTCGGCGCGGAACATGATTGTCATGCCGACATGCTGGTGGACCAGATAGAGCGGATAGCTCATTGCGCCGACGATGAGCAGCGGGCGCACGGCGATGAAGCGCAGCCGCCCGGCCACGACCAGCGCGAAGAGGAGCTGCAGCGCCGCGCCGACGATGACGATGCCGATGCTCTCGAACACCGCCAGCGTGACGAACAGAAAGCCGATCAGCGGTGCTTGCTGGCGCCAGCTCCGCTGGCCGGCATGGACGCGATAGGCAATGAGTCCGATCGCGAAATATTGAATGTAGCGCAGGATGAAGCCCTGCGCCGCCAGCTCGGGTACGGCGGGCCACAATTCCATCAGCCAGCGCGTCGCCAGCCAGAGGAACAGCACCGGCTCCAGCCGCTTGAGCAGCCTGAAGCGCCACAGCGCCGCCATGCAGCCATAGAAGGCCAGCTCGACGCCCAGCGTCCAATAGGCGCCATCGACGCTCGCGAGGCCCGCATAGGATTGCAGCATGGTCGGATTGACCAGCTGGTCAAGCAGCGGGATGTCGAGCTGCGGCGGTCCCGCAAAATATTCGACGATCAGCGTGCAGGCCATCGCCGCCCAGTAAGCCGGGAACAGCCGGGCGAAGCGGGCCACGATGAAGTCGCCGACATGCTCGAGCCGCTTGAAGCTGAAGTGGATCGCGAAGCCGGACAGCGCGAAGAACAGCATCACGCCGTAATGGCCGCCTGGGAATTTGATATCGACCGCCGCCACATTGGGCAGCATCTCGGGATAGCGCGAGGTGAAGTGGAAGACGAGCACCGCCAGCGCTCCGATGCCGCGCAGCGCGTCGATCTCCAGCAACCGGTTCTCGGATGGTCTGGCGGAGGGCGCGCTCACGGCTGAGTTGCCGTTCTGCGGCCCCTCAGCAGGGTGCCCAACGATACACCATAGCTCGCGACCGGGATGGCAGCCATGGGGATGAGCAGTGCCACGACCGGATCGCGATAGCGCATGATGATGTAGGCGGCGGCGTGGACGATCCAGAAGCAGAGGATTATTGTCGCCATGATCAGCCGGTCCTCACCGCGGATCCGCCGCGAGAAGAAGGCGAGTGCACCAAGCCCGAGGATCACAAAATATTGCGCCACCTCCACGATGCGGACGCTTGCGATCAGACGGGAGGCGGCGAAGTCCGCGGCGTCGGGCAGGTTCGGCTGCCAGAAATAGACCAGCTTGCGGGCGGCGAGTTGCGCTGCCTGCGCAGGATTTTCGCGAATCCAGGTAGCGGCCATGTCCTGCAGCATCTGCGCCGTGCCCGCTTCGCCGAGGCGGTGGCGCGTGGCCTCCCAGCCCTTGCCGGCCGGCGTGTCGCTGATGCTGATAAACCAGCCGGTCGCGGCGGGATTGTTGCCGAGATAAAGGTTGAAGCCGGGATTGCTGGACAGGATCGGGCGACCGACCATCTGGTCGGCGGCATAGAGCCACGGACCCAGCAGGAGAAGCGTGCCGGCGAGGAAGACGATGCCGGCGCGGATCACGCGCGCCGCGCCGCAGCCGCTGCGCAGCACCGCGATCAGGGCGATGCCGACAGCGAGATAGGTCATCAGCGAGGAGCCGCCGGTCAGGATTGATGCGCCCCACAACAGGCCGGCGAGCAGCGCGGTGCCGGGCGCGGCGCGGTTGCGCGCCAGATCGATGGCGCAGAGAGCCAGCGCGAGCAACAACGGCGTGGAGAGATTCTCCTTGGCGAGCATGCTGGCATTCCAGATAGCCGGCAGCCAGACGGCAAAGGCCGCGGCCGCCAGCAGGCCCGCCGGATTGGACCCGGACAGCCGCACCGTCAGTCGATGGATAAGGCAGATCGTCGCCGCGCAGAGCAGCATGTTGACTGCGAAGGCGACGCGGAACGACGCGCCGGACAGCGCAAAGACAGGCGCCAGCAGCAGGGGGTAGCCCGCGCTGTAGAAGATATGCTGGTCGAAATGATCGAGCAGGATACCGTGCTCGGCAAGGTTGGTCGCCATCGTGAAATAGCCGAGCGCGTCGCTCTCGATCGGCAATGCGAGCAGGGTCGCGGCCGCTACGCGCAAGGCAATGCCCGCTGCGATGATCGCGGCCAGCCAGGCATTGCTGGACATGGACAATCGTCTGGATGGGGCCGTTGCCACGACTTAGCCGGTGCGGCCGGACCGCGGGCAAGCGGTCCGTGCAAGGATCGGACGGGTGCCGGTGCCGAGCGGTGCGCGGACGAGCAAGCGGTACAAGGATCGAATCTCCCCCGAGGCGCCGGGAATCGGGCGCTTCGAAGGGCCGTTTAACACAGGCCGATTCGCGGAAAGACGGAGTTAACCACATTTTACAGGCCGCGCGCGCAGCTGTCCCCCGATGGGGCGGTCTGTGTCCTACACATCCCGTGTCATGGCATGATCATTCCCGCGCAGTCCGCCCGCTCTTTGATCTCGTAGAGCCATCCCCCGAAAATTCAGCTCTCCCTTCCGCCTCGCGCCAACTTTTGCCGAAACGCCATGCGCGATATGTGTGAGCTTCGTGAAGTTCGGCGCGAAAAATGTCTGTTTTCAAGCATTCTACCGTCTTGCTTTTACAGACCGTCCCGCCTATATCCCGCTCACATTCCTGACATCGTGAGGCGTTAGGGTCGGTTCCGAGAGGTTCCGGCGGCAAAACCGCATGCCTTTTGGCTGTATGAATTTTCGGCGGACATCGATCCGCCAGACGGAGACGCAATGGCGGACATGGAGGTCCTCAACGCACTGGTCGACACCGAGGCGAAAGCGCTCGGCTTCGATCTCGTGCGCGTGGCCGTGTTCGGCAAGGGCGAGGAGCAGACGCTGCAGATCATGGCGGAGCGGCCGGATACGCGTCAGCTCACCATCGACGATTGCGCGGACCTGTCCCGCCGTGTGTCCGATCGCCTCGATGCGCTGGAAGAGGCAGGCAAGGATCCGATCGAGGGCGCCTATCGCCTCGAGGTCAGCTCGCCCGGCATCGACCGGCCGCTGACCCGCCTCAGGGACTTTGCCGACTGGGCGGGTCATGAAGCGCGTGTGAGCTTCGCCGAGCCGGTTGACGGACGCAAGCAGGTCAAGGCCGTGCTTGCCGGCGTGGACGGCGCGACCGTGCTGCTGGACGATCCCAAATCCGGCCGCATCGCCATCGATTTTTCAAACGTCGCGAGCGCCAAGCTCGTGCTGACGGACGCGCTCATTTCTGCTACGGTCCCACTCTCCACCGAGGGTGCGGACGACATCGTCACCCAGGAACAGGAAGACTAGACTCATGGCCAACGCCATTTCCGCCAACAAGGCCGAGCTGATCGCGATCGCCAATTCGGTCGCGTCCGAGAAGATGATCGACAAGGCGATCGTCATCGAGGCCATGGAAGACGCGATCCAGCGCTCAGCGCGGGCGCGTTATGGCGCGGAAAACGATATTCGCGCCAAGCTTGATCCCGAGACGGGCGATCTGCGCCTGTGGCGTGTCGTCGAGGTGGTCGAGACGGTCGAGGATTATTTCAAGCAGGTCGACCTCAAGGCCGGGCAAAAGCTGCAGAAGGACGCCGCGATCGGCGACTTCATTGTCGATCCGCTGCCGGCGATCGATCTGGGCCGCATCGACGCGCAGAGCGCCAAGCAGGTGATCTTCCAGAAGGTCCGCGATGCCGAGCGTGAGCGCCAATATGAGGAGTTCAAGGACCGCGCCAGCGAGATCATCACCGGCGTCGTCAAGTCGGTCGAGTTCGGCCATGTCGTCGTCAATCTCGGCCGCGCCGAGGGGGTGATCCGCCGCGACCAGCAGATCCCGCGCGAAGTCGTCCGCGTCGGCGATCGCGTCCGCGCGCTGATCCTCAACGTGCGCCGCGAGAATCGCGGGCCACAGATCTTCCTCAGCCGCGCGCACCCCGAATTCATGAAGAAGCTGTTCGCGCAGGAAGTACCCGAGATTTACGACGGCATCATCGAGATCAAGGCGGCCGCGCGTGATCCCGGCTCGCGCGCCAAGATCGGCGTGATCAGCCGCGACTCCAGCATCGATCCGGTCGGTGCCTGCGTCGGCATGAAGGGCAGCCGCGTGCAGGCCGTCGTGCAGGAGATGCAGGGCGAGAAGATCGACATCATCCCCTGGAGCGAGGACACGGCGACCTTCGTCGTCAACGCCCTCCAGCCCGCCACCGTCAGCCGCGTCGTCATCGACGAGGATGAGGAGCGCATCGAGGTGGTGGTGCCGGACGATCAGCTCAGCCTCGCCATCGGCCGCCGCGGCCAGAATGTCCGCCTCGCCAGCCAGCTGACCGGCAAGGCGATCGACATCATGACCGAGGCCGACGCCAGCGAGAAGCGCCAGCGCGAGTTCGTTCAGCGTTCCGAGATGTTCCAGAACGAGCTGGATGTTGACGAAACCCTCTCGCAGCTCCTCGTGGCCGAGGGTTTTACCGAGATGGAGGAAGTCGCCTACGTCAGCATCGACGAGCTGGCTTCGATCGAAGGCTTCGACGATGATCTGGCCGAAGAGCTGCAGAGCCGTGCCCGCGAGGCGCTGGAGCGCCGCGAGGCGGCTGCCCGCGAGGAGCGCCGCGCGCTCGGCGTGTCGGACGATCTCGCCACCATGCCGCATCTGACCGAGGCGATGCTGGTCACGCTTGGCAAGGCGGGCATCAAGACGCTCGACGACCTTGCCGATCTCGCCACCGACGAGCTGGTGGCCAAGAAGCGCGTCGATCCGCGCCGCCGCCGCGACACGCCCGAGGACAAGGGCGGGATCCTGGCCGAATATGGTCTGGGCGAGGACGTCGGCAACGAGATCATCATGGCCGCGCGCGCGCACTGGTTCGCTGACGAAGAAAGCGAGGCCTGAGATGCCCTACGTCAAGATCGAGGTCATTGAAGGCGTCACGCGTGAGCAGAAGGCGGGTCTCGTCGCCGACGTGACCCAGTCGCTGGTGACGCGCCTGGGCAAGAAGCCGGAAACGGTGTTCGTCGTCATCCATGAGGTGCCGGCGGAGAATTGGGGTGCGGGGGGCGGCCTCGTCGCCGACCGCATGGCGGCCGCACCGCCGAGGGAGGACGCCAATGTTGCGGTTCCCTCAGCATGAGAGGCTAGGGCTTCCACCGACTGAAGGCCGGTCACTCCGGGCTGCGGAGGTGCGCGCATGAGCGAGCGCCGCTGCATCCTCTCGGGCGATCGGGCTGACCCTGCGGGGCTGATCCGTCTGGCGATCTCGCCGGATGGCGATGTGCTGCCGGACGTGCGGGCCCGTGCGCCGGGCCGTGGCGCCTGGATCGGCGTGGGGCGAGCCGAACTCGAGCAGGCCATGGCCAAGGGCAAGTTCCGCGGCGCGCTGGCCCGTGCATTCAAGGGCGAGCCCATCACGGTCGCGGATGATCTGCCCGAGCGAATCGAAAGCGCGCTTCAGGCCGATCTCCTCGCCCGTCTCGGTCTAGAGGCCAAGGCATCGAACATTCTCACCGGCTTCGAGAAAATCGATGTCGCGGCGCGGCGCGGGCAGGTCCGCCTGCTTCTCCACGCACGCGATGCCGGAACGGACGGGGTGCGCAAGCTCGATCAGGCGTGGCGTGTCGGCGAGGAGCGCGAAGGCGAGACTTTCGGCGGGCAAAGCTTGCCGGTGGACCGCGAGACCCTATCTATGGCATTGGGGCGGAATAATGTCGTTCATATCGCGGTGACGAACGCTGCGGCTGCCGGCCGGATTTCCGGCCTGCTCGGCCGCTGGCAAAGCTATCTGGGATGCGCTAACGCGGCGCCGGACTCCGGTTCGGCAGACCGCGCGCCTTTGGGTGATGATCCTTAGAGGGCGCGACGGGACGAACGAGGGCCAGCGCCGTGACGCTGGCCGCATGGAATTTATTGAAGGGTATAAGTGCGTCGATGAGTGACAACACAGAAGAAAAGCCGACCTTGGGCCGCAAGCCGCTTGGCCTCAAGCGGACGGTCGAGGCTGGCCAGGTGCAGCAGAGCTTCAGCCATGGCCGGAAGAACACGGTCGTGGTCGAGGTCAAGCGCCGTCGCATCCTCGGCAAGCCGGGCGAGGAAGCCCCGCGTGCGGCCGAGCCGGTCGCAGCGCCGCCCCCGCCCGTGCAGCAGACGCCACCGCCGCGTCCCGTAACGCAGGCGCCGCAGCCGCGCGTTTCGGCCAATGACAGCTTGATGTCGCGTCAGGAATTGCAGGCCAAGCTGCTGCGCGAGGCTGAGGAAGCACGCATGACCGCGCTCGAGGAAGCGCGCCGGCGTGAGGAAGCCAACAAGCTTGCCGCGAGCGAGGAAGAGAAGCGCCGCGCCGAGGAAAATCGCCGGGCGGAAGAAGAAGCCGAGCGCTTGCGCCAGAGTCAGCCCGAGCAGCCGGTGGCCGAAGCGCCCGCCGCTGCAACCGACGCCGAGCCCGCGGCTGCGGCCGAGCCGGCGCGCGAGACCAGCGACGGCACCCCCGCGCCGCGCCGGTTCACGCCGCTGCCGCAGGTCAAGCGGCCCGAACCGAAGGTCGAGCGCCCCAAGCGTGCGCCCGGCGGCGTCGACGATCGCCGCCAGTCCGGCAAGCTCACGGTCAACCGCGCGCTCGCGGACGATGACAGCGCCCGCGCGCGCAGCCTCGCCGCGCTGCGCCGCGCTCGCGAGAAGGAACAGCGTCGCACCCATGGCGGCCCGCAGCAGGCGCGCGAGAAGCAGTCGCGCGACGTGGTTGTGCCCGAGGGCATCACTGTCGGCGAGCTTGCCAACCGTATGGCCGAGAAGGGTGCCGACCTCGTCAAGGCGCTCTTCAAGATGGGTACGCCGGTGACGATCAACGACGTGATCGACCAGGATACCGCCGAGCTGCTGGTCGAGGAATTCGGCCACCGCATCCAGCGCGTCTCCGAGTCCGACGTTGAGATCGACACAACCGCCGACGTCGATGCCGAGGACACGCTGAAGCCGCGGCCGCCCGTGGTTACGATCATGGGCCATGTCGACCATGGCAAGACCAGCCTGCTCGATGCGTTGCGCGGCACCGATGTCGTCGCGGGCGAATCCGGCGGCATCACCCAGCATATCGGCGCCTATCAGGTGAAGACCAAGGGCGGTGATGTGATCACTTTCCTCGACACGCCGGGTCACGAGGCTTTCTCGGAAATGCGGGCGCGGGGCGCCAACGTGACCGACATCGTCGTGCTGGTGGTGGCGGCCGATGACGGTCTAATGCCGCAGACTATCGAAGCGATCAATCACACCAAGGCGGCTGGCGTTCCGATGATCGTCGCGATCAACAAGGTGGACAAGCCGGAAGCCAATCCGCAGCGCATCCGCGAGCGCCTGCTCGAACATGAGGTCGTGGTCGAGGATATGGGCGGCGACACGCAGGACGTGGAGGTCTCGGCGCTCAAGAAGACGGGCCTCGACGATCTGATCGACAAGATCCTGCTGCAGGCGGAACTCCTCGAGCTCAGGGCCAATCCCGATCGCGATGCCGAGGGCACCGTCATCGAGGCGCAGCTCGACAAGGGCCGTGGCGCCGTCGCGACGATCCTCGTGCGCCGCGGCACGCTCAAGGTCGGCGACATCTTCGTCGTCGGCGAGCAGAGCGGCAAGGTCCGCGCGATGGTCAACGACAAGGGCCAGAATGTGAAGACCGCCGGTCCCTCGACGCCTGTCGAGGTGCTTGGTCTTTCCGGCGTGCCGATGGCGGGCGATCCGCTCAGCGTCGTGGAGAACGAGGCCCGCGCCCGCGAGGTCGCGACCTATCGTCACGAGCTGGCGACGCGCAAGCGCACCACCTCGGCGCCGACCAGCTTCGAGCACCTCTTCTCCGCGCTCAACACCCAGCAGATCGAATATCCGATCGTGGTGAAAGCGGACGTGCAGGGCTCGGTCGAGGCGATCGTGGGGGCGCTCAACCGCGCCTCGACGGACGAGATCAAGGTCCGCGTGCTGCAATCCGGCGTCGGCGCGATCACCGAGAGCGACGTGACGCTGGCGGCCGCCAGCCGGGCGCCGCTGATCGGCTTCAACGTCCGCCCCAATCCCAAGGCCCGCGCCCTGGCGACGCGCGACAAGGTGTCGCTGCGTTACTATGACGTGATCTACAACCTCATCGAGGAAGTGAAGAACGAGATGTCCGGTCAGCTCGCGCCCGAGCGGATCGAGACGATCATCGGTCAGGCCGAGGTGCTGCAGGTCTTCCCGGCTGGCAAGAAGGACAAAGCCGCCGGTCTGCTCGTCATTGACGGCGTCATCCGCAAGGGCGTCAATGCACGCCTCACGCGCGACAACGTTATCGTCTCCAGCACGATCATCGCCTCGCTGCGCCGGTTCAAGGACGACGTGTCGGAAGTGCGCGCGGGCACCGAGTGCGGTGCCGTTCTGGAGAACACGAACGACATCAAGGTCGGTGACACGCTTGAGCTCTTCGAGGTCGAGGAGCGGGCACGGACGCTCTGATGCCCCGCTACGTTGCGCTTCTTTCGAGCGTCAACGTCGGCAGCAATCAGGTGAAGATGGCCGATCTCAAGGCTGCGCTGGAAAAGTGCGGCCTTGAGAATGTCTCGACCGTGACGGCGAGCGGCAATGCGCTGTTCGATCATGCCAAGGCAGCCGATGCGCCATTGGCCAAGCTGATCGGCGAATGCGTGAAGGACAATTTTGGCTTCCGGACGTTCGCGGCGGTACGCTCGGCGACGGAGCTGAAGGCGGCGATCGCGGAAAACCCGTTCCGTGGCGGCAGCGAGGATAAGTTCGTGCATATCCACTTTCTCGAGAAACCGCTGACCGACGCTGGCTTCAAGGCGCTGGAAAGGGCGCATGAGGGCAAGGGTGCCGAGAAATTCGCGCCCGGCAGTGCCCATGTCCATATCGATTATGTCGACGGCGTCGGCCGCTCCAAGGTGACAGCGCCTTTCCTGGAGAAGCATCTGGGCTGCATGGGCACGGCGCGCAACTTGCGCTCACTGGAGCGTATCATAGAGGCAATGGAGACGCGGTGATGGCCAAGCAGTCAGGGTCGGGTGAGCCCTCCGTCCGCCTGCTGCGGGTCGGCGAGCAGGTGCGGCATGTGCTGGCGGACATCCTCCAGCGCGGTGACGTGCATGACGATGTTCTGGCGAAGCATTTGGTCAGCGTCACGGAAGTGCGCATGTCGCCAGATCTGCGGCACGCTACGGTGTTCGTGAAGCCGCTGCTCGGCAAGGACGAGGAGGAGGTGCTGAAAGCCTTGCGTACCAACACCGCCTATCTGCAGCGCGAGGTGGCCAAGCACATCAAGATGAAGTTCGCCGCCAAGCTCAAGTTCCTCGGCGACGAAAGCTTCGAGGAAGGCAGCCATATCGACGCCATCCTGCGCTCGCCGACAGTGGCGCGCGATCTGGGCGATGGGGAGCAATAAAAGCAGCCCATGGCCAAGCTCTATTTCTATTATGCCTCGATGAACGCCGGCAAATCGACCACGCTGCTGCAGGCGGATTTCAACTATCGCGAGCGCGGCATGGCGACGATGCTGTGGACGGCGGAAGTCGACGACCGCGGCCGGCCGGGCTGGATCAGCTCGCGCATCGGCCTGGCCGAGCCGGCGCGCATGTTCGGGGAGGGGACCGATCTTTTCGCGAGCATCGCCGCGCGGGTCGACGAGGGGCCGCTCGCCTGCGTGATGATCGACGAGGCGCAGTTCCTGAGGCGGGACCAGGTCTGGGATCTGGCGCGGGTTTGCGACGAGCTCGGCGTGCCGGTCATCTGCTATGGCCTGCGCACCGATTTCCAGGGCGCCCTGTTCGAGGGATCGGCGGCGCTGCTGGGGATTGCCGACATGCTGGTCGAACTCAAGGCGATCTGCGAATGCGGCGCCAAGGCGACGATGAACCTGCGCATCGACGAGAGCGGTCAGGCCGTCAGCCAGGGCGCACAGACGGCGATCGGCGGCAACGAGCGCTATATTGCGCTTTGCCGCCGCCATTTCATGGCGCGCATCCGCGGCTGACGCTGGTCCGAACCGGCGGTTCATGGGCGCTTCAGTTGGCGTGTGCTAGATCGAGCCGCAGTGAAGAGTCGCGCCCATGAATGACAGGAGGCTTCAGATGAGCCAGTTTCAGCAATTCACCATCGCTTCGGCCATGGCAGCGCTCGCCTTCACCATGTCGGGCGGCGTCCAGGCCGCCGAGCAGGCCGTGAAGGCCGAGGAATCGGCGCAGGCGGATGCCTCTATCCCGTTCGTCAATCATGGCGGCGTGCGCGACTGGCAGGCCGCGGGCGACAACAAGGTCTATATCCAGGCCAGCAGCGGCAAATGGTATCTCGCGACGCTGGCGACGCCCTCGCCGGATCTCGCCTTTGCGACCGCCATCGGCTTCGAGACCAAGGGCATCGATCGGCTCGACCGGTTCGGATCGATCGTGGTTGCCGGACAGCGCTATCCGCTTGCCTCGCTGGTCGAGAGCACGGCGCCGCCGCCCAAGCCCAAGAAGCAGGGCTGAGGACGCTCAGGGCAGCGTGTCGCGGACCGCTGCCCAGTCCGCCGAGAGCAGGCCGAACAGGCAGGTGTCGCGCACATGCCCGTTCCAGGTGATGCGTTCGGCGCGTAGCAGGCCTTCCTGCACGGCGCCGATCTTGCGCACCGCGGCCTGGCTGCGGGTGTTGCGCGCGTCGACGCGGAATTCGATGCGCCGGATGCCACAGGCAAAAGCATGATCGATCATCAGCCGCTTCATCGCGCCGTTGAGGCCGGTCGCGCGATATCGGGGCGCCAGATAGCTGTTGCCGATTTCCAGGGTCTGCGCGTTTTCCTCGATCCGCAGATAGGCGGTCATACCGACCAGCGCGTCTTCCGCGAACACGGCGAAGACCAGGCGGCCGGGATTGGCGAGGAGCGCATCGAAGCTCGCATCGAACCGGTCCGGCGCATAGCTCACCGGATAGATCTGCCAGATCTCGTTGTCTGCCGCGCAAGCCGCGCGCAGCGACTCGCGATGCTCCGGACGGAGCGGATGCAGGGCGATCCGCGCCGATTGCAGGGGCGTCAGCAGGCGGGCGCGCAGGTCCCGGGCACGGTCGGTCATGCCGTCGCCACCTTGCGCGGCTCGGACCAGAAGGGCAGGGGATCGAGCCCGAGCAGCACCGCGAGACCGAGGCGCCGGGCGATCAGCTCGGCAACGATGGGGCCGATGACGGCCGCGCCGAGACTCAGCAGCATAGCGATTCCCGTGTTCAGCCCGGGTGCGAGCTTCACGAGGATGATGCGGAGACCCGCGCCCGCGATCACGTGCAGGATGTAGATCGCCAGACTGTGGCGGCCCAGCAGATCGAGCGCGGCCGCCAGGCGCGGGATTCGTGCCGAATAATGGGCGGCAACATAGACGGCATAGCCGCCCGCCAGCATGAACGGCACATCCATCGGGCCCAACTCGGCCCCCTTGTGGTTCGCCCCCCATGCAGCCAGAGCGAGCGCCGCTGCGCATATCAGCGCGGCCCAGGGGGCGGGCACCACCCGCAAGCCGCTCTGCGACAGCCAGCCGCCGATGAGGACGAAGGGCACGCCATGGAAATAGATCTGCAGCGAATAATTCGCCGGACCGAGATCATCGAAGACGGACGGATGTCCGATCGCGAGAAGCAGAACGGCACTCGCCAGCAGGAGCGGCCCGCTCCGCAGCAGTCCCAGCAGCGCTGTACCGGCCATCAGCACGAGCAGGAACCAGAAATGCTGTATTGGCACGACGGGAATCCAGAACAGATCCTGCCAGGTGAGTGGCGTGTTCACCTTGCTGGCGAACGGCACGAGCAGCAGCCAGGTAATCAGCGACCAGAGTAGATAGGTGTAATAAAGCGACGCCTGACGCCGCAGCTGAAAGCGACCCAGAGCCGCGCGCGGAAAGGCGAGATAGCCGGCGATCACCAGGAATGTCTGGACATGCCAACCATAGGCCAGGGTATCGGCGAACCGCAAGCCAGGGGTCTGCGGCAGCAGCCCCGCGGTGACGAAGCCGCGCGTCACATGGAACAGCACGACCGCGAAGATCGCCAAGCCCTTGGCGCGATCGAGCGCGTGGTCACGATGAGCTTGCGGCATAGCGCCCACGAATTGTCCCCTGTCGCTGAACTTGAGCAGGCATGGCCTGCATTTACAAGGCTTTTGCGCTGATACGACCTGACAAGCGCGCAATCGCCGACTATGCAGCGTGGCATGACGCCATCCGATCCCGCGCCTCATGGCTGGCTGATCCTCGACAAACCGATCGGCATCGGGTCGACCCAGGCCGTCGGCGCCGTCAAGCGCGCACTACGCGAGGCGGGGTTCGGCAAGGCCAAGGTTGGACATGGCGGCACACTCGATCCGCTCGCCTCGGGCGTGCTGCCGGTGGCGATCGGTGAGGCGACCAAGCTGGCCGGACGGATGCTGGACAGTGACAAGATCTATGAGTTCACGATATGCTTTGGCACGCAGACCGACACGCTGGACTTGGAAGGTGCAGTGATCGCGACATCGGACGTGCGACCGTCGCTGGCGCAGGTCGAGGCAATCCTGCCTCGTTTCACCGGGCCGATCGAGCAGGTGCCACCAGCCTATAGTGCGATCCTGATCGACGGCGTGCGCGCCTATGACCGGGCACGGGCGGGCGAGGCGGTCGAAATGAAGCTGCGCGCGGCGACGATCCACGGGCTGTCCCTTCATCATTCCCGCGAACGCGGGAATGATGAAGGAGGTGCGGGCAAGCCTTTATCCGAGGTTACGCTCCTTGCCCACGTCTCGAAGGGCACCTACATCAGGAGCCTGGCACGGGACATCGCGCTGGCCTTGAACACGGTCGGGCATGTGACCATGCTCCGGCGGATCAAGGCCGGTCCATTCGGCCTCGCTCAGGCGATTTCGCTGGACAATTTGCGCGAGACTGCTAAGGCGCGCGCCATTGCGGAGCATATGCTCCCATTGACGGCAGGGCTGGACGACATCCCGGCTCTCTCCGTCACCCCCGAGCAAGCCATGGCCCTGAGGCAGGGTCGGACGCTCGCAGGGGATCCTCGCACCCAGGGGTTGATGCTGGCGACAGAAGGCGAAACGCCGGTGGCGCTGGTAGAGGCTTTTGGTCCGGATATCCGGGTCGTGCGGGGCTTCAATCTCTAAGACGAAAGGAATGGACGATGTCGATCACAGCGGAGCGCAAGCAGGCGCTCATCGAAGACAATGCCCAAAATGCAGGCGACACCGGTTCCCCGGAAGTTCAGGTCGCGATCCTCACCGAGCGCATCGCCAACCTCACCGAGCATTTCAAGGATCACCACAAGGATAACCACAGCCGTCGCGGCCTTCTCATGATGGTCAACAAGCGTCGCTCGCTGCTGGACTATCTGCGCAAGAAGGATGAGGCACGCTACACCGCCCTCATCGCGAAGCTCGGCCTTCGCAAGTAAGACGAGGAGGGCGCCTTCGGGCGCTCTTTTTACATATGGCAGCCGGACCAGATATTGGCCGCTACTAAACGGGACCAGACGGCAATCCGGCCTTCTGACCGGGAGCTCGACAAGCTCCACAGCCGCCGCGGGCCGGCTTAGCCCGCGACTGTAAGCCTCGCCGCGCAATAGGGCGCCGCGGGTGGAAGGAAATCAGATGTTTGATGTGAAGACAGTTGAAATCGAGCTGGGCGGAAAGACCCTCAAGCTCGAAACGGGCCGCATTGCCCGTCAGGCCGATGGCTGCGTCATCGCGACCTATGGCGAAACCGTGGTGCTCTGCGCCGTGACCGCCGCCAAGTCAGTGAAGGAAGGGCAGGACTTCTTCCCGCTCACCGTTCACTACCAGGAGAAATTCTCGGCTGCCGGCCGCATCCCCGGCGGCTTCTTCAAGCGCGAGCGCGGTGCGACCGAGAAGGAGACGCTCGTCTCCCGCTTGATAGATAGACCGGTGCGGCCGTTGTTTCCGGAGGGTTTTTATAACGAGATCAACTGTATTGCGCAGGTGTTCTCGTTCGATGGCGAGAGCGAGCCCGATATCGTCGCGATGATCGCGGCGTCGGCGGCGCTGACCATCTCGGGCGTGCCGTTCATGGGCCCGATCGGCGCGGCGCGCGTGGGCTACAAGGATGGCGAGTATCTGCTCAACCCGAGCATGGACCAGGTCAAGGAAGGCGAGCTCGACCTCGTCGTCGCGGCCACCCATGACGCGGTCATGATGGTCGAGTCCGAGGCCAAGGAGCTTTCGGAAGAGGTCATGCTGGGCGCCGTCGGCTTCGCGCATGCGGCGTGCAAGAAGATCGTCGAGGCGATCATCAAGCTCGCCGAGAAGGCCGCCAAGGATCCGTGGGACATGGCGCCCCAGGCCGACCTGTCGGCCGCCAAGGACAAGCTCAAGAAGCTGATCGGCAAGGACATCGCCGCCGCCTACAAGGTGACGGACAAGTCGGCCCGCTCCAACGCGCTGAACGAGGCCCGCGCCAAGGCGAAGGCCGCCTTCGCCGACGCGACCCCGCAGGACCAGATGGCCGCCCAGAAGCTCATGAAGAAGCTGGAAGCGGAAATCGTTCGCGGTGCCATCCTCAAGGACGGCCAGCGCATCGACGGCCGCACCACCACGCAGATCCGCCCGATCGAGGCGATGGTCGGCTTCCTGCCGCGTACGCACGGCTCGGCGCTGTTCACCCGCGGCGAGACGCAGTCCATCTGCACCACGACGCTGGGCACCAAGGACAGCGAGCAGATGATCGACGGCCTGACCGGCCTGTCGTACGAGAACTTCATGCTGCACTATAACTTCCCGCCCTATTCGGTCGGCGAAGTGGGCCGCTTCGGCGCCCCGGGCCGCCGCGAAGTGGGCCACGGGAAGCTCGCCTGGCGCGCGCTGCACCCGGTGCTGCCGAGCAAGGACGAGTTCCCCTACACGATCCGCGTCCTCTCGGACATCACCGAGTCCAACGGCTCCAGCTCGATGGCGACCGTCTGCGGCGGCTCGCTCTCGATGATGGACGCCGGCGTGCCCCTCAAGCGCCCGGTCTCCGGCATCGCCATGGGCCTCATCCTGGAAGGCAAGGATTTCGCGATCCTCAGCGACATTCTGGGTGACGAGGATCATCTGGGCGACATGGACTTCAAGGTCGCCGGCACGTCCGAAGGCATCACCACGATGCAGATGGACATCAAGGTCGCCGGCATCACCGAGGAGATCATGCGCGTCGCGCTGACGCAGGCCAAGGAAGGCCGCGCGCACATCCTGGGCGAGATGGCCAAGGCCCTCGACAGCACGCGCACCGAGCTTTCCGCGCATGCCCCGCGCATCGAGACCATCCAGATCGACAAGACCAAGATCCGCGAAGTCATCGGCACCGGCGGCAAGGTCATCCGCGAGATCGTCGCGGAGACCGGCGCCAAGGTCGACATCGACGACGAGGGCCTGATCAAGATCAGCTCGTCCGACGTCAACCAGATCGAGGCCGCCAAGAAGTGGATCCTCGGCATCGTCGAGGAAGCGGAAGTCGGCAAGGTCTATAACGGCAAGGTCGTCAACCTGGTCGACTTCGGCGCCTTCGTGAACTTCATGGGCGGCAAGGACGGCCTCGTCCACGTCTCGGAGATCCGCAACGAGCGCGTCGAGAAGGTCTCGGACGTCCTGACCGAAGGCCAGGACGTCAAGGTCAAGGTGCTCGAGATCGATCCGCGCGGCAAGGTGCGCCTGTCGATGCGCGTCGTCGATCAGGAGACCGGCGAGGAGCTGGAGGACACCCGTCCCGCCCGCGAGCCGCGTGAACCGCGCGGCGATCGTGGCCCGCGCCGCGAAGGCGGCGACCGGGGTGACCGTGGCGGCCGTGGTGGTGGCGATCGCGATCGCGGCCCGCGCCGGGATCGTGGTCCCGGTGGCGGCGAGCGTGGTGAGCGTGGCCCCCGCCGCGAGCGCAGCGACGATGACGGCCCGGCGCCCGAGTTCGCGCCCGCCTTCCTGAAGCGCGACGACGACTAAGCTTGAGGCGTCTGCCGAGAGGCGGACGCGCCAGAGACAGGGAAGCCCCGCAGCGATGCGGGGCTTTTTTGTTTGTGACGCCGCTGGGATGCCGATCCTGACAGGGTTGGCATCGCTCCCAGGTTACATGTAACCTGGGCGGCGTGGACGGATGCGAACAGGCTATCCGGTTATTTTATCTCGGAAGCGGACTGCCGGGATCGACGACATCTCTGACATTCGGATGCTCAACAGCGGTGCCCGGAGGCTGCCATTGGTCCACGCGTAATCCGGCGGCCGGGCTTGGGACGAAGCCGTCGTTCCCGGCGCGACATATAAATGACGCCTTCTGGCGGGAGCAGACACTCCAGCCTTGCAGGGGACGCCGTCGTTGATTGACTGACGTTAGGCAGGAAGCGGACTGCCAAGTTTCAAGTTGCGGGTTTCCGGAAGATGCCATTCGCGCCGCCAACTTTGAACCTGGCAGGACTCGACCATCCTCCACCGTTAAACGGCGCAGCTAATCCCCCAAAAGGACCATCTGCTATCGGCATCGACGGAACCTCTCCCCCATAATCGATAATGCGAGCGAACCCTCACGAAAGAGTTTCGGCGTATCGAATGATGCTCTGATTTTGAACACTTTCGATTAGCTCGTCGACCCGAGACAAAAGTCGACGGAGTAGGGGCGATGAATTTGCCTCCGCGTATCCCAGAGTGAGATCAACTGTTGGAGATACGCCCTCGAGTGCTCTGGCCACGACGTTCGGGGTCAACATATTTTGCGCATAAAGGGGCACAATAGTAACTCCGCCGGAAGAGGTGACCAGCGACATCGCCGATGATATGTTTTCGCCTTCATACTTTGCCTTGAGCGTAATGCCCGCGTTAAAAGCATACTCTTCGATCACCGCCTGTAATACAGGAGAGGTTCTTGCAGAACTGACGTAAATTTCGCGCGCAATATCCTGCGGCCGAATTTTTTTGTATGATGCCAAGCGATGGCCTGCTGGCAGCACAGCGACGAGAGGTTCCTTCGCTAACAATTTGAAGGAGAGTCCCAAACTCTGTTTCTCGGGTCGAAGGAAGGCCATGTCCAGTTTCCCGCGCATTAGTGCAAGAGCAAGCTCCGGGGAAGAAAGGCTGCATAGGGTAACT
The DNA here is from genome assembly GCF_018603885.1 of Sphingobium nicotianae. GTDB lineage: Bacteria > Pseudomonadota > Alphaproteobacteria > Sphingomonadales > Sphingomonadaceae > Sphingobium > Sphingobium nicotianae. The sequence continues at coordinate 118,443 of NZ_JAHGAW010000009.1, forward strand.
TCAATCTCCGGCGCTTCTTCACGGATTATCCGCAATAAATGCGGTAGCCATGTGACTTCCAGCCCAACCAGAAACCCCATGGAAAGTACGGGCCTCTTGGGTTGTGCTGCGCGCTGGGCTCCATCAATCGCTGCCTCGACCTGAAGAAGCGCCAGCCTAGCATGATCGAGAAAGACGCGTCCTGCAGGCGTGAGCACAACGCCGCGCGCCTTACGTTCAAACAGCGTCACACCGATTTCGAATTCTAGGTCACGAATTTGCCGGCTTAACGACGGCTGCGAGGTATTCAATCGCCGTTGGGCCGCGGTCAGCAGACTGCCCTCCTCCGCGACCGCAACGAAATAGCGCAGATGACGAAGCTCCATCCGAATCCCTTCCTATACCTCCCAAGCATAGCTGGAGCCTACAAAGTCTTTGTCGGACATTGAAGGCGATTTTACTGTTGCCGCTAGGTCAACGAAGGAGACGGAAGGTCAACAAAGTCCAGACCTACGACCGACTTCTGCCGTGGCATCAGCGCCGGCGGGCAGTGCTTCAGCACCGTCATTCCGATGCTGCAGGCCGACGGCCATCCGCAGCGACGACCTTTCTAGGTCACCGCATGCATCTTCTCTCGAGGACTTAATGTCTACCAGCACAAGATGGAGCAATTCGATGTCCACGATAACTACGACAGATGGCGTGAAAATCTTCTACAAGGATTGGGGGTCTGGTCAGCCGATCGTCTTCAGCCATGGTTGGCCGCTGACAGCGGACGACTGGGATGCCCAGATGACGTTCTTCCTTCATCACGGGTATCGAGTGATCGCCCACGACCGGCGCGGCCACGGCCGCTCCGACCAGCCCAGCGCTGGCAACGATATGGACCACTGGGTTGCCGACCTCGCAGCACTGACTGAACATCTCGACCTTCGCGACGCGATTCACATCGGGCACTCGACAGGCGGCGGTGAGGTGGCTCGCTATGTCGCTCGTCACCAGGAGCGGGTCGCGAAAGCGGTGCTGGTCGCTTCACTGACGCCAAACATGTATCTGAGCGAGAACAACCCGTCCGGTCAACCGCCCGAGTGGTTCGAAGCGATCAAGGCAGGCGTGCTCGGCAACCGCTCGGAATTCTTCCGTTTCGTCCCTGAGAATCCATTCTACGGCTTCAATCTGGACGGGGCCAAGCCTTCGGAGGCGATCATTGCGAACTGGTGGCGCCAGGGCATGGCCGGCGGCGCTCTCGCACACTACGCGACGGTCGACTCTTGGCTCGAAGATTATAGCGAAGACCTCAAGAAGATCACCGTACCGGTGCTGGTGATGCATGGCGAGGCGGATCAGGTCGTCCCGTTCGCAAGCTCTGTGCCGCGTGCGGTCGACCTGCTTAAGAACGGGTCGCTGAAGACTTATCCCGGTTACCCCCACGGCATGCTCACCACACATGCAGATGTCCTCAACCCCGACCTGCTCTCGTTCATCAGGTCTTGACGACGCCTCTCATCCATCATCGCATATGGTGGGCATTGCGGGTTTTGATTTGGGGAGGGTTCGGTTTCGGCATCGTGACAAAGGAACGAACGAGAAGCACAAACCCTCCTCGAACATTTGTCGATCAAGACTTCTATAGAAGCGGTTTCAAACAAGCGGCACGTGCCATGCTCAACCGTTTGCGCTAGGCTTGGCCGCACCTCGGTGAATGGTCGGTTTGAGCGCGGCCTATTCGCTGCTTAGGCTCGTCATTTCGGCGCGTTGCTGTTCGTCCGCTTTGACCAACCCGATCGGCAGCTTCCGACAAGACCGGACGTTACCCAAAGATAAATTCAGCGACCGACCCTGGTCGATAGCCGCCGCGCAGACTTCCCGTTAATGAGCGGCAGGTTTGCCTTTGCTGCTCTCATAGAAGAAGACCGCAAGCCACGACTTGTCAGCCATCCGGCGTTGATTGTCAGCGCGTAAGAGCGGACAAGCATTGAAACGGGAATTTGTCCACGCGGCCAAGTGACTTCGGGCATTTCGGGGAGGTTTCGAGGTGCGTTCTTCGACCCGGCCAGGCGCGACAATCGCGATTCCGCGCACGGTGGTGGCGCTCGGCTTCGTCAGCCTGTTCATGGACCTCTCGTCCGAGATCATCCACGCGCTGCTGCCGCTGTTCCTGACGGCGACGCTGGGGGCCAGCGTTGTCGTCGTCGGCGTGATCGACGGGATTGCCGAGGCGACCGCGTCCATCTCCAAGATCTTCTCGGGCTATGTCTCGGACCGGATCGGGCGGCGCAAGCCGCTGATCCTGCTGGGCTATGGCATGGCGGCGCTCACCAAGCCGCTGTTCGCGATCGCGCAGAGTGCGGGCCTCGTGCTGGGCGCGCGGTTCGCCGACCGGATCGGCAAGGGGCTGCGCGGCGCGCCGCGCGATGCGCTGGTGGCCGATGTGACGCCCGAGGCGATCCGCGGGCGCGCCTTCGGCCTTCGCCAGTCGATGGATACGATCGGGGCGTTCCTCGGCCCGTTGCTGGCGATCGGCCTGATGCTGCTGTTCCGCAACGACATGCGCGCGGTGTTCTGGGTGGCGGTCATCCCCGCCGTGATGTCGGCCATGATCGTGCTGGTCTGGGTGCGGGAGCCGGCGGACCATGGCGCGGGCACCGCACGGATGCCATTGCGGATGCGCGACATCGGCCAGTTCGACTTCGGTTTCTGGGCCGTGGTGGGGACGGGCGTGATCTTCACGCTCGCGCGGTTCAGCGAAGCCTTTCTGGTGCTCAAGGCGAGCGAGAGCGGCCTGGCCGTCGCGTTCGCGCCGCTGGTCTTCGTCGCGATGAACCTGATCTACTCGACGGGCGCCTATCCTGCCGGCATCCTGTCCGACAGGGTTCCCGCCAAGGTCCTGCTTCGATGGGGGCTGCTCTGTCTTGTCGCGGCGGATGCCCTGCTGGCATTCGGGTCGACGCTGCCGCTCGTCTTCTGCGGCGTCGCGCTGTGGGGCGCGCACATGGCGCTGACCCAGGGCCTGCTCGCCAAGCTGGTGACCGACCGGTCGCCCGGGCGGCTGCGCGGAACGGCCTTCGGCCTGTTCAACCTCGCGACCGGCATCGCCATGCTTGTCGCGAGCGTCGTGGCCGGTCTGCTGTGGGACAGGCTTGGGTCCGCCGCGACCTTCATGGCCGGGGGCGCATTCGGGCTGCTGGCGCTGATGCTGTCCTTCTGGGGGAAAGATCCGACCGTCTGACCGTGCTCGGACCCGGCGATATTGGCGGCGTTAACAGAGTTGGGACCGTGAGGCTGCCGTCGGATCGATCCGCGGCCCAAGCGCCTTATCGATCGATCGACCAGAGCCCGGCGCGGGTGCGGCAGATGGAGCCGAGTCGCTTTTCGCCCTCCCACAGGATTCCCTGCCGGCCGACATCCTCGCGCTGGAGGAGCTGGAAAACATAATCGGGCTCGTCCGCTTCGAATTCGATGCGTTTCGAGATACCATATTTGTCTTTTTCGAACGTGATTGCGAATGACCGCATGAAGAATCTCCGGGATGCGGGCGAAAATCTCTTCTAGCATATTTTAAGATTATTTCAAGAAATGTCCGGATCAACTCATGTTTAGAACGATTCTTTTCAAGAAATACCTGGATTGAATGCCATGATATTTTGGCAAATAATAGAACGGAAGCATATTTACATCATTAAGCTCAAATTGAGTAATTGTCTAAAAATGACCATAACTCGCCTTCTGAGCGCTTTTCAGGGGCGTTGCGCTGTCCTATACCCGTCTCCGTCCCCCGCTCGAACAGGATGGAGGCGCGTTTGGCGGATCCGATGCGCGAGCAACGCCTGCAGATCATGCTCACTCAGGATGAACTGACCGCGATAGACGACTGGCGCTTCGCGCGGCGCATGCCGACGCGGGCGTCCGCGGTGCGCGAGCTGCTGTTTCGCGGCCTTGCCGCCGAAGGATTCGATCTGGCCAAGGTGGGACGGAAGTCGCAGGATTTCGGCGTGGTGAACGGGAAGGGCGAGGGCAAGTAGCGCTCGCGCATCCGCACAGCGTGGCGGCGCACAGGATGATCGGCGAGCGGGCGCGGCGTCCGGAAAAAAAAGCCTGTCCTACATTCCGCGAACAACCATATCTGGATCGCCTCCCAGCGACTTACTCCGGAAGGCATGCCATGACCGCCAAGTTCACCGCCGCGCGCCGCGACGCCTTCCTGCGCGCGCTGGCCGAGACCGGCAACCAGACGATCGCCGCCGAGCGGGCGAAGGTCTCGCGATCCTGGGTGTCCCTGCACCGCGCGAGCGAGCCGCTGTTCCGCCAGGCGATGGACGAGGCGATCGCGGCGGCGCGGGCCGCGTTCGATCCGCATGGCGGCGACGGCTCGTGCGCGGCGCCGCAGGAGGCGCTGCGCTATCATGACGGGAGCGAGCTAGTGGTGCGCGGGAGCAACGGGCGGCGCACGCAAGTGGCGCGGGCGCGCGTCCGGCAGTTCACCCCGCGCAGCGAGGACCGCTTCCTCGCCACGCTGGCCGCGACCTGCAACGTCAAGGCGGCCTGCGCGGAGGTCGGCATGACGGCGGCCGCCGCCTACAAGCACCGGCTGCGCTGGCCGGCCTTCGCACGGCGCTGGGACGAGGCGGTCGAGGTCGGCTATATCCGCATCGAGGCCGCGCTGGTCGAGGCGGCGTGCAATCTCTTCTCCTCGCCCGCGCATCCGCCCGAGGTGCCGGTGCCGGAGATGACGGCGGCGCACGCGATCCAGCTGCTGCACATGCACAAGCATCAGGTTCGCGCGATGGGCAAGCGGCCGGGGCTGCCGCCGCACCGGCCGGGGCTGGACGAGGTGCGCGCCAGCATCCTGCGCAAGATCGAGGCGATCGAGCGGCATGAGAAGCGGCAGGAGATGGCGCGGATCGCGCACCGGCTGTGGTGAGGGCGGCGCGGGCCGGGGAGGCGCGGGGCTGCGTCGGCATCATTGCATGCGGCGCGCAATCGGCTAGCCTGCGCGCATGTGGCTGTTCCGGATCCTGTTCGCCTTCGATGCGCTGGCGCTGCTGGTGCTGCTCTATTTCTTCGTCGAGGGGCTGCAGTACGGCCCGGGGCCGGATTATATGGTCACCTGGCTGCCGATCCTGGCCGTGCCGATCGCGGTGGTGGCGGGCGCCTGGGTGCTGAGCGGGCAGGGCAGGCGGGGGCTGGCCTCGGTGCTGCTCGGGCTGCTGGCGGTGCCGCCGTTCCTCTACCTGCTGTTCCTGATGCTGATGGTGGTGATGCAGCCGGACTTCCGCTGAGGGAAGGGGGCCGGAAATGAAGAAGCCCGCGCTCTCCGGGGAGGGCGCGGGCTTCTTCCTTATCGCTGATGCGTCGATCAGAACTTCTTGCTCAGCTCCACGAACCACTGGCGCGGGGTGCCGGGCTGGCCGTTGACATTGGGGAAGCCGATGTCCTGGTAGATGAAGAAGTTCTGGTAGTAGCGCTTGTTGAACAGGTTGGTGACGCCGAGCGACACGGTGAACTCATGCTCCGTGTTCGCATAGGTCACGCGGCCGTTGAACAGCGAGTAGGCCGGCTGGTTGTAGGTGTTGCGCGCGGCGCTCATCGCGATGTCGCCGGTGTAGAACCAGTCGAGGCGCGGGGTGACCGTGCCGCCGATCGGTTCGGCCGGGATGGTGTACTGGATGCCCATCGTGCCGTTCCACTCGGGCAGGCCGGCGAGCCGGTCGTTGGCGCGGGTGGCGATCTTGAGGTCCGGGGAGTCGAACTTGGAATAGCCGACCGCGCCGTTGATCGCGAGGCCTTCGATGGGGCGGAACTCCATCTCCAGCTCGAAGCCCTTCACCTTGCCCGGCGTGTTCACGAAATAGGTGCGCGGGATCGAGAGGACGCCGACGCCGTTCGCGAGGTTGCGCGTCTCCGTGTTCGGATCGAACGGCGTCGCGCGGCAGGCCGTGGCGCCGGTGCCGCCCGCGGGGAAGCCGACGAGGACGCAGGTGCCGGCCACGGGCGCGCCCGAGAGGGTGTTCGCCTCGGCGCCCGTCACGCTGGTGTAGCGCGACTTGTAGTCGGTGTAGAAGACGTCCGCGTTCAGGCGCAGCCGGCGATCGAGCAGGTCGGCCTTGATGCCGAGCTCATAGGCGAGCGTCTCTTCGCTGCCGAAGGAGACGACCTGGCTCGGCTGCTGCGGGCGCGTATTGTAGCCGGGCAGGCGCGCGCCGGTCGATGCCGAGGCATAGACCATGGTGTGCTCGCTGATGTGATAGTCGACGCCCAGCTTCCAGTCGAAGCGGTCGGCCGCCGGCTTGATCTTGAAGAAGGTATCGCCCGGACCGGGGACCGGGTTGGTGTCGAGCACGTTGCTGAAGTCGACATTCTTCTCGTCATGCGAGTAGCGACCGCCCAGCGTGATGCCGAGGCCCTCGATCGGCTTCACCGTCGCATTGGCGTAAACCGCCTTGCTCTTGGGTGTGTAGCGGATGTTCTGGATCTTGAAGAAAGCGCTCTGCGGCGAATAAGTGATGGCGTGCGTGAAGCCGCTGCCTTCGAAGTAGAAGCCACCGGCGACCCAGTCGACGAGATCGGACTTGCCCGAGAGGCGAAGCTCGAAATTCTTGTAGTCCTCGCCGATGTTGAGGAGGGTGTGCTCAAGCACCAGCGGCGAGCCGTCGATGTCGAAGCTGTGATCCTCGGTCATCTTGCGATAGCCGCCGATGGCGGTCAGGTCGATGCTGTCGGTGAGGCCGACGACCAGCTTGGCCGAGACGCCCCAATTGTCGAGGCGGGTGTTCGGGCTGAACACGGCGCCGCCGCGATTGGAGCGGCCGTTGTGGAAGGTGCTGGCGGCCGTTGCCGGACTGCCGGGATAGGCGGCGCCTGCGGCATAGGCCGGGATGGCGACACCCGCGCCGACCGGGTCCGAATAGGTCGCGTAGGTGGTGAACGGATCGCCGGTCACGAAGCGGCTGTCATATGGCACGCCGAAATAGTTCGACTCCGCCTGGAGATTGGCGCCACCCGGACCGGTCACGGCGACGAGCTGGTCGGCCGGATTCTCCGAACGGTCGCGGGTATAGTCGCCGATCAGGGTCAGCGAGACGTTGTCGACCGGCTCCCACTTCAGGCTGCCGCGGATTGCGCGGACATCCTCGCCGCCCAGACGGCCGACCGTGCAGTCGCCGGCCGAGAAATTGTTGGCCGCATTGTTGATCGCGCTGGCATAAGGCAGCTTGCCGGCCAGCGCGGGCGTGCCCTTGCGCTCCATGTCGCAGCGGAAATCGAGCATGCGCTGATAGCCGTCGCGCTTCTTGGAGACGCCCGAGACCGAGATGCCGAGATGGTCGTTCAGCGGCAGGTTGAAGCCGGCGCGGATGTCGACGCGGTTGTAGCTGCCCATCGTGGCCTGCACATAGGCCGAGGTCTCGGTCAGGCTGGGCTGCTTGGAAACGATGTTGACGGCGCCGGCCAGCGAGTTGCGGCCGAAGAGCGTGCCCTGGGGACCGCGCAGCACCTCGATATGGTCGAGATCGAGCAGGTCGAAGTTGGAGCCCAGCAGCAGCGGATAATAGACGTCGTCGACATAATAGGCGACCGACGGCTCGGAGCCGAGGCTGGTGTCGGCCTGGCCGATGCCGCGGATGAAGGCGCTGACGCCGGGGCCGAATGCGCCCTGCACGCGGCGGAAGGTGGCGTTGGGAACGGCCTGCGAGAGGTCGGCCGTGCTCTTGAGGCCACGCTCCTGGAGCGTGTCGGAGGTGACCGCGGTGATGGCGAGCGGGGTGTCCTGCATGTTCGTCGCCTGACGCGTGGCGGTCACGACGATGTCCTCGAGGCCGGTATTGTTTTCCCCAGCCGCATTCTGGGCCCAGGCGGGCGCGGCGGCGATCAGGGCGGCGGTCGACGCCGACAGCATGAACAATCTGGTCACGATACTTCCTCTCTAAAACTTTGGACGAGCAGAATGGCTGCACTGGCAGCGCTTCTCGTCCCCGCGGCACTTATTCGAATCGGAAGCGGACAATTGACCAAAGGGGAAGACAGTTTTGCCCCATTGTTCCGGAGGCGCGAAGCGGAGGCCCTGTTGCGTCCCTGTCACAGTATCGTCGCATGCCAGCCAGGATGGGCTCGAACATTGATTTAATCCTTGCCGGTTAGTCGTCGTCATAGTGATCATCTGGCTCTGGGAATCGGTGGGGGATTAGGTGGGGAAACAGGCAAGGTGGCTGGTCGGCGGGACATGCCTGACCGTGCGCGGGATCGTTCTGGCTGGTTTGGCGATCGGATGCGGGGCGAACCTCGCCTTCGCGCAGTCGCCGGGCAACGGCGCCCCGACCGCCGCCAATGGTGTCGGCTCGCCGTTCGAGCTCGCCTTCTGGCAATCCATCTCGACGAGTGAGGACCGGGCGCAATATGAGGCCTATCTCGCGCAATATCCCGCAGGGACGTTCAGCGGCCTTGCGCGGGCGAAGATCGCGGCGCTCGATCGGGCGCGGGGCGGCGCGCCGACAGGGACGACGCCGGCTCCGGCAGCGCCTGCTCCCGTGCCGGTCGCGGCGACCGTCGTGAGCCAGCCCGCGCCGGCGCCGAGCCCCGCGCCTGTTCCGGCGCCTGCCCATATGGTCGAAGCGACGCCTGCGCCGGCTGTCGCCGCGCAGCCCGCCCTTGCCACGGCCCCCGCTGCTGTCGCTGCCGCACCGGCTCCGGCTCCGGCTCCGGCTCCGGCCCCGGCGGTGGCCGCGTCGTCCGCACCCGCGCCGGTCGCCAACGATCCCTATGCCAAATTGCGCGCGGCGATGGCGGCGCGGGCCGCCGCCGCCGCCGGTGGCGCTCAGCCGGGCGTGGCGTCCGCGCCGGCGCCTGCCGCGTCGCTCGCCGCGGCGCGGCCTGCGCTGACCGCCATTCCAGCGGTCGCGCTGCCGGATCATTTCTGTTCGGCGGAGGATCGCAATCGCTTCCACGACACGGTGTACAGGCCCGCCGTGGCGATCGCGGACCAGAACAACCAGGCGGCCATCGCCTATCTGGAAAGACTGCAGGCCGACTATGACGCGCGCTCGGGCCAGCGCGAGATCGAGGCGGCCAACATCATCGCCAGGGAAGCGGCCGCCTATAAACCCGTTGCGCAGGAGGCCTATGCGGCGCGGGGAGCCTTCACCCCGTTGTTCGACCGCATCATGGCGCTGCCGATCGCGGCCTGCCCCTGATTTGGCGTGGATGCGGGGCCGTCATGGGCACGTTGGGGTCGCGGTGGGTGCCCGAACGGGGGGCTAGCGGACGCCAATTTAGGCAATGGCTGCAATGGCGTCGCGTCCGGACCGGCGGTCCATGGAGTTCCCCACCCCGCACCACCCTCAGGGGTGAACGCGGATATATTTCTGGATGTTCCGGGGCACGGGTTCGCCGCCGTAGATGTTGCCGGCCTTGTCGACGGTAACGAACTCGGCGGCGGTGCCCTGCGTGGTGCGCGGATCGCCCCAGGGATAGAGGATGAAGTCGCGCACCCAGCCGGTGGCGATGTCGCCGATGCGGATGCCCATCTCGAAGCCCGGATTCTCGACATTGTCGGACTCGGAATCCGCGACATACATGTCGCTGCCGCGAATGAAGATGCCGCTCGGCCGGCCGAACTGCAGCCAGCTCGTCACATAGCTGCCGTCCGGCTTGAAGATCTGGATGCGGTTATTGTAGCGGTCGGCGACATAGATGCGGCCGTCATCGTCGGTGGCGATGGCGTGGATGCCGCGAAATTCCTTCGGCGCGTAGCCGGTCTTGCCGAACTCGGAGACATATTTGCCGTCGAGCGTGAAGCGCACGATGCGGTTGTTGTCGGCGGGATTGTGGCCGTCGGCGACGAGGATGTCGCCGTCTCTGGTGAAGGCGACGTCGCTCGGCGTGCTGAGATGGGCCGGGTCGTTGCCCGCTTCGCCGGGCGTGCCGAGGCGCAGCAGCAGCTTGCCATCCGGGCTGAACTTGACGACCTGCGCGCCGCGCTTGTCGCCCTTGGGAATGAAGCGCGGCGAGACGGCGTCCGTCACCCAGATATTGCCGTCGCGATCGATGCCCATGCCGTGCGGCCAGATGAACAGGCCGCCGCCGAAGCTTTTGATGACATTGCCGTCGAGATCGAACTGGATGATCGGATCGAGCTTCGAGTTCAGGCACTCATAGCCGAACAGGCCGGGCAGCTTGCGTGGGGCGTGGAGGGATGGCTCCTCGGGCGGGGCGCAGCGGATGATCGCCCAGATGCTCTGGCCGTCCGGCGCGGTGACGAGCTTGCCCACCGCCGCCGTCTTGCGGCCGGCCGGGAGCTTGGCCCAGTCATCGGCCAGGCGATAGCGGCTGGGGTGCTGGGCGAGGGCGGCGGTGGGCAGTGAGAGGAGGGCGGCTGCGAGCACCAGCGCTCGCGTGAGCCGGCCAAAGCTGGTGGCGTGTTTCATCATCCCTCCCCCCGTGCAGGTTTGTGCGCGCCTTATCATGCGACGAGGCGGCTTCCTAGCGCAGGAGGCACCAAGGGCCGGTTAAGCGCCTGGATACGCGACAAAAGGAAAGGGCCGCCGGCCTCCCCGCCGACGGCCCCACCCGCAATCGTCAATCAGGATCAGGCGAAGCGCAGCTTGCGATTGCCGCGGCGCATGGCCGCGCCAACGACGCCGAGGCCGCCGATCATCATCGCCCAGGTGGCCGGCTCGGGCACGGCGCCGCCGGCGTTGTAGACGATATTGTCGAACGCGAGATACTCGGACGCGCCGGTGAACTTGCCGAATGTGACGGAGGTCAGGCCCGACCAATTCAGCGTGTGCGTCTGGAAACCGTAGCCGACGGTCAGCAGCTGGCTGACCGTGCCGCCGCCGAAGAGATTGCCGGTCACCAGCGTCGTGTCGGTCGTCAGGCCGTTATGCTGGAACGGACCGAACGCGAGATCGACCGAGTTCAGGCTGAACACGCCGCCGCCCGTCAGCGTGAAGCTGGTGTCCGAATAGCCGCTCGCCATCACCGTCGAGGTGATCGTCGTCGGGAAGTCGGCCGGGCTCGACGGGCTGTAGTAGCAGGCAGCGAAGTCATAGCTATAGGTCAGGCCTTCGGCACTGTGTGAGCCGCCGGAGTCGCAGCGGAACGCGGCTTCGCTTTCGAAGGTGACCGTGGCGGCCTGCGCCGGCAGTGCCGACAGGCCGGTCAGCGCGGCAGCGATCAATCCAATGGCCCGAAACTTCATGTCATATCTCCCACAAGGCTAGGTAAGCCCGGGTGCCATAGACGGTATCAAAGTTTATGGAATCTGTTTTCTTGGGAGCGTAAGGTTAACGTCGGATCGTTATTTCAGTATGTTAGATAGTGAATGTATCATTATGGCCCAGTATCTTTCGGCGGGACCGCGATCCACTCGACCCAAGTCAGTTTCCGCCTTCCAGATACTCGATCAGCCCGCGCTCGTAGCGGCTGAGCCAGCGGGTCTTGCGGGGGAGCGTGAGGCTGTCGCGGAAGGCGATCGGGCTGTCCTTCGCCACCTCGATCAGGGCAGGGTGGATATAGGATTTGCGCGCGATGGCCGGGGTGTTGCCGAGATGCTCGGAGACGAAGGCGAGCATCGCGTTGAGACCGCTCTCTTTGTGCTTCTGAGCGAGCCATTCGAAGGCGAGCGCGCTCGCGGTCCAGGTGCGGAAATGCTTGGCGGTGAAGTCCGCGCCGGTCGTCTCGCGGATATAGGCGTTGACGTCTGAGGAGCTGACCGGGGAGACCTCGCCATCGTCGCGGACATATTGGAAGAGATGCTGGCCGGGCAGGTCCTGCATCTGCCTGACGAAGCGGACGAGGCCGCGATCGGTCACGCGCAGCTCGCATTGCTTGCCGGACTTGGCCTTGAAGCGCAGCAGCAGCCTGTTGCCCGCGATCTTCGCGTGGCGGACGCGCAGGGTGGTGGCGCCGAAGCTCTTGTTCGATTTGGCGTAGGATTCGTTGCCGACGCGGATACGGCCGCTGTCGAGCAGGCGCACGATCGAGGCGATGGCGCGCTGCTGCGAGAGATCGCGGCCGGCCAGATCATCCTCGACGCGGGCGCGGACCAGCGGGAGCAGGCGGCCGAACTGCGCGCAGCTCTCGAACTTGGCGGAATCGCGCGCGGCGGTGAAATCGGGATTGTAGCGATATTGCTTGCGGCCTTTGGCATCGATCCCGGTGGCGAGGATGTGCGCCTGGCGGCTCGGCGCGAACCAGGCATCCTCATAGGCGGGGGGCAGGCCGATCCTGTTGAGCCGGTCGATCTCGTCGCGCTGCGTGATGCGCTCGCCCTTGGGATCGAAATAGGCCCAGTGGCCCCGGTATTTGCGCCGGCGGATGCCCGGCAGGCTGTCATCGACGAAAATCAGGGCTTGGGACATGGGTTTGATGCGGTCTCCCGGGTTGGCCGTGCGGGAACGCATGAGCGCGCGCCTTGTTTCAGAGGCCTGGCGGGCGCATGGGAAGCGCCTTCGACTCCGAGGAGATTCCGCGATGAGCGACACCCGCAGCGAAAGCGACAGCATCGGCAGCATCGACGTCCCCGCCGAGGCCTATTGGGGCGCGCAGACCCAGCGCAGCATCGAGAATTTTCCTTTCCCGCCCGAGGAGCGCATGCCGATCGGCATCGTCCAGGGCCTCGCCATCGTGAAGCGCGCGGCGGCGCGGGTGAATCGAGCGCACGGGCTGGAGGCACGGCTGGCCGATGCGATCGACAGGGCGGCGGCCGAGGTGATTGCGGGCAAGCTCAACGACCAGTTCCCGCTGGTCATCTGGCAGACAGGCAGCGGCACGCAGTCGAACATGAACGTCAACGAGGTGATCGCCGGCCGCGCCAACGAGATCCTCGCCGGGACGCGCGGCGGCAAGAGCCCGGTCCACCCCAACGATCATGTCAATATGAGCCAGTCGTCCAACGACAGCTTCCCGACCGCGCTGCACATCGCGGTGGCGCGCGCGGCGACGGACGAGCTGCTGCCGGCGCTCGACTATCTGCACGACCTGTTCGACGCCAAGGCGAGCGCCTGGGGCGGGATCGTCAAGATCGGCCGCACCCACCTGCAGGATGCGACGCCGCTGACGCTGGGGCAGGAATTTTCCGGTTACGCGCAGATGCTTTCCAATTGCCGCGAGCGGATCGCCCACGCGGTGATGCACGATGTCATGGCGCTGGCGCAGGGCGGGACGGCGGTGGGCACCGGGCTGAACGCGCCGGAAGGCTTTGCGCAGGCGGTTGCGGCGGAGATCGGCGCGATCACCGACATGCCCTTCTATACGGCGCCCAACAAGTTCGAGGCGCTGGCATCCAACGATCCGCTCGTCCATGTCTCCGGCGCGCTCAACACGCTGGCGGTGGCGCTGACCAAGATCGCCAACGACATCCGCCTGCTGGGAAGCGGGCCGCGCTCGGGGCTGGGCGAGCTCGATCTGCCGGCCAACGAGCCGGGCAGCTCGATCATGCCGGGCAAGGTCAACCCGACCCAGTGCGAGATGCTGACGATGGTCGCCGCGCAGGTGATCGGCAATCATCAGGCGGTGACGATCGGGGGCCTGCAGGGGCATCTGGAGCTCAACGTGTTCAAGCCGATGATCGGCGCGGCGGTGCTGCGCTCGATCGGCCTGCTGGCGGTGGGCATGGAGAGCTTCGCCGAGCGGTGCATCGAGGATCTGAAGCCCAACGAGGGGCGGATCGCCGAGCTGGTCGCGCGCTCGCTGATGCTGGTGACGGCGCTGGCGCCGGAGATCGGCTACGACAATGCGGCCAAGATCGCCAAGCAGGCGCATGCCGAGGGGCTGACGTTGCGCGAGGCGGGTCTGAAGCTTGGGCTGGTGGATGAGGCGACGTTCGACCGGCTGGTGCGGCCGGAGGAGATGGTTTGAGCTGCCTTTAGCCCCTCTCCTTCAGGGGAGGGAGTATCAGGTCGGTCATGCCGGGTGGGGATTGGGTGTTGCAGTTCGCTGCGCGACACCCACCCCCTACCCCTCCCTTGAAAGGGAGGGGCCAAGATAGAGGCGGGAACCATATCCCCGACCCATGCCTTCTGTCCGATGGAGGTTCCCATGGCAGCCCGCGCATATTGGCAAGGACAGATCAAGCTCGCCCTCGTGTCGATCCCGGTCGAGGTCTATCCGGCGACCAGATCCGGCGCGACGATCAGCTTTCACCAGATCCACGAGCCGAGCGGCAAGCGCATCCGCTACGAGAAGGTGGCGCCCGGCGTCGGGCCCGTCGATCCCGACGAGATCATGAAGGGGTTCGAGGTCTCCAAGGGCAATTATGTGCTGCTCGACGATGAGGAGATCGAGGCGGTCAAGATCGAGAGCCGCAAGACGCTCGAACTTGTCCAGTTCGTCGACGCCAGCGAGATCGACGTGCTCTATTATGACAAGCCCTATTTCGTCGTGCCGGCGGACGATCTCGCCGAGGAAGCCTATGTCGTGCTGCGCGATGCGCTGCGGCAGAGCAGGAAGGTCGGCCTGGGCCAGCTTTCGGTGCGCGGACGCGAGCAGCTGGTCTCGATCAAGCCCTGCGGGCGCGGGATCGTCATGGAAGTGCTGCGCTATGCCGACGAGGTGCACAAGGCACAGGGCTATTTCCGCGACATAGAGGACAAGAAGCCGGACGAGGATCTGCTCGACCTGGCCACCGCCCTGATCGACAAGAAGACCGCGCCCTTCAAGCCCGCCGAGTTCCACAACCGCTATGTCGAGGCGCTGCAGCGGCTGATCGACAAGAAGCGCAAGGCGCACAGCAGCAAGCGCATCCTGGAGGATGTCGAGGAGCCGGGGCGCGGCGGCGGCAACGTGATCGACCTGATGGCGGCGCTGAAGAAGTCGGTAGGCAGCGAGGGGAAGGCCCCGCCGCGCAAACCGACAGCCAGGAAAACGACTCCGGCCAAGGCAGCGCCCAGACGCAAGAGTGCCTGACGATGGACCTCAACCCCGATACGCCGCTGCATTGGATCGACGCCCCCGTGCTGCTGCGTCTGGGCGTGGCGGCCTTACTTGGTCTGCTGCTCGGATTCGACCGCGAAATGAAGGGGCATAGCGCGGGGCTGCGGACTCACGGGATCGTCTGTTTCAGCGCGGCGCTGATGACCGTCAGTGCCATCGCGCTCTACAATCAGCTCGATACCGGGCAGACTCGCATGGATCCGCTGCGCATCTTTGAAGGATCGGGGGCATTCGTGGGCATCATCGCTGCCGGGCTCATCGTCGTCAGCAAAGGCCAGGTGCACAACATCACGACGGCCGTGCATCTCTGGCTCGCGACGGTGGTCGGCATTGCGTGCGGCGCCGGGCAATGGCCGCTGGTGATGGTTGCGGTGCTGGTGGCGATCATCATGCTGACGATCCTGAGCATGGCCGAGCGTCGCTGGATCAAGCCGCTCGAACATCACCGCCGCGAGGAGGCCGACAATGGCGGATCGTGACGCGCTTGCGACCTACAACGCCAAGCGGGACTTCGGGAAAACGCCCGAACCAGCGGGCAAGGCGCAGAGCAGCCCGGGCGGCAATCTCTTCATCGTGCAGAAGCATGAGGCGACGCGGCTGCACTGGGACTTCCGGCTGGAAGTGGATGGCGTGCTCAAGAGCTGGGCCGTGACGAAGGGGCCGAGCCTCGACCCCGATGACAAGCGCCTCGCGGTGCGGACCGAGGATCATCCGCTCTCCTACGCTCATTTCGAAGGGATCATCCCGGAAGGTGAATATGGCGGCGGGACCGTCATGCTCTGGGATCAGGGCACGTGGGCGCCGATCGCGGGCAAGAGCGCGAAGGACATCGAGAAGGGCCATCTCCATTTCACCTTGCAGGGCGAGCGGATGAAGGGGGAGTGGATCCTGATCCGCCTGCGGCCAAGGCCGGGCGAGAAGCGCGAGAACTGGCTGTTGCGCAAGATCGACGACGCACAGGCGGGATCGGGCGACGAACTGGTCGAGCGGGGCCTGACCAGTGTGCTGACCGGCCGGACGATGGCGCAGATCGCGGCCGACAAGGGCGGCACGCAGTCGCTCGCCGGCAAGAAGGGCAAAGCGTTCAACGCCGCGATGGCGGCAGCGGCAACGCATAATGCCAAGGCGACTGGGCCCCGAAAGGCGACACGCAAATCGAGCAATGCCAGGTTGCCGGGCTTCCAGCCGGTCCAGCTCGCGACCCTGGTCGACGACGTGCCCACCGGCAACGACTGGATGCACGAGATCAAGTTCGACGGCTATCGTGCGCTGATCGCGGCGAAGGGCAGCGAGGTGAAGATCTATACCCGAACCGGCCTCGACTGGACGGAGAAGTTCGCGCCGCTGGCGCAGGCAATCCGCCCGCTCGATCTGCCCGCCTGCCTGATCGACGGCGAGATCGTCGCCTATGACAGGGACGGCAATCCCGATTTCTCCTCGTTGCAGAACGTGCTGAAGCGCGGCCATGGCGCGCAGGGCGCGGGGGACAGCTTCGCGTTCCACGCCTTCGACCTCCTCTCGCTGGAGGGGCAGGATCTGAAGTCGCTGCCCAATATCGAGCGCAAGGAGCGGCTGGAGGCGCTGCTGGTCCATGCCAGCGCACCGATCCACGTCGCGGATCATGTCATTGGTGCGGGCGAGAAATTGTTCGAGGCGATGTGCAAGGCGGGGCAGGAGGGGATCATCGCCAAGCGGATCGACGCGCCCTATCGCGGCGACCGCACGCGCAACTGGCTGAAGGTCAAATGCACGCTGCGACAGGAGTTCGTGATCCTCGGCTGGACGAAGAGCAGCGCCCGGGCTCGTCCATTCAGATCGCTGTTGCTGGGCCAGCGGGAAGGGAGCAAGTTCGTCTACAAGGGCAAGGTCGGGACCGGATTCGATGGCGATCTGCTGACCGATCTTGCCGGGAAGATGGCGCCGCTCGCGCAGGACAAGGCGGCGGCCGAGGTGCCGCGCGAGGAAGCGCGGGGCGCGCAGTGGATCAAGCCCGAGTTGGTCGCGGAGATCGCCTTTTCCGAGATCACTGCGGAGGGACGGGTGCGCCACGGCAGCTTCATCGGGTTGCGATCGGACAAGGAGGCCAAGGCGGTGAAACCGGAAAAGGCGATCGCGGTGCCCGAGCCATCGACCCATATCCAGATCACCAACCCCGATCGCGTCATCTTCGACGAGAGCGGGCAGACCAAGGGCGACCTGGCCGCTTATTACGAACAGATCGCGCCGCTGATGCTGCCCTTCGCCGCCAACCGGCCGGTGAGCCTGGTGCGCTGCCCGCAGGGGCGCGGCAAGAAATGCTTCTTCCAGAAGCATGACAGCGGTTCGTTCGGGGAGCATGTCTTCCATGTGCCGATCGTCGAGAAGGATGGCGGGGCGGAGGATTATCTCTATCTGACCGACGCGGACGGCATCCTCGCCTGCGTGCAGATGGGCACGATCGAGTTCCACGGCTGGGGATCGCGCGCCGACGATGTCGAGCATCCCGACCGGATGGTGTTCGATCTCGATCCCGACGAGGGGCTGGACTTCGAGGACGTGAAGCGCGCCGCGCGGGACATTCGCCGGCGCCTGTCCGACATCGGGCTGGTCAGCTTCGCGATGCTCTCGGGGGGCAAGGGCATCCATGTCGTCGTGCCGCTGACGCCCGGGCATGACTGGGACGCGCACAAGGATTTTGCCCATCGCTTCGCCGAGGCGCTGAGTGCGATCGAGCCCGAGCGCTTCATCGCGACGATGAGCAAGGCCAAGCGCAAGGGCAAGATCTTCATCGACTATCTGCGCAACCAGCGCGGCAGCACCGCCGTCCTGCCTTATTCGGCGCGGGCGCGGGCAGGCGCGCCGGTGGCGGTGCCGATCGCCTGGGAAGAGCTGGACGGGATCAAGAATGCGCATCCTTTCAACATCGGCGATGGCGCGACGCTGATCGAGCACGCGCAGGACAAGGCGCTGCATGGCTGGGGCTTCGCGGCGCAGGCGCTGCCGGCGCTCTAAATTCCTCCCCAAGCAAGATCGGGGAGGAATTTGCATCGCTTCGTCGCGGCGACGCTTCCACGCGACGGACTTGCGACGAGTGGCGGAACCTCGCCGCCGCCCGGCCGTTCGGGAAGAAGAGATACTCATCGAGAGGAGCCCATCATGGCTGACACACTCGCGACGGAAGAAACCAATCGCCTGATTTCCTCGGACCGCGTCGAGGGCACGACAGTGTATAACCGCAATGGCGAGAAGCTCGGCAGCGTCCGCAACTTCATGGTCGACAAGCGCAGCGGCAAGGCGGAGTATGCCGTGCTGCAGTTTGGCGGCCTGTTCGGCCTCGGCAGCGACCATTATCCTATCCCGTGGGACATGCTCGACTATGACACCGATCTTGGCGGCTATGTCGTCGACATCGACAAGTCGAAGCTGGAGCGCGCGCCGCGTTATGCATCGGAACAGCCGGCCTACGACCATCTCTATGGTCGCGAGGTCTATGGCTATTGGGGAGTCCCCTACCCGTTCGTCTGAGCGGGGCGAACGGGGCGCGCCGGCCGGGCAGAGACAGTCCGTCTCCCAGCCCGGCCGGCCGATCCCGGGAGAAAGATGATGCCTGCCAAATCACAAGCACAGCAGAAAGCCGCCGGCGCCGCCTTGTCGGCGAAGCGCGGCGATACCAAGAAGAGCGAGCTCAAGGGCGCCTCTCGCGGCATGTATGACTCGATGAGCGAGACGCAGCTCGAGGAGTTCGCCCACACCAAGCGCAAGGGCAAGCCGCAGCACGCGGGCTAGCCGGGCGCCAATTCGATCGGGGCGCAACAGGAGGAAAGCTGGTGGCCGACACGGTCGACCGGGTGCGTGAGGATGCGCTGCCCGGGCAGGAAGCAAGCTTGGAGCCCAAGCCCGACTGGACGCCGCGCTATCCGGGCTCCGGGCGGCTCGCGGGCAAGGTCGCGATCGTGACGGGCGCCGACAGCGGCATCGGACGCGCGGTGGCCGCCCTGTTCGCGCGCGAGGGCGCGGACATTGTCGTCGCTTATCTGTGCGAGCATCAGGACGCGCAGGAGACCGAACGCATCGTGCATGCCGAGGGGCGCAAGAGCCTGGCATTCGCCGGGGATCTCGGCGACAAGGCGGTCTGCGAGGAGCTGGTCTACAAGACGATGGCGGCATTCGGGCACATCGACATTCTCGTCAACAATGCCGGCGAGCAGCATCCCGACAAGCAGATCGAGGATATCAGCGAGCAGCAGCTTCGCCGCACCTTCCAGACCAACATCTTTGGCATGTTCTTCCTGACGCAGGCCGTGGTGCCGCATCTCAAGGCCGGCGCGGCGATCATCAATTGCACCTCGGTCACCATGTATCAGGGCTCGAAGGAGCTGCTCGATTATTCCAGCACCAAGGGCGCGATCACGGCGTTCACCCGGTCGCTCAGCGAAAACCTGATCGAGAAGGCTATTCGCGTGAATGCGGTGGCGCCGGGGCCGATCTGGACGCCGCTCAATCCCTCCGGCGGCGCAAGCAAGGAGAAGCTCGCGCATTTCGGCGAGAGTACCCCGATGGGGCGGCCGGGCCAGCCCAATGAGGTGGCGCCGAGCTTCCTGTTCCTGGCCTGCGAGGATGCCAGCTACATGAGCGGCCAGGTGCTGCACCCCAATGGCGGGACGATCGTGGGCAGTTGATCGGATCGGGCGCGGGCAGGCGCCTGAAAGAAATCTCTGTTCCAGACCCACCCTGTCATGCCACGATGCAGCATGCAGGCATCCACGACCCCCACCGCCCGTCCGCTCCCCGAACTCACGGTCCGCGGCATCCTCCTGGGCGGGCTCATCACCGTCTTGTTCACCGCCGCCAACGTCTATCTGGGGCTGAAGGTCGGGCTGACCTTCGCCACCTCGCTTCCGGCGGCGGTCATCTCGATGGCGGTGCTGCGCTTCTTCCGGAATGCCAATATCCTCGAGAACAACATCGTCCAGACGATCGCGAGCGCGGCGGGGACGCTGGCGGCGATCATCTTCGTGCTGCCGGGCCTGATCCTGGTCGGCTGGTGGACGGGCTTTCCCTATTGGACGACCGCCGCGGTCTGCGCGGTGGGCGGCATTCTCGGCGTGATGTTCTCGGTGCCGCTGCGCCGCGCGCTGGTGACGGGATCGGACCTGCCCTATCCCGAAGGCGTCGCGGCAGCCGAGGTGCTCAAGGTGGGCGCGGCGCAGGACGGCGACGTCGAGAATGCCCGGGGCCTGCGCGTCATCCTGCTGGGCTCGCTTGTCTCCGCGGGCTTCGCGCTGCTCGTTGCGATGAAGCTCGTCGCCGGCGAGGCGGTGAAGAATTTCCGCGTCGGCAGCGGCGCGAGCGGCGTTTCGACCAGCTTCTCGATGGCGCTGATCGGGGTCGGCCATCTTGTCGGCCTGTCGGTCGGCGCGGCGATGTTCGTCGGGATGTTGATCGCCTGGGCCGGCCTGATGCCCTATCTGACCGGCGGCGTTCCCGGCGATCTCGACGCGGTGGTGACGGCCGCGTTCCGCAGCGAGGTGCGCTTCATCGGCGCCGGCACGATCGGCGTCGCGGCGATCTGGACCCTGCTCAAGATCTTGGGGCCGATCATCGGCGGCATCCGCTCGGCCATGGCCGCGGCGCGGGCGCGGCAGGACGGATCGATCCTGGAGCTGACCGAGCGTGACCTGCCGATCGGCATCGTCGGCGCCTCCATTCTCGCGACGCTGCCGCTGATCGGCTTCCTGCTCTGGCGTTTCTCGGCGGGCGGGCCGATCCACGATCATGGCCTGTCGGTGATCATCGGCACGATCCTCTACATCCTCGTCATCGGCGTGGTGATCGCGGCGGTGTGCGGCTATATGGCGGGGCTGATCGGCGCCTCGAACAGCCCCGTGTCGGGCGTCGGCATTCTCGCGGTGCTGGGGGCCTCGCTCCTGCTCGTCCTCCTCTACGGCCACAGCGCCGACATCGCGCAGACCAACGCGCTGATCGCCTATGCGCTGTTCACCACTGCCATCGTGTTCTCCGTCGCGACCATCTCGAACGACAATCTCCAGGATCTCAAGACCGGCCAGCTGGTCGGTGCGACGCCGTGGAAGCAGCAGGTCGCGCTGGTGCTGGGCGTCATCTTCGGGTCGCTGGTGATCCCGCCCGTGCTCGATCTGCTCAACACCGCCTTCACGTTTCAGGGTGCGCCGAATGCCAAGGACACGGCCCTGGCGGCCCCCCAGGCCGCGCTGATCTCGTCGCTGGCCAAGGGCGTGCTCGGCGGCGATCTCGACTGGCGCCTGATCGGCACGGGCGCGGGCATCGGCGTGCTGGTGATCCTGCTGGACGAAATGCTCGGCCGCGCTGGCAAGATGCGCCTGCCGCCGCTCGCCGTAGGCATGGGCATCTATCTGCCGATGGCGCTGACCTTGCTGATCCCGGTCGGCGCGGTGATCGGCCATTTCTACGACAAATGGGCGGGACGGACGGGCAATCCGGCCTTTGCCGAGCGTATGGGCGTGCTGGCGGCGACCGGCCTGATCGTCGGCGAGAGCCTGTTCGGGGTGATCTTCGCCGGCATTGTCGGCGGCACCGGCAAGGACGCGCCGCTGGCGGTGGTGGGGGCGGGCTTCGAGACTGTGGCGCTCGTCGCCGCGCCGATCCTGTTCGCGGGGCTGATCTGGCTGCTCTACAACCGGACGAAGGCGATGGCGCGGGAGGCGTAGTTGCGGGGAGGCGCCATTGCTGACATTGCATTTTTGCCCTCTCCCGCTTTCGCGGGAGAGGGTTGGGGGAGGGTCTTTCTTCTATTAGGATGAAGACCATGTATCCGGTTCGCCGCCAGATCAGTCCGCATGCCGCGCCGCTGCGCCGGAGCATGACCGATGTCGAACAGCGGCTTTGGCAAGCCTTGCGGGCGCGGCAGCTGATGGGCTTCAAGGTCCGCCGGCAGGCCACGATCGGGCCGTTTATCGTCGATTTCCTCTGTATCGAAGCGAGGCTCGTCGTCGAGCTTGACGGCGGCCAGCATGATGGAGAGCGGGATTCATCCCGCACGGACTTTCTCCAGGCGAAGGGGTATCGGGTCCTGCGCTTCTGGAATCATGAGGTCGTCGAGAATTTCGATGGCGTCACCGAAGCCATCGCCGCCGCGCTTGGCGAAGGAAGAAAGACCCTCACCCAACCCTCTCCCGCGAAAGCGGGAGAGGGCTAAGGCGACCGGCCACCACCACCCCAATCTAGCCGAATCAGACGGTCAGCGCCCGACCCAATTCTCGAGCGTGAGTGCTGTCCTCCGGCACCTCGACGCGCGGGGCAGGCGAGGGCTCAGCTGTTCACCCCTTCGTGCGAACGCTCGATGGCGCGCTTGTAGGCGTCGCGGCCTGTGGTGCGGGCGAGGTAGGCCTGTTCGGCGTCGCCCAGGGTGATGCCGCAGTTCCGTTGGCCCAGGTTCAGGGCGTAGGTCACCGAGATGTCGGCGGCGGTGAAAGCGTCGCCTGCGAGATAAAGCGAGCTTGCAAGCCGTTGGCTGACCAGCTTCAGCCGTTTCTGGAACGACCGCAGGGACCAGGTGGCGCCCCAATTCTCCCGCTCGGCCTCGGGCGCGATGAAGCGGCTGACGATGACGGGCATCATCAGGGTCGCGAGGCCGGCTTCGCCCAGGTGCAGAAACTGCTGATAGGCGGCGAAGGTCGGATCGTCCGGCGCGGGCGCCAGCGGCGTCGGCCCGTACCGCGCCATCAGATACTCCATGATCGCGATCGACTCGACCATAGTGACGTCGCCGTCCTGGATCGCCGGGATGTAGTCGGCGGGGTTGACCGCGAGAAACTCGGGATCCTGCTCGGCGGCCAGCATGTCCACCTGCCGCACGCGGTAGGGGAGGCCCATCTCCTCCAGCACCCAGACGACCCGGATCGATCGCGACGTCTGTCCGCCCCACACAATGATCATGCGCCGGTCCTTCCCAGTGTGACTGAGGATCGATCGTAGCGAAGCTTATATGGCGCTGTCATCCCAGACATTCGCGAAACCTAGCTTCGGCGACATTCGCTTTCCACGCCAAAGCGACGTCTCATCCCTCGATCGGCAGGTCCGTCGTCTGCTTCACCGTCTTGAGCGAGAAGCTGGAATTGACCGCCGCGACGCCGGGCAGGTGGAGGAGGATCTTCTTCAGGAAACGGTCGTAATCCTCGATGCTGCGGCACAGGATGCGCATGAGATAGTCGCTCTCGCCGCTCATCGAGAAGCAGGAGACCACTTCCGGGTGGCTGCGCACCGCCTCCTCGAACCGGTCGAGCGTGTCGCCATCATGATGGCTGAGGCGGACATGGGCGAAGACGTCGACCACGAAGCCGAGCCGCTTGGCATCGAGGATCACGGCGCGGCCGGCGATGAAGCCGTCATTCTCCAGTGCTTTCAGGCGCCGCCAGCAGGGGGTTTGCGAGAGGCCGATGCGCTCGGCGAGGGCGCTGACGGTGATGTCCGGTTGAGCCTGCAGAACGGCCAATATCTTCCGATCGAATGCATCCAGAGAATGATGTTCCAACACAAAGCCTTTCTGTGGAACCGTTTTCCGGATTTATCCATTTTGTCGACCGAGAAAGCAATGTTGTTTCGCACCGCTCTGTGAGACAATCGATGGACAAGATTTACTATGGAGAGTCCCCGAGATGAGGAATGACGCGTCCTTCTCTCTCCACATTCCCGAGCCGGACGCTCGTCCGGGCGGGATTCCCGATTTCTCGCATCTTCACCTGCAGCCGGCCGGCGCGACCGCGCGGCCCGCGCCGGACACGAGCGGCATCGCTCTGCGCGATCTGCCGTTCAGCTTCGTGCGCGTGCTGGACGAGGACGCACGGGCGGTCGGCCCGTGGGCGCCGGCGATCCCGGTCGAGACGATGCTGCGCGGCCTGCGCGCCATGATGCTGACGCGCATCTTCGACGATCGCATGTTCCGCGCCCATCGCCAGGGCAAGACCAGCTTCTACATGAAGTCGACCGGCGAGGAGGCCATACCGGTGGCCCAATCCCTGCTGCTCGGCGCCGGCGACATGTGCTTCCCCACCTATCGGGTGCTCGGCTGGCTGATGGCGCGGGATTATCCGCTGCATGATCTGGTCAATCAGATCTTCTCCAACGAGAAGGATCCGCTGCATGGCCGTCAGCTGCCGATCCTCTATTCGGCGCGCGCGTACGGCTTCTATTCGCTCTCCGGCAATCTCGGCAGTCGCATGAACCATGCGGTCGGCTGGGCGATGGCATCGGCCTACAAGAATGACGACAAGCTGGCGCTCGCCTATGTCGGCGACGGGACGACGGCGGAGGGCGACTTTCACGAGGCGTTGACCTTCGCCTCGGTCTATCATGCCCCCGCGATCCTCTGCATCACCAACAATCAGTGGGCGATCTCGAGCTATTCGGGCTTTGCCGGGGCACAGGAAGCACCGCTCGGCGCGCGGGCGGTCGGCTATGGGCTGCCGGGGCTTCGGGTCGACGGCAATGACTTCCTCGCCATCTGGGCAGCGACGCAATGGGCGATCGAGCGGGCGCGGGCGAACATGGGCGCGACCCTGATCGAGTTCGTGACCTATCGTGTCGCGGGCCATTCGACCTCCGACGACCCGACGAAGTATCGGCCCAGCGACGAGGCGAACCACTTTCCGCTCGGCGATCCGCTCGACCGGCTCAAGCGCCATCTCGTCACGCTCGGGCATTGGGACGAGGAACGCCATGCCGCGCTGACCCATGAGCTGGACGGACAAGTGCGCGCGGCGATGAAGGATGGCGAGGCGATCGGGACGCTCGGCAAGTCCAAGCCGCCGGTCAGCGAGATGTTCGAGGGCGTGTTCAAGAAACCCGACTGGCGGGTGATCGAGCAGCGCCGCGAGATGGGGGTGTAGGAGATGACCGACACCTATCCTCTGACGGCGTCGGCGGAGAGAGCCTGACCTATGCCCACAATGAACATGATCCAGGCGCTCAACAGCGCGCTCGACGTGATGCTGGAGCGCGACCCGGACGTGCTGCTGTTCGGCGAGGATATCGGCTATTTCGGCGGCGTCTTCCGCGTGACCGATGGCCTGCAGGCCAAGCATGGTAAGACGCGCTGCTTCGACACGCCGATCGCCGAGGGCGGCATCATCGGTGCCGCGATCGGCATGGGCGCCTATGGCCTGCGCCCGGTCGCGGAGATCCAGTTCGTCGACTATATCCTGCCGGCCTACGACCAGCTCGTCTCCGAGGCGGCGCGGCTGCGTTATCGCTCGGGCGGTGAGTTCTGGGCGCCGATCACGGTGCGCTCGCCTTATGGCGGCGGCATCTTCGGCGGGCAGACGCACAGCCAGTCGCCCGAGGCCCTGTTCGCGCATGTCGTCGGCCTCAAGACGGTGATCCCGTCCAATCCCTATGATGCCAAGGGGTTGCTGATCTCGTCGATCGAGGATGACGATCCGGTCATCTTCATGGAGCCCAAGCGTATCTACAATGGCCCGTTCAACGGCCGCCACGACGAGCAGCTCAAGAGCTGGGCGGGCGATCCGACCGCCGAGGTGCCCGAGGGGCACTATACCGTGCCGCTCGGCAAGGCGGCGATCGTGCGAGAGGGCAAGGAGGCGACCGTGCTCGCCTATGGCACGATGGTGCATGTGGCGAAGGCGGGGATCGAGGACAGCGGCGTCGACGCCGAGCTGATCGACCTGCGCTCGATCGTGCCGCTCGACATCGAGACGATCACCGCCTCGGTCGCCAGGACCGGGCGCTGCGTGATCCTGCACGAGGCAACACGGTTTGCCGGCTTTGGCGGCGAGCTCTCGGCCTTGATCCAGGAGCGCTGCTTCTGGGCGCTCAAGGCGCCGATCGCACGGGTGGCGGGCTGGGACACGCCCTATCCGCATGCCTTCGAGCTGGACTATCTGCCGGGACCGGGGCGCCTTGCCGCCGCGCTCCTCAAGGTGATGGAGGACTGAGCATGGGGCGCTACCTCTTCCGTTTGCCCGACATTGGCGAGGGCGTCACCGAGGCCGAGATCGTCGCCTGGCATGTGAAGGCCGGGGATCGCATCCGCGAGGATGACAATCTCGCCGACGTGATGACCGACAAGGCGACGGTCGAGATGACCTCGCCGGTCGATGGCACGGTGACGGCGGTGCATGGCGATGTCGGCGCGATGCTGCCGGTGGGCGCGGTGCTGGTCGAGCTGGAGGTCGAGGGGGAGGGGAATGTTGCGGGCGATGTGAAGGAGCCCGGCAAGACCGCCAATGACGAACCTGCTCCCCTCCCTGACGAGGGAGGGGTTGGGGGTGGGTCTTCAGCATCTCCTGCCACGAGCAACCCGCCTGTGGCGGCACCCACCCCTAGCCCCTCCCTTGAAAGGGAGGGGGACAAGAAAAGGGCGACGCCTAAGATCGACATTCCCATCGGGCGCAAGGAGGCGTTTGCCGCGCCGGCCACGCGCCGCCGTGCGCATGCGCTGGGCATTCCGCTGCAGTTCGTGCCGGGCACGGGGCCGGGCGGGCGTATCCTGCCTTCCGATCTCGACGATTTCATTGCCTCGGGCGGCATGGCACGGGCGCCGGGAGGGCTCGCCGCGCGGACCGGCGGGGAGGACATCAAGATCGTCGGCCTGCGCCGCCGCATTGCGGAGAAGATGCAGGAGGCCAAGCGCCGCATCCCGCACATCGCCTATGTCGAGGAAGTCGATGTCACGGAGCTGGAGGCGCTGCGTGCGGCGATGAACGCCAGGCCGGCCGAGGGGGCGCCGCGCCTGACGATGCTGCCCTTCCTGATCCGCGCCCTGGTCAAGGCCCTGCCGGACTTCCCGCAGGTCAATGCGCGGTTCGACGATGACGCCGGGGTGCTGCACGTCTCCGAGGGCGTGCATGTCGGCATCGCGACGCAGACGCCCGCCGGCCTGATGGTGCCGGTGATCCGCCATGCCGAGGCGATGAGCCTCGCCGAGCTGGGGCGCGAGATCGGCCGGCTGTCGGCGGCGGCGCGCGACGGGACGGCCAAGCGCGAGGAAATGGCGGGATCGACGATCACGATCACCTCGCTCGGCCCGCTCGGGGGCATTGCGACGACGCCGATCATCAATCATCCCGAAGTGGCGATCATCGGGCCGAACAAGATCGTCGAGAAGCCGGTGGTGCAGGGCCAGTTCGTCAGCGTGCGCAAGGTGATGAACATCTCCTCCTCCTTCGATCACCGCATCGTCGATGGCTATGACGCGGCGCAGTTCATCCAGGCGCTCAAGCGGCTGATCGAGCATCCGGCGTTGATCTTCATGGGAGACGCGGCATGAGCAAGACGCTGCGCCCCAGGGTGCTGATCGTCGGCGGCGGGCCGGGCGGCTATGTCGCGGCGATCCGCGCCGGGCAGCTCGGGCTGGAGACGGTGCTGGTCGAGGCGGAGAAGCCCGGCGGCACCTGCCTCGTCAAGGGCTGCATTCCCTCCAAGGCGATCATCCATGCCGCCGGCCTCTACGAGGAGATGGTGCGCGCGAGCGGGGAGGCGGGACATCTCGGCATCAAGCTGGGCGCGGCGCCAACGCTCGACCTGGCCGCAACGATGCGCTGGAAGGACGGCGTGGTCGATCGGCTGACCGGCGGCGTCGCCGGACTGCTGCGGCGCGCGCATGTGACGGTGCTGACCGGCTGGGCGACCTTCGCCGACGCCAAGACCTGCACGGTCGCGACGGCGGACGGCGCGGTGAAGATCGAGCCGGAGCATGTCATCCTCGCCACCGGATCGCTGCCGGTTGAGCTGCCGTTCCTGCCCTTCGGCGGCAATATCCTGTCTTCAACCGAGGCGCTGTCGCTGACCGAATTGCCGCGGACGCTGGCGGTGGTCGGTGCGGGCTATATCGGCCTGGAGCTGGGCATCGCCTTCGCCAAGCTCGGCGTGCGCGTGGCGCTGGTCGAGGCGGCCGAGCGCATCCTGCCGCTCTATGACGAGGCGCTGACTCGGCCTGTGGCCGAGTGGCTGCACAAGCATGATGTCGAAATGCATCTGCAGGCCAAGGCGCTCGGCACCTCGGCGCGCGGGCTTGACATCGAAACGGCGAGGGGTGACCGCTTCACGATTCCCGCCGAGAAGATCCTGGTCACGGTCGGCCGCAAGCCGAACCTGGAAGGCTGGGGCTTCGAGGCGATGGCGATCGAGATGGACGGGCGCTTCATCAGGGTGGACGAGCGCTGCGCCACCTCGACGCGCAATGTCTGGGCGATCGGCGACGTGACCGGCGAGCCGATGCTGGCGCACCGGGCCTCGGCGCAAGGCGAGATGGTGGCGGAGATCATCGCAGGCAAGACGCGGCGGTTCGATCCGGCGGCGATCCCGGCGATCTGCTTCACCGAGCCGGAGATCGTCTCGGTCGGGCTGGACAGGCCGGGCGAGGAGCATGTCGTCGGGCAATTCCCGTTCATGGCCAATGGCCGCGCGCTGTCGATGGATGCGGGCGAGGCGGGCACGTTCGTGCGCACGATCGCCGAGACGAATAGCGGGCGGATCGTTGGGATTCAGGGGGTCGGGACGCATATCTCCGAACTGGCCGGAGAGTTCGTGACGCTCGTCGAGATGGGT
The DNA here is from genome assembly GCF_018603885.1 of Sphingobium nicotianae. Lineage (GTDB taxonomy): Bacteria > Pseudomonadota > Alphaproteobacteria > Sphingomonadales > Sphingomonadaceae > Sphingobium > Sphingobium nicotianae. Next base: position 146,892 of record NZ_JAHGAW010000009.1, read on the forward strand.
GCGACCCTGGAGGATGTGGCGGGGATCATCCACGCGCATCCGACGCTGGGCGAGGCGGTGCACGAGAGCGCGCTGAAGGCGCTGGGTCATGCCATCCACATCTGAGGCCGAGACGCTCCCCTCCGAGCAGCCGACGATCCGGGTGACGGCGATGCCGGCGGATGCGAATTTCTATGGCGATATTTTCGGCGGGTGGCTGGTCGGGCAGATGGACCTGGCGGCGAGCGCGCTGGCGTCGCGGCGGTCGAAGGGGCGGGCGGTGCTGGCGTCCATGGAGCGGATCGATTTTCACCGGCCGGTGAAGGTCGGTGACGAGGTCTCCATCTATACGCGAATGGACGACGTCGGGCGCAGTTCGATGCGGATCGCGGTCGAGGCCTGGACGCGGGATCGCAACGGGGAGGAGGTCGCCAAGGTCACCTCGGCCCTGATCACCTTCGTGGCGATCGGCGAGGATGGGCGGCCGCGCGCGGTAGTCCGGGGCTGAGCGCGGACGCGCAGCCCCGGTGACCGGTCAGAAGCGGTAAGCGACGCCGGCCAGAACCTGATGCCGCTCGAACTTGCGGTCGTCATAGCCAAGATCGCTGTAGCGATATTCGACGCGGGCCGAGACATTCTCGAGCAGCTTGCGCTCTACGCCGCCGCCGACGAACCAGCCGTCCAGCGTGCGCTGATTGCTGATCGTGGAATTGGCGACCGTGCTGGTGAAGCGGGCACGGCTATTCTCGTAGCCGCCGCGAACGTAGAGCAGATTGTCGCCGCCGACGACATAGCCGGCGCGGGCCGACAGGTCGAAGCTGTGGAGCGGATCGATCTGGGCGGCATTGGCGCCGGAGGGGCCGATGCGATCGCTGGCGCCGAGCGAGAAGCCGCCTTCCGCGCCGAGCACGATGTTGGGCGCGACTTCGTGATCATAGCCGGCGAACACGCCGCCAACGACGCTGTCCTTCTTGTCGGCGATGGCGATGTCGTGATTCCAGCCGGCCTGGACGCCGACATAGGGACCCTGGAAGCTCTGTGCCGACGCTGCGGCGGGCACGAGCGAAGAGGCCGCCAGAACGGCGGTGAGCAGGGTGCGGTACATTGTGTTTTCCTTTCCTTGGGGCGCACGACGGCTCCGCCGGCCTCGCATGCGAGACGACGCGCCAGTCACCCCCTTTGGTGGTGGGCCTTGGATGAACGGACTGAAGCTGGGCGCCTCATTCCATACCGATCGATATAGTATTCTGCGCCGGGCCGTTCAAGGCTTATTTGTGTACCGATCGATATTTTTCCAGAGGGGCGGGAATATTTTTCTTTTCAACGGGATGAAGTGGTGTGCGGCTTCGACCGGTTGAACGCCTTGGAGAAAGCCCCTCCCTCGGACGGGAGGAGTGAAGCGGCGGCGCGCGCAAGCACGTGCTGGGCCTGGATGAGATGGGGGCGGTCGATCATCTTGCCGTCGAGCGCGAGGGCGCCGGCGCCGGGATTGTCGGCGAAGGCGGCGATGATGGCTTGCGCCCTGGCGATCTCCCCGGCGCCGGGGGTGAAGCCGGCGTTGATGACCGCCACCTGCGCCGGGTGGATGGCGAGCATGGCGGTAAAGCCGTCGCGCGCGGCGCGGGCGACATAGGCGGCGAGGCCGGACTCGTCCCTGATCGCGGGAAAGACCGTGTCGATGGCGGGCACGGCGGCGGCATGGGCGGCGAAGAGGGTGAGGCTGCGGACCAGTTCATAGGGCGCGGTGTAGCGCCCGTCCTCCTCCCGCGAGGTGGCGGCGCCGATGGCGGCGGGGAGATCCTCCGCGCCCCAGCTGAGGCCGGCGAGGCGATCGGCACAGGCGCGGTAGCTGCCGAGCTCGAAGATGGCGGCGGGGGTCTCGGTGGCGATCGGGATGATCGGCGCGTCGAGATCGCCGAGCAGGCTGTCCAGCGTGGCGATGGACTCCGCGCCTTCCGCCTTGGGCAGCATGATCGCATCCGGCGCGATGCGGCGCAGGCAGGCGATGTCGGCGTCGATCTGGTCACTGCCGAGGGGATTGACGCGCACGATCGCGGGGACGTCGCGCTCGCTCGCCAGCCAGTCCGCCACGGCCTTGCGCGCGTCCGCCTTGCGCGCCGGCACGACGCTGTCCTCCAGATCGAGGATGATCGCGTCCGCGCCGCTCGCCGCCGCCTTGGCGAAGCGCTCCGGCCGGTCGCCCGGCACGAACAGGAGCGAGCGCAAGTGCCTCATGCGGCGGGCTTCTTATGGAGCAGGGCGGTGCGCAGGCACTGGCAGACGATCTCGTCGCGCTGATTATAGACGCGATGCTCCCAGGTGGCGATGCCTGCGGTCGGCCGCGACTTGCTGTCGCGCAGGGCTGTCACCCTGCTCTCGCAGCGCAGCGTGTCGCCGATGAACACCGGCTTGGGCAGCACAACCTTGTCGAAGCCGAGATTGGCGACCAGGCAGCCATGCGTCGTGCCCTCGACCGAGAGGCCGACCATCAGGCTGAAGGTGAAGGTCGAGTTGACCAGGATCTGGCCGAACTCGCTCGCCTTCGCCGCCTCGATGTCGAGATGCAGCGGCTGGGGATTGTGGGTCAGCGTCGACCAGAGGAGATTGTCGGTCTCGGTGACGGTGCGGCGGATCGGGTGGACGATGACGTCGCCGATGGTCAGCTCGTCGAAATAGCGGGCGGTCATGAGGAGACTCCGTCAAGCGTGAGTTTGAAGCCGGCATGGCTCCTGGCGAAGCCGAGCCGCTCGTAGAAGCGATGCGCATCGATCCGCACGCTGTTGGAGGTGAGCTGGACGAGATGGCAGCCACGCGCGCGGCAGCGCTCGACCGCCCAGCCGATGAACCGGGCGCCGAGGCCCTGGCCGCGCAGGCCCCGGGCGATGCGCACCGCCTCGATCTGGCCGCGCCACGCGCCGCGATAGGAGAGGCCGGGGAGGAAGCTCAGCTGCAGCGTGCCGATGATCGCGCCGTCCAGCGCGGCGATGACGAGCTGCTGGTTCGGGTCCGAGTCGATCGCCTCGAACGCGCGCAGATAGCCCTCGTCGAGCGGGATCGAGGCATCCTCACGCACGGAACCGAGCGCATCGTCCGCCAGCATGGCGACGATGGCGGGAAGGTCCGCTACGGTCGCGTCGCGAATGATGAGGCTTTTCAAGGGCATGGCGGCGATCTTCTCTAACCTCGCACGTGTGATGCATATGAATATTATAAAAACTTCTATATTTCAGTGTGTTGTATGATCGGTCATAGCGGAAACATCACGAATAGGACAGACGACGGACTATTCCTCCGGCTTTGGCTCGATCCGCGCCAGCAACGCCTCCACTTGCACCTGCGCGCCGGCGACGGCGTTGAGCTCGGCGACGGTGCCGTCGAAGGGGGCGGTAAGGCTGTGCTCCATCTTCATGGCTTCGAGGGTGAGGAGCTTCTGGCCCCTGGTGACGGCGTCGCCCGCCGCGACGTCGACCGCGATGATACGGCCGGGCATGGGGGCGAGGATGGTGCCGTTGCCAGCCGATGCGGTGGCGGAGCCATAAATGGCGTAGGGCTTGAACGCGAATGTGAAGCCCAGCTCGGGAACGATAGCCCAGCCGTCCTGTCGCTGAACGAATGCCGGATCAACGCCATTGCCCAGTTCAAAGGTGTGGATATTCCCGTGTTGATCGATCAGCCGTGCTGTCAGAACCGACGGGCCGTTCAATCGGAATCCGTTGTCGATGCTCCATGCTGTTGAGCCGCCCCGATCGACCAGGTCGCAGGCGGTGAAGGTCTGATTGTCCGAGGCCCGGTCAAGAACTCTCATAGCGGCATTCAAGATGCCCGCCGCCGGCTCAGGCTCAGCAGTGAGCGTCTCGATATTTCTCTCGATCAGCCCCGTATCCACCCGGCCTTCGAGAAAGGCTTCTTCGCGAAGAAGCCCGACGAGAAAGCCGGCATTGGTCTGGACCGGCCAGATGGCGCAATTCAGGAGCTCTCCTACAACGTCTTCCGCTGCTTCTGTCCGGTCAGCAGCGTGGCCGATGATCTTGGCGATCATCGGATCATAAAATGGGCTGATCTCACCGCCTCGCTCCACACCGGTGTCGATGCGGGCAGAGCTTCTGAAGCGATCGAGATCGAACACCGCAAGTCGCCCCGTGCTCGGCAGGAACCCCTTGGCTGGATCCTCGGCATAGAGCCGCGCCTCGATGGCATGGCCGTTGATCGACAGCTCCTCCTGCCGCTTGGGCAGCGGCTCGCCGGACGCGACGCGCAATTGCCACTCCACCAGATCGACGCCGGTAATCTCCTCCGTCACCGGATGCTCGACCTGCAGGCGGGTGTTCATCTCCATGAACCAGATGCGATCGGCGGAGAGGCCGGAGCTGGCATCGGCGATGAACTCGATGGTGCCGGCGCCGACATAGTCGACCGCCCTGGCGGCGCGGACGGCGGCGGCGCAGATGGCCTCGCGGGTGGCCGGGTCCATGCCGGGGGCGGGGGCTTCCTCGATCACCTTCTGGTGGCGGCGCTGGAGGGAGCAATCGCGCTCGAAGAGGTGGACGATGTTGCCGTGGGTGTCGCCGAACACCTGCACCTCGATATGGCGCGGCGAGAGGATATACTTCTCGAGCAGCACGCGGTCGTCGCCGAAGGAGGAGGCGGCCTCGCGCTGGCAGGAGGCGAGGGCATCGACGAAATCCTCGGGCGCGTCGACGCGGCGCATGCCCTTGCCGCCGCCGCCTGCCACGGCCTTGATGAGGATCGGGTAGCCGATCGCGTCGGCCTCGGATTGCAGGCGCGTGGGCGACTGGTCCTCGCCGAGATAGCCGGGCGTGACGGGGACGCCGGCGGCGATCATGCGCGCCTTGGCGGCGTCCTTGAGGCCCATGGCGCGGATGGAATCGGGGCGGGGGCCGACCCAGACGAGGCCGGCGTCGAGGACGGCCTGGGCGAAGTCGGCATTCTCGCTGAGGAAGCCGTAGCCGGGGTGGATGGCCTCTGCCCCGGTGGCCCTGGCGGCGGCGATGATCTTCTCGCCGACGAGATAGGACTCGCGCGCCGGGGAGGGGCCGATATGGACGGCCTCGTCGGCGCTGCGGACGTGAAGCGCGTTGGTGTCGGCATCGGAATAGACGGCGACGGTGCGCAGCCCCAAGCGCCGCGCGGTGCGGATGATGCGGCAGGCGATCTCGCCGCGGTTGGCGATGAGGAGGGAGGTCAGCATGAGCGCCTTTTCGCCGCGTTGAGTGGGACCCCTCCGTCAGCCCTGCGGGCTGCCACCTCCCCGTTCCGGGGAGGATTTGGGGCGGACAATTCCTCCCCGGAACGGGGAGGGGGACCGCCGGCCGCAGGCCGGTGGTGGAGGGGGCTTCGGGCGTGGCATGTCATGACGATGTGCGTCACGACGGCTTCCAAGGTCTTCAGGACATCCTTGGCGGGGATGCGCAGGGTCTGGAAACCTGCGGCAAGCAATGCCGCGTCGCGTCGTTCGTCGCGCTCGGGTCTGTCGCGCCGCTCATGGGCTTCGCCGTCCACTTCGATCGCGAGGCGGGCTTCGAGGCAGGCAAAGTCGATGATGTAACCGGCTTGCGGGAACTGGCGGCGGAATTTTAGGTTGCCGGGGCGTTTGCGCAGGGCCTGCCAGAGAAGGACTTCCGGGAGCGACATGTCCTGGCGGAGGTGGCGGGCGCGTTTTACCTGTTTGATCGGCGACGAGAGGACTTGCGGGACCCCTCCACCACCCTTTGGGTGGTCCTCCCCGTGCCGGGGAGGAATTGGTGCGGCGCTCTCCCTCACATCCGGAACAGCCCGAAGGCTGCCCTTTCGGGGATCGGCGCGTTCAGGGTCGTGGCGAAGGCGAGGCCGAGGACGTCGCGGGTCTGCGCCGGGTCGATGATGCCGTCGTCCCAGAGGCGGGCGGTGGCGTACCAGGGGTCGCCTTCCTCCTCGAATTTCGCGCGGATCGGGGCCTTGAAGGCTTCGGCCTGCTCGGGGGTCCAGTCGGCGGCGTCGCGGTTGACCGTGGCGAGGACGCTCGCGGCCTGTTCGCCGCCCATGACGCTGATCCGGCTGTTCGGCCAGCTGAACAGGAAGCGGGGGGAATAGCCGCGACCGGCCATGCCGTAATTGCCGGCGCCGAAGCTGCCGCCGATCAGGACTGTGATCTTGGGCACCTGCGCGGTGGCGACGGCGGTCACCAGCTTCGCGCCATGTTTTGCAATGCCTTCCGCCTCATATTTGCCACCGACCATGAAGCCGCTGATGTTCTGGAGGAAGAGCAAAGGCGTGCGGCGCTGGCAGGCGAGCTCGATGAAATGGGCGCCTTTCTGTGCGCTTTCGGAGAAGAGCACGCCGTTATTGGCGAGGATCGCGACCGGCATGCCCCAGATATGGGCGAAGCCGCAGACCAGGGTGGAACCGTAGAGCGCCTTGAACTCGTGGAACTCGCTGCCGTCGACGATGCGGGCGATGACCTCGTGCACGTCATAGGGCGCGCGGACATCCTGGGGGATGATGCCGTACAGCTCTTCGGGCGCGTATTTGGGCGGGCGCGGGTCGATCAGGGGGATGTCGGGCGCGCGATCGGCGGGGAGGTGGCTGATAATGTCGCGCACGATGGTCAGGGCATGCTCGTCATTCTCGGCGAGATGATCGGCGACGCCGGACCTGCGGGCGTGGAGCTCGCCGCCGCCCAGATCCTCGGCGCTGATCTCCTCGCCCGTTGCGGCCTTCACCAGCGGCGGCCCGGCGAGGAAGATGGTGCCTTGCCCGCGCACGATCACGCTTTCGTCGGACATGGCCGGGACATAGGCGCCGCCCGCGGTGCAGAAGCCCATGACGCAGGCGATCTGGGCGATGCCCTGCGCGGACATGTTGGCCTGGTTGAAGAAGATGCGGCCGAAATGGTCGCGGTCCGGGAAGACCTCGCTCTGGTGGGGCAGGTTGGCGCCGCCTGAGTCGACGAGGTAGATGCAGGGGAGGCGATTTTCCTGCGCGATTTCCTGGGCGCGCAGATGCTTCTTCACGCTGAGCGGATAATAGGTGCCGCCCTTCACGGTGGCGTCGTTGACGGCGATCATGACCTGCCGGCCGGCGACGCGGCCGATACCCGCGACGATGCCGGCGCCGGGGACCTCGCCGTCGTAGAGTCCGTGCGCGGCGAGCTGGCCGATCTCGAGGAACGGGCTGCCGGGATCGAGCAGGCGCTCGACGCGCTCGCGGGGGAGGAGCTTGCCGCGCGCCGTGTGACGTTCGCGGGCGCGCTCGCCGCCGCCGAGGGCGGCGGTCGCGACATCGGCATAGAGGCGATCGCGCAGGGCCTTGTTGTGGGCGGCGCGGGCGGCGAAGTCGTCGCTGGCCGTGTCGACGGAAGTAGGGAGGACGGGGCCGGTCATGATTGATCCTCCCTGAGCTTGCTCGGGGAGGGGGACCGCTCGCGCAGCGAGTGGTGGAGGGGAAAGGGCGCAACGCCGCTTCGCGGCACCCCTCCACCGCTTTCGGCGGTCCCCCTCCCCAAGCGAGCTTGGGGAGGAACTTGTGTGGTGCTCATGTCGCGACGCTCCGCAGGCGGGCGAGCAGGGCGCGCCAGAGGGGGATGGTGAAGAGGGCGATCTGGCTGATCGCGGGGATCACGAAGGCCAGCGCGACCGCCAGCAGCGAGGCGATGATGACCGAGAGAGCGCGGGCGCGCAGGTCGCGCAGATGGGGCGGGAAGGGCGTGCCCTTCTCATGCGCCTGATCGGTCGCGACGAAGATGACCCAGGCGTTCAGCACGGCCAGCGCGGTGAGGGTGACGTTGTAGAAGATGGCGGGCACTTCCTCGCCGAGATTGAGGCTGAGGAAGCCGGTCGCGAAGGGCATGAAGGCGATGACCATCAGGAAGGCCATGTTGGGCACGAGAACGCGGGGGTCATAGGCGGTCATCGTGCCGAGCGCGCTATGATGGCCCACCCAGAAGCGGCCAATGACGGCGAAGCTCAATGCGAAGCCGAAAAATTCCGGGCCGAGCTCGGCCAGCGCATGCCAGGCATTCTGCCCGGCCTGCAGATGCGGCGGGTGAATCTCGATGATCAGCAGCGTGATCGCGATGGCGATCACCGCGTCGGAGAAGAAGATCAGCCGCTCCAGCCGGTGGTCGTTGACCGCCGTGCCATTCTTTCCCCCTGCGCTCATGCCGGCTCCTTCTTGCGGATCAGGTAGCGATAGACGCCGGTGGCATTGATAAGCAGCAGCGCGACATTCTGCCAGCCGATCCCTTCGCTCTCGGGCTGGAGGAAGCCCCAGGCGATGAGCGCGAGCGAACTGGTGACGAACAGGACGAAGGCCCAGCCCGTGACGCGCCGGCCGAAATCGAGCGCGACGACGAGCGCGGCGATCGTGGCGGCGGCGGCGCCGTAATATTGGAGCGCGGTGAGGAGGGTCTGGGACACCTCAGATCCTCCCCGGAACGGGGAGGGGGACCGTTCGCGCAGCGAATGGTGGAGGGGGCTTCGGCGCGGCGTTTGGAGGAGACCCCTCCGTCAGCCCTTCGGGCTGCCACCTCCCCGTGCCGGGGAGGAGCTGGGTTCCTCTCCTCACGCTCCCACCAGCTCGCGGCCGATCAGCATGCGGCGGATCTCGTTGGTGCCGGCGCCGATGTCGAGCAGCTTGGCGTCGCGCAGATAGCGCTCGACCGGCCAGTCGGTGGTGTAGCCGGCGCCGCCCAGCGCCTGCACGGCTTCGAGGGCGACTTTCACGGCATTCTCGGAAGCGAGGAGGATGGCGCCGGCGGCGTCGAAGCGGGTGGTCTGGCCGGCATCGCAGGCCTTGGCGACGGCATAGACATAGGCGCGGGCGGAATTGAGCGCGACATACATGTCGGCGATCTTGGCCTGCATGAGCTGGAAGGCGCCGATCGGCTGGCCGAACTGCTTGCGCTCGCGGACATAGGGCAGGACCGTGTCGAGGCAGGCCTGCATGATGCCGAGCTGGATGCCGGAGAGGACGACGCGCTCATAGTCGAGGCCGGACATCAGCACTTTGACGCCGTTGCCGACGCCGCCCATGACATTCTCCTCGGGCACGTGGCAGTCATCGAACACCAGCTCGGCGGTGGGCGAACCGCGCATGCCCATCTTCTCGATCTTCTGCCCGATCGAGAAGCCCTCCATGCCCTTCTCGATCAGGAAGGCGGTGATGCCGCGCGATCCGGCGGCCGGGTCGGTCTTGGCATAGACGACGAGCGTCTCGGCGTAAGGCGCGTTGGTGATCCAGAATTTGGTGCCGTTGAGCACATAGCCGCCCTGCACGCCCTCTGCGCGCAGCTTCATGCTGACAACATCGGAGCCCGCCCCGGCCTCCGACATGGCGAGGCTGCCGACATGGGCGCCGCTGATCAGGCCGGGGAGATATTTCGCCTTCTGCTCGGGGCTGCCCCAGCGGGCGATCTGGTTGATGCAGAGATTGGAGTGCGCGCCATAGGACAGGCCGACCGAGGCGGACGCGCGACCGATCTCCTCGCAGGCGATGACATGCTCGAGATAGCCGAGGCCCAGGCCGCCATCCTCTTCCTTCACGGTGATGCCATGGAGGCCCAGTTCACCCATTTCGCGCCAGAGATCGACCGGGAACCAGTCCTCGCGGTCGACGCGCGCGGCGATCGGCGCGATGCGGTCGGCGGCGAAGCGACGGCAGCTCTCGCGGATCATGTCCGCCGTCTCGCCGAGCGAGAAATCCAGTTGCTCCATGCGGCCTCTCCATCTGCCTGCGATTGCGCGGCCTTTTAGCTGCCAGGGGAGGTCTGCGCAATTTTATTTCACGAATGGCTGAGGCGCAGTTGCTTGCGCGAAAGGAGGGGAGGACGGCATTTTCTTGCGTGATCCGCGCCCGCCTTCCTCAACAGAAAGGTTAAGATATTAAAGGGGAGCGGAGCTTCAAGATGGAGCCAAGCCCTCCTATTTGCTCAACGCCTGGGTGATGGCGGCGGGCGGGACCGGCTTGATGAAGATGTCCTGCGGCTTCACGCTCTCGATGCGGGCGATAGAGAGATTTTCCTTCGAGCCGGTGACGAAGATGAATTTGGTCCTGGGCAGCTTGGCGAGCACTTCGCGGGCGACATCCACGCCGTCGCGTTGTTCGCCCAGGCGCAGGTCCATCAGCACATAATCGGGCTTCTCGCCGAGGATCATCTTCAGGGCCGACGGGACGCCATGGGCGACGCCGACGACCTGCGATCCGCTATCCTCGCAAATCTTGCGCAGGTGCCATGCGATCAGCACCTCGTCATCGACGATTACAACGCGCTTGGCTGGTGACATTCTATTCTCCCGGAAAAAATATGCAGAAGAATCAAGGGCCATGCAAGCGATGTGATCATCCGCGCACAGATAAAGTGCCGCTTGTCTTTCAATTCGATTGGCTTCAAAGTTACAAAGTCAACTTCGGCGCAGGAAGGCCGCGTCGCACTGGAGAGGGAGAAAATTCATGTCAAAGATCGCGATCCTCGGCGCCACCGGCAATGCCGGCCAGCGTCTCGTCACCGAAGCGCTGAGCCGTGGCCACACGGTCACCGGCCTGTCACGCCATGCCGACGAGCAGGCGCCGCGCGACGGCGTGACCTGGGTGAAGGCCGATGTCGACGAGGTCGACGCGACGGCGGCGAAGCTCGCCGGCCATGACGCGGTGATCCTCTCCATGCCGTTCAAGTCGCTCAACTTCCAGAACGTGTTCGACGTCGCCAGGAAAGCGGGCGCCACGCTCTATGTCGTGGGCGGCGCGGCCAGCCTGAAGAACGACGAAGGCGTCGTGCTGCTCGACACGCCGGGCTTCCCCGATTTCGTCACGGTCGAGGCCGGGCCGGCGCGTGTGTTCCTCGATCAGCTCAAGGCGGGGCAGGGCTTCGACTGGACGTTCCTCTCGCCGTCCATGTTCTTCGGCCCCGGCGAGCGCACCGGCAAGTTCCGCCTCGGCAAGGACGATCTGCTGACCGCCGCCGACGGCAAGAGCTCGATCAGCTATGAGGATTTCGCGGTCGCGCTGATCGACGAGATCGAAGCCCCCAAGCACAAGAACGAGCGCTTCACCGTCGGTTACTGATCGAACGTGCGGCGCGCGGGTCCCTCATCGGGCAAGCGCGCCGGATCGTCGGGATTCCGTGCCGAAACGAGACAGGGTTCAAGCGTGTCCCGGTTGGTTAAGTCGGTAGCGAATCCGCCCGTTTCTGGTAAATAAGGCCTTATCAATCTGACGTGGGAGTCAAATCATGATGAAGAGCCTTGCGCTGTTTTGCGCGCCAGTGGTGCTTGCCGCCGTTCCGGCCAGTGCCGCCAACCTGATCGTCAATGGCGATTTCGAGTCCGGTTATGATCTGACCATTCCGGGCTGGCAGGTGCTGGCCAATTCGCAGGCGCCCTTCATCCCCGAGACGATCCGCATCCTGAAGGGCTCGGACTATCAGGCGTGCTGCAACACGGCGGGCGCCGGTTCCTCGGCAGGCGCGCTGGCCAATCAGTTCGCGACTTTCGGCGCGGGCAATGTCGCCAACAATGCGCGGCTCTACCAGTCGTTCAACGCGGTAGCCGGCGTCTATACGCTGGAATTCGATCTGGGCGCGATCCAGGGCACGCAGCGCATGGCGCTGTCGCTCTATGACTTCGCGTCGAGCAGCTATGTGGTTGTCGACTTCCCGTTCGTGACCGGCGGGCAGAATCTCGACACGCTGTTCACGCACTTCTCCTACACGTTCACCACGGCCGGTGGCCGCCTCGACCTGCAGTTCGACAATTATCTGTCGGACACGACCGATGTCGATGCGTTCCTCGACAATGTGCGCGTAAGCGGCGCCGTTCCCGAGCCGGCGACCTGGGCGATGATGATCGGCGGCTTCGCGCTGGCCGGCACGGCGATGCGTCGTCGCAAGGCCGCCGTCAGCTTCGCCTGATCGCATTGGTGCATTGAAAAAGGGCGTGGCTCGGGAGCACCGGGCTGCGCCCTTTCATTTTGGCTTGCCGTCGGGACGGTCAGGCGACCCAGCGCGCGGCGGCATCGCCCGTGTCGGGTGGCGTGGTGTTGAAGGCGATCGCGCTGTCCGGCGCCGCCTTGTGAACCGCATTGACGATCGTTTCGAAGAGCAGCAGCGACTTGGCCGGCAGGCGGACGCCGGCACCGATGACGACGCAGTCATAGCGGTTCGCGTGCAGGTGCGCTGTGACCGCCGGGCCGGCCGTCTCGTCGGGATGGAGGAGGCAGACTTGCGCCTCCCAGCCGCGCTCGCGCATCTGCTTGAGGGCGAGGTCGATGCCGGCCTGGATCTTCTGCGCCGTCATGCCGGGTGGCAGGGCGGGATCGGAAAAGTCGACCGTCTCAGGCAGCAGGCCCACCAGCAAAACGCGCGCCATGAGGATTCGTCTCCCGATTGGTGGCACGGTTTTAGTTTCCTCGCCCCTGAAAGGGGAGAGGATAGGGGAGCTTGCGACCGCAGGTCGGCTAGCGGACCTTGGAGAGGGGTGAAGAGCGCATCGTCGCGGCCCCCTCTCCAACTTCGCCTAACTCGCTTCGCTCGCAAGGCTGCGTATCCTCTCCCCATTCTGGGGCGAGGATAGGATGGGCTCACCAGGGCGCGGCTTCGGTCTCGAACGAGAAGTCGGGGCGCGGGGTCCAGGTGCCGTCGAAGCAGTCGGGCGAGCCGGAGTCGGCGATGACGATGCGCTTCTTGATCTTCCAGACCCCGTCGAGGCGGACCAGCCAGTCAAACTCGCGGCCCTGCTCGATGTAGCGGGGCGGGCCCTTGATCGTGTCGTTGAGCTGCTGCGTCCAGAGCAGCGAGCAGGTCGCCCGGTCGCCGTCCACCTTGATGAGGAAGTTGGTGAGCTGCATGTGGAACTTGCCGGTGAGGCGCGGCTTGGCGGCACCGACCATCTTGTAGAGCGCGAGCAGTTCGTCCGCATTGGTGGCGATCGCGCCGTTGATGTCGAGGTAGAAGTCGGGCGCGAAGAAGCCGGTCAGGCCGGCATGATCCTTGGAGCGGCCATAGCCGAAATAAGCGTGGAATATCTCCTCGATCGCGATGCGGTCCTCCAGCGCCTGCACGCGCGCCGCGAGATCATCCCTGGTCTGTGCCTCTGCCACGACTCCAACTCCTTATCATGTTCAGTTTTTCCTACAGCCAGCAGGGCGGGGCTGGCAAGCGGGATGATTTCGTCCACTCGCCTTTTGGGTTGCCCGAATCGAAGCGAGGCACCAACAGGTGCTGGGTTCCGGGCGCGCTGCGTCCAGAGAGCGGAGAGAGACTGATGAAAACACGCGCCGCGGTGGCCTTCGAGGCGAAGAAGCCGCTGGAGATTGTCGAGCTCGACCTCGAAGGCCCGAAGGCGGGCGAGGTGCTGGTCGAGATCATGGCGACGGGCATCTGCCACACCGATGCCTATACGCTGGACGGCTTCGACAGCGAGGGCATCTTCCCGAGCGTGCTGGGCCATGAGGGCGCCGGCATCGTGCGTGAGGTGGGCGCGGGCGTGACCTCGGTCGTGCCGGGCGACCATGTCATCCCGCTCTACACGCCGGAATGCCGCCAGTGTAAGTCCTGCCTCTCGGGCAAGACCAATCTCTGCACGGCGATCCGCGCGACGCAGGGCAAGGGGCTGATGCCGGACGGGACGAGCCGCTTCAGCTACAAGGGCCAGACCATCTTCCATTATATGGGCTGCTCGACCTTCTCGAACTTCACCGTGCTGCCCGAGATCGCGGTGGCGAAGATCCGCGAGGACGCGCCGTTCAAGACGAGCTGCTACATCGGCTGTGGCGTGACGACGGGCGTCGGCGCGGTCATCAACACCGCCAGGGTGCAGGTCGGCGACAATGTCGTGGTGTTCGGCCTGGGCGGCATCGGCCTCAACGTGATCCAGGGCGCGCGGCTTGCCGGCGCGGGCAAGATCATCGGCGTCGACATCAATCCCGATCGCGAGGAATGGGGCCGCAAGTTCGGCATGACCGAGTTCCTCAACAGCAGGGGCATGAGCCGTGAGGATGTGGTCGCGCGGATCGTCGCGATGACCGACGGCGGCGCGGACTATACGTTCGATGCGACCGGCAACACCGAGGTGATGCGCACGGCGCTCGAGGCGTGCCATCGCGGCTGGGGGACGAGCATCATCATCGGTGTGGCCGAGGCCGGCAAGGAGATCAGCACGCGGCCGTTCCAGCTCGTCACCGGGCGCAACTGGCGCGGCACGGCCTTCGGCGGCGCCAAGGGCCGCACCGACGTGCCCAAGATCGTCGACATGTACATGACCGGGAAGATCGAGATCGACCCGATGATCACGCATGTGATGGGACTGGAGGAGATCAACACCGCATTCGACCTCATGCATGCCGGCAAGAGCATTCGCTCTGTCGTGGTCTATTGAGGCGATGTTCCGCAGCGTGGTCCTGGGGTCGAACGACATCGACCGGTCGAAGCGTTTCTATGACGTGGTGATGGGTGTGCTTGGCGTCGCGCCCCCAGAGCTCAATTTCCGCGGTGCGCTGGTCTATCGCCACAAGGGCGCGGCGCTCATGATCACGCGACCGCTCGACGGCAACGCCGCGACCGCGGCCAATGGCAATACGGTTGCGATCACGCTCGACAGCCCGGACCAGGTGCATGCCTGGCAGGAGGCCGGCGTGGCCGCCGGCGGCACCGCGATCGAGGATCCGCCGGGCCTGCGCAGCTACCCGAGCGGGCAAGTCTATTCGGCTTATCTGCGCGATCCGGACGGCCACAAGCTTTGCGGCATCTGCCCCATTGAACCCTGATTATTTTCACTCAACCACCACCAAGGAGAGATAGTATGGCATTCACACACGTCATGGTCGGCGCGACGGACCCCGCCAAGGGCAAGGCCTTTTATGACGCGACGCTCGGGGCGCTGGGCTGGCCGGCAGGCCACGAGTTCCGTCCCGGCGTCATCTTCTATTCGCACGACGGCGCGGCGTTCGGCGTCGGCAAGCCGGCGGACGGCGAAGCGGCGACCCATGCCAATGGCGGCACGATCGGCTTCGCCGCCCAGACCAAGGAGCAGGTCGACGCGTTCCACGCCGCTGGCCTCGCCAATGGCGGCACCTGCGCCGGCGAGCCGGGCAAGCGTCCGGGCGCGCCGGGCAATGCGTATGGCGCCTATCTGCGCGATCCGACCGGCAACAAGATCTGCACCTTCTGCCAGCTTCCGGCGGACGCCTGATCTTCTGACCTGAGGGGAGAAGCCATGTTCAGCCATATCGTGGTCGGCGCCGACGACGTTGCGGCCTCGAAAGCCTTCTACGATGCGGTGCTCGGTGTCCTCGGCGTGCAGCCGGGGACACTCGATGCCAGAGGGCGGGCCCTCTACATGAAGGACGGGCTGATCTTCCTGGTGACGCCGCCCATCAATGGTGCGCCGGCGACGCATGCCAATGGCGGCACGATCGGCTTTTCCGCCTCTTCGCCCGAGCAGGTCGACGCCTGGCATGCCGCCGGGGTCACCCATGGCGGCACGCCCATCGAGAATCCGCCGGGCGTGCGCGAAAATCCCTTGTTCAAGCTCTATCTCGCTTATCTGCGTGACCCGGCCGGCAACAAGCTGTGCGCCACGCATCGCATGGGATGACGTCATGACGCTGGAGACGCTCTCGACCAACAAGGCCTTTGGCGGGGTGCAGGGCGTCTATCGGCATGACTCCCGGGAGACGGGGACGGCGATGACATTCGCCGTCTTCATTCCCGATCATGCGCCGGGCGAGAAGCTGGCGGTGCTCTGGTATCTGTCCGGCCTCACCTGCACCCACGCCAACGTCATGGAGAAGGGCGAATATCGCGCGGCCTGCGCGGCGGCGAAGATGATCTTCGTGGCGCCCGACACCTCGCCGCGAGGGGAGGGTGTGCCGGACGATCCCGAGGGGAAATATGACTTCGGACTGGGCGCGGGCTTCTATGTCGACGCGACGCAGGCGCCGTTCGCGAAGAATTACCGCATGCGCAGCTACATCGAGCGCGAGCTGCCGGTGGTGATGGCGGCCAATTTCCCGGTCGACATGCGCCGGCAGGGGATCATGGGGCACAGCATGGGTGGCCATGGCGCGCTGACGATCGGCCTGCGCAATCCCGACACATTCCGGTCCGTCTCGGCCTTCGCGCCGATCGTCGCGCCGGGCCAGGTGCCATGGGGAGAGAAGGCGCTGGCCGGCTATCTGGGCGCGGATCGCGCGGCCTGGGCCGGCTATGATGCGGTGGCGCTGATGGAGGGCGGCGCGCGCGTCGCCGATATCCTCGTCGATCAGGGCGATGCCGACCAGTTTCTCGACGAGCAATTGCGCCCGAGCCTGCTGGAGCGCGCCTGCAACGCGGCCGGGCAGAAGGCGACGATCCGCCTGCAGCCGGGCTATGACCATAGCTATTATTTCATCTCGACCTTCATGGCCGAGCATGTGCGCTGGCATGCGGAGCGGATGCGTTAACCAGCCCCTCCCGTTGAGCTTCGCTCGCCTTCGGCTCAGGGGAGGGGTTGGGGTGGGGCTGGACCGGTCCGCGTGATCGCTGTGCGAGCGATGCTGACGCATCGCCACCACCCAACCCCTCCTCTGAAGAGGAGGGGGCATTACTGGGTCAGTCGTCCCGCTCCCTTGCGAACTCGCCTCTGATCCAGTCGCGGAACTGCTTGATGCGGGGCAGATTGCGATTGGCGTGGGGGTAGGCAACCCAGTAGTTCATGATTTCGGTGACATTGGACGGAACCGGCTCGACCAGCAGGCCCGCTTCGATTTCGCGGCGCCAGAACCAGGGGGTGAGGATGGCGAAGCCTTGCCCGGCCATGGCGGCGCGGCCTTCCAGCACCTGCGAGTCCAGGGCGAGGGCGGGCGGGCCTTCGCCGGCCTCGGTGGCGATGCCCATCGCCTTGAACCAGGCCTCCCACCAGGCGTCGTTGGGCGAGAGGCGGGGCAGGGCGAGGAGATCGGCGGCGGTCTCGATCGGGCTGTGGCGGGCAAGGAAATCGGGGCTGCAGAGCGGCGCGACGCGATTGCGGATCAGGAGCTCCGCATCGCTGCCGGGCCATGAGCCGCCGCCCCCGCGAATGGCGACGTCGATCTGATCCCGCGCGAAATCGACGAGCTGGTCGGAGGTGTGGATGCGCACGGCGAGATCCGGCTGGAGCATCTGGAACTGGCCGATGCGCGGCGCCAGCCAGAGATGGGCGAAGCTCTGCGTGCAGCTGATGGTGAGTACCGACGCGGTGTCGGCGCGCAGATTGGCGAAGCCGGTCCGCATCTCATCAAAGGCACGGATGATGACCGGGGCGAGCGCCTGGCCTTGCGACGTCAACTCGACCCGGCGGCCGGTGCGGTGGAACAGGGGAACGCCGAGCCGCTCCTCCAGTGTCTTGATCTGATAGCTGACGGCAGCCTGGCTCATGCCGAGCGCCTGCGCCGCCTCGGTGAAGTTGAGCAGCCGGGCCGCCGCCTCGAAGGCGCGGACGGCGGCAAGCGGGGGAAGGAGCCCGGTCATATGACAAGCATAAGCTCAGCTTATTCGAATTGTCGAGGCTTTGTTGGTCCGACGGAGCGTCGAGCAATAGATAGGCAGGCATCGCCAGAATCCAGTGAAAAGGAGTCTTTGGTCATGTCGCTCTTTTCAGAACTCGCTCATCTGCTGCCCGCCAGGAGCCTTGCCCGAGCCAACGCACGACTGCGCGGGGCGCTGGCCGATCCGTTCGAGGTGCTGCACCGTTATTATTTCGATGCGCCGTGGCTCGAGAGCAAGCTGCGGGCGGATTGCCGGGATTGAGGTTTCTCCCCCGCGGCGCCGTCTCAGCAATGAAGGCCGGCATTTTCCTGCGATCTCCTCCCTTGTTCGGTCGCGGCAGATCCCGGCCTTCGCCTTGTCGCACGAGCGCCTGAATCCTTTCCTCGCCCCCTCCGCGCAAATGCGACAAAAGTCCCTGCCGGATTGATCATTGACGGTGTCGGCGGTTGCGGCGAGGTTGGCAAAGTCAACGACCGGCATGCGTGCAGTCGCCGGTCTTGCAGGGGAGGATATCATGATGTCACGGATGCGGTCCGCGCTGCTGGCGGGCCTTTGCCTCGCAGCCGCGCCATTCGCGCTGGCGGCGCCGGCCCGGTCGGCGGGCAATCCCACCGACAAGGTGCTCGATGTCGATTGCGACCGCGCCTGCCTTCAGGCGGCGTTGGAAAATGTGCTGGCAGCCATTGCCGCCAAGGACATCACCAACCTGCCGCTCGGCAATGATGTGCGCTCGACGCAGAATGGCGTGGAAATCCGCCTCGACGACGGCATCTGGCAGACCGTGTCGGCGATCGGCAAGTATCGCCTGTTCGCGATCGATCCGGTCTCGGGCCAGGCTGGCGTCTATACGACGATGACCCAGGGCGCCAAGCAACTGCTCGTCGCGGTGCGCATCGGCACCTGGGAGCAGAAGATCCACGAGATCGAGTTCGTCATCGCGGCAGGCGCGGGCGGCCCGGGCGGATCGTCGCCGGGCGACGGTGTCGAGAAGCAGGGCAGGCCACGTCCGCAATTCCTGCGCACCGTGCCGGCCAAAGAGCGGATGAGCCGCGCCGACCTGATCCGCACCGCCAACAGCTATTTCTCCACGCTGGCGGGCAGCACCGGCAAGTATATCGCGCCGTTCGCGCCCACCTGCCACCGGCTCGAGAACGGCTTCGCGACGACCAACAACAAGAGCAATGTCCGGCTCGGCGAGGCCAATCGCAATGGCCCCAACATGATCGCGATGGGCTGCGAGGAGCAGTGGAAGACGGGCTTCTTCCGCTTCGTCACCGGCATTCGCGACCGGCGCTTCCCGATCGTCGACGAGGAGCGCGGCATCGTCATGGCGTTCGGCTTCTTCGATCATTCGGGCACGATCCGGGAGATGAAGCTGGGCACTGGCGAGACCATCGAGGCGACGCTCAAAAATCCGGCGACCTGGCTGATTTCCGAGGCGTTCCAGATCAACAAGGGCAAGCTCGACCAGATCGAGGCGGTGCTGGAAGCCGTGCCCTACAAGATGCGCAACGCGGTGTGGACCGAGGGCGATCATATTCCGTGAAAAGGGCCGGACAATCTGGTGGACAGGGTCAACTGAGGCGTTAGGTTTCAGACCAAATAAAATTGTCGCCCTGGCGCGAGCCGGGGTCGCCCGCCGGAGATCCCAGTTTGCGCTGGGATGACGAACAAGGGGAGAGCCTGTTTGCTGGACGCATGGATAAAACCGAAGATCGACTGGCTGAACGCTCAGCCGTTCCAGCAGACGATCCGCTATACCGAGTGGGTCGTGCCGACGATGCAGACGATCCATATCATCGCCGTCGCCTTCGTCATGACGGCGGCACTGATCGTGGCGCTGCGCGGCATCGAGCTGGTCGGCACGGAGTGGAGCGTGGCGCGCTGGTATCAGCGCTTTCATGCGAGCACGATCGCGGCGCTCTGGGTGCTGCTCGGCACCGGCACCATCCTGACCCTGGCCGAGCCGGAGCGCGAACTGCTCAACTGGGTCTTCCGCACCAAGATGGTGATGGTGGTGATCACGCTCGTCCTCGCCCATCTGCTCGGACGCAGGTTGCGAACGCTGCAGCCGGGGCAAAAGGCGCCGGGCGGCGTGCGGCTCTTCGCCGTCATCATACTCTTGTGCTGGATCGGCATCGCGTGCTGCGGTCGCTGGATCGCCTACGCGGGTTGAGGGGGACAGAAAGATGATCGATACCATCCTCGACGCGATCGCGGCTCTGCCGATCGGCCAATATATCGCCGAAGATCCGGTGGCCTTTCCGTGGACCGAGACCGCACACGTCATCTGCCTGGTGATCGTGTTCGGATCGATCCTGCTGATCGACCTGCGGCTCATGGGACTGGCCTCGCGCGATTATTCGGTGAATGCGCTCACCCGCACGATCCTGCCGGTCACGTGGGTCGCCTTCCTCGGCGCGGCGATCACCGGGGCCTTGCTTTTTTCGTCCAACCCGCATGGCTATTGGGGCAATTTCTACTTCAAGGCGAAGATGTGCCTGCTGCTGGCGGCAGGGGTCAACATGCTGGTCTTCCACTTCGTGACCCAGCGGCGCGCGCCGATGGATCAGCCGGGCGTCTTGCCGGGCGGCGCGCGGCTTGCCGGCTTCATTTCGGCCGTCATATGGATCGCAGTGATTGCGTGCGGGCGTTGGATAGGCTTTACAATGTCGCCATTCTGAAGAGGCTATGTGAGGAGCGGACGCTGGCGGAGCTGATCGACGAGAAAGTGGCGGGCGGGACGCGGGCACCGATGCACGAACGGCTCGTCGGTGCGCGCCTGTTCGGACTCATCCGGCTGGTCCGCGAGAGCGGCGTCCATGCCTATGAACGCGAGATCGGCTACAAGGAAATCCAGCGCCAGCTCATCATCATGATCGGTGTGACCGGGGGCCTGAGCTCGCACGAGATCGTTTCCCTCACCGGTCACGAAAAGGCGCAGGTCAGCCGCGCGATCAAGCCGCTGGAGGAAGCCGGCCTGATCGAGCGCGAGCGGCTGCGCGCCAAGCTGACCCTGCTGCCCCCGGGAAAGAAGATCTTCGACCGGATCATGACGATCAGCCGGGCGCGCGATGCCGCCCTGACAGCCGGCATCGAGGCGGACGATCTCAAGCGCTTCATCGCGATGACCGAGGAGCTGACCAGGCATGCAGCGACCCTCTATGCCGAGGAACGGCGCTTGAGCGCCGAAGCCGGCGTGATCGGGGCCTGCTCAGCCGCGGCAGGACCGCCGGCCTGGCCGACCGGGCCGGACGGTCGCAAGCCGACGCCGCTGCTGACGCCCAAGCTGATCAGCCTGATCGCCTACCTCAAGCGCAGCGCCATGCTCGCCTATCAGCGCAGCCACGGCCTCTCGCATTTCCAGTGGCAAGTGCTCGCGATCATCGGCGAGACGCCGCCGGTGCCGCTTGCACGACTGATCGTCATGATGGGCCGCGACAAGAGCCAGGTCGGCCGCACCGTCGCGCATCTCGAGCAGGCTGGTCTCATCGAGCGCACCCGGCCGACCCGCCGGCGCGACATCATGCTGGAGCCGACGGCGAAGGGGGCGGATTTCTTCCAGTCGCTCTACGATCTCGCCATGCGGCGCGAGGATGCGCTGTGGAGCGGGCACGACGCCGCTGGCCGGGCCTTCTACATCGCGACGATCGACCGGCTCACCGTCAACGCGCGGGATATGCTGGAGAAGGAAGAGGCGGCTTAATTCCTGTTCCTCCCAAGCTTACTTGGGGAGGGGGACCGCGCAGCGGTGGAGGGGAGTCGCCGACAGGCGACAGGCCGCGCCATTTCCCCTCCACCAGCTTCGCTGGTCCCCCTCCCCATGTTCCATGGGGAGGAATGAGGGTGTCAACTCCCCGGCTGGTCCGGACGTGTGCCGGGGCTTTCGAGCTGCTTCTTCACCTGCCCGTTGGGAAGCTTGATCGTCACGTTGAAGCCGCCTTTGCGGCCGTCCTTCAGCGCGTAGTAAGTGAGGTCGATCTTGTCGCCGGGCTTGAGCGTATGCTTGGTCCAGCCGATGCGGCCGAGATGATTGGGGCTCATCCCCTCGAAGGCCCAATGCTCGGGGCCGGCTTTTCCGTTGATTGTCACGTAGAGAAATGTGTGCGGATTGGTCCAGTCCCAGCGCTCGACGGTGGCGCCGGTCATGGGGATTTCCTTGCCCCAGTTGAACATCGCGGTCGAGTGATGCGCCGGCGAAGGAATGGCGGTGAGCGCGAGGCCGCTCGACATCAGCACGGCAAGGCCGAGGCGCAGGGCGCTTTTTGTCGTCTGGGCCATCATTCCCTCCTGAAAAGTCTGCCGCGCCGAGTCAGCCCGGCGCCTATTGGCTCCTCCCTTGCCACGAGCGAGCCGACGTTGACAAGATCAACGGTCATGCAAAACCAGCGGGAAAACATGCCTGGGCGACATGGCTCAAATGGCGCGTCGGTGCCACGCGACATAGCGCTTGACTTGGAGTTGCGCGAATCCACTATGGCGGCCAGCAAGCGCGACCGGAGATGTCCGGCGACAGGCTGACCGGGAGGATGAGCGCATGAGGCGATCAATGAAATGGGCGATGATCCTGGCCGCGAGCGGCCTGCCGATGACGGCGGGTCTGGTCGCGCCCGCGCTGGCGCAGGACATGCCGGCGGTGAAGCCCGCCACGCCCGCCGACTGGGCCGCGATCGCCAAGCTGCCCGACTGGAGCGGCATCTGGCAGCCCGACTGGGGCGGCCTGTTCGGCAAGCCGACGCTCGCGCCGCCGGTGCTGACGCCCGAGGCGAAGAAGGTGCAGGACGCGTTCAACGCCAAGAAGGCGCAGGGCGAGAATCTGCAGCACGAGCAGGCCAACTGCATTCCGCCCGGCATGCCCGGCATCATGCGCCAGCCCTATCCGATCGAGTTTCTGTTCACGCCCGGCCGCGTGACCCTGGCGCACGAGACATACAGCCAGGTGCGGCGCATCTACACCGACGGGCGCAAGCAGCCCGAGGACCCCGATCCCGCCTTCAACGGCTGGTCGATCGGGCATTGGGAAGGCGATACGCTGGTGGTCGAGACGATCGGCCTCGATCCCTCGACCTATGTCATGGAAGGCATCCACCCGACCGAGAACACGAAGATCGTCGAGCGCATCCACCTCACCCAGCCGGATGTGATCACGATCGAGACCGCGATTACCGATCCGGCGCTGTTCGTGGGCACCTACAATCTCAAGAACAATTATATGCGCAAGCGGGACTGGATCATCCGTGAATATGTTTGCGAGCAGAACAACCGCGACAAGGCTGACGAGTTCGGCCGGCCCTCGCTGAACATCGACCAATAAGGCCGGGAACCAAGCGCTTCTCCTGCCATTTCTCTACCGACAGGGTTGTCGGGTGGAGTGGGCTTGGATGACTCGAGTCGTGGTGGTGACAGGTGCCGAGTCCGGGCTTGGCGCGGCCTGTGCGGAGGCGTTCGGGGCGCAATGTGATCGGGTGGCTCTGCTCTACCATGCGGACGCTGCTGCCGCCGAGGCGAGAGCAGCCCTAGCGCGCGCGGCCGGCGGCGAGGCTCTCACCATCCAGTGCAGCATCGATGAAGAGGCGTCAGTCGACGCGGCCTTCGATGCTGTCGAGGCACGATGGGGGTATGCCGATGTTCTGGTCAATTCGGCGGGACTCAACATGAGCGGTGTGCCTGTGCGCGACATGTCGCTGTCACAATGGCGGCGCCTGCTCGACACCGATCTCACCGGTGCGTTCCTCACCTCGCGCCGTTTTCTGCGCGGGCGGGGCCGGGTGACGGAGCCGGCGCCCGCTTCGATCGTCCATATCTCGTCCATCCACGCTTATGCGGTGCGCGCGGGCGGGGCGGATTATTGCGCGGCCAAGGGCGGGCTCACCAATCTGGTCGAGACGCTGGCGATCGAAGAGGCGAGGCGTGGCATCCGCGTGAACGCGATCGAGCCGGGCATGATCCTGACGCCGATGAATGGGCGGGCGATTACCGACCCGGCCTATCTCGCGCGGCTGGAGCACCATATTCCGCTGGGCCGCGCGGGCGAGCCGGCGGAGGTGGCGGACCTGGCGGTGTTCCTCGCCTCGGACAAGGCGCGCTACATCACGGGCGCGCGGCTGGTGATCGATGGCGGCCTGTCGCTCATGCAGGCGCTCGGCGCATGAGCGCGGCGCCGGACCACGGCGCGCCGGCCGATCCGCACGTCAAGGACGGGGTGGACGATCAGGCGAGCACGGTCGACTTCAATGTCGAGGCGATCGAGAATGTGCTCATCGAGGGTCCGCCCGCGCTGATGGCGCGCGATCTGATGAGCCCTTTCGTCTGGCAGGAGAAGGATGGCCGCTTCGGCATCATGCTGCGCGCCGTGACCAAGATGGGCGAGGCGATGACCGACACGGGCGTCATCTGGGCGGGCTGGAGCGCCGATGGCCGGCACTTCTCGATGCACGATACCCCGGCGATCGTGCCGGGACCGGACGCGCATGACGCCGGCGGGGTCGAGGATCCCACCGTGGTGCGCCTCAGCGACGGCAGCTATGTCGTCTATTATACCGGCGTGCTCGCCGACATGGCTCGTGGCGAACTGTCCTATGCGACCGGCCCGTCGCTGGATCGGCTGACCAAGGCCGGCGTGGCGCTCGCCTCCTCCAAATCGGAAGGCAACACCAAGGAAGCCACGGTCGAGCAGACGGCGGACGGTCAGTGGCGGCTCTTCTACGAATATGCGGCGGACAATGCCTCGCGCATCGGCCTCGCCATCGCTCCCGGCGTCGCGGGTCCCTGGACCGAGCAGGCGACCCCGTTCATGCCGCGCGAACATAGCTGGGACAACTGGCACCTCTCGACCGGGCCGCTGCTGACCCACAATCCGGACATGCCGGTGATGTTCTACAATGGCGCGACGCGCGACGCGCGCTGGCGCATCGGCTGGGTGGCGTTCGACCGCGATTGCCGCCATGTCGTCGATCGCGGGATCGAGCCGCTGATCACGCCGCCGCCGGTGGATGACAGGACCGCGACCGACATTGCCTTCGCCGGGTCGGTGGTGGTCGTGACAGGTCGGATCTGGCTCTATTATTCGCTGGAGGACCGCCGTCTGGCGCGGGCGACGATCCGGCGGAGCTGAGAAAAAACTCCCGATCGGGGACGTGCTCCTGCAAGCGCGGAAGCAGGTCGTTTCAGGCCGTTGCGAGACCCCGCCGTGCCAGCACCGCCGGGTTGGTCTCGCGCAGCCCGATCGCCACCAGCCCGCAGGCGAGCGACATGCCGGCCTGGATGGCCAGCGGCAGATAGAGGCTGCTCTGGTCCGCGATCCAGCCCGACAGGATCGGCGCGAACACGCCGCCGAAAATCTCGCCGATCGCCACGACGATGCCCATGGCCGCCGCCGTGTTGCGGAAGGCGAGGGTCTCCGCCGGGATCACGCCCATGAACAAGGGGAAGATGCCGATGCCGATCCAGCTCACGAACATGAGCGCCGTCATCGCCACGATCGAGCCGGTGACGTACATGGCGGCGAGCGGGCAAAGCGTCATCAGAAGGCCGAACAGGATCATCGGCGTGCGGCGGCCGATCCGATCCGACAGCCAGGTGACGACCACGCCGCCGATGGCCGGGCAGAGACCAAGGATCGCCATGATATTGGCCATGGTCTCGGGCTTGTAGCCGCGCACCTGCGTCAGGAAGAGCGGCAGGAAGATCGAGCCGAGCACGATCGAGCCGACGCCGAGGCAGGAGATGATCGCGCATAGGACGATATTGCGGTGGGCGAGCATGGCGAAGAAGCCGTCCGTACTCTTTTCGCCAGGCGCGGGCGGGGCGAGATCCGTGGGGGCGGCCGGCGGCTCGTCGATATACTTCCAGATCACCAGCAGCAGGATCAGGCCCGGAATGCCGGCCGTGAAGAAGCTCGCCCGCCAACCATACTGGACGGCAATGGCGACGACGAGCAACGGCGCCAGCGCATTGCCGAGCAGCGAGCCGAAGCCGTTCTGGACGATGCCACTGTTGAGCCCGCGCCGTTGCGGGGCCGAGGCGGCGGCGATGATGGCGAGACAGATGGGCAGGAACGGCCCCTCTGCCGCACCCATGATCACGCGGCTGGCGAGCAATGTCCAGAAATTGGCGGAGAGGCCGGACAGCACCGAGGACAGCGAGAAGATGAGCAGGGCGGCAAGCAGAAACGGCTTGCGCTTGCCGATGCTGTCCGACCAGCGACCGATGAAATAGGCGCCCAGCGCCCAGGTGAGCGACAGGCCCGATCCCAGCGCGCCGACCTGTGTGTTGTTGAGGCCCAGATCCTTGACCACGAACGGCGAGAGAAACGCCATGGTCATGCGGTCATAGAAGGCGAAGCCATAGGCAAGGCCGAGCAGCAGGACGACGCGCAGCTCGTAACCGGTCTTCCGTTGGCTCGCCATCGGCGCTTCCCCTCCGCTTTGCTTTTGGGGCGAGCATAAGCAACGCGCGGATTGGCGCAAGCGGGGCTTGCGGTGGGTGGGGAGCGGGTTAAACCACAAGCCAATATTTCTTGCAGTCATCCCAGTGGAAGCTGAGATCTCGGGCCGGAAAAGATCCCAGCTTGCGCTGGGATGACGACATCGGGGAGGATGCGCATGCCTGTCGCAAAATTATCGTTTTTCAAGGTGATCGTGCGCGATCTTGAGAAAGCGAAGCGCTTCTACGAGCGCAGCCTGAGCTTCGTGCAGGAGGATTTTTTCGACACGCCGGATTTTCTGGAAGCGGTGATGCGGCAGCCGGGCACGGACTTCGCCATGATGCTGCTCGCCTACAAGGATGGCCGCGACATCAGCGCCGCGATCCGGCACGGGCCAACCGGTTTCTTCACCGACGACATCGAGGCAGCGCATACGAGGCTGGTCGCGGAAGGGGCAATCGCCAAGAGCGGGATCATCGTGGTTGGCGCGGGGATCAGGATCGCGCTGCTCGACGATCCCGAAGGTCATGAGATCGAGCTGTGCCAGATGCCGTGAGGGCGATGAGAGCAATTCCGTCCATTTCGAGCTGAGGTTCGGGCTTGTCGAGCGCCAGAGTCGAGAAAGGCCGTGTGGCGCCGCGTTCTCGACAACCGTCTCGACTTCGCTCGACGGCCGCTCGAACCGAACGGAGAGTGCGGGCGCTTCATCGGCGCGCCTTATAGCGCCTCGATCGACGCCTCTTCCTGTGCCAGATAGAGCCCGAACGGGTCGAGGCAGGTCGCGCCCAGAGCAGCTTCGAACTCGCTCTGCGAGGATCGCGCCGACAGCCGTTCCTCGTTCGCGTCGCTGAGGTTCGAGCGAAAGATGCCCGCTGCGCTCACCGGCAGGAAATCCTCGTAGGTGATCGGCGTGGCGGTCAGCAGGCCGGCATCGACCAGCTCGTCGGGCGAACCGGACGGGAGCGGCTTTCCTTCGCGCGAGGCGTCGCGCGCATAGTGGAAATAGGCCAGTCCTTCGGTGCGCAGGATCGCCGGATCGTCCGGGAAGCGGGCGAACGCGGCGGCGAGGCGCGCCGGATAGTCGCCGGCGTCGGCGCGGGCGGCCTCCACCTCGGCAAGGATCGCATCGTAAAGGTCGTGGCCGCGCGGGGTGAGGGCGATGCCGCGCTGCTCGATCTCGCCGAACCGGGCGGTGTGGGCGCCGGCCGATGCGCCGTCGCCGTCCCGGAACCGGATCGGCTCCTCGAGCGCCTGAAAGCTGGTCTGGCGCAGCAGGATCGGCGCGGCGCGGCGCGGCGGTCCCTCGATCACGGACTTGGCCCTGATGCCGCGCGCGATCATCTCGGCCTGGGCGGCGTCGATGTCGAGCGTACGCGGGGTCAGATGGTTGATGTGGGGGCCCCGGAAGCAGACGATGTCGGCGACAAGGCGATGCGCGGCGTTGAAGGCGTCATAGGTCGCATGATCGACCAGCGCGTCGCCGTGCCAGCGGAACGTCTCCAGCGCCTGCAGGACGAAACTTTCCGCATCTTCTGAGGAAAGGCCGCCATACTGCTCGAATTTCTCGATAAAGTGGAGAGCGCCATCGGTGACGATCTGGCGTCCGGCGAGGATGATCCTCGCCTTTTCGCGCAGATCGGCATCCGCAATCAGATCGATGCGGAGCAGGGAGCAGAAGATGCGGAAGGCGCAGCGGGAGAGGGCATCATTGTCGATCGGGCGGAAAGCCGTGGAGTGAACAGGGAGGCCGGCGGCGGCGAGGTCATAATAGCCGACCGGATGCAGGCCCATGACCGCGAACAGGCGGCGCACGAGGCTAAGCTCGGCGGGCGTCCCGACACGGATGGCGCCGTGGCGCTCGGCATTGAGGCGGCCGAGCTCGCCCCTCGCCGCCAGCGACGCGCGCAGGGCCGGGTCGGCGTCGAGCGCACGGGCATTGGTCGTCGCGACGATGTCCAGCAGGTCCCCATAGAGCGGCACTTCCGCGCGATACATGGCGGACATGGCGTCTGAGAATACGAGGCGGATCTCGTCAGGGGGGATGAAATTGGTCATGGGGTGAGGGTCTCCAGATAGTCCCCGAGCGCGGTCGTCGCTGCCCAGAGCGCTTCCCAGGTCTGCGGCAGCGCGATGTCCGACGGGGCGATGCGCTCCGGCCACCAGCGCCCGATCAGCGCCTCCAGCGCGTCGGCGCCGCGCGTGTCGAGCAGGTGGGCCGAATTGACGGCACGCTCGGCCTCCTCCGACAGCAGGACGCGCAGGCGCAGGCAGGCCGGGCCGCCGCCATTGTGCATGGATTCGCGCACGTCGATGAAATGGGCGGCGTGGATCGGGCCATTGGCGCCGACATTGCGGTCGAGCCAGGCCCTGGTCGCGGGCGTCTCGGCAGCTTCCACCGGCAGGATCAGCGCGCGACTACCGTCGGGCAGGGTGACGAGCTGCGAGTTGAACAGATAGGAGGCGCAGGCATCGGCGAGCGACACCTCGCTGGCCGGCACTTCGAGGATGATCAGGTCGGCGCAGCGCTCCTCCAGTGCGGCATAGAGCGCGGCCTTGTCGGCAAAGGCCTGTTCATGGGCGAGCAGGATATTCTCATGCGCGACGGCGACCACGTCGTTGTGAAAGGCGCCGGCCGCGATGGCCTCGGGCGACTGCTGGATGACGAGACTGTCCTCGATGCCATGCGTGCGGAAGATGGCGCGGCAGGCCTCGGGCGTCTGGCGGGCGGGAAAGGGGCCGCCACCCTGGCCATAGACCATGATCTCGGTGCCCTGCTCCTCGATCGGCGAGGCGATGCGCATGAAATTGGCCGCGCCCTCGTCGCCGAAGCGGCCCGGCACCGGCTCGTGGACCGCGAAATAGCGCGGATCGGGGAAGATGCGGCGCAGCTGCGCCAGCGTCTCGGGCCATTCGTGGCTGCGATGCGCCATGGTCGAGAGATTGGCGGGAGTGAAATGGATGCGCCCGTCGGCCGTGTCCGGCGCGGGCGAGACGGTCGCGGCGTTGGCCGCCCACATCGCCGAGGCGCTGATCGCGCCGGCGAAGAGGGTGGGCTCTTCGGCCCATGCTTTCGCGCAGACCTGCGCCGGGGTGCCGTCGAAGCCGAAATGCCGCAGCCAGCCGAGGTTGGGGCGGACATGCGGCGCGAAGAAGCCCTGGCCCATGCCGAGCGAGAGCATCAGGCGCATCTTGGCGAGGCCCTGCAACGCGGCCCTGCGGGGCCAGGCGGTCTCGCCCGCGTGGAGGGTGGCGGCGAGATTGCCGACGCTCAGGCCAGCGAAATTGTGGCTCGGGCCGATAAGGCCGTCGAAATTGATCTCGCGGAAGGCCGTCATTCCCCCCTCCCGCTTGCGGGAGGGGTCGGGGGTGGGCTTGCGACGGTGAGGTTGCGCGGGGTCGGATAGGCCGATTGCCCACCCCTAACCCCTCCCGCAAGCGGGAGGGGGACAAGGTTGTTCGACGCTGTCACGCCCGCACCCCCACGCCGAGCGCGCCCTCGATGACGGGCGCTTCCATCCCCGCCACCGGGAAGGCGCAGTAATCGGCCGCATAATAAGCGCTCGGGCGGTGGTTGCCGCTGTCGCCGAGGCCGCCGAAGGGGAGAGCGGAGCTGGCGCCGTTGGTCGGGCGGTTCCAGTTGATGACCCCGGCGCGGGTGCGCTGGCGGAACCGGTCGAACTGGTCGCGCGTGCCGCCGAGCATGGCGGCGGAGAGGCCGAAGCGGGTGGCGTTGGCGCGGGCGATGGCGACATCGAAGTCGCTTTCACGCCAGATCTGCAGGACGGGGCCGAAAATCTCCTCATCCGGCGCATTCTCGAGTCCGCTCATGTCGATGAGAGCCGGGCTGAGGAAGGGCAGGGCGGGATCGCGGCGGACGAGCGGGCGGATCGCCCCGCCGCCCAGCGCCAGCAGCGCGGCGACCTGGGCCTGCACCTTGTCGGCCGCGCGATTGTCGACCACGGGGCCCATGAAGGGCTGCGGCTGGTCGAAGGGGGCGCCGACGATCAGCGTGTCGATCGTCTCCGCGATGCGTGCGAGGAGCGTGTTGGCGAGGCGGTCCTGCACGATCAGGCGCCGCGCGCAGGTGCAGCGCTGGCCGGCGGAGAGAAACGCGGACTGGACGATGATCGCGGTGGCGGCATCGAGATCGCCATCGGCGAGATCCCAGACGAGCAGCGGATTATTGCCGCCCATCTCCAGCGCGAGGATGCGGCCCGGCGTCTCGGCGAACTGGCGGGCGAGCGCCTTGCCGGTGCCGGACGAGCCGGTGAAGAGCAGGCCATCGGTGCCGGCATGGCCCGCCAGCGCCTTGCCGGTCTCGCCGTCGCCCTGGACGATCTCGAGGACGCCGTCGGGGAGGCCTGCCTCGCGCCACAGGGTGCCGGTCAGCTCGGCGGTGGCGGGGGCCAGCTCGCTGGGCTTGAAGACCACGGCGTTGCCGGCGAGCAGCGCCGGGACGATGTGCCCGTTGGGCAGATGCGCGGGGAAATTATAGGGGCCGAGCACGGCCAGCACGCCATGGGCGCGGTGGCGCAGCGCCTGGATCAGGCCATTGGTGTCGGTCAGATGCGCGCCGGTGCGCTCGGCCTGCGCCTTGATCGAGATGTCGACCTTGGCGGCGACGCTGGCGGCCTCGGTCTTCGTCTCCCAGAAAGGCTTGCCGGTCTCCTGCGAGATGATCCGCGCGACGTCGTCGGCGCGGGCTTTCACCCGGTCGGCATAGGCGCGCAGGATGGCGATGCGATCGTCGAGCGGCGTCGCTTCCCAGGCCGGTTGAGCGGCGCGGGCGCGCTGGACGGCGGCGTCAACAGCGGCTTCGTCCGCGATCGGGCCGCGCCAAAGTTCGATGCCGGTGCAGGGATTGGTGGAGATGAGGTCAGCCATGACAATTCAACCCCGGAACTCCCGCTCCGTTCGCTTCGAGCGAAGTCGAGAAGCGTTTGCGCGGCGCGGGGCGTGTCTCGACTTCGCTCGACACGAACGGAAAGTGCATGAGACCTTTCACGGCGTCGGCACGTAGAGCGCGAAGTCGCCTTCGCGCAGGCGGCCCAGCGCCATGCTGTCCGGCGCGAGATGGAGTGTCTCGCCTTCGTCTGCAATGCGACCATGCCCCTGCCAGGCGCGGAAATCGAGCAAGCGGCCGGTGGCGAGCAAAATCCGCGTGCGCGATCCTTCCGGCTGGTCGTCGATCTGGGTGATCGCGCTCATGCTGTCCTTGACGGCGCGCAAGTCCTCGACATTGGCTTGCAGGGTCGGCCCCGCGTCGAACAGGTCGACATAGCCATCATGACGAAAGCCCTCGGCCTCCAGCAGCTTCATGGCGGCCGCTCCGGCGACGTGCGGCTTGCCTATCGCGGCCTGCGCCTCGGGCGGCAGCAGGATGGTGTAGATCGGGTGCTTGGGCATGAGATCGGCGATGAACTGATTGCCGTTGAGCGCGTGGAAACGATCGGCCTCGGCGAATTCCAGATCGAAAAAGCGCCTGGTGAGGCCCTCCCAGAAGGGAGAGACGCCCTCCGGCTCCTGATAGCCGCGTAGCTCGGTCAGCACCTGCTCGCCGAACCGCTCGCGGTGCAGGGCCATGAACAGGTAGCGGCTGCGCGCGAGCAGGACGCCGAGGCCCGAGCGGCGCAGGTCCGGCATCAGGAACAGGCCGCCCACCTCGCTGGCGCCGGCGAAATCATTGACCAGATTGAGCACGTTGGTGGTGACGATCCGGTCGAGCTGGCGCGAATATTGGGAGAGGCGGGTGATCTTGTAGCTGTAGAAGGGCTTCTTGGTGCCGACGCTGGCGAAGATGAGCGCGGTGCCGGCGATGCGGCCGCTTTCCTTATTCTCCAGCACGAACATGTAGAGCTCGTCGTCCGGCTCGGTCAGATCCGCCTCGAAGCTGCGCTGGCTGCGCTCCAGACGCTGACGCAGCGCATCGCGGTCGTGCGGCAGGTTGGTGAAGCCCGGTCCGGTCTGGCCGGCCAGCTCATAAACCGCCTCGACATCCGCGGCGGTCGCTGGTCGGACGACCCAGGCTTCAGACATGCACACTCCCTTTCCGGCTCAGCACGGCGTCGAGCCGCCCCTCCGCTATGCGTAATATTGTTACGGCAGCAAGAGAGGATCTTTCGCTGAGCGAGTCAAGGAGGAGGAATTCGTCGCCGGTGTGGATGGCGCCGCCACGCACCCCCATGGTGTCGACGACCACGACATTCTCGGCCGCGATATTGTTGCCGTCGCAGACGCCGCCGGAGGGTTGCCAGTCGATGTGGAGGCCAAGATCGGCCCCGGTGTCGCGCACCAGCCCGAACAGCGCCTGATGCGGCGCGTCGAAGGGCTTGGGCGGGCGGGCGAAGTGGCCGCCGAGCCTGATCGACACCTCATGCGCGGCTTCGACCGCCGCGATCGCCGCCGCGATGCCATGCTCCGCGCGATGCTGGGCCTCCGGATCGAGTGGGCGCATGTTCCAGGAGAGCGCGGCCGTGTCGGGCACGATATTGTTCGCCCCGCCGCCCGAGACGCGCGCGACGTTGACGAGCAGGCCGGGAATGTCGCGCTTCAGCGCATCGAGCCGCAGTGCGAGATCGGCGGCGGCGACCACGGCGTTGCGGCCCTGCTCGGGCGCGCGGCCGGCATGGGCGCTGCGCCCGGCGATGGCGGCGATGAAATTGCCGCTGCCGCGCCGGGCCGAGGCGAGGGTGCCAGTGGGCGTCACAGAGGGCTCGAAGGTCATGCCGATCTGGCACTGGCGGGCGGTCTCGCGCAGCAGCGCGGCCGAGCCGAGCGAGGAGACCTCCTCGTCGGCATTGACCACCACGTCCCAGCCCAACCCGTCGATCGCGCCGGCCTCTTCCAGCGCGGCGAGCGCCTCGATCATCACCAGCAGGCCGCCCTTCATGTCCGCCGTGCCGGGACCGTTCAAGATGTTTTGGTCGAGCATGCGGCAGGTCTGGAACGCGTGATCGGCCGGGAAGACCGTGTCCATATGACCGGTCAGGATCATGCGGCGATTGGCGCCCGGGCGCTTGCGGGCGAGGAGATTGGCGCCGTGGGGAACGGGCATTTCGCTCCCCTTGTCACTCAACGTGGTGACAGCGTCGGGCGGGCGAGTCTCGATGCTGTCGGCGAGCGGCTTCAGGCGCCCCTCGATCAGCCTGCGCATCGTCTCCAGCCCGGCCAGGTTGCGACTGCCACTGTTGACCTGCGCCCACTCGACGACATCCGTCGCCATCGCTGCCTGTCGGCCCTTGAGACGATCGACGATGCGGGTTTCAGACGGGGTGAGTCCGGGCATCGACACGTCTTAGCGCAACTCGCGAGGGCGGGCCAGCGTGGTCCCGCTCCCGCCCCAGGGCGATCTCGGCGCGTTGGTGTTCGCTAGGCGGAGACCCGCCGCGCGCCCATGAAGATCACTGCCGCCAACATCGCGGGAATGGCCAGCAGCAGGCAGATGATTGGCTTGTCGAAGCCGGCGGCCAGCAGATAGCCCGCCGTCAGCGGCCCGAAGATCGAGCCGACGCGGCCGACGGTGGTGCCGATGCCGAGGCCGGTCGCGCGCATCTGAGGCGGGAAGGCATAGGCAATGGTGAGCCAGCAGCCGCAAGCCGACGCGAACAGCATCGCGCCGAGCAGCAGCGCATTGGCGACGAGCAGCGGCAGGCTCGCCGGCAGCAGGCCGAAGGTGATGATCATCGCCGCCATGCCGAACAGGGTGAAGAAGGTCAGCCGCTTGACGCCGATCCGCCCGGCGATCCAGCCGGCGATCAGCCCGCCGAAGATGCCGCCGATCGAGACATAGATGGAATAGCCGATGCCCGCCGCGGTGGAGAGGCCCATCTCCGTCACCCACTTGGTCGCCCAGTTGATGATGAAATAGAAGGAGAGCATGTTCAGCGCCTGGGCGATCGCGGTGCGCAACATCACCCAGCGATGCTCCGGCGCGAAGATCTCGCGCAGCGAGGCGATGCTGTCATTGGCGACCTGCCTCGGCGGCAGCGCGTCCAGCGCGGGGAGGCTGAGCCGCGCCAGCACCTTGTTGGTCTTGGCCAGCGCATCGGGTGGCTGGCGGCTCAGGAGAAATTCGAGCGATTCGGGTAGCCACAACCAGGAAACCGGCAGCAGCACCGCCGAGAGCAGGCCGCCGAACCAGAAGATGCCGCGCCAGCCGAACTCGTCCAGCACGGCGATCGCCACGAAGCCGCCCAGGATCGTGCCGAACGGATAGGCGGCCGCGACGAAGCTCGGCGCGAACTCGCGGCGCTTGTCCGAGGCATATTCCATCGCGATGGCGCCCGCCGTGCTGGTCATGCCGCCGATGCCGATGCCGGTGACGAGGCGGGCGAACGCCATGCCCCAATAGCCGCCGGACAGCGCGGCCCCGAACATGCCGAGGCTCATGAGGACGAGGCAGAAGAGGATGGCGGGGCGGCGCCCCTTGGTATCGGCGAAGGGTGAGACGCCGGCAGCGCCAAGGAACATGCCGGCCAGGCTGAAGCTCAGCAGCTCGCCGAGCTGGGCAGGGCCGAGCCGCCATTCCTTCGTCAGCACCGGCGCGGCCTGGGCAAGGGCGAGCAGGTCATAGCCGTCCACCATGTTGATGGAGACGGGAATGAGGATCATCAGCCACTGAACAGGCAGCATCGGCCGCGCGCCGAGCGCCTTGCGCGGATCATAGTGGCTCGCCATCCTCATCCCCCTGAAGCGATTTTTCGCCTGGGATCACGCTATGGAGGGGCGAGGGGAAGTCAAACCAAAATCCTCCCCGGAACGGGAGGGGAACCATCCGAAGGATGGTGGAGGGGCCTGCAACGCTGCGCCGGGGCCCCCTCCACCATTTGCTGCGCAAACGGTCCCCCTCCCCGTACCGGGGAGGATCAGGTTCGCCTTGCCTCGATGCGGGCTCTGGCCTTAGACTTGGGGCGGAGAGGATATCGCGACAATGAACCCCGTCATGGCCAAGCTCAACTATGTCGTCCGGGGCGAGAGCGCGGTGTTCAATGCCGCGAACCGCGCCGAGAGCTACTGGCCGATCGAGGAGCATGTCGTCCCGATCCACGATCTGCGCGCGGTGCCGGGAGACCTCAGCTTCGATCGCAACGGCTTCGTGCTGTGGAAGGGCGAGTCCGCCGTTCCGGGTGCGGCGAGCGAGGTGGAGATGAAGCGCCTCCATGCCGAGGAATCCGAGGCGCTGGTCAAGCGGCTCACCGGCGCGGACAAGGTGATCAGCTTCGGCACGATGCTGCGCACCGACAAGCCGGGCGCGGGCGACGGCAACCTCCCGGCCTTCGGCGCGCATGTTGATTATGGCGCGCGCACGGTACGCGATTTCACGCTCGACCAGATGCCGGAAGAGGAGGCCGAACGGCGGCTGGCGGGACGGCACATGCTGATCAACATCTGGCGGCCGCTCAAGACCGTCGAGCGCACGCCGCTGGCGCTTTGCGACGCGAGCACGGTGCTGCGCGAGGACCTCTTCCAGAGCGAAGTGCGCGGCGGCCTCGGCGATGCCCGGCGGCGCTCGCTCTGGGGCTTCAACCTCGCTTATAATCCCGATCATCGCTGGTATTATGCGCCGCATATGCAGCCGGACGAGGCTTATGTCTTCCGCCTGTTCGACAGCGATCCGGACGCAGTGCAGTTCACCGGGCACAGCGCGTTCGAGGATCCGACCTCAGCGCCGGGCGCGCCGCCGCGCGAGAGCATCGAGATCCGCACGATCGCTTATCTGAGCTGAGGGCAGTGTCATTTGCGATGATCCAGCGATGAGAAGGAGAGCCGCTTGGACCACTCACCTCAGGTCGGAGATCGCCTCACCGATAAATCGGCGCCGCCGGATGACGCAATGATCCGCGACTGGCTCGGTCCCGCGGCGTTCGAGCATTGGGCCGCACTGCGGGACTGGATCGACGCGTCATACCCCGGCGTCTTCGCTGCAGACTGGATTTACGGCGGCAAGAAGCATGGCTGGTCGCTGCGCTACAAGAAATCCAGGGCTTTCTGCACGTTTCTGCCTGAATACCGGGCCTTCTCCGCCGTGGTGGTGTTAGGAGCTGCAGAAAGGGAAAAGGTCGAGGCGCGGCGCGACGAGCTGAGTTCCCGTCTCATGGCGCTCTATGACCAGACCGAAACATATCATGATGGCAAATGGCTCAAGATGAGGATTTCCTCCGCCGAGGAACGCCGGGACGTGACAGAGCTGCTGGCGCTCAAGCGCCCGCGACGCGCAATCGCCTGAGGTCTAATGGCGGTTTGTCCGCCTGTAGTCGGTCGTGTTCGTCGCGATCAGACCGCGCGCTCACTCTCGTTCTGCGCCAGCCTGCCGGCCCACAGGAAGCACAGGCCACCCAGCGCAGAGCAGACCGCGACCGCGAGCATCGAGTAGCGGATCGCGTGCTCGCCATAGGTGGGCGCCAGATAGTCGTTGAGCGCGCCGACGATCAACGGGCCGAGCACCTGCCCGACCAGACCGGTGAAGAAGATGTTGATCGCCACCGCGACCGTTTTCATCCGGTCGGGCGCGAGCGCCATGGTGGCAGCGAAGATCGGTCCTTGAAAGGAGGCGTAGAAGGCTGCGGTGATGCCAAGGCCGGCGATCCATATGGCCGGCGTGTCGCTGAGCAGCATCATGACATAGGCGGGGGCAAGGATGATCGAGGCGATCGCCGGCACGCGGAAGCGCCAGCGCGGATCGCGGCGACCGAGCCGATCGGTCAGCCAACCGGTGGCCATGATGCCGACGATGCCGATGACCCCGCGCAGGGGCGTGACGATGACGCCGATCTCGGTGATGCTCAGGCCGTGGACTCGAGTCAGCAGGGCGGTCGTCCAGGTACCCGTTGCATAGAGCGCGCCGCCCATGAAGGAGACGCCGATCATGATCACCCGAAATGCGGGCGAGCGCCACAGGACGATGATCGCCTCGCCGAGCGGCACCTTGTTGGCGGCGGTCACTGGCCCGGAGACGCGATCCGGTTCGCGCACGGTGAAGTAGAACAGGATCGCAAGGAGGAAGCCGCCAAGCCCGGCGACCTCGAAGGCCACGCGCCAGCCGTACAGATCCGCCGCCCAGGCCGCGAGCGGCAGGAAGATGAGCGCGTCGATGGCACTCGCCGTCGTCAGGATCGCCAGCGCCAGCGGCCGGCGCGCGCGCGAGAAGCTGTCGGCGATCATCGACTGCGAGGGCGCCAAGCCGGCCGCTTCGCCCGCACCCATCAGGAAGCGGCAGAAGGCCATCTGGATGCCGCTGCTCACATAGGCGGTGAGCGCCGTCATCAGGCTCCAGAAGCCGAAGCCGATCGCGATGATGTTGCGCCGGCTGTAGCGGTCGGCAAGGCCCGCGATCGGGATGCCGAGCGTCGAATAGAAGATTGCGAAGGCGAGGCCGGAGATGAGCCCCAGCGCCGTGTCGCTCAGGTGCAGGTCGGCCTTGATGAGCGGCAGCAGCAGCCCCAGCAGCGAGCGGTCCAGATAGTTGAATGTCGAGATGACTGTCAGGAAGCCGATCATCCAGCCGAGCCGCGGGGTCCAGCGGTCGCCCTGTTCGGCTGTCGGTTCGGCGGGAAGGGGGGACTGGTCCGTCGGAGCGGCTTGGGCCAAGGAGCAACCTCTCGATATGCGGGCGCCGACGATCCATGGCGTCAGCCTGCCAGCCTCATATCAGGATGATCGCGCGGGTCCATGGACGAGTTCAACATATGGCCGCGAAGAAATCCGGCCATCGACCCTCAAGCGGAGGGGCTCGCGATGGACGCACGCCGGCAACCTAATGACTCGCTCCGTGTTCACCCCTCGTCGCAATTTGAGGAACCAGCTCATGGACCGAATTTTCACGAACATCGCCACAAAATGCGCCCAGCTGATGGGCCAGCCCCTCGCCTTCATCATCTCAACATTGCTCATTGGGATCTGGGCGCTGAGCGGGCCGCCATTGCACTATTCAGATACGTGGCAGTTGATCGTGAACACCGCGACGACGGTCCTGACCTTCCTGGCCGTATTTCTGATTCAGAACAGCCAGAATCGCGACGGGGCGGCGATGCAGGCGAAGCTGGACGAGATCCTGCGCGCGCTGGACAAGGCGCGGGTGGAGTTCGTCGGCATCGAGCATCTGACGGACGCGCAGATCAGCGAGATACGCAAAGCCCTTGAGGCGGACATCAAAGGAGAGGACGGCAAGCAGAAGACCGCCGCTCCCACCGTGGAACGTCTGCTTGCCAGATATTGAGCTTGTTCATCGGCGGAGCCTTGTCGGCTTCCGACCTTCAGAGCACCTCGCCGAACATCAGCCCGAGCATGATGAACCAGGCGAACAGGCCGGCGATGCCGATGATCAAACTCATCCGGCGGTGCAGCCAGGCCGGCACCTTATCCTCTCCGTCGCTCATCGCGCCGCGCGCCTCAGAGCGCGGCGATATAGCCACCGTCGAGCGGGATCACATGGCCGTTCACATAAGCGCCAGCGCGAGAGCAGAGGAACAGCACCGCGCCCTGCGCATCCTCGGCGGTACCGGCGCGCTTGAGCGGGATATAGGTGTCGATGCTGCGCTGTGTGGCCTCGGAGTCGGTGTCGTGCATGGCCGAGGGAAAGGGGCCGGGGGCGATCGCGTTGGCGGTGATGTGATCCTTGCCCAGCGCCTTGGCGAACGAGCGGGTCATGTGGTGGATCGCGGCCTTGGAGGCCCCATAGCTGTGCGCCTCCCAGTTGGGCACGTGCAGCCCGCCGATCGAGCCGGTATTGATGATCCGCGCCGGGTCAGCCGGGGTGGCCGCCGCGCGCAGAAGGGGGAGCAGTTCGCGGGTCAGAAAGAAGACCGAGCGGACGTTGACGTCCATCACGGCATCCCAATCGTCGAGCGTCGCGCTGGCGAGCGCGCCGTTGCGCAGGGCGCCGGCATTGTTGACCAGAATGTGAAGCGTCGACTCGCGCTCGGCCAGGCCGGCGGCGAGAGCCGCCGGCGCCGCGGGATCGGCGAAGTCGGCGGCGAGGCCGATGCAGGTGCCGCCCTGCGCGGCGAGCTGTGCGGCGGCAGCTTCCGTACGCGCCTGATCGCGGCCGGTGATGTAGGTCTTGACGCCGCGCGCGAGGAAGCCGCTGGCGATCATCGCGCCGATGCCGCTGGTTCCGCCCGTTACCAGCGCGGTCTTGCCTGAAATATCGAACAACGGATCCGCCATGGTCATGTCTCCAGCCTGGTCCAGCAAAGCCCTGAAGGGCGTCTAACGGCGGAAATCCGCGCTTTGCAAGTAGCTTGCGACCGGGGCGCAAATATAGCGCTTCGTGCAATTCGCGATGCCGGTTTGATCAAGCATGGCTACGGCGAAAATCGCATTCTACTTCCGACAGAGTTGTCACTTGGGGCATGAGTGATAACGTCAGGGCTTCGCAGCCGCCGACAGAGCGCGCGGCATTGAGGTCACCGGCGCGCAGAAGCCGGGGTCGAACAGGGAGGAACACCGGATGGAAACCTATAGCACCGCGGGGCTGCCGACGATGGGACGCGCGGCCGCCTGGAGCGCTCTTTACGCCACCAAGATGAGCCGCGGCGGCTTCACGCCGGGCGATCAGCAGGAGCCGTTCGACGCCGAACTGCGCATCGGCAATCTGGGGCCGGTGAAGCTGGCCCGGCTGCAGGTGGACGGGTGCAGCTTCGAGCGCTCGCAGAGCGACATCATGCGCTCCTCGCCGCGCATGTATAATTTCCTGCTGCAGGCGAGGGGCAACTCGACTTTCTATCATTGCGGTCACGAGTCGCAGCTGCAGGAAGGCGACTTCGTGCTCTGTGATACGGGCATGCCGCATTACTGGCTGACCAAGGACGCCTCGACGACGATCATGGTGCGGGTCGAGCCGGACGTGCTGCGCGAATATCTGCCGACGCCCGAGCAGTTCTGCGGCCTGCAGCTTGGCCGCGCCGTCGGCCTCACCGACACGGTCGGCGCGATGGTCCAGTCGCTGACCGACCAGGTCGAGACCGGCAATTGCGCGGGCCATGAGGGCCGCATCGCGCGCTATCTGCTCGAGATGATCTCGATGTCCTATACGATGGGCTTCGAGCAGACGACCAAGGGGTCGGCCGTGCTCTGGCAGCGCCGCAACGACATCATCCGTTATATCGAGGATCATCTGCGCGATCCGGAGCTGTCGCCGGCGTCGATCGCCGCGGGCCTGCGCGTCTCGCCGCGCTATCTGCGCACGATCTTCTCGATTTCGGGCGAGCGCGTCTCGGCCTATATCCTGCGCCGCCGGCTGGAGGAATGCGCCCGCCAGATGCGCAATCCGGCCTGGAACGGCCACACGCTGACCGAGATCGCCTTTTCCTGGGGTTTCAATTCGGCGGCGCACTTCACGCGCTCGTTCCACGAGCAATATGGCGCGGCGCCGAGGGAATATCGGCGGCAGTAGGGGCATCGGCAGGGCGTCCGGCGCAACTTCCGATTCCGCTCGGGACAAGATCGCCCTTCCTGCGCGTGGCACCGCATGCCGACTGGCCATAGCGGAGATTTCTCGTGACTCATGACGACGTGCTGAAACTGAATGCGGAGCTGTCGCTCCAGCTCGCCAATTACTGGCACGAGATCGACACCAATGGCGGCAGGCAAGCTTCGTCCTATTACACCGAGGATGCCGTCTTCCACGGCCAGTTCGCCTCTTATGAAGGCGTCGCGAAGATCCAGCAATTCTATGACTGGCGCGTGGCGCAGGGGCCGCGCCTCGCCGTCCACGGCTTCTCCAATTTCCGTGCCTGGTTCACCGGCGACGACACCGCCGAGGCGACCAACTATCTCTACCTCTACGCGGCCAACGGCGTGAAGCCGCTGCCGACCCACGCACCGATCACCGTCAGCCTCGCGACCGACAAATATCGCAGAGTCGGCGACCGATGGCTGTGCACCTACCGCCGCTTCGAGCATCTGTTCGAGGGTGACACGCCGATCACCAATCCCAAGCTCGACGACGACAAATGAGCGCGTTGCCTTTCCCCGGCGGAGTGCAGGGAAGGGCAGTGGCTTTCGTCAACCACGGCAGGTTTTCCCTCCCCTTCGGACAAGCGGTCGATCCGGCCCGCCCCTAGCAGGATAGCAGCGGAGCCACACGCGCCTCGAAGGGAGAGATGGAATGGTCGACGAAACCAGGCGTGCTGGGATCGACACGACGCTCAGCAGGCGCGGCGCGCTCGTCGGCGGCTCTGCGGCCGGCGGGCTGCTTCTCGCCACGGCCGCGAGCGCGCAGCGCAGCGCGGCGATCATCCGGCGCTATGCCGCGCCCCGGCAGGTCAAGGCCGATCACGCCGTGGTCTATCGCCGCGAGAACGAGTTCGCCGGCTGGCCGCATACCATGGGCTTCTGGAACCTGGGCGACGGCGAGATCGTGCAATATGTGACCTCGCTCAACACCAGCTATGGCAGCGCGGACGCGATCAGCCACGACAATATCGGGCGCGACGGCGGCAAGCAGGTGGGCCTGCGCTCCAAGGACTGGGGCCGCACATGGGACGGCGCCATTCCGGTGATCAACCCGCAGCAGACCATCGCCAGGGACATGGCCAATGCGAAGACGATGGGCGATCTCCAGCCGATCGACTTCCTCGACAGGAACATCCTGATCTCCAACAGCGGCGCCGGCTTCGGAACGCCGGAGGGCAGGACGGACGTGCGCGTCTCGAAGGATCGCGGCCATAGCTGGAGCCCGCCGATCCCGGTCCCGACCGACGGGCTGCATTCCATTTCGGGCATGAACTCTGTGCTGATCCGGCCGGACGGCACGGCGATGATCTGGCTGATGGAAGTCGACAAGGATGGGTGGAACCGCCATCCCTGCGTCTTCGCGCTGCCGCCGCGCGGGCGGGACTTCCACTTCCTGTCCTTCATCACCCAGAAGCGCGACCCCAAGGGCGAGGCCGACGGCGACTGGCAGAGCACGTTCCGCTTCGGCGGGCATCGCTGGTTTTACCCGCGCGGTTACATGCTGCCGAGCGGGCGCATGCTCTGCGTGATGCGCTGCCAGCGCGACCCGCGCGGCATCATGTGGACCGAGGTCCATGCCAGCGACGATGGCGGGCGGACCTGGGGCTTCCTCTCGCGCGTCAATGACTTCGGCTCGCCGGGCAGCCTGGTGCGGCTGGACGACGGGCGGCTGGTCATCGTCTATGGCAACCGCCTGATGCCGTCCGGCATCCGCGCGACGGTCAGCACTGACGAGGGCGCGACCTGGGGCCCCGAGCTCATCGTCCGCGACGATGGCGGAAGCTGGGACCTGGGCTATCCCAACGCCTGGGTGACGGACGACGGCAAGGTCGGCGTCATCTATTATTTCAACGGCAAGGATGACCCGAAGCAGGTGAATGGCGGGGTGCGCCATATCTGCCGGAGCATCTTCTCGGTCGACTGATCCAGACGGCCGGAGAGGGGAGGCGCAGCATGTCCCACAAGACGATCCCGGCCGATGGCGCGGCCAATCCATTGAAGGGCGTGACGCGCCGTACGGCTCTGCTCGGTGCGTCGGCAGCCGGCATGATGCTCGCGGCCGGCGCGGGCAGGGCGCAGTCGACGCAGATGCTCGTCAAGACCGGGCTGCCTGCGCAGAAGGCGAAGAACGCCCAGCACAGCGTGGTCTATCGCGAGGAGGACGAGTTCTGCGCCTGGGCCTTCTATTGCGGACTGTGGAAGACGGCGGATGGCAGCATCGTCGCCGGCTTCAAGCGCGTGCCGACGGCCTATGGCTCGGCGCAGGAGATCGATCACACCAACATGACCCGCAACAAGGGCGAGATCGTCGTCATCCGCTCGACCGACAACGGCAAGAGCTGGGACAGGAACTCGATCGTCCCGATCTTCGACATGGCGATCAAGTCCGAGAAGGACTTCCCCGGCGGCGCGGCGGCCGACTGGTCGGGCCTGCCGCCGCTCGACTTCAGGAGCCGCGATACACTGATCATGGGCGGCGGCGTGCCCGCGCTGTTCGCGCCCAACGCCCGATGCTGGATGCGCGCCTCGACCGATGGTGGACGGACCTGGCGGGCGCACACCCTGCTGCCGAACGACGATTTCCCGAGCCTCTCCATGCCCGGCTCGTCCATGTATTCGGTGCGGCAGGACGGCATGATGCTGCTTGGCCTGCACACCAATGCGCCCGGCGCGCTCGGGCCGCGGCCGATCGTCTATGGCTGCATCGACGGGGTGAACTGGCAGTATCTCGGCTCGATCGTCGACGAGGAG
This sequence comes from Sphingobium nicotianae, assembly GCF_018603885.1. GTDB lineage: Bacteria > Pseudomonadota > Alphaproteobacteria > Sphingomonadales > Sphingomonadaceae > Sphingobium > Sphingobium nicotianae. The sequence goes on from NZ_JAHGAW010000009.1 coordinate 189,995, forward strand.
AAGGCCTCGCCTTACTATCCCGGTGGCAGCCCGTTCGCCGCGGCGCCGCATTTTTACCCGCGCGTCGTCGTGCTCAGGAACGGCAAGGTGCTGGCCTCGGTGCGCTACCAGCGCGATGCGCGCAACGTCATCTGGACCGAGATCCACGAGAGCCTGGACGGCGGGCGCACCTGGCACTGGCTGAGCCGCGTCAACGACTGGGGCGCGCCGGGCGACCTCGTGCCGATGAGCGACGGGCGGGTGGTCTGCGTCTATGGCTACCGCATGGCGCCCTATGGCATCCGCTACCGGGTCAGCGAGGACGAGGGCCGGACCTGGGGGCAGGAGTATATCCTGCGCGACGATGGCGGAAGCTGGGACGTGGGCTATCCGCGCGTGGTCGAGATCGCACCGGGTACCTTGCTCTCCACTTACTACATCAACCTCAAGAATGACCGCATCAACGTGAATGGCGGGGTGCGGCACATCGCCTGCACCGTCTTCAAGCCCTGACCGCGAGCCCTGGAGAACGACCCATGAGGACGAATGAGATGCGCCGGACCTTCCTCGCCGCGAGCGCGGCGGCGCTGGCCTTTGCCACGACGGGGGTGGCGATCGCCAAAGCGCCGAGTGTCACCGAGAAGGACGTGACGATCAAGACACCGGACGGGGAGGCCGATGCCGTGCTGTTCACGCCTGCGGGCAAGGGCGCCTGGCCGGCGGTGATCCTTTGGCACGACCTGGCCGGCCTGCGTCCCGCCTATCGCGAGATGGGCCGGAAGCTCGCCGCGCAGGGCTATGTCGTGCTGGAGCCCAACGCCTTCTATCGCAGTGCGCGGGCGACCGGCGCCGAGATCAACATGGCCGACCCCGAGGTGCGCAAGGTCCAGATGGCCTATCGCGCGGCGACGACCGATGATGGCATCGCCCGCGACGCGATCGCCTATGTGGCCTATCTGGACACGCTGAAGCAGACGGCGACGAAGAAGAAGGCCGGCACGATCGGCTATGATGTTGGCGCTTCCTATGCGATCCGCACCGCCGCAGCCCTGCCGGACCGGATCGCCGCCGTCGGCAGCGCCTATGGCCTGGGCATTGCGACCGCGCGGCCCAACAGCCCGCATCTGATCATCGGCAAGACCAAGGCGACCTATTACATCGCGAGCGCGAAGGACGACGACGCTCGCGAGCCGGACGACAAGACCGATCTCGCCAGGGCGATTACGGACGCGAAGCTGCCCGGGACGGTCGAGGTCTATCCGGCCAATCATGGCTGGGCGATCCCCGGCGGCCCCAATTATGATGCGGCGGCGACCGGGCGGGTGTGGGGAGAGTTTTTGAAGCTGCTCAAGGCGCGATTGAAGTAGCGTATCGAGGGATGCGGCGTCCGTGCTGGTGATCGACTGGGTCGATCGGGGCCGCGTAACAATCGTGCGAAGTTCACGAAGGTCACGCTGCGGGCGATATTTTTTATCCCAAAACCCCCCGGATTGGCTGCGTCATGGCAGCCGGTGATCGAGAAAAGCGATTATTCAGGACTGAGAAAGAACGCGTCCGTCCTGACATGAAGGCGGCTGTGTAGGACAGCTTTTTCGGCGGCGGAAGCAAGACGGAGCTCGTCCTACGTCAGCCAGATCGGTGCTCCCGCGGAAGCAGGAGCCCGGGCGGTCCGGGCCGTCGCTTGTGCCCTGGGTTCCTGCTTTCGCAGACACTGTTGGTTTAGGCTGCAGGTTTCCGTGCGAAGGTGTCGCTACTCGCCACACGCTTGCGCGCGGGCGGTGAGGAAGGCCGCCTCGCGGCTGTTGCGGGTGAGGCGGGCGGCGGCTTCGAATTCGATGCGGGCTTCGGCGAGGCGGCCAGCGCGGAACAGGAAGTCGCCCCGCGCAGCCGGCAACGGCGCATAGTCGCGCAGGGCCGCGAGGTCGTCTATCCCGTCGAGCAGGCGCAAGCCCGCGTCAGGCCCAAACGCCATGCTGTGCGCGACGGCACGATTGAGATCGACCACGGGCGACGGCATCATAATGCGCAGCCGGTCGTAGAGCGTGGCGATGCGGGGCCAGTCGGTCTCGGCCGCGCTCGGCGCGCGCGCGTGGCAGGCGGCAAGGGCGGCCTGCAGCACATAGGGACCGTCCGCGCCCAGCGCCTCGGCGCGGGCCAGCGCATCAAAGCCTCGGCGGATCAGCAGATGGTCCCAGCGCGCGCGGTCCTGCTCGGTGATCGGGATGAGGGCGCCGTCCGGGCCGGTGCGCGCTTCGAGGCGCGACGCCTGGATCTCCATCAGGGCGAGAAGGCCGAGCACCTCGGCAGAATCCGGGCTGTCGGCAGGCATCAGCGCCGCCAGGATGCGGCCCAGTCTCTGCGCTTCCTGGGCAAGGCGCGGCCGGACCAGATCGTCGCCCGCCGTCGCCGCATAGCCCTCGTTGAAAATGAGATAGATGACCTCGAGCACCGCCGGCAGCCGCGCCGCCCGTTCGGCGCCGCGCGGCACCTCAAAGCGCAACCCGGCCTTCACGATCGCCTTCTTGGCGCGAACGATGCGCTGCGCGATCGTGGGCTCGCTCGACAGGAAGGCACGGGCGATCTCGTCGGTCGTCAACCCGCCGACGACCCGGAGGGTGAGCGCCACCCGGGCGCTGGATGACAGCATGGGATGGCAAGCGGTGAAGATGAGGCCGAGCAACTCGTCGCCAAGATCATCGTCCATGGCCGCTTCGATCGCCTCGGCCACATCGTCGGCGCTCTCGTCGGGCGTGCGGGCGATCTCCTCATGCTTGCGCTCGCGCATCCTGTCGCGCCGGATGGCGTCGATGGCGCGGCGCTTGGCGACGGTCATCAGCCAGGCGCCCGGATTGGCCGGGACGCCGGATCGGGGCCATTCGGCGAGGGCGGCGACCAGCGCATCCTGCGCCAGCTCCTCGGCGAGATCGATGTTGCGGACCGAGCGGGCCAGACCGCCGATGAGCCTGGCCCGCTCGATGCGGAAGACCGCCTCGATCGCCCTGTCCGTCTCCGTGCCTGTCCCGTCCGCCGCCATGCCGCCTTGTCGGCGACGCGCGCCGGCAAGGCAAGCGGGGCGCGCACGGCGGGATCAGTGACCGGCGAGCTTCTCGCGAATCTCGTCGTGGATCTGTTTGGCCTCGGGCGTCATCTCGCCGAAATCGACCATTTCGTAGAAAGGCCGAATCTCGATCTCGCTCGGTCCGGGCATGGGATTGGGGCAGCGCTTCACCCAGGCGACCGCCTCGTCCATGTCCTTCACTTCCCAGATCCAGTAGCCGGCGACCAGCTCGCGAGTCTCGGCGAACGGCCCGTCGATCACCGCGCGGCTGGGACCGTCGAAGGCGACGCGCTTGCCCGCCGAGGAGGGCTGGAGCCCGTCGCCGCTCAGCATCACGCCGGCCTCGATCAGCTCCTGATTATATTTGCCCATCGCCTCGAGCATCACGCTCATGTCCTCGGGCGACGGAAGGCCCCGTTCGCTGTCTTCGGTCGCCTTGACCAGCACCATCACACGCATTGTCTTGTCTCCTTGGTTGGCCGGCACATCCTGCGCCGGTATCGTGACGACGAACGGGCTCTCTGCGAATCGACACGGGCGACGAAAAAATTTCGGCGCGGTGATGCGGGAGCGTTCGTCTCGCGGTTGGTCGTTATCGTCAGGCGACGCCGAGCTTGCCGCGATCGCCGCTGCGAGGTGCCGCCAGCTCCTCGGGCGTGACGAAGTCGGCGAGATCCTCGGCCTCGAAGAAGGGCCGGATCTCGATCTCGCTCCGCCCCGGCATCGTGTTGGGACAGCGCTTGGCCCAGGCGATCGCCTCGTCCATGTCCTTGACTTCCCAGATGGAGAAGCCGGCGACCAGCTCGCGCGCCTCGGCGAACGGCCCGTCGATCACCGTGCGGCTGATGCCCTCGATGGCGATGCGCTTGGACTGCGCACTGGGCTTGAGGCCGGCGGCGGCCACGAAGACGCCCGCCTCGACCAGCTCCTCGGTGAACCGGTCCATCGCGGCGAACGCTTCGAGCATCTCGGGGGTGGGGGCCATGCCGTTTTCGCTGGCCTCGGTGGCTTTCACGAACACCATCACACGCATCGTCTGTCTCCTTTGCTGATCCGGCCACATCGACCTGACATCGGAACGACGAACGACGCTTTCCGGAATCGACAGCGTCCTGCAAATTATTTTGGACGGCCCGTGACGGGAGGCCGATGCGCGTCCGTCCGATGGCGGGCGCCGGCGGGGCGTGGAGCCTATTTCAGCTCGACCCCGTCGACCGCAGGGCCATTGGGCGGCATCTGGTAGCCGTTATTGGTCATGCGGTTCTGCGGTTGCGCCTCGCAGGGAACGCAGTCCGGCCAATAGAGCGGAGGCTGGCGACCGCTCACCGGGTTGCGGTAGTGGAACCACATCGGCAGGATGTCCGGCCAGTTGATCGTGGTCCCGGGACCGCCGGCAAAGCCTTCTTCGCGCTTGCCGAGCGCGGAGATCAGGAGATCGGGCGGGTAGCGCTGGAGCAGCGGGCTCGGGCGCATGCCGCCGCCGGGCGCGGGCGGCTTGGCGGCCGACCAGCCGCCCTGCCAGTCGGGCATCATCATGTAAGGTTCGTCGATGGTCAGCGTCCACATCCGCCAGATACCGTCCTCCAGTACGAACTGGTCGTTGGGATACATGCCGGTCTGGATGGTGTTACGCTTGTTGGGGCCGCCCGCCGCCGCGTCATATTTGCCCGTGTTGGGATGGAAGAGGCGGGTGCGCTGGAGGGTCGAGCGGCCGTCGTGCGAGACATGGATGACGGGCTGGATGCGCCAGTGGAACGCGATGCCCTGGCGCTTGACGGTCGAGGCGTCGGGCGTCGCGCCATACATGGCGGCGGCGGCCCCGGCGATCCGGTCACGGCCGAAATAATAGCCGGCGAAGGGCGACTGCTTGTTGCCCTTGACCGCGAAGATGCCGGACATGCCCGGCCACTGGAAATCGTCGAGATAATAGCCGTAGGCAGCCGAGACATTCTCCGTCCCGTCGAAGGCGACCGAGCGCATGTAGCGGCGGCGCAGATCGGCGAGGGTCGGCGCGGCGGCGGGGGAGGCGGCGGCGATGGCGGCCGTCAGCGGCTTCGCCGCGGCAATCGTCAGGCCCTTCGTGGCGACGGGCTTGCCGGTGGCGGGATTGGCGCCGAGCAGCGCGGGCATGGCGGGGCGGGTACCGCCATTGGCCCAGCCGGTCTTGTAGTCCGCCGTCATGAGCGGCGTCAGGCGCATCTCGCGGATCTTCCACAGGCCGCCCTGCTTGACGAAGCGGTTGCGGAACACGCTGATGTCCCAGCGCGCCGTGCCCTTCTCGGCATCGCCGATCATGCCGAGATCGGTGCCGCGCGCATAGGCCTCGGTGCCGCCCGGCGAGACGCGCACGATCGTGTCGAACAGGGGATGATCGTTGAGGATGCCACGGGTGAGGCCGGCCGGGCCCATCAGCGCCATCGCCTGGCGGACGCCGGCCTTGCCCTTGTAGAGCTTGCCGCCCATCTCGATCACGCCATCGTCGGCGAACAGATCGACGACATCGTCCCACATGCGCATGTCGACATAATAGCCATAGCTGTTCTGCAGGTTGCGGACGTCGTCCTCGTCGTTGACCGCCGCGATCCGGCCCTGCAGCGCGGCGAGCGTCGTGCCGCTGGGGGGCGCGGCGCCTGCCGCCGGGGGGATCGGCACGCCGACCTCGTCATGGGTGAAATGGAACGGCACGATCGGCAGCTCCTGCTGGCCCACATTGCTCCAGCCGGTGGCGTAGCTGCCCTCATATTGGGGATAATAATGCAGCGTCGCGATCTTCCAGCGGCCACCCTCGCGCACATAGTCATTCTCGTAGAGCCCGCCTTCCATCCAGGCCTTGCCCTTGCCGTCGCCCCGGAAGGCGAGGCCGCGCCAGCGCCCCCTGGCGCTCTCGCCGTCGAGCGAGAGGTTGATCAGCGGATCGTCGATCATGTCGTTGTTGAGTGCGCCCGGCGTGGTACCGGCGGGGCCGCCATGCGCGGCGAGCCACTTGGCGATCGCCGCCGGGCCTTCGATCACCTGATCGCCCCAGACGATCCGGCCGGATTTCGCGAACAAGGCGGCCATGTCGGGCCAGAGGCCGAACTGGGCATATTGGGCATAGCTGCGCTGCAGGTCCTTGACCTGGCGCAGGGATTCGAGCCGGGTCACGTCGCGGGCGAGCGCGTCGGTGGAGTCGGCCGGGGGCTGCGCGGCCGCGCTGGCGCCCAGGCCGAGCGACGATGCCGTCAACGCCCATGCCGCGAACATGGCTTTTGCCTCACCGGTCATAACTGTCTCCTCTCCAGCGTCCGGCCCTGCCCTTGCCTTTGTTCGGGCCGGCCTGACTATCCTCAGTCGGCACTGACGTTTGCATCATTCTTGCGGCCCGCCAAGGGCTTGGTGCCAAAGCTGGCAGACAACAGGGCCGCCCTGATCAAGTCGGGCGCGCGCCGGCTGGTAGATGTTGGCGATCCCGGCTTCGGGCACGTCGCGGCTGGCGGCGAGTCATGCGGGGGCATGTCAACGAGATAGAGAAGGCGAGGATGATATGTTGAGACGTCGTACCTTTCTGGGCACCGCCCTCGGCGCGGTGGCCGCATCGGCGCTTCCCAAGGCTGCCTTCAGCCATGTGATCACGCCCTCGTTCAAGCTGTTCGACACGCACGCGCATTTCTACACCAACGACGTCGACACATATCCGATGAAGGCGAGCAACTCGCGCTACGGCCCCGAGATCATGGTCGCCAAGGCGATGCGCTTCCCGCAGACGCCCAAGGAGGTCTTCGCCTTCTGGGACGAGTGCGGCATCGCGAAGGGCTGCGGCGTGCAGTATAACAGCACTTACCAGACCGATAATCGCTATCTGTTCGACATCGCGAAGCAATATCCCGATCGCATCATTCCGGTCGTGATCACCTCGCCGACTGCCGCCGACGGTCCCGCGCTGCTCGAGAAATATGTGCGGGAGAACCGGATCAGCGGCGTGCGCTGGACGGGCGGGCCGGACAAGGACGGCAATTACATCTTCCTCACCGATGCGGCCGCGCCCGCCTGGGAGATGGCGAACAAGCTGGGGCTCGTCGTGGTGCTGATGCCGATCGGCGGCAACATGGCGCCGACGATGAAGAAAGTGGGCGAGTTCGCGGCCAAATATCCCAACGTCAACATCGTGCTCGACCATATCGGCTTTCCCAAGCCGGAGGGTGGCCCGAATTTCGGCCTGACGCCGGAGCATCGCGCGCTCGTCGCCCACAAGAATGTCTATTACAAATATACAACTTTGCTGATCGAGCAGCTCCACGCCGCCAAGGTCGAGCTGGCGCCCTTCTTCGAGCATATGGTCAAGACGTTCGGCGCCAACCAGATGGTCTGGGGCAGCGACGTCGGCAACACGCCGGGCAGCATGTTCATGTGGGTGCAGTATGCGCTCGAATCCGCCGCCGGCTTGCCGGAAGCACAGCAGAAGGCGGTGTTCTTCGAGACCGCCAACCGGATCTTCGTGCCCGGTGGCCGAGGGTCCAAGGTCTGATCCTGTCCTTGCCGTCCGCGTCAAACGACGGCGCGGGCGGCGAGCGGCCTTCCGGGGCCCGTCCGCGTTTGTTGTTGTCTCACCGATATGCGAACCGCGCTCGTCAGAGCACCGCTCGGAAGCGGCTCTGAAACTTGCTTCATTATTCCGGTGTTTCTGAAAATTTGCCTGAATCGTCTTCGGTCTTGGTTGAGATGGATGTCTTTTGACTGAGACGGCTCTGGTTTTGACTGAAACGGCTCTGAGGCGATCCATGCCGCCAAATTCCACACGCGGCATAAAGTAAATATCTGAAATCAAATTGTAAATCGTGAATTCCGGTTCGTGTAAATGACCGGAAAAGCGCAGCATTTCGCCCGCTTCGCAAGCGGGACATGCCCGACAAATTGTTACTCCGTTCCAGTCAAGCGACATGGAGCTCGGATCAATAGCAAAACTGGCAATCAAACATCGCAAATCCAAATAAGGGGGAGGATCATGGTCAAGAAAATAGCGATGGCTTCGGTGTCGATCTTGTCGCTGACGCTCGGGACAGCCGCGCTCGCGCAGCAAGGCGGCACCGCCGCCGCGCCGCAGGCGGCTCAGGCCAGCGAGGAAGGCGGGCCGAACAACGACATCATCATCACCGCGACCAAGATCGCGACGAACGTCCAGGACACGCCGATCGCGATCACCGCGGTCACGTCCGAGACGTTGGCCACCCGGCAGATCACCAATGCGGCCGACATCGGCAACGTCGTCCCCAACGCGCGCTTCCGCAAGGCGGAGGGCATTTACGGCCCGGCCGTGACGGCCTCGCTGCGCGGCATCGGCCAAGCCGACCCGAACCTCGCCGGTGAGCCGGCCGTCGCCTTCTACATCGACGACGTCTATTATCCGCTGCTGTTCGGCTCGCAGTTCGACCTGCTCGACATCGACCATGTTGAAGTGCTGCGCGGTCCGCAGGGCACGCTCTTCGGCCGTAACTCCGAGGCCGGCGCGGTCAACCTGGTCAGCAAGAAGCCGAGCCTCACCGAGACCAGCGCCTATGTCGACGTCACGGTGGGCCAGTATAATCGCCGCGACCTGCGCGCGGGCTTCAGCGTGCCGCTGACCGATACGCTGGCGATCAGCGTGGCGATGGCCTCCAAGAAGCGCCGCGGCTATCAGGAGATGGTCGATTTCAGCTGCCAGATGTTCAAGAACGGCACTCCGGAGCTGGCCGGCAGCTTCCCGTTCCAGACGCCGGCCACCAGCTTCGTCGGCGGTCGCGTGCCCGGCAGCTGCACGTTCGACTATCTCGGCGGCGAGGATACGCAGGGCGTTCGCGGTGCGGTGCGCTGGCAGCCCGCTGACAATGTCGAGCTCAACATCACGGCCGACTATACCGACCAGAATGACGAGATTCCCGCCGAGAAGATCTTCCGCACCAACTATGCGGAAACCTACGGCCTGCAGCCGAACGGAACGGTGGACGAGAGCAAGGCCAACAAGAATTTCATCACCATGGCCGACCAGTTCACGATCCCCGGCAAGACGCCGTTCCGCTGGGACAAGCGCTTCGAGATCAACGACATCTTCAAGACCTATGACAATTATTGCGACCCGTTTCCGGCGGGCTACAAGATCACCGGCAACACCTATTATACCGGCTCGATCTTCCGCGGCGGCAAGTGCTACGGCAATACCGTGCCGCTCAAGAATCGCGGTATCCAGGGCAAGCTGGTCGTCGGCCTGACCGACCAGATCGACTTCACGGTGATTGCCGGCTGGCGCAAGATGGATCAGCATTTCGGCGCCGCATCCGACGGCACGGTTCTGAATGACTCGATTATCTACCACGAGGTCCACGAAAAGCACTGGACCGGCGAGGCGCGGCTGACCGGCCAGTTCAGCTTTGCGGACGTGGTCGCGGGCGTCTTCTATTATGAAGGCGATGCCGAGCATCTCGGCCAACCGCAGGGCGTGCGCGCAGGCACGCAGCGCTATCAGCGCGTCCTCTACAGTCCGCTTTCCAAGGCGGCCTATCTTAATGTGAACGTCCGTCCGTTCGACCGGCTGACGGTCAATGGCGGCATCCGCTATTCCGACGACGCCAAGGGCGTGGACTTCTCCAGCCTGAACGACGGCACCAAGCAGGGCTCGAACGTGTTCGTCTCCGACGGCGTCGACACCTTCTTCAAGACCACCATCGCGACGAAGCGCTGGGACTGGAAGGCCGGCCTCAACTACGAGCCATGGGACCGCACGATGCTCTATGTGTCGGCCGGTTCGGGCTATCGCCTGCCGGGCTATCAGGCGCGTCCCTCTCAGCCGGGCCAGGAAGGCCAGCTGCCGGGCGAGAACATCATCAGCTACGAGGCCGGCATCAAGGCCGACTTCTTCGACCGGCGCCTGCGCATCAATGCGGCCGTCTATGCGATCACCTTCACCGAGCGTCCCGCGTCCTACTCCGGCCAGGAAGCGCAATATGCGGTCGATCCGGTGACCAAGCAGCTGATCGGCAAGGTGGCCGGCAACAGCACCGTCATTCCGGGCGGCCCGGCGGGGACCGATCAGGCTACGGCCTTTACCACCTGCCGCGCCTATAATGCCGCGACGGACGGTCCGCGCGATCCGAGCAAGGGCGGCGCGCTCAACACTCACGAGGGCGTCGGGGTGGCCTGCGTGGCGCGGCCCTATTCCTACGCGATCGGCGGCCATGCCAAGGGCGCCGAACTGGAAGTGACGCTGACGCCGATCGACAATCTCTCGATCGACTATTCGTTCGGCTACAACAAGTTCGCGGCGCAGGCGGGGAGCACCGCGCGCAACCTGCCGGGCGTCAACATGAGCGGCGGTATCCAGTACAAGGCCGAGGTCCCCGCGCTCAAGGGCAGCATCACGCCGCGCCTCGACTGGTTCTGGGAAGCCAAGACCGTCAATGACTCCAACCGTCCGCAATATGACACGCCGGCGCGCTCGGTGTTCAACGGCCGCATCACCTACGCCAACACGGACCTCAATTTCGATGTCTCGGTGGGCGCGACCAACCTGTTCAACAAGATCTACTACCAGAACGTGACCATCTTCGAGGGACTCGGCCTGCCGACCAATCTCGGCCAGCCGGCTGCCCCGCGCCAATGGTATCTGAGCTTCAAGAAGCGGTTCTGACGGTGACGGCCATCGCCCGCCTTCCTCTCTTCCGGGTGGGCGATGGCCGGACGCAAAACTGCAAGCCCGCCATCCGCACGAGGCAAGTCTCGGCGGCGCGGAAAGGGCACTGAGAGACATCAAGAGAATGAGGAGAGGCCGCTCATGGAGCGATGCCGCGCGGTCCGCGCCGGCAACGTGCGCGGCCGTCTCTTGAGAAGGAGCAATTCATGAATTTTCCGCTGTTTGATACCCATGCGCATCTGATCTCGGATGACTGGGACACCTATCAGACGCGGGGCCTGCGCCCGGACGATCCGACGCCGCCGCAGCCCAATTTCACCGTGACGGGCGACGCGCTGATCGCGATGATGGATGCGCAGAATGTCGAGCGGGCCTGTCTCGTCCAGCGCGGCCAGGTCTATGGCTATGACAATCGCTACATCATCGACAGCGCGCGCAAATATCCCGGCCGTCTGCATCCGGTCGTCATTCTCGATGCGGACGATCCGGCGACCCCGGGGGTCTATCGCGACATGGTCCGCAACGACCATGTCCGCGGGTTCCGCATGGCCCAGTTCCGCCCGGATATGCTGGACACGGGCTGGCTCTGCTCGCCCGAGGCGATGAATGTGTGGAAGACGTGCGCGGACCTCGGCACCCCGCTCACCGCCATCCTGTTCATGAACCAGCTGCCCTATCTGCTGCCGCTGGTGAAGATCATCGCGCAGATGTTCCCGGACCTGCCGATCATTCTCGATCATGGCGCGATGCCGTTCGGCATGACCCAGTTCGAGGTGGGGATCGCCAAGGCGGCCGGGCAGGAAATCGTGATGCCCAAGGCGCCGGACTTCGGCATCGAGCGGACCATCGCCATCTTCGAGGAGGTGCCGAACGTCCATTTCAAGATCACCGAGATCAATTTCGAGCGGCTCGCGGCGGAGGATGTCCGTCCGGCGCGCATCGTGCGGCGCATGGTCGACAGCTTCGGGCCGGACCGGCTCGTCTGGGGCTCGGACATCGGCCAGTCGATGCTGTGGAGCTATGAGGAGAAGGCCGCGATGGCCCGCGCCGCCGCCGACTTTCTGAGCGAGGAGGAGGCGCGCAAGTTCCTCCATGGCAATGCCGCGCGCATCTATGGACAGGCCGGCACCTGAGACCGGAAGGAGGAGTGAGAGGATGAAGTTCAGCCCCCCGCGCGCGCCCCGCCATGTCGATCACGCGATCGTCTATCGGCGCGAGGACGAGTTCTGCTCCTGGCCGTTCACCAGCGGCTTCTGGGAGAATGCGCAGGGCGAGCTGATCGCCAATTTCACCGCGCGTACGGTCTCCTATACCAGCGGCGCCGCGATCCGCCACGATGTTCTCGGCAAGAACAGCACCGGCCCCAAGACGGTCACCGTGCGCTCGCGCGATCGCGGCAGGACATGGGATGGCGCGCATCCGCAGCTCAACATGATGGCGGGGCCGGGCGGGGGCGGCGGGGCCGATGCCATGGCCCGCATGCCCGGCGCATTTGCCGAACCGGTCGACTATCTCGACAGGAACATCCTCGTCGCCAATGGCAGCGGCGGCGGATTCGCGACGGCGAGCGCGCGCGGCACGGTCAATCTGTCGCGCGATGGCGGCAAGACATGGGGACCGACGGTGCTGCTGCCGCTCGATGGCCTCGCCGCCATGACCGGTGTGCAGTCCACCCTGATCCGTCCCGATGGACGATGCCTGTTGTTCATGTTCTCGGTCGAGAAGGACAATAGTCACCGTCACCCGCTGGTCTATGGCAGCACCAACCAGGGCCGGGAGTTCCACTTCATGTCCTATATCACGCCGCGGGACGACCCCTGGGGGCAGGCCGATGGCGACTATAGCGACCCGAGCGTTGCGTTCATCGGCCATCGCTGGTTCTATCCGCGCGGCTATCTGCTCCCCAATGGCCGCATCCTGTGCACGTTGCGCTGCCAGCGCGACCCCACCGGCGTGATGTGGAGCGAGGTCTATTGCAGCGACGATGGCGGCGAGACATGGGCGTTCCTCTCGCGCATCAACGATTATGGCGCGCCGGTGAGCCTCGTCATCCTGCCAGACGGCCGGATCGTCGCGGTTTATGGCTATCGGCTGATGCCCTCGGGCATCCGCGCCACGGTGAGCGAGGATGGCGGCCAGAGCTGGGGACCGGAAATCATCGTGCGCGATGACGGCGGGAGCTGGGATCTGGGCTATCCCAATGCCTGGCTGGCGGACAAGGGCGAGATCGGTGTCCTCTATTATTTCAACAGCAAGGATGACAAGATCCAGGCGAATGGTGGCGTGCGCCATATCCAGCGCAGCATCTTCAGCATCGACTGATGTTGCCGATCTACTCCAGTGCCCCGGTCAGAAGGCCCTTGTTGCCCATCTGGAATCCGATCATGGCTGGTTTGGAAACTATTCCTGCCGTTTCAGGTCAGTCGGGCGCAGCATAAGGCTTGCGCGTGACCGAGCGTCGGGACATCATTTCGGCGCGGAAGGCTAGCGGACGAATGAACATGGCGAGCCAGATCGGCGGAGAAAGCGACAGGGGCGGCAGCCGTCGGGTGCAGCGCTCGCAGGGCTTTGCCGAAGAGGTGGTGAACATCCTGCGCGCCGACATCATGTCGCTGCGCATCCCGCCGGACACGCGCATCTCGATCGATCATCTCGCGCGCGAGCTGGGCGTATCGCAGACTCCGATCCGCGAGGCGCTCTCGATGCTGGAGGCGATGGGCCTCGTCACCAAGCGGCACTATGTCGGCTATTGCTCCGCGCCGCAGCTCAACCGCAAGCAGGTTGACGAGCTGTACGAGATGCGGCTGCTGCTCGAGCCTTATGCGGCGCGACGGACCGCGCAGCGCATGACGCCCGAACTGGCGCAGACGCTACGCACGCTGTCGGACGCGATGGAGCCGCGCGACGAGCTCGAATCCTATGATCGGTTCGCCCAGCTCGACGCCGAGCTGCACGATGCGATTGCCGCCGGATCGGGCAACGACATCATCCAGGAGTCGCTCGCGCGGCTCCATTCGCACTTCCACATCTTCCGGGCGCGCTCGCACAGCGAGGTGACGCGGGAAGCCTATGGGGAACATGTGACGTTGGTGAACGCCCTGACGAGCGGAAACGCCGATGGCGCCGAGCAGGCGATGCGCGAGCATATCCAGAAATCCTACGACCGGCTGCTGCCTTTCGCGACGGCCTGAAGGCCGCGCCGCGGTGCATAACCCTCAAACCTGCATTATCCGGAAGAATAACGGTTCCAATCCGGAAATCGCGTTGACCTCGATCCTATCTAAAATATCATATAGGAAATATGACGCGCTCCGATGAGATGCGGATGGGGAGAGAGATCGATGTCCACACAGCTCGACTGGCCGGCTTTCAGGGAAAGGGGTGACCGCCGGAGCAACCTCTTCTCGCTCAAGATCGAATCCGCCGAAGTCAGGCAAGAGGGCTGCCGGCGCGATGAGCTGGGGATTTCCGTCGACGATCTGGGGCCGATCCGCTTCATTCATCTGCGCAGCGGCGCCATCGGCATCCGCAGGACCGAAGGCGATATCAACGATGGCGACGAGCGCTGTTTCACCTTCCTGCTCCAGATCGAAGGCACCGGCGATTTCCAGCAATATGGCAACCAGATCATGCTGGAGCCAGGCGATCTCAGCCTGTGCGACAATGGCGCGCCCTATAGTTACACAGCCGATGCGGACTGCGCGGTGATCATGCTGCGCGTGCCGAATACGGTGATGCGCGAGAGCCTGCCGAGCCCGCACGAATGCTGCGGCCGGCGGCTGGGCATCGGACAGGATCTGGTCTCGACGGCGGGCGCCATGGCGCGCAGCCTGCTGGAGCAGCTCCGCCTCGGCCTCAGCGACGAATGCCGTCAGCGCGCCGCGCAACATCTGCTCGCGATCATCTCGAGCTGTTACGTCGCGTCGTTCGACCGGCTTGGCTCGCGCTCCTCGGTGATGACCGGGCGGCACTGGCGGGTGCGCTCGTTCATCGAGCAGAATCTGCGCGATCCGGAGCTGAGTCCGGCGATGATCGCGGCGCATCTCAAGCTTTCCTCGCGCTATCTGCGGATGATCTTCGCGGCGAACAACGAGTCTATCTCCGCCTATGTGCTGCGCCGGCGGCTGGAGGAATGCGCCGCGCGACTGACCGACCCGCGCTGGGCCGGGCACAGCATCACCGAGATCGCCTTCTCCTGGGGGTTCAACAGCGCACCCCACTTCACGCGCAGCTTCCGCGAGCATTTCGACATGAGCCCGCGCGACTATCGTCAGCGGTCAATTAATTCTTCCGGTGGGCAACTTGCCAATCGCCGGCGAGGCGACAAGGTGTCGGGCGAAAAGATGCTCGCCGTGGCGGCATAGCGCCGCGCCGGGCATCTACACGTTTTGACGGAAGACCGAATGATTACTGAAATTGCCAAGCTGACGATCGACCCTGCCAATGCCGCGGCCTTCGAGGCGGCGGTTGCCGAGGCGGCGACGGTGCTGCGCGCCGCCGAGGGCTGTCATCACATGGCGCTGGAGCGCGTGACCGAGGACCCGGCGCAGTACCGGCTCATGGTGCAGTGGGACAGCGTCGACCATCATATGGTGATCTTCCGCGAGTCCGAAGGGTTCAAGCAGTGGCGCGCGCTTGCCGGGCCGTTCTTCGCCGCGCCGCCGGTGGTGGAGCATACCGAGACGGTGGGGCGCTTTTTCTGAAGATATAGGCGATCGGGGAGGGTCTGATGGCGACGACATCCGACAAGGTGAAGGTTGAATTCGAGCTGATCCCGAACTGGGAGCAATGCCCGGACGGCGAGGAATATCAGCACCGCGACATTGCCGATGTCGCCTGCGACAGCCAGGATCGCGTCTATCTTCACACCCGAAACGGCGACCGCGTGATGGTCTATGAGGAGGACGGCACCTTCATCAAGAAATGGGGCGACGGCGTGTTTGGCCGCGCCCATGGCATCGCGATCCATGACGACATCGTCTATTGCACGGACGACCGGCAGAGCGTCGTGCGGGTGTTCGATCTCGACGGCAATTTCCAGTGGATGCTGGGCAGTCCCGGGCAGGTGAGCGACACGGGTTATGGCTTCCACCGCAAGCCGGAGATCCATCACAACGAGTTCGTCGAGCGCGCCGCGGGGCCGTTCAACACCTGCTGCAATGTCGCGATCGCGGCGAATGGCGACATCTTCGTGGCCGATGGCTACGGCAATGCGCGCATCCACCACTTCGACGCCAACGGCAAGCTGCTGAACAGCTGGGGCGATGTCGGCACCGGGCCGGGGCAGTTCCACCTGCCGCACGGCATCGCGCTCGACAATGACGAGAATGTCATCGTCTGCGACCGCGAGAATGACCGCATCCAGATCTTCACCCGCAAAGGCGAGTTGCTGCATATCTGGACGGACATTCGACGGCCGACCGACGTGACCGTCGACAAGGACGGGCTGATCTATGTCTCCGAGCTGTGGCGACCGCTGGAGCCGGGGCAGGGGAGCTTCGTGCATGGCTATGCCGACCACGACCTGCCGGGGCGCATGACCGTCTTCTATCCCGACGGCACGATCGCCGCGCGCTGGGGCGACAGCAGCGAGAACCGCGCCGCGCCGGGCAATTTCATCGCGCCGCATGGCCTCGCCGTGGACAGCAAGGGCAATCTCTATGTGGCGGAGGTGTGCTGCTCGTTCGGCGGCGGCTTCAAGCGCATGCCGATGGAGGATACGCTGGATCACCAGATCCAGAAGTTCCGGCGGGTTCGATAGGGCCGCATCAGTCTTCCCATTCCGTTCGCCCTGAGCCTGTCGAAGGGCCGTCCTTCTTGAAGAAAAGGACAGGGCTTCGACAAGCTCAGCCCGAACGGGGAGGGAGATAGCGAAGGATAAGCATCATGCCTGCACCACTTGTCGCCAATCTCGTCTGCGGAAGCCCGTGGCGGAACCACGACTTCGATTTCGCGCGGCTGCGGCTGGCTCAGGCCATCTATGACCTCGATGGCATCCGCGTCGATTGCCATCAGGATTATGAGGATGATGGCGGCATCGCCAATGGCGACCTGCTGGTGAGCTATACCTCGCAGCTGCCGGTGACGGACAAGGCGAGCATGGTGTTGCGGCGTTGGCTGGAGAAAGGCGGACGCTGGTTCGCGCTGCATGCCTCCAACTCGGTCGCGGGCAACCAGGCGATGGCGCGCATCCTGGGATCGCGCTTCATCACGCATCCCAAGTACGACACGTTTCGCGTGCAAGTGACCAAGGCCGATGATCCGCTGCTGGAGGGCATCTCCGACTTTGATGTCCCGGACGAACTCTACTGCATCGAGAATGTCACCAACGACTATGAGGTGCTGCTGCACACGCGCTGGGGCGGCGAGGGTTTCGGCGGCATCAAGTTCGAGGAGCAGGATCATCCGATGCTCTACAAGCGCCGGATCGGCGATGCCGGCGGCGGCATCCTCTATCTGGCGCTCGGCCATGCCAACCGGCCGTTCGACAAGCCTTTCCCGCATCTGCCCGATCAGCCCGATTATCGGGGACCGTGGGACATGCCGGTGTTCAAGACGCTGGTGAATCGCGGCCTCGAATGGGCGGCGCATCGACGAGGGTTTTGACTCTCTTTCTAAGCCCCTCCTCTTCAGAGGAGGGGTAGGGGGTGGTGGCGATGCGCAGCATCGCTCGCCAAGCGATCACCCGGTACGTCGTAAGCACCACCCCAACCCCTCCTCTGAAGAGGAGGGGCTATGTCATACTAGGCCTGTGCGGGTTTCCAGACCAGCAGTGTCCCGAGCCTCTCCCGATAGGGCCATAGCAGGATCAGGTTGAACAACGGCGTGACCACGCCGAAGGCGTAGCCGACCGGTGGAGCCGGATCGAGGACGATGTTCCAGAAAGCGATCACCACCGAGATCGGCAGGATCGCCAGCGCCGCCGGCAGCACGGCGCGGTTGGCGAGGATCAGGACGCCCGCGGCCAGTTCCATCAGCTTGACGATCAGCATGAGACCGCTGTCGACGAGGGCATGGGTAAATTGCTGCGCGATCGCCGTGGTGCCGAACGGCTGGAGATTGGGCAGGAAATATTCGATGCCCGCATAAGTGAACCAGGCGCCGAAAATCAGGCGCACGATGGTGTAGGCCAGTTTCATTTCCCCCTCCGATCAGCCTTCTTTGTCGCAACCCTATCAGAGCCTATGTCGGTTGTTGAGTGCCTGATGGATGCGACGACCCTCCCGTTGCGAGGATGATCGATGGTTCAGCCGATCGCCGGCGCCGGCCAGGTCGCGCGATCGGCGGTGAAGACCACGTGCCGGCGCAGGCGATGGCCCTGCGGCAAGGCGGGCGTGTCGAAATCGCGATCGGCCCGCCGGGTCATGCCGATGCGCTGCATGACGCCTTGCGAGCGCAGATTGCCCTCCGGTGCCCAGCTGGTGATCGTGGCGATGGCGCAGCGGTTGAAACCGTCGAGAAACGCGGCGCGAGCGGCCTCGGTTGCGTAGCCCTTGCCCCACGCCTCGCGCGCGAAACGCCACGCGGCCTCAATGCAGGAGCCGAGCGGATGGTGCGGCCGCTCGAACCGGCGCAGGCCGGAAAAGCCGATCATGGCATGATCCTCCTTGCGCTCGACCGCCCAGATGCCGAACCCGTGCGTGTCGAATCCGGCGTCGTTGCGCGTGAGATATTCGCCGGAATCGCGCACAGACATTGGCCCCGCGCCGATCCAGGACATGACCTCCGGATCGGCGTTGATGGCGGCAGCCGGTGCCAGATCCTCGTTGCGCCAGCGGCGCAGGATCAGGCGCTCGGTCTCGAGGGTCAGCAGCGCGACCTCCTTCCTCGACTTATGCGGGATTGCGACAAGTGTCGGGGTAGATGGCTCTCTCGTCAAGTCGCCGGGGAACATATTGGACATGACCGCTCTCCTCGGTGACACCAAATATCGGAAAAACGGGATCTTCACGAAATATTCTGTCGAAGATGCTGAAAAACCTCGGCTTCCACCCAGATTTCCCTCGATCCGTTCCGGCGTCGGGACGCGGACTCGCTCACGAGCCGCAGTGAACGATCATGCCAAAGAAAGAGACCGGCGGGATAGCGCAATCTGACGGTCCGGACGGCGCGTCAGCCGGATTGAGAATGGCTGTCCCTGCCTCAACTTACCGCGCACTTTTTAAGCACGTCCTCATCCAGCGTCAGGCCCAAGCCAGGCGTGGCCGGCATGACGAGATTGCCGTCGTCCACTTTCATCGGCTCGGTGAAGAGCGGCTGGCCCCAGGGAACGAGGCCGACGATCAGGCCGTTGGGCACCGCCGCGATCGGGTGGGCGAGGGCTTCCGGCGCGAGGTGGTTGACCACCGGGCAGCCATAGGCCTGCGCCATGTGCGCGATCTTGAGGAAGCCGGTGAGGCCGAGATCCTGGTCGATCATCACATTGTCCGAGCCGCGGCGCTCCAGCAGCCATTTAAACTCGTGCGGGTGCTGATAGACTTCGCCGGCGGTGATGTTCTGCTTCGCGTTCGCGCGCACCTGCGCCATGCCGTCGTAATCGTGGAAGGCGACCGGGTCCTCGATCCAGTAGAGGTCGACCTCCTCTGTCTCGCGGGCGAAGCGCAGCGCGCTCTTGACCGTATGGGCGAAGTTCAGGTCGACGATGATCCTGACGTCCGGGCCGACGACGGCGCGGATGAACTTCACATGGTCGACCGCGTCCGGAATGGTGGCGAAGCCGCAGGGCGCCTTCACGGCGCGGAAGCCGCGCGCGAGCAGGTTTTCGAGATGCGCCTGCAGCTTGTCCTTCGGGCCGCCGGGCATCAGGGCCCAGTTGGCGGAGATGGGGAGGCGATCGCGAAAGCCGCCCATCAGCCTGAAGACGGGCTGCCCGACCGCCTTGCCCTTCAAGTCCCAGCAGGCGACGTCGATCGCGCTGGCGGCACGCAGTTCCAGGCCGGAGACGGGCGCGCCGAGCGCGGCGCCGAACAGCTTGCGGTAGATCTCCTCGGCGTTGGACGGATCGAGGCCGTGGATGCTCTCGACCATCGCTTCCATCACCAGCGCCATGGCGCGGATATTGCGCGGACCGACGCGGCTCACATAGGCGATGCCCTCGATGCCCTGATCGGTCCTGAGGCGCAGCACGACATGGGTGCCGGACATCATGCCCTCGAAATTGACGGTGACCGCATGCGTCTCGCAGCCGGTGATCTTCATGCCTCTCCTGCCTTTCTGTCCGGGGCGGGCGTTTACCATGGCCTATGCCCCGTTCGTGAAAAGGCAAGGCAGGGGAACACACGGGCAACGGGTTCTTCCGATGCGGACAATATTTCGAACAGCTGTTTCAATAGACCAAGCGGTGCGAACAATGTTGCCAGCCGGGGCTGCGATCCGAACTCTCTCTCCTCGGGCCGCAGCCCCAATTGCCTCTGCGAGGCCGGCAATCACGCAGCAATTCCGGGGCTAGCGGCACATCGTCCGACGGGCCCTGCCGACGACATAATGAGGATGGCATCGATGAAGCGTTCGACCGACTATTTCCTGAGCAGCCACGGCGGCAACCTGCCGCGCCCCGCGGACTTCGATGCGAAGCTGGCGAAATATGACGATCACAAGACCGAAATCGCGGCGGAGTTGCCCGGTGCCGTGCAGTGGGTCGTCGACAAGCAGATCGAATGCGGCGTCGATATCGTCAATGACGGCGAATATGTGAAGGCGGCCAATGGTGGCGCCTACACGAGCTATATCGCCGCGCGCACAACCGGTTTCGACCGCCGCGAGCGCCCGGCAGGCTCGACTCCCAAGCGCGCCTTCGTCGCGGAGCGCGACAAGCGCGATTTCCCGGGCTTCTACGAGTCCGGCCTGTGGTTCGCCGGCTCGGGTGGTCCGATCCGCCCCGGCTTCGCCCAGCCCGGTGGCGCCATGCCGGACTTCGGCCGCTACGAGGCGGTCTGTACCGGCCCGGTGACCTATGTCGGCCAGGCCGATGCCGCCAAGGACATCGCTGCGCTCAAGAAGGCGCTCACGCACGCCGGGAAGACGGACGCGGACGGCTTCATCGCGGCACTCGGCCCGCTCAGCACCGGCGCCGGCACGACCAATCTCCATTACAAGGACGAGCGGGACTATATGTTCGCTGTCGCCGACGCGATGCGCGAGGAATATAAGGCGATCACCGACGCCGGCCTCAACGTCCAGATCGACGAGCCCGAGTTCGCGACCAGCTGGATGTTCTATCCGGACTGGTCGGTCGAGCAATATCGTACTTATCTCGATTTCTGCGTGGAGATCATCAATCACGCGCTGCGCGGGCTGCCCGAGGAGCAGATCCGCTTCCATATGTGCTGGGGCTCGGGCCACCGTCCGCACACCAACGACATCGAGTTCGGGCACATTGCCGACAAGCTCGTGCAGATCAACGCGCAGGCTTACTCCTTCGAGGCGTCGAACCCGCGTCACGCCCATGAATATCATGTGTTTGAGGATGTGAAGCTGCCCGACGGCAAGATCATCGTGCCGGGCGTCGTTGGCCATTATACCGATCTGGTCGAGCATCCCGAGCTGGTCGCCGAGCGTCTGGTGAACTTCGCCAAGCTGGTCGGCATGGAGAATGTCCACGCGGGCACCGATTGTGGCATCGGCTCGCGCGTCGGCCACGAAGAGATCGTCTGGGCGAAGCTCAAGGCGATGTCCGAAGGCTGCCGCATCGCGGGCAAGCGTATGAAAGGATAAGGGAGCGCCGTTCCCCGGCTCTCCCCGGGGAGCGGCTGCGACGGTTTCGGTTCGGACAAAACATTCTTCCGATCGTGACGCGATCTCGCAGTTGACTATAGCAACTATAATCATGTTAAATGTCTGGGCGTGGACGGAGTTGCTCAGAGTGTCGCCGAGAGTCGCGGCAGGAGAGTCGTCTCAGAGGAGAGGGGACATCGATGAGCCAGACCGATCTGACCGATCCTCTGACCGTCAAGATTGCCCCGCACATCCTGCGCCGGCTGGCGAAGCTCGGCTTCGAGCATCCATGGCGCATGGGGCTGGCGGCGGTCTCGATCCTGGCTGCCTCCTTCTTCGGCCTGATGATCCCCAAGCTGCTCGGTGCGGGTGTCGATCAGGCGAGCGAACTGCTCAAGGCCGGCGCGAGCCATGCCGGCGAGGCGCGCATGGCGCTGCTCAGAACCGGTGCACTGATCCTCGGCGCGGGGCTGATGCGCGGGCTGCTGACGGCGTCGTTCGGCTATAACAGCGAGACGGTGAGCCAGCAGGTCGGTGCCAAGCTGCGCCGCGCTTATTTCGCCAAGCTGCAGGAGCTGTCCTTCGAGTTTCACGACCGCATCCACTCGGGCGACCTGATAACGCGCGGCATGCTCGATCTGGAAGGCGCGCGGCAGTTCATCGACCAGGGCATGCTGCGCGTCCTGATGTTGACCCTGATGATTACGGCCTCGATCGTCATGCTGCTGACGACCGATTTCTACATGGGCCTGCTGGCGCTGAGCTTCGTGCCCTATGCCGCATGGCGCGCGACCACCATGGGCGCGAATTTCCGGCGCGTCTGGCTCGTGCTGCAGCAGCGGATGAGCAACCTCACCCGCACCATGGAGGAAAATCTCCAGGGCATCCGCGTGGTGCGGGCCTTCGCCTCGCATGATTATGAACTCCAAAAGTTCGATGAGATGGCGACCGAGACGCTGCGCGCGCAGCGGATGCGGATCAAGACCTTCGTCACCGCGATGACGATGATCACGCTGGCTTACTACACCTCGCTCGGCCTCGTACTGCTGATCGGCAGCCGGCATGTGCAGGCGGGCACGATGACGGTCGGGCGGCTGACCGAGTTCCTCGCATACATGACCGTGCTGGTCGGGCCGCTGCGGATGACCGGCATGGTGATGAACAGCTGGGCGCGGGCGTCGTCCTGCGGGGCGCGGCTGTTCGAGATTCTGGACCTGGAGCCGCGCATCAAGGACAAGGCGGGCGCGCATCCGCTGGTGATCAGCGGGGGCGCGAGCCTCAAATTCGATCATGTCACTTTCGGCTATGTGCCGGGCAAGCCGGTGCTCCACGACATCAGCTTCGAGGTGAAGCCGGGGCAGACGCTCGGTGTCGTCGGGCCGCCGGGATCGGGCAAGACCACGATCGCGAACCTCATCCCGCGCTTCTACGATGTCGATCGCGGCGCCGTTTCCATCGCCGGGCAGGACGTGCGCGACGTGACGCTGGAATCGCTGCGCCGCATCGTGGGCGTGGTGCAGCAGGAAGCCTTCCTGTTCGATGCTTCAGTCACCAGCAATGTCTCCTATTCCGATCCGCTGGCGGAAGAGGAGCGGGTGATCGAGGCGGCGACCACAGCGCACATCCACGATTATGTGACGGGCCTCCCGATGGGCTATGACTCCAAGCTGGGCGAGCGAGGCGTCAGCCTCTCGGGCGGACAGCGCCAGCGCATGTCGATCGCGCGCGGCGTGGTGCCCGGGCCGGGCGTCATGGTGTTCGACGACAGCACGGCCGCGATCGATGCGGCGACCGAGCAGCGCCTGCGCCGGGCACTGCAGGCAGCAACGCGCGACAAGGCGACGGTGATCATCGCCCAGCGGCTCGGCTCGCTGATGCATGCCGACGAGATCATCGTGCTGGACAAAGGCTGCATCGTCGAGCGCGGGACGCACCCGCAGCTCGTCAAAACCGGCGGGATGTATGCCCGCCTGTTCGAGCTGCAGTCACGATCCGGCGCGGAGACAGACGAGAACGCCCGGGGAGACGTGGCATGATGGGCGGTGGCGGCGGCTTCGGCGGCGGCCGAGGCGGTGGTCCGGGTGGCGCGTTCGGTGGCGCGGACGATGCCGATGCGGTATTCGGCACGGGCGAAAAATCCGGGCTGGTGCGCCGGTTCGCGGCCTTCGTCGCGCCATACAAGACGCGCTTCCTCTGGGTGATCGTCTCGGTCGTGGTCGCGACGCTGACCGCCATCTCGATCCCGATCACGATCCGCGATGCCGTCAACAGCGCGGTCAATGCACCGGGCAGCCGGCCGCTGGAGCTCGTGCTGATGATGTTCGCGGGGATCGTGCTGGCCAATGCGGCGGGCAGCTTCCTCCAGCAATCGCTCTCCGCGCGGCTGGCGCAGCAGGTGATCTTCGACCTGCGCCGCGCGATGTTCGCGCATCTGCAGGACGTCTCGCTTTCCTTCATGGACAAGACCCATGTCGGGCGCGTGATGTCGCGGCTGCAGGGCGACGTGAATGCGCTGCAGGAGTTCATGGAGAATGCTGTTCAAGCCGTGGGCGACCTGATCCTGCTGATCGGCATCGTTGTGGTGCTGATCGCCATGAACTGGCAGCTCGGGCTGCTCACCATCACCGTAATCCCGCTGCTGGCGACGGTCCAGGCGATCTGGGTGAGGCATGCGCGGGTCATCTTCCTGAAGGCGCGCGATGCCTCCTCGGCGACCAATGCCGCGCTGGCCGAGAATATCAATGGCATCCGCACCGTGCAGGAAAGCCGGCGTGAGGATGTCAATTTCGATCATTACGCTGCGCGCGTGCAGCATAATTTCGACGCGCAGGTTGCAGCCGTGCGCATCTCGCAGGTGATGATCCCGACCGTCGAGCTGCTGACCGGCTTTGCCATGGCGATCGTCATCGTGGTGGGCGGCGAGAAGGTGCTGGGCCGCAGCATCGATATCGGCGTCATGGTCGCCTACATCTTCTACGTGCAGCGCTTCTTCGACCCGATCCGCACGCTCGCCATGCAATATACGATGGCGCAGCGCGCGATGACGGCGGGCGCGCGCATCTTCGAGGTGCTGGACGCGCCGGTGCAGCTCAAGGACAAGCCGGGCGCGATCCCGCTCGGCGACGATGTGGCGCCATCGATCGTCTTCGATCATGTGACCTTCGGCTACAAGGAAGGCCAGCCGGTCCTTAAGGACATCAATATCGACGTGAAGCCAGGCCAGACCGTCGCGCTCGTCGGGCCGACCGGATCGGGCAAGACCAGCATCGCCTCGCTCACCAAGCGCTTCTACGACGTGTGGCAGGGCTCGGTGAAGATCGGCGGGCGGGATGTGCGCGACGTGACGCTCGACAGCCTCGGCAAGACCATCGCGATGGTGCTGCAGGAGCCGTTCCTGTTCACCGGCACCGTCATGGAGAATATCCGCTATGCGAGCGGGGCTTCGGACGCGGACGTGATCGCGGCGGCCAAGGCGGTGCGCGCACACGAGTTCATCGAGACGCTGCCGCAGGGCTATGGCACGATGATGGGCCAGCGCGGCAACAATCTCTCGCTCGGCCAGCGGCAGCTGGTGAGCTTCGCGCGCGCCCTGGTCGCCGATCCCAAGATCCTCATTCTGGACGAGGCGACGGCGAGCATCGACAGCTTCACCGAGCAGGACATCCAGCGCGCGCTCAAGGTGCTGTTCAGGGACCGCACCAGCCTTGTCATCGCCCATCGCCTCGCGACGGTTCGCGACGCCGACAAGATCGTCGTGCTGCAGCAGGGCCGGATCATCGAGCAGGGTGCTCATGACGAGCTGATCGCGCTCGGCGGGCTCTATGCGCATCTCTATACGAGCAATTACAGCTCGTTCGACGATGTTCAGCCGCAGGACGAGGCGGGGGCCACGCCGCCGCAATTTGCCTCCACGCAGACCTGACATCGCTCTCGACCGGAGTAAAAGGGGAGAGGGTCGGGCCTTGAAGTGACTCATGGGGCTGTGACATGGGAGTCATACCGAATCCGTCCAGCCGGAGGACTCCCATGCTTCTCGACGATCGCGAGCGAAGCGCCTTTCTCAGCGTTGCCAGCCATGGCAGCATCGGCCGCGCCTCGACCGCGCTGGGCATGAGCCAGCCGACTTTGAGCCGCATCATCAAGCGGATGGAGCAGAATCTTGGCGTCCCCTTGTTCGATCGGTTTGCGAGCGGCGTGGCGCTGACGGTCTATGGGGAATCGCTGCTGCCCTTCGCCAGCCGGATCGACCTGGAGGAGAAGCACGCGCGGGACGAGATCGGCCGCCTCAGGAGCGGCACGGCCGGCGTACTGCGCATCGGATCGCAGCCGAGCCTCGGCATTGCGTTCCTACCGCCGATATTCGGCCGGATGATCCAGGAAGCGCCGGACCTGCGCATCGAGATGATGGAGGGGACGGCTGATCTGTTGACGCCTGCGCTCACGGGCCGAAAGATCGACGTGGTCGTCGGCGATATTCCCGAGGAAGAGGATGTCCAGAAGCTCGATGTCTTCATCGAGGACACCGGCTCGGTGATTGCGGCTGTCGATCACCCGATCCGGGCGAAGGGCGAACTCACAATGGCTGATCTGACCGGGCTTCCCTGGGTTTTGCCACCGAGAGGCAGCGATCCGCGCATCGCTTTCGAGCGTTATCTTGTGGGACTGGGCATCGCGCCGCCGCATATCGCGGTGGAGACCTGGTCGGTGTCGATGATGAAGGCCCTGATCACGGACTCCGGCTTCGTCAGCTGGTTACCACGCACGATTTATGCGGCGGAGGATCGGGCGGGCCTCATCGCGCCGCTCAACGTGCCGGGCATGGATGTGGTGCGGCGCAGTTTCATCTACCGGCGGCGCATAGGGCTGGTGCCGCCCGCCGTTGTTCGGTTCCTGGAAATCGCGCGGGCGGTGCTGAAGCGGTGAGGCGCATGTAAATCCGCTCTATCGCAGATGGGCGCCGAAGACGATCGAGGCCGTGACAGGGGAGCGAGTGCCGTCTTCCCCTCCACTAGCTTCCCCTCCACCAGCTTCGCCGCCCCCTCGCTCAGCCGCCCCAGCGGCCCATTGGCGCGAGGCCGAGCAGATGGCGGCCGAACGCCATGGCGGACGGATCATATTCGTTGGCGATGTGGGAGCGGCCGGTATGGGCGTCGCGCCACATGCGCTGGATCGGGCTGTCCAGACGGACCGAGGAGCCGCCGGCCACAGCAAAGAGACGATCGATCGTGCGGGTGCACAGCTCCTGCACATAGATGCCGGTCGCGCCGGCATTGGCGGTGAAGTCCTCGTCCGGCTCGATACCGGCGGTCGCGCGATCGTCGATGCTCTTGATATAGTCCTCCCACAGCAAGGTACAGGCGCGCATCTCCAGCGTGGATTCCGCCAGGCGCATCGAGTTGGGCACCGAATTGGTCGGGATGCGGGTACCGGGGACCGTGCGGCCCTGCACTTTCTTGGTGATCATCTCCAGCATGGCGTCGGCAATGCCCAGGAACACCGGCGTGAGCGCGGTTCCGATCGTGGCGCCATAGCCGGCGGTCCAGAGCGGGCCTTTGTGCAGTCCCTCGCCCTTGGTGTAGCGGTTGACCATCGCACCGCTCATTTCCATCCGATAGGCGGGAATGAACACGTCGTTGAGGACGAGGGTGCGGCTGGCGGTGCCGGCAAGGCCCATGACGTGCCAGTCGTCGTCAATCTCATAGTCCGAGCGCGGCACCAGGCAGAAATAAGGCGTGCGGAACCGCTCGCGATTGCCGGGAGTGGATTGCGACAGGTCCGGTGCGCTGACGCCGATCATTGCCCATGTGGCGTTGACCGAACCGGACGAGAAGGGGAAGCGACCGGTGACGCGCAGGCCGCCATCGACGATCCTCGCGCGCGTGATGGGAAGACCGGAGGTGGAGGCGAGCGTGTCCGGTCCATCCGCCCAGAACTCGTCCTGCAGCTGGCGCGAGTAGAGGCTGGTGATGAACGGATGCGCGCACAGCACGCCGATCACCCAGGCGGTCGAGGGACAGACGCGCGCGACCATGCGGATCGCGCGCACCACCTCCAGGATGCTCTCCTCGGTGCCGCCATATTCCCTGGGCACATAGACGCGCCACATGCCAGCCTGGCGCAGCGCCTCGATGATCTCGTCGGATACGCGGCGGTCGCGGTCGGTTTCCGCCGCCAACTCAGCGATGCGGGGCAGCAGCGCGCCGACCCGGCTGGTCAAGGTGGAGCCGGGAGCCCAGTTCGCCGCGACATCGTCGAGCGGCAGGGCGGCTTTGGCAACGGTACTCATCGCTCGTCCCCCTCAGCCAGCGATCCAGGCGATCGTTTCACGCGCCTTCTCGATATAGGTCGGCGCTTCCTGCAGGCGCTGGCCTTCGGCGCGAATGAAGGTCACGTCGGTGATGCCGATGAGGCCCAGATTGGCGCGGAGCAGCGGTTCCTGGAAATCCGCCGCGCTGGCCGGCGGCGCGCTATAGTCGCCGCCGCGCGAGAGAATGACGAACGCCTTCTTGTTCCAGATCAGGCCCTTGTACTGGCCCTGCCCCGTGAACTTGAAGGTGCGGCCCGCCCGTGTCAGATGATCGATCCAGCTCTTGAGCTGGGTGGGCATCGACATGTTGTACATCGGGCAGCCGATGACGAGGATCTTGGCCGCCTCGACCTGCTGGATCAGCTTCTCCGACAGATCGACCGCCGCCTGGCCCGCGGGCGTCCGCTGCCCCTCCACCGTCATGAACCCCCGGATCGCGTCCGGCCCCCAATGCGGCACCGGATCACGCGCAAGGTCCAGTGTCTCAACCTCCGTCTCCGGATGGCTCGCCGCCCACGTCGCCACAAATTCATCGCTCAGCGTTCGCGTGATCGACCCATCCAAGTTCGGGCTCGACTGAATATGCAACAGCTTGGACATCTTCCCTCCTGATCGGTCCGGCCGACCGGCCCCATGGCTGATCGGGCACGGCGGCAGGGCACTTCGCGAAACCGATCGCGCTTCCCGAATGCCTATTGGCGATCAAGCAGAGCCTTTCGGAGCGATCCTTGTCTATTACAGAATCGAACCACGACCATACCAGGCGAGTATCCCTTCGCGTGGGGGGGCGGAGCGGGCGTCGTGCCGCGCCGAGATAAATTGACCTCGTCAACCAACTGTGCGACCTCTTCAGGGCAGAGCAGGCGGAAATCGAAAATTTTAGTATTTTAATTCAGAATGATGGGTTGATATTTCGGAGTTGAGACTCGCTGCTCTGCCTCAATGCAATTTTCCGGAGCAGGCAATTTTTTCCCGGCAGGGGCGATTAGGATGCAGCCAGGCTCGAAACGGGCCGGATAAAGAAAGAGACCGGGGTGGAGGGAAGAGCGTCGGCCATGCTGACACCATATCGAGCCTGTTGCCGCGTGCCTGCCGGCGACCGCGAGGCGCATCCATGATATGGCGCTCGGCCGTCGGACGCTTTCGGGGCCTCATCGCGCTCGGCGTGCTCGTTTCGCTGACCACATCGGTCCCCGCCGCAGACACAGGGGTCACCACCAGCTACGGTTTCGCGGCCTTCGGCTCACTCAAATATCCGGCGGGCTTCAAGAATTTCGACTATGTGAATCCGGACGCGCCCAAGGGGGGCGTGTTCCGCTCCGGTACGCCCGGTTACTATGACAGCTTCAACATCGTGTCGGTCATGGGCTTTCCGCCACTGGGGCTGGAGCAGCTGGTCTTCGACAAGCTGATGGTGCGCAGCCTGGACGAGCCGGCCTCGCAATATGGCCTGCTCGCCGAGACGATCAGCTATCCCAAGGATCTCAGTTGGGTCGAATATAGGCTGCGCGCCGATGCGAAGTTCAGTGACGGCAAGCCGGTGACGCCGGAGGATGTGATCTTCTCGGTCCATGTCGCGCAGACATCCGGCCGGCCGCTGATGCGTCGCACCGGAACGCCGGTGAAGGCGGTGTTCAAGACCGGGCCGCGCAGCGTGCGCATGGTCCTGATCCGCAAGAACAGCCCGACGACGCTCGCCGCGGTGGGGGAGCTCACCGTCCTGCCCGAGCATTTCTACCGCCACACCGATTTCACCAAGGCGACGATGCAAATTCCGGTCGGCAGCGGACCCTATCGCATCAAGAGCTTCGTGCCCGGCCGCTCGGTCTATTTCGAGCGGCGCGCCGATTACTGGGGGAAGGACCGGCCGACGGCGCGCGGGCGCTACAATATGGACATACGCTACGACTGGTATCGCGATACCTCGGTCTATACCGAAGCGTTCCTGGCCGGGGACTACGACTTCCGCTCCGACATGTCGGCGCTGCGCTGGGACCGCGAGGCGACCTTGCCGGCCTTCAAGCGCGGCGACCTCATCCGCGCCTATATCCGCTACAAGACGCCGATCTCCTATCAGGGGATCGTGCTCAACACGCGCAACCCCTTCTTCCAGGATCGGCGTGTGCGTCAGGCGATGCTGCACGCCTTCGATTATGAGTGGTTCCAGCGGAACATTCTTCACGGCTATCATGGCCGGGTCTCGAATTATTTCGAGAATAGCGATTTCGACATCAAGGGGCCGCCGACGCCCGGCGAGCGCAAGCTGCTCGATCCCTGGCGCGACAAGCTGCCGGCGGACGTCTTCGCCGCACCCCGGCCGCTGCCGGTGCTCGGCGATCGGACGCGGCAGCGCGCGAACCTCCTGGAGGCCGCGCGGCTGATCAAGGCGGCGGGCTATCCGATCGAGAATATGCGGCTGGTCGACACGAAGACCCGCAAGCCGATCCAGCTCGACCTGATGCTCGGCTATGGCGTGGCGCAGGAGAAATATATCACCCAGTTTTTGCGGAATCTCGATCGGCTGGGGATTAAGGTCGACATCAAACTCTACGATAATTCGACCGTTCGCCAGTTCACTGCGCGCTATGACTATGACCTGCGCATTTCGGTGCCGAACATTCCGGCGCTGATCTCGCCGGGGAGCGAGATGCGCAACGAATGGGCCTCGGACGGGCGGACGCGGATCGACTCCCGCAACCTCGCCGGCGTGGCCGATCCGGTGGTGGACGACATGCTCGACAAGCTGATCGCCGCGCAGGACCGCGAGAGCGTGGTCAATGCGATGCGGGCGCTCAACCGGGTGCTGGTGGCGGGCACTTACACGATCCCGATGCAGCATGTGTATCCGGCACCGACCGGCGTGCAGCCCTTCACCTACTGGAACAAGTTCGGCCGGCCCAGGATCGATCCCACCAACAATTTCCCGCTCTTCACGCTCGATACCTGGTGGATCGACAAGGACAAGCAGGCGGCGCTGCGCAAACGGCTGGGGAAGGACATATGAGCGGAATCTGGGGCTACACCCTGCGCCGACTGCTGTTCATGATCCCGACCCTGATCGGCATCGTGACCATCGCCTTCGTCATCATCCAGTTCGTGCCAGGTGGGCCGATCGACCAGATCGCGGCGCGCATGTCCGGCGAGGGGACCTCGGCGACGGCGAATTTCGATGGCTCCAATCCCTCCGGACCGACGGACGGAAGCGGCGCGACGACCAGCGGCCTGCCGCCCGAAGTCGCCAAGCAGCTGGAGAAGCTCTACGGCTTCGACCGGCCGGTGCATGAGCGCTACTTCAAGATGCTGAAGGATTTCGCGACCTTCGACCTCGGCACCAGCTACTACAAGGATGAGAAGGTCATCGACCTCATCAAATCGAAGATGCCGGTGTCGATCTCGCTGGGCTTCTGGACGATCCTGCTCACCTACCTGATCTCGATCCCGCTCGGCATCCGCAAGGCGGTGCGCGTGGGGACGGCGTTCGACAACTGGACGAGCTTCCTGATCATCGTGGGCTATGCGATTCCGGCCTTCCTGTTCGCGATCCTGCTGGTCGTATTCTTCGCCGGCGGCAATTACTGGAACATCTTCCCGGCGCGCGGGCTGACGTCTGATAATTGGGACGATCTCTCGATGATGGGGAAGATCGGCGACTATTTCTGGCACATCACCCTGCCGATCCTCGCCATCTCGATCGGCTCGTTCGCCAATCTCACGATGCTCTGCAAGAACTCGGTGCTCGACGAGATCAACAAGCAATATGTGACGACGGCGCGCGCCAAGGGGCTGGGCGAGACGCAGGTGCTCTATGGGCATGTGTTCCGCAATGCGATGATGATCGTGGTGGCGGGCTTTCCCCATGCCTTCATCACCGTGCTGTTCGCCTCCTCGCTGCTGATCGAGGTGATCTTCTCGCTCGACGGCATCGGCCTGCTGAGCTTCGAGGCGGCGATGAACCGCGACTATCCGGTGATGCTCGGCTCGCTGTTCGTCTTCTCGCTGCTGGGGCTCGTCGCCAACCTGATCGGTGACATCTGCTATGTGCTCGTCGATCCGCGCATCGACTTCGAAAGGCGGGACGTCTGATGAACGCCGAAGCCCCCGCCATCGCGCCGGCCGACGAGCCGGCCGTCCGCTTCTTCCGCGTGACGCCGCTCACCCGGCGGCGCTGGGCGAATTTCAGGGCGCACAAGCGCGGTTACTGGAGCTTGTGGATCTTCATCACGCTCTATCTCGTCTCGCTCTGCGCCGAGCTGGTGGCGAACGACCGGCCTTTGCTCGTCTGGCATGACGGGGCCGTCTATGCGCCGGCCTTCAAGGCCTATCCCGAGACGGCGTTCG
Source organism: Sphingobium nicotianae (assembly GCF_018603885.1). Classification (GTDB taxonomy): domain Bacteria; phylum Pseudomonadota; class Alphaproteobacteria; order Sphingomonadales; family Sphingomonadaceae; genus Sphingobium; species Sphingobium nicotianae. Next base: position 222,029 of record NZ_JAHGAW010000009.1, read on the forward strand.
GCGGCCAGTTCGAGACGGAAGCGGACTATAGCGACCCGGTCGTCCAGCAGCTCATCGCCAGGGACGGCTGGGCGATCTGGCCGATCATTCCGTTCGGCTATCGCACGATCGATTATGACACGGACCAGCCGCTGCCGGTCGGTCCGTCGAGCCGGCACTGGCTGGGCACGGACGATCAGGGGCGCGACGTGCTGGCGCGGCTGATCTACGGCTTTCGCCTGTCGGTGACGTTCGGGCTGCTGTTGACGGTCTTCAGCTCGGTGATCGGCATCACGGCCGGCGCGATCCAGGGCTTTTTCGGCGGCTGGACCGATCTGCTGCTGCAGCGCGCGATCGAGATCTTCCAGAGCCTGCCTCTGCTCTATTTGCTGATCATCGTCAGCACGATGGTGCAGCCCGGCTTCTTCACGCTGATGGGCGTGCTGTTGCTGTTCAGCTGGATGGCGCTGGTGCGCGTGGTGCGCGCCGAGTTCCTGCGTGCGCGCAACCTCGAATATGTCCGCGCGGCGCGGGCGCTGGGGCTGAAGAACAGCAAGATCATGTTCAAGCATATCCTGCCCAACGCGATGGTCGCGACGATCACCTTCCTGCCGTTCGTGCTCAACGCCTCGATCACGACACTGACCTCGCTCGATTTTCTGGGCTTCGGTCTGCCGCGCGGATCGCCGTCGCTGGGCGAGTTGCTCAGCCAGGCGCGCAACAATCTCAATGCGCCCTGGCTCGGCATTGCCGGCTTCTCGGTGATGGCGATCATGCTCTCTTTGCTCATCTTCATCGGGGAGGCGGTGCGCGACGCCTTCGATCCCCGGAGGTCGGCATGAGCGATCTGCCGCTGCTGGAGGTCGAGGATCTCGGCGTCAATTTCCGCTCGGAAGGGCGGATCGTCGAGGCGGTCAAGGGCGCATCCTTCACCCTGCGGCGTGGCGAGACGCTGTCGCTGGTCGGCGAGAGCGGATCGGGCAAGTCGACGGCGGCCATGTCGATCATGCAATTGTTGCCCTATCCGATCGCCTCGCATCCCACCGGGTCGATCCGGCTCGACGGGCTGGAACTGGTCGGCGCGGACGACCGGACGATGCGCCGGGTGCGCGGCCACCGCATCGCGCTGGTGCCGCAGGAGCCGCTGACTTCGCTCAATCCGCTGCACACGATCGACCGGCAGATCGTGGAGTCGATCCGGCTCCACCAGCCCGGCATCGCCAGGGAGGCGGCGCTCGCCCGCACGCTCGAGCTGCTCAAGCTGGTCGGCCTGCGTGACGCCGAGAACCGGATCAAGTCCTATCCCCATGAGCTCTCCGGCGGGCAGCGTCAGCGCGTGATGATCGCCATGGCGCTCGCCAACGAGCCGGACCTGTTGATCGCGGATGAGCCGACCACGGCGCTTGATGTCACCGTGCAGGCGCAGGTACTCGACCTGCTGCAGAGCCTGCAGAAGAAGCTCGGCATGGCGATGTTGCTGATCACGCATGATCTGGGGATCGTCCGCAAGATGGCCGAGCGGGTCTGTGTGATGACCGACGGCGTGATCGTCGAGGCGGGGAGGACTGCGGAGGTGTTCGACAATCCGCAGCATGCCTATACCAAGAAGCTGCTCGATGCCGAGCCGCGCGGGCGGCCGCTGCCGGTCGCCGAGGACGTGCCGGTCGTGGTCGGCGCCGACGATCTCAAGGTGCATTTCCCGATCAAGGGCTGGTTCGGCAAGCCGCGCGCCTTCGTGAAGGCGGTCGACGGCGTCTCGCTCAGGATAAGGCGCGGCAAGACGCTGGGCGTGGTCGGCGAATCCGGCTCTGGCAAGAGCACGATGGGACTGGCCCTGCTGCGCCTGATCCGCAGCCAGGGCGGGATCAGCTTCGGCGACGAGCGCATCGACGGACGCAACACCAGGGATATGCGCTCGCTGCGCAGCCGCATGCAGATCGTGTTCCAGGATCCGTTCGCATCCTTGAGCCCGCGCCTCACCATCGCGCAGATCATCGAGGAAGGGCTGATCAGCTACCGGCCCGATCTCGACCGGACGGCGCGGCGGCAGGCGGTGCGGCAGATGCTCGACGAGGTCGGCCTGCGCGGCAACATCCTCGACCGCTATCCGCACGAATTCTCCGGCGGCCAGCGCCAGCGCATCGCGATTGCCCGCGCGATCATCCTCAAGCCCGAGTTCGTCGTGCTCGACGAGCCGACCTCGGCGCTCGACATGTCCGTGCAGGGCCAGATCGTCGACCTGCTGCGCGACCTGCAGGAGAAGCATGGCCTCACCTACCTGTTCATCAGCCACGATCTCAAGGTCGTGCGCGCCCTCGCGCATGACGTCGTGGTGATGAAGGACGGCCAGATCGTCGAGCATGGTCCGGCCCACCAGATCTTCGAATCTGCCTCAAGCACATACACCAAGGACCTGATCAGCGCGGCCTTTCATCTCCGCGCGCGAGACGCGGTTGCGGTAGCCGTAACAACATGACCCAAAGCGACACTTGAATGTCATTTTTCCGAACTCCATCCGGTATGGCGCGATTGACGGGCCGTCTGGTTCGCATATCATGACCAGCAGGAGAGGTGCCGGGAGCCTGGACACAGGTCCCTGACCGAGGACAAGACCAATGAGTCACAGCGCAGAAGCGTATGAGAGCCGGCGCAATGCGGCTCCGGCTTTCTACACGTCCAATATTCACGGCGAAACGACGCATATAGAAGTCTACACGCGTATCCCCGATGCGGTCATCCGATCGCTCCACATGGGGCAGATGGAGATGATCCGGATGCGCTCCGGATCGGTCGCGATCCGGCGCAACGCCAGCGAAATTCGCGGACGCGGACTGCGCATGTCGACCTTCATCCTGCAGGTCGAGGGCCGCACCGCCTTCAAGCATTACGGCAACCAGATCACGCTGGAGGAAGGCGACTTCACGCTCTGCGACAACAACACCGAATATGAGTTCCGCTGCGACGGCCCCAACGAAGTGCTGATGTTTCGTGTGCCCACCTCGCTGGTCAAGGAAAGCATCCCGACGCCCGATTTCCTGTGCGGGCAACGCCTGGCCAAGGGAGAGAGCCTGGCCTCCACCGCCGCCGCCATGGCGCGCGATCTGGCCGCGAAGGACGATCTCAAGCTACCGAGCGAGACGCGCGAGCGGGCGGGCCGGCACCTGCTGGACGTGCTCGCGAGCTCCTATGCGGCGATGCTCGACGATCGCATGTCGACCTCGGCGATCATGTCCGGTCGCTTCTGGAAGGTGAAGCTGTTCATCGAGGAGCATCTGCGCGATCCCGATCTCAGCCCGTCGCTGATCGCCCGCAAGCTGCAATTGTCCGACCGCTATCTGCGCATGATCTTCGCGGTCAGCGACGAGAGCCCGTCCGCCTATATCCTGCGGAGGCGGCTGGAGGAATGCGCGCGGCAACTGCGCGATCCGCGATGGCGCAGCCATTCGATCACGGACATCGCGTTCAGCTGGGGCTTCAACAGCGCTCCGCATTTCGCGCGGAGCTTCCGCACCCGGTTCGAGAGCTCGCCGCGCGACTATCGCCAGCAGCAGGTCGAACTGGCCTGAACATGAGTCGGCGCGGCGCGCCGGCCCGGATCTTCCAACACTGCTTTTCGGCGCGTCATTTCGCGTCGCTCATGTGGCGTCCCGCACGCGCCAAGAGCCTTGCCCAGACCGGAATGGGGATGGCGCGGCAACGGATATGATTTTCGCGTGTCTCTATTATAGCTCAGTTTAAGTGAATGAGATAAGAGGATAATTCCGATGAAGTGCCGGAATACCACACGAGTAGTTGTGCAATAAATAGAAATTGAAGTATTTCAAGCCAATGTTCCGCGGCGGGCAAGCGCGCGAATTTCCTCCTCCATAATTTGAAATCGCTCCGGCGCAGATCGGACGAACTGGCTCGAGAAAAGGGCCTCACAAAATTGGGAGGGGAGTGGATGAACAAGTTCATTCTGGTCTCGGCGTCAGCCCTGACCCTCGCGATCGCGCAGGGCGCGGTGGCGCAAAGCACAGCTGCAGCCAATGCGGGCGGGGACGAAGCATCGGGCGCGCTGCAGGACATCATCGTCACCGCGACCCGCCAGTCGACCAATCTGCAGGACACGCCGATCGCGATCACCGCCGTGACCTCGGAGGGACTGAAGGAGCGCGGCCTGGTCGCGGTGCAGGACCTGTCCTTCGTCACGCCGAACGCGACCTTCTACAAGGCGCAGAGCGCTTTCGGGCCGGGCGTCACGACCAATATCCGCGGCATCGCCTCGGCCGACACCAGCCTGGCGGGCGAGGCGACCGTCGCTTATTATATCGACGACGTCTATTATCCGATCCTGCTCGGCTCCAACTTCGACCTGCTCGATCTCGACCATGTCGAGGTGCTGCGCGGGCCGCAGGGCACCTTGTTCGGTCGCAACGCGCTGGCGGGCGCGGTCAATATCGTGTCGAAGCAGCCGAACCTGTCCGAGACCTCCGGCTATGGCGAGGTCACGGTCGGTGCCTATAACCGTCTCGACCTGCGCGCAGGCTTCAATCTGCCGCTGAACGACCAGCTTGCGCTGATGGTCTCGGGTGTTTCGAAGGAGCGCACCGGCTATATGGACCAGCTCGATTTCCGTTGCGAGATGATCCGGCGCGGCACGCCGGCGCTGGCCGGCAAGTTCCCCTTCTCGGACGGCCTCAAGGCGCAGTTCACGGCCAATCCCAACTTCACGCCGGACAATTGCGTCGTCGGCCATCTCGGCGGCGAGCAGAGCCGGGCCGTGCGCGGCTCGCTGCTCTGGCAGCCGGTCTCCAATGTCCGGCTGACCATCACCGGCGACTACACGCACGACACCTCGGAAAATCCGGCCGACAGAGTGGTCGATATCGACGCGACCAAGGTCAGCGCGACGGCGCTCACGAACGTCAAGGCGCAGGCGGATTATTTCGGTATTGCCGTCGACAGCCGGTTCGTCACGGGCGATCCCTACTCGACCTACACCACCTATCTGAACCCGATCGCGGCCGGGCAGGTGCTGCCCGTTCCAGCCGGCGCGCCGGCGACCTTCGCGCCATATTATAATGGCATGGTGACGCGCGGCGGCGACAATTATCCCTCGCGCATCAACCTCAAGAATTGGGGCGTGTCGGGCAAGCTGCTCGTCAACCTCAACGACAAGATGGATCTCACCGCGGTGGTCGGTCATCGGGTGATGGACGATACGCATGCGTTCGACACCGACGGCACGCCGCTGATCGTCGAGCATACCTATGCCAATATCCGGGAGGAATATACCAGCGCGGAAGTGCGGCTGTCGGGCAAATATGACTGGGCCGACTGGGTGGTCGGTGCCTTCTACTTCGATGCGAAGGGCAGCAATCACGCCATCGATCCCAATCCGGCGCTGGGCACCTACAAGATCCAGAACACGACCTACGAGCCGACCAGCAAGGCGGCATTTGCCAATGCGACCATTCGCCCCTTCGGCGAGAAGCTCGGCATCATTCTGGGCGGCCGCTATTCGGACGACAAGAAGGTGGTGCACTACAGCAACCTCGTCGACCTCACACCGAGCTCGCTGGACATCGCGTTCAATGTCACGCCGGCCAAGAAGCTGTTCAGCTGGAAGGCGGGGCTGACCTACCAGCCGACCCAGGATATCCTGCTCTATGCCTCGGTCGCGACCGGCTTCCAGCTCCCGGGCTTCAACGGGCGGCCGCTGCAGGCAACGCAGATCTTCCAGATCGATGGCTATCAGGACAAGGCCTACGAACTTGGCGCCAAGCTCGACCTGTTTGACCGAAAGCTGCGGTTCAATATCGCTGGCTTCTACACCGATTTCGGCACCCGCCCGGTCGCCGTTGCCGGTGGCCAGGAAATCCTCCTCGGTCCCAACGGCCAGGTTGCCGGCAATCTGGTGCTCGATCCCCTGCCGGGCGGCCCTCCCGGATCGACGCGCTGCATCGCCCGGACCGCCGCGCAGATTGCGGCGGGCGTGCCAGGATATTCCTGTGTCGGCCGAACCTATTATATCAATACGCCGGCCAAGATCAGAGGCTTCGAAATCGAAACGTCGGCCAATCCGGTCGAAGGGCTCAATATCAGCGCCAATCTCGGCTATACCAGTTTCACCTCGGGCGACCTTTCCGCGCGGGCGGTCAATGCCCGGCAGAATGATCCGTACTGGAGCGCTGGTGCCGGCATCCAGTATCGGATCGAGGCCCCGATGCTGGGCGGTTCATTCACGCCGCGTCTCGACTGGTCCTATCGCAGCAGCCGCATCAGCAGCGGCACCTCGACCAAATATAATTACCTCACGCCGCCTTATTCGGTCGTCAACGGCCGGATCAGCTACGTGAACGACGATCTCAACCTGACGATCGCGCTGGGCGCCACGAACCTCTTCAACAAATTCTACTACCGAAACGTCTTCGACTACCAGACGCTCGGCTATCCGCAGACCGATGCCCAGCCGGCGCCGCCGCGCGAATGGTATCTGAGCATCGGCAAGAAGTTCTGATCACGGAGGGACGCCTTCCGTTGCGAGCGGGAGGGCGCAAAAAACTGGGTGGCCCGGTACGAATTCGTTCCGGGCCAGTCAATTATTCCGGCCCTCGCCATGGCAGGAAGCGAGTCAGAACACAGATTATGGGCAGAGGGAGCAGAGGCCATGCGGCGTTCCACCGACTATTTCCTGAGCAGCCATGGCGGCAACCTGCCGCGTCCCGCCGCGTTCGACGCGAAGCTCGCGAAATATGATGATCACAAGGAAGAGATTGCGGCGGAGCTGCCCGGCGCGGTGCAGTGGGTGGTCGACAAGCAGATCGCGTGCGGCGTCGATATCGTCAATGACGGCGAATATGTGAAGGCGGCGAACGGCGGCTCCTATGGAAGCTACATGGCGGGCCGCGTCACTGGCTATTCGATGGTCGACCGTCCCGCCGACTTCAAGCCCAAGCGGGCCGGCGTCGGCGAGCGCGACCGGCGCGACTTCCCCGGCTTCTATGCATCCGGCCTGTGGCTCGCCGGATCGGGCGGTCCCGTCCGCCCGGGCTTTTCGACGCCTGGCGCTGCGCCCGGGGCCGGCCCGGGCGTGACGCCCACCAAGATACGCGCCTGTACCGGGCCGGTCTCCTATCACGGCTATGACGCGATCAAGAAGGATATCGATGCGCTCAAGGTCGCGCTGCAAGGCAAGGACGGTGCCGACGGCTTCATCGCCGCGCTCGGTCCGTTGAGCCTCGGCGCGAGCGTCACCAATCTGCACTACAAGGACGAGCGCGACTATATGATGGCCGTCGCGGACACGGTGCGCGAGGAATATAAAGCGATCACCGATGCCGGCCTGATCGTTCAGGTCGACGAGCCGGAGTTCGCCACGAGCTGGATGTTCTACCCGGATTATACGGTCGACCAATATCGCAAATATCTCGATTTCTGCGTCGAGATCATCAACCACGCGCTGCGCGGCCTGCCGCAGGATCAGATCCGCTTCCACATGTGCTGGGGCTCGGGCCATCGCCCGCATGTCCACGACATCGAGTTCAGGCACATCGCCGACAAACTCTTCCAGATCAACGCCGAGGCCTACAGCTTCGAGGCGTCGAACCCGCGCCACGCGCATGAATATGTGGTGTTTGACGACATCAAGCTGCCTGACGGGAAGATCATCGTGCCGGGCGTGATCGGTCACTATACCGACCTGGTCGAGCATCCCGAGCTGGTCGCTGAGCGCCTGATGAATTTCGCCAAGCGCGTCGGCATGGAGAATGTCCATGCTGGCACCGATTGCGGCATCGGCTCGCGCGTCGGCCATGAGGAGATCGTCTGGGCCAAGCTCAAGGCGATGTCCGAAGGTTGCCGCATCGCCGGAAAGCGAATGAAGGGCAACTGAGGCCCTCGCCGACCGCAGATTGATGAGTTGCTGCATTCGCCGCCGGCTCCAGTCAGCCGGCGGCGGTTTTGTTATTGGCCGGGCGCGAACCTCTGCGGAATTCCGCTTGTCATGCATCTACTTAAACGTCGGCGTTCCGGGACAAGCATTCCCTACTTCCCCCACGAGCAAGCGGAGAGTGGGCCAGCATGCGAGCGTGCCCACTCCCGGCAATCAGGCTCTGGAACCCAAGGCGATCGACGGCGACACGAATGACACGAACAAGCCCTGGAGAGCGATGATGGCGGGAGCCGCAAACATAACGATGGACGAGACGCCGCCGAAATCGACTGGCGACGCCGCGCCTGCGATGGCCAGTGGCGAGCAACCCTGGCCGCCGCGCAAGGACGCCTATTATTCGCTGGTCGTGATGACCATCGTCGTCATGTTCACCGTGCTCGATCGCAGTGTGCTGGCCTTGCTCATTGACCCGATCAAGCAGGATTTCGGGATCACGGACACGCAGGCCGCTCTGCTGCTCGGCGCCGCTTTCTCGCTGCCCTATGGCATTTGCGGGATGGGCATCGCGCGCATCGCCGACCGGACCAACCGGCGCAATCTGGTCGCCGTCTGCATCGCCTTCTGGAGTGCCTGCACCGTCGCGTGCGGCGTGGCGCAGGGCTATGTCGGGCTGTTCCTCGCGCGGATCGGCATCGGCATCGGCGAATCCGGCTATGGCCCCGCCAGCTGGTCGATCGCGACCGACAATTTCCCCCGCGAGAAGGTCGCCTTCGCCACCGGGACCTATGGCATCGGCGCTATGGTCGGCACGGGCCTGGCGTTGTTCCTCGGCGGAACGGTGTTGCATCTGGTCGAGGGCATTCCGCCGATCGACGTGCCGCTCATCGGCACCATCCGGCCCTGGCAATGGACGTTCGTCGTGGTCGGGGCGCCGGGCCTGCTCTGGACGCTCGTCGTGCTGACGACCAAGGAGCCGCCGCGGCGCGGTCTGGTCGCCGGGCAGAAGGCGTTGAGCGTTCCGGTCAAGGAGGTCGCCCGCTGGGTGTTCGATGACGGCCGCACCTATCTCGCCGTGATCGGCGGTCACTGCATGAAGACCCTGCTGTCTGCGGGGCCGGCGACCTGGGGTGCGACATTCCTCCACCGCGAGTTCCATTGGGATCTGGCCAAGGTCGGCATCATCAGCGGCGCCATCACGATCGTCGTCTCGCCGATCGCGATGATCCTGGGGGGCAAGCTCTCGGAATATTGGACGAGGCAGGGCCGCAACGATGCCAATCTGCGCATCGTCTTCTTCGGGCTCATCTGCTCCGTACCGCTGATGGTCATCGCGCCGCTCATCCCCAATGCCTATGGCGTGCTGGCGATGAATGCGCTTGCCTCGTTCATCGGCACGCTCGGCTTCGGGCCCGGTATCGCGGCCTTCCAGGTGGTGACGCCCAACCGGATGCGCGCGCAGGTCAGCTCCTTGAGCCAGTTCAGCACCAATGTGATCGCCTTTGCGCTCAGCCCGCTGATCGTGGCGCTGTTCACGGACTATGTCTTCCGCGACGAAGGCGCCCTCAAATATTCGATGGTGCTCAACGCGGCGTTGATGGGCGGGCTGGCGCTGCTCGTCGTATGGCAGGGCCTCAAGCCCTATGCGCGCTCCTATGAGCGGGCCGTCCGCGAATTTGCCAATTGAACAACAGCCTTTAGAGCAACACACAGAGAGGACGGCATGAGCAACAGCATCGAATCCCTTGAGATCATAGACGTTCAGATCCACGAGCCCTGGCCGGGCAAGCCGCTGGACGAGAGCATGAAGGATCAGACCGCCCTCTGGCAGGTCGAGCTGGCGCGCGAGGCGATGGACGCGATCGGCGTCGACATCGCGTTCGCGGTGACCAGCGAGGCTTTCTACAATCTGGGCCACGAGCGCTTCCCGGGTCGCTTTCCGGGCGTGCATACCTTCTTCCACAATCATCCTGATCTCGCGTCCGAAGTGCGGCGGGTGAAGGCCAATCCGGCGGTGGTTGCAGGCCGCGCGCTGGTCGGCGACTTCATCAATGCCAAGATGCGCCCCGAGTTCGAGCAGGGTGTCTTCGAGCCGATCTACAAGACGGCAGAGGAAGTCGGCCTGCCGATCTTCAACTCGACCCATGGCGGCTGCAAGAATATCGGTCCGGTCGCCGAGCGCTATCCCAACCTGACGCTGATCGTCGACCATATCGGCGTGGCGCAGCATCCGGTGTCGCCGCCCGTGGCGATGAGCTGGGGACCATTCGAGGACCTGCTCGAGCTCGCCAAATATCCCAACGTCCATGTGAAGCTGTGCGGCGCGCCGTTGCTCAGCCAGGAGAATTATCCGTACAAGGACGTCTGGCCGAATCTGCGGCGACTGTTCGACGCCTTCGGCTACGAGCGCGTGATGTGGGGCAGCGACTATACCCGCCTGCGCAGCGCCGACCTGCCCAAGGGCGATCGTCCGCGTCGTCGCGGCATCACCTATGGCGAGAATCTCAACTATCTGCTGCACACCGATCTGCTGACCTTCGACCAGAAGAAGCAGGTGCTCGGCGGCAGCGCCCGCAAGCTGTTCAACCTTCCGCCCATTTCGCAGGACTGGGGTCCGCCGCCGATGAGTTGGGCGATGATGCCCCCGCCGCAACCCAAGGCCAAATGACCGACGCGGAGACCCTGCTCGCCCAGATCGACGAAGCCTGTCGGCGCATGCAGATCGCGCAGACGACCTTTGGCCGGCAGGCGGTGAATGACGGAAAGCTGGTCAGCCGCCTGCAGCAGGGTGGGCGGGTGACGCTCGAGACGGTGAACCGGGTCCACCGGTTCATCGCCGAGAAGGGCGGGCCTTCCGCCACCAATCTGCGCTCGGCGATCAAGGGCATGGAGCATGGGATCGATCCGGTCCACGGCTTCCGCTTCTACGACAACCGCCAGAAATATCTGATGTTCGTCAATACGACGTCGGAGAAACATATGGTGGCGGACAAGGCGCTGGAGCAGCTGACGCTGACCCAGCCCGAGCCGCCCGCCATCCGCCTGTTCGACGGCGGCTCGGGCGATGGCACAGCCTTCGCCCGGCTGCTGCGTGGTGCGCATAAGCGTTATCCTTGGCTGCCCTTCTATGTGGTCGCCAAGGAGATCAGCATCGAGAATGTCCGGCTGATGCTGGAGAAGATGCCGGACCGCTTCCAGGAGCATCCGGCGACGGTGCTGGTCGTCACGAACCTGAACTATGCCGACGCGCCCTATCTCAAGCCCAGCTCGCCGGTCGCGGCCAGCGCGATGAGCTGGACCGAGATTGCACTGGAAGGCTCGACGGCGGGCGACTTCGAGGAAGCGATCGCCGCGCTGCAGCCGGTGATCGACCAGAACTGGCAGGTCGAGGTCAGCCAGCAGAGCGGCCATCCGGTGACGCAGACGCCGGCGGTGCTGGTCATCTATCGCAAGGACCAGCAGTTCGTGCTGGATTCGATCATCCCGCGCCGGGGTTTTGCGCGGGCGGATTTCGATTTCGTGCTGCTCTCGCATCCCTATCGCGCTCGCGCGCCGATCGCCTTCAAGGCGGGCAAGGTGGTGGCGCCGCTGGTGCGGGCGCTGCGGCCCAACGGGCGGCTGCTCGGCATTCATGGCTATGGGCATGACCCGGGTCTGGAGCTGGTGCGCTCGGTCTGGCCGGGCGAGGATCCGTTCGTCACCGGCCGCGCCGAGCTGATGGAAGCGGTCGCGCAGGATCTTGGCAGCCAGGCGCGCAACTATCACTTTCATGAGATGTCGGACGAGGAGGCGGTGTTCCGCTACTCCATCCGCATGCTGGCGACCGAGATCGCGCCGGAAGGCGAGCTCGGCATGTCGACCGTGCTCGCGGCCTGGAATGCGGCGAGCTATGTCGCCCAGATCGAGGATGCGCGCCTCTCGGCGATCCTCAACCGCAATCGCTATGTCGACGCCACGCGGGAAATTTTGCAGGCCCACAAGGGTTTGTGGTTCAACAACGAGACCTATATCGTCTCGAGGCGCGCCGATCTCGGCGCCCACTGAGAGGATTCGCGATGAGCGCTCATACCCAAAACAGCCCCGCGCGGGACGCGATGACCGGCCCGCGCTGCCCTTTTTGCGAGGCGCCGTGGACCGAGGCGATGCTCGATCAATATGATGCGCTGGTCGATCCGAACGGCTGCGCCTGCTGCGGATCGGCTGGAGTGATCGATCATGGCGAGGATCATCACGCGCATCAGGAGCGCGTCATTCCGACCAGTGACCTGTGCTGCGAGAGCTGCGGCAAGGCCATTTTCCGGGCGCCGGGCTCCCTCTAGGATTTCGGGCGGATCGACGAAAAGCGAAACGGCCCCGGACTCGCGTCCGGGGCCGTCTTCGTCTGCCCGCAGGCAAAGGAGATCAGGCGAGTTCGCGCAGCGGCTGCAGCGGGCGAGCACCATAATGCTGGATCACCTCGGCCGCACCGATGCTGCCCAGGCGGCCGCATTCGGCGAAGGGCAGGTGGCGGCTGAGGCCATAGAGGACGCCGGCGGCATAGAGGTCGCCCGCGCCCGTCGTGTCGACCAGGTCCTTGATCGGCGCCGCGGGGATCTCATAGCGCCCGTCGCCGCTGGCGATCAGGGAGCCCTGCGCGCCCAGCGTGATCGCGACGATGTCGATCTTGGCGGACAGGTCGTTGGCGGCGGCGGCGATGTCGCGGCTGCCGTAGAGCGCCTCGATCTCATCGTCATTGGCAAAGAGAATGTCGATATGGTCGGCGATCAGCGCCTTGAACTCGTCCTTGTAGCGATGGACGCAGAAGCTGTCGGAAAGGGTCAGGGCGACCTTGCGGCCGGCGGCGCGGGCGATGGTCGAGGCCTTGCGGAAGGCTTCCTTGGCGGCCGGCGGATCGAACAGATAGCCTTCGAGATAAGTGATCGCGCTGGCCGCGACGAGATCGGCATCAACATCGTCCGGTGTCAGATCGACGCAGGCGCCCAGATGCGTGCCCATGGTGCGCTGGGCGTCGTCCGTGACCATGACCAGGCAGCGCGCGGTGGCGACGCCGTCCGGCGCGGCGGGCGTCGCGAAATGAACGCCGATAGACTTGAGGTCATGCGCGAAGATGTCGCCGAACTCGTCCTGCTTCACCTTGCCGATGAAGGCTGCCTTGCCGCCGAAGGACGCGATGCCGGCGATGGTGTTGGCCGCCGAGCCGCCCGAGGCCTCGATGGCCGAACCCATGTCGCCATAGATGGCATGTGCACGCGCCTCGTCGATCAGCGCCATGCCGCCCTTGGGCATGTCATGCTTGGCCAGAAAAGCCTCGTCGGTCTGGGCAATGATGTCGACAATCGCATTGCCGACACCGAGCACATCATAGGTCGCGTCGCTCATCTTGGTTCCCTGCTTTAAGTCCGGTGATGGGGATTTGGCTCATAGGCGGGCAAGGGGTTCGAAACCAGCCCGCCAATCGAAATGCTTCCGTCCAGAGTTTGAAGAAGGGACGCTCTTAGGAGAGAGAGCAAGAGCGCCCCTTCTGCAAGCTCTGGAATAGGTACGGGGAGGCGCGGTCGGTGCCGCGCCTCCCTTGGATCTTAGTAGCGATAATGATCGGGCTTGAAGGGGCCCTTGGTGGAGACGCCGATATAGGCGGCCTGCTTCTCGGTGAGGGTGGAGAGCTTGACCCCGAGCTTGTCGAGGTGGAGGGCGGCGACCTTCTCGTCGAGATGCTTGG